>NC_018719.1:0-1416934 GCF_000303155.1 Candidatus Nitrososphaera gargensis Ga9.2
TTGTTAAGGTAAAATTAACAAACTTGCATTTTGCAAAAGAAAAAGAGGGGTGTGGCGGCTGGTTAAAATTGGCGCGCCCGTAATGGTGATGTGATATCAATTGAGCTTTGACATCGATAGCATTTTTGACAAGGCCGCAAGTGGCAAGTCACTTGTCAAGAATCGCCAAGCACTGACGATAGATTATGTGCCGGAAAAACTTCCATTCCGTGATGAAGAAGCAAAGACTCTGGCGCAGGTGCTGTCGACTGTCTTCAAGGGTGCAAGACCATCAAACTTGCTGCTGTTTGGCAAGCCGGGCACGGGCAAGACCGCGGTGGCAAAAAATGTTGTCGATAGGCTTCAGAAAAAGTCAAATGAATTAAAGATAGACGTCACGGTAATTTTCATAAACGCCAAGGCAGCCGGCAGTGCGTACAAGGTGCTCTTTGAAATTGCCGAAGATCTTGGCATCAACAAGGAAGAGCAGGGCAAGCAGGTGCACTTTACCGGCCTGTCGATGGGCGAAGCGACCGACAGGATACTGCAGTACATACAAAAGAAAAAATTGCATTTTATCCTGGTGATAGACGAAATAGACTCGCTTGTCGACAAGAGTGGGGACGATATCCTCTACAACTTTACAAGGGCCAACCAGCGCATGATGAGCAAGGGAGGCTTTGTCACTCTAATTGGAATCTCTAACAGCCTCACGTTCAAGGACAAACTCGACCCTCGTGTGAGAAGCAGCCTCAGCGAGGAAGAGACCGTGTTCAACCCATATACGGTGGACCAACTGCGCCAGATCCTGCAGGAGAGGAGCAAGTTGGCCTTTAACGAGGGCGCAATCTCTGACGCGGCAATCAACCTCTGCGCGGCGATGGCCGGGAGGGAGCACGGCGACGCAAGAAAGGCAATCGATCTGCTCAGGGTCGCGGCCGAGCTTGCAGAAAGGGAAGGCGCAACTAGAGTTGATGAAAAGCATGTTCGCGCGGGGCAGGACAGAATGGAAAAAGATGCTCCATTTGTAGCGCTGAAAAATGCGCCGGTACACCACAAGCTGGTAATAATCGCTGTGACAAAATCAAAGAGCGGAACCACCGGCGACGTCTATGACACTTATCTGACGCTCTGCAAGCAGGTAGAGCAAAAGCCGTTGACTCAGCGGCGTGTCACCCAGATAATAAGCGAGCTAGAGCTTCTTGGTTTGGTGTCGACAGACATCGTCAACCAAGGGCGCTATGGCAGGTCGCAAAAGATCAAGATAACGATTCCTATGACAACAGTCAAAGAAGCGCTCAAGGAAGATTTTGCGTCGCTTATTACTACTGCTACTAATTGAAATCTTGGATAGAAGGCTGGAGCGTCGCCAAGTTGACTAGTATCGCCATGCCCGGCGACGGCGTGATGCCCATGGTCTGCTGGAACTTTGTCTGGCTCTGCCACGCCCCTGAATTCACGATAAGGGTTCCGCGGTAGCTCTGGACATCCGTCACGTGCACGTGCCCCGCATGGAAAATGTCCGGCACGTCTGTAATGACCATCATGTCCTCCTGCTCGGGGGCGACCGGGGTGCGTTCGCCATATGTCGGAGCAAGGTGCCGCGCCTTGAGAAGCACCTTCATCGCCTCTGCCGGCCTTGAATAGCTCAGGCCCGGCGTGGTGGCAATGACATCATCCAAGCTCTGCCCATGGAACATCAACAACTTGACACCGTTCAGATCGACAAATGCAGGATTGCCAAGCATCGTGCAGTTTGGCAGGCCGTAAAGGTGGTCAGCTAGATCCTTGCCCGGGATCGCTGGCTGCGGAAGCGCCCTCCTTCCCGGGTCGTGGTTGCCCGGTATCACTAGCATCTTGATATGCTTTGGCACCTTGGCCAGCAGCCGCGCCGCGTGGCTCATCTGCTTGTCTGCATCCATCATCAGCAACTCCTTGTCCTGATTTGGAAATATGCCGATCCCATCTATCACGTCGCCTCCGATGCATAGGAACTTGATCTTGCGCACAATGTCATTATCGTCATCAGACGACAGCCAGTCTAAAAATCGCAAAAACTCTTTTTCCATGAAATACTTGCTCCCCACATGGAGGTCTGAAATCAAAACTGCGTACGCTTCTGACTTGCTCCTGTTGGGCAGGTGGTCGGGTATGTCCGGCGACATGATGTTCTTGACCGTCAGCCCCGGCGCGCCCTTGCCGTTTTCAAGCTCGAGCATGACCATCTGATCCATGGCAAGCGCTGCCGCCTGTTTTTTTGCGTCCTCGGCCACTGCGGTGACTGTCAAAATGCCGGTATAGTCGTCAACTGCAATTTCAATTCCATTCTTCTTGGTTCGCCTTGACATCAAGAGGCCGGCGACTATGGTCGAGCCTGCGCTGCCATGAAGGCTCTTTTCGCCCCTCTCAACAAATTTGCTACTATTATTATTGCGTGAGTTCTGCTTGACTGAGGCTATCTTGGATATGCGCTTACTGTCGGGCCTCTGCGCCAGAATGCGCATTGTCTTTTCAAATCTGCTCCTAAAGAGCGCCGCATAGCCTTCGACGCCTTCTCCGGTGGTGACCTTGGGCGTCGGGTCCATCAACACCGTGCACGTCTGCTCTATCGGCCCATCGTTTTTCTTGGGGCTCAGCAGGCCTTTGATATCCTCTACCAGAATGACCGCGTTCTTTGACGGCTTTTTGGATTTGATTATTTCCTGCACGGTCTTGAGCACGTCGGCAGATTCGAGTCCCTTGAGCATTGCAAACGCGTCAGGATGTATCTGGAAGCCTTTGCTGACCGCATACGACAATGCGTTAGAAACTTCGTTCTGTAAAGCCAACGTTGCCCCTGTTCGCTTTGATGGCGAACTTCATGCTTAAGTAGATTTCTCTATACGCGGCACAGTTTTATCTTAGAAAGCCGCATGATCATCCTGCTGTTGTTGTTGAAGAAATTCTGCGGCAAGTGCAAAAAAGAGCTTCCTGCCGATTCGAAATACCTGCTCTGCGAGGAATGCCACAAGCGCGTGGTCATGGCAGAAGAGGACAGGGAATTTTACGAAAATTCGCGCCTGCACTACTAGGATTTTCTTTTCCTTATTGTTTTGCGTGTCCGCCTTGTTTTCGTTGTCGTCGTGTTCCTGCCTTCGGTAAGGGTTCTGCTCTTACTAACGTCCTCTGGAAGCTCGGGCGGCACGTCCAGCTGAGGATTATTGTCTACCACAGGAACATTGACCGAGTCCTTCAGCCTTCTGGCAAGGTCGCGCCTTGCAACCACCAGTTCGCGCTGCGTATCCATCAGCTTTAGAAAGCCCGTGTAAATCTGCTCTTGATCTGCATACGTTCTTGTCCTGATTTCTGATAATATTTCTTCAAACGAGTCAGCAAACCTTGCAGAAAGCCCTCCCATCCGCGAGATCGCCGCTGCGTCCATCTCTGCCTGCTTTTCCGCAGCCTGCAGCTGCGCTTGCTTGGCTTTTTTCTTTGCCACCTTGGTGCCTGCAACGATTATCTCCTTGAGCTCCGCAAGTGCCCCTTTGACCTTTTTGGACAGCTCTGACTCGGTGCCAACATATCCTTCCGGCCTTGACACGACCGTGGTCTCGGGCGGCGGCATGGCTGCCAGATAGTCTCCCTGTTGCATCACCGCGTCTGGAGTCGTGCGCTTTTTCTGCTCAGCTTCAACAACGACCTGCTCTGCGGCCGCAGCGCGGATCTCTTTCCCTGAAGGTCTGAGCGCCCTACCCGGCGGTATCGGATCATCTCTCCGCTTTCTGTACCGAAACAGCAGATCCTCGTTAGCGACAATAGAGCCGCCAGCCAGAGTGACCTCGGACTTGGGGATGTCAAATCTAATAGAACTGTCGGTATCGCTGAATACCACAATAATGTCGTCTGTCTCTCTGACCACGCGCCCGACTGGCTGTTGGTTGTTCAGGAGCACGGTTCTGTTAAAGAGGTCCTTGGGATATTTTCCCTCGTAGCTGCCAAGATTAACCTCCGTAGACGGCTGCCTTGACTCTTTTTCGATCTTCAAGATATTGTCAGAGCTCAAGCCGGCCTCTGTGTTGCTCTGAGCAGCCACGATTTTCTCCTTGGCTGCTCTGGCTCCTGACCGCGCCAGGCTGCTGGTGCTGCTTGCGGCCTGCCTTGCCGCTTCTTCCATATCGCTTGCCGCGGTCGCCCCTATTTCTTCCATCTTGCCCTTGGCCGTCTTGGCCGCCTGTTCCAACTCCCGGCCTACGCCTTTGAATTCATCGGTGACGTCATCGGCGATATCTATTGCCTTCTCTTCCACTGCTGACGGCTGCCTGTATTCTTGCTGCTCTCCAGGGACAGACGCCGACGGCCTCTCCGGGATTTCGCCAGCCTTTTGGATTATCTCCTCAGCCGACGGCCTGAGGCCGCCGCTCTCTGGCAATGGCGCATCCTTGTCAACCACATACTGGTCAAGCGCCTCCTCCTTTACTATCACCGAGCCGCCAGCCATCTCTATCTTTGACTTGGGTATGTCAAAGCGCAAATTGCCGGAATCACTGAAAACCACTATAGTGTCATCCGTCTCTTTTGCAATGCGTCCTATTGCCTGCCCATTTGCCTCAACATTCTTGTTGAAGAGGTCTTTGGGGTACTTGCCCTCGAAACTTGACAGGTCTGCATCGGTAGTATTTTCCATTGCACTGACTAGCGGCACCAGCGCATAAAACAGATATGAGAAAATAGAGCAGAAAAAAGTCTAATGCCAAGGTTATAATTGGCGTAGGCACGATTTCCTGCCTGTTGGAAGAGGTACAGCATTCCAGACCAAAGGTGGCCGTCGGCCTCTCGTTCTCGGCACTGGCCATGCTCTACTCTGTCATGCTAGTCGGCGTCTACATCACGGCGTCGCATCAGGGGCTATCGTGCCCGGACTGGCCGCTCTGCCCAAATGGCTTTGACCTGCCGCCAGAGAGGTATTTCTTTGAGCACTACCACAGGTTGATGGTCGTAGTTGCCGCCGGCCTTATCTATGCGACCGCCATCTATGCCGTCAAGAACGCTCACCCGGCCCGGAAGACCGCTGTGATAGCAGCAATCGTGGTGTCGGTGCAGATAGTGATAGGCATGTTCGTCGTGCTCACAAAGCTGCAGGCGCTGCTCGTCGCAACCCACCTCTCCACCGGCATACTGCTCTTTGCGATGCTGCTCATGACCTTTCTGACGTCCTATAGGCTTGCTAGAAAACGCTGAGGAAGGAGAGAATCAACAACTCTATAACAATTGACCAGCACCCTTAATATCAAAAATGAGCCAAGAAGAGAAGGGGAGAGTTGAATCAAACAATTCTTCTTGTGGACCAAAAGCCGAACACGGCGGCCCTCGTGTCGACCTACCTCCGCGCAGACGGCTTTTCAGTCGACCATACGCCCGACCCTTCTGAAGCATTAAAATTTGCAAGCCATATGAAATACAGGGTTGTCATCACCGACCTTGTGATGCGTGGCATGACGGGGCTTGATTTGTACCGCGAAATCCGCTCATACAACGGCGAGGTCAGGTTCATGTTCCTGCTCTCGGTGTCAAGCGACGAGGCGATCAGGCTGATGGGATCGCTTGACAGGGACGACGTGATAAAAAAAGAGCCACTGTCGATAAACGAAGTCATGTACAAGGTCCGCGCGGCTCTTACGAATAGTCGTTGAATATGCTGTTGATGTGCGCCAACAGCTCGTTGCGAAGCTGTATGACCTTCCTGCGCTTTTCTCCGTCCAAGTCGGTCATCAGCAGCGCGTCAAGGCCCTCCACCAGATACTTTATGTTCGTCATCGTCAGCAGAGCCCTCTCTTCCTCTTCCTGATTTTTGCTCGCCATTGTCCCCGTGCATGTGTATAATGGAAGTGCTTATTATTAATCTCGCTGGAACCTTTCTTCTATCAGTAAATAATAATAATAGTATATCTACCGCCTGCGAGCAACTTGCTTTATAATATGGCCGAGAGCCAGCAGCAGACTATAATCAACTTGTACAACTCTGGCATCCCGCCGGACATCATTGCGCTCCAGCTCGACATCAGCCAAGAGGAGGTAGACAGGGTGATAGCATCTGCTGAAAAATCAAGGCCGACTGAAACGACGACACTGGCCTCGTTCTACCTTGACGCCGTAGTCGATCTGGATAAGGCGATCAAGATGGCTCAGGAGCGGGTGTGGAAGGCCCTCAAGGTGGAGAGCAGGTTCGACCTCTCGACCGAGGAGACTCAGGAGATCCTGAGCAAGCTGGCCAAGTCAAAGGCGACATTTGTTATCCTGCACATTGACCTTGTAGGCTCGACAAGGCTTTCATCGAGCCTGCCGGCAGACCGGCTCGCCGCCATAATACAGGCGTTCACGCAGGAGATGTCAATCACGATAGCGGCATACGGCGGCTACGTACTAAAATACGTGGGCGATGCGATACTGGCGTTCTTCCTTGCAAACGACGATACGTACCTGCCGTGCGTCAATGCAGTAAATTGCGCCCGGTCGATGATCAAGATAATCCGGGACGGGATAAACCCGATCCTGAACCAGTACGACTACCCTGAGATAAGCGTGCGAGTCGGGATAGACCTTGGCGAAAACGTGGTGGTGCAGTATGGGTGGGACACGCACACAGTTGACGGAAAAAAAGTGCGGAGCCCACACTACGACATACTCGGCTACACAATCAACATCGCGACGAAAATGACCACGCTTGCCAAGCCGGACCAGATAGTGATAGGCCAGATGGTTTACGACGTGCTGGACGACAGGCAAAAGTCCACGTTCCACCCACTCAGGATAAGCCCCGAAGTGTGGAACTATGTGAGCGACTATTCGCACGGGATATACCCACTTTATGGCACAGCCTGAGAGAGGCAGCAGCTAGAGAGAGTAGATATATATCGGAAAAACAAACTAGTAAAACTATTAGATGCGATCTATCGAATACGAGGACTCTTTTGTCAAGATTGCCGGCCTTATTGGAGGCGAGGAGTACGTCAAGGTGGCCAGGGCCCTCCTGAACACCGAGGACGTCACGGACGAGGAGATAGCGAGCGCAACGGGCCTGAAGATAAACATCGTCCGCAAGGTGCTGTACGACATGTTTGGCAAGGCGCTGATAACCGGCATCCGCGTCAAGGACGAAAAGAAGGGCTGGTTCGTCTATAGGTGGCGCGCCAAGCAGGACCAGGTTGACAACTTTATCGAGAACCAGAAGAAAAAGATCCTCGACAGGCTGCACAAGCGGCTGGAATACGAAGAATCGACCGAGTTTTACCACTGCGGCAACCGTGACTGCCCGCGCGTAAAGTTCGACGCGGCGGTCGAGCTGTTCTTCAAGTGCCCCAACTGCAAAGGCCCGCTCAACATGGTGGACAACACCAAGGTCAAAGAGGCGCTGCGCTACAAGATCGACCAGATAACGACCGACATTTCTTCAAAGAAATAATTTGGCTTTTGCCCGCCTGATATCCCTTATTTAGTTTGACAATATGTCTATGTCATGATAGGCGTTCACCAGCGTTCTGTAGAAGTGTTTGATTCCCCAATAACCAGAAAGCAGACGTACACATCGCTTCCCCGGCCGATCCAGTGCGCCCGATGCAACCATCTCGCCTACTGCAAGGTGATGTACGATCTAGGACAAGTGATCAAGGTAGAATTCCTCTGCAAGGCGTGCTGCGAAGCTAGCTAACTAACTGACCCGCGCGGATTTGAGCCTCTGCCACTGTTGTACATAGAGCATTTTCAATCCTCCTCCTGTCTGCATCAGGACAGAGAGGCGCACAAAAAGCACGACTCGCATAGGAGGAAGTGGACGTGCTTTGCTACCTCTGTTTTTCAATGATCGCGCTTGCAGTCTTGAAGATCCGCAGCCACATCGGCCACGTAAGCTTGCCCGTGTTCGTGTTCTGCCTGCTTGGGTGGTAGGACGCAAGCAATGTTTTTCCATCGACCTGATGGCGAGCCCCGTGCCCAAATGAGAGCCCCTTTGCTCCAACAGCTCGGCAGTAGGCGTCAAATCCAATCTTGCCAAGCGCAAGCACCACCCTGACCTTGTCCAAAAGCTTGAGCTCTGAGATGAGATATTGAGAGCAGTTCCGCAGTTCGGATGGCAGTGGCTTGTTGTCTGGTGGCGCGCAGCGCACCGCGGCAGTGATGTAGGCGTCCTTTAGCACCAGCCCGTCGTCCCTGCTCCTGCTTGTCGGCATGCTCGCAAACCCTGTTTCATGCATCGCCCTTGCGAGCCAGTCGCCCGAGCTGTCGCCGGTGAACATCCTGCCGGTGCGGTTGCCGCCGTGCGCTGCAGGCGCAAGCCCAACTATCAGCAACCGCGCGTTTGGATCGCCCCAGCTTGGCAGCGGCCGCGCCCAGTACTGTTCGTTTGCAAACCGCCTTACTTTGTCCTGACCTACCTGCCTGATGTACTGCGCCAGCCTCGGGCACAATTCGCATTTGGTTATCTGCGCGTTGAGCTTGCGCAGTTTCTCTGTATTCACGATAGCAAGTTTTTATCTATTATCGTAATAATCTTTTTATCACCCAAAAGGCAGTTCGTTCTACGTTTGTCCACTGACATTAATAATAATACTGGCAACGAGCTGGCACTGATCGCCGGCTCTGTGGTATTGAGCGACAACCCCTCCCAGCAGCTAAAGTACTGGAGGAAAAAGTTTGGTGTCAAGCAGGCAGATCTTGCAAGGAAGATGGACATCACGCCGTCCGTCCTGAGCGACTACGAGAAGGGCCGCAGGCCATCTCCCGGAGTCAACTTTATCAAGCGTTACTTGATCGCCCTGTACGAGCTTGGCAGGTCAAACAGCCACGCCGCTACGACAGAAGAAGAAAAGATGGCTCCAACGCCGGTCGCCAATGTACATATAAGCCAGCCCTGACAAAAGCTAGCTCACATATATGCCTCTTATTCTAGTATCAATGTATCCGGGCAGGACCAAAGAGCAGAAGGACGAGTTTGCAAAAGCTATAACCGACGCCGCGGTCCAGATATTAAAGACCAAGCCAGAACACGTTATCGTGGTGTACGACGAAAAGCCCAAGGAGAACTGGTTCCAGTCGGGCAAGCCGCTCTAGAGGATATGTACGATCCTGATGACCCAGAGCTCCAGACAATGGCAAGCGGGATCATCAACGCTGTCAAGAGATACTCTATCCCCTACGAGCGCCTCACGGGCCAAGAGATCTGGGAGGAGCTGCAGAGGAAGGGCTACAGATTCCCTGTGAGCGGCAGGCGCATAGATTTTCTGTACGAGTCTGCCCGGTGGTTCGACGCCCTTGATCTGGCGATAAAAAAGCTGAAAAGCGAAGCCCAGTAGCAAAAACTATTTTTATTTTGGGCGTCTTTTGTGCACTGCTTGGAGAAAAAGAAGAAAAAGAGAGTCGCGCTGGTGCAGATGCGTTCGTCAGAGGACAAACAGAAGAATCTGGACAAGTCGATCGAGTTTATCGCCGAGGCAGCTGCCAAGGGCGCAGATCTCGTATGCTTTCCCGAGTTCCAGATGGCGTTTTCGCCTGGCAGCCAGTCCGCGGCGCAGCTGGCCGCCGGCATAGCCGAAACCGTCAGGGGCAACTTTGTTTCAAAACTTGCAGAGGCTGCCAAGAAAAACAACATCGGCGTTATTGCGACGATCTATGAAAAGAGCGGCAGGTTCCAGCGCGTCTACGACACCGCCGTGATGATACGCCCCGCCGGCAAAGTGTCGTCGGTTTACCGCAAGCTGCACCTCTACAACGCGCTTGGGTTCAAAGAGTCTGCCAAGCTGGTGCCCGGAAAAAATATCGCCAAGCCTGCCAAGACAAATGCCGGCAGCGTCGGGCTCTTGATCTGCTATGACCTGCGGTTTCCCGAGCTGTCAAGGATCCTGACTGTCAAGGGCGCAGACTTCCTAGTCGCACCTTCCGCATGGGTCGCCGGCGAAATGAAGGAGGAGCACTGGCAGACGATGGTAAAAGCAAGGGCTATTGAGAACGGCTCGTACGTGGTCGCGCCCGACCAGGTGGGCAACATCTATTGCGGCAGGAGCATGGCAGTCGATCCGTTTGGCGTGGTGCTTGTCGATATGGGTCAGCGAGAGGGCGTCGAGGTAATCGAAATTGATAAATCGCGTGTGCAGCAGGTCAGAAAATCGCTGCCCCTGCTAAAGAACCGCCGTACAGACGTGTACAGATTATTATCGTACTAGCACGACAGCGCCAAGTGATGATCATTGTGGGATGTCTTCCAGTCGATCTTGCACTCGCGCTTGTCTAGGGGGCATGGGAACCTCTCCCTGCAATATTCGCACATGTGCGCGTGATCGCTGTACATCATCTTACTAATTGCAACAGGTGGTCGTTTTCTTATTAGGTTGATGCAAGGATGCTAGCGAAGCTTGTTCTAGAACTTCACTTCTTTTTTGATGGGCACTGCATGTTGACACATATTTTCCAATGCTTTGACCGCCTTGCAAAAACTACTCCAACTATCGGCCAGCCACACTCGGGGCACGCCTTGCCTAGCACCCTTATCGCGCCCTTCTGTGGCAGAGGCGCCGTGGCCTTGCAGCCGCCAGAATAGTTCGAGCAGCCGACGAACCTCTTTTTTGTCTTGTACGATTTTATCATGCGCAGCTGCCCCTTTTTGCACACCGGGCACGAGCCGATCATCGTTGCGGCCTGCGCGCCGTTCGCAGAAGAAGAGGCGGCGTTGCCTATCCGAGCGCCAATATCCACCTCTTTTTCAATGAACGCCGACAGCGACTCTATCAATTTATCGACAGCCTGCTCTATGACCAAAACGCTTTCGGCAGAACCCTGCTCTACCTTTTCCAGCTGCTCCTCCATCGATCTTGTCAGGCTTGTAGAGATTATGGCGGGCACGAACGTTCTCATAGAGTCAATGACTGCAAAGCCGAGGTCTGTCACCTCGATCCCGCCCCTGACCGAAGAAGCAATGTAGTTGCGCTTGAACAGTGTGGCAATGATGTCCGCTCTGGTAGCTTTGGTCCCTATCTGCTCCTGCTCCATCTTGGCAAGCAGGCTCGCCTGGTTGTAGCGGTAGGGCGGCTGTGTGAACTTTTCCTCCATATCTATGCCAAGGTTTTTTACTAGATCGCCCTTGCGCAGCTCTGGCAGCTCGTGTTGTTCCAGTCTGACATGAGGCTTGTAGAACACCATCCAGCCTTCATACACTGGCGACCTGCCTTGCGCCTTGAAAGTGTGGCTGTTAACATCTATCGAAACGTCAGTGTGCCTGCTTATCGCCGGGTCGCCAAACGTGGCAAGGAACCTTTTCACTACTAGGTCATAGACCTTGAATTCAAGGCTGCTCAGCTTTTGCTGCGGCGCTACGCCCGTGGGGTAGATCGCAGGGTGCGCCGGGTCTGTCATGCGCCCCTCATTTGGCACAAGGCGGCCCTTTGAGAGGAGCATCGATGTCAGCTGCCCGTAGCCTCCTATCCTTGACAGGCTGGAGATTATCTTGCCGTAGCCTATGGAAGGGGGCAGCTTTTGGCTTGACGTGCGGGGGTACGAGATCAGCGCCTGCAGATACAATTTTTCAGCTATTGCAAGCGTGTAGCCGGGGCCGAGCTTGAACAGCCTGTACGCTTCGCGCTGGAGGTCGCCGATGTTAAATGGCGTGGGCGGCCCGAGCACCGCCTTGCTGTCAACAACATCGCTCACCGTCCCGTCTCTGCCAATGCACGCGCTTACAATCGACTTAGCTTCTGCAAGCGTCCCAACCTTTGGCTTTTCGTACTGCGCTGAAAATGTCTGGTTGTTTTTTTCAAACTGCGCCGCTATTGTCCAGTATGGATCAGGGACGTGCAGCCTTATTTCTAGTTCCCTGTCGACTGCAAACGCAAGCGTCGGGCCCTGCACTCTGCCGATAGAGAGGTTGCAGTACCCGTTGCTGGCCATCTTGAGCGACTGGGCAAGCGCCCTTGAGAGGTTGACGCCATAGATAAAGTCAAGCATGTGGCGCGACCGACCGGCCTCCGCTAGCCCGCCGCTCGGCCTTTCTAGGCTGGCAAACGACTCCCTTATCTCCTCGTCGGTGAGCGTCGAGAATTTTGCCCGCAGCGCCTTCTCATACTTGCCGCCGCACGCGTATTGCAGGATGTTGTGACCTATCACCTCGCCCTCCTGATCATAGTCGCACGCGTGCACAAATGCCGACGCATTTTTTGATAATTCAGAGATGACTTTGATGGCTCTAGCTGCCCTTGGATTTTTGTCGACCGGCGCCCACTCCAAGTCGAGCACAGGATACACGCTCCTGTTCTTTGTCGAATCGGCAAGACCATAGAGGTGGCCAAGAGCACTGCACACCTTGTAGTGGCAATCACTATTTGCCACGTCAAAAACAGAAATCCCGGCTGGCTTTGACTCCTTTGGATCGCCCAGCGCCTGCGCTATCCTCCTTGCAGCATCGGGCTTTTCGCAGACGACGAGCGTGTACAAGAACTAGCCGATCTTGGAAGATATTGCAATATTAACAATCCGATCCCGCTTTTGGCTCTGATAGCGGCGGGCTATCCTACATCTGGCCATCGAAATAATTTATCTGCTTGTCCTCAGGCATAACGATGGCATAGATCATGGATCAGCGCAGCATGATTCTCTATAACAATAATGCAAGAAAGATATCTGATAAGTGATAAACCCTTTGTGTCCCATGATGCCAAAAAGCCCCAGAACTTGGAAAATTCTTCTTGCCCTGCAAGGAGCCTTGTGCTAATTTTTGCCGAGCCGCCGGGAAGAAGCATGTAACGAATCAGTTTAAGAAATTTTCTGGCAGACATGATAAATCCGTATCCTATTTTTTAGGATGCGCTGAACAGAATAGAATCCAGACTAGCGTTCCTTGCATTGGGGACCGTGCTGGTCATGGCAGCCGTCGCCTTTGTGTTAACAGCCAACGCGCAGCTAATCAATGCCGAGATCGCAAACATTGACTGCAACCAACAGCAGGAACAAAGGCAGAACTCGGAGCAAACCTAGCAAAATGAACAGAAGAACAAGCAGAGTTCAGAGCAAACCCTTCTGAGCGAGCAGAGCAGCGATCAAGACACAGGGCAAGATGATGAGCAGAACAGCCTGTTAGGTTCGATCAACAGACTGCTGTCTGGCAACCAAGAATCTAAAGAGAGCACCGATCAGGAGAACGAGCAAGAGACAGAACAGAATGCAGAGAACACTAATGAACAGAGCAACGAGCAAAGCGCTGATGCAGATCAGGATTGCGGCGCCGTCTCTGTTGCACCAGTAGTTGGCTTGGGCGGACTCTAAGCGAGTCTCAATCCTATCATTCTTTTTTCTTTTTGTCAATTCAATCTTCAGTTTTTTGTCTGGCAGAACAGGATATGTACAGATGACAAAAATCTCTATCCATTAGTATTCTATCTTAGGTTATTAAGAAACAATTTCAAGTTCTATTAATTATAAAAATGACTAATGCATTTTTACCACTGAAAGTGGTTGATAAAAAATTTGCCATTGATGACAATGAGCCTGTTCAAAAGATGCAAGAGAAATCCTCTGTCTATCTTCAAAGGAGAATCTGACGCTATTCCACATGGCCAGCGTAGGCATCAGGTACAACTTTGCCCTTCTTGAAAGATCAGGGATTTCAAGAAAGCAGTACTACAAAGGGCTCAGGGCGCTAAAAAATGTTGACCTTGTGCGCAAGTTTGGCAACAAGTACCTTCAGACTACGCTTGGCAAGCTGGTTTATCATGAAATCTTGAAGATCGAGAAATATGCCTATCACTTGAACGAGATGAAAATGATCGATATCCTGAAGGACTCCGGCCAGTTCAGCCAGCACGAGGTGTCGGCACTTATCAAGAAAATGAGCGATAGCGGGTAGGACTCGTTCCTATCGGACATCGCTAACGAAATGTGACATCATATCATCCGCCTGCTTGTTTTACCGCACACTATATACTACACACCGCCCCTGATTCTTCTGCTGCAACACTAATCAAGCTATTTATAATGCAAAAAACTATTTTCTACAGAGATGGCAAACAGCAAAGTCTGCGTTCTTGGTGCCGGCAGCACGAAATATGGAAAATTGAACGAAAGTATTATTGAAATTGCACTAAATGCGGCCAAGGACGCCATTGAATCGGCCGGGATCACTCCAAAGGACATTCAGGCAGGCTACATCTCTAACGTGTTCGGGGTTGCGGACAAGCAGGTGCACATGGCGCCTGTCATCATGAGCAACCTTGGCATCTCGCATGTCCCGGGGCTCACAATCGAGTCTGCGTGCGGCTCGGGCTCGGTCATGTTCAGGGAAGCCTATGCTAACGTGGCAGCTGGTTTTTACGACTGCGTCCTTGCACTTGGCGTCGAAAAGGTGACGCATACCGGCACGGTGCACAGCACCACTCTGTTTTCATACTGCTCTGACTTTTTCTACGAAGGTGGCAACGGCGCTTCATTCCCTGGGCTGTTCGCTTCGATGGCCCGCGCCTACATGAACACACACAAGGCGACCGAGGAGGACCTTGCACATGTCGCGGTCAAGAACCATGAAAACGGCCTGCTGAACCCAAAGGCGCATGTGCGCAAAAAGATCACGGTAGACGACGTTTTGAAATCGCCGGTGGTCGCATCGCCGCTAAAGCTGCTTGACTGCTGCCCATTCTCTGACGGCGCTTCTGCAACGATCCTCTGCAGCGAAGAGTTTGCGAAAAAGAGCGGCAGACCATACGTAGAGATAATTGGTTCTGGCAGAGGCGCTTCGCCGGCAGCAGTGCAGGGAAGGGAGGACATCACCACCATCCCAAGCACGGTCGCTGCAGCAAGGCAGGCGTACAAGATGGCCGGAGTGACTCCAAAAGACATCAACTTTGCAGAGGTGCACGACTGCTTTACGATAGCGGAGGTAATCGACATCGAAGATCTCGGGTTCTTCCCCAAGGGCAAGGCGGCCCACGCGGTGAGGGACGGGGCGACGCGCCTCAATGGCGAGATCCCGATAAACCCGTCAGGCGGATTGAAATCAAAGGGCCACCCGATCGGCGCGACAGGCGTCGGGCAGGTGGTCGAAGTGTTCGAGCAGTTCACCGGCATGGCCGGCGAACGCACGGTGCCAAACGCCGAGATTGCGCTCACACACAACTTTGGTGCCACTGGCGCAAGCGCCGCAGTCCACATATTCAAAAAAGTTGACAGGAAATGATGGAGAAATTGTCGTCAACGGAAAGCACACACCAGAGGTTCATTGAGGCTGCCAACAGGAAAAAGATACTTGCCCACAAGTGCGTAAAGTGCGGCCACATGATGCTTGAGACGGTGCTCTTTTGTGAAAAGTGCTCTGGCAGCAAATTCAAGCATGTGGAGCTTGAGGGGGCCGGCACGGTGGTGACATACACCATCCAGGCGGTTGCGCCTGAGGGCTTTGAGGATGCCGGCTCGTACGCTTGGGTCGTGTTCAAGGTAGACAACTCGCAGCTGAGAGCGTCAGGATTCCTGCCCGGCATCAAGGTCCCGGCCGACCTGCCGATAGGCACCAAGGTAAGAGTGGCCGGCTTTGATTCAAAGCACGGTCTGATGCTCCAGAAGTAACAACAACTGTTGTGTATGTATGTAACGCGGCACACCTAGCTTTTTCTTATATCCACCACCCGCGTCTTTATGCCTATGTACATGTTCGAATCAAAAGTGTATGAATGTCAAGCGTGTGGCCAGTTCTTTTTCTTCAAGCAGGATGCCGACGATCACACGAGCAAGACCGGACATGCCAGCTTTAAGGTGACAGATTGGACATCACCGGCGCAGCCATCGCCCCGGATCAACAGAGGCAAGGCGCCGATCTAGCATAGCGGCAGTTGCGCGTTTTGTAAAAAACTGTCAAGGAGACTTTTCTTATTCCAGTTATTGCAGGCTGCTAGCATATGCTATCTGCAGATGTAGTTTGCGGCAAGTGCGGCTCGGTGGTCTACAAGATGCGAATGCTCAAGTCGGTCAAGGACGCGCTGCGCGCGACAAACAACCGCTGCCCCGTGTGCGGCGCCGCGCTCAACCCTGGCGATTTTACTGTTGCAGTAAGCAAGCGCTAGCGCAGTCGATCGTGCTTGCGAAAGCCGCCATAGTATGCTAGCGCGGCAAGCGCTACCGCAATCAGATACCACGTGGGCACCACAAAGCTTCCAAAGTCTATTGCGCCCATGTGCATCGACGTCCAGTCCGTCCACTGCATCAAGAGCCCGCCTTTTGGATCGCTCTCAAGCGGCACGGCCCACCTGTTGACAAACCATGCAAAATCCTCAACCACTATCGCGGTGATGAGGTTGGCAAAGCCAATGAACATCGCCTTGATGCGCTTGTGCCGGCCGAGAAGCTTGAACGACATGTCGTCCCAGAGCGCGGCAAAGCTGATGAGGACAAATATGAAAAGCATCGGGAACAGATGATACTGGTACATGTTGCCAATAATGGGCTCGGTCTCTCTGCTCCTGTCGAAATTCGAGTCGGTGACCAGCACCTCGCCGTTTGAGATCTGAAGCGCAGGGTCCTTAATGTAATAGTATTCGAGGTGGGCAAAGCTGACTGCAAACACGACTCCAATGATTGTGGTTGCGATGAACTCGATCTTGCGTGCGCCCAGATGCTTTGCGATGTGCTCTCTCTTTGAAACGTGGCGGCTGTGATCCTCGTCTGTGACCATCTTGCTATTTTGTACGCGACCATCGCTATTAAGAAGAAGATACAAATTTTTTCGTAGCTCAGCTTTGTAGCAGCTTTTTGTACACAGAGTACAACATCCGGGGTTTTGCCGTTTTACTTCGCCGGCTGGTAGTAGTATAAGAAGATGGCAGGGGGAGACAAGCGCCAGCAGTTCGTGAGCCAGATCACCACAGCGACCGGCGTGGTCTACAACCAGCTCACGCGCCTCAAGATGCTCGACAAGAGGTTTGCCTCTATGGAGGCGTACTACCTAGAGCAGATAACCTCAAACATCAAGTCAGGCAACAACGCCCGTGCCAAGATCCTCGCCACTGAACTGTCAAATGTGAGGCGGCTCCGCCGAACTACGCAGCATACCGGCCTTGCGCTTGAGGCGATAGTGATCCGCTTCAGTACGATAAACGAGTTCGCCAAGATCCTCGACACCATCGACCCAACCATTGAGATGATAAAGGGAATCCACACGGAGCTGACCCGGGCCATCCCAGCTGCCAGCGAGGCGCTCTCCGAGGTCTCGACTGTGACCACGGACGTGCTGCTCAACGCAAACATCAAGGCAGACGCCAGAATCTCGACTCCTGTGGACGCAGATGCTCTTTCGATACTCAACGAGATCGAGGGGGTGCTTGAGGACGAGGCAAAGGCCAAGCTCCCAGAGGTGCCAACCAACATCATCCCGGTTCAAAAGCAGGAACAAGAAGAAGAGCAGCAGCCTGCCGAAGAGACGAGGGTGATGGTTGAAAGCTAACTAGCTAGACAATAGTTGACCTTTTGGTCAAGCCCAAGTAGGGCAGTAGATCGTACTGTTAGTTAAAAATATTTTACAAAGTAGTTTTAATCATTTACCTTGATAACGGGGTGCAATGGAACAGATGAGTTTTGATTCTCAAGCAAAGGATTCCAAGAAAGGCGGGGTCTTGGAGTCTGCGTCAAAGCGCGTCAGGATGATTTTCTCGGTGATGGCAAGCCCGAACAGGATCGATATACTGCGCATTCTCAATACAAAGGGGCCGCTCACCTATTCTGAACTCAAGGCGCTGGCCGGCTTCAAGTCAAAGAAAGAGTCGGGCAAGTTTGCCTACCACCTGAGGAAGCTGCTGAGGCAATTGCTGGTTGCCCTCAACAAGGCAGAGCGCAGGTATACAATAACGAACCTGGGCAAGCTCGTGCTGTCTCTGGCAAGGCAGATCGAGGAGCGCTCGATAATCGAGAGCGGCAAAATGTACGTGAGGACCAGCAGGCACACCATTGAGGAGTTCAACTCGCATAAGATAATCCAGTCGCTCGTGAGAGAGGCCAACCTGCCGCTGGAGCAGGCACACAAAATCACTGAGGAGGTCGAGAACAAGATCTACAAGTTCCAGACTGCCTACCTAACATCTTCTCTAATACGCGAGACAGTCAACTCTGTCCTCATAGAGCACGGCCACGAGGAGTATCGCAACAAGCTTGCAAGGGTGGGCCTTCCGTCCTCAGACATTGTCGAGATGCTCTCAGCCGAAGGCGCGACGGTGGACAGCGTCATGGCAAAAACTGCCGGCTCGGTCTTTTCCGAGTATCTGGTATTCAACACGCTGCCAAAGGACATCGCCGACATGCACCTGGCCGGTGAGATCAACATTTCAAACGCTGGAGTGTGGGGCCTGCTCCCAGACACGGTCTTTTTCGACCTGTCAGAGCTTGAAGAGGGGCTGGACCTAAAAGGGCGGTTCCTGAACGTGGCCAGAATCCCGGCGATCAAGAGCCCGGATGATGTAATAGCCGCGCTGCCGGCTCTGGTGTCGCTCCTTTCAAGGGAGGCTTCATCAGAAGTCGTGATTGAAGGCATTGTGCCAGCGCTGCTAAAGAACCTGAAAGACCCTGAAGACATTGCTTCGCGGTTTGCAAGAGCGCTGGCAGCTTCGTCAGCCGCGCCTTCGTACTCCGGCACTATAGCGACAATAGCAGTGCCTGACGGCATTGACGCGCGGCAGCTGAACGCGCTGCTCGATGGCTACAGGAAATACGTCGACGCGACGCCCGCGCCAAGGATAGGCCTTGCGATAGCAGCAGGCAAGATAATAATAAAGGACAACCTTGACCATGTGGCCGCAGCTGTGCGCAGCGGCGGCATCATTTCAATAGGCAGTAGTAGCGGCGGCGCCCGGGCAAGCAATGGCATCCGCAAATCAGGCAAGGGCGCAGCAGCGATGTCGTTCCATTCGCTTTCGATAAACCTGCCGCGGCTTGCATACGAATCAAATAAGGACGAAACTTATTTCAGGGCAAAGCTGGCGCTCATGATAAAGCCGTCGCTTGCAGCAATGTCGATGCGCAAGAAAACCATAGTCGACTATGCCAAGAGGGGCCTGCTCCCTTCGCTTGCAAGCGCCACTCAGTCAATGCAGAGGGGCACGTCGACAATAGTGATCAACCTTACTGGAGCCCGCGAATCGGTCTACAACATACTGGGCGAGTCTTCTTCGAGTGAGGTGCTCCAGAAGGTGCTCAAGACGGCCACCGAGGTGGCGGCCAGCCAAGGCAAGCAGCTTGGCGAGGAGGGGGCCGGCATTGCCATGGTCTCGGACGGCTCTGGCGTGAGGTTTGCCACCCTCGACTCTGAGAAGTATGGCAAGGTCTCACTTCTGCAATCGCAGAACACTACCAGCTATTCCCAAGGAATGACGCTAAATGGCAAGGAAATCCTCTCAGACAAGGGCGCAACACAGGAATGCATAGCCATCGACAAGCTGCTGAACGGGGGCTTTGCCGCAACCCTGGACGTGACCGACCTGTCGGCAGCCGAGGCCAAGAGCGCGATAGAGGTTGCTGTTGCAGCAGAGCTGCCGTTCCTGCGCCCCCGCATCAAGCTTGCAGTGTGCACGACGTGCGGCCAGCGCTCAAAGGCTGTTGCAGACAAGTGTGAGCATTGCAAGTCGCCGCACAAGCTGACGATGTATTCGTAATCTTGCAGCTGCTGCGCAGCTGCCGCGCCGCATCATTATTTTTTAGAATTATGATGATGCAGGCAAGCTGCCGACGTTTGCAGAGCTGGTAATTGGCAGAACTTTCTTTTCGTTTTTTACAAAATATTATACTGCTATACTCGGATTTCAGCTCTGAATTAATGACATTCTACTAAGTAAATTTTGTCTGCTAAATTAGGCATGCAGTTTTATCTAAAAGGATAATAACCAGTGTCTTATGGTATAGTGCGGGATGGCGGGAGTTACTGAATTTAATTCGAATTCAAATTCCGGGACGCTGATTGCAAAGATACGGAAACGTGACGGACGCATCGTTAATTTCGAGCAGAGCAAGATTTCAAACGCAATATACAAGGCACTGGTGGCAACAGGCAAGCCTGATTACCCATTAGCAGAAAGGCTGGCTGCAAAAGTTGTTCAAAAAATGGTGCAGGGCGAAAAATCAGTTATTCCAAGCGTTGAAGACGTGCAGGACATGGTCGAATCGATCCTGATAGAGGAGGGGCTGTCGGAAACTGCCAAGGCTTACATACTCTACAGGCATGAGAGGCGCAAGCTGCGAGACGAAAAGATGAAGATCCTCAACAAGAGAGATCTTGATGAGGTGGACAAGGCGTTTGATATCAACTCGCTGAGAGTGCTGGCGGCACGCTACCTGCTGAGGGACAGCAATAACGAAATCATTGAGGGCCCCAAGCAGATGTTCGAGAGGGTCGCCACACTCGTGGCAATTGCAGATGTCCTGCACGATCCGGCAGTCTTTAACCTTGCCGGCGGCCACACTCAGAGCATCGAAGAGGCCGAGCGCTACTATGCAAAGCTGGACGACTTTGACAACAAACTGCACATCGGCGACTATTACCTGAACAAGTACCACTTTGAAGCAATGATACGCCACTACATCCATTGCGCGCAGCAAGGGCAGATGAAGGTCTCTTTCAAAGAGCTGCTCAGGATGATAGCAGAGAACAAGATGGCGCAGTACGAAGAGCAGATCAAGACTTATTATAACCTGATGGTTTCAAGGGACTTCCTTCCAAACACGCCGACGCTCATGAACGCCGGCGCAAGGCTCGGGCAGCTATCCGCATGCTTTGTGCTTGACATGCCAGACGACATGGCCGGCATCATGAAGTCTTCGACAGACGCGGCCATGATATTCAAGTCAGGCGGCGGAGTCGGCATCAACTACTCCGACCTGCGGCCGGAGGGCGACATTGTCGCTTCAACATCTGGAGTCGCGTCAGGCCCGACGTCGTTTATGCGCATCATCGACACAATCACTGATGTGGTCAAGCAGGGAGGCAAGCGCAGGGGAGCCAACATGGGCATCCTTGAGGCGTGGCACCCTGATATTGAAAAGTTTGTCACCGCCAAGACAAAGCCGGGCGTCTTTGAGAACTTTAACGTGAGTGTGGGCATCTGGGAAGATTTCTGGCAGGCGCTTGTGAACAAGGAAGGCAACCACAAGTACACGCTGCGCAGCCCGAGATCAAGGGAGCCAGTAAGGCAGATCGATGCACAGCAGCTGATCGATCTTATCGCACTAAGCGCATGGAGGAGCGCCGAGCCGGGAGTGATATTCTTTGACAACATCAATAAGTACAACCCGCTGATTAACGCAAGGCACGGCCCGCTCCGCGCAACAAACCCATGCGGCGAGCAGTCGCTCTACCCATACGAATCGTGCAACCTCGGCTCGATAAACTTGGCAAACTTTGTCAAGCGCAAGGCCGACGGCGCGTACGAGTTTGACTGGCAGCGCTACGAGCAGGCGATCAGGCTGGCGACGAGATTCCTTGACAACATCATTGACATGAACAAGTATCCTGTCGAAGAGATCAAGGTTGCAACCAAGGAGACAAGGAGGATCGGCCTTGGCATCATGGGCATCGCCGACCTGCTGTTCTTGCTAAAGATTCCGTACAACTCGAAGGACGGATACGAGTTCATGAACAAGCTTGCAGAGGCAGTTTCGTACCTGAGCATGGACGAAAGCGTGGCCATCGCAAGGGCTCGCGGTCCGTTCCCGATGTTCAAGGACAGCGACTATGTGAAGGGTCGCATTCCAGTAGCGGGCTATTACGAGCTGCCAAAGGAGACGCACACCTACGACTGGGACACGCTCGTTGAAAAGATAAAGAAGTACGGCATCCGCAACTCGTGGACCTCTACCATTGCGCCGACAGGCACGCTATCCATGATCGCCGACACTGCAAACGGGGTCGAGCCGGTGTTTGCTCTTGTGTATGAAAAGCGCGTGACAGTGGGCCGGTTCTTTTACACCGACAAGGTGTTTGAGAGCATGCTCAAGGAAAACGGTCTTTACAACGACGAGATACTGACCAAGATTGCGAACAACTATGGCTCTGTCCGCGGCCTGCCTGAAATTCCAGAGTGGATGCAGCGCATCTTTGTGACTGCGATCGACATTCACTGGACCGATCACGTGATGGCTCAGGCAGTGTGGCAGAAATGGATCAGCAACGCGATTGCAAAGACGATCAACATGCCCGGCGACGTGACTGCAGAAGACGTCAAGTGTGCTTATTTGCTGTCGCACGAGCTTGGGTTAAAGGGCGTAACTGTATTCAGAGATGGCTCGCGCCACGAGCAGGTGCTTCACATCACCGGCAAGAACACGGGTGAAAAGGCGTTTGCGGTCAAGCCAAGCAGGTACATAGCAGACTATGTCAGCACAAACATCAAGGAGCCCTACGTACTAGAGCAGATGCAAAAGATATTCAAGGAATCTGGAGTAGAAGAAGAAAAGCCGGTGCCAAAGGAGATTCCGCTCCAGGAGATCCCAGCGGCACCTAAAAAGCCAGCACCTCAGCCGGCAGTACCGCAGATGGCAATGATGGACGCAGACGAGGATCGTTGCCCGACATGCAACGCCCGGCTGATAATCACCGAAGGGTGCAACGTATGCATCGAGTGCGGCTTTAGCGGCTGCGGATCGGGCTAATATAATAACATCGCCGCCCCCCTCTCCTCTTTCTCTTTTTGAGTAGCAACAGTCAAGCAAGCTAGGTGCAATATTATAGTTAAAATAGTGCTTTGCCTATATTACTAGTGAAATGTCAAACGTACGAGTCAACGAGAGTCCAAACCACTTCATGGTGCTGGACGCCATAGCGAGAGGAATGAAGACAGTTGACAAGATTGCAAAAGTAACTAGGCTGAGCAAGCCTGAGGTGGAGCTAATCATTAATGATCTGATGACGCAAAGGCTGATAATTGGCACAGAGAAAAAGAGCTTTTTTGGCGGCAAAAAGATGGAGTTCTCCATCAGCCACACCGGCCTCCAGCTGCTCAATACAAAGAAGCTAGAGCTTGAGAAGCAGGCGCAGCAGATACAACAATGGTACCAGAACGGCCAGACCCAACAGCTCCAGTCCTACATGGACAACAACAGGATGTGGATACCGATGATGCTGTTCTCTGGCATCATGAACGCAATGTTCTTCATGTCCATGATGTCCCTAATGGGCATGGCCATGAGCCCGGCAGAAAGCGGGTTTGCAGGCGGCGAGGGAGGAGCTGCGACAGACGGCGGAGCTGCAGGTGGTGCTGAAGGCGACGCCGGCGGTGGCGGAGATTTCGGTGGCGGCGACTTTGGCGGCGGAGATTTCAGCTTCTAGCCGCTTCCACAATTTGTTTCTTCTTCTTTGAAGAATACTTGGCGGCAAGCGTAGCCAGAAACACTGCGATCAGGACAATCACTATTGTCGCTGAAGGCGGAAAATTTGCAGCGTACGAAACTATAATGCCTGTCACTACCGAGAATATTGATATCCCAACTGAAATGAGCGCAGTTTTCTTGAAACCTTTACCAAGCAAGAGTGCAGTGATGTTTGGGATCACAATGAGCGATGACACAAGCAAGATGCCTACAAGCCTCATTGACACAATGACTGACACGCTTGCAAGCACTGCAAAGAGGTAGCTCAGATTCGTGATCGACAGCCCGCTCACTTTTGCCTGCTCCTCGTCAAATGCGACGTACATGAACTGCCTGTAAAGGAGAATCACTATCGCAAGAATCGCGCCGGCCATCGCCAGAATGCCAAGCGTGTCCTCTACGCTGACGACTAGAATGCTTCCAAACAGATAGCTATGTCCACCAAGTTTCCTGATGGGGATATGCTACTCAGCAGCAAGCCAAGGGCCAGGCCGCCTGCAAGCAATATGGCGACTGTGGCATCAGCCGGTATCTTGGCGGACTGGCGCAGCTTTGTGATGCCAAGTGCTCCCAGCACGGAAAACGCTATGCCGGTCCACAGCGGGTAAATGTTGGCAACAAGCCCGACTGCTATTCCGCCAAACGCCACGTGAGAGCGCGTCGCCAAAGAGCGAGTTGCGCCTTAGCACAAGGAAGAGCCCTATCACCGACGCCGTTATCGCCACTGCCACGCCAGCAATGAGGGCGCGCTGCATAAAGCCAAATTCTAGTATTTCAAAGACCATCTCTACTACATCATCTCGCCCCGTGATCGTGCTGGTCGTGGTGATGATCGTGCATGTGCATGTGTGCCTGCATGCTCGACTCAGAGTACGCCTTGAGCAGGTCAGCGTTTTCAAAGAACTCGTGGATCTTGCCATGGAAGAACATTGAGCGGTTGACGCAAGCCACGCTGCTGGCAATCCTGTTGACCGCGTCCAAGTCATGCGACGCCCAGATTATCGTGATCTTTTTCTCTTGGTTCAATTTTTTCAAAAGCGCGTAGAACTTGTTCTGCGTTTCGAGGTCGATGCCGGTCGCCGGCTCGTCCAGTATCAAGAGCTTTGGATCGTTGACAATAGCTTTTGCGATAAGCACGCGCTGCTGGCCACCCGACAGCTTGCTCACCCTCCTGTCCTTTTGCGCCAACAATCCGACCGTGTCAAGCGCCGAGCCTATCTTGTCTTTTGATATCTTGTTGCCAGTTGTGATCCCAAGCGACACGATCTCTTCTACAGTGGCAGGAAAGTTCTGATCAATGGTTTTCTTTTGCGGGATGTACCCTATGCTCTTTAGGGCTTCTTTGCTGTCTTTTCTTATGTCCCGCCCAAAAATCTTGATAGTTCCGGTGTAGTCGCCAAGCAAACCCAGCATGCATGAGAAAAGCGTGGTCTTGCCGGCACCGTTTGGGTCTATCATGCCCAGCAGGACGCCCTCGTTTATAGAGAATGAGATGTTGTCCAGCACCACCAGGCTGCCGGAATACGCATAAGATAATTTGTCGATCTCGACTACTACTGTTGTTGTCTGCATTCAAGCCCCACCTTCAGGTCTGCAACGTTCTCTTTCATCTTGTCGATGTAGCCTATGCCGGCTTGCTGCTCTTCGCGATCGATTCCCTCAATCGGGCTTAGCACAAGCACCCTGCCGTCTGGGATTTCTCCGGCGATGGTGTCGGCCAGCCGGCTGTCGATCAGGTCTTCTGAATAAATGACATTAATGTCAAGCTCGCTTGCAAGCTCGATTATTTCCTGCATCCGCTGGGGCAGTATCTCGCCCTCGGGCGACGCGCCATGTATGCTGTGCTGCGTCAGGCCGTACCGCTCTGCAAAGTGAGCAAATGCGTCGTGGAACGCGACAAAATCTGATTTGCCGCAGTCTGCAAGCTCTAGCTCTATGAAAGCGTCAAGCGAGTCAAGCTCTGCAGCAAACCTATCGGCATCTTCCATGTAATAGTTGGCGTTAGCAGGATCCGCGCTGACCATCGCGTCGCGGATCTTTTCTACTTGGTGCTTTGCCAGCACCGGATCGAGCCAGATGTGCGGGTTGACTCCGCCTTCATGGCCGTGCTCATCATTATCTTCTTCTTCTCCTTCGCCTTCATCATCATGCTCAAGCTCGATTCCTTCGCTGGTGTTGACAACTATGTTGGCTTCCATATCATCAGCCCAGCTTTCAAAGCCGGCACTATTGATGACAAGCATGCTGGCAGATTGCACCCTTTGCCTGTCTTGCGGCGTCGGCTCCCAGTCGTGGGGCTCTACGCCGGCCGGCACAAGGCTTGACACTTCTGCCCTGTCGCCTCCTACGCGAGAAGCAAATTCGTAAAGGGGATAAAACGATGCGACAACCGTTATCTTGTCCTGCTCTTGGCTACTACCCTGTTGTTGTGACGGCCTGCTACCGGTGTATATGGTAGCCAGCATGGCAAGCGGGATCACGATTGCAATTGCCGCAAGTGCAGCTCTGCTCTGGTTCAATGGCAACTATGCCTCCTATTGCATTATTAAGAATATATAGTTTTGTTAATAACAAATATGGAATTGCTTATAAGTATCTTAATAATAATATCTGGAGTTGACCATAGTCAGCGTTTCACTCAACGACGACATACTGGCTGAGATCGACAAGCTGCAAAAGACCCTCGGGTTCTCCGGCAGGTCAGAGATCGTCCGCGCCGGCATCAGGAACCTGCTGGCAGACGAAAAGGACAGGCAGAATCTATCCGGCCATCTTTTCGCAGTGCTTTTGGCGATACATGACGAAAAGTCCGACGATCAGGTAACAGAAATGGGGCACGGCTATGACAAGCTGATAACGACGCACATACACAACAAAATAGACGGCGATAGGTGCCTTGAAATCTTTCTGCTAAAAGGCGACGCGGAGGAGATAAAGGACATGACTAAAAAGTTCCAGTCAAACAAAAAGATGGACCACGTCAAGCTGATCACAACGTGACCATCACATTTTTTACGAGCCCGATCGGGCTTGGACACGCGACGCGGGACATTGCGATTGCAGAGCAGCTACTAAAGGCCGACGGCATAGCTTTTGTCAGCGGAGAAGGGGCCGCGAGCCTGATCGCAAAGAAAGGTTATGATACAATGGATGTCTATCGGCCGGAAAAATTCGTAGTAGAGTCCGGCCAGCTCCAGCATTCGTTCAAGTGGCTCATGAGCTATTATTCATACTACAAAAAGTGTAAGGTGATAGCAAAGGAAATTTTAGACAAGCGCGCCGGCCTTGTAGTGAGCGACGAGGATTTCGCTTCTATCGCAATTGGCGAAGAGATGGGCCGCAGGCGGGTGCTGATAACCGACATAACAGAGACGCACTTTACAACCGGCCCGGCGTCAATGATAGAGAGAAAGATGAACAAGTCGATGCAGAAAATGATACAGGCGTGCGACTGCGTCATCATTCCCGATGCCGGGGATGACTATGGCAACATCCGGCACGTGGGCCCGATAGTGAGGCAGGCAAGCGCCGGCCGCGACGCTCTTCGCAAGCAGTTTGGCTTTACAAGAAACACGATAGTGGTTAGCACCGGCGGCACCGACGCCGGCAGGTACCTCATTGAGAAGGCCATTGAAGCGCATAGAAAGCTGCAGAGCAGGCTTGATTCAGAGCTCGTAGTCGTTTCGGGCCCATCGCTCAAGTTGCCGGATTCGCCGGACTATCGCAACCTCGGGTTTGTAGACAACCTGCATGAGCTGGTCTATGCAGCCGACCTTGTAATTTCGCTGGCCGGCAGGTCCACGATAGACGAATCGATCGCTTATGGCACGCCGGGAATTTTCATTCCAATAAAGGGCCACTTTGAGCAGGAAGAGGGCGCGGCGCGGTTGGGCTTCAAGTATGAAGACATTTTCCGGCTCGAATCGCTTGTTGAAGAAAAGATTGGCCGCCGGAACAATAATAATGCAGTACACGCTGCCGGCGGAGGAGCTGAAAGGGCCGCAAAGATAATTTCCGATCTGGATAGATAAATAAATAAATCAATTTAACAAGGCAAGTGCCTATCTCTACCTGCACATGGCAGCGCGCACCTATGCTATCATTATCGGAGCAGGCATAGCAACAGCAGCTGCCGCCATTGCAATAGCGTTTGCAATTTTTATCAGCCCCGCCCTCACCGTATCGCCGACACCTGCTGCGCCGTCTCCCGCTTGGTCTGAAGGCGAGCCGATGCCTACTCCCAGAACCGAGATAGCAGGCGCTGCAGTGGACGGCAAGATTTACATAATAGGAGGATTTGACAGGTTCGGCAGGGCCGTCTCGACGGTAGAAGTTTATGACCCAGAGAACGATCAGTGGAATACTTCTGCCCCATTGCCGCAGCCGCTGCACCATGCCGCAGCGGCGTCGTACAACGGCACGCTGTACGTGGTAGGCGGCTATCTTGAAGACAATACCCCTTCAAACAAACTGCTGGCCTACGACCCGGAGACAAATGAATGGCAAGAGCTTGCCCCGATGCCAACAGCAAGGGGCGCGCTGACCGCCAATTTCGTAAACGGCATCCTTTACGCATTGGGCGGAGTGAACTCGAGCTTTGGCTCTCCAGCCGCCCCGCTAGCGACAAACGAAGCGTACGATCCAGAGACAGACAGCTGGACGCAGAAGGCTCCTATGCCTACGCCGCGCCAGCACCTTGCTTCAGTGGTACTTGATAGGCTGTACGTCATTGGAGGAAGGATCGACAGCCTGTCGTCAAATCTTGACGCCCATGAGGCATACGATGATCAGAATGACAATTGGATCAAGCTATCGCCGATGCCATCAAAGAGAGGCGGGCTTGCTGCCGCGCCATCCTATGCTGACGACCACATCTATGTTTTCGGCGGCGAAAGCCCCACTGGCACTTTCAACAACAATGAAAGATACAATCCTTTGAACGACAGCTGGTCTTCTGCAACTCCCATGCCCGATCCGCGCCATGGGCTTGCGGCGGTGACCGTGGACAACAAGATCTATGTCATTGGCGGCGGCCCGCAGCCGGGACTGACCGTGAGTGGCACGAACCAGATATACCCCACGTACTATCCGATGATGTAGGTGGGCGCGACTACTTGTTGCAGGTCTTGTTTACCCGGAGCTTGCACCTTGCAGTGCTGTGGCGCCAGCTTCCATTCATGAAATATTCAAGATGAGCCACGCCGTCGCGATCGGTGACAGTCCTTTCCTGCTCATTTTTTGGAGCGCCTGATCCGACACGCGTCTGGATGGCGTTTCTAAAATTCACGTCTAAACAGAACTCCTGTTGTTGCTGTTGTTCTCGATAACCTTTGCACACTGGTCGCAGTATCTTTCAACGACTGCTATCCCGTTGCCCACGTCAAACAAGGCGTCTTTTGTGGCGGGCTGGCCGCAGTCTTTGCATGCTCTTCTTGGGCTGCCCGCAATGTTTTGGGAAGCCCTGATAGAAGTAAAAATTCTATTCATCATGTTCTACATGTGGTCGAACTATAAGAATGTAGGCTTTTGCTGCAAGTGAAAAAAGAATTGGTGCATCAAAAGTTGTTGCACCACTCTGTATTATTACTACTTCTTTGGCTTTTTCTTGCCAGATTTTTTCTTTTTTGCTGCCATAAGTTTGATGCAGAGCTCAACTATTTAACAATAGCTAAAGCTGTCAGAGCTATTCTGGTGGCGCAAAGGTCTGCCTGCCGCTGTCTGTGCGCTTGTTCACTTTAGTTTCTGTCATCCTCTGGGGCGTGTAAAAGATGTCATGGTCGTTCTTAAGGTGGCTCAGGAATGCCACTCCGTTATTGATGTTGTCTTTTACTATCAGGTCGCGCCCGCAATAGCTGCATTTTATGATGTGCTCGTCAGGACCGGCTGCTGCCAATGCAGTGTGTCATTGTGGCAGCCAGAATAAGGATTTTCCTGATGGCTCAGGGGCCTGCTAGAATTTCGAGCTGTCAACCGCGTCCATTATTACCTGCGCGGCATTGGACGCCAAAGCTGGTCTTACAGTAATTCTCGTTTCTCAGCTTCGAGTCCAGATCGCCTTTCCTGAGCAATTCCGACACCCTGTTGACTGCCGCAAGGTAGTTCATAGAAGACTTCCAGGTAAGTATGACTTCGCACTTGTCGCACACACTGCCCTTTGCATTTGCAGCATAAACCACGTTGCAGAACAGGCATTTGTTGTACACCATTGACCTGCCTGCCCTTGGCGCCCCTATCTCAAAATGGACGGTGTTAAAACAGGAAATGCAAAGATACTTGCCACAACTCACACACGTGTGGTATTCTTCGCCCCTTTTGCACATCCCGCATGTTGCCAGGCGATCATCACGTTCTGTACGTTGTTATCTTTTTTGAGTATGCGTCGCAGTATTTTTCTATCATGGTGACGCTGTCGCCTACATCAAAATGGGCTTCCAGCGTGGCCAGGCTGCCACATGTCGAGCAATATTTTGGCTTTTTGTCCTTTGGGCTGTGCGCAAAAGGCTTGAGCGCTATCAAGGATTTCATCATGTGTGTTTTTCACTGACCTCCGAAAAATGCGATTGCAAGTGAAATGGCGATTATAACTCCTGCAACAATCAGGAACTTGCTGTTATTTGTCATCTCTTATGGTGTCGTCCTGCACATAAGAATGTACTTAATCTGGAACGTAGTAGCTTGCCAAGTGTAAGGAAAGGCACTTACATAAGCCAGTCCTGATGATGAATGAGAGAAAAAATGCCCATGCTTATGCTCAAGTGCAAGACCTGCGGAGAAGTTTTTCCCGGCATTTACGTGCCTGAAGGAAGCGACAGCGACATCAAGTCAGCAGCTGCAAGCGTCGATACCTCACATACTTGTTCAAGGGGACACAACAACGAATATGCTGCGGCTGATTACATGGACTGGTCTTGAGAGAGTGAGCACCAAGACCATACTTGTCAGCTACCCCGACAGCTTTAGGCTTGAAGAAGGAAAGAGCCTAGTGGAATCGGCCGACTGCAAGATCGTGAAGATTTTCACCCAGAAGTATCTGAACCATTCGCAGTACGGGATAGGCGCAGGCAAAGCTGAAGAGATCAGGGATTTTGTAAAAGGAGAAGAAGAGGGCATCCAACAGCTGGTTGTTGACGAGCACCTTACTTCAAAGCAGCTTTACAACTTGAGCAAGCTCGTAGAGGTGCAGGCGATAGACAGGGAGCGGCTGATACTCAACATCTTTTATTCAAGGGCTACCACCACCGAGGCGAAACTGCAGATCGAGCTTGCCGAGATCCAGTACGAGATCCCGCGAGTCAGGGAGATCGCAAAAATGACTTCAGGCAACGAAAGGGCCGGCAAGGGGGGCATGGGCGAATACACGGTAGACGTAAAGTTCCGGGATCTGAAGAGGCGGATGAACTTTATTAGAGAAAAGCTGGTCGAAGCCAAGAAAAAGCGCGATCTGTACCACCAGCAGCGGACAAGGACCCAGATGCCAGTTGTCTCGCTAGTTGGCTATACCGGCTCGGGCAAGACCACGCTGTTCAATCTGCTCACAAAGGAGCACAGGGAGACATCTAGCAGCCTGTTCACTACGCTTTCGACAACCACTAGAGTAATGAAATTCAATGACGAGAAACAGGGCGACCTGCTCCTCACAGACACAGTGGGCTTTATCAGCAGGTTGCCGCCTTACATGATAGACGCGTTCAAGTCGACTCTAGAGGAGTCGCTTGCCGCACATCTGATCCTGCTATTGGTAGACGCTTCAGAAGACGTCCAGAACATTGACATAAAATATTCAAGCTGCTGGGATGTGCTGGACGAGCTAAAGGTAGACCATGCCAAAGTCCTAGTCGTCCTGACAAAGCAAGACGCCGTAGACGCGCAAAAGATGCAGGAAGTCATGCAACAGTTGCAGCTCAAGGAACCGATAATGATAATATCATCAAAGACAGGCTACGGCATCCGCAAATTAAAGAACATGATGGTCAGCAAGTCTCGCCCAAAAATGGTCGGCGGCCAGCCATAGACTTTTCCGCAAGATCCAATCTGGCCCATTAGTTATTGCCACCTCTTTAGAGGATCGGGTGAAGAAGTTATATGCGATGGCAGTGTAGTTATATATTGGTCAGGATTTTAATGCAAAATAATTTTCCAATGAGACAATGGCACCTTGAGCACATGCAGAAGACCATTCTAAAGTACGTCAAGGGCCTGTCTGCCGATGCCAATAGCTGGGAGAGGAGGAACCACAAGAAATACGGCAACATTACAAATGTGTGCAGGCAGATTGAATATGACATGAGGCACGGAGTCACCAAAGAGGAATTGCTCGCGTCTTTTTCAAAAATCCACACTCATTCATCTTACCGGGCGCTAAGACGTGACAGCGATTCGATGAGCAGGTTGTTAGAGATAGAGGAGCACTTTACCACACCAAAGGCAGTCACGCCGCTCTGGTAGCTCCTCCTGCATAGACAAGCTGCGTTTAATAGTCTCTCTCTGGCATAACAATGCCGTTTATTTTGTCGTCTTTAACAATCGAGCAAAAACTCACAGCCAAGCAGCGCCTAGAGATAGAAGCGCGCCTTGCCAACTACAATATCCCGGTTCAGATCCTGCAAATGGTGGCAGCGCGCTGCGAGTGCACGCTCGATCCCAAAGTCAGCGGAAGAGGCCTGCCAAAAAGCCCAAGCTGTCTATTCTGCTTGAAAGGCTGAACGACAGGGCAATCATGCTGCTAGAGCAGATATTTCTAGAGTGCCACGACTCTTTTTCAAATTTCAGGTTTGCAGTTTCCTTTCATCGATGTACAGCCCGCTGTTGCACAAATTTGTAATGAATGAAAAAATTGCCGGCGAGTCGGGGCTAGAATATTCATTTGATGTCGGCATCTATGGCCGGAGCTCGGAAAAGCTGGTCGCAGTAGGCATGCAGAACAACGACAAAGCGCAGCAGCCGGCAGACACCAACTCGCTTCACAAGTTCCTGGCCGCCATCAAGGACCTTCGCGCCGTGCACCCGGACATGCAGGGAGCTTACTACTCGTCTTCGTATGGCTATCAGGACGACAGCGCATGGCACTTGGCCAGAAGGCATGGAGAAGGAGCCGACAAGACGGAGATCAGGTTTTTCGACTACAAGGACAAGATATACTTTGAAATCAAGTCTCCTCCATAATTGTTACCAAAAGTACTAATTGCACGCGCTCTACGTATAGGATGATACATCTTGGAAAAATGCGCTACGTGCAACCTGACGATACACCCAAATTTTGCAGGTCACCATAAATGCGGCCACGCCAACTGCCCCATATGCAAGGAGGCAGTAACAAGTTCACAATACTGGGGCCACATCCGGTCTCATCCCGGGCATGAAAACGACGCGCCGCCATCAAAGAGGATGTCTTCCACCCCACAAAATAATACAGGCCCGCGACTGCACCGCAGGTAGAGAGAGACTATACTATACTTCAAGCCCTGTCAGGTGGCCGTCCTGCTTGATCTTTTCCGCGTGAGCGGCAATGTAGCGCCAGATAATGTCGGCCTTGTCTGACTGAAAATCCCAAGGGGCTATCAGCACAAGGTCGTTATCTCTTATCCACATCCTACGCTTTATCTTTCCCCGAATCCTGCAGGTTCTAACCTTGCCGTCGGTGCATTTTACAATAATATTGTCGCCTCCGACAAGTTTTATGACCTTGCCAAAAAGTTGGCCATCGCCGGGCATCACCATCTCTTTAAGAGCTGCTTCATTGAGGACTTTTCTCTTGCCTAAAGTAAAAACCGAAATACACTGCGCACGCGTTGGTTAAAAGTGTATGTATTATTGTTGTTATTAGGCTATGACCATTGTGACCGTGGAATCGACGTTGCGGATCGTGCCAATGTCCACACAGACAGTCCTCCGCAGGCTATTTTCAGTGTCGGCGCTGACCTTGACTATCAGGTCGTAAATTCCAGACGTCCTGTAAACGTGGCTCACGGCTGACAGCTTGTTGAGCTCGGCAATTACATCCGCATCAAAGGGAAAGCGGCAGTTGACGAGCACAATGGCAGAAATCATAATCATAACAATAACGTCAGGCTTGTATTAACCATTTAATAAATATAAGAAAAAACGTCTGTGGTACTTTCCGAAAGGCAGTTGCCACATATTTTGTTTGGGATTTTGTATTGTATTATTACTGCACTAGTTCTGCTGTAGCAAACCTGGCACCAACGTTGGTGACCCTGATCTTGCTTGTTTGGCCAACTTTGCCGTTCTTTACAAAGACTACAAATCCCTGTACTCTGGCAATGCCGTCGCCCTGTCTGCTCGTTTCAGTAATCCGCACGTCGTATTCTTTGCCTGTTTCTACAGGCTTTGGACCGAAGTTACCGCCACCGAAGCGGCCGCCTCCTCCAAAACGTCTTTCGCCGTATGACATTAGTCAACCAACCTAGGACTACTAGCAATATAAACGGTGGACAAGTAATTTCAGTGCCTTTTCGTCGTTTTCAGCCGGTAGCGCCGAATGATCTCCCTGTCGATCTCCTCGTGCTTTATCTGCTCGCCCCTCCGGCCCGGCGTCTTCATTGCCTGCTGCTTTACCTTCTTCCTTTCCTCCTCAAGCTCGCGGTCGTGCTTTATCCTCTGCAGCTCCTGAGCATAGTTCTCACGGAAAAACTTCTCTTCTGCAGTATCCTCGGACATGTATCTATAGATAATATGCACAAATATTTATCCACTTGCTATCCACCGGCACGAGACCTAGCTGGAGATTCAAAAAGCACAGGCGGGTTATTGTTTCCGCACCACTCACCTAAAACCAGCCTGAATCCCCTGCTTGCCAAGGTAATCAAGGTACAGGTCACCATACTCGTAGTTCTTGGATTTCTTTCTATGGTGGACCTTTTTGTGATTTTCCAACCGCTTTTTAGTTGGAAGCTCCAGATTGCAAATTTTGCACTTGAAGGTATTATTTTTCTTGATGCAGATCTTGAGCTAAGCTTCGATATAAAGAAGAAGAAAGACTCGCTGCCGTAGTAGATACTAAAAGATGCGCAACGCTCAAGTAGACGAGTCATTATAATTTTAGCCGAATTGGCAAAGCATGGCTGGCGCATTCTGGTCACAATGACCATTGCCCTTGGAGTCCTGCTTCCAGCGATGATGGCAAGTGGCACAAGTGTAAATGACACAGACGTAGAGGAGCCCATCTGGAAAACATGGACCGTCGTAACCAGAGGTCAGTCATATCCAATACAATATTCGATTACCAGTGGCAGTAGCATAGTCAACATGGTGCCAGACGTAGAGACATTAACTCTTACTATAACTATCAGCTCAACTGCCGACGGAAAGCTTACCATAGAACTTCCAAGGGAGCTAATTGATTCTAGGGAGGGACCAAACCAGACTGGAGCAGATAACGAATTTGCAGTATTTGTGGATGATGAAAATGTGGCGCTCGATGAAATAGAAGCTACAAACACAACAAGAACCCTGGTAATTGACTTTCGTCGCGGCACTGAAACTATAGAAATTGTTGCCACATGGTTGCCTATGTATCAGCCACCGCCTCTAAATGAGTGGCAAACAACGAATATTGTCGGCAGGTTCCTCTATTCAGACCCGCCAAAGCCAGACCAGATCTTTAAGGTTCAGTACAGGGTCGTCAATGGAACAATAGAAAAACTAAGCATCTGGCAGACCAAAGTCAGCAGCAATGGAAATGGAACACTGGAAATCAAATTTCCAAGGAACTATCCCTACACCAATCAAGACGGAATTAATGTGCCGATTACTGTGAATCCTATCCTGATTGTTGACGGCCAATGGGGCGACGAAATAACATATAGCGACATAACTGACTGCTTCTTTGTATTTTCTATCCCTTTTACAGACAGCAAGAGTATAGGGCTGGTATGGTCTTATCTTGCCACCAATTTGCCTTTCCATGGCGACGATGTTCCAGAGAGCTGCATATCTCAAACGCTGGTAGAAAATGTGCCTACCAGAAGCGATGGCACAATTTCACCATTGAAACAGTTCAAAGCAGGAGTTGCCGCAGAAGACGTGGTATGCCGGCAATTGGAGGGAGTAGAAAGGAAGTTCATGCTTTTGATAAGCCCATATGGCGAGCCATACTGCGTAAGCCTGTCCAATGAAGGGTTCATGAAAGCAAAGGGATGGACAGAGCCCTTAAGGCACTAGGAACTACTACAATATCAAGCATGGCAGAAGAAACAATAACGGTCAGCTGCGCCGGCGACAGCCAGCTGGCTGCAGAAATCTACAATCATCTCTGCTCAAAAGTCGGAAAAGCCGACACTGGATACATTTCGCTTGTCGAAGATGAAATTGGAATTGATCGCAGGAGCACGCTCACAAAGGACGCAGTAAGACAAATCCTTGATTCTTTTGTCAGGTCGAACCCTGAGCGGCTGAAAAACCATCAAGTCATCGAGTCCGGCGACATATTCGTTGTTGGAATCGTAGCCGAGCCTTCAAAGGTTGATGCATTGCTTACGTGCGAGTTCTGCGGCTATTTCACGCCCTACCAAGAAGATCTGTTTATCCACAAAAGGATGCACGCCGGCGGAGGAGGCTAGAAAGACTTTTTGAGGCAGCATGCCTAAATATGATGTAGAAGAGGAGGCAGGGATGCGACTTGAGCGGCAGGTGGGATGACGAAGAGAAGCGGTATGACCAGTACCGCGAGGGCGGTAGTGGTGGAGGCAAAAGGCGGATCGGCGCACGCGGCATCCGCCGGATAATACTCATCGGCTTCGCGGTCTTGGGCGTCATAATGATCTCCTTCTTTGCGTCAAGGGCGGGCCTTCACGTGGCTCTCCATGAGAGAGGAGAAGCGATAGGGACTGTGCAGGTGGTCACCGCCCAGATCAGCAACAACAGCTTTGACACCCTGCGCAACGTGACTGTGCAGTTTGGCGATAACAATCCTGTGCAGCGCATTGGAGACATGGGGCCGTTTTCCGGAGTGTTAGTGTCGCCGGAAGGCGACGACTATGAGTTTGACAGGGTGATCGTCACTGCAAATGACGGCGCGCTGACCGTAGTCAAGCAACGCTAGCTAGCTGCTCTGCACAAAAGATTTACCGTCCACTTTTTTGCGGCAATGAATGCCACTGCATTTCTTAGCGAAGGCCCCTTATTCTTGGATTATGCTTGCCATAGTTCCTTGGTCTTGCGAGCCAGACAGTTGCCCTGCATTGTGGACAATGAGTAAAGAATTTGGCATAACCTTCATACTGAAACACTCTTTTACAGTTGTTGCAGCGCAACTCTACCATACGATATTCAAAGGCATATGATTAAAGTGTTTAATCACGTCTCTGGCACCGAATACGCAAATGCGCGTTTTCACTTGTTGCCTTGCAGCCAGAATCAAGAGTTATAAAAGATGGTTGTGTGTTTGTCAACTTGATGTCTGAAAAAGAAAAAGAAGATGATTTGGCCCAAGAACTGGACGCAATTTTAGATTCCTACGATAAAAATAATGAAGTTAAACAAGATAATGTCGATGAGGAACAAATTCAAGAATTCTTGGCAAGATTTGAACGAATAAAGGTTGAGACCATCAGGCCGACAATGGAGCAAGTTGGCAAATACTTGGAGAAGAGAGGACACCTCTATCAGATTAAAGACAAGGCAGACATACATGAAGATAATCCGAGTATTACGATGGAAATCTATCCAAGAACCTCTAATGATGTCCCAATACAGGAACACGAGTTTCCTACAATAAGCTTCATAGCAGAGCCGGATGTTGGTGCGGTGGGAATAGAAGTGCGTGATGGGATGCCGGGGCGCCCAGGGCTAACGAGAGGCCACACAACCACGTTGGATGCTCTTACCGGCGAGTATGTGAAAAACCAGATTGTCGCCGTAATAAAAATAAATTTCTCAAGAAAGATTCAAAAAACACTCAATGACTTGTTATAGATTATATTATTGATCAGGGTCTTATCAGCAAGCAAAAGCCCCAAAGATCCACCAGGAGACGATGAAGAGACGCGATTGACACGACGTACCAATATATATAATATAGCTCTGGTGCCAAAACTAGCTGATACACAAAACAAACTCTGGCGATAAAATAATTATTTAGTTGAATTACGGTTCTTGATGCTTTGTTTTTGGCGGTGAGGCATGCTCAACTGATTCATTTCTGTAGGCAAATTTTAGCCATATGGGAGTGATTATCGTTGTGGCAGCAACCATGATTATCACTGTGGTGTATATGTCGTTGCTTAAAGCTCCTGACGAGACACCTACGCCTGCAACTATCAAGCCTACTTCGCCTCTAGAAATCATGCCTACGCCTACCCGCATCGCTCTTGCTTTATCTTTCAGGAAGATTATTGAAGGAAGTCCTGTTCCTACCAACTTTGTAACAATTGCTACTGCTATCATTATTCCTGCTAGATACAAAACATTAGGATTGACTCCTCTCAGGTCTACCTGCGCGCCAATAATTGCAAAGAACAATGGCGCAAAAATTATCTGCAGCTTGTCAACGTACTCATGAACCTGTTTGATTACCCTTGTGCTTGCAACTGCCATGCCTATCGCAAATGCTCCTACGATTGGTGACAGTCCTACAAACGCTGCTATGCCAGCTGCTGCAAAAAAAGCAGCTGTCACAATGCCCTCCATGCTGCCTCTGGATTTCCAGAGCCTTTCTGTATGGAGCATTCTTGGGATGACTAGTACAGAAACAATAAGTATAGCAGCAAATGTACCTAGTACTTGCATTATTAGTAGCGTGATGTCTAATATTGCAGGTTCGGTATTTCCCGTTTGAACCATCGTTACTACCACTGAGAGAGCTGCAATAGCTAGAATATCGTCAACTATGGCAGCTCCTAGAATAAGGCGTGCTTCCTTTGACTGCATCTTGCCTAGCTCTGTCAGCACCTGGATCGAAATTGCAATGCTTGTAGCAGTGAGCGCAGTGGCGATGAGAATCGATTGTAATGCTTCAACTCCAAACGCAGAAAAGGCGTAATATCCTACAAAAAAAGGCACTATTACGCCAAGTGATCCAACTGTGAAAGCAGCAGCTCCGCCCCTTAGAAATTCCCTTGGAGTTATCTCCAAGCCTGCAATGAAAAGGATAACGATAGCAGCAATTTCCCCAATGTGTCTGACAGTCTCATCAAGAACTACCAGAGGTTCTCCATTTATCAGGGGGAGAGCACCTAGTGCAAAAGGACCAACAATTATTCCTGCAAGCAATTCTCCAAGGACTATGGGTAGCTTTACGCGATGAAATAGCTCCGCCATCATTTTAGCGGCAAAGAGTAGAATGCCAAGTGAAATCATTACATGCAGAAATGCTGCCTCTGCTGCCATGGATCAAGACGAGTGTCAGGACAATAGATAATAAAAATCCTTCAAATGTGTAAGTCGTTCGATACAAATCAAAATAGGATTAGATATAGGCTAGTTCCAATTCTTAAAAATCGCTGCTGCTTGTATGACACCCGCGGGGAAGGAGCGTGAGGAAAATTTAAAGTTTTATATATATGCATATATATATCTAGTATAAGTAGAATGGCAAAACCTGTAATGTTATCTGACGAGGCGTATAAGGCACTCAAGGCCGAAAAGAGGGAAGGAGAATCGTTCTCTGACGTGATACTGCGCAAATTCCAAAAGGGAAACGCTGGTGCGATTCTTGCCTATTACAAGAAAAGAGGCCCCAACTATGATCTGGCCAACGCAGTCGAAGAAGCAAGCAGAAAGCTACGTAAGAATTTCAAAACCAGAAAGGTTGTTGACCTCTAAATATGGTCTGTGTAGATACGGACTTTATCATTGATCTTGGCAGAGGCAGTCAGAAAGCGTTTGACAAACTGCAAGAACTGGAAGATAGGGGTGAAAACACATTCTTCACTACTGCCATAACCGTGGCCGAGCTTTATTATGGAGCCTACAGGGCAAAAGATAGAGCAAGAGCGCTTGCTGATACCAAGAACGACCTGTCAAAATTTTCTATCCTAAATCTTGATTATGAATCTGCAAGGACATGGGCAGAGCTTGCTGAACAGACAAAGTCTAATTCAATTGGAGAGCTCGATCTCTTTATCGCCAGCATCGCACTTGCCAATAAACAAATACTGCTGACAAGAAATGTCAAGCACTTTGAGAGGGTGCCGGGTTTGGTTGTAGAAAGTTGGTGAGTACTGACGACGGCAGCCGCATATTGTGGCTTGAGCAAAAACATTACCTTAATTTAAAACAGTGTGAAGGAAAGATTCTTTTCTACATCAATAGTATGAATTCACTGCACTGCAAAGTACTCGTCGCCATTATTAGTTAATTTGGTGAACCAACTTTATGGAACGAGTTGTGCAAAAGAGACTTGAAACACTGACATGGATACTCCGGGGGCTGCTTATAATCTTTGGTGTAATAGCCTTAATAACCGTGCTGAGTGTGCTTGGATTTCTGACCATCGGTGTGCTCCTTTTCAATCCGTTCATTTTGGTTGTACTAGGGATAGCAATCGTTGTAATAGCCGCCATGATGAAGAACAAGAAGGATGTTAGATGAGCGCAAACATTGAGGATGTTAGAAAGCTGATAACAATTGCTTCTATGTACTATTATTCCGACTTGCCCATAGAAGCAATAGCATGGCAACTTCACACGGATGAGAAAGAGGTCAGACGAGTTGTCGATGAATTGACCAAGGCAGGAGGGCAGGGTGGCGAGAGAGAAGGAGATTCATTGACGGGAACCAGATTCATCCCATCACACTTGAAAAGGTGTGGGTTTTCTTTGGTTCCCATACCCTCCGTTGTGATAAAAATATCGAATGGAACAATCTTCGATTACCTATAAACGGAAAATGAGTGCGCTTTTGTGGGTCAAAACGTGGTATCAAGAACATCCGTAGTGCTTTTGATATTGATAGTTCCGCTCTCTGCGCTTATGGTGGCCACGCTGTTCATGGAAGAAGGGCTCTTCTCTTCACCCGAAGAGGTTGATGAGGAGATAGCACATGGAGAGGAAATAGGCAGGCTAAATGCTACGATATTCAAGCTTGGCGATGTAACTGATAGCTCGCTTACCAATGTCAATCTAGCAATATTTGATTACTTTATGGCGGAAAAGAAGCCGCTTACTGTTGGGGTCATCGTAGAGGATTTCGGCAATGCCGCACCACATGGTATAATATACAAAAAGGTGAAACAGGGACATGACTCCGGACTCTTTGAGATGGCGATCCACGGGTTCAGCGGCGGCGGGACGACCTATGACCAACTAGACTATGAGACGCAGCTGAAGCACTTCAAGTTTGCAAATACAAAGCTGACAAAGTTATTAGGCTCTCCTTCAGAGATATTTGCACCGCCTCGGAACAAGTTCAGTGCTGATACGATTCGGGCAATGGCAAACTCGGATCCGCCAATAAGCATCATTTCCGTAGGAAACCAAAGTGATAACATAACGTTAAATCCATACAAGTTAAACTCCACATACGACACGGGCAAGGGCATTGTCGGCGGCATTTCCGATGTGAATGGGACCAAGATATACCATGTTGTACATGACATTTCCTATCTAAAGTTCAGAACACAGAACTACACTGGAGATTCTCTGCAGGATGTAGTTGTGCAGAGGGCACAGGCCAACATAGAGAAGTATGGCTTTGCGGTAGTTATCTTGCACCCAACAGACTTTTGCGTAATCGACGAGGCGACAGGCATGTGCACCAACCAAGTAGACCCGGAGCGGTTCAAGATCTTGACGGATACGGTAGACGAGCTTGAATCGCTAGGCTATGGGTTTGCCAAGATGGGCGATGTTGTAGTGCGCTGACATACCCCAAACTTCCGGTGATTGCAGAAAGGAACAAAGTGATCACGGAGGAACCTCGAACGCTTTAGCGTCGAGAGGATGATGTCAGTTGTTGTACTCACACAGATGGGTAACAATTTCAGTTACAGACATGAGTAACACTTTTCTTCAGCCGATTCCTGTTCCTTGTCGGTGTAGTATTTAACAATTGCAATTGCAGCCACCTCTCCTGTGGCGTCAGTCCTCCTATTATGCCGCCATGCTCCCTGTCCATGTTGTTGTACGCATTGACAAACATGGCGTACCTTGCCTTTCCATCTTCCCTGTCAGGGATGTTTTCAACTGCCAAGAATTCATTTTTCACTATCTTGTTGTAGGCCTCCACCTTGCCTTGAAGCTGAGGATGCGCAGCAGCAGCTGGTATGGGTTTGTCCTTGATGTCATTCTCTCTCTTTCAGGTACTTCCTGAACGATTTTGATACAAACTGCTTTCCGTTGTGTCATGCATCACTTTCTTTGGCTTCCCATTGGTACGTATATCCAGTCCTGCAGCAGCACGTCAAGGACATCTGTGCTCCTCTTCCTTTCAGTCCACCTGCTGACAACCTTTCTTGTACAGTCATCGATGCAGCTTACGATGATGTAGTTCTTTGTGCTTGAGTTACGAAGGTAGAACGGTCCCAAGATGTCCATCTGGACCACCATCTGGTTAGGTCGTCTCTTGCTAAAGCGCCTGTACCTTCTTATCTTCAGCTTGCAGCTCAGCCTGTTCAGGCCCCATGCCTTTTCAGTACCCTGTACACTGTCCTGCTACTGAGGGATGCCCCTAGCCTCTTTAGCCTGAATTTTATTCTGGCAGTACCAAACCTGCTGTCCAGGCGTAGTAGGCCGGGGATGATCTGTTCGAGCTCCGGGGTTATACTTTCCTGTGTCCTATGTTATGTGGCTTCCTGGAATTGTCCTTCAAGCCATCGATGCCGCGTGCAAGGTACCTGTTCTTCCACTTGTAGCATGTCTTCCTTGATACGCCGTACTTTCTTCTGCAGATGTTGTTGGTGACGCTCTCTCCAGTACGTTCGTGTTCATGAATAAGGTTGAATCTTGTCTCTTCTATCTCTGATGACACTTCCTAGCCGGAAGTGTTACCCATGTCAGTAATCGAATCTGTACCTATGTGTGTAAGTACAACACTTAGTTGTTGCAAAGTTTAAATGTATGTAAACTGATTTAGTATTGTTGGCCACACATTCGATAACAATCACAGAAGAGGCATACAAGGCTCTGAAAAGAAAAAAGAAAGAGACCGAATCGTTCACCGATGTCATACTCCGGTTGACAGGAGAAGGGAACATACGGCAATTTAGAGAGCTCTTGGAAAGCAAAGACTTTCCCGATCGTGAATTGGCAGACAACATAGAAAAGGCCAGCAAGGAATTTGGGGAGAACTTTAAACTGCGAAACGTAGAGCTTTAATCGATATGGCACTATCATCAACAACAATCTGCCTTGATACTGATTTTCTGATAAATTCGATCAAGAAAGACCCAAAGACACAGGCTAAACTCGATGAATTGGAAGAAAGAGGTTTTACATCACTATCTACCACCGTGATAAACGCAATCGAGCTTTACATTGGTGCCTATCGCTCAAAAAATAGAGAACAAAAAATAGCCAAGGTTGCCAGCATGATCGATAGGCTTCATTTGCTAACCTTAAACCACAAATCGTCGCAGCTAGTGGGCGAGATTACCTATGAACTAAGATCAAACCCAATTGGTGAGAAAGACCTGTTAATAGCAGCAATTGTTAAAGAAAATGGTCAAATCCTGATCACTCGGAACACCAAGCACTTTGAAAAGGTGCGAGATCTAAAAATAGAAAGCTGGTGAGACCATATATCTATCTGCTATTATTTATCACAACGGAGGGTACGGGAACCAAAGAAAACCCACACTCTTTACAGTACCCATGTGAACTTCCTTAAATACTGCTATTTTCATCATTCATTCTTTCTTGTACGAAAAACATTCCGCGAATAACTTTTTTGTGGACGGATATTTACCCACCCGGGGCTTTCCTCCACCCCCCCACACACTACCGTCTCTCCATCCATTTGTCAAGGCGACGCCACAGTTAGTTCAGTTCACCGAGGCTCTGTCCTCAACCCACGAGCCGTGGTAACACCTTAACATTAATCATAATAGTACCGGTCGTAGATATTTCTTGTGCTTCATAATTGAAAATGTCATATACGTTACCGTCCGAGCCGGACCACAAAAATTGTTCACATACCGTTAGTTCACTATTACCAGCTCTCCACCATCAAGCCTGGAACCCTTTCAAAATGCTTCGTGTTTCGAGTGATCAGAGTTTCACCATTTGTCAGAACTATGCTGGCTATTAAAAGGTCGGCTTCGCCGATAGTGTTTGATTTCATGTTGGCGTCAAGCTCTCCCGCCATTCTTGCAGATTCGTGGTCTAGTGTAAGCAATTCCAATGAATTGAGAAGTTCTTTTACTTTTTGGATATCTTTTTCCTTGTCTTTTGATCTATAGATTCCTTTGTAGAGTTCAAAGGCATTTATCATAGTAGTAGATGCCGGACTGTGCTGTAATTTTTCAAGTTTCTTAAGAGCATCAGCGTCGTTTTGCAACCATGCTATGAGAAAGTTGCTGTCGAAACAGGCCATTGTCGATCAGAGCTCGAAATCGCGGGTTTTGAAATTCTTTCTGAATTCCCTGCTTGTCTCTTCCATAATTTTTGCAGTATCGGAGCTGATGGGCTCTCTGCTTTTTGCAAGTTCCAATAGTCTTTTAGCACTTCCTTTTTCATAACCTAGTCGTATTATCACGTCTGTAAAAGATTCATTTGGCCTCTTTCGCTTCTTCAGGATCTCGTAGGCTTCTTCAGATATCATTATCGTCTTGCTGGCCATTACAAAGTATGTATAAATATCTGTATATATAAATCTTTTAACCTTGCCGGCTCAGTAGAAACCAATCATTCTTGACCATCTGGTCGACATATCTCACTGCAACAAGCTTTCTGGTAGCCTCCAATTATGCCCCTCTCTCATGAAAGAATCCAGATATGTAAAGATGGCTAGGACAATGCTACATGTCCTGAAGCACGCCAGGATGCCATTGTTCCTCCACAACAGGAAGAGCAAAACCATATATTCACAGTCTGGCAGCACGTCGTCCTTCTAGCCATCAGAGACAATACGAGGCCAAGAGCTACCGCATGTTAGCTGATTGGCTGGTCGAGGCTCATTACCTCAGGATGTTCCTGCAGCTGTCGAAAATACCACATTTTACAACCATGCAGAAGTTCGCTGCCAGAATCTCTGGTACATTGCTGGAAAGAATAATCGCCTCTTTTTCATCCTTCTTCTAACAAGCATCAAGCAGAGATATACTCCTTGGTCCTGATTCGTCCGGCTTCAAACCAACCCATGCGTCGCAGTACTACTACTACACTGAAAGAGCCGAGCTGAGAAGGGGATGGGGGTAAAGCTGTCTGTCAATTGGAGGAGAGATGCTCAAGCAGGTCATCTGTACCATCAAGATAAGGCGCGCACCAAGAAGGCATGACAACAACGTCGATTTCAAACCGCTGGTTGAAAGAGCAGCTGCCATCCTGCCGCTGTCAGTAGTTGCGGCAGACAAGGGCTACGACGACGAGGGCAACCACGTACTGGTGCGGGAACGGATGCACGCATACATACAGTGTCATACCGCCACGCTATCAAGGTGTGCCTGTATGGAAGACGCATGGCAGGTACAGGAAGCTGATGAAGCGCGGCTATCCAAAAGTGCTGTACAGTCAGAGAGGAACAAGGACGAGACGATATTTTCAGTCATGAAGAGGCTGTTTGGCGAGAGTACCTGACGTCGGTACTGGTCAGGAACACGCAGAACAGGGAGCTGGCGTTTCGATGCATCGCCTACAACAACATGCATCGAGTGACGAATCTTCTTTTGTTATGGGTGATGGTTTCTACGTAGCCACATGGGTACCACGAGCATAGCCGAAGAATCGTAGCTGACTCGCTGAAGGTGTATATGTTGTTCTGGCTGTTATTATGGCCGCCATACCTGATATGGAGAAGGACCATGGGGTGGACTAATTTTTGATCTACTGTTTAGAGGTGGGTAGTTGACCTAATTTTTTGGCAGTATCCCCGAATAATACACAACATCATCGTTTATAGTCATCTTCTAGCCTCACAATGTCCGATTCGTCAAACTCGCCTGTCGATATCTCCAGTATTATCGCGTCGGTGCCTGCGCCAATCAGCCGATGGATCGCCTTCCTTGGTATGGTTATCGTATCACCTGTTTGCAAGCTTTTTGTTTCAAGGGTTTCTTTGCTCCTTCCCACTTGTACCTTTACAGGGCCTTTTACCACCTTCCAGAACTCAGAGTGGTTGTTGTGATATTGTAATGATAATCGCTTGTCGCCATCAACGTAGACCAGCTTGACTGTGCACTGCTCGTTCAGCGTAAAGCGCTCGAATCTGCCCCATGGGCGCTTTTCTTCTTTTATGGTAGTAGTCACACTGGCGACTTTACCCAATCCAAAGTTTTTAAACGTATTTAGAGAGGTGCATTGTTGCACAACTGACCAGTATGTCAAGGAGATTTGACTTGGCTGCATTTAGCTTGGCCTTCTTTTGACATCGCCTCCCGTACATGGTCAACTGGTGGCGCTCTTACAACGAATCCCTGGTCAGGCGTGTGGGGAAGTGATGATGATGCTGCTGCTGGAGATTTTGATGTAATCGATGGCTGGCATGATGCCGAGCTGGAAAAGATGAATATGAGGGTAAGGAAGGTTTGCATCATTCAAGTAGTACCCTCACACTCTTTTTTGTCCAGCTGCTGGGGGGTACATGCGTGTGTATATTTCCACCTGCCATACAGACACAGACAGACATTGAAGGTGTGGTAAAGGCGCATGCAAAAAAAGAAGGTGTGTGCCTTCTATCACCAACTACAGCACACCCTCTCTGTGCCGGCGTATCATCAACAGTCTGGACATCAAGATAAATGAAAGAGTTGGCAACGACATCGTAATTGCACTTGACAGTACAGGTATCAAGGTAGCCAACCGTGCGGAGAGAATGGATGCGGCACAACAAGTGGCATGTACGCAGAGGCTGCCTGAAGAAGATACACATGTGTGTGGCAGTTGTGACATCAGGAAAAAGAAGGTCGTTTCGCTGCAAGTGACAAGCGAAGAGGTACAGCATGACGACGGCAAGGTGCTGAAAAAGCGACACTGTTGAAAATTCGGGAGATTTGCAGATTTTTCCTTCATGATATCGCTAGCGATCACCCGCAAATTCAACAGTGTCGTGTCTCGCTGGATCTGTGCCACGCGACGCTCTCAACATTCTGTCTGTCCTCCCAAAGGCTCTCGAAGGGAACATACACAGGGAGCAGAGCCCTGCAGGAGCCTCTATGAAGTCCGCCGCAGAAGTGCGCAGGAACGATAGAGATGAACTACATATGGATCTAGCCAACATGCAGTATATAGCGTCGGCATAGTAGATTACTTCATGTCGTCACACCTTTTAAACCCTGCAAGCTGGAAGGCTGACTGCCGCATAGCACGCATAAACTTCCAGCAAACTAGTTTGTACAAACTAGTTTGCTGTTCTACTCACTAATTTTCAGGCCTTTAGAGCCCTCTCTACTCACTAATTTTCAATCATAAACAGCCTGTTACTCACTAATTTAAAATAAAGGGTAGATAACAGACCTATTGCGTAATTAGGTGACATGTTCGCCAAGGATAAGACGTAGAAAAGCCACTACTACCACTACCGATATGTATGCTGCATTGGATCTGGGTGAAAAAGAACATCCAAGCGGTTCTGAAAAGAGATGATGGCAGAATTGTCAGGGAAGCAAAGCTGAAGAAGCAGGCGGATCAGATACTTCAATTTCTGAAGGGAACAGATGCTGCCGTGGTCATGGAATCTGGATACAACTACCAATTTCTGTACGACCTTCTGAAAGAGAGAAGGACTATGATGTCAAGGTAGCACATCCACTCATGGTAAAAGCAATTGCATACGCAAAGGTAAAGAAAGACGGATAAGGTAGATGCTAGGACACTGGCAGGCAGACCTCTGTTGAGGATGGATATATGGTACCTGAATGCTATATATTCCAGACATAAAGAAAGACAAGGGAGCTGCGAGACCTGGTTCGAAGGAGACACTATTATTTTGTAAAAACAAGGACCATGTTCAAGAACAAGGTAGGTACATGTTGAGCTGAGCAAGAGGTGGATTGACTATCATTCTGACCTGTTTACAGAAAAGGGAAAGGAATACCTGCGTTCACTGAAGATATCCGCCGTGGATGACTGCCTCGATGATACCATCGAATTTCTGGACAGAAAGATACTCCAACTCGATAGGGAAATCAAAAAGATGGCCACCACAGACGACAGGTACGCAAGACACCTGATGACAATACCGGGGATATCTTACTATGCCGCGCTGCTGATATCTGCTGAAATAGCAGACATAAACAGGTTCTCTGACTATGAACACCTGTGCTCATATGCCAAGCTTATACCTGGGACCTACCAGTCCGGTGACAAGCAGTACCAGAGACCTGACATGAAAGGAAATGACATGCTAAACTGGATAATGATACAGTGCACTCATGTGCATGTACAGTACTGTGATTCGATTCGTCATCTATAACACGGCATTACAACAAAATCAAGGCTCGGAAAGGAAGCAACACCAAGATTGCTATAATGGCAGCTGCTCGAAAGATGACGTGTGTGTGCGTGCCATATACGTCATGCTAAAGGAAGAAAGATCCTTTAGGCTGGATGGTTGAGCAGTGGTGATAACTGGGCCTCTTGTTGTCTTGCATCTATCTCTCTTCTATCCGAGATAGGATGCCCGAATTAGGTTAGGCCAAGGCTCGCGCAAAGCCACAGTGCACTATTGGTGCGAATGGGAGTATGCTCGTCCAGCAGCAAGGATAAATGGGATGCTGTAGTAGAAAACGACATGGGAGGCAACAACCCCTCCCATCATGAAAATCTTTTATACGTAAAAAAGTTACTTTGTTTCAACACCCGGTCATGTCTCAGCCGACATGATCGAAGAAAAAATATCGAGGAACAACAGGGAACACATGACAACAAAAAGAACTTACAAGTTTCGTTTGTACCCGACAAAGCAGCAAAAGATACTGCTTGATAACACTATTGAAACATACAGACGCTTGTACAATGATTCACTTGGCGAAAGGCGTGTAGATTGGGATGTCGGATTCTATGAACAGAAACAGCTGTTAACGCTGAGAAAGCAAGACAGCAAATATCTAAAACAGGTACACAGCTAAGTGCTGCAAGATGTTATTAAGACTCGACAAGGCATATCAGGCATTCTTCAAGAAACTTGCTAGATATCCAAACTTCAAGAGGAAAGGCAAGTACAATTCGTTCACGTACCCGCAATATAACAATGGCTGGAAAATCAGGGACAATAAGCTTATGTTGTCATGTATGGGAGCCATCAAAATCAAATGCATAGGATACCTGTTGGTATATTGAAAGGGTGTACCATCATTCGGGATGTCGATCAATGGTACGCTTGCATAACTACTACTACTGACGATAGTGTTGTCGAAAAATCTATCAAGACCGATGTAACAAAATCTGTCGGAATAGATGTTGGCTTGATTAATTGGCTCGCATTGAGTGACGGCAGAATAATAGAAAATCCACTAGACTTTGACGCACAGGCAAAGAAGATCAAGCAACTACAGAAGAACCACGCAAGAAAGCAGAAAGGTTCGAGGAACAGGGAGAAGGCAAGGATTCAACTTGCCAAAGCATGGAGGCAGGTGAGAAGATGCAGGGATGATTTTGTACACAAGACATCAAGGACGATTGCAGACCAAGGATATACTTTTGTGATATTTGAAAAAGTTGAATATCAAAAACATGGTCAAGAACCACCATCTAGCATCGGCAATAATGGATGCCACCTGGGGAAAGCTGCGCCAATTAACTGCCTACAAGGTAGAAAAGCGCGGTGGACGGGTACTAGTCGTCAATCCAGGTGGTACATCGCAGAAATGCTCTGGGTGTGGAGTGGAAGTAAAAGAAAAGCTTGACCTGTCGATACGCATGTTTGAATGTCATAGCTGTGGCCTTGTACTCGATAGAGACACGAACGCAGCAAAGAACATTCTGAAATCGGGTCTGGAACAGGCCCATGCAGAGACAGAACCTCTACTTATCCGACAACGACACCAACAACGACAACGGATAAGCAAGTTTCAGTCGAGGAAGCAAGAAGCCCACGTCTTAAGACGTGGGTAGTTCACTTCACCCGGCATGGTCGCAAAGGAAGCCCGAATCCCTTTAGGGTCGGGAGGAATTTGCGACTGTTATGCTTAAATATATTGAGCGATACTATCTATATGAATGCTTCAAGCCCTGCCCGTCAAGCTGGAAACAAGCGGCGACGAGAAGGCTCTCCTGCTTGCCACCATGAAAAAGTATAATGAAGCAGCAAATTTTCTTGCTGAACAGGCATTTCGGTTGAAGATAGCAAACAAAGTAGAGCTACAAAAGAGGTTCTATTATCAACTGCGAGAACAGTTCAACTTATCTGCACAGTTTGCCGTCCGTGTGATAAGCAAAGTGGTTGAAGCATACAAAAAAGACAAAAGAATCAAACCTGTGTTTAGAGAACTCGGTGCTATCCAGTATGACCAGCGCAACCTTTCATGGAAAGGACTGGATAGAGTATCAATGATAACACTGAAAGGTAGAATCAAACTCCGCACAAGAATAGGTGAGTACCAGAAATCAAGAGCAGACAGAATAAGAGGACAGGCAGACCTGATATACAGAAAAGGTGAGTTCTACCTCATCGCAGTTGTTGATGCTCCAGAACAGTCAGAGTTTGACCCCGTAGGAGCTATCGGCGTTGACCTTGGAATCGAAAACATTGCCACCGATAGCGACGGTCAGGTATTCCGCGGGGAGACGATAGAGAAGGCAAGGAAGCGATATAATAGTCTGCGAGCTCGGCTGCAAAAGAAGAGCACACGATCTGCAAAGCGACATTTGAAAAAGATGTCTGGCAGGGAGAAACGCTTCAAGCGTGACATTAACCATGTTATCTCAAAAGCCATTGTCTCCAAAGCCAAAGGCACCATCAGAGCGATTGCACTAGAGGATTTGAGTGGAATACGCTCTAGGGCAACGGTTATTGGGCGCAAACAACAAAGAGACAGACACAGCAAGTGGTCTTTCAGACAACTACGAGCGTTTGTGGAGTACAAGGCAAAGCGGGATGGTGTTCCTGTCAAGTTCGTTGACCCAAAGAACACTTCTCGTGAATGTCCAAAATGCCACAACATTGACGCAAGAAACAGACGTACACGAAACCACTTCAAGTGTACAGAATGCGGATATGAGGCAATGGCTGATCATGTTGCTGCTTGCAATATAGCAGCTAGGGCTGCTGTCAACCAGCCCATTGTAGCGCCTCTTTTTTCGGCAGTTACAAGCCCACTTGCTTTAGCAGTGGGTAGTTGACCTTCATCAAAATGATCTAGGTTTTAACAATTTATCATTTCTATGGCTTGGAGTAACATAACAATCGACGTGCCGCAATAAAAACAGACAGTCAGTTGGAAGCGTATGCGGAAAGAACACGCAAGCAACAACACTAGCAAAAACAAGCTTCTAGCACTGGCAATAGCAGCCGCACTCGTAGCATCGATATTGAGCATAGTAGGAGGCAGCATACCAAGTGCGTCCGCAGCAGAGCCCAAGACAATAAACGCAGGCACAGGTCAAGGCTTGCTGTACTATGAGGCGCACAGGATACCAAGCAGCCACTGGAACCCGTGTTTTGCCACGAGCTGTGACCAAGGAACCGGACCGGGCACGTGGGTGTGGTTTGTACTCTTCAACGATGCAGGTGAGCCCATCGTGGCCGACCTTGCAAACGAAGACGGCGTACTCATAACAGGCCTTGAGGTAGGAAAGACGTACTTCCTGCAGCCGACCGACTGTGTCTATCCAAACTGCGGAGAACCGCCACATGACGTGATATTCAACAACTGGCACGACTGCGATGATACAAGACAAAGACCGTTTGTAATCGCGGCAGGCACTATAGTATCAGGAGCAGCATATTACAGGTACCACCTCCATGGCGAACCAAATGAGCCGGTAGCATGTTTCACTACAGGTACACCCAACCCGCCTGCAAACAACAACCCACCCCCAACCAACAACCCACCTCAAAACCCCAACCAGCCTACAAGCCCTGGGACAGTTGAGACCGGAATGACAGATCCTGTCTTCTACTTCAAGCTGGTCAACTTCGTGAACAACGAGTTTGGTATTGGCACAGTAATAGCAGAAGAGAACGACACTAGGACAGCAGCCGAGATATTAGCCGAGCAAATCCCAGACACCAACCTCTCAGGTCAGCCTCTGGATTCCGATTCATCACTGAGATATGCAATGTATAACTCACTGTACGAGATCGTCAGAGATGACCCTGTAAGCTGCATGCAGATCATGAGGGCAGCCGTGGACGCAGGCATACCTTGGGATCAGCTGTCTGATATGCAAAAGGCGTACATAATCCTCAAAGTGAAGGGATCCTCGCTGGACGCAACAAATGTAGACTTTGGCAACCTCTAAAGCAGACCTGGCCCGTCTGCATTTTTTCTTTTTTCTTTGTATCTTTATATGTTTTTGCATGCTCAATTTAAAATACTACGAGTTCATGTTTAGATAACCACAAATTTCTATAAAAACTACAAATTTATGAGGCACGCTGTCAGCAAGATGAACCTTTCGTTCACAAGTTTTATATAGTAAATTCTTCTTACGCGACCCAGCTATATGCACGATAGTACGAATAGCTTTAGCAAGAAGTCAGTAGGTTCAATAGCAATAGCTGCCTTGCTTATTTTCGGCATCTATAGTATATTGCCTCTGACATCAGGTGCATATGCTCAAGGAACGGTCACTATCACGACAAGTGCTGATGCCCACAACAACAGATTCTTTGGGCCAGCGCTGTTGGAAGTGATGTTCACGAGCTCACAACATGCAGCTGATAACGCACAAGGAACAGCACAAGTAACAGTAACCGCATTTGGTACACAACGCCAGTTATCTCTTAATGAGACTTCACAAACCAGCGGTATCTTCCTAATGTATGTCAAAGTAGACAACTTGGGGAATCCAGCAAACACATTAGGCAGTGCTGAAGATCCACAGACACCAGCAACACCATTTTCAAGTACTAATACACGCCTATACATAGGTACTGGCGGCAGTGGAGACAACTCTGCGTATCCAAACACCAGCGGTAGTGCACCAAACCAGACAGTTGAAAGGACGATCAGTCTTAACTCTGTCTCTGGCCTAGAAGGCGGTCAAATTACATTCTCGTTCGGTGGCGTGCAAAAGACAGTCACATGGGACGACTCGACAGCATCTGTATCACTGGACAGGACAAACTATGGACCGGGTGCTACAGCATACGTGGTAGTTGAAGACCAAGACATGAACCTTGACCCAACAGCAGTGAACACTTTTTCAGATACTGCAAGTGCTCCTGCCAATCAAAACCTGACCAACGGTGTTGATAAGGGATCATCACTCACCTACACTGAAACAGGTGCAAACACTGGCAAGTTTGAAATAACCTATACAATAGGTATCCTGACTACTGGCACATCCCAAGGCCGCTCACTGACAGTAAATGACTTCAAGAACTTCACAGCTTCGGGAACCACAATAGCGTTGGGTTCAGGCACAGGAGGCTCAGGTTCGCCAATAGGATCAAGCTCTGCGTCCTATACAGTTCAAAGAGTCTCTGGTGGCCTTGGAGCAGTAAGTAGTGTAACCTATGCAGGCGAGCTTCCATTAACTGTAAGTGACTCTGACAGGAACTTGAATTCAAAGGCACAAGAAAGTCTCAACACTAAGCTACAAGTCAACGAGCCTAGCCAGACAAACAAGAGGGAATTCAACCTAAGAGAACAATCGCAAAGCAGCAACACATTCGTTCCAGCTTATGGTCAGGATAGAATCATTCTGACATGGAAGCAGAACACAACTGAAGCGCAAGGCATCTTGAAATTGCTACCAGGCCAAGAAGCAACCATCAGATACGAGGACGATGTTCCATCAACCGGCGGACCCGCGAACACATCGTCAATTACAATAAAGCCAACCAATACAGCACCTACTCTGTCAGCCGACAAGACTACCGTGGGCAGGTCATCAGTCATAGGGCTGACAATGAACGATCCAGAGCTCAACGATGACAGCCAAATCGTAGAATCATACACAGTCACATTTACTGGCACTACTGCAGCAACTAATGTACCCGCATTCCCAAGCACCATAAGTCCGTTCTCCCTGAAAATAGACAAGAACGGAGCGGCGATGACAATATCTCCTAACTTCTCTGTGACATTCACAGAAACAGGTCCAAACACAGGCGTCTTTACAGCAGAAGTAGATCTGTCTGACCTTGCAGCTAGTCCAGCGCTTGCAGATGGTGACACACTCAAGATTGAAGTAAACGACATTCTTGAGCCCGGAGAATCAGAGACTGCAGATGTAAGCCTGACGGTCGGACTCGAAAAGCCAACAGTCAAAGTGGACAGATCCACAGTACCAGTTCCAAGATTGGCAACTGCTGACGATTTCGTAACCCACGGAATAGCATCTAACTCAACAGGTTCAGCCAGAGACAACATCGCTAACACAGGTCCTGTCGACATCGTAATAACGATCACAGACCCTAACAGAAACAATAGCACAATCAACGAAGAAACACTCGGCAGTGGTACTGCATTCACAACCGTCACGGGAGGAAATGTAGCAAGACAGGTATTCTCATATGATGGCGGAAGACTGGTTCTAACATTGGATGCCGCACCTGGTCAGCTATTCGCCAATACAGCTGGAATCACCATGACTGATGCACTCAAGGAAACCGGCTTTAACACTGGCATCTTCCAAGGTACAATTAGAGTAGACCCATCAGTCGCAGGCAATGACGATCCACTATGGATTGGTGCAAAGCTAAAGATTGAATACAAGGGTCTATCTGTTGCCAGTTCAACCGATGATGCAAACGCAGTGACTGTGACATTCACGGCAAGGCAGGCTGTCCTGAGTACAGACACATCAACGGTTGTCAACGGTGGCGAAGTGACATTCACAGTCACTGACCAAGATTCCAACCGCGATCCAGATACAGCTGAAAAAGTCAAAATCAGAGTAGCATGGACTGGTGCTAACGGCAATGCACAAAATAGGTGGCTTGAACTTGAAGAAACAGGCAAGGACACTGGTGTCTTCACAGAAACAATTGCAGTAGGCGATGACACGATAGACGGCATTACATTCGATGTTGAATCAGACTCAGAGGTAGATGTCTTCTACTACGATGCTACGCCAAGCGTATCTGCATCTACTAATTGGCCAGCACTGGGAAGCACAAACGGCAGGCACGAGAAGACACTACAAGTCGGAGCTGCATCAGGCTCACTTGACCTCGGCATAACAGGAACATCAGTCGGACCATCATCAGAGATAGATGTCACTATATTTGACACAGACGTGAACACCAACCCGAACACCAAGCAGATAATAGGACAAGGTACAGGAAGCTTGATCACAGTTGCAACAGACGCAGGCATTGAAGTCCAGCTAGATGCCGAAGAGACAACAGGCAGCAGTGCAAGGTTCGTAGGCACAATCAAGCTGCAAGCTGACGCAACACCTACTCAGGCAGAAGTCGCAGGCGATGACTCGACAGAAGTAACGATCCCTGTTTCGCCGGGCGATGTCGTCTCTGTAAGATATGAAGACCAGAATGACGAAAACGGAAGAAGGACGACCATCTCGAAGCAATTCACAGTGGTCAGCGTCGATCCAGAGATAACTACAGACAAGAATGTCTATGCAGCAGGCGACCAGATGAAGATAACACTGGCCGACCTTGACAGAGACAGAGACCCAGATAGCAACGACATCGTCAACGTCAAGGCAACATCGACAAGCGACCTAGTGGGACTCTCGAGCGTACAGCTGATTGAGACAGGACCCAACACAGGCGTATTCGAAGGAACGCTGACTCTGTCAGCCCAGTTCTCGTCGGGTTCGCTGACTGTGAAGAATGGCGATGTAATCACCATCAAGTACACAGACGACTTCCCGGCTGACTACGAGGAAAGAGTAGATGCAGGTGGTACAACCAGCAAGGACTTCGTTAAGACAGTACCAGTAGGCACCTCCGGTACGACAAAGACTACAACACCAAGCAAACCAGAGTTGAAAGATGCTCAGGGCAGACCAGTGACTCAAGTACTGGCAGGTCAACAGGTAGTGCTGTCAACCACAGTCAAGAATAACGAAGCAGCATCGACTCCATATGCAGCAATAGTCGAAGTCAGAGACTCTAAGGGCATAACTGTGTTCCTCAACTGGCAGACAGGCACCCTGCAAGCTGACGGCACAACCGGCATTGGCTTGTCATGGACACCTGAAACACCAGGCACATACACAGCAAGAGTCTTTGTACTGAGCGGACTCACCAACCCACAGATCCTGTCAGAAACGATCACATCGACCATCACCGTGAGCTAAGTAGGTTGAGGTAAAACCTACTTACCTCCGTCCCTTTCTTTCCTTTTTGTTTTGAAAATGAACGTTCGCAAGAATACAAGAAAAAGTTTCCCAAAAGGTTCAGTTTTATCCGGCTTTGCCGTATTTTCAATTTTAATAATATTGGCCGCTCTACCCATAGCGACATTTCTTGTTTATCTGCCGTCGGCCGAATTTGCCAGCGCTCAAGACAGCGCCGAACGATTCAATCTGAATCTAAGCTCTGATGTATTTGCACCTGGCGATACTGTCATCCTTTATGGAAAGGTAATCCCTGAAGATGCTATTGTAGTAAGGCTGTTTGACCCAAGTGGCAAGGTATTGAGACTTGAGACTTTTACAGCTCGTAGCGATGGAACAATCACGGAACAGGTTTTTGTCTGGCCGGAACCATCAAAGCAATACCCATTTGGGATCTATTCGCTTGAAGTTAGATCATCAATAGTGCCTTCAGATGTCAAGACTTTTTCAGTCTATTATGTTGACATCACAGGAGCCGGCTCTTCATCCGGCGCGCCAAGCTCGGCCAGCTTGGTGGTAAAGCTGGATGCGCCTACACTGGTTTCAACGAACTCGCAATTCCGGATATTTGTGCAGGTAACGTACAACGGCGCGCTTGTTAATGCTGAAGATGAACAGCTATCCAACCTCCTTGGGTCATCGCACATCCATTTTGGCGACTCGACAAATGCAACGGCCATCAGCCTGTCTGGCAGGTTCCACAAGCTCCATGAAGGGCTCTACTATGCAGATGTCACGCTGGACCGGGACGGCTCGTACATCATGCACTCGATCGCTTTTCACAATGGCTTCCTCTCGCACGACTCTCGAGTCGTGGTCGCCAGCAGCGCCAGCATAGGCTCTGTTCAGGAATCAGTTAACAGGCTCAACGAGAGGCTCGACGTGACAAACAGGTCCCTAGATCAGACCAACGCGTCGCTTAACACCACCAAAAACGCGCTGACCCAGTTTGCACAAGACACCAGCTCTACGATAGGTCAAATGAGGGACGCCTCTGGCCAGATCAATGGGCTGATACTCCCAATACTCGTGCTGATCTCGATTATTATAGCCCTGCAGATATCGCTCTTTGCCAGAATCAGGGCATCATATAGGTAGGAAGGACGCTGTCAAGCAAGTAGTTGTACACCCATCTGCAGCCGTCAAGCGTCTGCTCTAACATGAGCACCTGCTCTTTCGTTGGATATAGGCGGAACTTGTAGTTGAGTGTCATGCTGATGACAGTACAGCATATTCTTCACTAGTGCTACTTAAAAAATATGGTGGCTATTCATCCACCGGTCATAGACCGGTGGTCCTCTCGCCACGTTCCTATAAAATCATTTACCAGCTTTCAACCGTCAGGCCCGGCACCATTTCAAAATGCTTGATGTTTCTTGTCAATAGAGTCTGTCTGTTAGCAATGACGATGCTCGCTATCAGCAGATCTAGCGGCTCTATTATGTTTGACTTTAATTTCTCTGACAACTGTCCGTACAATCTTGCAGCTGCAAAATCAAGTGGAAGGGCAGGAAATGTTTCAAGTAACCTGTCTGCTTGGTCCAATGCAGTTGCCTTGTCTTTTGCTCTATAAGCACCGAAATAAAATTCGGCAACATTGACTGACGTAGTAGAGACGGTATCGCCTCTCGATTCCAATTGCTCCATCTTTCTTATGGCTTTCTCATCTTGATCCTTTAGGTCTATCAAAAAATCAGTGTCAGCACAGAGAATCGCCATTATCCAAAGTCAAACTCCCGCATCTTGAAGTCCCTGCGCATCTCCTTGCTGGCCTGCCTTACGCTTTGTGATAGGTCAGGGTTTGGTTTCATACTTTTGACGACAGCTAGGATTCTGGCAGGATCGCCTTTTGGAAACTTGCGCAGTATCACATCAGAGAATGACTCGCCCTCTTTTTTTGCGGCCTTTAGCGCATTGTATGCCTCGTCAGATAACATGACTGGTTTTGCCATATTGTACTATATATAATTTATATATATAAGGCTTGCGCCGAATTTTGTATTCGATACCTCTAGTGCTAAGGAAGTTCAGCGTAAAAGGTTATCCCTCGGCGAGCGGGAAAACCCACAGGCTTTAGCCGTGGGATGAAAGCGAGCCACCCTCTCTCTCCTACCAAGGTACTCCAGCAGTTAAATAGCAGGCCATTCGTAGACACTCCTGTGTCAGAGCTAGGCAAAGTGGAAGAACGTCTTGGCATTAGTATGGGCGCATACCTGTTGCCATGTAAAGCCGAAACAGGAGTACGCCCAGACACACTACCGGTGGAACGCCGGGAATTTACGCCTGGGGAGATCAGAAGCTCGGTCACTGAACCAGGAAAAGTTCTCCTGAACCATGTGACAGTGGAGGGAGAAGCCAACGGCTTCAGTCGTTGGTAGTTCACCACCTTGCCTCGTACAAGGATGATCGGCTAGCTATAGTGAACTATAAATACCTATAACTGCCTATAAGTAATGTGGATACAACAATACAGATTGACAAGAAAACTAGGGACAAGCTAAAAGAGCTCAAAATACACCCAAAAGAATCCTATAACAATGTGGTTGAAAGGCTGTTGGCATTGAGAATTGACGAAGAGGAACTGAGCGAAGAGACGATAAGAGACATAGAACAAAGCTTGGAGGACGTTAAAGCTGGCAGAACGTTGTCGATGCAAGAAGTCAAGCAAAGATTGAAGATTAAATGACTTTTGAAATAAGGTGGACAGAGTCTTCATTTAACAAGCTTCAAAAGCTCGACTTCCTTACTCAAACAAGAATAATTGAAAAACTCGACGAGGCAGCCAGCGATCCGTTTCTTGTGGCAAAAAAGCTAACTGGAGTCAACCTATATTCAATTAGAATTGGAGATTACAGAGTGATAGTAAGCATTGAAAAGAACAAGATGATCGTATTTGTCATTGATCTCGGTCATCGAAGCAAAATCTACAAGAAACTGTGAGTAGTTTTACAAGGCAAGATCGTGCCCGGTACCTGACGGATCTAACAGGACAGTGGAGAACAAAGAGTGAACTGTTAACGAACAAGTTTGTTAGCCTCTTCCTGCTTCAATGATTCACCTAGAATCTCTCAGGCGTAAATTCCCGGCGTTCCACCGGTAGCAAGAGCAAACCTCTTTGCAATATGTTTAGGCTTGCATTGTAATCACGATCGATTACAACACCGCAGTTATTGTATATCTATGAATACGTACTGCCAGTGACTTCGGAACTTTATTGCCACATCTTGAACAGTAAGACTGACGTGTAAGCCAGCTCTACTTCAACCATCATCTTAGCTTAAGCAATTTTTTAAATTCGCGCCACCCAGAATCAAGTAAATTTCTTGCTAGGCGATGGTTCCTAGCCATGTTCAATGTGTGTAGATGTTCTAGGAAGATGATATCATATCGACTTGTATATATTCTGCAGAGAGTTTGTGAAGAAAATCCTTACGTCTGTTGTATATCCGGGAATACAACCTGGCGAGCATATGCTTGGCTTTGACATAGTTTTTTGAACTCTTCTTTCTTCTTGAAAGTCTTCTATCAGCCCTTCTCAGCGGCTTTATCCTGATGGAGGGTACGGGAACCAAAGAAAACCCACACTCTTTAGAGGTGGGATGAATTTGGTTCCCGTCAATGAATCTTTTCCTCTACCCCCCACCCCACCCTCCCGCCAAAGTGCCTGAGACGTTAAATAGTAGTAGTAATAGTGATGTGTACAAAAAAATGCTCAACTACAAGTTCCGCCTATATCCAACGAAAGAGCAGGAGCTTCTGTTAGAGCAAACTCTGGATGGCTGTAGATGGGTGTACAACTACTTTCTCTCACTACCATCGCCAATGTCAGAGTACGACATGAACTATGCCTTGACTGAATTAAAAGAGCAACACCCATGGCTTCGCAAATACTACCACTCTAAAATGTTGCAGATGGTGGCAAAACAGGTTGCAGCAGCTAGAAAGGTAGCAAAGGGCCGCAAGCTTTCATACAGAAAGGACAGCGATTTCAACTCATTTACATATAACCAGTCTGGCTTTCGGCTCGAGAATAACAACAGGCTGTCACTTTCCAAGATAGGCAGGATAAGGATTGTACTACATCGTCAACCAGTCAACGTCAAGCAGGTGACAATATCTCGTACAAAGACTGGCAATAAGTGGTACGCTATTGTAGCCTGCGATGTACTGCGCAGGTCATTTTCAACGATAATCAGGTACGCAAAGCCTGTTGGTATAGATGTTGGCATTGCCAAGTTCTGCCATCACTCTGACAACCATGTGGAAGACAACCCGCAGTTTCTCACAAAGATGCTCAGACCACTGAGAAGAGCTCATAGAAGAGTGTCAAGAAGGCAGATAGGCAGCAATAATAGAAAGAAAGCAAAGCGCATGCTTGCCAGACTATATGAAAGGATAAACAACAAGCGTAAGGATTTCCTGCATAAAAAATCGGCGTACTATGCCAGCCGCTATGACCTGATATTTCTTGAGAGATTGCGGGTCATGAACATGACCAAGAACCACAGGCTTGCACGCAAAATCCTGGACGCAAGCTGGTCTGCTTTTAAAAATATGCTGCAGTACAAGGCCAACCGCGTTGTAGAGGTAGAGCCATCATACACATCGATTAACTGCTCAAGGTGCGGCCATCCAGTACCAAAGTCACTTGCAGTACGTATTCATGTTTGTACAAAGTGTGGTGCAATACTTGACAGGGACTATAATTCTGCCATCAATATCCTCAAGCGAGGACTGGAGTCGTTAGTGCTACTACTACTACCGGTGGAACGCCGGGAAGTTACGCCTGTGGAGATCGTACTACAACAGCGGTCGCTGAAGCAGGAAGAAGCCCACGTCTTAAGACGTGGGTAGTTCACCAACAAGATTGCAGGGCTCTTCGAAGAACAAAGATTAAAAGTGGCTTGATCCGTTCCTTTTGTCTATATATAAGAAAAAAGAGGAAGGATAGGTAAGAGTATCTATGGTCAACAATAACCAACTTTTAGAGCTGGTGAAAAAGGCGCGGGAAGGAGCAACCAAGCGCAACTTTACCCAGTCTGCAGAATTGACACTTGTTCTCAAGGATATCGACGTCAAGAAGGGGTTCAACCTCAACGAGGTTGTGGCCCTTCCTCACAAACCAAGCAAAGTTCCACGCGTCTGTGTAATCGCCTCCGGCGACATGGGCAGCAGGGCCCGCAAGGCAGGGATCGATACGGTCATGGAGCCAACAGAGCTTGACAGGCTTGGCACCAACAAGCGCGAAGCCCGCAAGGTTGTAAGAGCACATGACTTTTTCCTGGCAGACACCGCCCAGATGGCCTCAATAGGCCGCTCACTCGGCCAGTTCCTAGGACCAAAGGGCAAGATGCCAACGCCACTGCCGTATGGCGCTCCAGTGGAAAACATTGCAGGCCGGTTCAAGAACTCTGTCAGGGTCAAGGCAAAGAACCAGCTCAACGTCTCTGCCAAGATAGGCGATGAAAAGATGGAAGACAACCAACTCGCAGAGAACGCCAGCGCTATCATTGCAGCGGTCGAAAAAAAGCTGCCACAGGGCGACAAGAACATTAGAAACGCCATGGTCAAGTTCACGATGGGCAAGGCGGCAAAGCTAACCGCGCTCAAAGGAAAGGAAAAGGAGAAGAGTGGTGAATAATAGCATATGTCGTCGCAGATGACAGCACCACAGCAAGCGCGCAAGCACTACCCAAAGAAGAAGCGCCTGATGTACCAAGAGCTTCAGGAGCTTCCGACAAAGTACAACGTAATTGCACTGTCCAAGATGACAAAGGTCCGTGCGACCCAGCTGATGGCGATACGCAAAAAGTTCCGCAATGACGTCAAGATCAGGATAATCAAGAACAAGGTCGCCATCAGGGCGTTTGAAAAGGTCAAGGGGGTCGCAGGGATCGAGAACCTGAGCAAGCAGTTGGAAGGCCAGTGCGCCCTCATGTTCACCAACATCAGCCCGTTCAAGCTCAACCTCATATTTGCCCAGAACAAGGTGTTTCTGCCGGCCAAGGGAGGTGACATTGCCACCAAAGAAGTTGTCGTTCCAGCCGGCAACACTGGCATTGCCCCAGGCCCTGTCCTGTCCGAGTTCAAGGTTGCAAACGTCCCGACAAAGATAGACCAGGGCACTATATGGGTGTCCAAGGACACGGTGGTAGCCAAGCCCGGAGATGTCATTTCGATGCAACTTGCGTCGCTTCTGAGCAAACTCAACGTCAAGCCCATTGAAGCTGGCATAGCCGTCAACTTTGCAATCGCTGAAGGCTTGATGTTCAAGGAGCAGGACCTGAGGATCGACCTAGAGGAATACAAGACCGAGCTTGTCAGGTCGTTCCAGCAGGCACTTGCGCTGGCCACAGAAGCAGGCTACATGACTCCTGAAACGATCAAGCCCCTGTTGGTCAAGGCACAGCAACAGGCAAGGTCACTTGCGGCCGAAGCAGGATACGTCACTCCTGAAACCGCAGACTTTGTGCTGCAAAGGGCCCAGGCAAAGGCGCAGGCAGTAGCAAATAAAGCAAAGGAAAAAGGCTATACTGCCCAATAATAATTTCGTAGTTGAGATATTATCAAGCCCAATCCTGATGCAGTCGTTCACCATATGTGCCTAAATGTATATCCATTATCAGTACCTGGCAATAACGGGTTTGTGAGTAGTTTTTTAGTCGATTGTTGAAGGGCGTTCCTGGCAACAGCTATAGCTGCCACCAAGGACACATGGTTTGTGAGAACCCTGTCAGTCGAGTGCGGTACATTTACTCAAGAACCTGCCGATGAACGTTTCTTGACAGATGAGAGAGTACTTGGTAACGCAGTCAACGTGTTGCTGCCGCTTTTCAGGCCAGCCGGTTTCAAAAGAAGGCGGTATTCCGTAGTCGATATAGCAAATTCTGTGGTCTATGCCTGTACCGGTGGGACGTCCATAACACAGACAACATGCTGTAGTATTCTGGTCAGCACCCCGTCCAGAAGGGATGTCCAGTACCACATATCCAAGATTGACATTTCGTGGATTCAGTCAGCTGTCAACAACAGGGTAGTACTGCAGGCAAGAGCCAAGGACGTGCTGCAGCAGTGTGCAGTCAACATAGCCATCGATATGACAGACACGCCCCCACCTACTACGGGCAGCCGGAGAACGAAGGCGATGTCAGGCGCGGACCAGCCAAAAGCGGTATATACCACCCACTTCTTTTTCACACACGCCAGCGCATATGTGAGGCTCCATGGAAGGAGGTTTACCCTGGCCATGAAGTACGTCAGGGCCGACGAGTCTCTAGTAGACGTGGTCAGGTACCTGCTCGCAGAGGTACAGAAAACAGGCATCAGGATAAAGTGCCTGTTCCTTGACAAGGGGTTCTTTACCGCAGCAGCCGTCATGAGCTACCTCAATTCTGTGCGCATCCCGTACATCATAGCTGCCTTTCCGAGGGGAAGAAAGACCGGCGGCAGGCTATCGAAACTGACCCGGAAAAGAAGGGACAGCTTTGTAGTACCCGACTATGAAATCATTGATTCGAACACCGGGGAGAAATGCACTTTCAGGCTGTATGCGTGGCAAAGTACCGTAAGAAGCGGTACAGGAAGAAGAAGAATCACGGCGTCCAGTACATGTTCTATGCCACAGGCCGTGTAAATATCCCGGTAGAGCGGATGTTTGACGAGTACCGGAAGCGCTTTGGCATAGAATCGTCGTACAGGATGATGAAAAAGAGCAGGGCCAGGACGTCTTCCCGGAGCGCCGTCCTCCGCCTGCTCTACGTACTGGTGTCGTTTGTTATACAGAACGAGTGGGTGTGTATAACAAATGGAGTTACCTCAGCAGGATAGCGCGTGGCAGGCATGGGCGGAAGTATGACACCGGGTTCACGTACTTTTTCATGCTGCAGTTCATCAGGCTGGCACTGGAGAAGATATACGGCGCAGTGAAGAACTCTGTCCAGATGAAAAATGGCAGGTCAGTGACCATACTTGGTGGCTAATTGCCAGGTACTGATTATTCCAAACAGATCTGTCAACTACCCACTGGTGAACTACCCACGTCTAAAGAACGTGGGCTTCCTTGAGCTATTCGGTGATATAGGTTGTTTAACTGATTTTACGGCAGTCTCAAGCAAACAAGGTAGCACGAAATTCTCTATATATATAATACGAGAGCCACCCAGAGGAGAGGGAGTATCTTAGCGACAACTGCTGACAAGATTTCATCGGCTTTGTAGAAATCAATCACGATGACGAGGAGATTCGTCACCCTATGCATATTGTTGTAGGCGATGCATCTAAACGCTAGCTCCCTGTTCTGTGTCCTGACCAGCCTTGACCTAACGTGTTCACCAAACAGCCGCTTCATCACAGACATGATAGTCTCGTCCTTGTTCCGTTGGTTGTACAGCGGTCTCAGATAGCCTCCTCTCTTCATCTGCTTCCTGTACCTGCCATGAGTTCGCCATACTGGTACATCCTGGTACCTTGGCGGTATGATGCTGTACGCATGGTAGCGTTCCCTGACAAACACGTGGTTCTCCTCGCTGTCATACCCTTTGTCAGCCACCACTAGAGACAGCGGCATGATGTCTGACGCCCTTTCCACCAGCGGTTTGAAATCGACGTTGTCGTCGTGCCTTGCAGGAGCTCGCCTGATTTTGATTGTACAGATTACCTGCTTAAGGACGTCTGCTCCTAACGACAGTTTGACGTACTTCCTTCTCAATTCAGCCCTTTCAGTGAAAGGTAGTAGTAGTACTGCGACGCATGGGTCGGCTTGAAGCCGGACGAATCAGGACCAAGGAGTATATCTCTGCTTGATGCTTGTTAGAAGAAGGATGAAAAAGAGGCGATTATTCTTTCCAGCAATGTACCAGAGATTCTGGCAGCGAACTTCTGCATGGTTGTAAAATGTGGTATTTTCGACAGCTGCAGGAACATCCTGAGGTAATGAGCCTCGACCAGCCAATCAGCTAACATGCGGTAGCTCTTGGCCTCGTATTGTCTCTGATGGCTAGAAGGACGACGTGCTGCCAGACTGTGAATATATGGTTTTGCTCTTCCTGTTGTGGAGGAACAATGGCATCCTGGCGTGCTTCAGGACATGTAGCATTGTCCTAGCCATCTTTACATATCTGGATTCTTTCATGAGAGAGGGGCATAATTGGAGGCTACCAGAAAGCTTGTTCTATAGAATCTCATGGACTAGCTGGTAAAGAAGCGTTGGTTTCGACAGAGCCGATTTCATCAGTAAATCTAATATACTAAGACTAACAAACCCTCCAGTAGTATGTTCGAAAATCTGTTACGGCAATCAATAGACCCAGCCGCTTTCCCAGTATGGATACCTCTGGCTTTTGGACTGATCGTAGGACTGGCCTACGTGATTGCTTCGGCAGCAAGGCGCAGACACTAGCAACTCTGACGCCTAACCTTCTCTTTTTCTGTGAACTACTATCGGACAAGTCCGATAGCCTCTTCTTTTTCTTCCTGCTTCAGCGACCGCTGTTGTAGTACGATCTCCACAGGCGTAACTTCCCGGCGTTCCACCGGTAGTAGTAGTAGCACTAACGACTCCAGTCCTCGCTTGAGGATATTGATGGCAGAATTATAGTCCCTGTCAAGTATTGCACCACACTTTGTACAAACATGAATACGTACTGCAAGTGACTTTGGTACTGGATGGCCGCACCTTGAGCAGTTAATCGATGTGTATGATGGCTCTACCTCTACAACGCGGTTGGCCTTGTACTGCAGCATATTTTTAAAAGCAGACCAGCTTGCGTCCAGGATTTTGCGTGCAAGCCTGTGGTTCTTGGTCATGTTCATGACCCGCAATCTCTCAAGAAATATCAGGTCATAGCGGCTGGCATAGTACGCCGATTTTTTATGCAGGAAATCCTTACGCTTGTTGTTTATCCTTTCATATAGTCTGGCAAGCATGCGCTTTGCTTTCTTTCTATTATTGCTGCCTATCTGCCTTCTTGACACTCTTCTATGAGCTCTTCTCAGTGGTCTGAGCATCTTTGTGAGAAACTGCGGGTTGTCTTCCACATGGTTGTCAGAGTGATGGCAGAACTTGGCAATGCCAACATCTATACCAACAGGCTTTGCGTACCTGATTATCGTTGAAAATGACCTGCGCAGTACATCGCAGGCTACAATAGCGTACCACTTATTGCCAGTCTTTGTACGAGATATTGTCACCTGCTTGACGTTGACTGGTTGACGATGTAGTACAATCCTTATCCTGCCTATCTTGGAAAGTGACAGCCTGTTGTTATTCTCGAGCCGAAAGCCAGACTGGTTATATGTAAATGAGTTGAAATCGCTGTCCTTTCTGTATGAAAGCTTGCGGCCCTTTGCTACCTTTCTAGCTGCTGCAACCTGTTTTGCCACCATCTGCAACATTTTAGAGTGGTAGTATTTGCGAAGCCATGGGTGTTGCTCTTTTAATTCAGTCAAGGCATAGTTCATGTCGTACTCTGACATTGGCGATGGTAGTGAGAGAAAGTAGTTGTACACCCATCTACAGCCATCCAGAGTTTGCTCTAACAGAAGCTCCTGCTCTTTCGTTGGATATAGGCGGAACTTGTAGTTGAGCGTCATGATGATTGATTGATTATGATAGTACAGCAGCATATTTTTCACTGGTGCTACTTAAAAAATATGGTGGCGATTCATCCACTGGACAAGTCCAGTGGTCTTCTCGCCATATTTCTATAAGAAGAAAGCAACTTTATAGCCAGCATACAGCATATTATTATATTGATGCCGACATGGGCATAGGTCTTTTGCGCCGTGAGAAGAATGAGTGCGAGGACTGCCACGAGAGATTTTCAAGCTATGACGAGTTGATAGGCCATACAAGAGATGTTCACAAGCGCCACATCATAAAGTGCAGGTTCTGCGGCAAACAGTTCATCCATGAGAAGGACAGGCTGCACCACGAGCGCGAGGAGAGGGAAAAGAAGGTGGACGCCCGCAGACACAAATTTTAAAGTGCCTCCACCCTGAACACTAGGCATATGGATTTTGCAATCAGGGCAGGCGCCACCAAAGAGCGCACCATAACCGTGGACTCGAACCAGACGACAAGCTTTCTCTGGGAGGGCGAGAACGTCCTTTCCACCCCCTCCATGATAGCCGAGATGGAAGAGACTTGCAGGCTGCTCCTCAAAGAGCAGTTCCTGCCAGACCCGGAATGGGACTCGGTTGGGACAATAGTTGATATCAAGCATCTTGCCGCCACCCCTGTAGGGGCAAAAGTATCTCTGAGAGCCAGAGTAATCTCGGTCGAGGGCAGGAGGGTCATGTTCGAGGTCGAGGCGCGAGATAAGCTTGAAAAGGTAGGCGAGGGAAGGCACGAGAGGTTCATAATAAATGTCCCCCGCTTTCGGGCTAAATTCAACGAGAAGCAGAAGCAACTTGGGATGCAATGAGTCAAAATCTGTGAACTACTATCAGAGTCCGATAGTCTCGCCCCTTCACTGTTATCATGATCATGATGGAGGGTACGGGAACCAAAGAAAACCCCACTCTCTTTACAGTAGATCAAAATTTGTAATTTTACAGGATGTCAAGGCACCGTCATCCCAGTTTCTGAATGTATGACTGTATGATTGTATGTATGTTAATTCTGGTGCCCAGCCAACAAATGCCTTGGGAATGTGTGTACATGCACGGACTTCAGAAAGCTGTGGAAGAACCTCCGTCCCTAGAAAAAATTTTGATCTACTGTAAAGAACGTGGGTAGTTCACGTCTGCTATTTAACATCTGAAATACCTGGTGGGCAAAGAGAGTTCAGATATTCAAATCTCATCCGACCCGGCCCACCGTCAAAATCTATAAAAGACGCATAAGGAGTTGTGTAACTATTCTATATACAGGTGATATATGAGAGAATGGCATCAATTCAAACAACCGCTGGCGGAATGCCAGTTTTGATTTTAAAGGAAGGGACAAAAGAGACCAAAGGCAAGGAAGCACAGAAGAACAACATCACTGCAGCCAAGCTTATCGCGGAAATTGTAAAGACAAGCTTGGGTCCAAGGGGCATGGACAAGATGCTCGTGGACTCGCTTGGCGACGTTACAATAACAAACGACGGCGCTACAATCCTAAAAGAGATCGATGTGCAGCATCCTGCAGCCAAGATGATGGTAGAGGTGGCCAAGTCGGTCGACAACGAAGTAGGCGATGGGACTACCTCGTCAGTTGTTTTTGCCGGTGCATTGCTTGAAAGGGCGGAGGAGCTTATCAACAAGGACGTTCACCCGTCAGTAATTGTCGACGGGTACAACGCAGCGGCGGATCAGGCACTGAAGCTTTTGGAAAAGATCGCAGTCAAGGTCGACATTGCAGACAAGGACATGCTGCTAAAGATCACGAGGACCAGCATGGACTCCAAGCTGGTATCAGACGATAGCCCGGTTCTCGCCCAGATCGTAGTTGAAGCCACAAAGCAGGTTGCCGAAAAGACAGAGAGCGGCGGCCTGAAGGTGGATCTTGATGACATCAAAGTGGAAAAGAAGGCGGGCGGCTCTATGCGCGACACAAAGCTGATCAAGGGCATCGTCCTTGACAAGGAAGTCGTGCATGCAGGCATGCCAAAGAAGGTTGAAAACGCCAAGATCGCCCTCATCAATTCCGCTCTTGAGATAGAAAAGACAGAAATGAGCGCAGAGATCAGGATATCGGACCCACATCAGATGCAGATGTTCTTGGAGGAGGAAAACCGTATGCTGAAATCTATGGTAGACAAGATCAAGTCATCTGGCGCCAATGTCCTGCTGTGTCAGAAGGGAATCGATGACATTGCGCAACACTATCTGGCAAAGGCAGGAATACTGGCGGTAAGGCGCGTAAAAGAGTCTGACATGACCAAGATGTCCCGCGCAACTGGCGCGCGCATAGTCAACAACCTTGACGACCTCACGGCAAAGGATCTGGGCTCTGCCAACCTTGTTGAAGAGCGCAAGGTAGAGACCGACAAGTGGGTCTTTATCGAAGGCTGCAAGAACCCCAAGTCTGTAAGCATTTTGATTAGGGGTGGCTCTCAGAGGGTGGTTGATGAGGCAGATAGGTCAATTCACGATGCACTCATGGTCATGAAGGACGTGCTGGAGCACCCGGCCATAGTTGCAGGCGGAGGGGCGCCCGAAGCCTACATTGCAAACGAGCTTAGGCAGTGGGCGAGTAGCCAAGAAGGGCGCGCCCAGCTGGCGGTGCAAAAGTTTGCCGATGCGCTGGACGCCATCCCGCTCAACCTTGCCGAGAACGCTGGCATGGACCCGATAGACACCATGACAGAGCTTCGCGCAAGCCAGAGCAAGGGAGCCAAGTGGACAGGCATAGACTGCAGGAACACCAAGGTTACAGACATGTACAAACAGAACGTGCTTGAGCCGCTGGTGATCAAGCAGCAGATAATCAAGTCTGCCACCGAGGTAGTGTCCATGATCTTGAGGATCGACGACGTGATCGCCTCAGGCAAGTCAAAGATGCCAGCCGGCCCACCAGGCGGAGGAGGTATGGGTGGTGGCGGAATGGGCGGAATGGATATGGAGTAAAAAAGCCTCCCACATCTTTTCCTCTTTTCCCCTTTTCTCACAAGACTGTTATTGGTTTAGTAGTTTTGTTGTTGTTGCTGCTGCATTTTGGTGGTTGCCCACACTGCAAAGTTTTCTTTTACATAAATCATATATAATCTCCCATATAGGAGGATCAATGATATGGCTAAAACAGAACGGTATACAAACCTGGATGTTGATTTGGAAAGACTCGCTACAAGAATTGAAACGTATTTGCAAGAGAACAAGTTCGAAGTGGCATTTTCAAAAGACTCATCGGAGCCAGCATCGTGGTTTTTTATTCAGGCAAGGAAGGCAGGTGCCCTTAGAACTGCTGCCGGTGCAAGAAGAAGCACAGACATTACAATTCGAGGAGAACCAAACAACTTTGAAGTTAGTGTTGGCACAGGAGAATGGGGCAAGAATATCATTACGTCCGCGCCCCTATTTATAGTTCCAATAGTTGGAATATCCGCTACGGTGGCAAAGCTATATGTTGCAAAGAAATTCGAGGATGGCTTGTGGAAGTATATTAGAGACCAAGCCAAGTTCCTTGAGGCAAGTGCATCATCTGCATCCAAGAGAGCAACGACAACAACAACAGATGCGACGACCACCGTTGGAGTAGATAGCAGATCGTATGATTGTGATTATATAGAAGGCTATCCGGGATGGAATAAACAGATAGAAGGTGGCAAGCTGGTTCTTTTCAGGGAAAAAGGAGGCAAAAACAGGCTGGTATTCAAGTCCCAAGATGGCAGGCAGATCGTCATCCCCGCTCAGAATATAGCAGAAGCTACTATAATTTCGAGAAAGAAGGGTCTGCACGAAAATGATCTGATGATCCAGCTTCATTGCAAAGACGAAAACGGCAAGAACATCAAGCCCGTACTCAACCTAAATGACGACATAATCCGAGGAGTTCTGGCCGGCATCAACGAAATAGCCGGAGAGGATAAGGGCCTAAGAAACCTTGAGCAAGTTCATGTCAGCACTGATACAAAATATTGCATGAATTGCGGCAATCAAATTCAAAAGGAGGCAAAGTTCTGCCCCTCATGTGGACAAAAACAATAAAAAGAAGATAAAGTGCTAGCTATAGCTCGTAGTATTCAACTGCCCATCAAGGAAGATAGTAGAGTCGGTATGACCGCGGCGTGTCCTGCCTATCTTATGACACGCACGCGGTTCTTTATCCTATTTTTAAGGATTGTTGTTGTGTGTCGTAGTTCCCACAATAGTGTTCGGCTCTAGTTTGCGCCTACATAGGGCTTTTTAGTAAACTTGTATCGTCTGCCCTTATGAGAAGCAAGAACGCATTTGCAATCTTGGCAGGCGCACTACTAGTAGCTGCCATGCTCATCATGTCAGCAACAGTACCTCCAAGCGCATATGCCGACACGGATGATGATAATGGCAAAAATAAGAGCAAGGACAAAGATGACAAAAAGGAAAAACGCAATGAGAAGCTAGAGCGGGTTGCCAGTATCCTAAAGAAGCTCAATAATGATGCCAAGACCATTCTGCCGTCTTCAGGCACCTTGACCGTGAATGCCAGCGGTCTTGCAGTAGAAAGATCCAACAACGGCAGAACCGGGGTTGCTGATGCCAAGCTTGACATGTCCGGCTCCATCCTCAAGGTTGAAGGGAGCCATGTCAGGGTCATGTTCAATGGTACCCTAGACATTGACGGTCAAGAGTATGAGATAGATGCAGAGGGCAAGGTCAAGCTCTCCAGATCCGGCCACGGCACGGGCTTGCTGGAGATCAAGGGCAGGACGGATGATGATGACGATAGAGACAAATTCACACTCAAAGCGACGATATTGCCATCTTCCCAGAGTAGAGAATGGAAGATAGTCACCACCATGCCGACTGCCAAGCTCGGATCGCACATCAAGATCTACTTGATTGGGGAGATGCATTTGAGCGGCAACACCGGAGGTGGCAGCGGCGGTAACACCCAGCTTTCCCACTTTGAGATAAGCCACATAGCAAACCAGACTGCCGGCAACCAGTTTACCTTTACGGTAAAGGCGATAGATACTAATGGGCACGTCAAGAAAGACTACAACGGAACGGTCACGATAAAGACCAACGACGGCTCAAGCCCAATGGGTAATGCAAGCTCTTTTGCGCCAAACCCGTACACGTTCAATGCAACGGCTGATAATGGGCAACACACGTTTACTGCCAAGCTGTACAATGCCAAGAGCAATGTTACAATAATAACCGTCTCTGACTCTGGTGGCAAGACAGGCACGAGCAACAAGTTCAACGTTGTCCCGGAGGCTGCTGCAAGCGTCAAAGTGATGCCTGTAAACGTGACCGTGCCATCAAACGCAACCCAGAACTTTAACGCGACAGCCTATGACGCTTATGGCAACTGGGTTGATGCAGATTTCACATGGTCGTTGAACTCGACTGCCGTTGGAACTCTCACCCCGTCAGCAACCGACTCGTCCAAGGCCACTTTCAAGGCTGCAGTTGTAAGCTCCAACATAAATGGCACGATAACTGCGACTGTGGCAGGAACCATGGTTCAGTCAACAGCCAAGGTCACGGTCACGCCATAAAAAGCCTCGCGTGAGGCTACGCCGCCATTTTTTGTTTTGTCATATTCAATGCAGGACCATCTGCAGCTCATTCATATGAGTATTATATAACTAGCATCAAAGACCATAACATTGTGATATTAATACAGTATATCCCGAAGTGTCCTTAGAAACATTTCTATAACTTGATTGTATTTTGTGGAGTGTTGCGCAAAGCTGCAATAGCATTGATTGTGCTTGTGGCAGGAATTATAGTCAATATTCTGGTTGTAACGGGCATATTTATGATACCATGTGTTCCAGCTACCGTTGATATGAAAGAAGAGGAAGAGAAGGAGGAGGAAGAAGAAGGGCCACAACCTGCATTTGGTAATCTGACAACCTGCAATGAAGTTAGGTCACCGGGTTTCATAATCCTTGGAGTAGCAGATGTATTTGCTGCAGTGCTGATAGTATCGGAATTGGCAAAACAGAGGTAATTACAAATTCCACACAGAAACATAACATAATCAGTGAGTTCTAATGAAAAACTATGCAATCTAGCATACAAGCAACTTGCCAGATATAATATATATCATGTCTTACTACAAGTTGTGTGCAAAATCTCGCATGCCGCTGGCTGGCATTCTTGCCAACAGAAAGAAATCAATCATGCATGGCATGAATCTGAGACCGTATGCCAAAAAGCCATTGCTTGTGTTATGCTATGGCTTCAAGATTGCAGACGGCATATTGAGAGTGTCGCTTGATGAAAGACAGTATTTTGATATTCCGCTTAATGGCTACGTTAGAAGGACTCTGTCTAACCAGTCAATCAGAGAATTCCTCTTTTACAGAGCGCCAGTTCATTGAGTATCTGATACTCTAAAGGTGTAGCGAAGATCGAATGTATCCGCATAGAAGGTGTTGATAGGAACCTGTGTAACCTTACAGTTGGCAACTATCAACAGATGAAGCAGTACGATCTTTCAAAAGCCGTCGGGATTACAGAGAGAGAATACATGTTTTCTATCATAAAATCGTTCAAACGCAATGATGTGCGGATCAGGCGTAAAAGTTCTATGGCAAATACGGAAAGAGAAGACTAGAATAAGCCAGCTACTTCATCACATCTCTAAGGCGATTGTGGAATCTGCCAAAGAGAATAAAATTGCAATAGTGAAGACATTCGTCGTATCCGCAATCTATACCAGCGAGGCAATTACCAAGGCAGAGAGCATATCATATCGCAGTAGGTTAAATGGTTGGTCATTTGCTGAGATAAAGCGCCAAATTGAATACAAAGCAAGATGGAAAGGCGTGTACCAGCAATTCAATTATTATCAGTTAAAGAAACCAGAGGCACATCTCAGCTCTGTCCACCATGCGGGAAGAAGATAGCCCAAGTGGATAGAAAGATGAGAGGCAGCTTTGGTGTGATCGATGCAAAAGGTGGATGGACAGAGGAGACGTGGTAGTAGTAGCAGCAGCGGCTTTGTTTAAAAAGTCATGGGTTCACGTTCGGATAGCTGTTTGAATGCATGATCATGGATTTGCGGATTACTACTTTTTACACAAAGCCAGTAGCAGCTATGAACATATATATATGTCCATAAAAGGGCTGGCACGGTTCGTCAGTTCAAAAGAAGGGCTTTTGCATGTGAAGAAGCAATGAAGGGGAACCTGTTTTTGCAAAAGAACCGGTAATCATCAGAGTATAGATGCAAGCAAGTTGAGTTTTTGGAAGCAACCAAAGACCTGATCGAACCCATTAAATTACCCTATAAAAGAATGAAGTAGCCATATGAAGATGCAGAAGGAGATGCGCAAGTTCTGCCCCAAGTGCAAGACGCACACGGTTCAGTCAGTCGCCCTGTACAAGAAGGGCAAGGACAGGATTGTGGCAGAGGGCGCTCGCAGGCACGCCGAGGACAAGAAGGGCTACGGCGGGCAGAAATTCCCTGAGCTCAAGAGGACTGCCAAGACCACCAAGAAAATGACTTTACGCTATACCTGTAAAACCTGCCAGTACAAGACTATGAAAGAGGGATTGAGGATCCGCAAACTGGAGATATGAGAAGAGGGGATAGCATGACATGAAGAAGGAAAACATCATGGTACCAAAGCCGAGGAGCGCGTTTCTGTCGGTCCAGTGTGAAAAGTGCGGCGAAAAAGCTATAGTGTTTTCGCACACCACGACCAACATCAACTGTAAATCCTGCGGCGAGCTGCTGGCTGAGCGGTCTGGCGGCTTGGCAAACATCTATGGCAAAGTCTTAGGCGCTCTGGACGAGTAGAGTTTTTCTGCCAGTTCTAGCTCTTGTTTTGTATTCACGTTCAACGCGATCTCTTTTCTATTCATCACTAGGTAGCGCTCCTGCACCGTTTCACCTACAACCTTGGAGGTATCAAAAATAGTGATCCCGGAATGGCAGTACCGGCCAAACACGACGCTTGGTTTTGCACCAATGTTTTCCACAAACTCTTTCTCAAGCACTATTGAAACTGCAGGTTCTTGCTTGTTACTGGCAGAGTCGACAATATCGCCGACAGCCTGTGCATCCAGCAGTGGGATGTCGGCTGGAACCACCATGACCCTTTCCGGTTTCAACTTGGAGAGCAACCATGAAAGATCCTGCGGGTAGCCCACTCCAGAAGTCTCGATAATTTCTATGCCTTTTGATTTCAGGAACTCTTTTGTCTCTGGCGTATTGGGTGACACTGCCGCAATGATGCGGCCAAACCTGTTCGAGCCGGCAAGCGCGGAAATCACGCACTCTACCATGGGAACGCCACCCACATTTAGCAGCGGCTTTTCTGATCCGCCCCTATCAGTCTGCTGCTGCATTCTTGTCGCTTTGCCTCCGCACATTATAGCAGCTACTAATACTACTGTCAAAATACCGTCATCACCACCACCACAGTATCATCATCGTCGGAAGTGAAGGCGGTAGTAAGGACAGCACGATAAGCGACGACAGACGGGTCATCTCGTTTGATGCCCCAAGCACGTCGCCGGATATGCCGCCAAAGCTCTTGCCAGAGACGTACTTCATGAGCCCGGCAATGGCAAGCGAAACGCCAAGCGCAATAAGGCCGGCATAGCTGCTGGCAAGCCACACTATCCCAAGCATGATAGCAGTGGCTGCCGCCATCCTGCGCCTGTCTTTCATTGCAGCTGTAAAGGGCGAGCTAAAGCCCTCCCACGCAGATAATCCTCTGTTTGCAAGCAGCACCATGACATACTTGGCTATCACCTCAGCCGTTATGATGCTGGTGAAAATGGCTAGGCTGGACGAAAAGCCAGCCTGGAACACGATTATCATGCCAGCAAAGTACATGACTAGTGCCGCGACCCCTGCAGAGCCGACTGCAGGATCAAGCATTGCCTTGCGCTTTACTTCCTTGCCGCCCTTTGCCATCAGCCCATCTGCAAAGTCGGCCAGTGCATCGGTGTGGTGGACGCCTGTAATGATCACAAGTGCCCCGGCTACTAAAAGTCCAATGAGCAATGGATGCAAGCCTGCAACCGAGATGCCAAGCGCCATCGCGCCAACAATGGTGCCTATCACAAGGCCGGCAACCGGGAACAGATACATGTTCTTGGCGACATAGTGTATATCGTGGTTTTGCTTCTGCTGCTTGCCAGAAGAAGAGGGCAGTATGGTCAGGAACGCAAGCACCGACTGGACTGGCCTAAGGGATGCCAAGCACAAGCCTCCACCAGCCGGCAAGATACAGAATTGAAATTATCGGGGCAGACACGCCAATACAGAACAATAGCGTCGTGAGCTTCATTATCGAGATCGCAGTCTTGCACTTTTCAAGCGAGGCCGGCTCCTGATCGTCGCCAAGGGCATAGTGGCCAATCTTTTCAAGCCGGACGCGTAGCGCGCCTGCCATAGTGGCCATAGGGTAGCCGGCATTGGAGCTGAACGTTTTTGCGTGGTCGCGCTGAAGCACACTAAGCGAGTTCTTCCAATCCGCGCCCAGCATCTTTGCAGATACAATCATGAGGAGCGCGGTTATCCTTGCAGGCATATAGTTTGCTGCAGTGTCAAGCCTTGCAGACATCCAGCCAATGTCCTTAAAGTAATCATCCTTGTAGCCAACCATGGAATCGAGCGTATTTATCGCCCTATAGGCAAAAGCGCCGACAGGCCCAAAAAGCGAGTAGTAAAAGATTGGCCCGGTGATCCCATCAACGGTGCTTTCGCTCACGCACTCGATAGTCGCCGACAGGATGTGCTGCTCGTCAAGGTCGTTGGTTTTGCGCCTTACTATCATGGACAGGTTCTGCCGCGCACCTGCCAAGTCGCCAGTCTCCAGACAGGACATGATTGCCTTGGCATGCCTTTCCATGCCTCTCACTGCAATGGTAATTTTCAATATTATGGCAGACGCGATGGCCAGCGCGACAATGCCTGCAAGATACATGCTTGCAAACACCAGAAAATGAACCGCCAGAGCTACCGCGATGACAAGCAAAACGGCAAACGCGGCTCCCTTGGCTTTCTCTGCCCCTCCCTTGAGCCGGGGCACGCAATAACCTACAAGCCGGCCAAGCCACGCCACCGGGTGGTACTTGTTGGGCGGGTCGCCAAACAGCCAATCAACGCCAACACCAGCAGCAAGCGCCGCAAGTAGACCTAGCAGCATCTCTACAGCCCAACGACCTCTGATATCCTTTCCATATCGACACTCTCTTTTATTGCCTTTGCAACAAGGTCTATTTGCCAGTTCCAAGCTTCGCGGGGAATCTCTGCCTTGCCGGCCATGCTGCCTACAAGCGAGTCCTCTTCAGGCAGATTGAACTCTATCTTTGGGATGACGCCCAGAATCCTCTTTTTCGTCATCTTTTGCACTTCCTTGATAGCAGGCGCAAGGAGTGTGATGTCGCCCCTGAACTGGTTTATCAGGAAACCCTTGACAAGACTTCTGTGGGCCGGCTTTAGCAGCTGCATCGTGCCAACAATGCTTGCAAAGCACCCGCCACGCTCAATATCTGCCACTATTATGACGGGCGCGCCGACCTTTTGCGCAAGCAGCATGTTGGCAATGTCGTATTTTGCAATATTGATCTCTGATGGCGACCCCGCGCCTTCCATGATAACGATGTCATTTTCACTCCTCAGGCTGTCAAGCGCCTTGAGCACGGTAGAAAAGCCCTGTTGCATGACAAACTTCTCATAGTATTCCTTTGCGTGCATCTCAGAGTAGAATCGGCCGTTCAGGAAGACAATGCTTCTGTATTCGCCAATCGGCTTGAGCAGGATCGGGTTCATCAGGGGGTCCGGCTCCTTCCTTGCTGCCACTGCCTGTATCGCCTGCACCAGTGCCATCTTGGCGCCCCCGGCCGTGGCAAAAAAGTTGGACGACATGTTCTGCGCCTTGAAGGGCGCCACCTTGTAGCCCTTGCCTGAAAACAGCCTACAAAGGCCGATCACAATCGTGCTCTTGCCGGCGCCAGACGAAGTGCCCTGCACCATCACGAGCCTAGCCTTTTTAGCCATCGAACTCCTCCAGAGCCTTTAGAAGGTGCAGGTTTTCCATGTGCGATTTGACCGCCACCCTGACATATTGAGAGCCCTCCATGCCTGTGAACGTGCTGCAGTCTCTGACAAGCACTCCTGTCTTTTTCAAAAGGGCATCCCTAAACTGTGTAGAATTCTTGCCTTGCAGATGGATAAGGAAATAGTTGGCATCTGATCTTAGTGGCTTGAAGGACTTTAGCCTGCCAATGCTATCATGCAAAAACTTGCGCTCCTTTTTGATAATTGCCCTTGCCCTTGGCAGGTGCATTCTGTCTGCTGCAAGCGCGGCAACCCCTGCAGCCTGTGCAAGGCCGTTCACGTTCCATGGGATCCTGTTTGCGGACAACTTTTCTGCAAGCGCGGGATTGCATATGCTGTAGCCTACTCTTAGGCCGGCAAGCCCAAACGACTTTGTAAGCGACCTCAGTATCACAAGGTTGTCAAATTTTTCTATCATGCCGATCATGCTGTTGGTGTCAGGTTCGTCTACAAGCTCGATAAAGCATTCATCAAGCAGGATCTTTGTCGAGCTATCAATGTTTTCGATTATCTTTCTTATCCCCTTAGTGGAGAGCATGCCGGTAGGGTTGTTTGGGTTGCAAAGGAACACCGCTCCAGCCCCTCTTGCCTTTTCAATTACTTCATCAGCGTCAAGCTCAAAGTTGTGCAAAGGAACAAAGGTCACTTCTGCGCCGGACTTGTGCGACGCAAGCTCGTACTCGCAAAACGTAGGCGCCGGGATCACCACCCTGCTGCCTTTTGCAAACGCCTGTGCGAACCAGTAAATGATTTCCATTGCGCCGTTGCCTACGCTTATCCATTCAGGGTCGCCGATTCGCAAATAGCGCGATAGGCTTTTCTTCAGTTCCCTGCATTCCGGATCTGGGTACATCGGAGCAAGGGACTTTGCGCCCTTTTGGATTGCTGCTATTGCTTTTAGTGGGGTTCCAAGCGGGTTGATGCTGGAGCTGCAGTCAACCTTTACTAACCGGGGGTTGACTGAATAAACGCCGCCATGAGAGCAAGCGCTCATTCCCTTGCTGGCAACCACCTTTTGACCCATCTCAAAGAAGCTTGTACGAGCTATATTTAGAATGTTTTTGTACAGGCTAACGATTATTAGATTAGTTAATCTATTTTAACAATTGCGTTCTATTGAGCCAATCGCCTCAGAAATCCATCAAGTCCTGTTTTGATAGCTGAAGCAACCGCATGCCGATGCCTAATTGACAGTTCTACAAGCTGCTGACCAAGGTCATCATAGAGGAAATTTGCGATGTAAAATCCGATTATTATGAGCCCATAGACCTCGATAGGATCTCTGAAAAAGCTGAGCAAGTCCGTTCCTATGGCCAGAGCTTGTAGAGTCGCTAATGCGTAAAGTGTCCCTGTCGTTAGAAAGACTTTCTCTTTTCTTCCCTCCGCCCTGACGTCAATATCCTTTTCAATAGCCTCTGCCTGCATACCACATCCGCTCCAATGACCGAAATAATAAACAGGGCGTTGAAGCCCTTGACAAAAGAGTATATGTATCATGTTCTATCCATATGCGCCAAGACCTTGCAGAACGGTTACAGTTAGGAAAAGATGCCCACAGGTCTGGCATGATCTCCGAACAGCTGCTTTCCAATCTTGCGTATGGTGGGTTTTTCAGTAACAAGCCATATGATCAAGGTTAATTGTTGATTTTAGTTTGAGAAACCAACTTAAAAACATGCATCAGAAACGGTCGAGCATCAGATGTGGTGAGTCACTTTGCCGCATTGCTCATAGTTAACTAATAAAAATGAACAAGGGCATAGAAAGCTAACTAATTAGGTAACCTAATATATCTGCTGACTGTAATATTAGTTAACAGTATGACAATGGTAACTAAGCGCATCAAAGGAATATCCTACTACTACTTTCAAGATGCTGTCAAAAGACCAAATGGACAGCTCAAGATTGTTAATACAATAGTAGGTAGAGCAGATCTATCAGAGAAAGAGCTCATAAAGGCTCAAGCTGTAGCATTCCAGAAACATCTTATCAATATGTTAAAGTTCAGCGCGATTATAAAGAAGCCTAGAGCTCACTTCGAAAATAAGCCTACGTCAGTAAGCGAGGATGAGCTAGAATACATAAAATGGCTTTATCAGAACATAAGAAAGAATATTTCTGAATCAGACAGGGAAGAATATGAAAAGACATTCCTCATCAGATATGTGTATGGCACTACTGCAATTGAAGGGGTGACGCTGAACGAAAATGAAACCGCCAAGGTGTTAATTGAAGGACTTACTCCGAATAACAAACCTCTAGAAGATGCAATAGCTGTATCAAACTACAAAGATGTCAAGGAGTTCCTAAAGGGATTTAGCGGCGATATTACAGAGCATGTCATAAAGCACATCCACAAACTACTAATGAAAGGCATAACTGGAGACGATAGAAAGCCTATTCCTATAGGCGAATACAGAATCAGAGGCGCATTAATCAGGGGCTTCGGATATACGCCGCCTCCGGCGGAAACTGTGCCTACTAGAATGCGATATCTGTTAGACGAATACCGACGAAACATAAAGAAGGTTCATCCTGTAGAGACGGCTGCTCTATTTCATCAAAAGTTTGAAGAGATACATCCCTTCCAAGATGGTAATGGTAGAACTGGAAGGGAGATCCTAAATCTGATGCTGGAGAGAGAAGGATTTCCACCAATCTACATTACGCCAACCGAAAGGAGTCGTTATCTTGACGCGCTGGAGGCAGGCAATGCCTTAAATCATGTGCCCCTAATTGACTTCATAATCGAAAGGATGAACGCGACAGTAATGTATCTATTCACAAAGACAAGTCTATACAAGCTATGGGAGTCTGAGGAAGTAGTAGTCATGGCAGCTCAAGAAGAAGGAATCCCGGAGCTTTTCAATATCATCAAACGAATGATGGATGTGTTACACAAATCCAAAGAGCTTCCTTAACTTTCTAGCTTTTTTCTTTGAATATACATTTGTGCCAACGATTATTAGTTAATAAATCTCTTAACTGACAGCACATTCTGCGGCTTTTTATATTTAATTTACGTAAAAACAGTCGCTATTGACTCTACTCTGTATGCGTCCTGATTCTAGGCAGCAAGACTTTTAATTCTTTTTTGATAAAAGAGCCAGTGCTCAAAGCGACGCTGAATTATGATAGAGGCACCATAGTCATTAGAGGCCTTGCCCATATTCCGTTTGCGACACCGGATCCTAGAAGTAATAATAATAACATATTGCGGGCACAGGCTCTTTACTATGTCAACATAGTGGAATATCTAAAGCAGAGTGGAATAGAATTTGCTGATTATGTTTTCTCGGATGTTATAGCATCTCCAGATTTGAATAGTAGTAATAATAATGATGATGATGGTGGTATTGTAGTAAAACAAAATAAAGCAACAGCAACAGCTGGAATAGCTATTGCTTCCTCTTTAGTGTCATTAAGGGACTATCAGCAGAAAGCACTTGATAACTGGATTCGTGCGGGAATGAGAGGATCAGTTGTTCTGCCAACAGGCTCTGGGAAGACCATTGTGGGCATCAAAGCGATAGAAACAGTAAATGCCTCTTCACTGATCATTGTTCCAACTCTTGACCTAATGGATCAATGGACAGCTGTCCTTTCGAAATATTTTCATCAGCCTACTAAAATAGGAAATCTTGGTGGTGGGATAGATGATGTTCAGCCAATTACCGTATCTACGTATGATTCCGCCTATTTGCGGGCTCCACTGCTTGGCAATAAATTTTCACTAATAATATTTGATGAAGTGCACCACTTGGCAGCCCTCGGATATAGAACTATTGCAGAACAGATGGCGGCTCCCTATAGGTTAGGACTTACCGCTACTATCGAAAGAGAAGATGAGCTTCATAGAGATCTGCCAAGGCTTGTAGGAGAGGTAGTATATCAAGCAAGCCCTGACACTCTTGCCAAGAAAAAGCATCTTGCTTCGTATGAGATTGAGAGAAGGAGAGTTGAGCTATTACCGGAGGAGCTTAAGGAATATCGTGAAAATATGTCTACATACAGGCAGTGTTTGAATAAGATTGGAAAAACAATGGGCGGCTACTACAATCTCTCGCTTGAAAAATTAATAATGATATCTGGAAAAAATCCAACTGCAAGACAGGCACTTCTTGCAAGAAACAAAGCTACAAATATTGCACTGAATAGCAAAGCAAAGATAGAAGAACTAAAGGAGATCTTGGCAGAAAATCAGGGCAAAAAGACTATAATATTTACCCAGCATAATAGCTTAGTTTATCAGATATCAGATAAATTCCTGATACCATTCATAACATACAAGACAAACAAAGATGAAAGGCAGGATGTGCTAACGGGCTTCAAGGAAGGACGGTATATGGCCATTGTCACATCAAAAGTATTGGATGAGGGTATAGACGTGCCAGATGCAGAACTTGGAATAATTGTTAGCGGGACTGGGAGTGCAAGGGAGTTCATTCAAAGGCTTGGCAGGCTACTCAGGCCAAAACCCAAAGCTGCCACCTCAGGTGCAGCAACCGATGATGAAAAAGAAGATAGCAGTAGAAGAAGTAAGAAGGCTAAGCTGATTGAGATTATTTCATCAGAGACGAGGGAAGAAACTATCACTGGTGCAAAAAGGAAGAGAGCATTAAGATCGATTAGACAGGATGGTGAAGAGGAGGGTGATGAAGAAGATCATATCAATAAGCAGCTGCAAGAGGAGGCGGAATATACCACTAACAATAGGATATGTTAGCGTCTCCATTACTTAGGGTTGCAGTAAGAAAGGGCATGATTATGCCTTTGTTTTGTACTCGAAGCGACGAATTAGAATTAGCTCAGTCATTGGTTAAAGAATTCCAAGAATCATGTAGAGCACATGAAAGAAAATTCGAGCTCTATAACAGAATATCTGCCATAGAGTCAAGTCATAATGATTACAAACTCATAAGAGGATTTTGTGCCCTTCTTGAGAGAAGATGCGTCTTCAATAATGCCTATTGTTCTGCCCGTCATATCACCAATAACACCACTAATAACGAGCCAGCACCCTCAGGTGATGGTGCCGGCACAACTACAATAGCTATAGATCCTATTGATGTCAGAAGAATGTTGTTTGAAGAATCGTCGAAGAAAGGATTTGCATTAACAGATCTTGAAAGAAATAGCATAATCAATTCCATATCGGAAAAGCTGCATATCTCTCCAGATGATGTCATAAGGGTAATGTGGAGTGACTTGGATGATAACCTGATCTTTGAACATTTTGCTGATATTGACGCTAAAACTTTGGTTGGTTGGTACAACCTATCTCTTATGCAAACACTGCTCTTTAATGCAACAAAAATGGAGTTTCAAATTTCAGGAGGAACGAACTGGAAACGCATATTGAGAAATGTAAAGAGGCTAGGGCTGATGTATTATCTAGAGAACCGCAGTCAACGGCATAATGAAGGTAACGAAAATGATATTGCTAGCACAAGCTCCTTGGTTTGCTCCCTTGAGGGCCCGCTCAGCCTCTTCAAGCTGACTGATAGGTACGGAACGTCACTTGCCAAGTTACTTCCCTCTATAGTACTTGCAAAAGGAGATGTCGATTGGCAAATAGATGCATGGATTTTGAGAAAAACAATGATGATGCAAGGAAAGAAACTGTATCAGTTCAAAATATCTAATTCAGAAACTCTTCCATTTTTATCGGATCCATTTTTTGCTACTAAATATGATGACAATCAAAATGGACAGAAGAAGACTGGATCAGCAGCTTTCACATCATCTGAATGTTATTCTTTTGATAGCTTGGTAGAGGAAAAGTTTGCTAGAAAATTCAATGAGGTAGTAGGAGAGACGAGCGGTTGGAAATTGGTAAGGGAGCCAGATCCTTTGATCGTTGCCAATGGCAAGGCGTTCATTCCTGATTTTATGTTTGAGAAGTATGGCAACAGAGTATACTTGGAAATTGTTGGATTTTGGACGCCAGATTATTTAGAGAGAAAACTTCAGAAGGTAAGGCAGATTATGAAAGCCAATAGTGATGATAGTAGTAACAATAATCATCACTACAATACAAGAAAAAATACAACAACAGTAGTTGACCTCTTTATAGCGATAAATGAGGAACTTGCTGGATCAAGAATATCTTCTTCTTCATCATCATTTGCAACTTTCTCTTCCACAGTTCCTATGGACAGGTTAATCTTTTACAAAAATGACTCTGTTCCTATAAGGCCAATTCTTGATTATCTAAAGGCAGTGGATAAGGAGATGATCGATAGAAAAACGAGAGACCCTAGCTTAAGAATAGAAGTTGATCGCTCAAAAGATATTATTTCACTCAAAGATCTTGCACAGAAATATGATCTTCCAATTGAGGTAGTGTCTAAAATCGTATCAAGAGATTACAGTGATCAGTATATTAGCGTTGGTGGCGGAGGACAGCAGCAACAACATCACTACCTTATTTCAAAAGCTAAAGCTAAAAAACTGGAATTATTGCTAAAAGAAGTCAAAGCATTTACTGATGCATGCCAGATTCTCTCAGAAAATGCTATTCCTGAAGCCTGTCACGCAGAGCTTGTCGACAAGCTGGGTTATGATGTAATTTGGCGAAATATGGATGTCAGCTCCGCAGTTATCGAAAAGAAGAAGAACGACATAACAGCATGAGCATAACTTAATCTTCCACTGAACAGGGGGATTTATTATTTTGAAGGTTCTTAGAAAAGGAACGCAGGTTATTGTATTACACTGTACATATGTAGGACTTGCATTTAGTTTCCTAAAAGGAAATAACATCAATAACGATTATTAAATTACTGATGCAACTCCTATTGATCTGTATCCATAAGTTTTGTTTGTACCCAAATAGATACCAGAAACAATACTAAACAGTACTACTGAAGCTTGTAGGGTCGTTTATAATGACTTTATCAAGAGATTGAATTCAGGATCAAAACTCGACAGAAATGACATGAATTACATGCTTACAGAATTAAAGGAAGGGAGAAACCGTGACTCAATAATTACCACTCTAAAATGTTGCAAATGGTATCAACTCAAGTTGCTGCGCTAATAGTTCACTTCAAGAACTGAAAAAGAAAAGGATACAAGAGTGGCAATGGCAAACTAAATTTCATTAAAAAAGATGAATTTAGAATTTTTACTTATAATCAGTCAGCTTCAAAATAGAAAGATATGGCAATGCCAATTTACTATGGCCTTCAAAAATAGGCTGGATAGAGATTAGGTTCTCAAGAGTTATTTTCAATATCAGACAGGTTACGGTTACAAAAAGAGCTAATAACAAATGGTAAGTTTGTATTGCCTGTAAACAGCCAAGGGCAATAAGAACTCCTAGTATTGATTTGAAGAAACACGTTGGAATTGATGTTGACGTAACTAAATTTGCATATGACTCGGACAATCATGAAGTAGATAATCCATTGCATCCCACAAAAATCCTCAAACCACTGCGTAGAGCTTCAAGAAGATTGTCCAGAAAGCAGAAAGGTTCAAAGAATAAGGAAAAGGCAAAGACAAGACTGGACTTCAGATACTACATGAAAGAATTAGAAACAAAAGGATGATTTTCTACATAAGCTATCAATCGGATGTGCTAGAAGATATGATGCAGTTTTCCTTGCAAGATTACAAATCAACAACATGGTGAAAAACCATTTTCTTGCTAGAAGTATCTTGGACAGTGGTTTTGGCACATTCAAAAAATATTTACACATTATAAAGCCAAATTGGTAATAGAAGTAAATCCGTATAATACACACCTGTCGAATGTTCAAGATGCCGCAAACTAGTGCCTAAAACCTTGGCCATGAGGACACATAGCTGCAACAATTGCGGCCTCAAGATTGCCAGAGATTATAATGCTGCCAAAAACATCCAGTTCAGAGGTCTAGAACAACTAGGGAGGCTAGACTTACTACTATCGCGGGGCCGCGGGAATTTACGCCTGTAGAGATTGGAGTCCCGTGCAGCAATGCATGCAGTCACAGTCTATGAATCAGGAAGAGGCGTTTGTAGAGATAAAGAGCCCTCCAGAAAGGGAGTCCGCTTCTTTGTAAAGCGGTAGATTCAATAATTCCATTCACAAATTCACCTCTAATATATGCTCAAGGTAGCAGTCATTGGAGCCACGGGTGCAGTGGGCCAAGAATTCGTCATAGCCCTCAACAGGCACAAGTGGTTTGAACTGACGCAGGTAGCCGCCTCTGAAAGGTCGGCTGGCAAGAAATACATAGACGCCATCCGCGACCCCAACTCTGGCATTTTGCGCTGGCACAATAGGGAAGAAGTACCCGAGTACGTCAAGAACATGGTCGTCAGCAAAGTAGACGACATCAAGCCGGAGAATTTCGATCTAATATTTACCGCGCTCGAATCAGATGATGCCAAGATAGTCGAGCCGAAATTTGCCAAGACCACGCCGGTGATCAGCACCGCCGCCGCGTTCCGCTACGAGCAAGATGTCCCGATACTGATACCGGGAATTAACGACAACCACGCCGAACTGCTGAACCTACAGAGAAAGAACCGCGGATGGAAAGGGTTCGTTGCGCCGCTGCCAAACTGCACTACTACCGGCATGGCCATCACGCTCAAGCCAATACTTGACAGGTTTGGCATTGAAAAGGTGTTCATGACTTCTATGCAGGCGCTCTCTGGCGCAGGAAGGTCGCCAGGTGTTATCGCTCTGGATATCATGGACAATGTTATTCCATACATCCCAAAGGAAGAGGAAAAGGTGCAGGTTGAGACGAAAAAGATTCTGGGCGCAATGAACAACGGCTCTATCGCACCGGCGCCACTCAAAGTAAGCTGCACATGCACGAGGGTCCCCGTTCTGGACGGCCACACCGAGTCTGTATTTGTAGAAACAGAGCAGACAGCAGATGCAGAAGAGGTCAAGAAGGAGATGCTGAAATTTTCAAAGAATGTATCGATCAAGGACTTGCCGACCGCGCCAAAGGACTATATCGTGGTGCACGACGACCCAACGCGCCCGCAGCCAAGGATCGACAGGGAATTGAACGACGGCATGACCACGGTAGTGGGAAGGCTACGTAAGGACACGGCATTTGACAACGGTATAAAGTACGTCCTCCTGTCGCACAATGAAAAGATGGGATCGGCAAAGGGTGCAGTCCTGCTTGCCGAGCTCTTGAAGGATCGCAACATCCTCTAAATTTCTTTTTTAGTGCAAAGTTCGTGAGGGTATATAAGGTACCTTTTTCTCAGAAATATAACTGGAAGCCCGGAAAGCGATAACTTGCCGCGTCTGTTTCGACTGACAAAGAGAAAACAGGCATTACTTGATGAGGTTTTTATGCTGCATGGCAGGACATGATAAAGGTCAAGAAGCCTTCTTATATGCAGAAAACCGCAAGATGCATCCAGAGGTTTTTATTCGATGTATATATATGCGGCAATGGTGTCAAGAGCTGAGCCAAACGACCCACTCTACCTAAATGAGCAGGTTTTTGGCATCGTTGAAACGAATAACAAAAATTTGCCAAGTACTTTCTGGATATCAGGATTGCAAAAGGAATTATTATAGGATATTTTTACTGCCTCTGCTGCTGCAAACCAAGCAGAGACCATTGAAGGCAAGATAATAATAATAAATGATTCCAAACTCGTCAAGCGTGATGGGCATTACAAGCTCCACCTTTCCGTATCGAAAGAAGTGGAGATTTTAACACCCATCCATCTGTGCCATAATAGCTGTGGACATGGGCAAAAGAGGAAAAAACATTGGGACTGCTGTGCTGATCGCAAGTCTTAGTTCTTCCGAACTTACAAAAGTAGTAGGTAGGTAAGTAAGTAGGTAGGTAGACAGACCCCAATGTTCATCATGGGTAGAGGGAGAGAGGTAAGAAAGAGGATTGAGACATCACTATGCGTACCTTCGCAAAAAGTGCTCGGTGAAAAGAAAGAAACTCTGCTCCAGATGATAAGGAAGGTCGGCAATACTGAACAGCGCAAGGTGAATGACATACTACACAAGATCAGCAGAGCGAGAGAGAGAAAGAAAGAGAAAGAGAGAGAGCTGGTCAACATAGCAAAGCAGAACAACGCCTGTATATTCTGCTTGGTGACCTAACAGGTATTAGAGACAGGTCAAGAGGTAGAAGGATGAATCGTATTGTAGCATACATGCCATTCTTCAAACTGATGCAGTACGTCACGTACAAAGCATCATGGGAAAGCGTACCTGTTCTGACCACGAAAGAATGGTACAGCCCCAAATTTGCCACAGATGCTGCAGTGATAATACGTCAAGGCCACATCAGGGCTTGTTCGTGTGCCATGCCTGTGGTTACTCTTGCAACGCCGATTACAATGGAGCAGTTAATCTTGGAAATAGGTTGTGGAACTATATGTTCCACGACAGCGCGATTGGGTTCTATGCGCCAAAGCGGGACGACTTTTTGGATTCCGCAAGTCAGGTCAATGATCAAAGACTTGACAGAACTTAATACAAAAGTTGCAATTAATAGGTTTATTAACCTCCAAATTTATGATCTACCTGATTTCCTAAATGGGAAGAATTGATGATTTAGACGTGAAAATTTTGAGTGAGCTTGCCCTGGACGCAAGCATTTCTGTCCCAAAACTTTCCAAGAAGATCAATGTCAATTCGTCAGTAGTTTACAGCAGGATAAAGCGCCTTGTCAAGCGCGGCCTTATCAAAAAGTTCACTATCGTGATCAACGATGAAGCGCTCGGCTTTAACGTCAAGGCGCTCACCGGCATCAACATGGACTCAAAGCTCAGAGACAACGTTCTGAACGAGCTCTTCAAGATCCCTGAAGTGAGGGAGGTCGCAGAGGTCACGGGCAGGTTCGATGTCCTGGTGACGATGAACGCCCGCTCGCTTGACGAGATGCACCAGCTTATCTCTGAAAAGATAGGCAGGATAGAAGGAGTGCAAAAGACAGAGACGTTCATTGAGATGCGCAAGACAAGCCGCGAGCTTGCCTACCCGACATCAATAGCCAAGTAATAATATAAATAACAATCAGTTCAACTTACCCTCGCTGTCAATTGACGACTCACCAGATAACTGTAGGCAGCCGGCTCAAGAACTATTACGAGCTCACAAAGCCCAAGATCTGGTACCTACTGGTTTTCACAGCTTTTGGAGCTGCCCTTACAGCATCGTTCCTCTTTGATAAGCCGATCGAGCCGCTTACTTGGCTACTGCTTATAGGCGGAGTTGCTGCCGGCTCGGCAGCTGCTGACACGCTGACGGGGTACAACGATAGAGACATTGACGCAATAATGGACCGCACCAAGAACCGGCCCATACCGTCGGGCAGGATATCGCCCAAGAACGCTCTTGCCTTTGGGCTTGTGCTTACAGCAATTTCGCTTGTATGCGCTTGGTTCATCAACATCTGGGCATTTGGCCTAATGGCCTTTGGGCTCTTTGACAACATCATCGTCTACAGCAAGTGGCTAAAGAGAAGAAGTCAATCAAACATCATCCTCGGCGGCTTTTCAGGTGGTGCACCAGCGCTAATTGGTTATGTAGCGGTAACTACTCAAAACATTGAGATAGGGCTAGTGATGGCAGGTCTGGTCTTCCTCTGGATACCAACCCACATCTGGAGCCTTGCGCTTCATGTGAAAAAAGACTACACAAAGGCCGGCGTGCCGATGCTGCCGGTGGTATCCAGCGAAAAGTCCTCAGTCAGGGTAATCGCCGGTACCACATTGATGATGGTAGTGTTCAGCATCCTGCCGTTCTTTTTCAACCAGATGTTTGGCATCATTTACCTTGCTACTGCGGCCGTCTTTGGAGCAGTCATGATAGCGCTTTCTGTGTGGCTTTTGGTAAAGCCCAGCGAAAAAGCATCGTGGACAGTGTTCAAGTTCTCAAGTCCCTACCTGACGGCGCTTTTCATCGCCTTCATGGTGGATGCCTTTTTCAAGTAGAAACTTTTCGCATTCATACAGCACCCTTGCAATGACTACATGCGCTTCCAGACCGATGTCGCTTATCGAGTAGGTCAGGTTCAAAAGCCGGGTCGTGCTCTCGGAAAAGTGGCCCCTTGGGAACCCGCCTACCACGAACGCGCAGCAGCCATCATCAGCAAGGTTTTCAGCCACAGCCTTTTCCGCAGTGCCCTGGATGCCCGTTCTGGACAGGCCAATAACTCTGCTAGGCCTGATGGCATTCACCAAGTCTGCAAGCGTGCCGTCAGAAATTTCCATAAGGACCCTTCCTTCGTCACTTTTGATGACTTTGTCCCTGAACAGGCTCACCATCAGGCCCTCGAAGCGAAAGTACGACTTTGGGATCCGCAGGTTGTCGGCGATTGTGATCAGCCTGTCGTTTACCGTATGCACATAGACCTTCAGCATGCCTCTCAGAAAGAGTGGCGTTCCCAGAGCCTCCATCAGTGCAAAATGGACAATGTCCGGCCTGCCACGCCTGCCGTTGTCTTGCAATTTGCTCATGGCGGCATGATGGTAGCTCCTATCAAGCAGGGTTTCTGAAGGCTTTAATCCTAGCCTGCGAGCATGGTTTCGCACTGCGGGGTGGTTGATAATCTCGCAAGGCACGGTCTCTAGCGCGGCTTCTGCAATGATGAGCGTTGTCATCGTCGTTGTTATCGTATCTCTCGATACCGCCGGCCCGTATATTAAGGAGTGTCGGCGGCGTATTTTGATAAAATTTCAGATTCTCTGGCGTGCACAAGCTCCTGCAGCTCCTTGATGCTCATATCAAGTGCTGCATCTGCCTCTTCCTTGCTCTGCCTGGCAACGATTATTTCGCCGGGCCCAAATTTCGCCTCCCTGATTTCAAGGGGCACCTTTGAATGCAGAAGCTCGCCAAGAAAGTCGTAGAGCGCTGGGAAGGTGGCGTTGTTTTCATAGACATAGGTCGTAGTCCCATTGCTGGATAGAGTTTCCTCTTTTAGGGGAAATGAAAACGACGGAAGCGAGATCGAGTCGACTATGGTGCCGGCAATCTGCGCCAGCTCTGCGTTATTCTCGCCCCTTTTCAGCTCGGCATATTTTGCTGCAGCCCGCTCAAGCTCGTCAAGGTTGGTCAACATCTGTAATGGTGTCCCAAATTAATTAATGGTTGCAGCTATATGGTTTATCAGGCAGCATAGTGTTTTGCCTCCCATATTGGTCCGGCGGCAGACAAAAAAAGAGATTGCCAAAGAGCGCATCGACATACTTGTCAAAAGCGCTTTGAAGGAAAAGGACGAAGCGTTGGCTGCCCGGCAGGCGCAGCAGGCCAAAAAGATAGCGATGCGCTTCCGGGTCCGGCTCCCGTACGAGGCGCGGCAGCTCTATTGCAAAAAGTGCAAGGCGTTTATTGTGCCGGGCAGGGGCGCAAGGGTAAGGGTCGGCAGCAGGGCAAAAACGAGGGCTATCAGGATCACGTGCCTGCGGTGCGGTCACACCTACCGCAAGATCTTGGGGTGGAATAAGGATCTGTGAACCACCATGCCTTCAGGCATGGGCTCTTCCTGCTTCATAGACTCCCATGCAATCTCTACAGGCGTAACTTCCCGCAGTCCCTGCGTTAGCAACAATTGCAAGTCTTTCTGTTTTTGATATTTCGACTTGCATTATAGTCCCGATCGATAGCAATGTGACACCTGTCACATCTGTGCGTCTTAACTGCGAGGGTTTTAGGTACTTTATTGCCGCACTTTGAACAGTCAATAGATGTATTCTTTGGGTTAACCTCTAGTACCATCTTGGCCTTGTACTTCAGGGACTGTTTAAAAGTACGCCAACCTGAATCCAATATGTGCTTTGCAACCCTATGGTTCCTGACTAGATTTGGTGTACACAATCTCTCAAGAAATAATACTATTATATCATACCTGTCAGCATAATAACGCGATATCTTATGCAAAAAGTCTTGCACTTTCTAGCTATCACTTCATGAAGCATTGCGACCCAGTTTTTGGTTTTTTCATAGTTCTTTGAACCTTTTTGCCTTCTGCATAACTTTCTTTGTGCCCTACATAATGGTTTTGACATCCTTGTCCGAAAGAGAGGATTGTCTGCGAAATGATTATCTGAATCGTATACAAATTTTGTAATGCCGACATCTATTCTGACTGATCTGTTTGAGTGCACAAATCTGAATATGGGCTTAGTATCGCAAGCTATGACCGCGTACCACCGGGCATTTTGTCTACAAATGGTTACTTGTTTGATGTTCGTCGGTTGCCTGTGCAATCGTATCTTAATGAAGCCAAGCTTGGACAGCCATAACAAAATCTGTCTGACCATGCTTTTCTAATCTAAAGCTAAACTGGTTATATACATGAACGAATTGTACTTGTCATGAGTAAGATAATGGAGCCTGCCAACATTGTGACCGTTCTTTCTTAATACTGATATTGCTTTGATACTGGCCGCAACCTGCTTTGACACCATTTGCAACAGTTTGCTATAGTAGTTTCACAGCCATGGCTTCTGCTCCTTCAGCTCTGTGAGAGTATAGTATAGTTCATGTCATATTCAGAAGAAAAACCATTGCTGACAAAATAGTTGTACACCCCCATGCAGCCATCAAGCGTCTCTTCAAGCTTTGTTTCTTGCTCGCGTGTTGGATAGAGACGATACTTGTAGTTGCACAAATGCATTAAGGCATACTACCAGCCCACTATTTAACGACAATGTCACTCGAAGGAGAGGGAGGGTATTAGAGAGAGATATGGTGATAAAGAAATTCGCCTCCAGGATACGAAGCTTATTTTCCCATGATAAGGATTTATAAGGGCTAGAGCGAACTTGCAAAATACATGGCCAAGGTTTACGATGTTCCGGCTGACGAGCTGATCGCCAAGCTAGCCGAACAGTTGAAGGACGACAAAAAGATAGTGCCCCCAGCTTGGTCCGCGTTTGTCAAGACAGGCTCGCACGCCACCCGAATTCCCCAGAACAAAGACTGGTGGTACGAACGGTGCGCTTCGCTCTTGAGAAAGATTTATCTTCATGGTCCTCTTGGAGTTGCCGACCTGAAAGTAGCTTATGGCGGCAGGAAGAAGGTTGGATACAACCTTGCCCACCACAGGGACGCAGGTGGCGCGATCATCCGCAAGGCGCTCCAGCAGCTGGAGGCGTCCGGCTACATTGTCAAGGTGCAGGGCAAGGGCAGGCTCATTTCAAGCGAAGGCATGAAAAAGATGGACAGGCTTGCTACCGAGATCCACAGAGAGCTGATAAAGGCCGCACCCCAGCTCCAGCGCTACGCGTAATAATAAATAATGAACCATGTCAGTTCCACAGCCACACCAGCCAAATGACGAGGAAGCGAGAAGGCGCGAAGCCGAGGCTGCGATGCGCCAGCGGGTTTTGCAGGTTGTCCTCGATTCGCAGGCGCGCCAGCGGCTTATGAACATCCGGCTCGTTAAGCCAGAGCTTGCCACAGCCGTTGAAAACTACCTTATCAGCGCAGCGTCCTCTGGCAGGATAAACCGCCCACTGACTGACGAGGAATTGAAGCAGCTCCTCCTCCGCATCCAGCAGCCTAAAAAAGATTTCAAGATTGAAAGACGCTGATCTGAATGTTGTATTATGCCGGTTGGACATGAGTTAACTATTTAAGATCATGGAGGTGCTTGTGGCTCTATGAAGGCAGCAGTATATCGAGAATACAGCAAGGATCCAACAAAGGTCGTCAAGATTGAAGATATTGACATTCCCAAGATTAAGCCAAATGAAGTTTTGATCAAAGTCGAAGCGGCAGCTTACAACTATAATGACCTTTGGGGTATCTGGGGCGAGCCAATCAAGATCCCATTACCACACATTTCTGGAAGCGATGTGGCCGGCACTATAGTTGAAGTAGGCTCAGACGTTCAGAAACTGAAGGTAGGCGATAGGGTCGTTTCTCATTCCAACTTGAGTTGTAGAGTATGCTATGAATGCACTTCTGGAAGAGAATTTGATTGCAGTGACAGACTTGTCTGGGGCTTCCAGACAGGCCCACTCTGGGGCGGATTTGCCCAGTATACACACCTGCCCGAAGTTAATGTCGTAAAGATCGCGGATAATGTTTCGTTCAACGATGCAGCAGCTGTTTCCATGGTGGGCATGACCTCGTGGCACATGCTTGTTGGAAGGGCCAAGATAAAGCCAGGTCAGCTTGTCCTAGTCATGGGCGGAGGCTCTGGCGTTGGAATGGTAGGTATCCAGATCGCTAAACTCTACAACTGCACAGTCATTGCTACAGCAGGCAACAAGGACAAGATGGACAAGTGCCTAGAGATAGGTGCTGATTATGTTGTCAACCATAGAGAAGCCGACTGGTACAAGAAGGTGCGTGAAATCAACAAAAAGCTTGGGCAACCGGGAGTTGACGTCGTCTTTGAGCACATCGGCAAGTCTGTCTTCCCGCAGGAAGTTGCGCTGCTCAAGATGGGAGGCACGCTTGTTGCGACTGGCGCAACTACTGGCTACGACTCGACGATCGACCTGCGCTACCTGTTCTTCAGGGGCACGAACCTGCTTGGCTCCACGCAGGGCACCAAGGCAGAGCTTGAAGATGTGATGTACTGGGTCAGCAAGGGCAAGATAAAGCCGGTCATCGACACGATCTTGCCGTTCTCTGACATGGTCCAAGGCCACGTCATGATGGCTGGGGCCCAGCAGTTCGGCAAGATATTGACCACTCCGCAAAAGCTCTAAAAACCCTCCCTTTCTTCACTCTTTTGTATGATGTTCCGAAGCCTGATCTTTGTCCCCGGCAACAGCACCCGCTTTGTTGAAAAGGCCAAGATGCTACAGGCAGACATCATCTGCTTTGACCTTGAAGACTCAGTGCCAGCCAACGAAAAAGACGCCGCTCGCAAGATAATAGCCGACGCGATTTCGCGCAGGCAGGAATACGGCAGGCCGGTGTACATAAGGACAAACTCGCCCGAGTCGGGGCTGGTAGCTCTGGACCTCAAGGCGGCCGTGCGCAAGGGCGTCGATGGCATAGTGATACCCAAAGTCAACGACGCACAGGAGGTCTCCAAGATAAAGAAGCAGGTGGCGGCGCTGGAAAAGGAGAGAAAGACAGGAGGCAAGGTAGCACTGATGCCTTCAATTGAAACTGCAAGGGGCGTGGTGAACGCTTACCAGATTGCAGGCGCAGACGAGCGGGTAAACGCGCTCGTGTTTGGCGTGTTTGACTTTCTGCACGATATGCGGCTTGATTACGACGAAAGCGACCCGGCAGGCTATGCATACGCCCGGGCCAAAGTGCCGGTTGACGCAAGGGCGGCAGGCGTGCACGCGATAGATGCGATATGGCAGAAAGTCGACGACGCTGACGGCCTTGTCAAGGACGCCACGGTTGCAAAGCGCCTCGGGTACTCTGGCAAGAGCATAATCCATCCAAGCCAGATAGAGCCTGTGCACAAGGTCTTCCTGCCAAGCAAGAACGAGATCGAGTGGGCAAAGAAGGTGGTGCAGGCGCTTGGTGACGCGATGGAGAAGGGAAGCGGCAGGGGCGCGGTAAGGCTCGAAGGCAGGATGATAGACGCGGTGCACTACAAGCAGGCAAAGGCCATTCTGGATGCGGCGGCAGGCGGCAGCTGATAAGGAAGGGCGCGTGCACGCGTTTCCAGTGAAGAAGCATGTGTAGAAAAAATAGTGCTTTGTGCACCATTTCACGCACGAAAATGGTGCAGTTTACATGCGCGCTTTCAGTCCCGACTTGCTTAAAGGAACTTTATTTTCGGCTCTGTGAAATTGTCGGTAGTATTGCGTTTCTAAAAGTGATGTCAAAAATTGGCTGCCGCATATGGTTATCGACAACAGACACATGTCTTTATTAAGACAAATTCACAATTATTTAGATGCAAACGTATGGCATTCGAGTTTTGAGCAGATATAGCAAACTTTCTATTGGCATTAGAGAACTGGAAAGAGAAGAAGAAAAAGAAACAAGAGGAATCCAAAACAAATACTGACTAATTGGCAAGTTTGCTAGCGTTCTGTATCAGCGTTAATCTGCCTATTATTCTTGGTTTTGTCGCATGGCAGCACAACAGGAAAAATCTATTTTCGCAAATATTCATATAAAGTAGGACAAGTCAGAAAAGCGTGGTTGAAGTTTTTGAGCTTGTTATCCGCGATTTTGCAGTTATCATGATCGTCGCATCTGCCATGGCTCTGCTTTCCTACAAGCTCAAGCAGCCTATGGTCATTGCATACATTGCAGCAGGCATGATAATAGGCCCGCACACGCCGCCATTCAGCCTGATCACTCAGATTGAAGTTCTGGAACTGTTTGCAGAGATCGGGGTCGTGCTCTTGCTCTTTGTAGTAGGCATGGAGTTCCCGATTGAAAAGCTGCGAAAAGTGGGGAGAAAGGCTTCAGTCATCGCAGCGGCAGAAGCATCAGGGACCTTTATGGCCGGCTATGCCGTCGGGCAGACAATGGGATTTTCATTCTATGACAGCCTGTTTGTTGCGCTTGCGATCTCTGTTACAAGCACAGTCATTGTCATGCGGGTGCTAGAAGAGCTAAAAATGATAAAGGCAGAGGCATCTTCGCTCATCCTCGGCGTGGCAATAATTGAAGACATTATAATCATCTCGATGCTGGCCATACTGCAGTCGATAGCCTCCACGGGAGACCTCTCATTTGTAGAAATCGGGGCCTCTGTAGGAATAGTTCTTGCGTTTATTGCAGGCGCGCTGCTGCTAGGCTCAAAGACGGTTCCAAAGTTCATCGACCTCATTGGCAGGACAAACCAGCAAGACGTGCTCGTTGTGGCCATGCTGGGCGTAGCGTTTGGGATGGCGTTTATCGCATTTGAGCTTGGCATATCTGTGGCAGCTGGCGCGTTCTTTGCAGGCGTCCTGATAGCCGAGTCCAAGATGCACTCTGTCTCTGCCATATTGGCGACTCCGATCAGGGACATGTTTGCCGCGCTGTTCTTCATATCGATAGGCGCGCTGATGGATATCTCACTGCTTCCTCTCTTCATAATTCCGGCGCTTATTCTGGTAGCCGTCTCGTTTGCAGCAAAATTCATTACGGTCTGGAGCGCTGCAAGGGCTCAGGGGTTCAACAAGCTAACATCGATGAGGGCAGGCTTTGGCCTGTCAGCTTCGGGAGGCGAGCTGGCGCTTGTGACGGCCAAGGGAGGAGCAGACGTGGGGGCAACAAGCGCGTTTTTGCTTCCAATGATTGGAGCGATGACGATAATTACGACGTTCATTTCTCCATATGCGATAAAGTTTGGATGGAAGTTTGCGGAGAAATGGAAGCCGCAAGGAGAGGAGGAAGGCACGGCAGCCCAGGCGCAAGATAAGGAAACAAAATGATCTACTCCTCTTCCCCATCATCATAAAGAAAAGAAGGGCGTTAATGATTTGCTGTCAGTCAGGGTAATTCCTTGAAATATCCGCACTCGCAAATCAGCACGGAGCGGTTGTTGTCAACCCCGTGTTCTGCTACGCAGTTGGCCGCCGTCAGCGATCTTCTGCATTTTGGACAATCCCTGAAGGTTTTCCTTCAAAATGGTAATAGCAGGCTAACTCGCATCGCTTTTAACATTTGTGAACATGACTTCTATAGCAATTGTGTAAGTCATTTTTGACACTATTAAGGAACGCTCGACGATGGCAGTATTTTATTATGATAATTTCTTTATCTCATGTCAAGCCCAAGCACGCCAGCGTTGCCCCAGTTCTCCTTTGACACCTCATATATGAGGACGCGGATGCTCTCTTCCTTTGTGTTGAGGATCCTTGCGGTCTCTTTTGTAAGCACCTTGACAAGCTCCCTCTTTTGCTCCACTGTCCTCCCTTGGCTCATCGTTATCTGGATTACTGGCATATGTCTGATGATGATAAGGGATGCCAAAAAGATATATGCATAGCTATTGTCCGGGCATGAACCTCTTGATCGCCACGATGCCGACATAGTAGGGGATATTGTACAGCGCAGCAAGTGCCGCAACCTGTGAGCCAAAGAACTGGAACGCAAACACGGCCACAAGCACGTTGTTGACGTAGCTCATCGCTATCAAGCCGGCGCTCCTTTCCTGCTGGCCGCCAGGCGCGCTCGCATATCCTACAAGGCTATAGGCCGCGTAGCAAATGAACGCGGTTGCTATTGTCTGCAGCAAAAACACCTGCTCTTCGTAAAAATAGCTGGAGAACTTGGCGAACATGCCAAAGTTGATCAGGACGATAAAGACGAGCGATAGCGGGAATGACTTTTCATCGACAAACCTTGAAGCTACCGGGAAGCGCTTTTTGGTGAACCAGCCTGCTGCAAGCGGCGTAAACAGCGCGGCAGACAGCAAGAACACCATGTCGATCACCGGTATGTCAAACTGCGACCCCACCAGCGCATAGACTATTGATGGGAGCACAAAGGGGACGGCAAGCGAGGTGGCTATTATCATGCCTACTATGAGGGGGAGCCGGCCGCCAATAAGGTTGACCACGAATGGCGCACCAAGGCCGGTCGAGATGCCAGAGAGCAGCAGGACAGGGAGCGCAAACGGCTGGTACACAAAATACACAAGAGCATACATGCCAACTGGCAGCGCCGCCAGCTTGACTGCAGATAGCACGGCAAGCTGCCTTGGTTTTGTAAATGTCGCTAGAAGGTCAGAAGTTTTGAGCCTTATCAGGTTCAGAAATAGCAGCGCGCCAAGCCACACAAGGATGTAGGGCTCGACCAGTAGGCCAGCTGATGGTAGGAGCACGCCGGCAGACATCGAGCCGGCTATGCATGCTGCAAGGACTACATCGTTATGGCGCAAGTGATTTCAGCTGCTGTATCATTTCCCGCACATAGTCAAAGCCTTGCTGCCAGAACTCCTCTCTAGAAATGTCTATTCCTGCCTCCATCAAGAGCTCTTCTGGCTTTCTCGATCCGCCTGCAGCAAGTATCTTGAAGTATTTGGGGACAAACGACGACTTGCCTTCAAGCTTGTACTGGCGGTAGAGCGACAGGACGAGCAGGTTGCCAAACGAGTATGCGTAGGTGTAGAACGGCGTGTGGTAAAAGTGCGGTATGTACACCCACTCCCACTGAAAATCAGGCGTTATTGCTATTGAAGAACCAAACTGCTCGTTGAGGTTTTCAAAATATATCTTGGCTACCGCGTCGATTGTGGCGTTGCTCTCGGCTATGACCCTGTGCGCCTCAATCTCAAAGAGCGTAAAGTATGCCTGCCGCATTATGGTCGCGTACATGTCGTCGATATGCTCTGCAAGCAAGAGCCTGCGCTCTCTGGCAGACATTTTTTCGGCCAGCTTTTCGTTGAGCAGCATCTCTGCAAACACTGACGCAGTCTCGGCAAGCGGCAGCGGCGCGTGCGACACCATTATCGGCAGGTCCGACGCAAGCATGCTGTGGATTGCATGGCCAAACTCGTGCGCAAGGGTCGACACGTCCCTTGTCAGGCCGTCAAAGTTCAAGAGCACATAGGGGGTCATCTTGGGCGTGACGGTGTAGCAGAAAGCGCCTCCGCGTTTTGCCTTCCTGATCTCCGAATCGACGTGGCGCTCTGAAAAGACGCGCTCGGCAAGCGTGCGGAACTGTGGGTCAAAGTCACCAAAGGTGTCAAGCACGCTCTGGACAGCTTTTCCATAAGTGAACTTTTTCGTGTCAGATGCCTTGGTCGTAATGGGGGCGTAGAGGTCATACCTGCGCAACTTCTTCATGCCAAGCATCTTGGCCTTTTCCCTGAAATATTCCTGAAATACCGCCGAGTTTTTCCGGCATGAAGCAAGCAGCGCCTCGACCGTGACATCGTCCAGATTGTTGGCGATGTTGCGCACAGAGATTGGGGACTTGTAGCCGCGCATTGAAATTGCCTCGTCGCGCCATTGCACAGCGACGTTCTGGTAGATCTCGCCCAGTACGCCGCTGTTCTTCCTGTAGACCTCAAGCAGCGACTTGTATGCAGCTTCTCTGGTGTTGGCATCGGGGCTCCTGACAAGCGACACTAGCTTTTCCTTGTTGTCAAACTTTTTCTCTACTATTTTCCTGCCGCGCCTGAGCTTTACCGTGAATTCAAAACCGCTTGTCATCTTGTCGTAGATCTTGACAAGCGCACCTATGCCCGTCACTTCAAGCGTGTTGATTATCTTTTCTTCCGGCTCGCTTAGCGAATATTTTGCGACCAGCCGCTTGTGCCGGAGGTATTCCCTGTAGACCTGCGGGACGGCATTTATCAGCCTGTTTGCGTTTTCGTCATCAAGCTGCCTTTTGAACCAGAGGTCGAAGAACAGCGTCCTGTTGCCAATGTCCGACGCCATCTTTTCCATCCTGATAACAAGCGCCGAGGCCTCGTTTGATGACGTGTCGGCGTAGTAGCGCAGGTGCGCGTAGCCGCTTGCTATAGAGATCTTTTCAGAGATACTTTCAAGCAAGTGCAAGAGCCCTTCAAATTCCACTGGGGAAATGTCCTGTCGCAGGATCTGCCTGCTTCTTTCAAACTGCGCCAGCTGCTCTTCGATCGAGCGCAAAAAGCTGCCAAACTGGTCACTTGAAGGATCCTCCACAAGGTCGGCAAGGTTCCACCGTCCCACCTTCATAGTTGTATAGGCAGTAGTAGTCATATGTTTGAGCGACAAGCACGTACGCCTTCGCTGTCACATATACGTGTATCTTGTTGATGAGCCGGGAGGTAAACAATCGCGGCCAAAAACAGCTATATGGGATTGCTGCGCCGGCTGCCGCTACCTTTGTTGCACTCTTGGAGCAAGTTTGGCAGGGAGGCGGAATATGTCGTCGCGCTCTACCTAAAGTCGATGGGCTGGGACATCGCGCTGTCGCCGGCGAGCAGGGGGCCGGCAGATATTGTCGCCACCTGCTGCTGCAGCGGTAATTCAAGGTCAACCTGGTTCATTCAGGTAAAAGCAAGCGCTGGCATCCCGCGCCTTCGGGGCTACGAGGTCAGGAGGCTGAAAGAGCTTGCGGCAAGCAAGAACGGGCTGCCCATGGTCTCGACATTCCAGCCTTCTTTTCCCGGCGGCTTTTCCACTGGCAACTACTCGATAACGTTCTACCTGCTTGACAGCTGGCAGGAGCTGGATCCTATGGAATTTCTGGAGCGCGGAGGAGGTTGCACCTCCTTGCGATCCTCAGCTCGCTCCCAATGATGAGGTACTTGAACTCGTCGTCGTGCCTGCTGCATAGATACAGGATTATTTTGAACCCATCAAACTCAAGGCTCTTTTCTACCTTCTCGTAGTTGCCGTTATCGTCCCTGTTCACTTCATAATAGTCCGCTTCTTCGGTCTCTTTGAGAACAACATAGAAATCGGCGTGCTCAAAGCAGCCAGTCACTTGGCAGAACGGTCTCGTTCTTTTTTCACTTCGATTCTCATTGGATCTTATCATATGAGAATGTTCTACTATGGATTTCTTAGTATAAATGAGTTAACATGTTTGCTAGAAAATAGTGTCAGCTGACTTAAATAGATGAATCAACATATGATGATCACTCGCATTTGCGAGTTTCAGCATGGGTTAACGGCGTAGGCGAGCAATATGCGCGCACCGCGGCGCAGTTTGACCAAAGGTGGCGTTGCATGATAATGCCTGCCTATCCGTGCTGTCCATCTAACCTTTCTAACCTTTTGTATAGCGATAGTTCTACTCGGTGCCTGTCATCTTGACAACGATCGTGTTGGCTGCCCTTGCAAATATTCGCTGCCTCTTGTCGTTTGTGAATATCCATCCAAGGATCACATCTATTGGAAGGAGGAACGCTTTTCCAAAGCTCTGTATTGCCGCATTGCGAGGGTCAACCTTGTTTCCTGCCAGATCGGTGGTCTTGATGTGCATGACCATCTTGCCAAGCGACTGGCCGGTGGTAGTTTCAAAGTATGTCCAGTATGCAAAGAACACCAAGCTTGTCACTGCCCACTCTATGGGGCCTTCTGCCCTGCCAAACCACCTGTCAGGCATCCCGGTGAGCCAGAATGGGATGGCAGCTGCCGCAAATATTGCCCACAACACAACATTTACTATGATAAAGTCGATCAGCCATGCAAGGAACCTTGTACCCCAGCTGGCAAGGACTATTTCCGTAGGCTGCTGCGAACTGCCGCTTGAAGCTTCGCTCATTATGATATGTGTGTGTTTCGATTGCACTTCCTCAAATATAATAGATCCGACTATTATCTAGACTCATGCTTGCTTTGCGCCTGGAACTGCCGCTTGCCGTACTTCTTTAACGCTGCATAGCTTGCCAGCCCTGCTGCTACTGCCACAATACCTGCCAGCATAGTCGTACTATCAAATTGCGTTAGCATGGACAGCGACGTCACGAATCCGAGTCCAGCCAGCACAGGGAACCATCCGATTTTTACTGGCGACCTAAACGGCCTTTTAAGCTCTGGCTGTTTATATCTTAGCCAGATTAGCGCCAGATTGACAAGTGCATACACTATGAATATTGCAAAGACAGAAATGTTGGCTATAACAGAAATGCTCCCTTGGGAAAGCACAACGACGGCTATAGCCAGCAGCATCGTCAGGACGACTGCAATCCATGGGGTCCTCGTCGTAGGGTGTATCCTGCCAAGGGTGGATGGCAGAGCATGCTCTCTTGCCATTCCAAACATTATTCTAGATCCGGCAATCAGCATCATTAAGACCGTGTTTGCCGTGGCGAACAAGGCTATTGTGGAAAGCGTTACTACTCCGGCCCTTCCAAAGGTCTGCTCTGCTGCAAGGGCAAGCGGCGCATCTGAGGAAGAAAGCCTTTCCCACCCCAAGAGCGTGATCGCGGACGCGGCGACTATGATGTAGACGCCGGTGGTGACAGCAACCGAGATTACTAGAGCCCTTGGGATGGTTCTGGAAGCGTTCTCTGCCTCCTCTGCAATGTTGGCAAGGTTCTCAAACCCAAAGTAGGCAAAGAACGCTAGGCCAGCTGCGCTCAGTATGGCACCTGCTGACAGTGAAAAAGACGACGATGGTGATGATGTGGCTGGAGGCGTCGCATAATAGTCAACCCCTGAAAACGAGCCCAGCAATACCGCTGCCGTGACTATGAGGGCCAAGCCAGCCAGCTCTATTAGCGTGAACATAGTGTTCATCCACACAGACTCTCTGATGCCTATGAAATTTACAAGGGACAGCACCAAGACCAGCGCGACGGCCGATAGCACAGGATCAAGCTGCTGAAAAAAGCTCGATAGGTACCATGAAAAGCCTACGGCCACCGCTGCCGCCGACACTATTGCTACAAACGTTATCAGCCATCCTGCAATAAACGCACCAAGATTGTTCCTAAAGGCTTTCTTGACAAACACGTATTCTGCCGCGCTCTTTGGGAACATCGAGGAAAGCTCGGCGTAGCTGAGGCCGGTAAAGGCAGCAATGACAGCCGCAACTATGAAGGACATCCACATCGCATTGCCGGCAATCCCTGCTACGTCGCCTATCAGAACATAAATGCCCGCTCCAAGTATCAATCCGACTCCATACATTACTGCCTGAAAAAGGTTGACGTTTCGCTTCAGGCCCGGTTCCTTGTCCGCCCCTGCTTTTAACATAAACAAAATTCTCTCCGGCAGCATAGCTATTATGAGCTATAGACCCAAAGTCGCCAAGTGTTTTGAATTTTAAACATCAGTCAGAGATCAAGTATGGCCTTCAAGTGGCCGTACCTGTTATAGTCGTCTGCAAGTATCTTTGCCAGCTTTCTTGCAATATCGGTGACTGACAGCACGCCTGCCAGCGAGTCGTCCTGCTCTACCACCACAAGTCTCTTGATCTTATTCTTTGTCATTACAGCTGCGGCGGTTTCAATGGAGTCAAAGGCTTTGACTGTAATTACAGGCGACGACATGATGTCTTTGGCAGCTATGCTTTTTGCCGGCTTGTTTGACGCGGCAACTTTTCTGAGAATGTCTCGTTCGGTAATTATGCCGACTGGCCTTTCGTCGCCGTCCATCAGCACTACCGAGCCGACCTTGTTCTTTATCATCAACTTGGCCATGTCAAGGGCCGACAGGCCGGGCTTGATACTTGCCGCGACTATCTTTTTTGGCGACGACATGATTTCACTGACTGCGCTCATCTCTCTTTCTCTCCCTGACTGGCTAGGGCTCTCTGTTTCTTAAATTGCTAACTATTGTTATCATTCAGAGTCCACAAAGATTGAATATGATGTGGCTTTGAACCTCTCCTCGCCGTCCTCAACCACCGCAAAGAGCGTGTAGACGCCGTCCTTCCGCACCGCGGACGCCAGATTAAACATGACATCGACAGAAGAAGGGCTGTCGTCGCCCTGCCCCCACCTGTTGGCTTCAATCAGAATGAGGCCCTCTGGCTTTTCGTAGTAAAAGCCCAGCGGCAGCGGCTCGACCACGGCCGCTACGAGCTCGCCAGCAGAGTACGAGAGCATGTGCTTGTTCTGCTCATAAATCTCCCGCGTTGGGATCTCGTCGTAGTATATGTCTATCTGCTGAAGCTCCTGCCCCTCCAAAAGCTGGCCTGAGATCGTGACCTGACCGTTATTGACGCTTATGTCCAGCCCGTAGTTGTTCTCAAAATTCTCCACAAACGCAAGGTAGTACCTGTCATAGACGATGCCGATGCTCACATGCGTATGGCGCGGGTCAAGTATATTGTACCTGTGCCCGTTGTCGCAGCATTCCTTGTCCTTGTACATCATCTCATACTGCAGCTCGGCTATAGTGGACAGCGGCTCTATCCTTTCGCAGTCAAGAAGTATGTTGGTGCGGCACTGCTCGTACTGCTCTGGGCTAAAGCCGGCAATCGCGACGTTCTGCTGCACGCTGCCCTCCCCTCCGTATCTAGTGTAGGTCATGTAGGGCTTTTCCCCGTTTGTCATCCAGTGGGATATCCTTTTTGTCCTGAAAACGTCCTCTGCATGCACCTGCGCGGCCTGGTTGCTGCTCAGCTGCACCGGCGGCAGGCCAAAGTCAGCTCTGTCCTTGTTTATCAGGTCGAGCGCATGCTGCACCAGCTCCTCGCGCGGTACGGTCACCGGCTCTTGACCCTGCGGCTGCAGGATGCTGAACGCAGGGTTGCTGTCCTGCTGCTGGGTAATGACGCCAAGTATGGCGGGAGCGAATATGAATAGCGCGACTGCGACTACTGTCACCAAGACGCAGGCGGCTACTATCTTGCCGGCGCTGCCGCTGCTATTCTTCTTCTTTGCTGCTGCTGTTGTTGCTGGATCACCGGCAACAAAATAATTTTGAGCGCCGCACACCGGGCAGGCGGACAGGAATGACCCGTACCGGTTGCCGCATGTGTGGCAGTCTACCCATGACGAGTCCGTCGTCTGGCAACTACCTCCAAACTACTACTAGCACCCAATGCAAAATACAATACCTTTTGCACTTTTATGTAGATACATACAGCAATTCAAATAGGTTCTGCATCCGCCCTCTACTACTACTGCTGCAGGAGGTCGTACGCCTTGCCTTCCTCTATCACGGTCATGTTCCGGGTAGCCCTCACGTACATCTCAGGGTGCTCGGTGTGTATGGGGAAGAGCATCTTGGCGCTGATCTCTTTTACGATCTGGAACAGGTCGGTCCCCTTTGCATGCCCTGAGCAGTATATCTGGTGCCGCTCCATGCCGAACTTGTCGAGCCAGTTGTTCACCCGCTCTTGGCTCAAGACCATCTCTTCGTTGTACGGCTCGCTTGCAGAGTGGATGTAGAGCGCGCCGGGAGGCGGCTTCATATCGATAAGCGATGCAAAGCTAAAGTAGCCAAGGGCGCACAGGTAGCGGCTCAGGTTCTGGCTGATCTCCGCAGCCGTCTTTGCGTTGGGCAGGCTTGCAAATGTCGCGTCCTCGCCGTAATAGTCGCCGTCTGAATATGTGCCGGACACCTGCTTTGGCTTGTAAATGACGATATCCTTGTAGTCATAGTTTGGGATGCCGAGGTTGGGGTCTTGCGACAGGTACTTTAGGTAGTAGCAATCCTTCAGCTTGACTACTAGCTTGCGTCCGTTCTCCTTTGCTATCCTGTAAAATGTCCTGACCTTGTCCATGTCCTTGAAGTTAAAGTCGGCAAACACCGGCGCGTTTGGGTGCCCTGCCACGAGGTCGTTTGCCTCCCTGAACACACGCTGCTCGCTCTCTTCCATCGGTATGTCAATTATCCTTGTCCCTTCGCAAATGAGGGCTACTGGTTTTGCAGCCTTTGCCTCTGATACGAACTCTTGCGTCATCTCGGGCCTAGCGCCGTGCAGCCTGATGTCGCCGGTGTAGACAACCGGCCCGGCGCTCGTATAGATGATAAACCCGTACGCGCCGGGTATCGAGTGGTCGACATGGATCGGATGCACTTCAAGCGATCCTATCTTGAACCTGCAGCCCGACCTGAACTCGTTTATCTTTCTTGCGACTGGCTTGGCCCCTCTCTTTGACGGCTTTGGCAGAAAATCAAGCACTTCGCGCTCAAAGTCGCGGGGCGCCCTCGCCTGTATTGCCTTGAGTATGGTGTGGCACGTGCTCCCATGTAGAGGGGTATGTCGTGGTGGAGAAACGAAATATAGTCGACGTGGTCGGCGTGGGCGTGTGAAACCAGCACAGCGTCGACGGTCGGCGATCCGGCCTTCCTGCCGGCCATCTCCAGCAGGTCTTCTCTGTAGATGCCCTCGACATCGGGGATGAGGCCCATCTCGATAAAGTCGACAAGGCCGTTTGCCGACCTTGGCTTTAAGTACTCTTCAAAGAACCTTGCGCGCCGGAAAAACCCTTTGCCAAAGTCGAGCAGTATCCTGGTACCACCGTCGTCATCTAGGAGGATCTTGTTGCCGCCTACCTCATTTACCCCCGCCGTAGAACGTTATCCTGCAGCCGGACAATTGTTGTTGCTGTTGCTGTGATAGAAAGAGGTTGCTTATTAGCCTGATGACACTACAAAATAGGTTGTTGGTTGCTTACTGGAATACATATGCAAAAACGGGCCAATATCTTGCTCATAAAGACGTATTTCTGAGAAGTGCTCTTACGAGTCAGGGAATGGCGGAACAGCTATGCAATGATCCGCAACGCCAACGTAACCGGAAGGGGAACCTCATCCTGTCCATGACATGACAACAGACCAAATACAAGAAAGGATTGAAAGAGGCATTGGCTACTGTTGTGTTGTTACTTCCAGCCTTAAACTTGCGCCGTCTTTTAGAACATAGCCTTCCATATCAGTGATGCGCTCGCCATTGGCGAGGAGGGCAGCTTGCTTGTCTGTCAGATCAAGACCCCAAAGCTCGAGAAACTCTCCAAACGTGAAAGGCTTCTCTTCATCTTTACTTTCCATGTGGATAAGACCATCAGTTTCATGTGTATGAATTGGCGCAATACCTGCAACTCCATAACGGCCCAGAGGATGATTCTGATCAATTGGAACTCCAATGTTGGCAGGCACTACTTGTTTTTGGCCATCAAGATAGTATTCGAAGCGAACATGATGGTGATAGGCAACCTGTTCCCCATGTGCCATGATCTCAGGCTTTGGTACCTCCCTCGACCCAATTAATGCTATGGCCACAGCTAAAACAGCTACAGCACCGGCTATGTAATAGATATCCCGTCTCTGAATCTTACCCGGTTTCTTCTTAGCTTTCAATTTTTCAGCAATCGGTGATATTTTATATACTTAAATCTGCTTCACAACAAAACTGTTTTTCGAATTAGAAAATCTTTTGCCACAAATGATAAATCGCGCGGTGCGAGCTACGTGTGAGCCTGGAAATTGCCCGCGCCGCCAGATAACTAAACCCCACTTGGCTGAGGACCACGAGGGAAGAGCTATCTAGCTTAAGCTAGTATGAAGCTGTGTCCTATAATAACATGCCATCAATGACGCTATTAGCCTGATGACAGTTTGTTGCAATGCAGCACATAACTAGTGCACTGTACATATGGCAGTTAAGTAACATTTGAACCAGCTTTTAGTCATGTTCCGGTGCCCAGACTGCGGCGATAGCATGAAGGAGCGCATAGTGATCACCCGGCTTGGAGACATTGATGGGTGGAACTGCGTTTCGTGCGACTCGTTCTACAGCAAAAAAGATATGAAAAAGGCAATCCTTACACCCTAGTCATTTCAGACTTGGGGTTGTAGATGAGGGCAAGCACGTGCTCGCGCACCTCCTTCTGCTCCATTATGCCCCGGTGCGCTATCGTGGTGATCGAGCTGTCGTTTCGCACGCCGCGCATCTTCATGCAAAGGTGCTCGCCTTCTGCTATCACAAGCGCGCCCTTTACGCCCATTCTGACAAGCTCGTCGGCTATCTGCTTTGTAAGCCTCTCCTGTATCTGCAGCCGGCGGGAGTATTTCTCGACCAGCCTCACCAGCTTTGAAACGCCAAACACCTTGCCAGATGGCACGTATGCGACATGGATCTTACCAAAGAACGGTAGCATGTGGTGCTCGCACATGCTGTAGAACTGGATGTCCTTTGCTACCACGGCGTCGGTCTCTTCAGAAAAGCTGACGTCAAGCTCTGCGTCCATCCTGTACCCGCTGAAAATTTCTTCGTACATGTCGGCTATTCTGCTTGGCGTGCCTGTAAGCCCTTCTCTATCGGGGTTCTCGCCCAGCTCGATCAAAAGCTCCCTTACAAGTTTGGCAATTTTTCTCTTGTTGATCGCTGCTGTCTTTTCTGCTGTTGTTGTCATTTTCTAATTTTTACCTGACTCCTATAATCTTGTGCAGCTGCGGCACGACCCTGACCTGATCATACAGGGGGTAGACAGCGTCGTAAAAGCCAAAAAGCACATCCAATGTTGGCTCGTCGATTTTATAGCTTGGCTGTATTATAAATCCTGCTATCTCGGTTGGTCTGGCTACGCTGAACACCTCGCGTACAAGTTCCTTGAATTCTTTAAGGCTTGACGAATTTGTTACTACTACTTTGATATAGGTGGTCTTGCCGCCGCTGCCGACTGCAAGCTTGAGGCAGTCAAGCTCGCTCATCAGCAGGCTGCCGTAGTGCTTTTCATCAACCACCTTCGAGTCCTTCAGCTTGAACTCTACCTTGACAAGGTCGATGTAGGGCAGGACCTTGGCAAACCTTGCGGCGTCATAGCAGGCCGATTCCAGAAAAGTCCTGAGGCCCTTTTGCCTGACGAACTTGGCAAGCTCAATCACCGCCTCATGCTGCACCAGCGGCTCGCCTCCAGTAAAGTTGACCTTGTAGGTGTTGGGGTGTAGGTTCTTTAAGATGAGCTCCTTTGCCTCGTCTATAGAGTAATCAGAGCCGCTGTCCAGAGGCAGCGCGTAGGGCGTGTCGCACCAATGGCATTTCAGCGGGCACCCAGACAGCCTGACAAACATGGTCTTTGTGCCAAACAGTATGCCCTCTCCCTCGATGCTAGTGAATATCTCGCTTAGCTTTACCCTTGCGCTTGCTGCGACTTTCTGTTGCATAATCTGTTTTGTCCTCTATCCGTGCAGTGGTGAATGCGTCTTTCCTATTTATACACGATTCGCAACTCCCGCAGTGAAGGTATTTTTTGCCGGCCCTGACGCCATCAGAGTAACAACTCCATGTCTGGAATATCTTGTCGCCAAGTACCTTGTAGCCGGCCTTGAGCAGCGCCGGCTTGTCAAGACCCATCACGGCCGGCGACAATACTGTTATCTCTTGCCGCTTGCCGGCAATGATGCTATCAGATTCGGCAATGTTGAGCGCCTCGTTTATCGCGTTGACAAACGCCGGCCGGCAATCAGGGTAGTGTGGGATATCGCCGGTATGCGCCCCGTAGGCGACAACCTTGGCATTGATGCTCATCGCCCACGCGGTAGCTATAGTCAGGAACACTGCGTTGCGTACGGGAACTACTAGGCTCTGCGAAAAGTCACGCGACAGCTCTTGCCTGTTATCGGTCAGGGCATTGCTCCTGCCGTAGAGCGATTTCATGAAGCTGATGTCGACCACCTTGTGATCCCTTGCCTTCAGCACCTTGGCAAAAAAGCGTGCACGCTCGATTTCACGCTTGGCGCGCTGGCCATAAACAAACGTCAGCAAATAAAGGTCATAGCCGTCGTTGGCTGCAAGCGACGCGGCATAGCAGACAGAGTCAAGCCCCCCGCTTACTATGCATACTGCCGCCGGCCTAGTCAATGGCAGAGGTTTGAAAGCGGCGCCTATTTTGTGTATCTCTCAATGATTTTCCTGTGCTGCGGGTACATTCTAATAAGTTCGTCCCTTTTGCCAAGCTCCCAGTCGCGATAGTCAAAGCCCGGCGATACGGTGCAACCAAGCAGGCAGTACGATTTTCTGTTATCAAGCGCTGCAGCGAACCACGTGCCAGCCTTTATGACCACTTGGGGAATGCCACCCTTGCCGCCGATCTTCACTTTGGACAGCCTGCCACCGTCCTTGTCGTCTATGGTATAGAGCGTGATCGAGCCGCCAGCGTAGTGGTGCCAGATCTCGTCTGACCTGATCCTATGAAATGCAGAAAACTGGTCGCCGGCCAGCATGTAATAGATCGCGGTTGCAATGCTACGCGGTCCGTCAAACCCTTCAACGTTTACCATTGTGTCCGACCTGTATGTCTGCTTAAAGTAGCCGCCCTCTGAGTGCTTCTCAAGTGCTAGCTTTTTGACCAGCCGTCGTGCCACTTGACTGTTCATCATCAATAACGCACCAGTATCGTGCCTGCGTTTTATTAAATCTTGAAAGAAGACATTAATTCGGGCTGGGATAGAACAAGCGTGTACTTGATCATAGGCTTGATTGGCAAAGCCAACGTCGGCAAGTCCACGTTTTTTAACGCGGCTACAGAGCTTGCCGTGCCAGCAGCCAACTATCCCTTTACAACCATCGAACCCAACGTTGGAGTCGCATATGCGAGGGTCAAGTGCGTCTGCCGCGAATTTGGCGTTCAGGACAATCCTGTGCACTCGATGTGCATCGACGGAAACAGGTTCATCCCAATCAAGCTGGTGGACGTGGCTGGCTTGGTGCCGGGTGCCCACGCCGGCAAGGGACTTGGCAACAAGTTCCTCGACGATGCAAGGCAAGCAGACGCTCTCATACACGTCGTCGATGCCTCGGGCACGACGGACAGCAACGGGAGGTCGGTGCCAGCAGGAGCAGGCGACCCGATGTTTGACATCACGTTTGTAGAAGAAGAGTTCGACCTCTGGCTTGCCGCTCTGATAGGCCGTGACTGGGGCAAGAACACCAGAGAGGCAGAAGGTCTGGGCCAAAAGCTTGAGCAGATGCTTGCAAAGCGGTTGTCCGGCCTTGCGATAGGCGAGCCGGTGATAGCAGCCGCAATCCACGCGTCCGGCCTTGCAATGAAAAAGCCGGTGAGCTGGACAGAAGAAGACATACTTGCTTTCTGCAAGATACTGCGCGCAAAAGCCAAGCCTTTTGTAATAGCGGCCAACAAGGCCGACCTGCCCTCGGCCGAGGTCAACATCGAGAAGATGAAGTCGGCCGGCCTCGAAGTGGTCCCGTGCGCGTCAGAAGCCGAGGCGCTCCTGAGAAAGGCGTCAAAAAAGGGCGTGCTCCATTACCTGCCCGGCGACAGCTCGTTTGACGTCAAGCCCAATGTTGCGCTAAACATACAGCAGCAAAAAGCACTTGACATTGTAAGGACGCTCATGCAAAAGTACGGCTCGACCGGGGTGCAGGAGGCGATCAATATCGCCTGCTTCAAGCTCTTACGCATGGTCGCCGTCTACCCTGTGGAAGACGAGTTCAAGCTGGCAGACAAAAAGGGGAACGTCCTACCAGACGTTAGGCTGTTGCCCGAAGGATCAACTGCAAAAGACCTTGCAGGGACGGTGCACGCCGACCTTGCAAAGGGCTTTTTGTATGCGATCGACGCTAGGACAAAGCAGAGGATAGGCGCCGACCACAAGCTGAAAAGCGGCGACGTGATTAAAATAGTGTCTGCAACAAGCAGGGGATAGGAAAAAAATATGTTATGCCTTGGGATTGAAAGCACCGCGCACACATTTGGATGCTCGATAGTCGATTCAAAGGGCAAGGTGCTGTCCGACGAGCGCGACGTCTACAAGGCGCCGGAGGGCAGCGGCATACACCCGCGTGAAGCATCGCGCCACCACATGGAAGCCAGTGCTGATGTCTTGCGACAGTCCCTTAAAACTGCCGGTGTTTCAATGAAGGACATCGGCATTGTGGGCTATTCTGCCGGGCCGGGTCTCGGGCCGTGCCTCCGTGTCGGCGCCGTCGTTGCAAGGACCGTGGCCGGCTTTTACAAAAAGCCGCTGGTGCCGGTCAACCATGCCCTAGGGCATCTAGAGCTTGGGGCTATGCTCACCGGTGCTTCAGACCCGCTTGTCCTGCTGGTATCGGGCGGCCACACCATGATACTTGCGTTCTCTCACGGCCGGTGGCGCGTCTTTGGCGAGACGCTTGATATCACCATCGGCCAGCTGCTTGACCAATTTGGCAGGGCGCTTGGCTTTGCTTCACCATGCGGCGGCAGGATAGAGCAGCTTGCGGTCCAGTCTGCCGGCAGGTACATGCAGCTGCCTTACATCGTCAAGGGCAACGACGTTTCGTTCTCCGGTCTGCTGACGGCCGCGATAAAGCTTGCATCAGACAGGGCAGAGGAGGTGGCGGTGACTGATGCGTGCTACTCGCTCCAAGAGACGGCGTTTGCAATGCTAGCAGAGGCTGTAGAGCGCGCCCTTTCGTTCACTGGCAAGAAAGAGATGATGATAGTGGGCGGAGTAGCCGCAAACAAGAGGCTTGCAGAGATGCTTGAAGCGGCGTGCAGCCGCCAGGGAGCCAAGCTGTTTGTTTGCCCGTTGAAATTTGCAGGCGACAATGGCGCCCAGATCGCGTGGACCGCCATCCTGGAATATCAGGTCACGAAAAGGCATGTCAAGGTGGAAGAGTCATTTGTGCAGCAATCATGGCGGCTTGATACAGTGGACATCAGCTGGCGCCGGTGAGCTGCTTTATCTGGCGCTCCCACTTGCCGTTGTTAAATACGCCGAATTTGTAGGTCTTGTCGCCTGACACGACAACCAACTTTTTCACAAGGAACCCTTCGGCCCTGACAGACGATATCTTGTTTAGCGGGATATCGACGACAACCTCGCCTTCCTTTTTCGACAGTGTAGCCATCCTGCCCTGCGTCTTTTGGAACACCAGCCTGCGGTCCGTAAGAAAAAGAAAGCCACTTCTCAGCTTGTCCTCGGCGCAGTCCTCATCAAGGATCACCTTTTCGCCGGGAGCCGGCTCGAAACTCACCACATTTTTATCTCCAATCCACAGGCTATATTACTATTGCAGCAGCCGAGGCTGGTTAAAAAGGGCGCAGAGGCAGATATCTACCTCGTAGAATGGGGCGGGAAAAAGGCAGTCTCGAAGGTACGGACCCCCAAGCCGTACAGGCATCGAGAGCTGGACGCGGCCATAAGGAAGCACAGGACTATACATGAAGCCAATTTCATGTCCGCAGCCAAGGCTGCCGGGGTCATGACGCCGTTTGTGCATTTCGTCGACCCTGTAAACGCCGAAATAATAATGCAGTTTGTGGAAGGCGAAAATGTCAGGGACTCGATAACGCCTAGCCTCTGCTACGAAATGGGTCGCTATGCCGCCATGCTGCACGCAAGCAACATCATCCACGGCGACCTGACCACTTCAAACTTTATCACAAGCAAAAAGCAGCAGCTTGTCCTGCTTGACTTTGGCCTGTCATATTATTCAGAGCGCAAGGAAGACATAGCCACCGACATCCGACTGATAAAGGAGGTCTTTACCAGCGCGCACATTGCTGTCAAAAAGGCGTTCCCAAGCTTTGTCGGGGGATATGCAAGCGTCGCCGGAAAGAATCGGACAGACAAGATCTTGGAAAACGTAAAGGAAATAGAGCAGCGCGGCAGGTATGCGCGGGTGGTCTGATTAGATTATCATGCGAGCCGTGACCTTTGCAAGCACCAACCAGAACAAGTACCGAGAAGTCCAGTCGATCCTCTCGGCTTATGGAATTTCTGTAGACTTTGCGCAGGTAAACCCGGTCGAGATCCAATCAGACTCGCTTGAAGAGATTGCACGTGAAAAGGCAAAGAGCGCGTTTTCACAGGTCGGCAGGGCGGTAATAGTCGAAGACGATGGCCTGTTTATCGACATGTTGAAAGGCTTTCCGGGCCAGTACTCGTCGCACGCGTTCAAGACCCTTGGAAACGCCGGCATCATGAAGCTGCTTGAAGGGTCGGCCGACAGGTCAGCGTCATTCCGGTCCCTGATAGCGTTCTATGATGGCAAGAGCCTATCAATATCGGAAGGGAGGGTTGACGGCAGGATATCGGACAGGATAGCAGAGGGCGGCTGGGGCTACGACCCGATATTCGTCCCTGATGGCACTGATCTGACGTTTGCAGAGCTGAAAGAAAAAAAGAATGAGTACTCTCACCGCAAGAAAGCGCTTGACAACTTTGCACAGTGGTACAAGCATACGGTGCCCTAGCATCCAAAGAGCTAATGAGTCGGCGTTAGGTATTCCCTGATCCACCTATCAGTGTAGCGCACTTGGTTCTGCAGCACCACTATCCTTGAAATCTCGCTCTCATCCATCACCTTGAACGAGGGCATCTTTTCGCACAACCTACCTGCAAAGTCCCTCACCTCGTGCATCTCCAGCATGTGATCCTGCTCCAGCCGCTGGTTTGACATGCCAATGTGCATGTAAGACTTTAGCTCGATAAAGTGTGGGTCGCCCTGAGCCATCATTTCTGCAAACTCACCCACAAAACTGTCGCTGTCGTTGTATCCTCTTATCAGGGTCATGCGGAGCACCGTCCTCGTGTTGACAGTGGCAAGGAAGCGCAGGCTTTCCCACCACCGCTCCCACGCATCCTTGTGGAGCGGCCTATTGACTTGGTGGAACATCTTTTTGTTGGACGCATTGGTCGACAGATAGATCTGCGTCGGCAGGGCATCTTCGGCCGCCAGCCTCTTTAGCATGTCCGGCTCCTGCCCGTTTGTCACAAGGAATATCGACTTGGTGGCCTTGAGCGACTTCAAGTATTTTATCAGCTGTGGGAGCTTGGGATACATGGTAGGCTCGCCTGAAAGCGAAATTGCATAATGGGCCGGGAGCAATGACTCGTCGAGCTTTTTCTTGTCGTTCTTGGCGTTGCCGTAGTAGCCGTTTATCAGCTTTTTCCGCTCGACCATCAGCTGTTGGACTATCACGTCCGGCTCGTCTACTAGCTCTTCGGGCATTTCAAGCGTGTCATAAAATTCTGTCGGGCGCCAGCAGTAGATGCACCTGTTCTCGCAGTTCATCGCAGTCGGCGTCATCTCCATGCACTGGTGAGTCGAGATGCCGTAGAATTTGTGCTTGTAGCAGGTGCCCTCGTTTGCAAACGACTTTTTCGTCCAGTGGCACAGCTCCACCGCAGAGTGGTTGTAGACGCCGTATTTTGCCTTCTGCAGTCTAGCCTTGAGTTGGGGGGTTATCTGGATAAGGTTGTTGTCAGTCGAATGCGAAACGTGCTCGTCGGAGCAGCTCATCTATCTGTGTCTCTGAGCAAGATGGCGGCGGATCAGATTTAAATTTTGCACTGTGCAGACTGGTAGCCATGGCCGTCGACACTGAAAAGATAATGCAAGTTGGGCTTGATCTTGCCGGCTGGAAAAAGATGCCGGCGGACAGCGCCGTGCACGTGAAGGGCAGGAACATCAACAAGGTCCTGATAGCAATCGATGTCGGGGCGGCAGAGCTGATGCTTGCGAGGCAGCTTGGGTGCGACGCTGTCATTGCTCATCACCCAATAGGGGTAGCCTCTGTCAACTTTTACAAGGTATTTGACAGGCACGTCGACTTTATGATGGAGCACGGCGTTCCCACTAAGACCGCAAAAGAGGCGGTCGCAAAGCTCAAGGAGCGGGTCGAGACGCGTAACCACGCCGACATTTACAGCGAAGTCGTAGGAGCGGCAAAGGCGCTTGGAATGCCGCTTGTCAACATTCACCAGCCGTGCGACGAATACATGCGGCAGGTCATACTGAAAGCGATCAAGTCCGGCAGGACAGAATACGTGTCAGATATTGTCCGGTCTATAGGCAAGATACCTGAATTCAGCAATGCGGCGACCAAGGTGCAGGTAAGGCTTGGCAGCGAAAAGAACAGGGCCGGCCACTGGGCGCTGGTAGTGGCTGCAGGCACCAACGGCGGCTACCACATCGCCAAGGCGTACATGCAACACGGCGTTTCTACTGTCATTTACCTGCACGTCGACTATGGCGACCTGATGAAGATGAGGGAGGACAAGCTTGACGGCAACCTGGTCGTCATGGGGCACCTTGCGGGCGACTCGATAGGGCTCAACGGCCTTGCAGACCAGCTCGAAGGCTTGGGCGTCGAAACCGTCCGAGTAGGCATCCTTCCGGGTAGATGATCCGGTTTATCAAATCTTTTATAAGCCCTCGATGAGCAGCTTATAGGGAGAGAAAAGGAGATTGCAGGAGCTGAATAATAATAACAACAGCAGTAGCGCTGACAGGTCTTTGCTTGAGGATTTTGAGCGTGAGATCTGGAGCAAGGTTCCCCATTTGGAGGACAAGTCTGGCAAGGTCGTCAATGCAACGCCTTTGAAAGATATTACCGCGGACCTTAAAGAATGTGCAAAAAGCGTCTTTGGCATAGATCTGGCAGACAAGAACCTGCGAGTCTTTGGCAAGTTTGATTCAAAGCTTCTTGCAGGCTCGATCAAGTCTAGGCCGGCGGTAAACATATTGCGTGACGCTATTGCCACAGGCAAGATCAAGCGAGGGCAAACGATATTTGAGGCGACTTCGGGCAACTTTGGGATCGCGCTGGGACTGATCGGCAAAAGGATTGGGCTGAACGTTGTTACCCTTGTGTCTAGAAAGCTTCAGGAAGGGGTATTCGAGGAGTTGAGAAATGAGGATATTCGCATCGTCAACCTTGACATGGATATCTGCCCTGCTCCCGGAATGAAGGGGGATGCCAATCTCATGGCTGCAAAAGCAACTGCTTGGAATGTTCGCGCCCAGCTCTCTGAACTGGGGTTCGATCCTGCTATTTTCGACAGGTCACGCTCGGAGATAGAAGCAGTTCTGGCAAAGCAGGACATCATAAACCTGGCAAAGCTTTTGGCAAAAGTGTATGACGGCTGCTTTTGCCCAGAGCAATACGATAATGAGCTGAACATAGAGGTGCACAGGACAGTTACTGGCCCAGAGATTGAGCAGCAACTACACGAGCAGGGTCATTCGCTAGCAGATTTTAGGATCGTCTGCACCTTTGGCACCGGCGGCACATCGGGCGGCCTGAGCAGGTACATGATGGAGAAGCACGGCAAGAAGGCGGTGCACGTGATATTCCCGCCAGCCGATCAGGATGTCGCAGGGATAAGGACAAAAGCAAAGGCGTCGGGCTTGAAATTCTATGAGCCTGACCAGTACGCCGGGCAGCACGAAGTAGACTTTGGGGGACAGGCAAAACGCTTGCTCAAGTTCTTTGTGGACAAGGGGTACGACATGGGTGAAAGCAGCGCCCTTGCGCTCTATGCAGCAATGCAGATGGCGAACTTTGGCGGCGAAGGCAGGTTTGTCGTGATAATTGCAGACGGAATCCAAAAGTATAGGAAGAACCTTGAAGCCATGCAACAGCAGCAGAAACAAAAGCGCCTAGAGGTCCCCTTGCAGGAAGCCGTTTCAAACATTGGGAATTACGACAGAGTTGTCTGGATACACACGATGTATACGCCGCGCAAAGAAGGGATAGAGCTGATCGCAAAGACGCTGGGCATCGACGAAAGCAAGATCTATGTCCCAAAGGCCAGTGAGGTAGAGCAACTCTTGATGACACAACAGATTCCAAAGGAGATGGAGAAATCACTGGGAGGCCCAGACTCAAAGCCGTTGCTTGTCTGCATGATGGGAAATACTTCGCTCAGGGTTGCTCAGGTGCTTGGTCAGAAAGGCATTGGTGCTGAAAGTCTGACTGGGGGCATAAATACACTCTCCCAAGGAAAGGGCAAACACATCTCTGAACTTGTGCGAATGGCTACCGAATAATAACAATAGAGCGCAGCAATCGAACGATTATATACTGTAGAGTCAGCAAATTTTCTGGCGGCCTTCGTAGTATAGCCTGGTCAGTATAGGCGGCTGTGGCCGGTTTCTCAAGAAACTTTTCGGCAGAAACCGCTTGAGGAGGGTTCAAATCCCTCCGAAGGCCCCATTTTTCAATATAATATAATAAAATGATATGCCCGTCGGTAGTAGGTCTTGGTCAAATAATAAAAAGGAAGAAAAAAGGCTGTTTACAGCCTTGGAGCGAAGTTGAACTTGCCGTACCTTGCAGTTGCTACAATGATTCCAACGATTGCTACCGCCAGTACAATTGCAGCTATTGCACCAAACTCTGGAACTGCCCATGTGCCTACGATTTCGATTGTTTCAGTGCCGTTTGCAAAGTCGATCGACAGTGTCCTTCTGTCAACTGTTGCCTCTGTTTGCTCAGGCGTAACATTCTCGTCATCAATGAACACTGCAAAGTCCAAGTCAGATCCTGATCTGCCGTCAGCTCCATCCCTGGAGTCAATCACGTTCCTTGGAAGTCTGATCTGCAGGTTTCCGTCGGATGTTGAGCTGATTGTAACTGTCAGTGTCGCAGTTGCTTCGTCTGGTACCATGTTCTGAACCGATCCGCCTGTAATTCTGTACTGTACTGGGAATGTCTGGCCGCCAACTCTGATATTGAATGTCCTCCAGGTTTCTTCAGTAGCTTGGAATTCGAATGTTGTTTCCTGGTTTACAGTGCCTGCATAGGTAGCCTGTACTCTGTAGGTTCCACTCTTTGCCATCAGCGGACCTCCTGACGTAAATGTATAGCTGTATGATCCGTCTGCTGCAGCATCGAGTATCTCACTTCTTACAAAGTTACCATCCGGATCGAACACTCGTATCAGGATTGGCTGGTTTATCGTCGGCGCGGTCAGCTGGCCACTAATCGTGATCTCATCACCAGAGGCGTAGCTGTCCTTGTCTGTCTCTATTGTCAGCGTTTGTGCATACGCGGCACCTACCACTCCGACAGATGCAACGGATGCCATTAATATAGCCACTAGTGCATATGCTTTATAGTCCATTATCCCTCATGCACACCTAACACGCTATAATTGCATTACTATTTATCCTTTTTGTGTATAAACTCTAACGCTTTAGATCATTTTAAGTAACCTCAATAAATACCATGTCTCAATTTTCAAAAGAAATAGCAAATTCCCGGACAATAAATTGCGAATACTTATATATGCTCACCCGATATTCATTAAATTTGACTTTGATGTTTTCTCAGCAGAAGCTATTTTCCTGTTTGGAGGTGCACTCCATTGTCTGAAAAGAAGGTCGTCAAGATAACGAACCACGCTTACCAACCAAAGCATGAAATTCTGCCGAAAAAGGAAGCAGAGGAAATTCTGAAAAAGTACAACGCCAAACCAAGCCAGCTGCCGTACATCATGATAAGCGACAAGGCCCTTGAAGATCTTGACGTCCGGCCCGGCGACATTATCAAGATCACGAGAAAGAGCCCGACTGCGGGTGAAAGTGTATATTACCGATACGTCGTAGAGGGTTGAGTACGCCATGATAGAGAATTCTATTGAGATGTGGCCTATTATCAACGACATTTTGCGAAGGGAAGGCGTTGCAAGGCAGCACCTGAATTCTTATAACGAATTCATGGAGCGCGGACTCCAGAGCATCATCGACGAAGTTGGCGAGATCGAAATCGAGACCGCAGAATACCCGTACAAGATCAAGCTGGGCAAGATAAAGCTCCAACAGCCAAGGATCATGGAGCTTGACGGCTCTATCACACATGTTGCCCCGATGGAGGCACGCCTTCGCAACCTAACCTATGCGTCGCCGGTCATGCTTGAATGCAGCGTGGTCGAGGACGGCAAGATACTGGAATCGCGCTTTATCCACATCGGCGACATGCCTGTAATGGTCAAGTCCAACACGTGCATCCTGCACAACCTGCCTGAGAGCAAGCTGATCGAGTTTGGCGAAGACCCACGCGACCCCGGCGGATATTTCATTATCAACGGTTCTGAGCGCGTCATCGTAGGCTTGGAAGATCTTTCGTACAACAAGATAATCGTTGACGCCGAAGAGGCAACCGGCACCCTGCTATACAAGGCCAAGGTGTACTCTTCAATAGTCGGCTACAGGGCGAAACTTGAACTAGTGATGCGCCCAGACGGCTCCATAGTGACCAAGATCCCCGGCTCGCCTGTAGACATACCTCTTATCACGCTAATCCGGGCGCTTGGCCTAGAGTCGGACAAGGACATCGCAGACTCGGTCTCGCTAAACGAGACCATCCAAGACGAGCTAGAGCCCTCATTTGAAAAGGCCGGCGACGTGAACACGAGCAGGGACGCCATCGTGTATATCAGCAAGAGAATTGCGCCCGGCATGTTGGAGGAGTTCCAGATAAAGAGGGCCGAAACGCTGCTTGACTGGGGCCTCCTGCCGCACATTGGCAAGAACCCAGACAACAGGCATGAAAAGGCGCTGTTCTTAGGCGAAGCGGCAAGCAAGCTCATTGAGCTCAAGCTGGGCTGGATAGACGCTGACGATAAGGACCACTATGGCAACAAGGTGATCAAGTTCGCCGGCCAGATGCTTGCAGACCTGTTCAGGACAGCTTTTCGCAATTTGATACGTGACATGAAGTACCAGCTAGAGCGCTCGGGCCAAAAGCGCGGCATCAACGCAGTCGCAGCCGCAGTCAGGCCCGGCATCGTCTCTGACAAGCTGAACAACGCCATTGCAACGGGCAACTGGGGCAGGGGCAGGGTCGGAGTCACGCAATTGCTTGACAGGACCAACTACATGTCCACCATTTCGCACCTGCGCAGGATCCAGTCGCCGCTCAGCAGAAGCCAGCCCAACTTTGAGGCAAGGGATCTGCACGCTACACACTTTGGCAGGATCTGCCCCGCAGAGACCCCTGAAGGCTCTAACTGTGGACTCGTCAAGAACCTTGCGCTATCTGCAATAATCTCGGTAAACGTCCAGAGCGCCGAGGTAACAGAAAAGCTGTACGAGCTTGGCGTCCAGAACGTCGAGGATGCCCGCGAGGACCTGAGGGAGTCAGGCACAAGGGTGTTTGTTGACGGCAGGCTGATAGGCTACGTCGAAAAGGGAGAGCACCTCTCTGACACGCTGAGATCGATGAGAAGGTCAGGCAAGATCCACCCGCACGTCGGGATTTACCTTTACAGCTCGCAGAACGAGAACGCTACAAAGCGCCTCTACATCAGCTGCAACGCCGGCAGGGTGCTGCGGCCACTCGTTGTGCTCAGGGATGGCAAGCCTCTTGTAACTAATGAAGTCATTGAAAAAGTGTCGAAAAAGTTCCTTTCATGGAACGACCTGCTCTACATGGGAGTAATCGAGCTGGTAGATGCTAACGAGGAGGAGAACTGCTATGTAGCCATTGATCCGAAAAAGCTGGAGCCAAAGCATACACACTTGGAGATATTCCCATCTGCGATTCTGGGTGTGGGCGCTTCAATAATCCCGTACCCCGAGCACAACCAGTCGCCAAGAAACACCTATGAAAGTGCAATGGCAAAGCAGAGCCTCGGCTTCTCGACTCCGCTCATGAACGCAAGCACCTATGTCAGGCAGCACTTTATGCTGTACCCGCAGACGCCAGTGGTCAGCACAAAGGCGATAAACCTGCTTGGGCTTGAAGACCGCCCGACGGGCCAGAACGCGGTCGTTGCGGTGCTCCCATTTGAAGGCTACAACATTGAGGACGCAGTAGTGTTCAATAAGTCGTCAGTCGACAGGGGGCTTGGCAGGACGTTCTTTTACAGGATCTATGAAGCTGAAGCCAAGCAGTACCCCGGCGGCATGAAGGACAACTTTGAGCTGCCGCAGCCAGATGCCAACATCCGCGGCTACAGGGGAGAAAAAGCATACCGCCTGCTAGAGCAGGACGGCGCGATAATGCACGAAGCCGTGGTCAACGGAGGCGACATTTTGATCGGCAGGACGTCGCCGCCAAGGTTCATGGAAGAGTACAAAGAGTTCGAGGTCAAGGGCCCGTACAGGCGCGACACTTCAGTCGGCGTCAGGCCATCAGAAAACGGCGTCGTTGATACGGTGATAGTCACGCAGTCGGTCGAAGGCGGCAAGATGTACAAGATCCGCGTCAGGGACATGAGGATCCCGGAGATAGGCGACAAGTTTGCCTCAAGACACGGCCAGAAAGGCGTTGTCGGCATGCTGGTCAACCAGGAAGACGTGCCGTACACCGAGGATGGCGTAGTGCCTGATATTATGATCAACCCACATGCGTTCCCATCAAGGATGACCGTCGGCCAGTTCATGGAGTCGCTTGGCGGCAAGGCCGCTTCGCTCCGGGGCAGGATCGTCGACGGCTCGGCGTTCCTTGGGGAAAAGGGCGACGACATCAAGACCGCCATGGAGCAGTACGGATTCAAGTACACCGGCAAGGAAACGATGTACGACGGCAGGACGGGCAGAAAGTTCCCAGCAGACGTCTACATCGGCGTGGTATACTATCAAAAGCTGCACCACATGGTTGCCGACAAGATCCACAGCCGCGCAAGGGGCCAGGTCCAGATGCTCACAAAGCAGCCCACAGAGGGCAGGGCGCGTGGCGGAGGTCTGAGGTTTGGAGAGATGGAGCGCGACTGCCTTATCGCCTACGGCGCATCAATGATGCTAAAGGACAGGCTCTTGGAGGAGTCCGACAAGGCTGAAGTGAACGTCTGCGAGCGCTGCGGCCTGCTTGCATACTATGACGTCAAGCAGCGCCGTTACATCTGCCGCGTCTGCGGAGAAAAGGCCAAGATATCGTCAGTTGTGATCGCATACGCGTTCAAGCTCCTGCTGCAGGAGATGATGAGCCTGAACGTCGCTCCGAGGCTCCTTGTGAAGGAGAAAGTCTAAGGGGTAGATTGAGATGATGGAAGAATCTGCAAAAATTTTGGGCGGAATAAAGTTCAGCGTATGGTCGCCTACTGAAGTGAGAAAGTTCTCTGTCGCCGAGATAACGGCCCCAGAGACGTACGATGAAGATGGTATGCCGGTGCAGGGAGGCCTTATGGACAACAGGCTAGGAACTCTGGAGCCGGGTCAAAAGTGCGCCACCTGTGGCAACACTTCTGCAAAATGCCCTGGCCACTTTGGACACATCGAGCTTGCCGAGCCGGTGCTCCACATCGCATTTGTAGACGACATCCACAAGCTTCTGCTGATATCGTGCAGGTCGTGCAACAGGATCAAGCTCGAGCCGGAAGAGCTCACCCACTACAAGTCGATCCGTGACACAAAGGCAGCCTACGCGGTCATTACGCTTGAAAACATCAAGGATGAGATAATCGAGCGGGCCAAGAAGGTCAAGGTCTGCCCGCACTGCGGCAAGGAGCAGTACGACCTGATATTCACAAAGCCAACTATATTTGTAGAAAAGACGGACGCCGGCGAAAACAGGCTGCTGCCAATCACGATACGCGAAAGACTGAGCCACATCCCAGACGATGACCTGACTCTGCTAGGCTACGACCCCCGGACTGCAAGGCCAGAATGGTTCGTGCTCCAAGTGCTGCCAGTGCCGCCGGTGACGGTCAGGCCGTCAATCATACTTGAAACAGGCATCAGGTCGGAGGACGACCTTACCCACAAACTCGTTGACATCATCAGGGTGAATCAGCGCCTCAAGGAGAGCAAGGAGGCAGGAACCCCTCCGCTCATCGTGCAGGACCTCGTCGATCTGCTGCAGTACCATGTCACGACGTACTTTGACAACGAAGTGTCTGGCATCCCGCAGGCCCACCACAGGTCGGGCAGGCCGCTCAAGACCCTGACCCAGAGGCTCAAGGGCAAGGAGGGAAGGTTCAGAGGCTCGCTTTCAGGCAAGCGCGTCGACTTTTCAAGCAGGACGGTGATCTCGCCGGATCCCAACCTTACGATCGCGGACGTTGGCGTGCCGACCGATGTTGCCAAAAAGCTCACGATACCCGAGACCGTTTCGCAGTGGAACGTAGAAAGACTCAAGGAGCTGGTGATGAATGGCCCCAACACATACCCGGGCGCAAATTACATCATAAGGCCAGACGGGGTCAAGATAAGGCTGGATTATGTTACCGATAGAAAGGCAATAGCCGACTCGCTTGCTCCGGGATACATCGTAGAGCGCCACCTTGCAGACGGCGACATTGTGATCTTTAACAGGCAGCCGTCGCTCCACAGGATGTCCATAATGGCGCACAGCGTCAAGGTGCTCCCCTACAGGACGTTCCGCCTGCACCCTGCAGTCTGCCCGCCCTACAACGCCGACTTTGACGGGGACGAAATGAACCTGCACGTACCGCAGAGCGAAGAGGCGAGGGCCGAAGCCACCCTTCTCATGAGGGTGCAGGACCAGCTGATATCGCCAAGGTATGGCGGACCCATCATTGGAGGCATCAGGGACTTTATTACCGGTGCATTCATGCTGACCCGCGACGGAACCACGCTGACAAAGGACGAGTTTGCAAACCTTGCGATGATAGGCGGCTACGAAGGGCCGCTGCCAGAGCCTGCAATAACAAAGGACGGCCAAAGGCTCTACTCGGGCAGGCAGCTCTTCTCGCTGTTCCTGCCAAAGGACTTTAACTTTATCATCACATCAAAATGGAACAAGGCCGCAAAGGGCGAGGGCAAGGATGTCGTCATAAAGAACGGCGAGCTCATAAGCGGCGTGATCGACAAGGCGTCGATCGGCGCAGAAGAGCCGGACAGCGTGCTCCACAGGATCGCCAAGGACTATGGCACAAACGCTGCAAGAAAGTTCCTCGATTCGATCCTTACCATGCTCAAGACGTACATTACCCACAGGGGATTCACATATGGCTACTCTGACCTGTGGCTCTCGCCAGAAACAAGACAGGAGATAAATGACATTATCCAAAAGACCTACGAAAAGGTCTATGAGCTGATACAGCAGTATAACGACGGAACGCTGCCGCTCACAAGGGGTCTTGCTGCTGAAGAGGCACTTGAACTGTATGTGGTAAACGAGCTGTCACGCGCACGCGACCGCGCGGGCAGGACGGCCGACAGGGCGTTCCCCGACGAGAACTCGGGCGTCATAATGGCGTCAACAGGCGCAAGGGGCTCGACCCTCAACATAGGCCAAATGACTGCGGCCCTCGGCCAGCAGTCGATCAGGGGCAAGAGGATCCAAAAGGGCTACCACAACAGGGCACTGTCGCACTTCAAGCCCAACGACGCCAACCCAGACGCAAAGGGCTTTGTCAAGTCAAACTACCGCGACGGCCTGTCGCCGCTTGAATTCTTTTTCCACGCAATGGGCGGAAGAGAAGGCTTGGTTGACACTGCAGTCAGGACGCAGCAATCTGGCTACATGCAGAGAAGGCTCATCAACGCGCTGGAGCACTTGAAGATTGAGTACGACCAGACTGTGCGCGATCCGCACGGCAACATCGTCCAGTACCTGTATGGCGAGGACGGAATTGACCCTGCCAAGAGCGACCACGGCGAAGCCGTCAACATTTCAAGGCTCATTGAAGCTGAATCAATAGTAGACGAGGGAAGGAAGGCGACCGAGGATGTCATCAAGAGCATCATTGCCAAGTATGCCGAGAACCTCAACCCGAGGATGAAGGCTAACTTGGAAAAGGCGCTCCTTGAAAACAGGCTGAGCAAGGAAGGAGTTGAAAAAGTCATGAAGAAGGTGCTCGACCTGATCGACAGGGCGCTTGCCGAGCCGGGAGAGGCAGTCGGAGTCGTCACCGCGCAGTCGATAGGCGAGCCGGGAACCCAGATGACCCTCAGGACATTCCACTTTGCTGGCGTCAAGGAGAGAAACGTGACGCTTGGCCTTCCGAGGCTCATCGAGCTCGTGGACGCGCGCAAAAAGCCGGTGACGCCCACGATGGACATTTACCTCGACGAGGAGCACAGGGTGTCCAGAGAAAAGGCGCTTGAAGTCGCAAGAGAGATACTGTTCACCCGGATAGGGGACCTTATCGAGAGGTCGGAGACTGATTATAGCGGCGTGCTGACGTTCCATCTGTCAGAGGCGAAACTGGCAGAGCGGGGATGCACCTTTGCCGATGTGCAGGAAGTCCTTGAAGGATCAAAGAAGAAATACACAGTCAAGCCAAACGAGAACAAGCTCTCGATCAAGATAACGGTTCCTGACGAGCCGGATGCGCAGACTCTGCTGACGCTCAAGAGCAAGCTGCTCAACACTAGAGTAAAGGGCGTGCCGGACATTGAGCGCGTTACAATCGTAAAGCAGGACGAAGAGTGGGTGATCCAGACTGCAGGCTCTAACCTTGCAAAGGTGGTGGCAGTCGACGGCGTCGACCTCACAAGGGTCACCACGAACAATGTGTATGAGATATGGCAGACGCTTGGCATCGAAGCCGCAAGAACAGCGCTAATCAAAGAGATCACAAACACACTTGAAGAACAGGGTCTTGAAGTGGACACGCGCCACATCATGCTGGTCGCCGACCTGATGACGTCCAAGGGCTACCTCCAGCAGATAGGCAGGCATGGCATCGCCGGAACAAAGACATCGGTGCTTGCAAGGGCCGCGTTCGAGATCACAGTCCCGACAATTGCAAGAGCCTCGCTTGAAGGCCAGATTGAGACGCTGAAAGGAGTAACAGAAAACGTTATAGTGGGTGCCACTGTACCTGTCGGCACTGGAATGGTAGACCTCTACATGAAGGTGAAGGATAGTAACAATGAAAGTGCTGGAAAAAGTGATTAGGGACGCAGTAGCCGCCGACAAGTACAAGAGCGGCGTCAAGGAAGTCTTGCAGTCAGTCAAGGGGACGAAACTGATAATCGTCAGCAAATCGATCGACTCGGCCGACAGGGCCAAGCTTGAAGAGCAGGCCAAGGCAGCAAACGTCGCAGTCTACGAATATCATGGCACTTCTGTGCAGCTGGGCAAGCTCTGCAACAAGCCCTTTCGGATAACCGCGATAGCGATCAAGAGCGGCACGGCGGCCGAGATCGAAGCCATAATGGCAGAAAAAGAGGCGGCAGCTGCCAAGTAAGGCACCAAGACTTAAATTGAACAAAGGTTGTGAGCATGATTTGTTGTTGTTGCCGTCGCCGTTTGCACTGCACATCGCAGGGACTCTGAAATGACAGAGATCAAGCTGACCTCTGACGAGCTTCGGCTCATGTCTCTTTTCCAGAGCGTGACTAGTGCCACTGCAAGGGACTGCATCGTCGACGAAAAGATGGACCGCGTCATATTCGTGGTCAACAAGGGCCAGATGGGCCTTGCCATAGGCAAGGGCGGCTCCACCATCAAGCAACTGCAGAATGTGGTTGCAAAAAAGATTGAACTTGTTGAATTTTCCGACAACCCAGCCGAGTTTATCCGCAACATGCTCAACGCCGACATGGTAAACGACGTCAGGATATCTGATAGGAGCGACGGGACAAAGCAGGCCGTAGTCACGGTCGACCAGAAGAAAAAGGGCGCTGTGGTTGGCAGGGAGGGCAGGAACGCCGAGAAGGCAAGACTTCTTGCGAAGCGATACTTCCAAATAACCAATGTGCAGATAGTAAGCCCTGAACAGGGTAGTAATAGTCATAGGGTGAATATAGATGGGTAAATCTCCACTAGGTCTGTTCGCAGGCAGGGTTCTGAAATCAAAGAAGAGCCGCGCAAGGTGGGCAGACAAATATTACAAGAGAAGGATGCTCATGCTTGACAAGAAGGCAAACCCGCTCGAGGGTGCGCCGCAGGCAAGGGGCATAGTGCTGGAAAAGGTTGGAATCGAGTCAAAGCAGCCCAACTCTGCCGTACGCAAGTGCGTCAGGGTTCAGCTGATAAAGAACGGCAAGTCGGTAACCGCCTTCCTTCCAAAGGACGGCGCTCTCAACTTTGTTGACGAGCACGACGAGGTCATTATCGGCGGCATCGGAGGCTCGATGGGTGGCGCAATGGGCGACATTCCGGGAGTCAGGTGGCAGGTGTTCAAGGTCAACGGCGTTTCACTGAACGAGCTTGTACACGGAAGAAAGGAGAAGCCGAGAAGATGAGCGGGAAAGAACAGGTTCACATACAGTTGTTCCACAAGTGGGACACAAGCAACATTGCAATAAACGACCCCGGACTTAAGAACGTGATCAGCCTCAAGCCAGCGGTAATCCCGGTGACTTTTGGCAGGCACGAGCACCAGCGACTGAAAAAGGCAGAGGTCAACATCGTCGAGCGCCTCGCCAACAAGCTGATGCACTTTGGCAAGAAATACGCCAAGAACACTGGTAGGATGGGCGGCAAGAAGGCAAGGATGCTCAACATCGTCAAGACGGCGTTTGAAATCATCCACCTTGAAACCGGCAAGAACCCTGTCGAGCTGCTGGTGAGAGCAATAGAAAATTCATCGCCAAACGAGGACACGACCCGCATCGTGTATGGTGGAGTCGTCTACCATGTATCGGTTGACGTCGCCCCGCTGAGAAGGGTCGACCTTGCGCTGCGCTTTATCGCAGAGGGCGTGAGGGAATCAACCTACAGTAGCCCGCAGACGATAGAAGAGGCGCTTGCCAAGGAGATCATTCTGGCCTCCAACAACGACATGGCAAGCCACGCTGTCAAGAAAAAGAATGAGCAAGAAAGAATCGCAATGGCTTCAAGGTAAAAAAGCCATTTTTCCTTCTTTTATTTTGAATTATATTTGGCGATTCTATATTCTAATTTCGGGTTCTATCAGGCTTTTGCCCTCATCCTTCTTGGCATCTACTCTGTGGATTAGCTTCAGTCCCACGTTCCGCATCATTGCTTCACCTGCCAAAAGCCTTTTGAACCGTAGAACATATCACGGCCCTTCGGAGCAATGCACCGGTTGAGCTTGACCATTGCCCTTTGGGTTTTACTTAAAGAATGGAACATTAAGGGGAGAGAGTATGTTTCCGGAATCTAATTTCGCAAAAAATAAAAGCGATTGCTGGTCGCCTTTTGTAAAAGGGGCTAGGCTGAGCGGGTGACGCAGGGGCGTGGAGGGAAAGCTCCCCTAGCCTCCCACTACGCTTATCAATGGCTAGCTAGACAACAACAGAAGAGATGGCAGAGAAATGAGCGGCAAGGATGAATCGATCTTTTCAATGGAGGCACTGAGGAGCACACAGGCCGGCAAGGACATCATGAAGCAGGGACTGCTGAGGAGCAAGGGCTACCGGCAGTTCAACCAGTACAAGGAAAAGACAGAGCAAGAGTTTTCCGGCTTTGCCCAGCGGTTCATCATGTCGTTGCACAAGGCGATAACCGCCGACCCCAACCCTGCCGGCACCATTCGCAAGTTTGCGGATGACATGGGCTCTGAGGAGCTCGCCCTCTCTGACGGTAGCAGCGTGGCAGACGTCAAAGCCCGGCTGTCAAACCCAGACGTGCTTGGCGACAGGATCAAGCGTATTCTGAATTCCAACTTTGTCAAGATGACATTCCCAGTTTTTAACGCGCTTTATGACGGCGCTTCAGAATATTTCGGCGACAGTGCCTCTGAAGAAAACAGGAACGCCGTAATCGACGGCCACATCATTGCAATAGACCTGTCAGAGCCGATGGACAGGATAGTCGACAGGGATGAGGATCTCGAATACCTTGACGACTACAAGTTCATGAACCCTTACATCCTTGGTATAGCGTGCAGCAAAATCGCGCAGGGCGGAGACTCGGTGCTCAAGGCGTTTGAAGAGGGGTTCAAGGACGCTCGGATCGGGCAGTACATTGATGTCAAGCTGAAGATCAAGCCGGCATCAATAAATGACGAAAACATGACCGAGTGCTACAAAAAGTACCGCGCTGTGATGGGCACTGCAGGCAGGAACATGGCGCTTAACCGCCGGCCTCTGAGCGACATATTCCACCTTGGCATGGCCAAGGCCGGTGAATGCGTCGGTTGCGGAAACGAGATCGAGGACGCTATCAAGAACAACGCGGTCAAAGTCCCGTCATGGCCGCTCTATTACGCCCTCAACACCGGCGGCGACGTGAGGCGAGCATTTGAGCTCACCATGGCAAAGAGTGAGCTCTATCTTGACGAGGCCAAGATCGCGCTTGACATGCTGCCCGAGAACTTTAAGCTAAAGCCGTTCCTAGAGTTCCTGTTTCTGACAGTCCGGCACTACAACCAGTACTGGTACAATGAGCTCATCAGACGCGCGCCGTTTGCCGAGTTCCAGAAAAAGATAGAAGAATCTGTTGCTGCTGCAAAATGATGTGGTCTGAAAAGCACCGGCCAAAGACGGTACAAGAAATGGTGGGCAACGAGGACACCCGGCTTGCAGCGCTAAAGTGGCTGGCAGGCTGGGTGAGCGGTAGCAAGCCGCTGCTGCTGGTCGGGCCGCCGGGCACCGGCAAGACCACACTTGTGCACGCGCTTGCAAGGCAGTTCGATTACGACCTAGTGGAGATGAACGCAAGCGACGCTCGCAACAAGGACATACTCCGGGCAAGGATAACACCTGTCTTCCAGAACACTGCAAACCTGCTTGGCAGAAAGATAATGCTGTTTCTGGACGAGGTTGATGGTATCTCAGGCAGGGAGGACACGGGCGGGCTTGACACCTTGGTGGAGCTCATGAAAGAGCCGACGGTGCCCGTCATAATGGCCGCCAACGAAAAGTCCATCAAGATTAAAGACCTCTCCAAGGTGTGCAAGACAGTAGAGTTCAGCCCCGTGCCGCCTCGGCTGTTGTTGCTGTTCCTTGACCACGTGCTCCAGAGCGAGGGGGCAAAGCTTGGGCCGAGGGACAAGATATCGATCGTCAATAACAGCAGGGGCGACATCCGCTCGATGCTCAACAGCGCCCAGTCGCGTGTCGCCGGCTATGCCACGGTATCAAACAGAGACATTGTGGATATTGACATTGTAGACGCGGTAAACGGCTACTTTAACGCCAGCAGCTTGGAGCAGGCGACGCGCTTCATAACAAAGGCAGACGCGTTGTACCCGGATCCAAGGTACGGCATGTCACAGGAAGACCGGCGCAAGGACATGCTGGCCGCCCTTTTCTCAAGCATTGTCTCTTCGCACGTCGAGCATGACGACATGGCTTCCATGCTCGAAGTCCTGTCAAGGGCAGACATGATGGTCGGGCGCGCAAACGCAAGGAGGGAGTGGCGCCTGCTCAAATACATAAGCAGCATGATCGCGTCAGGGTTGTATGAAAGGTCGCGCCAGAAAGGGATCAAGTACAGCCAGTATGCGATGCCCTGGCCGGTCATGGGGCCGATATTTGCCCGCTCGCAGTCGACAAGGAAAATCTTGGGCGAGCTTGCGCCGGCGCTCCACATGTCAAGGAGCTCTGCCGGCTCGTTTGCCCTGCCATACTTCATAAGGCTGATTATCGAAGAAAAGGTAGACCCGATCGAGTTTGCAGTGGACAACTTTCGCGACGAGTCGGTTGGCGAGTCTATAGCAAAGGAGATCGAGAAGGCGAAGAGGAAATAATAATGAGCGACTGGATACCGCTTACGGTAAAATTCAAGGGCAAATGCGCCGAATGCGGCAAAGAGATACCACAAGGCGAGCGTGCATTGTGGTCAAAGAGCAGCAAGGCAATCAAGCATATCAAGTGCGAATCGCCAGCGGCGCCTGAAAAGAAAGAAGAAGAGGAGGGGAAAAAGAAGGAAGAAAAGAAAAAGAAAACGCCAGAGGTGCCCGAGCTCAATTGCTTTATCTGCGGCAGGCCTGCTGGGTGCGCCGAATGCGGTTTTGAGATTGACTGTGACAGGCAGGCAGTGTCGCAGGCTTGCATCTGCAGCCAGTGCCTAGAAGACAAGAACGCTTTTGAAAACTACCAGCAGGCATTCATTGAAAAGGCGCGCAGGGTAGCAAAGAACCTTTATCATTAAATGTCTATGGTCACAAGCCCAATATCTTATCAAGCGGTGTTTTCTTACCGCTTTGGCGATAAAATAGATCCAAAGTAAGGGCTGCAGTCCAAGAAAAGTTCTTTCCACCCGAGCCTTCACCTGTAAATAGATTGTAATACTTTCTGGCTCCTTCTTTTGTTACCATCTTGATAATTTCGTCCCTAATGATTTCAGCCTCTCTATCATAACCATTTTGCAACAAACCATAGTATATCATCCAGTTGATATTTTTACTCAGAATGGTCCACGCCAATATCTCTCTGCACAAAACCCTTTGCCGTCAAGGGCATAGCTTGGAATCAATCTGGCCGCGCACTTGCTGCCTGTGCCGCATAAACGCTCTTGCCTCATCAATTTGACGATATCTTTTACCTCCTCCCTTGCCAGCATCCCGTAAATATCGAGATAATGCAAGAAGATGTTAGTTTACTGATTCTTTTGTTATTAATTAGATCAAAATCCTGATAGTAGCAGGTTATTTTTTGCTCTCCATCTTGGAAATCGCTGGTTTCCTTGAAGAACTTGGTAAAGCCGGATTGCTGCCTCTTCATCCAACAACCTTTAATCTCTCTGATCTCGAATCATTACGATCTGCTATGCCTACTACAATTGTAGCAGGCATTTGTTTGAAACATAGAACGAAGTGCTAAAGACTACATCTTTTGTCTTGAAGGGAAAATTCCTGTATACGAGGCGCTCGTCATAGTTGTATTCCCGCATTAATTTCACCAAGTAGATGAAGGTCCGGTAATAAGTATCCTTGATGGGCCGCTCACCACTTCCATTTTCAACTGCCTTTACGTCTTTACGTTTGTATTCTGGCAGCCTGTCATGGTTTTCTTTTATTATTTTACCGATCATATCGTCCCATATGGGCTGTCATCCATTCCAGATCCCCGTGGATGAAGTATAGTTGTAAGCCCTGATTGCTCAGGAACGCTCTGTCAAAAGATATCGGTGAAAGACCTTATCTTTGGAAACATTCTCTTGAGGAATTCCTTTGCTTTGTGCTTGTCAGCATTTCTGACATCTTCATAGATATATAGCAACATGAAATGGCATTGACCGGCAGCTGAGTCATGTCAGATATCATTACATGACTTGGGGAATCTTTGCTCCTCTCTATTTGATAGTACTCTGGCTCCGGCCAGTACGAGTCTGATGACTCGTAGAATACTACCTGCGGGAGCATACCATTCTTCCACTGCGCAGAAAAAAGGTTTTCAAATTCTGTGATCGCTCTATTGACATTCAGGTAAGAGTTTCCAATGGCTATAAAGGCCGAGTCCCAGCTCCATTGGTACGGATATAATTTGTGTGCAGGTATCGTTATCTTGTAATTCTCATTCCAGTTTCCTTCCAACACCTTGCTAGCCTTCTGCTATACTTTCCAAAGATAATGCTGCATTTTCCATTGTTCCTTGATGCTCCTTGATTCAGCTATTTTTTGATGACCCTTGCAATTGCCGGCGCTTGGTCGCATGCTAATGGAGAGCAAGCATAGGGCCTTCTATGGCAGCTTGCACATCTTTGCTATTAAATAGACTGTAAAATTGTTGAACAAAATACCTTCTTAGGTTGCGGCTGCAGCGTCGCGGTCCGACTTGTTTTCTCCTCTTCTGCTTATCTTGCTAGGCGTGGTCGCTGTCTGCAGTATCCGTATGGAGAGCAAGAGCGCGGCAAATTGGAATATCAATACTGCTATTCCAACGGCATTAATAGGCAGCAATTCTGTATAGCCACCCAGCACTCTGCCGCTTGGTATTCGAGTCCCAATCCACAAGATTATGAGAATTGCAGTCCCAATTATTCCTCCATAATACCAAGGCCGGCCCCATCTGCGTACAAGCGGCCATGCATAGAATATTTGCGCAATGCCAGCTATCGCAAAAAGGATAGCCAAGGTTATCTCTCTCAGTCCAACAGCATTGGATGCTGTTACTAGATGCAATATGCCTGCAATAGCAGTACTTGCAGCGGCTCCATAATAGACTGCATAATCAGCTCTTATTCCTGCCATGTTTTTCCTACCATCTCATCTGTCCTTGCGCTAACGCTGCTCATGATAATATTTAATGAAATACATGCGTCCTGCAAGCAATGACATTTCAAAGCTCAAATTCTTAAGAACAATGTAACCCACATAGTGCGGCATGGCAAGTTGGATAGCTTCAGCGGCGCGCAAACTCAAAGACGTGAAAGGCGGGAGGCATGTATATGCTCTATCTGCAATGCAAGCTTCTCTGATAAGAACGAGCTTGAAATCCATACAGGAAACGAGCATCAAGGAAGAGGCGCATAGATGCAGCGATTGCTCTCTTAGTCATCGCAAATTGATACTTTGATACCCAAATACTGTTTTTTCATAGCACTGATTAGCTTTTGTTATATCTAAAGAGCTGCAAGACAGTACAGGTAATGCCACATGATCTCCTCCGATAATGAAAAAACAGCTACCAAGGTGGTGTCAAAAAGCCTGCATGAAGACAGGTTACGGCCAGTAATAATAAATCAAAAAAGACGGGAGGCGCTCAAGAGGGCGATCAAGCGTAACACAACATGCATACATTCCACGGTCTACTCGCAAGTCACTTTTGTCTGCAGAAGGATAACCCTTTCTTATGAGGAGGGCAAGATCTCTGAAAAACAGGCCATGGATCTAATTTTTGAGGCCCACGATCAAATGGCGCACCAAGGACTGCCAAAGGAAATTGTCACTGAAGAGATGCATAAACGCTTGGATAAACTGGAAGGTGGCGATAAGAGCTTGTTTGGAATCGTGATGGCAAATACTAACAGCTCTATTTATCTAAGAAAAAAGCCTAGCGCGCTGAAGGAAAAAGAAGAAATTTATGATAGCGAAGAAGAAGAAAAGTATTCTGAAAGCTACTGGGCAGATGTTATATGATAATACTGTAGTGGCTTTTGGGTGGAGCTAGGCAGCTTCTCCTATGGTTGTTGTTACTGTCCTTGTCCTGCCTATAGTAACGAATCTCTCATTTAGAATCTCCTTCAAGATATCTGATCGCGAGCATATGCCTATCAGCCTGCCGTCATTTTCAACCACCGGAACCATCATCACGCCATTTCTATCCATAACGTCGATTATTTCGTTTACATCTGTGTCCTGCTTGACCGAAAGCGGGTTAGGAGACATTATATCCTTGGCAATTATTGTAGTTAAGTCTTGACTGCTTCTTATGGCGCGCAGGAGGTCAATCGTGGTAACTATGCCCAGTAACTTGCCGTCGTCTTTGCTGATTACTGGCATGCCATTTATTGCTCCCAGGACTATTCTGGTGGCAACTTCGATTGCGCTTATGTTTTCAGTCGCCGCAATGATGTCAACAGACATTACATCCGAGGCTTTCATATTTTTTGCTTCATCCATCATACGTTTTTACAACAACAGATAAGAAGGTAACATTTGCCGACCCGCTTACATAGCCTGGCTAGAAACTCTTTAAAATTATGAAATGCAGCAATGAGGAATGGCGACGAAAGACAATAATAAAGAAGAACAAAAGGTCAAAGTTGACGGGACAGAAGTCAAGGTCAAGACCCCACCACCACGTAAAGTAAGGCCCGTGTATTATTGCCAAACATGCGATACGCTGTTTCCAAGCCAGCTGGATTTAGAAGAACATATGAAGATTGATCATAGCAAGATAGCTGCTGCATAATCTGGTCTGAAAAAATATAGGGAGCAGCTATAGACGCGCGTTTCTTTCTTTACTTTTGTCCTCCTTTGCTTGCTATTCTTTTTCTCTCTTCTTCAGACATTGCAGCAAACCCGCGTTCACTGCCGCCTCCTTCTCTTCCACCATCCGATGCTTGTCCGCCTTTGGCACCGATCTCTGCCATGTGTTCGGTGTCCTGAGAAACGGACTCGCCGCCCTTCCTACCTATTTCGGCCATGTGTTCTGGACCGTACTTCTCAACCACCGCTTCGCCGCCCTTGCGACCTGCTTCTGCTAGGCTTTCTGGGTCTTGTGCTCGGGCTTCCCCGCCTTTCCTAGCCACTCTTTCTTTTGTCTCTTCGTCTGCCGAAGCCAATCCTCTGTCGGACATTGACAATCACCTAACCAACAAAATATTAACGGACTTTGAATTATAATTACAACGGTACATCTCATAATTCACTTACGAACAAAAAAGTGGAATTCAAAAATCAAGTTGACATTACAGAACGCTATTCTATCGTGTACTTTCGCATTAGCTCTTTTACAACGATACTACGTATAATAGAGGAAAATTTATCACTAAATTTTATTTTCCTTACTTTGAGCACATTGCTAACTAGCAACAATCTCTAGTATTATCAGCTGTTATATGACATAATGAACAAGGTAAAATGTATATGAGTTTCCTCGACCGAATCAGGAGAAGAAAAAGCAAGGACGAGGTATTTCAGGGCAAAAACGAGGAGGGGCAGGTGGAAAGACAACAACAAGTTTCAGGGCGCTCTGAGTCAATGAGGGAAGAGAGATCAAATGAGCCAGTCAGGTGTGAAACGTGCGGTACCGACTTTTCGTCACCACAGGACTTTGAGCGTCACGCAAAGGAAGATCATCCAGACATACCTGCAAAGCCCCGAAGGGGTAGAATCCTGATGTATAGCAGCATGGATGATTTGGTTAGAACTGCAATCATGAGCAAGAATGTCATTGAATTCAGCTACCATGGCTATCATAGGATAGCAGAACCACATGTCTTTGGCATACATAATGGCAGAAAACAGCTCTTGGTATACCAGACAGGCGGCCAGAGTTCTTCTGGCAAAATTCCAGGATGGCGCCGGGTAAATGTCGACGAGATAACCTCAGCAAGAATCACAGCGCAGACATTCGTAGGACAGCGGCCTTTCCCATCTGGTGAGCACAGCAACTTTGATACAATTATAGCTGTTGTAACGTATAGAGACGAGATAGCCGAATAACTTTTTTACTGTGTTATATTATCTTTTTCTGCTTGAGGAAATATCGGGTCGCTTGGTCTACTTTTAGATTGAATTCCTCTGGCCGAAGCGATGATCCATTGCTCATAATGACTGCAATCCTTGACAAGTAAGGCAGCACCCTTATCCATGTTGGCCCGTAATACCTGTTCTTTGCGACTGCAAAACGGTAAAGATCGCTGGACGTATTGCAGTATATTGTGTTTGGCGGCACAAAATAGATTGGCTCTTTTTCGTTCCCAAGATCTGCATATTCCCATCTTACATTTATGGTGCCATCTATTTTCTTGCTAGATGTTTTTTCCAACGGCTGCTGCCTTGTCTGTTCAAGCGTTTCCTTGACAGCCTTGGATTTCTTTAACTCGGCGACGGACTTACCACCAGATGATGATTTGATGTTAAAGCCTGATCTGATATTAACCTTCATATCTTTTAGGTAGCTTCTTAACATGGTGTTCAACTCCCTGCTGAGCATCAACTTTTGCTCATCAATTATAATGTCTCTTAGAGGAAACCTCAAAGCATATTGTCGAAGCTGGATAATGAACTCCTTGTAAACTTTGTTTTGAATGATATTGTTCCTTGATGTCTCTGGTGTAAGATCATTGCAGTTGACCCACCCTCAAACTTCCGCCTCATATCAACTTCGAGGCTTGTAACAAACACGTGGTCAATATAGACATCAACTGCGCCCTTGCCGCCTTCGCTGAACCTGACGTTGCCTGTCACGTCGATATTGTGTTTCAGTCTGAACAGGAGAGTTTCTTTTGGATCAAAGGCAAATCTTGGCTTGACTGGCTCTCCATTGATGGTTATATCTGCGCCCCGCACAAGTCTGAGGCCGAATGCCTTTCTGAGATATGATGCCACTTCGCTTGTATCAACAGTATTTGCTAGCTTGGTTACGGTAATCTTGGTTCCTCTGTGTGAAAGGAACGAGCCGGCTTTGCCATACTCGGGCTTGGTAAAGCCAGCCAGCGTCATGTAAAATCGCATTCCGATAGAGCTATTGTTTGTTTCAAATCGGACTGTGCGACCGAGGTTCAGCAATGACAATTTGCCAAGACCTTTTTCACCAATGATTTCGCCTTTTCTTGATTTCTTTGAAGCCTGACCGAACTTGCGGAACTCGTCATAATCTTTTATGCCTCCTCCCCAGTCTTCTATCACTATCCTGTCTTTTGTTATAGCCAATGCTACCTGCTTGCTACCCTCGTCGAACGCATTAGAGATCGCCTCTCTAAAGGAATCAAGCTGTGAGCTATATACGCGTGTAGCAAGCTCTGGGATAAGGTCCCTGCCAACCTCATGAGGGTATATGCTAGTTTGTGTTGCCATTTTGTTCTGCTTCCAGACCCGTTATCGCTGCTGTAAAACCGATAGGAGTTGTTGTTGGTAACGGTTCTGTGAAATTCAGAATTCTTTCTGCATTAAGAATATTTAATTTAATACCCTAGCTATTTGCCTGATTTTCCGTTAATATGGTATATGATGCATGGGTACAAACATTGGCAAAAAGTAGAAGATCAAGGTCATATTCCAACAAAACACTCAAGCAATCAAAGAAGAGTGCTAGAGGGCTGGTTGGCAAAAAAGGTCAAGACAGAAGAGCGCCGGCAGGAAGAAGGCGTCTTGGTGGAGGTGGGCCATTAGCACATCCTCAAAATAAGCCTGCACCAACAGCTACTCCAGAGCCGACGCCAGCTCCCGGATCACCTGAAGAAAGAAATCTGAGTGAAATAGGCAGCACCTTCAAACCGGACGAGCTAGAGCTGTAGATATCCTAAATGATGTGTCAGAGGCAGCAATAGCAATAGATGTTATATAAAATAAATGCCGCCTTAACTCTGTTTTTGTTCTGTCACTATTGCATTTCTCCTCAGCGCATTAATGAGCTTCGTTAAAACCTGTGTTACAACATTGTCTTTATTGCTGGCATCAGATATCCACAGTAGTAGCTCCAGCTTGGCTTTGTTATTATCATTAAGCTCCCGTATATTGACTACAGGATCCTTTGCCAAATAGCGCCTAAGGTCAGTTCCAATTTGCATAGCTATATTGTATGCCATTTGTACATCATCATAGCCGACTTTGAATGCTATTGGTACTGGCAGAACTCCTTTCTCAAGAATTGTTATTTTTTGTTTCATGAGATCTGCGTTTGATATCGAATAGATGTTGCCCGTCAGTACATCACGAAACAGAGTATTTTGGAGCCGTATTTCCTTTACTTCTACAAGCTCTCCTGAGCTTAGAATTATTCGCTGGCCTACTCTGAGTGAACCTTGACTTGCAATAGACAGGCCGGCAAATACATCCAGTATGATAGGTTGAAGCGCTACAACTATTGCAAAGCCAAGAAGTCCCCATCCAAATAATATGTCAGTAACGTCAACGCCAAAAACTGCTAATGCGGCTGCTCCTATCAGAAATACTGTAAGACCTTTGCCAAGTCGTGACATTGGAAGAATAAGGGAGCTAACATTTGCTCTTGTCCGCTTAAACCAGCTCCTACTAGTCACGAGCCCTATCACGTCAATTACCTTCAATATTATGGCTGCAATAAGGACAAGTGAACCCACATAGAAGATCTGGTCAAGAATAGACGAGTATGAATCAAGGAAGGGGACTTGAGTGAGGGCAATTCTAAGACCTGTCAAGGCCACTCCTAGGTAAAGAGGGATCCTGATGGCATATATCAATCGGCTATCTAGCTGCCTAAGGTGCTCATGACGATCAAGTGCATTTACAATTTTCTGAAAAACGAAGCCTAGAAGTTTGATGCCGAGTACGGTACCGCCAATCACCAATATACTAAATAAAATGTTGTTTTCTTGCATAAGGATAACTAGTTGGTCTATCGTAGTGACCATAATGATTGCTACCTTTCATCTCTTATAAATCGCAGAAGGCTAACCAACAAGCATTGCTATGGTATTCTGGCTCCATGCAAGGTCTCTATCTATCCTTGTCATTGATTAAATAGAGACGAGAAAATCTTCATAGATAGAGCTGGCTGGTCTATTATTACTGCTCAGCTGCAATTTTTATTTCCAATACTATGTTATCATATTCAATTGTAAACTTGGCAGCCAGAATTGCAGATAAACTTGATAGTAGCCAAGGAAAGGTCTGTTCTATATGCGGAAAAAGTACAAGGCTGAACCTGCGTTTGAAGTGCATATGAAAATGAATCATAATCAAAAATCAACCTGACATACAACAAACAAGCCTGATTTCACTGAACTGCTAGAAGGGATAAAAAAGACAACAAGTGCCGAGCTGCAGTAGTAGTATTATTATTACCTATGTTTGTCAGAGATTGAAGTATGGCGGCGCTTGAGCAAGAATTTCGAAAAAGAGCTGGCGAAACTATTGAAAATTATTTAAGTATACTTGGTGGAACTTTTCCTAACAGGCAGAACCTTGTTAATACTTGGAAATACGAACATAAAGATGATTTTATGTACGGACTTAGGTCAACTGACGGTCTGATAGTGGGATATTTTAGAGGCATTTACGATCGGGTACCATCAGATGAAGAATTTTAAGAAATTAGAGGAATAGTACAAGCCTATGCTCAGCAGATAAGAGCACTGGTTGATCAGCTCGCTCAAGGCTAAGCGGGGTACTCTTGCCAGTTAGGCTATATAAGAAGAGTATCACACAACTACAAGATTTCCAGTCTTGAATTAAGTTCAGTCACTTCAATATTGCAATTTTGGCGGTATTCTCTTACCTTGCTCTTGTGCACAGTAGCAGCTATCTGAGCAAAATCAATCCCTTGCATCTTGGACAATAAACCTTAATCATCATCAGATCATTGACTGGAAGGCAACAACAACACAGTATCTAGGCTTTGTCTCAAAGCGAATTACGCTCCTTTTTTACTTACCTCGCAAGCACAAGTCTTTTCTGCCTCGTTCTCCTTCTCAACCTTCTAAGAAACCAAAGAACAAGTGCCATAGCTCCTGCCATTATTATTCCAATACCTAGGGAAGTTGGTTCTGCTGCCATCAATCATACCATATACTATTCAATGACTCGTACTTACATGCTGGCTCAGGTCGTCTTCTGTATCAAATGCTGTTTGGCACAGTTCGCAAAGATTTACACGAAATTCTTCAGGCGTTGTATTCTTTGTAGTATATACGGGCCTTGAATATTTTGGCAAGATTACTTCCACTTCCGGATAAACAGCAGTATAGCCGGGAAAATCCTTTAGATAATACTGTGATGGATCAGGATACGTATCCCTCTCATAATTTCTTTTGACATACTCCTCTGGCACTTTTAGCCACAAAACATTACCATCCCAACCTTCAACCTTTCCTATTGGAATGTAATAATAGTGAACATTCACCATTCCTCTCTTAACCACAATAAAGTCGCGGCTGACCGCGTCTATGTCTCCAATGTCGACATCATCGCTTGTATGAACCGACTCATTTATGAGGTCAATCCAGCTTTTTTCCTCGTCCTTTCTTCCTTTTTTGTTGTTGATGATGGTTTGTCAGATATTATCATACAACAACATCACAACAAAAAGCTGCACTGTATGATATTTAGCAGGTTCAAATACTGCTACTACTACTATTATCTTTGTTATTCCTTAACTTTTGACCTTTGGGTCTGCTGAATCTTTCCAACTTTTCCTCCCTTTCTCTTCTCCTTTCCTCCGGCTCGCTTCTCTTTCTCTGGCCCTTTGGTCTATTGTATTTCTCCAGCTTGGCCTCTCTTCTCCTCATTGCGCGCTTTCTTATTTTCTCGCCCTTTGGAACTCTTTTTTGACTTGGCATAATTACACTGGAGCTACTCTGATCCATTGCAAGTCCGAGGCATAATGCATCCATGCGCAACAGGCTTCCATGGGATGCAAGCCATTCAATTTTGCCACTTATCGCTTTGGCTGCTTCTTCATTTTCTGCAACTAGGCATACTCTGTCCATACCGCTTCTGACGCCTCGCATGGCCGCTTCTTCTATATCTTTAAGAAAAGCAGCTTCTTTATCGCGGTACTCTTGCCAGCCTCTATCGTCTTCAAAATCTTGCTGTCTTTTTACCTCGCCACTTGCTATAGCTTCATTCAATGTTTCAGCCAACGGCTTCATAACGATAAAACCGCATGTTATATCTCTTAGAGCAGGATGGATGGCGATATGCCACACTACATCTATCGGCCCGGCACCATAATCTTTGCCAGCTTCAACTTCAAATCCTTTCTGCCTTCCTAGCTCCATTAGGACATCTACTGTAGAAGCGGTCCTGCCATCTTTTCTTTCTATAACAGAGTCAGCAGCCGTGTCATGAAGCATATGCCACTATAGCACCTGACCTACCGACTTTTCTACATCTGCCATGTCTTGATATTCTCTGTCAGGAAGTTTATCCAAGATGCCCATGATAGCTTGAGGATCTGCAACTTCGACCTCTGTCATGTGCTTTTGCGCATAATCTCTGAGTTCGCCTTTGTTCTTTGGAAAGTCTGTCCCTGAAAGCACCTTGGCAATTGTGGCAGCTGAAACTGATGACGTGGCTGCCGCTCTTCCGCCCTTTGTACTTGGTGCCTCTGTCTTGGCAACCTCTTCTGCACTCCTAACTCCTTGTCTTTGCTTGACCTCACCCAATGCTATCGCAACCTCTGCTGAGTCTCTATAAACGCGGCTTGGGAGGGAATTGATAATGTCCATGAGGTCTTTGTCAGATACTTGCTGAGACGCATATCTGACCAGCTCTTCTCTTGTCTTTGGATACTGTATGCCCGATAATGCCTTTTCAACGTCCGCCGCCGATGGCGCCCTTTCCGGGTGCGAAGTTGCCATGTGTCTCTCAAAACGCGACTTTTGATCAAAGCCATCTCCACACACGTTACATGTGAATTGCGCCATTGCTTATCTCACCTCTCCAACTGCCTTTTCAACATCGGCCATATTGTTGTAGGTTCTATCTGGAAGCTCTCGGATAACCTGGATTATCTCTTCTGCAACTTCGACTCTTGCTTTGCTGGTTTCGGCATATTCTACCAAGTCGCTCTTTCCCTTTGGAAAACCAATGCCAGAAAGTATCTTTGCAATTGCTGCCGCCGAAGGCGCCCTTGATGCAGCAGCCTCTCCTCCAATCTTGCCTCCGCGCCCGGGTGCCTCTTCCCTTGATAACTGTCTGGTTTCCGCAGCCATAGGCTGTTGCTCTCCCTTACCGAGGAACTTGCCTTCAAGGAGTGGCTTGAGCGGAACTTGTTCCCTTTTGATCCTGAGCTCCTTGAATAGCTCTGTAGTATTTGCAGTTTCTTTTTCTTCGTCAAGATCGATGCCAAGCTCTTCTTGGACATCTTTTTGTCTTGCTCCAATTAACAAGACTTGTGCGTTTTCATAATTTAACAAGTCAGGATCTTCGACGTTTATCCAGCGCTTGTCTCCAAACTTTTGCTTGATGCTGGATGGATACTTTGGCTTCCTTTTTTCAAAGGCTGCAAAACCTTTGATGGATATATCTGGGTTTTTCACAGAGACGATGTAGCTTACCTCTTTCCTTATCTCGAACTCTTTCTGAGTCGGGCCAGGGACCTCTGGAAGTTCCAGTGTATACGCCAGCTCTGTATGACTATCATGCTTTACAATAGCGTACTTGCCTTCACCTGCAGGCGTCGCCGGGCCAACTGATCTCTTGCCTCTTGTTTCTGTCTCGTATTCGGTGGGCAAAAGCTCCTTTCGTATATCTTCTGGCTTATCAGTAGCGAGCACATTTAGCGCCCAATTCCTCTCCTCTGATGTCGATCTGCCTTCAACAATTTCAGGTAACTGTTTTTGACCTATCACAAACAGCCTGTATTTGCCATCTTCTGGAGCAGTAGCCATGTACAGGCGTTGAACATCTTCAATATCTCCTACCTCTTCTTTTCCAACTTTTGGTTTGTAGAAGAAGAATATGTCTCCTTGTTCTATGATCTGAGGCTTTTTTTCTTCTTTAGACATATCATGGCGCGGCAAAGATGCAAGATAAAGATTAACAATAGTAGTACTGTTAGACGAATCCGGAAAAATGGAAACGGTTTGGGCTGCAATACCTGTTTGTTGTCCTGCTTCTATAGTTGAATTTTTGCATAATTGCTACAGATGAAGGGATTCTTCATCAGCCTGAAAGCAAATATATAACAACAACCCGTAAATCCAATCTGGACCAATTCCCTATGATGTCCTCATCAGGGTGGGATGATTCCAGTCCGCTGCCAATAAAATGCACATTTTGCAACCTGTATTTCAAGACCGAACAGGAGAAGGACAAGCACATTGAAGACATGCATTCTGACTACTAGATGAGGGTAACTGTTGACCAGTTTGAAACCCTTTTTGTTATCTACTAGATTGTTCGTGATTTCTTGCGAGCTGCTCTAATGCGATCCTCGATATTGCCACCACTGCTGCCTTCAGAAGGCTTGTCTTCAGTATTTGGCATTGGTTCAGGTCTTGGCTCTTCTCCAAACTGTCCGTGCGTTGCTTCATGCAGGGCTTGATCCTCTTGGCCCTTTTTCTTTTTTGCACCCATATCTTTTAACGCGCGCGATAAGAATGATATGTGTATTCAGCAGGCAGAGCTACCGTCCCGCAATAACGATTATTACCTTCCGCCCTAAATGAAGTTATGATCTAAATTCCATTAATAGCTTGTAAGGCAGTATACAAATATAATATGAGTGACGACCAGGATAGCAGGAGCGGCAGAAATTATTCGCCATCTGTGGGTGAAGCAGTAGAGGAGGCAACAAAGAGCGGCAGAGTGGCGACAAGAGAAGGCGCGACTTCGGGCACCGGAGGAGGCGAGCCGCTGCCTGCTGGCAAAACGCCTGAACCGCAAGCTCAGACCCGCGGTCCAACAGCACACGATATGGATGCTGTAGGAAGTGGAACAAGGACCTTAGACGCAAGCACTCCTCATGTTATAGCAGACTCTAGGTCAGCTACAAGCGCCGGGGGCGCAATAGGAGCTGGCTCTGCAACCTATGCAAGAGATGTTACGGTACCAGCAGATATCGACACTGAAGCGGCCAAAAGCCTCAGGCGGGACAAAGAAACGACCGATTTTCGTGGCGCCAGAGGAGCGCCAGGCGTAGGAGTTCCTACAGGCGCAGCTGCAAACACTGATAAAATAAGCCGGGAGAAAAGAAAGGTTATAGATCAGCGGTAGCGCTTCTAACGCCTGCTTCCCCTTGTCCTGTTGTATTCCTCGTTAATATTTCCGAGGTCTGCAGCTATCTCTGAGGGACTACGATATTGCTTGCCCTTTAGCAGCAGCCGAACTGCATTTACAACAATATCAAAATCCCTCATATCAGGCTTGCTACGGTCAAGAAAGTCTAGTATCGAGTCTCTGTCTGCAGGATAATCAATTCCTGAAAGAATATCTGATAGCTCGTTGGCCGCCCCAGTTTCTGCCGCTACCTTTTGTGCTGGCCGCGCCATTCCTAGCCCTTGGTTTCTGCGCAAGGCTTCTGCTTCATCTGGATATCCGCTCACAGGGGGAAGCGGTAAGTCCCGCCTTTTGGTTGAACCATCACCGTTTGTAGACATGTACCATACACATGCACTGCAAATTATAAAGAAATGATTGCCTAGCTCTCATTGGAGCAGCAGAACGACATGCTCTTTTTGCAGCCAACAATAGGGAGCAGTTGCACAGCTTACCAATCGGCTTTGTGTAAAAAGTAATAACTCGTAAAAACAAAGTCATGCAATCAAACAGCTATCCAAGCACGGATTGTTGACTTTTTAAACAAAGCTTTACCAATCTAAAGGTTAAAATTTGAATGGTTGGGAGCAACCCATGTGTCAAGCGAATACGAGCACAACGTTGGCAAGCTTTTGGCAGAAAAGAAGGAGAGGCTAGAGCAGCTGATGAAGAACCCAGAAGGGCACAGAAGCGAGATTGCAATGCTTTCTCTGGAAATAGAGTCGCTCCAGTCGCTCTTTGAAAACTATAACCTTGGCATGAATGTCTTCCGAAGGGCTCAAGGCGGCAGGTCAGGGCTCAGGGAATAGCTGTAGACTGGCCGCTGATGATACCACTAAAGCTTGCGCATTATTCTGCAAGATCTTTGATGAATTACTAACCGTGGAATCAATAATGAATTTATATGACGACTAGATCGCTTTATCTACATCTCTATGCACGAAGAGAAAATCAAGCGTCTGGCTACAATGAAAAAATCCGCAGAAAGCGGCGGTGGCAACGAGAGGATCGAGGCTCAGCATTCAAAGGGCAAGCTTACCGCGCGAGAGAGGATCGCGCTTTTGCTCGACGAAGGCACATTTGTAGAGCTAGACAAGTACGTCACCCACAGGAGCGACGACCCAACCCTGCCGAAATTCTACGGCGACGGAGCCGTCACCGGCTTTGGGACCATTGCCGGCAGGCAAGTTTTCGTGTTTTCTTATGATTTTACTGTTCTTGGAGGCTCCCTTGGCGAGATGACTGGCAAGAAAATCGCCAAGGCGATGGATCACGCCATGAAGGTGGGCTGCCCGATAATAGGCATAATTGACTCGGGTGGCGCCCGCATACAGGAAGGTGTCATGAGCCTAGACGGCTATGGCGACATTTTCTTCCGCAACACGGTGGCTTCAGGCGTTATACCGCAGATCACTGCAAGCATTGGCCCCTGTGCAGGCGGCGCGGTGTACTCTCCGGCAATGACCGATTTTGTGATAATGGTGGAGAACATAGGCCAGATGTTTGTCACCGGCCCCGAGGTGGTAAAGGAGGTACTCAGCCAAGAAGTGTCGTTTGAAGAACTGGGCGGCGCACGCGCCCACGCTACCAAGTCCGGAGTCGCGCACTTTATCGCCAAGAACGAATATGAATGCTTTGACAAGATAAAGAAGCTGCTCTCTTTTCTGCCGCAGAATAACACTGAAGAGCCAGCGATGGTCGAGACAAACGACGATCCAAACAGGATCGATGCCGACCTCATTAACAAGCTGCCAGAGAACCCGTACCAGCAGTATGACATGAAGGAGATAATAAAATCCATAGTTGACAACGGCGACTTTTTCGAAGTCCACGAGCTCTGGGCAGAAAACATATTGGTCGGCTTTGCAAGGATGGGCGGAAGGTCTGTAGGCATTGTCGCAAACCAGCCGCAGTACCTTGCAGGCGCGCTTGACATCAATTCCTCCAACAAGGCGGCCCGCTTTATCAGGTTCTGCGACGCGTTCAACATCCCGATTGTTACGCTTGTAGATACGCCCGGCTACCTCCCAGGCACGGACCAAGAGCACAATGGCATCATCAGAAATGGGAGCAAGCTCTTGTTTGCCTATTGCGAAGCCACGGTCCCAAAGGTGACATGCATCATTGGCAAGGCGTACGGCGGTGCATACATCGCCATGGGAAGCAAGAATCTGCGCGCAGACATCAACTATGCTTGGCCAAGCGCCGAGATAGCAGTGCTCGGCCCTGAAGCCGCAGTCACGATCATACACAGACGGGAATTAAAGAACGCTCCAAACGCAGCTGAAACAAAGAAAAAGCTTGCCAAGGAATACCGCGACAAGTTTGCAAACCCATACATTGCAGCTGAAAAGGGCATCATTGATGTTGTGATAGACCCGATGGAGACTAGGCCGATGATAATACAGGCGCTCAATGCGCTGGCAAACAAAAAGGAGGCAAGGCCGTGGAAGAAGCACGGTAACATCAACCTGTAATAATGGTGTATGTGTGCCATGTCTAAAAAAATATCGAGCATATTGATTGCAAACAGGGGCGAAATAGCTCTACGGGTAATTCGGGCCTGCAAGGAGCTGGGCATAAAGTCGATAGCGATCTACTCTGACGAGGACGTGCGTGCCGTGCACGTAAAGAGGGCAGACGAAGCCTACCACATCGGGCCTGCAGCTCCGGCGCAGAGCTACCTCAACATGGCAAAGATAGTCGAGACTGCCAAGGCTGCAGGCGCAGACGCCATTCACCCCGGTTACGGCTTTCTCTCTGAGAACGAGAACTTTCCGGAAATGTGCGAAAAGAACGGCATGATATTCATTGGGCCGACTGCCAAGGCGATGGAAATCACAGGCGACAAGATGAAGTGCAAGGAAGTCATGAAAAAGGCCAAGGTCCCGACTGTGCCGGGAAGCGACGGCATCATTGAAGATGTAGAAAAGGCCGCAGACATCGCACACAAGGCCGGCTACCCTGTCCTGCTTAAATCTGCGTTTGGCGGAGGCGGCCGCGGCATCAGGCTCGCCAACAATGAAAAGCAATTGCGGCAAGAGTTTGAAATGGCGTCAGCCGAGTCACGCGCTGCATTTGGCAAGGCAGCTTTATTTGTCGAAAAATATCTGCAAAAGATCAGGCACATCGAGTTTCAGCTGATCCGTGACTCGCATGGAAACGGCCGGCACCTCTTTGAGCGCGAGTGCTCGATCCAGAGGCGCCATCAGAAGCTCATCGAGATGTCTCCGTCGCCGGTGGTCGATCAGAAGACGAGGGAGAGGATTGGCGAGATAGCGGTAAGGGCCGCAGCAGCGGTGGACTACCTGAACGCCGGCACGGCAGAGTTCCTCCGCGATCCGGAGGGCAACTTTTACTTTATCGAGATAAACTCACGTCTTCAGGTAGAACACCCTGTGACCGAGCTTGTGACAGGGCTTGATCTAGTAAAGCTCCAGATAGCGATCGCTCAGGGCGAAGAGATCCCCTTCAAACAGGAAGACCTGAAGATGAACGGCTGTGCTATTGAATGTAGGATCAACGCCGAAGACCCGTTCTACGAATTTGCGCCGTCCACCGGCATCGTGCCAAACTGCAACATCCCGTACGGGCCGGGCATCAGGGTCGATACCTACCTCTACCCGGGATGCAACGTCTCAGGATATTATGACTCGCTCACGGCCAAGCTCCTCGCATGGGGCAAGAACTTTGAAGAGGCAAGGGTCAGGATGAGGAACGCTCTTGACGAGTTCACGATAGAAGGCATCAACACTACGATCCCACTATACAAGACAATAATAGACGAGCCCAACTTTATCAAGGGCGAGCTGTCGACCGACTATCTCGAACGCTTCAAGATATTTGACAGGATGAACGAGCAGGCAAAGGAACGGGCCAAGGAAAAGGCACGTGCCGCAGTCGCGGCAGTCCTTCTCCAGTCAGAGTTCGTGAAAAAGGTCGGCGCAGCCCAGACAGCCGCTACAGCAGCAAAATCATCAAAGTGGAAGATGATGAGGGTAGTATAGTAGTATGGAGTTCAAAGTCGGCGACCTTGCAGAAATGTTAGAGGGCGAAGTGCTGCGCACCACTGACAATAATTCTGTGCTGGTCAGGATAGCTGGCAAGCAACACGCTTTGCGCCTGCTAAAGGCCGGAACGAACGAGTTTGAGTTTGTGCTGGACAACACCTTCCACCATGCCAAGATTCTGCAGTCTGGAAGCGCCGAGGTGAAGCTGGTGCTCGATGGCCAGCCTCTGACTGTGAAAAAGCACAGCAAGCTGACAGAAGTGCTGGAGAAGGCGTCGGCGCTATCGGGTGCCGGTGGCGGCGACCGTAACCTAACAAGCCAGATCCCCGGCAGGGTTGTCAACATTGCTGCAAAGGCAGGGACCGAAGTCAAGAAGGGCGACGTAATAGTCGTATTGGAATCGATGAAGATGCAAGTCGCAGTCAAGGCCCACAAGGACGGTAACCTGAAAGAGATAAAGGTAAAGCAGGGAGCCAGCGTCGCAAGGAACGACGTGCTGGCAGTTATTGAATAACCACAGCGGCGCGCCCTGCAGGCTTGATGTACACGCCAGTTATCAGGCGGTCATTGCGGCGCGTCTGATTCACCCTCATGCGGACAATTCTTGGGTACGTCTTTGCGGTGAGCAGCAAAATTTCAAGCGCTGCTCGGGGATGGGCAGCCATACTTGAAACGAAATTTTTGCACGCGCGCCACCGGTCAGAAGGCATGAATGCGAACCGCCGGGGTTGCAGCATCCTGTCAACCTCCTCTTTTGTCCCATGCATCTCTATCGAAATGACGTCAGCCTGCTCGATCGTTCCGATACTGTTTCTTATCACCCCTGTCTCAAAGCCTTCAATGTCCATTTTTATGAAATTGATTTTTTTCTCTATTCTCAAGTGTGCTAGTATGTTTTCTAGGGTGTCTGCCGCAAAGCTGTACCTTCTGTCCCAAAAGCTGATCTCCTTTTGTCCCGGCTCTCCTGCAACGCCCATGTTAAGGACGATGACGTTTGTGCAGCCGTTTTTCTCTATGTTAATCTTTAGCGTTTCATAATCCTCAGCGTTTGGCTCAAGGGCGATGACCTTGCCATTGGGGCCGACCCTTCTTGATGCAAGGAGGGAGAAATCGCCTATGCCTGCCCCAAGATCAACGACTGTATCGCCCTTTTTTAAAAGATCGGCGTGGTACGTATCCAAAAGCAGGACTTCTGCCAGACTGATCAGGTGGTCGGTATGCCTGTAGACAAAGTCTAGCCCGTCGTCGTACCTGAACGATTTCAATCAAGACAATCAGGATGTCCGATAAATTTAATGATTGCGAAGAAGAGCTCTAGTCATAATAGAAAAAAGAAAGAAGGGCGCGTGCTACTTCGCCTTCTTTAGGGCATCTTTGATCTCATTGTAGTTGGGCTCTACCAGCGGGTTGTCCGAGACCCACCTGTAGATCACCTTGCCCTTCTCATCAAGGATAAAGACCGACCTTTTTGCGGCATCATAGCCTTCAAGCGGCCCTAGCTTATTCATCACAATGCCGTACTTCTTGATGACATCGCGTCTATAGTCAGACAGGACTGGAAAATTCAGGTGACGGTTCTGCACGAAGAACTTGTTTGCAAACGGCCCATCTACCGAGATCCCAACGACATTTGCGCCCAAATCGCGCAGCTGATCAAGCGAGTCGCGTAGCGCGCACATTTCTGCAGTGCACACCGGCGATTCTGCCGCCGGAAAGAACGCAAGTATCGTCTTTTTGCCATAAAATTCGCTCAGCTTGCGCGGCTTCATGTCTGGGTCTGGAAGTTCAAAGTCTGGAGCCTTGTCGCCTATATTTGGAACCGATGCGAGAGATGCACTAGACATGCCTTAACAACTGCCGATCTCGCAATAAAAACATTTCAGGCATACTTGCCTTTGAACGGAGAAAGCTCCCGCAGTTCCTTTACCACGCTGGACAGCACGCTGACCGTCCTGTCGATCTCTTCCCTTGTGTTGTGCATGCCGAGGCTGAGCCGGAGCGAGCCGGTTATCTCCTCGTAGGAAAAGCCCATTGCCTTTAGCACATGGGATGGCTTTTGCTTCTTGACCGAGCAGGCCGAGCCGGTAGACGCCGCGACACCATTTTCGTCCAGCTTGATAATCAAGTCCTCGCCATTCACTCCAAAGAACGTGAAATGGGCATTGTTTGGGATCCTGCTTGTGCGCGAGCCATTCAGCCGGGAGTGCGGGATCTCCTTTGACACCCTCTCGATGAGGTAGTCGCGCAATTCTGACACATGTGTTTGGTACTGGCTCAGCCTTTTGGCCGCAAGCTCGCATGCCTTGCCAAAGCCAACTATGCCCGGCACGTTTTCCGTGCCCGATCTCAATTCCGATTCTTGGCCGCCGCCGTGGATTATTGGCGCTATTTTCAGGCCGGACCTGATGTAAAGCGCGCCCACTCCCTTGGGCCCGTTTATCTTGTGCGACGACATTGACATCATGTCGACGCCAAGGTCCTTGACGCTTAGCGGGATCTTGCCGGCTGCCTGCACTGCGTCGGTGTGGAAAAGCGCGCCAGCCTGATGCGCGATCCCGGCAAGCTCCTTGATTGGCTGGATAGTGCCGACCTCATTGTTTGCATGCATGATGCTGACAAGCGCAACATCCTTACCAAGCGCGTTTTTCAGATCAGACGGCCTGACGAGCCCCTCGCCCGTCACTGGCAGGTACGTGATTACAAAGCCCCTGCTTTCGAGATCTTTGCATGGCTCGAGCACCGCGTCGTGCTCTATGTTGCTTGTGATTATGCGGTTCTTTTCAGGCTCTCTGCTCCTTGCGTGTATGGCTGTGCCCTTGAGCGCTAGGTTGTCTGCCTCAGTGCCGCCGGAGGTGAACGTTATCTCACGCGGCGACGCGCCAATCATCTCTGCCACCCTTTTTCGCGCCAGCTGGATTGCCCTGGTGGTCTCCCTGCCAAACCTGTGTATGGAAGACGGGTTGCCGTACTGCTGCTTCATGTATGGCAGCATTTCTGCCATCACTTCGTCTGCAACCGGGGTTGACGCCGCATTGTCAAGGTAAATGTGGTCAGTAGCCATTGTTGTCTATCATCACCAGCTTGCCTGTCCTGTAGCCGGCGGCATCTATAGAAACAAACTTGAAGCCAATCTCCTTGAGCTTGCTGTCCAAGAGCGCCAGCTTGTCGACATCGAATATTTTGACCAGCTCGTCCCTGCCCACTTCGACCCTTGCAAGGTCGCCGTGATCCCTGACGCGCACCTGTCTGACTCCAAATATCGACTTTACAATAATTTCAGCAGTTTCAATCCTCTGCAACTTTTCATAGGTTACTTCGATGCCCGTGGGTATCCTTGAGGCAAGGCACGCATTAGACGGTTTGTCGTAGATAGAGAGCCCAAAGCTTTTTGCAATCTCTCTGATCTCTGATTTTGTTATGCCAAGCTCCACCATGGGGCTCCGCACGCCATTTTCCCGCAGCGCCCTGATGCCGGGCCGGTAGTCAGATAGGTCGTCGACATTAGTGCCATCTACAATGAGGGCAGCGCCGGCCTTTTTCGCTTCCTCAACCAAGTGCTCCCCAAGCTCTGTCCTGCAGTGGTAACAGCGCATCCTGTCGTTCTTGACAAATTCAGGGTTTTCAAGTTCGTCGTATTCTATCACCCTGTGATCGATGTCTATCTCCTTTGCAACCTGCCTTGCTGTGGCAAGCTCTTCCTCTGATAGAGTCTTGTAATCGGCGGTTATCGCTATGGCGTCATTGCCAAGCGCCTGCTTTGCAGCAAGGGCAACCACCGCGCTGTCGACTCCGCCAGAAAGCGCCACAATGACCTTGCTGCCGCTGTTCTTGGCAAACCACTCTACTAATTTATTGAATGTGTCGTCCATCTATGTGTCGCCGCCACCTATCCTCTTTGCGACTTGTGCATTGACAAGCTCCATCGCCCTCTTGACGGGCATATGACACCTTGATGCGATCACCCTGACATCTTCAAACTCGGGCTTGGCGTTTGTTATCCTGCCGGCCCGATCCTTGACCACCTTGACGTGCACGTTGAAGGTGCTCCCGCTGATGTCGACTGGGACTATCAGGACTGCTCTGGGCAGCACATAGCGCTCTACTTCCTGCACCCTTGCCCCAAGCGTCCCTGATTCGCTGAAAAGCACATCAAGCACGTTGTTTAGCTCGGCATTTTCAGATATAATCCTAATGAGGTACGTCGGTCGGCTCTTTTTAGTCGTGCCAGGTATGACTGTCACATCTTTGGCGATTTCGGACAGTTTCTCTACCAGGTTGCCTACCAACTCGCCTGACACGTCATCGATATTTGTTTCCACAACGCATACCGTGTCCTTGGCGATTTCAGTGACACCAACGCCTGACGTGCCTACAAGCACCCGCACTACGTTGGCAAACCCATCAAACTTTTTTGTGCCGACACCATAGCCTATCTTTTCCGGCGCAATGTTGGGATAGTAGTTGATGCTGCCCGAGGCCAAATTGACAAGCATTGCTGCTCCTGTGGGGGTTGTCAATTCGTCTTCTACCGGTCCGCCCACCAACACGAACTGCCTATTCTTGAAAATTTCCAAGATTGCGCTTGCCGGGTTTGGAACCGTGCCGTGGGAAAATTTCAATAGGCCCCCGCCTACCGCCACCTTTGTGGAATATATTCTACTGCCATCAAACAGCCCCAAGTCTTGCAGCGCCACCGCGCAGCCCACCAAGTCTGCAAGGGTATCGATACTGGACGCCTCATGAAGGTGTATGCTGGCAAAATCCTCTCCATGGATCCTAGCCTCGGTAGAGATTATCGTCTTCAAAGATTCCAGAGCAAACGTCTTGGCCTTTTGGTCAAGCCCTAGCGAGTCGCAGCAGCGCGCAAGCGAGCGATGCATCTCCGCGCCCTTGCGCTCGTGCACACTGTCGCTGTATTTCATCTGCAGCTGGGTGGCGGTAAAACCGTGCGACACCACCTTTGCAAAATCCACTTTGGATATCTTACTCCCTTTCAGAGAATCCTGGCAGGCAAAGATCGCATCGATCACCTTGGCTTTGTTGGCCCCTGCATCCACTAGGCTTGCCATCAGCATGTCGCCTGCAATGCCGGCAACTTGGCAATCTACTACAGCAACCTTTGCCGCCATTCCCAACCTAGTTGGTGCCCTGCTTTATATCACGTTTGCTTTTACCTCAGGCTGCCAAAGTTGTACGCTGGGATCTCTGCTGGGGCCTGCCCGTACGCAAGAACGATCTGTTTCTGTGATTCAAGCTGTATGTCCCTATAGTTGCCTTCAAACTGCTCGCCGTTGACGTATGCAGTCACATTCATGCCGGCCACCGAGTCAAAGAGCCCTTGCTGGTCGCGGGTCTGCTCCCATATATCAAGGAACTGCCCCAAGGTGAACACTCTGGTCTGTGGTGCCTCTACATGGATTATGCCATCGCTGTCATGTGTGTGGAGCCAGTAAAAGCAGGAAGGAGAAGTGAGTATGCCGACATTGTTAGGTACCTGTCTTTCCTGACCGTTGACAAATACGTCCAAGTGGGCATGGACGTGATAATTGTTAAACTCATTTCTGTTGCATTCCACTCCGCTTATTGCGGCTGCCTGCGGGGACTGGTACAAAAGCGCCCCGACGACGGCTGCAATAGCTACTCCAACTATGATCGGTATTATAATCATCATGGATTTTTTCTTTCTTCGCCGGTCTGCGGCAAAGTAACTATCGTCCCTCTTCTTCTTTGACAATTTGCCATTGAGTTTGGCATGTCGTTCAATTTAAAGTTGATCTGCTTTCGGTCACAATTTATATAAGCAATCCCGCCAGTTGCAACCTCGAGCATGACAATTACCATAATCGGATCTGGCAAGGTCGGCGCCTCGGCAGCGCTTAACTGCGGCCTACGGGAGCTTGACAGGGACATACTGCTTCTAGACATCGTGCAGGGCCTGCCTCAGGGAGAGGCGATGGATATCAATCACCAGCTCTCGGAAAGGGGTTCTGACGCAGTTGCGCGGGGCTCGAACAACTATGAAGACATGCGGGGCTCTGACTATGTCGTACTTGTTGCTGGCGTAGGCAGAAAGCCGGGCATGACAAGGATGGATCTGCTCAAGACAAACGCCGGCATCGTCAAGGATGTTGCAGGCAAGATTGCGTCGTACGCCAAAGATGCCACTATTATCGTAGTTACGAATCCGCTTGACCCGATGACGTACCTTGCGCTCAAGGCGATCGGGGCAAAGAAGAACAAGGTGATGGGCATGGGCGGCATGCTTGACCTGTCAAGGTTTAAGAGCTTTATTCAGGACGCCACCAAGATTTCCCGCGATTCAATCCAGGCTATGGTGATAAGCGAGCACGGCGAAAACATGCTGCCGCTGACAAGGTTCTCATCGATAGGTGGAATTCCGTTGCACGAATTCATCTCAAAGGACAAGGCGATGGAGATTTTTGAAAAGACTAGAAAGGTGGCGGCCGAAGTGATCGCGCTCAAGGGTGCGACGGTGTACGCGCCAGGCAACGCTGTCGCGACCATGCTCGAATCGGCAATCCGGGACAAAAAACTGGTGATACCTGTGTCGGCGCTTCTTGAAGGCGAGTACGGCATCTCTGACCTGTGCATAGGAGTACCGGCAATCATTGGCGCGGGCGGCGTAGAGCGGGTGATCGAGCTCAAACTGGATAGCTTTGAGCAGGACGTTTTCAACAAGGGCGTCGCAAGCGTGAAAGAAGCGATCAAGGCACTCCCGCTTTAAACAATCCTTTTATTCTCTTTTTGTGGAATAGCTGACTGGCCGATGGATCTACACACTATCCTCGACAGGTTTGCAAATGGCAGCCTCAGCCTGTCAGACGTAGAGAAAGAGATCTCTATCCACGCGATAGAAAAGATAGGCGACATTGCCAAGCTGGACGTCGGCAGGGAGATGAGGAGGGGTATGCCGGAGATAATCTTTGCAGAGAACAAAGAGTACAGGGACATCATCAGGATTGCACTAGCCGCCGTCCGGCACAACGGCCAAGCTGTAGTCAGCAGGATAAGGAAGAGCGAGCTGTCAAAAGTAACAAATGCGCTAAAGAAGAAGGGATTGCTGGTTGAAGTCGGCAGGAACAGCACAACGCTTCTTGCTTCGGACAAGTCGTTTAGCAGGAAAAAAATAATGACTGGCGCAAAGATAGGGATAATGGCAGCCGGCACTTCTGACATCGGAGTCGCAGAGGAGGCCCGGCTTGTGGCAAAGGCCATGGGCTGCGAAGCAATAGCCAGCTATGATGTAGGCATTGCAGGAATGCACAGGCTGTTCCCCGCGCTCAAGGAGATGGTGGCGCAAAATACAGGCGCAATTGTTGTCGTGGCCGGGATGGAAGGCGCGCTTGCATCGGTGGTTACATCAATGGTTGACGTCCCCGTGGTGGGCGTCCCGACCTCGATAGGCTACGGCTTTGGTGCAAACGGCATAGCCGCGCTTGCCTCGATGCTGCAGAGCTGCACACTTGGCCTGGCTGTGGTCAACATCGACAACGGGGTCGGGGCCGGAGCATATGCGGCGTCGATTGCAAAGAGAATGACGAGAAAATGAGGGAATCCTAAAACGTTTATAAGTGCTTTACATTTGTTGCTTCTCTAATCGTTGAATGGTGGATGATTAACTGTTGACTTATGTTCATACACTAAAAAGAATTAGAGACAATAAAACAAATTATCGCAAAAGGGCCGCAATCCTGATCGGCCGTCACTCTTTTGTGACTGTCAAGGTCAGCGACCAGAACATCGCAGCCCAAGTGCTCAAGCCGACCCCGACCGGCGACATTGTCATTGCCTCTGCGCACAGCAGGGAGCTTGAAAAGCAGGGCTGGAAGGGCGCACTCAACAACCTGCCTGCGTGCTACCTCACAGGCATGCTAATGGCCAAGAAGGCGCTAGAGAAAGGGGTGAAGAATGCAGTCCTGTATGTAGGCAAGGACCACTTTACATCTAGGGTGGCCGCATGCATGAAGGGCATTGTGGACGGAGGCGTCTCGATGCCTGTTTCTGAAGAGTCACTTCCGGATGAGGAGAGGATAACCGGCCAGCATATCGCCGAGTATGCCAGTACGCTGAAAGAGAACCAGGAAGAATATAATTCTCGATTTTCTGCTATCTTGAAGAATGGCCTCAACCCGGAGGACTATCCTTTGCACTTTGAAGAAATAAAGAGCAAACTTTCAGGCAAGCCTGCGCCAAAGAGGGTTGCCAAAGAAGAGGAAGAAGGAGAAGAGGCGCCAACTGCTGCCCCGAAGGAAAAGAAGGAAGCGCCTGAAAAGGAGGAAAAGAAGGCTCCAAAGGAGAAGAAGGAGACCAAGAAGAAAGAGGCAAAAGAAGAAAAGGGGAAGGAAAAGAAGGCTAAGGAAGGAGGTAAGACCAAGAAGAAATGAGTAGAATGTTCCAGCCACCAGGCCAGCAGCAGACAGAATGGAAGCCCAGAACCACGCTTGGAAGCATGGTGTTGGCGGGCAAGATAAACTCGATGGATCAGATATATGAAAACGGCATGAGGATTCAAGAGGCTGAGATAGTCAAGCACCTTCTGCCGGACATGAAGAATCAGGTGGTCCACGTCGGCATCGTCCAAAAGCAGACCGACGCCGGCGAGATGACGCGTTTTAATGCTCTTGTGGCAGTTGGCAACGAGGCTGGCTGGTTTGGCATCGGCAAGGGCAAGGCCTCTCAGATGAGAGTTTCAATAGACAAGGCTACAAATGCTGCTTTTCTCAATGTCATCCCAGTAAAGCTTGGCTGCGGAAGCTGGGAGTGCAAGTGCAACCAGCTTCACTCTGTACCTTTCAAGGTGCGGGGCAAGGGCGGCAGCGTTACGATCGAGATCATTCCTGGCCCAAGAGGGCTTGGCATTGTAGCAGGCGAAAATATCAAGAGCCTGCTCAAGCTGGCGGGCCTAAAAGACGCATGGACAAAGTCCTTTGGGTCGACCAACACAATGTCGTCAACAACAAAGGCGATCTTCAATGCTCTGCGGAGCACTTACAGCGTAGGTTGATGATGCTAACATGGCATATCTCATAGTCAGAATAAAGGGAACGGTCAACATACCCCGATGGGCGCAGGCGACGCTTAACGGCCTGAACCTTGACAGGCGCTTCCGGGCAACTGTAGTGCCAGAAAGCGAAGAGTACCTCGGCATGCTGAGGAAGGTCAAGGAAGAGGTCGCATGGACAAAGGCTGACGCTGGCATCGTGAAAGAGCTTCTTGAAAAGCGCGGCAGAAAGGCCGGCTACAAGCCGATAACCAAGTCAGACCTTCCAAAGGAGTACAAGAGCATCGACGACCTTGCTGCTGCAATAGCAGAGAACAAGGTCGCCATGAGCAAGCTGGAAGGCATCAAGCCGTGGTTTGCGCTCAGCCCTCCAAAGGGAGGATTCAAGAGAAAGACAAAGACGCAGTACGCGCAGAACGGGGTCCTTGGAGAAGACGGCGAACTAGTCGAGATCGTCAAGAGGATGCTCTAGCGCAGCAAGACTTAATTAAGGTGCAAGTGAACGTGATAACTAATTCCAGCCCAGTGATAATTTATGGCTACTAGATTTAGAAAAAGCAGAAGACAGCGCGGCAGCCGGTATTGTGGCTGGGGCCAGATCGGCCAGCACAGGCAGGCCGGCAGCAGAGGTGGCATAGGAGGCGCTGGAAAGCACAAGCACTTTTGGATAAGGACAGTCATCGAGGAACCTGACCACTTTGGTCATGATCCTTTCAACTCTTTTAACCGCAACCTCGTGCAGAGGTGGATAAACGTCCGGGACTTGGACGCTGTCTTTGCCAAACATGGCAAGGCTGATGAAAGTGGCAAGGTTGTCCTCGACCTGACCTCGCTGGGCTACGACAAGCTGCTTGGAGGAGGCTCTATCAGCGGGGCTTATGCGATCAAGGTAGCCAAGGTGTCAGAAAGCGCCAAGAGCAAGATCGAAGCTGCAGGTGGCGAGGTTATAATAAATGAGCAGTACGACGACAAGTGAGCACGGGCTACGGCGCTTCATAAAGGCCGCATCAGCCTATGTCCCGCAGGTCCCAAAGCCAAAGAAGAAAGTTTCGCTAACAGAAAAATTCGTCTGGACTGGCATCGCGCTCTTTGCATACCTTGTCATGGCGCAGATACCGCTTTACGGCGTAACAGACGACCCGCGCTTTGACTTTCTCGCTTTTGCACGCGTAATTTTCGCAGCACAGCAAGGAACTCTGATGGAGCTTGGCATCGGGCCCATAGTCACGGCAGGCTTGCTCATGCAGCTGCTCAAGGGCTCTGACCTAATAAGGCTGGACTTCAAGAACCCTGACGATAGGTCGCTCTTTACGTCGGCGACAAAGATAGTCACGATAATAGTAATAGTGGCAGAGGGCGCGCTGTACGGCGCAAGCGTCTATGGGCCGCTGACTGCTCCGGAAGCTCCCCATGCCATCTATGTCCTTGTTCTGCAGCTGATAGGCGCAAGCGTCATAGTCATGTTGATGGACGAAATGGTGCAGAAGGGATGGGGCATTGGCTCTGGCCTCAGCCTGTTCATCATGGCCGGCATAGCTCAGACTATACTCTGGAGTGTGTTCAGCGTGGTGCCTGCAGACGACGGCCCGGTGGGCATATTCCCATTCACAATAGATGCAATAGTTAACGGGCACGGCGCAGACGCGATCTTCCGTGTCGGCCAGCTCCCAAGCCTTTTTGTCCTTGCGTTGACCATTGCAATTATACTTATACTCGTGTATATCGAGGGCATACACGTCGATGTACCGATAGTATCGACAAAGTACAGAGGCTTTACAGCCGTATACCCGATCAAGCTGCTCTACACCTCAGTTATACCTGTCATACTAGCATCTGCGCTCATCGCAAACGCTGTCTTTATGGGGAATATGTTATGGGCCAACTATAATCCGAATAACCAGAACCCGGCGTTCAACTGGATCGCCATGTTTGACACCCAGTCTGCGCAACAGGGAGGGCAGCCTACGCCAATCGGTGGCATACTATACTACATCACTGCCCCAAGGGGCCTTGATGCGGCGGCCGCAGACCCGCTAAGGGCTGTAGTCTATGTGTTATTTCTGACCGGCATTGTCACCGTGTTCTCTAGGCTGTGGGTAGAGCTTGGTGGACTTTCGGCAAGGACTGCAGCGCGCAACCTCCTTGACGCCGATGTGCAGGTCCCTGGTTTTAGGCGCTCTGAAGGGTCGGTGGAGACTCTGCTTAACAGATACATCCCCGCACTCACGCTTCTGAGCGGCATAATAATTGGGCTCTTGGCCGGCATTTCCGATGTTTTGAACGTCTTTGGCACTGGAACCGGCATCCTCCTTATGGTCAACATCATGGTCAGCTATTACCAGACGCTGGTCAAAGAGCAGGTAGACGTGAACATGCCCGGTCTGGCGGCTCTAATTGGCAGAAAACAATAAACGCGCAGTAATTGTAGGCATCCCAGGCGTGGGCAAGACCACGGTCATCACCCGCGCGGCAGAGATGCTCAACGAAAAGCGCAAGACCACTGTCGTGGTTTTCGGCACTGTCATGTTCGAAGAGGCCAAGAAGATGGGCCTCAAGAGCAGAGACGAGATGCGCAGGATGCCCGTAGAGGAGCAGCGCCGCCTGCAGGAGATGGCCGCCCAGCGCATCGCGGAAATGAGGGACAGCATCGTTCTTATCGATACTCATCTTTTTATAAACACGGCTGAAGGGTACTACCCTGGGCTCCCGATGAGGCTCCTCAACATCATGAAGCCGACCAACATGATAATGGTCGCTGCCGACGCAAATGAAATAGCGGAGAGGCGCAGGACCGACCAGACGCGCCAGCGCGACATCGCTTCTGCAGAAAACATCCAGAAAGAGCTTGACATTTCAAGGGTGATGGTGTCTTCGTGCTCTATACTGACAGGCGCTCCGTTTGCAATAATCATGAATAACGATGGTCAGGTGGACGAAGCGGCAGCAAATATAGCAAAGATACTGCTAGTAGGAGATGAAAAATGAACTTTCAGGATCTGCTGATGCAATTTTTCTCCCCACAGTATACTACTAACCCGTGGTTCCCTGACATGCTGAGCGCAACGATCGTTGCGCTCATAATAGCTGTCGCGATGAACTTTGCCTTTGCGATGCTCCGGAAAAAGACCACGGACATTGAAAAGATGAACAGGGTCATGAAAGAGACAAACGAATGGCGCAAGCAGTACACGGAGGCGATCAAAAAGCAGGACAAGCCCAGAATTGAGGAGCTGAAAAAGAAGCAGGCCTATGTCAACAAGATGGCCCTTGAGATGCAGCAGCAACAGATGCGCCCTATGCTCATTTACATGGTACCGTCGTTCCTGATCTGGATCTTTGTGTTCCCGGCAATATTTGGCGGGACCGTTGCCATGTCACCGATAGAACTGCCATTTGTGACCTGCAGCCAGGATAATGTAAACACCGACACACAGACAAGAACCAACGAAGATGGCACTACTGCTCTAACAGGACCGTGCAGGATACCCGGTCAGGTCTACCTATGGGGGTGGTTCCTGATAGGCTCGTTTGGCTTTAGCGGCATAATATCCAAGATAACAAAGACCAGCATGCCGAGCATGACTTAGAATTGGTGGCGGCCAACAAATTCAGCATTGTCATTTCAGGCTGGCCCGCCGTGGGCAAGACTACGATAGCGGCCAAGCTCGCCGAGGAATTCGGCCTTGTGATGTACAACGGCGGCGATATACTAAAGATGCTTGCAGCGGAAAAGGGCTACTTCACCGGCAGGGACGACTGGTGGGACACTGCAGAGGCGAAAAAGTTCATGCAGGAGCGCAAGTCCGACCCGTCGTTTGACAAAAAGGTGGACAAAAAGTTGGCCGAGATAGTGAGAAAGGGCGGCGCAGTCATTACCAGCTACACGCTCCCTTGGCTCGTGCAAGGAGAAGAATCCCTGATCAAGATTTGGCTCAGGGGCTCCTCAGAAAACAGGGCAAAAAGGATGGCAAACCGTGATGACATCAGCTTTGCAGAGGCAAAAAAGATAATCGCGCTACGGGACAAGGAGAATAAAAAGATCTACCACAGGCTGTACGGCTTTCGCTTTGGGGAGGACCTGACGGTCTTTGATTATGTGCTCAACACCGACAAGCTGCCACTCGATTCGCTTATTGAGATATCCAAATTAATAGTAAGGCGGCAAATAGGTGGATAATAGTAGTAGAGGTAGTAGGTAATAGCCTTGAACCTGCCGCAGCTGGAGAACCTTGTCAAAGTAGACGACGATGTCACCAACGACAACTATGGCCACTATCCTGACAGGCGGCCTATCGAGTCATTGCTATACTACGGCCTTGTGCTTGTAGACAAGCCTGCCGGGCCCACGAGCCACGAGGTGGTGGCGTGGGTAAAGCGGATACTGGAGATCGAAAAAGCGGGTCACAGTGGCACGCTTGATCCGGGAGCGACCGGCCTCTTGCCGCTCGGCCTAGGGGAAGGCACCAAGGCGCTGTCGGTGCTGCTGCTTGGACCAAAGGAGTACTATGCCCTTGCACGCCTCCACTCGCACATTTCAGTTGACAGGCTAAAGCGGGTCATGCAAGAGTTTACTGGCGAGATCTACCAGCGCCCGCCCCAGCGCTCATCTGTCAGGCGCGTCACCCGCGTCAGGACCGTGTATGAATTCGATTACCTTGAGAACTATGACAGGCTGGTACTCATGCGGATCCTCTGCCAGGCAGGGACGTACATCCGCAAGATAATCTACGACATCGGAGAGGTGCTGTCGCCGGGGGCCACGATGGTCGAGCTCCGCAGGACGAGGGTGAGCAACCTATCGGAGCAGAACAGTGGCGGCCTTGTAAAGCTGCACGATCTTGCAGACGCGTACCAGCGCTACAAGGAGAGCAAGGACGACGAAAAACTGCGCCGGCTGATCCTGCCTATAGAGCACTGCCTTGAGGGCATACGTGCTGTGACAGTCCGCGACACGGCGGTTGACGCGCTGTGCCACGGGGCGCCGCTTGCGGTGCCGGGAGTGGTGGCCGTGCCAAAGGACCTACGGGTAGGCGAGCTTGTGGGCGTGTACACGCTCAAGGGCGAGGTGGTGGGCCTCGGACAGGCAGCAATGACAAAGGAAGAGATCGAGCAGAATGCCCGGGGGATAGCGTTTGCAATGAAGCGACTGATCATGAAGCCGGGCACGTACCCAAAGGCGTGGCGGTCTAAGGGCGAGCAGGCAGCAGTAGTCAACGTGCCGACAGAAGTCGACCTAGACAGGCTGGAAAATGAGCACGCCGACGAGCTGTAGTAATAAAAAATTGCTAGAGGGTTTCGCCGATGCCGGGCCTCTTGCGATCCAGCTTGGCGATGTTCTTTGCAAGGTTTTCAATCGTGCCAGGAATATGGCACTTGCACATGCAATCCGCGCAGTCGACGTGGTTGCCGCCCTTGCAATGATCGGATAACCCTTGAGTAGTAGCCAAAATAACCGTTGTTAGTTTTGCAAGTTCCTCAATTTTTAGCTTTTGTCTTGGCCATCGGCGCTCGTATATGTGCGTGTGCGTTTCCAGTGGGGCATGTGTGTATATGGAGAAAAAATGATGCAGAGCTGCTGCATTTTATATACAAAAAATGCTACAATTTACGAAATGTGCTTCCAGTCAAATTTTGGTGCATTGCGCACGTTTTACACACAAAAATGGTGCATTTGCAAAACACATGTATAACATGCACGTTTCCAGTCCAAGAATGATTAGTTCTTTTATAGCCTGATTAAAAAATTAAGCTATCGCTAGTTGACACTAGATGGCTGTGGTAGTCGTTTGTATAGTAGATAGTTTGGGATTGAGTTTGTATGACCTGTATGGCGTGGCTTATGATTAATATACAGATGTGCCAGTGCAAGATGTAAGTGCCGGGATCGCCTAGCCCGGTAGGGCGCAAGCCTGGAATTTGTCAAACCGGCCAGCTTGTGACCCGTGAGGGTCCCGAGGGTTCAAATCCCTCTCCCGGCGCTTGAAATAATAATACATCTATAGAAGATGCTTATTGATGACTGAATTGCGTTTTCAGCGGTACTGTTAACTAACTTACACCATTTGACGAACAATAGAGGAAAACGTGAGCAAACAATAAGTTGACAGAACTCTGTTGTTGTTTTGCCAGAGTTTTTACGGTTTGATCAGCAGATTTGAACTATAGAGCCGTTTTACTTTAGCGTTAAATATGACTCTCTTGCCCCAATGACGATGAAAGAAAACTTGATCGACTGGCAAGTATCAACAACTACTGCCGCTACCCTAAATGCTCTGTATGTTGTTGATAATGGTGCGCCGTTAAGCAATGATGATGCTTGTTATTATCATAATCATCAAGAATTGGTATCAACAACCACTATCTCAAGGCCATCGTCATTCAAGAAGATGAAAGGAGAGGAGAGTCGGGAGCTGTCATGAGCTACGTTCAATTTGCGCTTGCTCCAATTGCCACGCTGGTCGCCGGTCTCTCATTTGCAATATTCTTCTTCAGAATTGGAAAGGTCGGGCCCAAGATAAGCAACTTGGCTTTTGTGATATGGGCGGCAGGATCAGGGGTGGCCATGTGGTACGGTTCACTGGCTTTCAAAGAACAACTCGCAAATGCCATGCTATTTTCTGATTTCACTTCCCTGATAAGAAACACTCCGTATTCGACCTTGGTCTACGGAAGTGTTCAGCAAACAGCGGCCGCTGCGCTCATTGGGATTTACGAGATTACAATGGTTGCAGGGTTCGTCATTTTAGTTAATATCAGATCCCATTCCCATTTGCGCTCCCAGCAACAGCAATACTTGAAAGAGTCTGAAAATGCAATTTCTGGTTCGCCACAGATTGGGGTCAGTACCGTTGTTCCCGCAAGTCGTAATGACGACGATGATGAATTTGATTTCCAGACTATGCGCCAAAAAGGTGACAACAACAGAGCAGGCACGCTTCATTATTCTTCTGCCGGCTACAAACTTCAAGAGAACTCTGTCGCCCATGACGCTCAGGCTTCTTCAAACACCCTCAGCAAGGAAGAGCTAACAATCATGGAGTTGTTTCTGTTTGGAAGAGTAAGCAAGATCACTCCTCGCGTAGACCTGTCAAAGCCAGAGGGATACTTCTTTGAAGGCGCGCCAATCTCGAACATGGATACCAGCAGGCTGAGGCAGATTTTGGATTCGCTGACGCGCAAAAAGCTGCTCAATCTGGAATTCTCGGACAAGATCCTGTCATGCAAATCCTGTGGTTCTCCAAACATCCAGCTCAGGAACATGTGCCCTTCATGCAAGTCAATGAGGCTGAGCAAACACAACGTGCTGGAACACTTCGCTTGCGGACTTGTGGACAAGCAGGAGAACTTCCAAAACTCCAATGGGGATCTCGTTTGCCCAAAGTGTCACACCAAACTCCAGCTGATAGGCTCGGACTACCGCAACCTGTCCCAGATGTACATCTGCCAAGAATGCAATTCGCGGAACAAGGACCTCCTCCAGATGATGAAGTGCGCTGGATGCGGAACAGAGCTGGAAATTGGCGAAGAAAACGAGCAGTATCTGTACGCATATACGCTGAACGAAGTCGCCGCGCAGAAGCTTGGCGATCAGATCAAGCCCTTGGGAGCCTGCATAGCGCACTTTAGGTCGCTTGGCTACACGGTAGTATCTCCAGCTTTTGTGATAGGCAAATCGGGAACGCAGCACATTTTCGATGCTCTCGTGCTGGGAGGCGTACAGGGTCTCGAGACAAATAGACGACTGGGCGGGGCTCCTTACAAGCTGGCAAACGACTCAAGCAGCAACATGGTTCTTGAAATCATCATTTCAAGCAATCAGGTAAACTTGGAGCAGATAACCCGAGCCTACGGCAAAATGTGCGATGTCGATTGCGAATCCCTGATCTTTGCGATTCCGGGGGCCTCGGACAATGCCCGCAGCTACGCATCAGGATTCAACATACGACTAGTCGAAGGAAAGACCATCGAACAAGCCTTGGAGAGGCTGAACATTCTGCCCGCAGTCGGCAGCAGCAGGGGTACGAACTGACGCGCTGGTTCACCAGATGAAAATTGGCCTCTAAAGTAAAAGATCAGGTGCAAAGAAGCGCGCGGAGCGGAGGCAAGAACGATGGCGATAAGACTTCTTTTTCCTCGTCCTTGCCTAGTGGCAATAATAATAACATCATCAATCGCTCAACCGTGCTATTCAGCGTACTGGCAATCGTTACCCTTGTCGCAGTGACGTTAGCGATAGGAGCCATCGATGTATACCTCGCAGCAGCCTGTGCCCTAGCCGGCAACATCTATCTTCTCTGGCTCCTAAAGAGCGCACAGACAAAAAAGAAGCAGAAGAAAAAACTTGGGCGAAAGCGCGGATTTGCCCCCGTCCTGCTTGTTGGCATTGGACCTGTCGTAGGCTCGCTGGTATTTTTCTTCCTTGGTTACCTTGGGTCCCCTGCCGAAGCGATTACAAGAATGTTGATGACAGTAGGCTTTAGCATTTCGCTCTTTGTCAGCTCGTTCCCCCTGCCTCTTGCAATAAAGTTCAAGCTCCTTGAAGGCCGCCAGCAAAACCAAGAGTCGTACAGGCCGCTTGTGACAATACTCGTTCCGGCGTATAACGAGCAGGAAGTAATATCGAGAACCCTTGAGAGCCTCATGAACCTGAAATACGGAAACAAGGAGATTATCGTGATCGACGACGGCTCCACAGACCTCACCCCTGTAATTGCATCATGGTATAGGCAGTTTGGGGTAAAAGTGCTGAGGAAACCTAACGGCGGCAAGGCTTCTGCCCTAAATTACGGACTGCTCTTTGCCCGCGGCGAGATCATAATCACGATAGACTCCGACAGCATGGTCGAGCGCGACGCGATTAACAAGATAGTCTCCATCATGAGAGATGAAAATATGCTGGCTGTTGCAGGAAACATCAGGGTCCTCAATAGCAACTCGATGCTCACCAAAATCCAAGAACTGGAATACCTGATGTCGATAAACATGCTGCGGAGGGCTTTCGCCCTGTTCGGCTCTGTGATGGTAGTGCCGGGGGCGTTTGGAGCCTTTAGGAAGAGAGAGACAATTCAGGTTGGCAGCTATGACAATGACACAATAACCGAGGACTTTGATCTCACCATCAAGCTGCTAAAAACAGGAGGGGCGGTAGGTTCAAGCTCAGCCGGGCTTGCCTACACGGAAGTTCCATCGTCATGGAAAGTGCTATACAAGCAAAGGCTGCGCTGGAGCACTGGGACGTACCAGACGATCTTCAAACACCGGGACGTCATCTGGAACACGCGGTATGATCTGCTACATTCTCTGGTCTTTCCTATGATCCTGCTCTCGCTGTTTAACCCCATAACAAGCTTTGTCGGGATAGGGGCCGGAATTTACCTTGCGCTCACAGGAGGTCTGTTGATATTTCTGGGAATGCAGTTGATATTCCTCATAGTTCAGGTCTTCATGTCTCTGGTCGCGCTTTCCATTGACAACGAGAGGTACAGGCTTGCGTTGTATTCACCATTCTTTGTCCTTGTCTACAAGCAGGTCATAGATTTCACAACGCTGGTCTCGGCATTCCGGGCAGCCTTCAGCGGGAGCAAACAGTGGCATAAAATCGACAGGTCGGGCGGCATGCAAGCGATCAAAGTCTCCAACAAGGGCTGATGATCCGCCTGCCACTGCTACTATGAAACGCTGTATGTCCCTCGGCTCAGTAGCCAGCATACGGATACGGCGCGCCGGCCATTTCTGCATAAGTCTTGTATTGGCTCAGGACATGGTTTATGTGCGTGTCGGCGCGCTCGTTCCAAGAGCCGCAGCCGTATACCGCGCCTGGTCCGGAATTGTATGTGGCGACAGCCATGAGCAGGTATTGCTCATCTGAACATCCGTAAAAGTTGCTTTTCACGTAGGACAATTCTCTGGATAACGCCTGCACGCCCCGATCGATATTGTACTGAGGGTTGAACCATGAAGAGGACCAGTAAGGAGAAGTTGTGTCCGTGGTAAGGTTCGGCGGGCCTGCCTGAGGTTCTGCGCACGCCGGCGTAAATTGCATCAAGCCGAATGATTTGCTTTGAGCGTCTGTCCACCCCGGCGGCACGCCACAGGGGCTATCGGGACTCACTGCCCTGGGGTCAAAGTACGATTCCTGAGATATCATGGCCTTTACCAACATCTGGTCAGATATGCCGTAATTCCGAGATGAGCTTTTGATATAAGAGTCAAATTGATCGTACATAGGATTGCCGGTAGCAATCGCAGTAGTATCATCACTTGCGTCATTCAATGGTATTACAAGCACGTCTCCGACGTATATCAGATACGGCGATTGGATATCATTTGCCTGCGCTATGTCCTGCCAAGGCACGCCAAATCTCAGACCGATCTTGTACAGCGTATCGCCGCTTACCACCGTGTATGTAGTAGTAGAAGACGAAGCATATGCCGCTTGAAGAAGCGATCCGGCTCCTCCCATCGAAACAATAGTGGACAGTAAAAGAGTCCAGATGGAGGATATTGCTGCCAGAGCTAAATACTGGTTTTTCTTTTCTTGATTATTTACCATTTTGACATTTTTTCTTGCTAGCATTAAAAAGGAATAGGGGTAGTAAGACGTATAATATTCCCCTATAGCGCTCCTCTGTATTGCTGCTGGCAACGGTCAGAAGGCGCTTGTCCCCATGGCATTCACACCATACTGCTGCATTCACATCTCCCTTTGGCCAACTTCTTTTCTGAGAAAGCGCATGCTCGTCGCGATGGCCGGTATTGCAATTGCCGCAGCAACGATGAAGGGCAGCCCGTCTATTCCTACAGAGACTCCATAGCCAAAGACGGAGGCTCCAAAGGCGGGACCTATGATCTGCGCAATCCCGGAGACTGACTGCGTTACCCCAAGCGCACTTCCCTGCCTGTCTGTGCCTGCTCTTAGCGATACAAGCGTGTTGATTGAAGCCATGCCAAATCTCATTCCCAGCGAAATCAGAGTGGAGCTTAGAAGCAGGGCCGGCAGGTTGTAGCTTGTAATGGCTCCGAGCATTCCAAGACCTATCGCGATCGAGGTGATGCCTGTTGCCAGCAGCAGTTGCGGGGAATATCTCTGATAGCTTTGGAATAACAAGTCCTTGGACAATTGCGCTGACCAGTCCGATGAAAAAGAAAAGCAGACCTACTTGGAATGGGCCAAATCCAAACACCTCCTTGCTCCAAGGGGTCCCAGTCCCATCCAGCACAAAGAATGCGAGCATTGCGATAAAGTAGGTGGCAAGGAGCAGCTTCATGTCCGTCTTTGCTGCAATGGTCCTGAACATTGTCGCAAGCGTTTCTCTGCTGCTAGTCTTGGTGCCTGCTGCTTCTTCTTCCTTTCTCATGCTTTCAGGAAGCCTAAAGTAGCCAAGACTGAAATTGGCAAATACAAGCGCGGCCGCTACAAACGAGGGCACTGCAAATCCATAAAGGCCACTGAGCGTCCCTCCTATCGCAGGCCCGATTATAAAGCCAAGCCCAAAGGTCGCGCCTATCTTGCCCATGTATTTCATCTTTGTCTCCGGCGTTGTAATATCTGCGACATACGCTGAAGCAACCGGGAATGTCGCCCCCTATCGCTCTTGCCAGGATTCTTGACAGGATAGCATCCACAACTGTTGGCCAAGCCAAAGGCAACGAACGATATCCCAGATCCTAAGAGGCACAAGAGATGATCTTGCGCCGACCGAACCTATCACTCAAGCTTCCCCCGATCGGCGTAAAACACGAACTGGGCAATGTTGTACGAAGCTAATAGGAGCCCAAAGACAAAAGACGACGCCCCAAAGCTCTCTGCGTAAAAGAATATGAACGGCAGCACCAATACAAAGCCCAGAAAGCCAATGAATACTGTGCTGTTCAGCACAGAAAACGTGGAACGCCCTACGGCCTACTGTGGCACCTAGATCCGACCTCCTCCAGCCATTGATTTTGGCCTGCTGTTGTTGCCGTACTCTTTGACCACGTCTCTAATCTGCAAATCTATCAGTTCGTATAGGGATTCCGCAAAAGCAAGACTGAGCCTGCTTGATCTATCATCATTTGCATGTTACGAGTTTGCTTTCATCATATATCTTTTCGTTTAGTTGCAAGTGCATTTAGCGCTGATCGTACTTGCTGTCAACACTTTAGACTGATAATGTGTTGCCCCTTCCGTTATTGTTACTGGAGGGAAACATATGGTAAGTACCCAGCGTATCTAGCGTGGTTTTGACACGGCAATCTGGGAAGATAGATGTTACCAGCCACCGTCGCGCTCCTTTTGAGTTTGCTGTCAATCGCCTTGATTATCCACTCTTGAGGATAATCCAGCTTTACGGGAAAAACACGTTGGCCTCCAAGGCTCTGTCGAATGACTCGATGCGGGCGCGGATGGCTTCGATCTTGAAAACGTTGTCGCTTGCAAGGTTCAGCCCGATTGCATCCACTTGGTTAGTCAGGTTGAAGGACAAAATGATATTGTCGGTCAACTCTCCAAGTATCCTTTCCAGCAGCCGGGGTAGAATTGCCTCTCAGCCCTCACTGGGAGGAAGAATACTATCTGTCCCTTCATTGCAGAAGGGTTTATGTTAATTGAAAATTCAAGGAGTGATTTTTCGTCATCTTCTCTATCATTCTCCCGACAGTCTCGGGCGAGATCGACTGCCTTTGCGATGTCCAGTACCTCAATCCTCGGTTTCTTGATAAGCTCCTTTATTATGGCATAATCGATCTTGGTAAGAATGTCAGGCACTTCGTAGTTGCAACTTTCAATAAGGCCAACGATTGCGGGCCGCAGCGAATCCAGCAGCAGTTGCATCTTGTCTTCGTCTTCATCTCTAACGCCTACCCCTAATCCCGTAACACCGCTCAGCACTTCGAACCGGTATCCTATAACTCCTACCAGATTGATGCGCTCAAGAAGTTCCCTGCTCAGCTTGCTTTTCCTAAGCGCTATGGCGTATACCCTGCTATATCCAAATATCGACGGGTTTACAACGGTGATGAACCTGTGGATGACGCCAGAAGAAAGTATCTTGTATACTCTTGACGCTCTTTGTTGTCAGTCCAATAGTGTGGCCATATTTCTATAAGTTTGCGCAGACCCCCACAAAAAATCGTGATTCAATGGGACAATATGCATATATCCTATTTGGTGAAATAAGCAACGCGATTGGCACGTGTGCGCTTCAATTTCTACGAAGGTGCTCTTACACCCCAGGCAGCGAATATCCCTACTCCAATCTTTTTGTAAAGCTCGATCTACATCCTAGAAGGATTGAACCCTCAGACTGGATTCAAGTCCTTCTGGTGCTTTTGGAAATGATTAGGGTCTTAAGCGGCTTCGCCGGTAGTCTTGTACGACGGGCTAGCGGCCGTCTCTGCGCTCATCCCTTCAACCATCCTCTCTGACGTTTCTGGCTTTGGACCTGATAGTATCACTATTTCTTTATCGATAATATTCTTAGTTGGAATGACAACTGTATTGCCCTGATCGTCTTTCAGTATTATGCTAAACGACCCGGCTTCCTGAATTGTGCCTGTCTTTCCATCCATTGTTACTCTCTGCCCCTGTTTCAGCGTAGGCTGTATCTGCGTGCTTCCCCTTATCATTGCCGGGAACGTTTCTCTTAGGCTGTATGCCAAGCCGACTCCTACGCCTATTGCTACGGCTGCCGCAACTCCCCACACCAGCGCAGATATGACAGAGTTCAGTATGGTTTCGCCTATGCGCAGCTGGGCCACGGCCACTGCAAACACGATGGCGTAGAGGATACCTGTGGCGGCAAGCCCTAGCGCCCTGCCTCCAACCACGCCTCTGGCCGGCAGTTCCCGCTGCATCCACCTGCCAACAAAGTCGGCAATGATGGCTCCAACTCCCAGCACTACAATGAACGCTATTACGTTTGGAATCCAAAGCCACACTGCATTGATTGCCTCGGATAGCTGCTGGAATTGCAGCACGTTCACTGCAGCTGATATGAAGAACAGGTAAACAAACCACTTTGCCGCTGTAGAAATTATCTTGGACAGCGACCAGCCGCTCCTTGACACTGATTCGCCTATGCTGGTTCTGTTCCAGTGCTGATCAACGTTCATCTTTTGGGCAACCTTCTTCACCACCCATCCTATCACGCGGCCAACCAGCAGACCAATCCCGAGCAGAATCAGGGCAGCTATGATTCTGGGGCCTGATTCTGCTATCGAGGTTGCAAACTGGTTTAGCGAATTTGTTAAAGGCTCTGTAACTGACTGGGTCCCTACTTGCTGCAAAGTAATTAACAGCAGGGCAATAACTTCGCCACCTATACCTGCCATTTCCGGCATATGGACTACTATAGGTCTACAAATTATAAAAAAGGGGCATACATAATAATACCAAAAGCAAGCCATAGCAACGAGGAATTGAACAACAAACTGGAGCCTGATTGTATTACAAGAAGAAGATTGTATATAACAGGCCAAAATTTATTCTGAATATTCATTTATGGCAGATTTAAGCGAAATTGCTATTCTGATTAGATTATTATCTCACTCTTATGTTTCTGAACATTGCAATCATTAAGTTCTTTAATGATTCTGACGTGTATCGATGAATCATAACTCCAATGATAATGGAAAAAATAATGGGAAAAGCAAGAGCGTTATCGCCATAGCAGGCCTAGGGGCACTTTTGATCGGGGCAACATTATTTGCCAGCGGCTTGGGCTTTACTAACGGGCAACAATTAGCAACTGCACAGCAGCAAACAGAGCAGCAGCAAAACCAGACACAGGATGGCAATGCCACGACCATTGCAAACACAACAATGACTGATACATTTGTAGCTAGCGGAGTAATTACCGGAACGATTCAGGAAGCAGGCGGCGGCCAGCAGACAACAACTACAGCCGGCAATACAACTACCACCACCGCCCAGTCAGGAAACCAGACTGACAACGCGACCCAGACGGCAGGAGGAGGGACATCGACCGCACCATTCCTAGTCGGCGGCGATTGGACAATGAATGTTGAGAGTGGGAACGTAACGAACTTTATGGCAAACTTTACCATGGTCAGGATTGATGGCTCGGAGCACCACAACCATGACATCACAAACTTCAACGTAGGCAACAATACGCAGTTCCAGCTGGATCCTGCGGGCACGACCACCATCAATGGCACAGCCGACTATGCAGTCAATGGGACAAGCAGATGGCCAGGTACTGACACGGTAATCACGATAGAGAAAGCAACGGTATTGACGATACAGCCGCAAGAGCAGGAGGCGAAAGATCACTTCCAAGGCCAGCCCATCTACGGAATCGTGCTCAGGGCAACAGGTGAAAATGGAACAACGATTACTGAAAGCGTCCCGGCTGGCGGCAACCAGACGCAGCAACAGCAGGAAGATGGTGGCGGCTTTCTGGAGAACCTGACGCGGCCATTTGAAGACTTGTTTGGCGGGGGCGGATGATGGATAGTAGAAGAGCCCCTTCTCCTTTTTCTTTTTTATTACATTTTCTTGCAGAAGAGTCAATTTGATGAAATGCAAATACAAATTGACGTTTAGAACTGAGGCAAACTTGCATGATTCATAGTTGAAACAACCTGGGCAGACAGGCAACAACATTCCTTATGCATTCCAGAGGCGTTTTCTTCATCGGCCCTCTGCCTGCAGCCTTCCTATCGTTTGCTAATCTTGCAAACGCCCTCCGTTTCCTGTTCTATAACGACTAAATACGATTTGCTACCACGTCAGCTATGAACATTGAGAATCTGGCGTCCATGTTTTCGCAAAGAAGCGGCACCCAACAGTCCATTTCCAGCACTATCTTGAACTATGCAGAACATGATGCAGAAAGGAATAGGAAGCTTTCTTAGCTCAGGCGGCAATGATAAAGGTTCTATGCAATCAGCATTGTCTCAATTGGATGGTGGTTTGAATAATATAGAACATCCGTTGGTACAACAGGTCAAACAGAACGCCAATCTCCGCGATGATAACCAGCAAAACAATACACACAGCAGGCGATAGGAGTCCTTAGAGAAAAACTGATGACGATCCACAAGGTCTCAGCTTGCTATTTGGTAACTTTCTGGGTGGCGGAGGAAAAGAGGGCGGCGGAATAGGAATCTGGTAGGCGGATTTTTGGGCGGCGATCAGGAACCGCAACGAAAAACAAGGTAAAGCAAGCTTGTTACACAACCTCTTATATTTTTGAATCCCTATAGCCGCTTTTAATTATGCAAAACCGAGCCATATTGTTTTTCATCAAGGTTCTGGGCTAAAATTATCCTCTATCCGTTAAATAACATTCATTGCAATATCGCACATGGCAAATACAGAATCAATAGCATGGGATGATGTGGTAAAAAAAGAAGCAAGGGGCGCTGTAGATGATTCAGACTTTGGCGAAGTGCAAGAGATAGGACAGCATTATGTGCTGACTCAGAAGGGAGTCATGAAGAAAGAAAAGTTCTATGTACCGAAATATTTGGTGCAGGGCTATGATGGTAAAACGCTATGGTTTGATGCCTCTGAAGACCAGCTTCAGGGCTGGAGGAGGGATACTGCACCCTCGTATGACGAATATTCAAGCTTCAGAAAGCCAGAGGCACCTAAGGACATAGAAACAAGAATACCCGTCATTGAAGAAAGGCTGCAAGTTTCAAAGCGAGAGTCGACAGACGAAGCTACTATTACCAAAAGGCCAGTAACTGAAAACAAGACCGTGGAAGTGCCTGTAACACATGAAGAATTAACTGTAGAGCGAAGACCTGCAACTGATACAACGCAGGCAGAAGGGCCGGTGTCGTCAGACACAGAGATCAAGGTTCCATTGCGCAGGGAAGAGGTCGAGGTCACCAAAAAACCATACGTGAAGGAAGAGGTAGTTATAAAGAAAGAGCCGGTAACAGAAACACAGACAGTTAGTGACACTGTGACCAGCGAACAGGTAGACGTTGAAGGGAAAAAGCGAAGACAACACTGACCGACCGACCAACCAAAAGTTCGACGAGCAAATTCTAGAAAATGGTGGGGGGAGACACGCTCGTCCCCTTATGAACTTGTATTAGGCTGGGGCAGAATCATTTACAAAAATGTCATGGCTGCTGACGATCAAAGTATAAAGTATATGGGGCAGATGAACTCTATTTGGTTCTGTCACTGTTGCCTGCAAACTCCTTCATGATATAGGGACGAACATTTTCATAAATGACAAGAGCATTGCCTGCAGGGTCGTGGAAGGTGCAACAGGGACCCGGAGGGATTTCAATCCTATTTTCTTCTTTCAGCCTTTCGATTTCAATTGCGCAATCGCGTTTTCAAGGTTCTCCACTTGGTATATGAGCATCACGTCATTCTTGTGTATGTGATCTGCAAGCAGAATGTATGGCTTCTCCGCCTTTGATAGAGTAACGCACGCCACCCACACTCCATATGCATGTATTTTCCATAACAGCTCGCCGCCAAGCACCTGAGTATAGTATTGTATCGAAGATTCGATATCTGGTGCAGGAACATACAGAAAGTCAAGCGATTTGAACATCAATTGATATTATTGCAAAAAGATTGAAATGAGCTTTTAGGTAGAATCCATACTCTATTTGAGGAGTTAGAACAGCCTTTTCTTTGACAGCCAAGGCCTCAGCAACCTTGTGACGGACGGCATTATTACGTAGGTCATGAGCAGAACCATCGTAACTACTCCTATGAGAGTGCTCAACAGAAAAGGAAGGCCGATCGTTGCCTGCCGTATCTGCGGGAGCAAGATGGATACTAGCACAAAAATGATGCCAGTCACAACTATCGCCATCTTGTGGCGCGGTGGCTGTATGGCAGCCGGGGGATTATTGCTGGAACTTGGGGTGAACCAGAACTCCAGCCCAGTCTGCATCTCTACCTTGGCTTCGCCCTCTGTCACGTCCTTGCTCTTTTCAATCCATTTTTTCCTTATCTCCGACTTTTCCCATTTCGCCAGATTTTCATATGTATTGAAGCGGAAGATTATGACGTATTCAGGATTTGATGACGCGTCAACCGGCCGGATTATGTTTACCCCCATGTGCCCTTCAAATTTCATGGCTTCGTGTATTACACCGTCCATCCATTCCTCAAATTCCCTGATCCTGCCACTCTTTGCTTTCCTGGTGACGATAACCGTGATTGGGCCGTCGTCGTTCTTGCCATTACCATTCTGGTGCAGGGCCGTCATGTAATGTCGCCGATCTAACCCTATCATGACACCACCTAGTCCTTACGAGTATTGCTCTCATTGAGCAGAGGAAATTTCTGTCCTCTGAGGGTAGATCGGCTGTTGCTATCCATGTCAAGTCTGTTCCTGAGTTCTTTTGACCTGTTCCTTACAGTCACTTCTGTGACTCCTGCTGCCTTTGCAATGTCTGCCTGCGTTCTGTAAGACTTTTCCTCCAAGTTTACAAGGTACAGAATAGATGCCGCCATGCCTATTGGGTCCCTGCCTGCCAGAAGGTCCTTTTTCCTGGCCTGCTCGATAAGCTCGAGGGCTTTGCGCTTTGTCCTTTCGTCAAGCTCCAGCCTGTTCGCTATTCTGATGATGTACCTTGCGTGGTCTATCATCGGCACCTTGATGTCAAGCTCTGTTACAATACGCCGGTAGGACCTGCCAGCCTGCTTGGGCTTGACGTCAATACTTGCCGAAATTTCATCAAGGGTCCTTAGCACTCCTGACTGCCTGACTGCAGTGTATATCGAAGCGGCCAGAACCGAGCCTATGCTGTCGCCCCGGATAAGACCTCTTTCCTGAGCTTTTCGATACACATATGCTGCCTTTTCAATCACGTAATCTGGCAGGCCTAGCCTGTCCTTGATCTTTGAGAGCATCGTAAAAGCCTGCTGCAGGCTTCTCTCCTTTGGCGAATGGCTATGGCTTATGCTATGCCACATCCTGAGCCTTCCCATCCTCATCTGGGTCGCAGAGTCGATCTGGTTGCCGGATGCGTCAGTGCTCTCTTTGCCTATGACTGTAGAGAGCCCCATGTCGTGAAAGGCCAAGGATACAGGAGCGCCTGTTCGTGCCCTGTCCGCGTCCCCCTCGGACCCAAATGCGCGCCATTCTTTTTCTTGAGATAATGCGTTATCAGAAATAACCTCGCCAGTATCCTTGCGTATCAATTCGCCTGTATCTGGATCAGTAACCACCAAGTCATGCAAGGCAACTGGATTTGCGCGTGATGTTTTGGTTGTCACAATAAAATATGGCGGCCGCACTATTTAACTGCAGTAGCAATTTCCTACTTAGTAGGTTAACAACATCTGCCTAGGTAAGCGGAAACTGACCTGTCATAGCTAGAAAAAACTATGGCGGAAGGCAGGCTCAAAACATAGTCCTGCTTCCTTTTTCACAAACTAAAAGTCAATCTTGCCCATCCTGCCGCTTCTATAGTCCTCTATCGCTTGGTAGATCTCATCCTTTGTATTCATCACAAACGGCCCATAGCGGGCGACAGGCTCCTTCAGCGGCACGCCTGCTATTAGCAGAACGTCCAGAGGCGATGCGGCGTCGCTTGGCGACTTTATCGATACCTTGTCGCCACCATTTGCAAACAGTACGACCTGCTCTCTTTGCGCGGGCTTTTCATCTACCCCAAAGAGCCCCTTGCCGCCGACTATGTACGCAAACGCGTTATAGTCCTGCGGGACTGGTTGCGCCATCTCTGCGCCCGGCTCGAGAGTAAAGTGCAGGTACATTATCGGGGTCCGCGTTTCTATTACCGCTTGCTTGCCAAGCGCCTCTCCCGCAATCACCCTGACCTTCACGCGACCGTCAGGGCTCTTGGCAACAGGTATCTCGGCGCTTGGGATGTCCTGGTAGCGCGGTTTTACCATCTTGTCGCGCCTTGGCAGGTTGACCCACAGCTGAAAGCCATGCAGCCTCCCACCTGTGCGCACAAATTCTCTTTCTGGCATTTCAGAGTGTATCACGCCGGCGCCGGCAGTCATCCACTGCACGTCCCCGGCGGCAAGCTTGCCAGAGTGCCCCTGCGAGTCCTTGTGCTCAAACCGACCGTCAAGCAAGTATGTCACTGTCTCAAAGCCCCGGTGTGGATGGTCTGGTGCGCCCTTGGCTTCTCCGGGAGCGAGGACCATCGGGCCCATTTCGTCCAGCAGCATGAATGGATCAAAGTCTGGAAGGAAATGCGTCGGGAACGACCTGTGCACCAAAAAGCCTTCGCCTTCCATCGTCCTAGTGCTGTTTACAATGCGCTGTACAGAGCGAGACGTGCTTGTGGTAGAATCGTTATTGTTCACCAACGAATTTTTAGTAACCATAAATACATTGTATGCAGTTACTTATTTAACCTAGGTAGCAATAACTTACTTAGCAGGTCTGTTGCACCAAACGTGGTAAGTTTGGACTTACCATGGGTTCAAATCCCCTTTATCCCCTGCGCTACCAGAATCGAGTAGCAGCCAAGGCCGCACTCTTCGCATATTGGCTTCATGCTCTTTGGGTCAGCGCTGCCTATGCAGCAGGGCTGCTTGACCCTTCCCATGTGGTCAAGCGACAGTATAGCCCATGAGGGGCAGTCCACTGGCGTCGTCCCTACTCCACCCCAGTTGCCCTTCATCAGGGACATCTGGCTGATAGGGTTGACGATATAGTTGGGATACTTTTTCTTTAATGCGATCAGCTTGTCAACTACTGAATTGCGCAGCTCGCCAAACGGCAGCATCAGCGGGTCGCCCTTGGCAAACGGCGTATGGAACTGAAGACCAATCTTGTTTACTTTTCCCCTCCATTCTTCTATCAAGTCTTCGACAGTCATGTAATTCCGTGAATTTATTGTCATTGAGAGCCAGATTTCCTTCCAAGCAGGTATCCCATTATGCGGTGGACCTGCAGTATAGTCGAGTATGTTCTTCTTTGTCTTTGCATATGCTCCTTCTCCCCTTATGCTGTCATGCACCTTCTCCGTTCCGTCCAACGATACCCAGTAGAAATACAGTCCATTGTAGCGCTTTAATGGAAAAGTTCCATTTGTGACGACGCAGACCCTCTTGGGCATCTCTTTGCAAAAGAGCTCGATTATGTCCGGGCGCAGCGTAGGTTCTCCACCGACGAGAGTAGTGATAAAAATGCGCTGTTTGTTAAAGACGTCCTTGATTATCTTCCTCCAGTCCTCGACCGTCTTGTCCTTCTCTTCCTTTCGGTTGAGCCACCAGTAGCAGTGGGTGCAATGCAAATTGCAAATGTTGTTAACGTCTACAGAGCCGTGCAAGGGCTGCTTAACACCAAACAGCCTATACGCAATCATTTTCCTGATTAGGCTAGTGTAAAACGGCATTTCGCGGATAAGGTCGGTTATGCTGCGGCCATAAATCAGGTCTACCATCCATTATAGAGGGAGTGTCCAGTAATTAAGCAGGATAGTGCAAGTGTTCCAGATAAATCATCAGCTAGTCGCGTTATATGCAAGAACTGTGTGTACATGACGTAACCAACGAACAGGCTGGCATAATAGTAACAATCGACTTGTTGAATACTGCAACCTATTCTTGTTTTTTCTTATTTGTAAAGCGATAACGCCATTGCTTCCCTTGGCTTTGTATCCCTCTGTGTCTTTATCTTCTTGACAGCCTGTTCAAAGTGGCGCAACATTATGTGCGCTTCTGTAGCATGCTTTGCCGCCTCTTCTGGCGTTGGATATTTTGCCAAATATTCATGTAGGACGAGCGATATTGCAGTATTTACTACTGCGGCGGTGTCTGCCCCGCTGAATCCTTCTGTCATTGCTTCTGCTATTTTCTGAATGTTCACATCCTGACCAATGGGCTTTCCATTGGCATGAATCTCAAGTATCTTGGCCCTTGTCTTGCTATCTGGGTTCGGAACAAGTATTATTCTGTCAAATCTGCCGGGCCTCAAAAGCGCAGGGTCAACCATGTCAGGTCTGTTAGTTGCGCCCAAGACTACAACTCCATGCAATTCGCTGATGCCGTCTATTTCTGTTAGAATCTGAGAAACTATTCTCTCAGTTCCACTTCCCCCTCCCCCACCTTCCATTCCCCCGCCTCTTGTTGGAGCAATCGAGTCAATTTCGTCAAGGAATATGACACAGGGCGCCGCCTGTCTTGCCCTTCTGAATACCTCTCTTATTCCACGCTCTGACTCGCCAATCCACTTGGATACCAGTTCAGGGCCCTTGACGCTGATAAAGTTGGCTTCCGATTCGGTCGCCACTGCCTTTGCCAAGAGAGTTTTGCCAGTCCCAGACGGTCCATGCAACAAAATGCCTTTTGGAACTTTATGACCTAGCTTTGCATAAAGATCGGGGTATCTGAGTGGCCACTCGACAGCTTCTTGCAATTCACGTTTTACGCCATCAAGACCTCCAATATCTTGCCATTTTACGTCTGGAGATTCAAGGAAGACTTCTCTCATTGCAGAGGGTGTGACATCTCTTATGGCCTGGTCAAAATCATTTTGGGTTATTATGAGCTTGTCAAGTGTTGCTGGTGGCAACTTGTCCTCTTCCATGTTCAGCTCGGGCAGCAACCTGCGAAGGCACTTCATTGCAGCTTCCTTGCATAGATATTCCAGATCAGCACCAACAAAACCATGGGAAACCGCTGCTATTCTGGGCTGGTCAACGTCGGTGTCAAGCGGCATATTGCGGGAATGAATCTGAAGGATTTCCAGCCGTCCATGTTTGTCAGGCACCTTGATCTCGATTTCCCGGTCAAACCTTCCCGGTCTTCTCAAGGCTGGGTCAAGGGCATTTTGTCTGTTGGTAGCTGCAATTACGATGACTTTTCCTCTGCCCTCGAGACCATCCATTAATGACAACATTTGCGACACTACTCTCCTTTCAACTTCGCCTGTCACTTCTTCTCTCTTTGGCGCGATGGAATCAATTTCGTCGATAAATATTATGGATGGAGCCTTGTCTTTTGCCTCTTTGAATATTTCACGCAAGCGCGCTTCTGATTCTCCGTAAAACTTGCTCATGATCTCCGGGCCGGAGATAGTAATAAAATGCGCGTTGCTCTCGCTTGCGACTGCCTTAGCAAGCAGGGTCTTGCCAGTTCCTGGAGGCCCGAACAGCAGCACTCCCTTTGGAGCTTCAATTCCCAGTTTTTCAAATATCTCTGGATGTCTTAGAGGAAGCTCTATCATTTCTCTGACCTTTTGCAGTTCATCCTTCAAGCCCCCAATGTCTTCGTATGACACATGGGGCATACCTCGCAAATCTGCATCTTTTTCAGTAATGGTGAATAAAGTCTTGCTTGTCACAAGTACCGCATCCGCGGGCGGGGTTACACCAACTACTTGGAATGTAAGCCTGCCGCCAAAATAAGGCAACATGATATTGTCGCCTTTGACAAGTGGAGTGTTCTCAAGAGAATCAGAAATATATCGTTCATCTATAGGCGGCATCGCTTCGAGTGGAGATACTAAAATTTTCTCTGCCGGGACTGCTTTCACTTTCTTTGCATTTGCCATGTCTCCTATCCCGACGCCTGCATTATTTCTCATCAGCCCATCTATCCTGATGCTGTTTTTTCCCTCATCTGAAGGATAAAGTGGTAAACATTTGGCAACAGTCCTGCGGCTGCCCTTTATTTCGAGAACGTCACCCGCTGCTACTCCCAAAGATGCCATAGTGTCATAATCAATCCTGGCTATGCCTTTGCCTACATCTCTTGCATAGGCTTCCAAGACCTTTAGCGGTAAAGCACCTTGATTCATGATTTACTCTCTACCTGCAAAGCTATCTGTTGTCATGATTACTCGTGGTCCTCTTGCCATTGCTTGTCCAAAGGCTGTCTTTCATCGGGATCAGGTGTTATCGGTATCCAAGGAGCGCAGCCAATGGAAGAGGAGGTTGCCAAGAGATCAGGAGAGGCTGTCTTCTTGCTTTGGCTGCAGTATAAAACGATCACGAATAAGATGAGCGCTCTGCCCATAAGAACCCTTGCTTTATTGCGCTTCCATAACCCTACCCAAATCGGGATGACTGTTCCTTTGTATTCTGAACAATACATATGCCTACTACTTGATAGTCAAATCAAGATAATCTCTGCAACATTTGTCCGAACAAAAGACAAAGAAACCCTTTACAGCACTTGAATAGCTCACTCCTTCAATAAAGTCTTGAAACTCTTTTCCGCACGATTGGCATAGCCGGTACATTGCATTAGTATATGATCGTGCCGTCCATAAGGCTGTTTGTGTTACCAGTGCATGATATGGATATATCCTAGTTCACCCTATAGACAATGAGTATATTTTTATGGCAACAATTAGAGTATACAAGCGAAATTCTACCTTCATAGAATTATCTAATCTGGTCGAAGAGCTTGGCAACGTTGGGTTGACAGATAACTTTGAAAAAATACTATAACAAGCCGTTTGAGCATGGAGCAAAGAGCATAGTTGCCGGTCCAAGTTTCATGCAATTTCTGAACAAGTTATTTCAGACACAGATTGCAGCCGGGGGACATACTGCAATTTGAATCTGGCAATCATAACAAATACTTCATGTTCTAGCTGACTGGCACTTGGGATGAGATAATTAAGCTGCAATGATGAGACTATGGCTCTGTCAGTAGTTTCCAAAATACTGGTTCCGATAGACGGTTCAGAGTCATCAATGCGTGCGGCTAACGCTGCAATTGAGCTGGCCAGAAGGTATAATGAAGAATCACGTCCTGTTGAAGTGATTGCACTCCATGTTATAGATATCAATCCAAAGTTTCATCTTTTCACCAAGTACGGCTTCCATTATTCTGAATACGAAAGAAAGGCGAAGGAGACAGCTCAGAAAGGCACTGCTGAGTGGTTTCCTAAAATAAAGGAGAAGGCAGACCACCACAACCTCCGCTTCAGGTCGGAAGTGACCGACAGTTCTTCAGCATCTGTCGTTGGGGAAATCGTAAAGTTTGCAGAAAGAGAGAAAGTAGACCTTATCGTTCTAGGAACAAGAGGCCAGTCCGAGTTTGAAAGGCTGCTGATAGGAAGTGTTACTTCTGGCGTAACCGTTTATGCGCAATGCAGCGTAATGATAGTAAAATAAGGTCTAGCAACTTATCGTTTACTAAGCTTCGCCATTGTCAAGCATAATCCTTCTAGTTCTATGTCCTGTGAGTTGTTCATGCTCCTCTGATTCTGATTTGAAAATAGTAAAGTATGTGCAACCATGGCATATGTATAGACAATCAAGCAGTTCTGTTATGATGATTACGCTTTTCTCCTTCGCATCGCTTCTTTCGTCAAGACTCCTGACGCCTGCATGTTCTCTAGGAAGATCCAAAGCTCGATGTCCATTGCTGCAAGCGCTGGTTCACTGTAATGATCCAATATGTCATCTATGCTAATCATCACCTTATACAACGCCAGTTCCGCACATGCTTCGGCTATGTGGTTCACTCTGAAAACCTCTTTTCTATCCACTCTCTGCCTTTCGCTGTAACTTCCCATTTGCCATCGGGATGCTCCATCCACCTATTGTGAAACAGAAAGGATATCCAAATTTGCACAAGCTGCCTTGTGTCAATCCCGAGAGTTCTAGGGGATTTACTTTATTGGTAGGCGTAGAATATCACATAAGCCTACCATTGTCATGATATACAATTTCTCTATGCCTCGACGTATGATATGCGCTGCAGCTATATACATATTGGCTAGTTGAACTTGCATGCCCGCATTTTGTATATCATCTATTATCTTGACATTGATAACTCTTCGGTGTACCTCTGGCAAAATTATGGAGTAGAGGAAATTAGCCACAGAATTAATTGGGTAAAAGGCTTTGTAGTGGCAAACTAGAATTCACTCTAATGATTCGTTAGGTCATGCATATGCTTCAAAGCTTATTGATTATCCGAAAAGGAGTATCTTGGCGGCTTATCGGCCGTATGCAGCAAAACTCCTTTGACGCGAAGGCCATTCAAAGCGTGCGGAACGTCATTCCTGTTTCGCAAGCCGATATGCATTTTCATTTCAGAAACGGTAGAGTTTGGATGTGCCTTCAAGATATCTATTAGTGCTTGCTCTTTTGAAGTATAAAATTTGACCATATCTTGTCTTTTGTGATGCATTCCCTCAAGTTAAGTTAGACAGTAAGAAAAACATACCAATCTTAGAAAAAGGATGTATCGTGGATGTTATCCATGGATTCAATGACCTCGTCCATTTTCCTTTCTCTCAGAATACTTCCTCTAGCATCTATCATAGCAAAAATGAGAATCCCTCAAGTTGCAGGCAGTCTATTAGCGCTCCTTATATAGCTGAAGCGCCTATAATATAATAGTAACACGTAGAAAATCGAGAAGCTAGTTCTTCTAATTCTCCATCCTCCGTCATGGTAATGCAGTCTTCAACAATCTCTTGCATGTGCGGTAAAGACCAGCAGCTTGTAACAGACTTGGAATCTGGCGAAATAGTATGTAGCAAGTGCGGCCTTGTATCATCCGATAGGGTCCAAGAAAGTCGCGCAGAATGGCGAATATTCAATTCAGAGAGCAATGGCAGGTCGAGGGTAGGGTCTCCTTCATCTCTTGCCTATCATGATATGGGTTTGGCAACAGTAATCGGAAAAGAAAATAGAGATTCGAGCGGACATCAGCTTGAGCCCTCAATGAATGCAAGTATCCAGAGACTAAGAACATGGGATTTCAGATCGCAAGCACATTCGCCTACGAAGAGAAATCTTATGCATGCCTTTAGCGAGCTTGGAAGACTGAAGGATAAACTCGGGTTATCTGACGCGATAATGGAAAAGACTGCCTATCTATACAGAAAGGCTCACGAAAAACACTTGGTAAGGGGAAGGTCTACTTCATCCATTTTAGCGGCTGCTATATACGCTTCATGCAGAGAGTTGGGAGCCTCAAGAACATTAAAAGACGTGGCTAAAGCGACTGACATCAAGCGCAAGGCTATTTCACGCAGCTACCGAATTCTTGTCTTGGAACTTGACATTAAGGTGCCTCTGGCGGATCCAATGAAATGCATCGCCAAGATAGCAAACAGCGCGAAATTGACTGAGAAGACCAAACGGATGGCGATGGACACCATGAACGATCTCATTGGGAAAGAGATTTCTGCAGGCAAGCTTCCTATGGGCCTTGCAGCGACAGTTCTTTACATGTCTTGCCTAGCCAATGGGGAAAGTAAAACTCAAAAAGATATTGCAGATATGGCAGGAGTAACGGAAGTCACCATCAGAAATAGGTTCAAGGACCTAAAAGCAAAGCTGGAATTGGAGTAGGAGAATTCAATTACACATGACCAATAACGCGGATGATACGCAGGAAGAAAAAGATTTCAGGTCAAAATATGCTCATGAGCTGCAGAAGAAAAAGATGCAGAGTTACGCTAATTGGCATTTTGGTTTAGATGAGATATCGGATGAACTAGCGCGGGTGAAGCATCAAGCAATGATAACACCAGGACGCAGAGGAGAGCAAATAAAATACGAGGAAATCAACAAGGAGATCCTCAGGCGCATAAGTATAGGACATCCTGTGAAGCAGGACAAGTAATTGAACAGGGGTGCTGTTTGTACCTGTGCAATCCTTATGTCATAAGGTCGAGCGCCATTTTAAGTTCTTTAATCTCCTGATCTAATGCATCTCTGTCATTCTGCTCTATGGCGTATTTCAAAAGCCGCTCGCAAGCCTCCAACTGAGCCGATATGATATCTTTCTTATCCAAGCAAAGATCATGATATCCTTGCGAAAACGCGTATGATATCTTTCTCTTCTCTGTACACCCGCAAGTCTTGGCAACTATCACAACAGAGGCTTCTGAATCAGCAATGTTCATACTAAATCATCACACTACCGCAATACCTTCATGGCGCATGTGTCGCAGTATTTCTCTACAATAGTGACGTTTTCGCCAACATCAAAGCAGGCCTCCTGTGTCGCCAAGTTCGCGCAAGTAATGCAATACTTCAATTTTTTCTCTTTAACTGTAGTTACAAAGGGTTTGATGGTTAGCAAAAATTTTGCCATTTCTCCTCACTTTGTGTAGCTCCCGACGAGTGCAACTTTCAGTGATGTGGCTATTATAGCTGATGAAAGTATCAAAAATCTAGTGTTACTATCTTTCTTGTCAATCATCACATGCTGGATGCCTTTTACTCATAAGAACGTACTGGTCTTGGTTGATAGATAAGTCTGAAGGAGCTCACCGGATAGAGGGGAGATATGATCTTATTGTAAAGGTTAAAGCAGAAACGGAGCATGAATTGAAAGAGTTAATTTCGACAAACATCAGTACTATACAAGGCATTGATGTGTCACTAAAGAATTTGATATATTATGCAATGAAGATATTGAACCAAAAAGTGGGGAAAGGCTCGAGCCGAGCGTGTTCGGAATGTGTCATTGTGGATTCGCTGGCGGATTTTGGAGCCAAAGATCGTGTAAGCCATAGCAGCCAGTAAGCCGCCTACTCCAACAAAGAGAACCGTAAGTACTGTGTCCATTTGATCTCCTCATCAATACTATGACAACAGCGCATGTGAACCTTTGTAATATTTATAAAATTTCAAAAAAACTTTTTACATCTAATACATCTGTTTTATGGGTGATCACTGATATTATTATAATAATTGAATGCAATAGATGAGATGAGAATTTTTCTATATTTATATTGACTTAAATACATTAAGACCCAGTCTAGCAATCTTCTACATTTACTCTGTATGTACCAGATAGTATCTTTCTATTGTGTCACCAGTATGACGCAGAACGCCTTTTGCATCGAGACCGTCCTGTGCGCGTCTTACCACACCCCTCCTTTTCAATCTGGTATCCCTAGTAATTTCAGCGGCAGTGGAATTAACATGTTTTCTTAGGAAAAGCATGACTAGCTCCTCATTGGGTGTAAAATATTTAGGCATGATTATCTATTATATTGAGATGCCTGCCTTTATTGCGTCTGTCTATCTTTTTGGTTAATAACACCAAACATCCGTTTGACGAGCTGATAACTACTGTTATGACATTGACAGGCACACATTTCCGTATTGTCTGAACCGCTTATTACCGTCTTGACGATGCCTGCGCAGGAATCATGTTCGTTTTGAATGCAAAAGTCAGAATTGCCCATGATATCAAGTAGTATCGAGTAGTTAAGTAGGTTGCTGTCATGTTTGCTCTTCCAGTGGGGCAATCATTTCTATAACAAGATCGTTGTTACAATGAGGACACTTTAAGGGAAATCTTTCTTCTATTTCCATCAAGTCACTGCCATCAGAAGAGCATCTGCCTTCGAATTCCTTATCCTGAATATCTGCATGTACAAACTTTGCTTCTTTTTTGCATATGAAAAGCCGATATTCAGCATAATCCAAGTTAGTATCTGTAAGGATTTGGTCAAGGTCTGAGCTACCAAGCGGCAATTTCGATTCATAGCCACAGCCCTTGCACGTAAAATGATAAATTTGCAATATAGCTTATTGTCCTTCCTCGGCCAGCTTGTCTATCGGCTCACCAGTTGGCAGAGGAGCATTTCTATCTACCCCATACTTCAATAATTCTGGAAAGTCTATCCCAACTATGACGTTTCTGCCTGCTGCCACTATCTCTGATTTTGGTATATCAAACCTGTAGTCATAGTGACCAAACACCACAATCTTATCGTCAGTTTCCTTCACAACATGGCCTACATGGTCTTCGTTGTTTGTCCTGACACCTTTGTTGAATAGTGACTTTGGATATTCTCTTTCGTAGCTTGCCAAATCAATATTTTCTACCTTTGTCCAAGGGTCTTTTGTCGCTTTTCCTGTGGGAAGTGGTTCTTCTCTGCTAATCTTGAACCTTTTTGCAATATCGTACACCGGTAGATCAATCAGGACATTACCGCTGGTAAATCTGATTTCAGACTTCGGAATATCGTATCTGTCGTCTCCCCGCCGAATACTACAATCTTATCGTCAGTCTCTCTTACAACATGTCCTATGTGGGGCGAATCAAGCGCCTTAACACCTTTGTTAAAATATTTTCCTGAAGTCATCATGTAACGTTACGTGAAGGTACTATTTAACAAGAACAGCCTTTATACGTCTAATACATCATTGTTATTACTTTATGTTCGAATTGGGATAGTTCATATGAACTGTTAGAAGTTCTTCTTTAGCGCATTTAGCTTATCCATCAATTCAGTCTGATTTCTCTCAAGCGATTCCACACGGTCTTTCAGGTTCTTGACTATTATACTCAATCGGCTTATCTCTGCGTTTGGGCTGGAACTAAGCGAATCCAGCTGATCGTATTCTCTTTTGTCCATGCTTTTTACCATAACTACTTTGGTACTTGGCGCTTTTAACCTTTAAAACTAGCAGCGTAAACTAAAATGGTAAACTATTGCTGTTAGGGCATCATCCAGTATATGCCACATATGCGCATGCTGCTTTTACAATGATATAATTAATGCAGAGTTTTGTGCGTATTACCTATTCCAACAGTGATTTCGCTTTCGAGCATCTGTCTACCTTTTTCCTGCCTGCAGTCCCTTTTACGTGTTCGGAGGAAGATGGTAATTGTTTTAATATTTATTGATAGACTGCATTATGTGTCGTCACCCGTAGATCGCAATTGCCTGTCATATGATATAGCCATCGAGCGAGCAAAGAACAAGCTCAAGCAACTGGTAGCCCCTCCAAATACGCAATTAGTCAACGAATATGCCGCGCTGATGAGAAAGGAATTTGATGCAATAGAGCAGTTTGTTTACAACAACAAGACTCCGCCGGAGGATATAGAGAAGCTTGATGATGCGCTAAAAGCAAAATATGGCATTGATCCGGATGCAGATCTAAGCAGCTACGTTGGCGACAAGCTGCACATTATTGTTAAAGCTGGAAGGGAGCTAAACATATGCCCTTGCTGTGATGGCTTGAAAGCACATATTATTCCTGAGAGAACTAGTGCCAGTGGGAACAGCTTCAAAGAAGAGAGCTATGATTGTCAAACATGCCACGGAACAGGTACTCTAGCATAGTCAATTATTAGCGACGACTTAATCAGGAGTGGGAAATCTCTTTGAACGATGGCGATGCTCCCACAAACTTTGCGATTTTATGCTTTAGAATGACTTCATGCTCTTTGCCGCAATCATTACATCTTAGTCGCACTCGGCCAGAAATGCTCCTGTATTTTGGTTTTATTACATGATCTTCTGCGATGCACTCCATAACATTACCGCAACTGCAGGAGAAAGACTGTTTTACCACTGACTGATCTAGTGTCCCGATGCTCTTAAGGATTAGTAGGGTCTAGCGCGAACTAACTACATACTTGGCGTCAGAGAGACACTTGTCGCAATACCTCTGGATTATTACTGCTCCATCTAGCTGAAACAATGCTTCTGTCGTAGCTACTGCTGCACAAACAATGCAATAACCCGGCGACCTGTTCTTGCTTGCCAGCACAGGCCTTGTCCCATAAGGTCTTATCGCCATTATCAAACTGCCCCAGCCAAAGATTTCGAATCTTCAGCTACAATCATTGTCAAACTTGATCTGACATTATCAATCCTCCTGATTTTCTTTACTAGCATTACTATGTTTTCCTTCGATTCTTCAGTTACTTTTGCCACGATATCGTAGATGCCAGATACCTGCACAGCATCAGAAACGCCTGCAATCGTCTTCATCTCATTGATGATTTCAGGCCCTGCTCCAATGTCACAATTCAAAAACACAAAAGCTCTTGACATGTTTATCATGCACATTACGAGTATAAAAGGAAATGAGGGATCGGGCGGTTAATAAAAGCCGTAAATCCGCATTGTTTCATTATTGAGCACAGTGTCGTCTAGTTTTTATCATAGAATTAGATTGATAATTAATCTGTTGCAAATACACAGTCTTTAATACGTGTTTTGCGAATGTACAATGAACTTATGGTTTCTGCATTTGTGCTGGTTAATTGCCACTTTCCATTTGACGTAAAGATTGCGGATGAGGTATCAAAATTACCATTTGTATCAAATGTTTACAGAACAGAAGGAAGATACGACCTTTTAATCAAGCTGAATGCAGACACCGAAGACAAGCTGAAAGAAAGGATTTCTGGCGATATCAATACGATACATGGAATTGATGCCACAATCACATTAACTATTGCATAGAATGAATCAAGTCCTTTCCAGTGTAAATCTAAATGAACGAACAGATTCACATTCGGCGCAAAACTTGGACTTTACTGTGATACGAGAAAAAATGAACTCTTTCGACAATGAGTTCAAATGCCTCTCCCTACGCCTCTGCTTCCATACGTCCACAAGAGGCCGCAGATGATGCCAAGCGCAAACCAGAAAACAGTCATTGACAGCGAAATGGCAGACCTCCACCCGCTGACGATGGGCTGTGGCAGGAACGAATCGTCCTCGCTCTGAAAGTCAGGGAATACAAAGAACGCCCCGGCTATCGCCACAAGGTAGAGCGCGGCGGCTCCAAGCGCCTTCTCCTTCCTCTTTACCTTGCGGAAGCCAAAGGCTATGGCAAGGGCGGCCAGCCCTGACACTGCAGTGTATCCTGCAAGAAGCATCTGGTAGATGCCGGCTGCTTCTGGGTCAAACGTCGCCTCGGGACTTGGGGGATACTTTACAGCAGGTATGACGTAAAGCACAAACCACGCAATGCCGGCTATAATGAGAGCAGCCTTGAGCGGGCTTGCCCTGATCCTGCCAACCACAAAGGTGACTCCTGCACCTGCACCGGCCGCAAGCCCTACTATTACAGAGCCGTACAGCTGCGAAAAATAGATCGACTGCAGCCGGTCGTCAAACTCTTCTTCGAAAAACTCGCTCTCTGCAAGCAGGTTTTCAAGCTCAATGTCTGCAAGGGCGGCAGTATAAGGCCGCACAAGCGCCACGTTGATCCCTGCAAGGATGCCGCCTGCGACAAGCCCGGCCATAATAGAAAGCCCAAAAGCCCTGCCCGTCTGCAAAGTCTCCATCATAGCTCTTCATCAAGCTCTTCAATCGCGCCGGCCTTGGATATTTCGTGCAGGCGCATGGCAACCCTCCTGCGGTACTCATTGCTGTTTATGACGCCCTTTTCGTCGAGCATCTCCACAAGGACCGTCAGCCGGGCGCTCAGCTCTTCATTTTCGCTCAGCTCCTTGCCCGTCACCTTTTTCGGCTCTACAAGGTCGTCGCCGTCAGCACCATGCTCGCGCCGCCTTTTCTTCTTGCCAGCAGTCATCCAGCGAGAATACGCAAGGCGCAGTATATAATCATGGCATCCTCTCGTAAATGGTACGGGGTTCCTAATGCCATCGATGGTACTCCCACCTTAACATTAGAGGGTTAACCAAAACCCTACCTATTTTGCGCCCGATTTGTTATCCTGTTCTTCCAATAGCTCGGTATACGCACCTTCTGGATGTTGGGCGGAAGCTTTCCTTGTCTTTGCAGTCGCTTAAGTGCAAAGAAAGAGTTCCATGCTTCCTGTAGTTTCTTCAGTAGTGCCTGACCTTTTCCCGTACCAATTGCTTTGAAGTATTCAGAATGTTTTAGTGTCTTACATTGCTCGTGGTATGTAGGTATCTTATGATGTTTGAAGTATGCCTGCCTTCGTTCATAGTTTGCCGCATTCCACAATAGTGATGATTGTTCCGCCAGTCTGCGCAGCTCTATCTCCTGAGATTTAGGAGGTTTGAGTAGAACTACATCAGTCCTGAGCACATAATGCATGGTTAGACAAGTACCTAAAATGTGTCACGCCAGAGCCTGTTGGCTTACGCTTGGCAATCGTCAGTCGAGTAGTAGTTTGAGGACCTTGGCTATTACCTTGTCATGCTGCGCCTTCTTTTCAATAGAGATTAGAATTAGGTAGTCGCCGTACGGGAACGATGCTATCTTGATCTTTTCGCGCTCTGACATGGTATAGATGGTCTTGCCATACTCTGGATCAAACTCTGACCGCATGGCATTTCTAAGCGCGAATTCAAGGTAGAGCTTGCGCCTGTCCTCCCTCGGCTCAAGCGGCTTGATACCTTTGCGCATGCCGCCGGCCACAAGCGTACCCATCTTGTCTATGGCTCCGACAAACCTGATGTTGCTATCGGCCGCGAATATCCTATCGCATAGCTTGTCAAGGTCGTCGCTTGCAGGCAACGGCAATATGATGCCAGAGTAGGTTAATAATGTTTTAAATATCGTCGCCAGCATATGCTATCTTCAAATATGTCTGATGCGGCGACAAGGGAGATGGACTGGTACCTGCGAGATCATTTGTATAGGCAGTCAAATACGGGAAAAGCCGCATTCAGGCGAGAATCGCTGCCAAGCGAGATGGCCACCCTCTACCTCAGGTACAGGAACGCCGACCTTCAGCAGCTGTCGCAGCTGATGGTCCCTGTCATTGACAATCTGGTTGCAAGGAATGTTCTTGAGCAGCAGGATGGAAACGAGCTAAGGCTTGCGGGCCGGCTGACCCGCCTCCAGTGTGCAAAATGCTTTTACATCAACTATTTGGCAGAGGCCGAGCAAAGGGCGTGCCTCCGGTGCCAGCACATCGAGCTTCACGATTTTCCAAAGAAGAAAGCTTGATATGAACAACTCCAGCAAGGCTTGTAGTTAGTTAGAGTGCAGCTGCAGAGCAGAAAAAAGTGGACGGTCAACGGCACGTCCCGGATAAGGCCGGCGCAGGAGACTCTGGAGAAGGTCGTCCCGATATCAAAGAGGATAGGCGTCACCCGGCTTGCCGACATCACCGACATGGACGTGCTCCGCATCCCAAACTACTCGGCCGTGGTGCCCGGCACCGAAGACTATATTTGGGTTTACAGCGGCAAGGGCCCGACGAGGGAACACGCAATGGCAAGCGCCCTCATGGAGAGCATCGAGCGTTATTCATCGCTGCCATCATCAGGCGGGCCTCGCAATTTTATCCGGTCAAGCTACGCCGAGCTGTCCAAGATCCACAAGGTACTCCATCCTGACAGCATAGTAGAGCCGGTAAGGTTCGAGTACCGCGACGACATGCTGATGGACTGGCTCCCCGGCTACGACGTTATCAGCGGTGAACAGGTAATGGTTCCCGCGTCGATTGCGCTCTTTCGTTATACGCCGCCACCGCCGGCCGTCAACCCGTTTGCATATTTCCACACAAACGGCCTTGCGTCAGGCAACGTGGTAGAAGAAGCGATATGCCATGCGCTGTGCGAGGTTATAGAGCGGGACGCCATGAGCCTTGCAGAGCTGCGGGCGAGCGCGATCCCATTCCACATTTTAAGAACGGTGCACCATTCGCTCAATTCGGCAGGCATATGTGTGCCCCCGATCCCGGCAGACAGGTTCGTCGACGACCCAAGCGTATTTCCAGACGTCGACATTTCAGAAATCGACTTCGAGCCTGCAAGGAACCTCGCAGACAGGTTCAGCCGCGCCGGCATTTCGCTCACCATAAAGGACATCACCTCTGACATTGGAATCCCAACGTTCAACGCAAGCAGCGTCGAGTGGGTCACCCACGACTATGGCTACCTTGCAGAGGGGCATGGCACGCACCCTGACGCAAGAATCGCGCTATTGCGAGCGATCACCGAGGTATCGCAGACAAGGGCCGCCAACATACAGGGGGCGCGTGACGACCTGCGCAAGATAAAGTACAGCGAGCAGAACACCGACGACCAGCGCGCCTGGCAGTTCATGCCGTCCACAAAAAGGATCAAGTTTTCGCAGGTGCAGACCTTCTTTAATGAAGACATACTTGACGATATCAAGCTCATCCTCTCAAGGCTCAAGAGCGTCGGGCTCACTCAGGCTATAATCGTCGACCTTACAAACCCTGATATTGGAATTCCTGTGGTCAGGGCGATAGTGCCAGGGCTAGAAACCTTCAAGATAACCAAGTCAGTGATGGGCATGCGCGCAAGGGCGTGTTTTGGACAATGGAAAAGAAGCCAGTAATATTCCTCGGGCCTTCGTTGAGCCACGAAAAGGCGAGGAAAATCTTTGCTGACGCAGATTACAGGCCGCCTGCGAAAAAGGGCGACTTTTTGCGCCTTGCCGCAGACCCCACAGGCGTCAAGCTGGTCGGGTTTGTCGACGGCGTGTTTTTGCAGGACTACCCGCCCACCCCTATTGAAGTGTATCAGCTGGCCAGAAAGGAAGGGGTACTTTTGGCCGGCGCCGCAAGCCTTGGCGCGTTGCGAGCAGTAGAGCTGGAAAAGTTTGGGATGGTAGGGATCGGCAGAATATTCCAGCTGTACAAGACAGGCAAGGTGAACGCGGACGACGAAGTGGCAGTCACATTTGCGCCGGAAGGCGACTACCTGCTCCAGTCAGAGGCCATGATAGACATACGTTACAACCTCTACCTCGCGCACAAAAAGGGCGTCATTGGCAAAAAGACAAAAAGTGCGCTGACCCATGTGGCAAAAAGGATCTATTTCCCGCACCGCAACTATCCCAACATTATTGAAGAGGCAAGAGGCAGGTATCCCGCGCTTGCCGGCGAGGTCGATTCCTTTGGCAGCTATATCGCGTCAAACAGAAAGAGCCTCAAGGAAATGGACGCGATGATGCTTGTAAAATTCCTAAAGGAGCGGTACGAGTCTCTACTACTCTGACTCGATAGTCGAGTTCACTTGGCTTACTAGGTTTGATATGCTCACCGGCTTTCTGATAAATGCCCTGATGTCTATCGTCGGGAACATCTTCCTGAACTCTTCGTAATAGATCTCAAACGCGGTCAGGAAGCAGACCTTGACATTGCCGTCCCTTTTTTTCAGCTCCCTGTACAGGTCAAAGCCGTTTATCTTGGGCATCCTGATATCTATTATCATCAGATCATAACTGCCCGGCTTGAAGCTTGCAAGCACTGCCTGTGGGTCATTAAAGGTATCAACTGCAAAGCCGTGGTGCTCGAGCCCGCGCTTTAAGACAATCGTGATGTCAGGCTCGTCGTCCACTACGGCGATCCTTTTCATGCATAGATAAAATTTTCAGAGGACTATTTTAAGACACTGGTTCTGCTTTCCAGAACCCTATATTCTTAAATCATCTATTTCTTGCTGTAAATGCATGAAAATCTATACCAAGACGGGCGACAAGGGAGAGACAGGGCTTATAGGCGGAAAGCGGGTGAGCAAGGCTGACCCGAGGATAATAGCTTATGGCGCGGTCGACGAGCTGAACTCTAGCATAGGTCTTGCAGTGTCGTTTCTGCGGCCAAGAAAAGAATTTTCAGATCTAGTCGATGTCTTGGTGCAGGTCCAAAATGATCTGTTCATAGTCGGCTCTGATCTTGCAGACCCGTCCTTTCCAAAGGCTGCAAACAACACTACCCCGCGCGCCGACGAAAAGATGGCGTCTGCGTTAGAGCCTGTGATCGACAGGTTCGAGTTGGAGCTTGAGCCAATCACGTTTTTCATTCTGCCCGGGGGAAGCGTCGAAGCGTCTCTCCTGCATCAGGCAAGAGGTGTGGCCCGCCGGGCCGAGACGGCCATTGTGTCGCTCTCAAAGAGCCAGACGATCAACCCTGCAATAGTGGTCTACCTCAACAGGCTGTCAGACCTCATATTTGTGGCCGCGCGGCTTGCCAACAAGAGGCTTGGCGTGCCAGACATCGCCTGGCGCAAGTAATCGGGCAGTAATGGCCATGACACACTAACGTTAAAATCACCAAGGCACAGATGGCCCAGTATAGGCTTTGGGCCAGATCAATAACGTGCTGATAATACTGGCTATCACATTGCTGATGGCCGTGGCAACAGCAGTGCTTGCTTACTTTGCCGACTTCCTGCCTCTGGTTTTTGATAGCGGGACGCAGATATCGACAAACGTGTCAGTAGGGACGCAGCAGGTAACAACAACAGAAGGCTAGTACCACACTCGCTAGCTTTAAAAAGTCAGCTGCAGCATCACTCTTTGCGTCAGATGAATAATAGTAATAGCAAAAAAGAAGATAGCGGTAGTGGCGTCAGCTGCCCTTATTGCGCATCCAAGTTCAAAGACAACGAAGAGCTTTCAAAGCACATTGACAGGATTCACCACGGCTCTGGGCTGCTTGAAGGCGACTCAAGGAAATGGTAAGCGACGACGATCTGTCTCCTTTTTTTCGTTCCGTCCTGCAATTAAAATCGGTCAGGCGCGCCGGCTGGGTCTCAAAGGTCAAGGTCAAAGATGCCGAGTCGGTCGCGGACCACACATTTTCAATGTGCGCGATGGCGATGCTTCTGTCAGACATGCTAGGCCTTGACACGCACAGGGTTGTCAAGATGGTGATCCTGCACGATCTTGCTGAGTCCATAGTGGGCGACTACATGCCCGGCGACGTATCTGCAAACCAAAAGCTGGCTAAAGAAAAAAGGGCAATGAAGTCGATCCTGTCAGGCCTGCCAGAAAAAGTAAGAACAGAATACGAACAGGTCTGGCTTGAATACCTTCAGAACAAGACCGAGGTTGCAAGGTTTGTCCACAGAATTGACAAGCTGGAAATGGCACTGCAGGCAAACCAGTACGCAAAGCAGGGCTACGCCGACAGGCTGCTTGCGCCTTTCTTCGAGTCTGCAAGAACGGCTGTCGGCGACGAAGGCGACATCGTGAGCGAAATCCTAAACTCTTTAAGGCCGGCTTCTGCTAAAAAATAATGGTAGTAGTAGCAATGCAGTATTTCATGGCTCTCAAGATGGGTGAGAAGCGTGTCAGGGCAGCTCAGGAGCTGCTGACGCGCTATGCTGGCCACGCAATGCCCGCGCTTGCCCTGAAGGATAACAAGGATAACAAGTGGGAGCCAGTGGGGGAAGAAACGCTCTATGCTGTTGTAAAGGAGGACGCCGGCTACATGATCGCCTTTTGCGATAGAAACGGCATCGCAAAGTCGATTGCTCAGTGGTTTTCTGAAGACGTGAAAAACGAGATCGTGGCGAAAATAAAGGCCGAACAGAACATGCAGGAATATTTCGGCAAGCTATCGCTACCAATCTAGTAGTCCTCTCTGCATTCGCCAAGAAAAAATCATACAAGTCTTATTAACTTGAATGGTCAGTGCAGCGCATGGTAGTAAAGGTGGCTACATTCTGGGGAGCATACGCCCCGGCTGCAATGGCGAGGCAGTAGCTAGATGGGTCTACGATATTGCAAAGAGGCGCAGCGATGCCGAGTTCGAGTATGTTGACATTAAGGACTGCAACTTGCCGCTCTTAGATGAACCGATCCCGCCCTCACAGGGTCAGTATACCAAGGAACACACCAAGAGGTGGGCGGCAAAGGTTGATTCTTTCGACGCCTTTGTCTTTGTGACGGCTGAATATAACCATGGAATACCAGGTGCATTAAAGAACGCAATAGACTTTCTGTACAAGGAATGGAACAACAAAGTGGCAGGGTTTGTCGGCTACGTCAGCGCCGGCGGCGTGCGAGCGGTAGAACAGTTGCGTCTGGTTATGGCAGAACTCCAGATTGCAGACGTGCGCGCCCAAGTCACGTTGTCGCTCTTTACTGATTTTGAGAACTTTACAAAGTTCAAGCCTGCCGCATATCAACAAGATTATGTCAACTCTATGCTGGATCAGGTCATCGCTTGGGCCGGTGCCCTAAAGCCTCTCCGAACAAAAAGACCAGAATATTCTATAGCAGCCTCCTGATTCCAACACAACACACAAAGAAAAAGAAATGAAGAAGCAGAGGCTGCGCTTGCGTTTTCAATGAATGTTGATGATGACGCTCCTTTTCCTGATCTTGCATCATATTATGATACTGCGCCCAGATTTCGTAATTCTATTCCCAAGTGCGTAGATACGAATAGAGAACTATTGCATCGAATGTTAAAATCCAAGTTACTAAATGGTAGTGTAATCATAACGTTTGGATTACTATTGTCAGTACCTGGCAATTAGCCACCATCAATTATAACTGACCTGCTGTTTTTGATCTGTACCGAGTACACCGCGCCGTATTTCTGCTCCAGTCCCAGCCGCAGAAAAAGCAGCATATGAAAGTACGTAAATTCTGCATCGTATCTTCTCCCGTACCTTCCGCGCGTCGCCTTGCTGAGGTACTGCCACTTGATGTACACCCACTCATTCTGTATAACAAGCGATGCCAGAACATAGAGGAAGCGCAGTGCTGGACTCCTGGATGACGTCCTGGCCCTGCTCTTTCCCATCGCCCTGTATGACGATTCTATGCCAAATCTCCTCCGGTACTCGTCAAACATCCGCCCTACCGGGATATTGACAAGGCCTGCGGCATAGTACATGTACTGGACGCCGCGTTTCTTCCTGTACCTTTTCTTCCGGTATTTGGCAACGGCATACAGCCTGAATGTGCATTTCTCGCCGGTGGCAGAATCTGTCATTTCGCAGTCCGGTACGACGAAACTATCCCTTCTTTTCCGGGTCAGTCTGGATAACGTGCCGCCTTTCCTGCCTCTTGGAAAAGCGGCTATGATGTACGGGATACGCATGGAATTGAGGTAGCTCATTACAGCTGCTGTAAAGAACCCCTTGTCAAGGAACAGGCATTTTATCACGATGCTCGCCTTCTGTACCTCTGCAAGCAGGTACCTGACTACTCCAACCAGTGCTTCCCCCTCCCGGATGTACCTGGTGGCCAAGGTGAACCTCCTTCCATGGAGCATCACGTAGGCGCTGGCGTACGTGAAAAAGTGGGTCGTGCCGCTCCTGGCCCTGCCGCGTCTGACATCCCCCTCATTCTCAGGCTCGCCGTGGTAGGGAACGTCTGTCATGTCGATGGCTATGTCGACAGCTCGATTGTGCAGGGTCTCCGCCACCCTTTTCTGCAGCAGCCTGTTGGCGGCCGACTGAATCCACGAAATGTCAATCTTGGACACGTGGTACTGGACATCCCTCCTGGACGGGGTGCTGGCCAGAGTACAGCAGGCTTGTGTTATGGATGTCCCACCGGTACAGGCATAGACCACAGAATTTGCTATATCGACTACTGAATACCGCCTTTTTCTGAAATCGGCTGGCCTGAAGACTGGCAGCAGTACGTTTACTGCATTACCAAGTACTCTCTCATGTGTCAAAAAATGTTTGTCGGTAGGTTCTTGGGTAAATGTACCGCACTGGATTGGCAGGGTTCTCACAAACCATGCGTCTCTGGTGGCAGCTTTAGCTGTTGCCAGGGACGCCCTTCAACAATCGACTAAAAAGCTGCTCACAAACTCGTTATTGCCAAGTACTGATTGTTGTTATTGGCCGCAATATTGGGCAGCTCACAACCAGCATTGGCACAGACAACATATGCGATGTCGTCTTCTGCTGCTAATGAAAATGATGACATACCGTCTGATGTACAAGATAATAATAGTAGTAGCGAGGCGCAGCAGCTGCCAGGTGAGGAAGGCTTTTCTATGCGCCTGCTTGCAATGAACCTTAGCGCGCCGCACAACATCCTCTATGGCCCTGACAGTGTCCTCTGGATCAGAGTGCGTCGGAAAGAGCATTACGCGCATTGACCTGAACAGCTGGGAGAGGCTCAACGTCATGCCGATGCCCGACGTCCACCAGTCCGGCAGTCAGGATGGCCTGCTTGGCATGGCGTTTGATCCAAACTTTAACAACACGAACTACATCTAGTCGCTTATACATATGACGCAGATCCTGACGAGGGAGAAGAACAGCTTGACCGCCGCCTAAAGATTACGCGATTTACATACAACCCAGAAGGGCAATCAATAGGCGACCCTGTAGATCTTATCCCGGACTTTCCGGCAGCGTCGATCACAATGGAGGCCGCATGATTTTCGGTCCTGACGGCAAGCTGTACTATACCATAGGCGATCAGGGCAAGAATCAATTCTCACGCTATTGCGAGACAATTCGAGCCCAAGAGCTCCCAACGGCTGAACAAATTGAAGCCGAAGACTGGAGAGCATACGAAGGTAAGGTGTTGCGGATGAACCCGGATAGCTCGATACCTGAGGACAACCCTGAGATCAACGGTGTCCGGAGCCACATCTTTACATCGGACACCGCAACCATCAGGGCATAGCGTCTGGTCCAAACGGCGATCTCTACATCGTTGAGCACGGCGACAAGTCCGACGATGGATTCAGCCGCATTGAAGCTGGTGGGAACTATGGCTGGCCGCGCGTAGCCGGCTACAATGACGAGCAGGCATACCAGTACGCCAACTGGTCTGGAACAGAGAACTGCGAAGAACTGGGATGGACCAATTTCCAGCCCTTCCCGTCAAGCGTGCCCGTGATGAACGAAAGCGAATTCAATGCCACAGACTTTGTGCCGCCGATCCGTACATTCTATACAGTGGATAATGACTACAACTTCTCCGAGCCCGCTGGCTGCGGCTACGTGTGCTGGCCGACCGTCGCGCCGTCAAGCCTGCGCCTCTATACATCAGATGTGATTCCGGACTGGAACGGCACCTTCCTGATGCCTACTCTAAAGGGCGGCAGGATCTTCCACCTCGCGCTGGACGAGTGCGGCGCAGAGCTTGCAAGCGATCCTGTGGAACTCTTCCGCTCGGAGAACCGCTACCGAGACCTAGCATTCAGCCCTGACAGCAAGTCGATCTATGTGATCATTTTGACTCGCCTGGGCCAGTGCAGGCTATTGGGGACGGCGGCGGTCCGATCGCTGACCAGCAGAACCCAGGCTCACTGATCGAGTTCAGGTACGAGGGCAACAATAATAACAACAACGTGGCAAGGGACGACTAGGCGCGCGACCATCCAGAACGAGAGTGTTGCATCGATATGGCTTTTATACCGAAATAGGCATACCAGCATAGCATAGCAGTCTTGGCAGACAACAGGTTCGAGCAGGAAATCGAGGTAAAGGGGCACCTAATCGACTCTATGATACTGACGAGAATATTCGACAGCATCATGGACATGCAGGGCGACTTTCAGGTGCTCGAGTTCACTGTCGGAAAGAAAAAGGGCGACCCAAGCTACGCAAGGCTGCTTGTAAAGGGCAAGAGCAAGACACACCTTGAGAGCATCCTTGAGCAGGTCTTCCGCGAAGGCGCCCAGCCCGTGTCGGTACAGGAAGTGAGGCTCGAGCCTGCTCCAAAAGACATGGTGATGCCTGACGACTTTTACAGCACTACAAACAACGCCACGCAGGTCTACTACGGTGGCCAGTGGATCGACGTGCAGAACATGATGATGGACAAGTGCATCGTGGTGGACACCCGACGCAAGACCGCCGAATGCAAGATGGTGCGCGACATTGTCAAGGGCGACCTGGTAGTAGTAGGCGAGCGGGGGGTAAAAATAATCCCGCTAGAGCGTCCCCGGGAAGGAGTTGACATTTTCCAGTTCATGAGCAGCGCAAGCTCTAGCGAGCGGCCTACACAGCACATTGCGCGCAAAGTGGCAAGCGACATTTACAGCACGAAAAAAGAGGGCGGCAAGATAGTGGTGGTGTCTGGCCCAGTACTCGTGCACTCTGGCGCGGCAGAGGCGCTTGCTTCTCTTATCAGGATGGGCTACATCGATGGACTGCTCGCAGGCAACGCGCTTGCGGTGCATGACGTTGAGAATGCACTGCTTGGTACTTCGCTTGGAATGCGCGTCAAGGATGGCACGCTTGCAATCAGGGGCCACCGCAACCACATGGAGGCCATAAACGAGGTCTTCAAGGCCGGCGGCCTGAGGGCAATGGTGGATAAAAAGATCCTGAAAAGCGGCGTGATGTATGAGTGCATAAAGAACAACGTCCCATTTGTGCTTGCTGGCTCTATCAGGGACGACGGGCCGCTACCAGATGTGGTCACCGATGTCGTCGAGGCCCAGCGCAAGTACAAGGAGATAGTAAAGGGAGCAAGGATGGTGCTGATGTTCTCTACGATGCTCCATTCTATAGCGGTAGGCAACATGCTGCCCGCTTCGGTCAAAGTTGTCGCAGTGGACATCAGCCAGCCGGTGGTCACGAAGCTCATCGATAGGGGCACAGCTCAGGCAATAGGCATAGTGACGGACGTTGGGGCGTTCTTGCCCATTGTAGTGGAACACCTCAAGCAGATCGCCAACAAGCACAGCTGACTATATAGAATTGGTAATCAAACCCTTTATTCTACATTTACTATATAGTGCCTGAGGATGAGAAAAATGTCATCGTCTCTCTTCAGCATATCGAAAAGAATAGTCAACCAAAAGGGTTCAGGGGCGCATGCCATAGCAGGATTGCTAATCCTGATAGTAGGAGTAGCGTTTGGTCTATCGATAGAAAGCGAAGCCCTAGTATACGCAGCAATTGTCATCGGACTGGCCACAATAATATCGGCCTTTCTGATGATAATCAAACAGTACGAACGCGTCATAATACTGCGGCTTGGCAGATATCATAGGCAGGTTGGGCCCGGCGTCCAGACAAGGATACCGTTTGTGGACAGCGTCTTGTAGTGGACGTGAGGGAGTTCAAGGCGGAGCAGATGCTCACCAAGGACAACGTGCCGGTGACGATAGACGCCATACCGCGCTATCGGATAATTGAAGAGCGCGTCAGAAATGCTGTGCTAAACGTGGAGAACTTTAACCAGATGATCCAGCAGGTTTCGCAGACGACGCTCCGCAACAACATTGGGTCTTCAGTGTTTCAGGACATACTGTCAAGGAGGGAAGAAGTGAACCAACACATCAAGTCCGTGATCGCAGGCGAAGCAGGCAACTGGGGATCGAAGTTACTAGCGTCGAGATCCGGCAGGTGATAATCCCGCAGGAGCTTGAAGCTGCCATGCAGATGCAGGCGCAGGCCGAGCGAGAAAAGAACGCAAGTGTGACGTACGGCGAATCGGAGGTCTTGGTTGCAAAGCAGTTTGAAGAGGCGGCCAAGGTGTATGAAAACAACCATGTGGCCTATGTGCTCAGGCAGTCCAACATGCTGTACGAATCGATGAAGGTGCAGGGCAACACCATAGTCATGATCCCGTCAGAGACTCTCAATTCGATGGGCTTTGGAAATCTGAGGATGACGCTGGCGTACCTGAAAAACACGAAAAAGGCTGCAACAAAGCCGCATGCAGCAGCGGCCGCCGCTGACACTGCTGAGTAACGCCTAAAATAAGCGGAATGCAAAGGTATAGAGTCTATATGGCAAAAGACTACAAAAAGCACCTGACCCCAGAACAGTACGAAGTGTGCTGGAACAAGGGCACCGACCCCCGTTCTCCGGCGAGTACAACAACTGCAAAGACAAGGGCATCTACAAGTGCGTCTACTGTGGCATCAGCCTGTTCAGCTCTGACGAAGTTCGACTCGGGTACAGGCTGGCCTAGCTTCTGGACACCTATCAAGGAAGGCAGCGTGGAAGAAGAGGTGGACACTAGCTACGGCATGGTAAGGACCGAAGTCATGCGCGGCAGGTGCGGCGCGCACCTCAGTCACATGTTTGACGACGGGTCCAACCCTACCTGCCCCCGCTACTGCATTAACGCCCTGTCGCTTTTGCTGGCAAAAAAGAAGGGTGCAACGACCAATGGGTGATGAATGGTCGCAGTGGCTCGACTTTGACAAGGCAAACGTCGAGGCCGTGCCTGAATCGCCCGGCGTCTGCGTGATGCACGCAAGAATGAAGATACTGTACATCGGAGCAAGCCCAAACATACGGCAGGAGCTGATGGGCCGGCTGTCGGACCCTTGCACGGCCAAGGCCAAGCGCTTCCGCTATATTGTGACGCCTGCATTTGAAAGCGTCAAGGAGCAACAGGTAAAGGAATACGTGGGCAAGCACGGCAAGCTTCCGCCCTGCATGGAAGAGCAAAACACTTGATGATAGGGACGGGACGATCATGGTCATATGAAGCAGCAGTCGTTGTGACGGCTATAGCTAGCCTTCCCGTAGTTTTTTCTGTATCATCTCTAGGGCAGCCTTGGGGTCAGCCCTGCCCTTTGTCGCCTGCATGACCTTGCCGAGCAAAAAGTTGGCTGCATTGGGGTTGCGCTTTGCGTCCTGAACTGCCGCCTGCTCTGACTTGAAAACAGACTCGATCGCCTGCGCAAGCGCGCCAACATCGTCTATTTTGGCAGCCTGCGTCTTTTTGGCTACATGAGAGGGCATCTCGCCTGTCCTGACCACCTGAGCCAAGATCTGCTTGGCAGTCGCCCTGTTTATTGTGCCTTGGTCGACCAGCTTTGCCAGATCCGCGATGTGCTCCGGCCCTATCTTTAGACCGGCAAAAAGCGATCGTCTCTGCTGCTCCTCCTTCTGCCGCTCGTCAACAAAGCTCATCAGGTCGGTGACCAGCCAGTTTGCAATCTCTTTTGGCGATGAGTATATCTTGATCGCCGACTCGAAAAAGTCTGCCAGCTCTTTATTGTCGATCAGCACCTGCGCGACGTGGGAAGAGATGCCGTATTTTGACACAAAGCGGTCCTTGCGGGTGTCGGGCAGCTCTGGCATCGACTGCCTGATGGACGAGATAAACTCGCTTCCAAGCACCACTGCCGGGACGTCCGGCTCGGGGAAGTAGCGGTAGTCCTGCTCTTCCTCCTTTGTCCTTGACTCTTTTGTCACCTTCCTTGCGTCATCCCAGTGCCGCGTCTCCGACCTGACTTCGATGTCACGCGAGGCCATAGTCCTCTGCCTCGTGATCTCGTACCGCACCGCCTTTTCAACATCGGCAAACGAGCTGACGTTCTTGATCTCGACCCTGTTGCCACCGCCCACAGAAACGTTGGCGTCGCAGCGAACCGAGCCTTCCAGTTTCGTGTCGCACACGCCAAGGTGCTCTATTATCGAAGTTATCTTATCAAGGAACATCCTAACATCCTTTGGGTCGGTAAAGTCCGGCTCTGTCACTATCTCGACCAGAGGGACGCCGGCCCTGTTGTAGTCTATCAAAGCATAGACGCTTGTCTCCATGCTGCCTCCCTCGTAGACGAGCCTGCCGGGGTCTTCTTCAAGCTGCACCCGCCTTATCCTTGCGCTCTTGCCGTCGCCGTATCCGAGCCTGCCTTCAACGCCGATGCTTGTTATGCCGTACGCGTTGTACTGCGTCAGCTGGAAGTTCTTGGGCATGTCGGGGTAAAAGTAGTTCTTTCTGTAGAACGCGATTTCGTCAGGGATTTTACAGCCAAGCGCAAGCGATATCATGCCGGCAAACTCGACTGCTTTTTGGTTCAGTAGCGGCAGCGTCCCTGGAAGCCCGGAGCACGTGGGGCAAGTGTTTGCGTTTGGCGCCTTTCCGCGGTAGTCGCTGCTGCACCGACAGAAGAGTTTGCTCTTGGCGCCTGTCAGCTGGCAGTGGATTTCAAGCCCAATCTTGGTCTCCATCTTATAGCTCAGGGCTCCTCTGCACCTTGGCAGCCTGCTCAAACAGGTACGCCGCATCCAGCATCGTCTGTTCCTGAAACTCGTCTGCCATTATCTGCAAGCCCACAGGCAGGCCGTCGGCAAAGCCGGCAGGAACCGACATCGCCGGCATACCTGTCAGGTTCGCCACCACAGTGTCAATGTCAACAAGATACATCTTGAGCGGATCATCTATCTTTTCACCTATCTTGAACGGCAGTATAGGCATCGTCGGTCCTATCAGGACGTCATATTTCTTGAACAGCGCCTTGAGCTCGCGCTTGAGGAGCGAGCGCACCTGCTGCGCTTTCAGGTAGTACTTGCCATAGTAACCGGACGACAGAACGTACGACCCAACAATTATCCTCCTCTTGACCTCTTCGCCAAAGTTGCTGCGCGCCTTAGCAAAGTAGCTGTTCCACTCGTAGCCTTCCGGGCTTAAGTCAAACCCGTAGCGCACGTTGTCATAGCGCGCCAAGTTGCTGCTCGCCTCTGCCGTTGCAATAGTATAGTAGGACGCAAGGGCGTACTGCACAGACGCAAGCGACGCCTGTTCGCACGTGCACCCCTCCTGCCCAACCAGCGTGTCTGCCGCCTTGTGGATCACTTTTGCAACTGCCGGGTCTGCACCTTCAATGAACTCTTGTACAAGGCCGACGCGCAGGCCTTTCTTTCTCTCCTGCAATGAATATGTCGGCTTGCCGCCTGCCGTGGTATGGTCGTTTTCGTCCGCGCCGGCGATCACGTTCAGCACCGAAACAGCATCTGAAACCGTCCTGCCAAGCGGCCCTATCTGTTCTAGGCTGTTTGCGTACGACACGAGCCCGTACCTGCTTATCAGCCCGTACGTCGGCTTTAACCCAACTACAGAGCAAAAGCTGGCCGGGCACCTGACCGAGCCTCCTGTATCGGAACCGAGTGATACCGTGCATTCAAGCGCGGCCACGCTTGCAGCGCTTCCGCCTGATGACCCACCTGGCACCCTGCTAATGTCCCACGGGTTTCTGGTGGTGCCATGCCTGCTAAACTCTGTAGTCGAGCCCATTGCAAACTCGTCAAGGTTGGCCTTGCCGATCACTATGGCTCCGGCGTCCTGCAGCCTCTTGACCACAGTCGCGTCATACGGCGGCACGTATGCTTCAAGCATCCTTGAGGCGCATGTGGTCTTGATACCTTTGGTGCAAATGTTGTCCTTGACGCTCACCGCGACGCCGGCAAGCGCTCCTGCCTGCTCTCCGTCCCTTACCTTTTTGTCGATTGCTCTCGCCCGGTCTATCGCTTCCTTGTTGTTGACTGTCACAAACGCGTTTACCTTGGGCTCTACCTTTTCGATCCTTTCTAAAAGCTGATAGATGTATTCCTCAGCTGAAAACTCTCTGCTTTTGACGCCTGCCGCAACCTGCCCTGCATCAAGGGTGTAGAGGGCCACCACCAATTCTTGTCACACCATCCTCGGCCCCTTCACAAAGCCGTCCTTTCTGTATTTAGTCCCAAGCGTGTCGCCTTCAAAATCTGCCGGCTCGTCACGCCGCAGATCCGCAAATTTCTTTCTGGAAACGATCGGCTTGACCTCCTCTAGCGGTATTGTGTCCAGCTTGTCCAGGTACTTGATTATCTCCTTGATCTGCGATGTGTATCGATCTAGCTCGTCGTCTGACAGCTCGATCCTTGCAAGCCAGCCAAGGTGCTTTACTTCCTCTTTGGTCACCATATCATGGAGCCAGCCTGTCTATGTCTCTTGGGTAAAGGGTCGCGTCGCGGATGTTTTCAATTTTTGTTAGCGCCATCATCAGCCTCTCAAGCCCGAGGCCAAAGCCGGCGTGCGGCGGGACGCCATAGTCAAACACCCGTAAATGATAGTCGAACGCGTCAGGCTTCAGGCCCTGCTTGCTCATGCGCTCCACCAGCTGGTCCTTGCGGTTGATTCTTGTGCTGCCCGACGACATTTCAAGCGCGCCGTACATCAGGTCGAATGACTCGCACACTCTGCCGCCGTCCGCCGTGCCGGGCTTGACGTAGAATGGCTTGGTCGAGGTCGGCCAGTCTATGATAAAGTAAAAGCTGTTGAGCCGGTCGTCCTGCAGGCTCTTCATCACCTGAGGAGAGATGTCATCGCCCCACTGGATGCGCTCGCCGGCCTCCTGCAGCTTGTCAATGAGATCGGAATAGGTGTACTTTGGGAAGGGAAGCTCGACAGCCGGCAGCTGGCTCTCCAAGAATTTCAGGTCGTCCGCGTTCCTCTCCTTTATCGTCTCGATGATGTTTACTATCATGCGCTCAAGGAGCGACATCACGTCGTTATAGTCCACGAACGCGCGCTCGACATCTATTGATATCGCCTCAGACAGGTGACGGTTTGTGCGCGATGGCTCGGCTCTGAAAATGGGGCCAACTTCAAAGACGCTCTCAAACGCCATTGTCAGCTGCTCCTTGTAGAGCTGCGGGCTCTGCGCGAGGAACGCCTCCCTATCGTAGTAGAATATCGGGAACAGCGCCGCCCCGCCCTCTGTAGCAGTCGCTATCATTTTCGGCGTGTTTACTTCAATAAACTTTTGCCTTGCAAGGAACTCCCTGACAGAGTTGAGCACTGTCTGGCGTATCCGAAATATCGCGCCAAGATAGTTGCGGCGGAGATCTACTGCGCGAAGGTCAAGCCTAGTGTCAATGCCCACCGTCGAAGTCTTGCCCTGCATCATAAAAGGTGCAGCCTTTTTTGCTATCGAAAATGCCCTGATCTCCGATGGCACCACTTCTGCCCCGTTTGGCGCCTTTTCCTGTGGCCTCACCTTGCCGCGCACCCCGATCGAGCTGTGCTCCTTGACCTCCTTGGCCATTTCAAAGATCGGTTCGCTGCACTCGCCCTTTTTTGCGGTGATCTGCACTTCGCCGTGCATGTCCTTTAGTATGATAAACTGGATGTTGCCGTGATCCCTCACGCTGGCGACCCAGCCCATGACAACCACTTCGCTATCTCCGATAGAGGGGCTTATCTCTGAGGAATAGTGGGTCCTCCGCCAGTGTCCAAGATCTTGTTCTTGCAACATTTCTCCCAATTGAGTAAGTGCTTGTACTTAAAAAGAGGTTAATTTAACCTTACCAGCAGAGCATGTATGTCAGTGCAACTCTGTGATGCCGACGTACTTTCTAACCATGGCAAGCAGCAGTGCCTTTGTCATAGGCTTTGTGACCAGCTCGGATACTGACATCGAAGGAAAGAGTGACGAGAACTCGGGCTTGTTGATCTCGAACGCGCTCATGAGCACGATCGGCACGTCCGGCCTTGTGCCTTTGGCCCTCCTTGCGAGATCAAACCCGCTCATGCCGGGCATCCTGATGTCAGAAATTATCAAGGCGTATTCTTGGCTGTTGTTTCGGAATTCTTCAAGAGCCTTCCTCGAATCCGTAAAGCCGTTCGCCTTGTACCCATTATTCTTCAAGGAATTTTGGATTGCTGCTACAACATCGGGCTCATCATCGATTATCATCACCTTTTTCGGGATTGTCATAAATTTTTTGGCTAAAAAGAGCAACAGTCTATCAGGCTTTTAAGATTTGTGGTATGATAATCGGAATCAATCTGCTAGTCTAGCGCATGATCTCGTTTACTATTCTGTCCAGCACGCTGCTGACCGCTTCTTTTTTGATCACGCCTGTGACAAAGTGGGGCTTGCCTCCTCCCCTGCCGTCCGGGCCGGCGAACTGTTTGAACAGTTTGTTGCAGTCGATCCCCTTCATCTTTTCATTTCGCGCAAAAACAACATTTGCCATTTCGCCGCTTCCAACATTTGCGACAAGGACTACTGTGTTGTTGTTTGCATCGGCGATCTTGTCTCCTGCAAATTCCTGAAGCTGGTCGTCAGCCAGATTTTCAAACACTCCTTTGAGCAGTGTCACCCTGTCGTTTGTGACCGGCTTGATGCCTGATAGTTTTTCCCGGCCAAGTGCCTTCAATTTTCTGGCGTTGCTTTCATTCTCTGATCTCAATTTCTTCGCAGTGTTCTCGACGGTGTTGATATTGGCGCCAAGCTCGCTACACACCCTCATTAGCTTGGCCGCCAGTGTCACCGCGGTCTCTTTGGCCTGCCGGCCCACTGCAAAGTCCACTTCGTATTCGCTTCCGCTTTTTGATAACCGTGTGACTAGAAAAAAGTCGCATTCCTGCAGGTTGCTGGCATGATCCATCGCGCAGGCTGCAACGTCATGATTTTCGATCTCTACGACCCTGACTTCGCCGGCTGCCGCTATCCTTTCTTCGTTTGCCCGCAGGTTTGGTATGTTTTTCTTGGCCTTTTCAAGCGACGGAAATGTGCGCGCCACCACTTTGCGCCCTTCAGTAATGAGTAAATTTACTTCAGACTCTGCCTTGAGCACGGTGTCAAGGTCAAGCTGCGGGATCACAATAAACGCTGTGTTGCCTGAGCCTTTGTGCTCCACCTTCCTTACCCTGAGCGTCTGCCCAAGCAACTTTTGGAGCGAGCCTATAAATGCGTGCTCTGCCGTGTGAGCTAGCCTATCGTGCACGGCACTCTCTTCCCCTGCCAGCTATAAATGCCATTGAGAAGGATTTTAACCTCCCTGCTAACAACCAACAGCCGTTGGCTAGGAAGAAGGTTGGCAAGCGTGTTACGATAGCAACGCTGGGTTCTCACTGCTCACTTCAGGTGCTAAAGGGGGCCAAGGACGAGGGCTTTCATACCCTGCTAATATGCGAGAAGCGGCGGCTTGGGCTCTACCGGCGCTTTGGGTTTATCGACGAGATCATTGAAGTCGACAGCTTTAGGGAGATCCTTGAAGACAAATGCCGCAAGCGCTTGAGGCAGGCAAATTCGGTGCTGATACCGCACGGCACCCTGATATCGCAGATGAGGAGCGATGAGATTGAAAAGATAGACACGCCCATCTTTGGCAACAAGTGGATACTGAGGTGGGAGGCCGACAGGGAGCTCAAGGAAAAGCTGATGAACGAAGCCGGCCTTCGAACTCCGCGGGCGGTCAAGTCAAAGGACGACCTCAATGGCCTCTGCATCGTGAAGCTGCACGGCGCGGCCGGCGGCCGGGGATACTACCTTGCATGGAACAGGGAGAGCTTTGAGGAAGGCGCAAGGCGGCTGATCGATCAGAAAGCGATCAGGAGCGAAAACGATCTTTACATTCAGGAATTTATCAGGGGCGTTCCAGTGTACCTGCAGTATTTCTATTCGCCGGTAACCGGCGAGCTTGAACTGCTCGGGATTGACAGGCGCTACGAATCGGACATTGATGGCATCGGCAGGATTCCGGCAAAGCAGCAGCTTGGAGCCGGGGTCGAGCCTTCGTACAATGTGATTGGCAACATCCCGCTCGTGCTCCGTGAGTCATTGCTGGACGAAGTCTACAAGATGGGCGAGAGCTTTGTGCGCGCAGCAGAGAGACTCGTGCCTCCAGGGATGCCCGGTCCGTTCTGCCTTGAAGGCGTCTATGACAGCGAGGGCAAGTTCACCACGTTTGAATTCTCTGCAAGGATTGTGGCAGGGACGAACCTCTACCTTGACGGCTCGCCTTATTCGGGTCTGCTGTACGATGACCCGATGAGCATGGGGAGAAGAATAGCGCGGGAAGTCAAGATGGCAAGCAAGAAGGGCAAGCTTGGAAAAGTAGTGACCTAAGAAAGAAGCGTGCTACAAATGTTTAATGTTTGATCTTGCAACGGTATATGTTATGCTCAGAGACAGCCGCAAACTTGCAGCAGCGTGCAAATATGCCGAGATTGCGGTAAGAGAGGCTGAAAATGCAAAGAGCGCTGGCACGTTTGGCGTAGGCGGGCTTTTGATAGGAAATGACGGTAAGATATACAAAATAATTAGAAACACGGTAATCCAGGGCAACTCTGTTCACGACCCGACGGCACATGTTGAGAGACAGCTGGTAGACTGGTACTTTTCAAAAAAGAGAGAGAAGAAAACAAAAAACTTGCTTCTTCCGCCTGCAAATAAGACGACTATAATCACGTCTCTGGATCCGTGCATGATGTGCTCTGGCGCTATCCTTGCCGGTGGATTTAACGTAATCCATATCTCCCAAGACAGCCAGACGGGTACAAGCTGCAGGGGAGTTGGAGATTTTTCAACCCTGCCAGATGGCCTTGAGCAAAGGGCCAGAGAAACGTTTTCTGCTTTTGGAGTGGTCGGGAACAGGCTGTTCAACGGGCCTCCTGATTCGATATTTTCAGGCGACGAAATCGACAGCAAGCTAGATCGGCGATCGGTGCGCGCCTTTTCTTCCAGCTTGAAAAAGATCAAGGGAATAATTAACAATCACCACGGGCAGTCGCCAGACAAACTAACAGACCCCAAGACCCTTGCCAGATCATCGCGCATTTTCAGGCTGCTGAAAAAGTACAACTCAAAAGTGTTTTCTGATGGATACCTCGTTGATTTTGACAAGCCCGGAATAAACCTTGGACAGATTCTAGTGGAAAAGGCAAAAGAATCGCATGAAAAATCAGGTGTCTTTAATTCTGCCTGCCTGATAGATCCTTTTGGAAATGTGCTCCTCTCAGAGGCCGGTGCCGAAGATGCGTCTCCCATACGGGCGCCCTTCTTGGAGCTGGTGCGCAAATATCATCGCCTGCTGCTTGAAGCAGGAGCTGAGGGCAGCAAGCACCTCGCGCATCTGAAATATTGCAAGACAGTGACCATGCTTGGGCCGGGGCGGGATCCAAAGAGCCTAATGGAGGTAGGATGCTTTGGCTCGTGTATAGAGGGAAAATTGCCAAAAGGCGAGCAGATGCAGTACGTCATTCCGCAACAAGGGCAGGACGACCTGCAAAATATGCTGAACAACCTGCCTCCACTTTATTCAGACGTTATGCGACTAAAAGATGCCATCCATCAAGTAAAAGACGTACAACTCCAGCAATTCTGCACAAGCAAGGCTACATTATTTGCGAGCGGACGTACCTGATTGCTTTTGTCACTGCTATTGCAGACACCCCAGCGGCTGCCACTACAAACACAGCAGTGCTCAACGGCAGCAGCGCCGGCAACGCAACTAGCGTAATCGCAAGAACTGTTGTCGCCGCTCCTATAATGATAGCCAGTGGTTTGTAGCCAACTCTTTTTGCAGCCATGCCTGCCGGCCACAAGTAGACGGCACCGATGAGCGAGCTTGCAGTTGCGCCGGCCAGAATCGCGCCGGCCTCACCCTCAACTGCAGAATATGCCCGCTCTGACACCATGAGTATGCCAAACAGCGGGTATAGCCCTGCTTTTACCGTTGCCTGAAGCCATGGCTGCTCCCTCTCATAGTCTGCAACCTGTGGGCTGAAAGAATAGTAGATAGAGTTGAACGTGTTCATGAAAGCTGACCCTGACACAGTTGACAGGATGTAGTGGTCGCGGAAGTTGCGCAAGTATTGTACCTGTGGTGTGAGCTCTGAGCCAAACGCTGCAGTTGCGATAAGGCAGCCGGAAGGCTGTTGTGGCGGCTGTGGAGTTGGGCTGCTTCCCTGAAGCACGACTAGGTCTATGCTGGCGCTTTCGCGCTGACCGTTGATGTTCCTTGCAGACAGAGTCACCGTCCCTGGATTTGAAAACGTATAGTCGTACGCATATGTCCCAAAGTCCTCTGCTAGGTGCTGCCTGTGGATCTCTCGCCCGTTCTGCGTCAGAACGAAATCAAACGACGATCCCCTGATGACTTCGCCAGTCGCCGGGTCCTGAATGTTCATGACAAACGTTATAGGGGTTCCAGTTTCGATCAGGTCCGGGCCCCACGAAAGCTGGAAGAGGAACTTTTCTCCCGGCAGCGACATTATGTCAAGCGGGAATTTTGGCTTCTCTGCTGGCTTGAGGGAAAAGGCAGCGACATCAGTGTCCTCCACTCTTTCCGCAAAGCGAGTCAGCATTGCATTGTTGACCACAAAGTGGACTATGCGGTTCTGTTCCGAGCTATAGTCGTCTATGACAACCGCTTGTGCCTCAAGCTCCATACCATTCAATGTCCCGCGGTAACTGTTAGTCCTGAGCTCTTCGATCGTTTTTGGGAACTGGACTTCCATGTGGAGCACCGGCACCTGCGAGACATAGTCCTCATTCCACGTAAACGGCATTTCAAACGAGATCGTGCCATTGGAATAGTTGAAATTGTTGACATCGTCATAGTAGGTCTTGACAACCATCTGGTTGTTGCCTTGCACGTCGTATGTGTACGTCCTGCCGACGCTGACATAAAGATCGAATTTTCGGTCAGACTGCACGGCAATGCCGGGACTGCTGCTCTCGATGGTTACTGCAATGTGGTAAAGGCCGCCTGCTGAAAGGATCTTGCTCTTCAGTTCGATAGGATTGCTCTTACTCACTTTGATCCGATCAGTTGGGGACGGGCTGTTGTTGCCGTTTATTTCCCAGCCGTCGATCTCGCCATCAGGGATCAGGTTAGCCGCCACGACGCCATCGGACGACCTGAAGTGCTGATCAAGGACGATCTCGTCCCGCAGTTCTACAACGATGTGAAAATCGACGCCGGGTATGGTGGAATCAAGCTTGGTATCGTCAAGCGCCCTGATTACAAATGTTGGATTGGTGCCAGCAACCTGATCTATAAAACTCGGATTTATCGTCGCTTCAACAGAAACCTGCTTGTCAGATATTGTGGCCGGGAGTGACTTGTCGGTTCCAAGGCCGTGACCGTATGCAGGAAAAGGGATGAAAGGAACGATAGCAGCAAGCAAGAGCAATAGCAGCACAAGCGAAGCAGGGTAGCGCTTCACGCTGTATACTGAGTGCATATACTTAAAATAAAGATTTGCTCCGAGTCATCTTCTTCTCAGAGCGTTGAATCTGGTTGCTGCAATGATGCCGGCTATTGCAGGGATTATCAGCAGCATCGGCAGCGGGAACTCAGGGATCACTTGCAGGTTGAAGGCAGTTTGTAGGTTGGGGTGCACTTCACTATGCACAATGACTTCTACATCGGCAAACAGCTCCTTGTTGTTTATCGCCTGAATCAGGTGATCAAGGCCGGCTTCAAGGTCTGCGACTGCCTGTGTCGCGTTGGCCGGCGCCATATTCTTTACCTGCTCGTTGAACAGGACTTGGGTTCTTGCAGCTAACCCTTGGGAGGTCTGGTAGTGCACGACGTTCACTATGGCGTCATTTCCTTCACCCATGGACATGCTTCCTCCTGCCTCTTCTCTCGTGCCATGCGTCATGTTATTATCTTCTGTTGTTGTGGTTTCTGTCATGTTGTCAGACTCTTCTTCATCATGGCCGTGCCCTCCTCCGCCTTCTTCTGTCTCCATTCCATAGGCTGCGCCATAGTGTTCCAGCACGGCATCGGCCATGTTTGCAACGACGAGCGCCCACACCGTTGAGTTGCTCAACTGCTCGTTGCTAATGCGCACCGTGATTGTCTCAGCCAGCAAGTTGTTGATTTCCTGTATATCTGCTTGGACCTGCTCTGTCGTGCTGTTTCCAATTGAATCGTGCAGCTCTTCTAGAGCGGCCGGCAAGGCTGTCCCGAGCCTCTTATTTCTCTCTGATATCTCTTTTATAGTGTGTTCGTCAAGGTGCTTGTGAGCATGCTCGGCATGCTGTTCAGCCAGCGTGACATTTGAAACAAAGTTGCTCTGCACCAGCCCAAGCTCGACTCTTATCGATTCGATAAGTGCAAGGAACGATGCGCTCTCGTCCCCGGAAAATTCATGTGCAAAAGCCTGTTGACCCGGAACAGCATAAATGGCACCCATACAAATTATGCCTGTCAGTACCAACGCGTAAGCTTGCCTATTTTTCATCCAAGCACGATATAGTATGCATCGTTAATTAGGTTTTTAGTACAAGCGCCGAATGATAACCTCTAGAGCTTTTTCTTGGAATGCAGGTATATCGCAATGCCGGCGATTGCCACCGCGGCAGGCGTGACGTAGAACAGCATCAGTTCGTCAAACGGGATCAGGCCGACAGTGATGTCAAAGCTGGCTTCAAGCGGGCTTGACTGGTACTTTTCGTCGCCTATTATCCGAGTCTGCAGGGTCACTGTGTACCTGCCGTTTTCCCGAAAACTATAAGGAATCGTGATGTCGCTAAACTCGTACAGCTTGTACGGCACCTGATCAACAACCCTGCCTGACTGGTCGGTTATCATCACTGCAGCGTAGATGTTGTAAATGTTGGCGTTGTTCTCAAGGACGCTAAAGTTCAGCGTAGAATTGTCGCCTGCGGTAGGGTTTGAAGGGTTTGGGGCAAACACCACCTGGTACCTGTCGACGTTCTTGGTGTCGCCGAAAAAGTGCCCGTACGCCAAGCCTGCTTGCGTGGTAGCGGCAGCAGCTACCAGTGCAATAAAGAGGAAAGGTCGGATCATGTCTCTATGGCTTTATCCTGCTGCTGGCCTTCCTCTTTCTTTTCATGAAAATTACCGTTCCAGCTATTGCAGCAACGGCAACCCCTGTAGAAGGCGCCACAATGTAGTAGACGTAATCAAACGGGCCTGCCACGTTGACAAAGAACGTGAAGGTCAAGATCTCGCCGCTATAGCTATGGTCGTTGAGGTCGACGTAAAGGACGTACCTTCCGGCTTCTGCAAACGTGTATTCGTAGGTGTAATGGCCGTAGGGCACGATTATAGGGTTGGTCCTCTGAAGCTCCGCTCCGTCCTTGGCCAGCCTTATCGTTATCGAGACGTCGACCAGATCGTCGCCGTTGACCCCTGCGATTCTTATCAAGACGTTTGCAGGGCTGCCGGCCACTGGGCTTGCCGGCTCTGTAGTCATTTCAACATCATAGTTGCCTATCCTCTGCCGATAGGCGTTCTGAAGCGGGTCCGCGAACGCCTTCGCACTAGAAGAAAAGGTCAGCAGTGCCATAGTGACAAAGAAGGCAATAATCATCAGGGCTGAAAGCTTCATCAACTTTGGTCTTGTCTTGCTTGGTAAATCCGGCTTATAGTTCTTCTACCATCTCGGCATAGTTGTCAACGACCTTGTCGGTAAAGCTCGCCCTGTACTTTGATAGCACCTCGGCTACAAGCTCTTTATCTGCAAGCCTGTAGAGTTGGTATTCTCCGTACCTCACCGAGATTATGCCAGCCTCCTTCAGCCGCTTCAGGTGCGCTGACACGGTAGAAGGGGCCTTTTTCGTGTGATCAACTATTTCGTTGAAGGTGCAGAGGTCGTGATTCAGTATGAAAAGCACGATCTGCCTTATCGGCTCGTGCCTGACAAATTTCAATATGGTAGACTCGTCCTCTGAAACGCTGACTGGGTAGTATCTTGTCATCCTTGATTGCCTGTCGACCTTGACAACGTCTGCCTTTTCAAGCGCTGCCAAATGGTATGTCAGGACTCCGTTGGCAAGGCCTGTCATGCGGAGCAGTTCCCTGTAGCGAATGCCTGGGTTTTCTTCAATGTGCTTGAGAAGCATCGTCCTCGTGCCTTCTTCTACTACTTCTTCGACTGCCTGCTCCTCAATCATATCTCTCACTTGTTCACCCTCAGCACTCCTAGGCCAAACATGGCCAGCATTGCAAGAATAATAACATGGGGCAGCTCGATGCCAAGCGTCGAAAAGTCAAATACGCTCACAATCGCAGTGGCGTCCAGCAGGTACAGGAATTCTACCAGCGCCAGAGCCATAAAGCCAAGCATCATGAACAGCAGCCTTGGTCCTGTGCTTCTCCCGTACGCAATGACCGACACTATGCTGAGAAAGACTGCAATCGTCAGGCTGGCGATATGGAGCATGATATGGTAAATCATTGAAGGGTGGGTCATGTGGGGCATGATAATAGGCGCGACAATGCCAATAACAAGCGCCGTGATTAGCCCAAGCAGTATAGGCTTGCTTACCGATTCCTGTACAGGCTCGCCTCGACTGCCCTTTTGCATCCATATAATTATGGTCAGGTACCACTAATAAGCCAACTGGTACACCGGGCGAAATAATATATCTTGTATATATATGCGCTAGCGCGTCTCCTCAAGCCGAAGGGCAGACTGGGTGTTGCGCTTGAGGTCTATTGCGCTCTTGGTGTATGCCAGCGCGCTTATGACTATGCCCGCAGCAATGGCTGGTCCTACTACGTCAGTGAAGGAAAATGGAAGCTGGGGTATTATTCCACCGGTCGTTGTTGATCCATTCTGCTCTCCGCTGCCTGGTGGGGCGGTCGACGGCCTAGCCGTTATAGTAATGCTGCCAAGGGCTGAGCCGCGCTGCGCCGCAAACCAGATCCTACCATCGTTGTCAGCCGTTATCCACTGGATTTGAGAGCCTGTGATTGGTATTCTGGCCTCTGTCCCTTCGCCCGTCCTTGGGTCTATGACACCGACCCTGTCTATCGTGTGCTCTGCAAACCACAGGTTGCCGTAGCTGTCCATCGCCATACCAAATGGAAGGCCCTCTTCATTGACGGAAGGATACTCACGGAAAGTGCCAAGCAGCGAGTTGAACACTGTTATCGTGTGGCCCCCGTGCTCTGCGATGTAAATGTCAAAGCCTTCTGGATCTGGGAATAACGCGGTCGGCTCGTCAAGCGTCTGGAGCTTGCTGTTTGGCGCATACTCGGTAATGTTGCCAGTAGCATGGTCTACCTTGGCAATGCGTCCTGCAGTTGCCTCTGCAAACCAAATGTTGCCCGAATTGTCAACAACAATCCCGCGCGGGTCTGCCTCCTGCGTCGGCACATCATACAACGAGAACTCTTCATTTACAGGATCAAACTTGGCTATTTTGTTAGCCAGACCTCCTACCGTGATCCACAGGTTGCCGCTTCCGTCTATTGCAATACCAGACGGAGTACCGGCTTCTGGCATGATAAACCGCCTGTTAGAGTTGTCTTCGGGGTTGTAGACGCCAAGCGCGCCCCTGTTTGATCCGTCACTTGAGCCGCCGCCAAGAGGATCAATGTACCAAATCCTGCCGTCAGGAGCAAGCAAGACATTCGTTACCAGGACCGCACCGTCTATGTTGTGCACTGTATAGTTGCCTGTTGTAATGTCCATCTGCCATATCCTGCCGCTCCCTGGTATCGAGTCTCCAACCCATATCGACTGCCTTGCCGCATCAAAGACAGGGTAGAGCGGCAGGCTATTCTCTGGAGTCTTGTACTGGTCTACCTTGAACTGTAGGTTCGACACCTGTGGCTTGACATTTGCGTCAAGGGAAGCGAGCATATTGCCTCCCTGCGTGTTCACGCCCTCGATCTCGATCTGCCAGTTCCCCGGCAGGCTGAACGCCGCGTCGGCCAAAAACACATTGTTGCTGCCTGCTTGCTTTCTGGTTTCAATCGGTATCGGGCCGATGCCCCTGTCAACCTGTGTCAGCTTTATCGTAGCAGACTCTATTCCTGTGGCGCTGCTGCCGTCCTGGTTAAGGAAGGATATCTTGAAGCTGTTCTGCCCGACTGCAAAGGGCGTTATTGCAAGCTGTATCTTGCCATTGTCAGTGTACAGCGTCCTAACAAAGTCGACCTTGGACTCCTTTGCAAATGCGGCCTGGCTTCCGTCTGCTGCCTGCTGCTGGCGCGCATATGCCGGGAACTGGCCTGCAGGCAGGGATCCGTTGGCCATGAAGGATACCGCCAGCAAGAGCGCGATTCCGACTGCAGCCTCTGCTTTGAGCGTCCTGCCATAGCGCCTGAGGCCCGTGTCCTGCACGCTCGATCTGCCTCTGCCGCCGACCATCACCGCCACCGCCCTCTTTTGTATTACAAACTGGGAGTATGCGCCCATGCCGACCATCACGCCTGCAAGGCCAAGCTTGACTGCCAGTATCTGGCCGTAGACCGAAGCAATGGTGAGCGAAAGGTCGCTTTCAAGCGTGAACAGCAGGACCGGCCCGGTTATTACCGCTATGCCAAGAAGCGTCGCCACCACTGTCGAAAAGCGGGGAATCAGGAGCGAAAGCGCGGTTGCCTTGACTCTCTCATCGGCAATAGCAAGGATCTTGGGGACTGCCGCAAAGCCAAGCAGTATCAGGCCGCCTATCCATATTGAAGCGGCGGCATTGTGGAAAAAGTCAAGTATTATCGAATGGATCTGGTTCGTTGCTGCCGCGTGGGCTATCAGGCTTGAAGTGGCCATAACGGCAAGCCCTAGGATTAGTATTGCGTACATCTCTGCCCTGCTTGGGCTGGAGCTGTTCTTTGCGGCCTTGCGATACACTGCAAACACGATGCCCATGAGGATGGACGACTGGAGCATCCTTGCAACCCACACATTGCCAAACTTTGTCAAGATCGCCTCTGGGATGCCTGAACCGATCGAAATCGCCTGCACTACTATCATGGCTGCGCCGGAAACAAGGACGAGGGCTACTCCGATTATCATGATACGCATCATGCTCCTGTCTATTGAAACGCGCGTCTGCGACAGCGTGCTTGAAAGCCACGGCACTCTTGCAAGCGGCTTCCAAAGCCAGAGGGCGCCAAACGCCGCGCCGACTACCATTACCTGCCCGACCATCCCGGGGAACCTTGATGCGGAATAGCCCGGAGCCAGTACGTCCTGCTGCTGTTCACCTACCTGTCCTCCACCCTGCTGTGGCATGGTGCCTATGCCAAAGACAAAAGTGCCGGGGACGACGTGCCCGTCAATTGCAGAAAGCACTGATGTACTTACCGTGTATTCGCCGTCGGGCAGATCGGGCTTGAGCGTTACTCCTATTGAGGCGGTGTCGCCATCTACGTGGTGGGGATCGTTGTTGTCGACTCTGCTGCCGTCTGGCCCTATCACGGATATCTTGCTGTAGCTGAGCTCTATCGGCTCGCTAAAGAACACATTGACTTCTCTGGGCGGCGACCGCACACCTTCAAACGCCTTTGGCGAAGAATCTGTGGTGACAGGGTGGGCAAACGACTGTTGCTGAAGAATGCCAGATGCAAGCATCATCAGCAGGACGGCGAATGCCGCGAAAAGGCCGAAAATCCGGCGTTTGCCCAGCACGTGAAAAATATGCCGTGCACCATATTTGACTCTTGCTTGTTTTGTGGTACAAAACCCGAAATACGCCTAAAGATTATAAGCATTGTAAAGACAATTTCTATTTGATGGGAAAAGTCATCGTTCTCCTGCCTCTTGCCTTCCTCCTTGTTATGCTTGCTGCTTTCAATTTCATCCCTGCACTTGCACATACCGAAATAGCGCGCGGGGACGTGCAGGTTGTGGTGGGTTGGGGGAACGAGCCTCCGCTCGTAGGTCAGCTCAACACCATAGTGCTAGAGGTGACAAGGATATCGGACGGCCAGCCCATTACAAACGCGCTTGCTCAAGCTGACATCAGCCTTACAAAGGGCACCACCGCCAAGCAGCTGAACTTCCGGCCGCAAGAGGAGCCGGGCGTTTATGCTGCTGAAATACTGCCTACCCAGACGGGCCAGTTTTCACTGGTATTGGGAGGCACGATTGGGGGGCAGGCTTTTGATGACATTGCCAAGGTCGAAGACGTCGGGGATACAAGCCTGATAGAGTTCCCGCAGGCCAGCGGGGATGGCATTTCTCAGGAAGCAATAAGGCAGCTTCAGGCTGTGATAGACGACCTTACCACGCAGGTAGAAGAGGCCAACGTTGCAGCAAGCGAGGCCAAGGCCGCCGCAGATTCCGCAGCAGAGCTCAGCAGCACAGTGAACAGCGCCTACCTGCTTGGAATGATCGGGATAGGAGTCGGCGTCGCCGGCATCGTCATTGGAGTCGCTGCTCTTCGCAGGGAAAAAGTTTAGAAGAGCTTGCGGTAACGCGCAAGCGCAACAGTGGTTGCAGTCATGACCGCAGCAGCTATGACGCCCGCAGCTCCGACCGGGAATTCTGGCGTCACGGTGACAGGGAACGTGGCAGTCTCGACGTTCATTGGCACAAAGTTGATGCCAGCTACCGATACCTCGATCTCATATTCTCCGTTGGCTGGGAACTTGAAAGGCTGTGATGATGTTTGGGGTATTGTCACAACTCCTTCTGCAGTATGGAGCAACGGCTGACCTGGTGGTACGGCATTGAATATTTCTTGGCCGCCTTGCTTTATTACAAAGCCATAGTCAATATGTACCTGTATCGTGTCTGTGCCTGGCCTCAAGAAGCTTACCTTGAATCTAGCCTGGCCATCTTCGCTCCATTGTGGCTCTACAAGTACGTCAAGCGAGTTGCCGCTCATGGGCCTTCTCATTCCTTCCTGAGCATAAGCAACAGCCGCCGGAATGCTGACAATAGTAGTAGCTGCCAGCAACAGTGCAATGAAGAACAATATGTTGTTGCTTGCCATTGCTATTAATTAGTCGGTTGACTAAATAAATTCTTACTATTATTGTTGCGCCTTGCGATAACCGCCACAACTATGCCAAATGCGACAATTAGCGCAAGCACACCTGCCGGGAACTCTGGCGTCACCTGTATTGGTATTTCCACCCACTCGCCCAACCCATCAATATCATCTATCATTATCGTGTATGATCCGGGCTCGTCAAATGTAAACTCTTGACGGGTTGCAGTCTGGTCGCTCCGCAGTACTTCGCGGTCGCCGCCCTTGTAGATCGAGATATCGTATGTCATGTCTTCGATCTCCTCGCCAGTCTCCGGCTCGATAAAGCGTATGTCAAACGCGTTGGCGCTGCCGATGTCATCCGGCGTCCACATTATTTCGACTGTGAATGTGCCCTGATCGCTTGCAGCCTCTAGCACGATCTGCTCTTTAGCCGCTGCTGCCTGATTATTGCAGGCTAGAAGAAGACTCGCCAGCAGCAGTAATACAAAGGCCAGAATAACGTTATGCAAACGACTTGGTATCAAGCGCGCGCCAGATAATAATCTATTGAGTTGTATCTCTATTTGGTTGATGGTGCAGCCTTGGTAATGGGCGAATAATAATAAAAAGAAAGAAGAAAGGAAGGGAAGGCCTTTAGGCTCTTCCAAAGAACGCTGTGCCGTTTCTTGCGAATCTAGTGTAGCCTGTGATTCCTGCGATTGTTGCTGCCAGTATTGCTGCAATGACCGGGAATTCAGGAACTACAAAACCAGCTTGGATTGTGACAGTGCTTTCCCCTTCTGGTACCTCAAACGAGATCGTGGTCGATGTGTCATTCTGGCTTACTATCGTTGCTGGTTCTCCATTCACCATGGTAATATCGCGAATCATGTTCTTTGGCAGCGTCAGTTCTACTGCTCCTGAGCCCTCAAATTCGATCTCTACCGATTGGCCTGGGTTGATTGTTGCTGCTGTTGCTGTTGCGGCTCCAGTGCCGGTTATTGGATATTCAGTGCCATCCGCTGTTGCAGTGACTGAAAATGGTGTTGTTGTTCCGCCATTGCCTCCGTTACCGCCTCCGGCTGACACTACCACTGTGCCTACCATGTTTGGATGGAGCGCGCAAAAGTATGGGAACTCGCCTGCTTCAGTGAACGTGTGGCTGAATGTACCTTGTGGAACCAGCAGCGGGTTAAAGTTTGGAGAAGAGTCAAATGCTTTGCCCTTGTTTGGATCGTTCACCCCAGTGCCCGATGTGACTGTGTGTGCCGTAGAGTCCCTGTTGGTCCATGTTACGGTATCGCCAACGTTGATGTTTAGCGGGTTTGGCGAGTAGGCATCGGTCGTCTTGCTTGACGAGGCCGTTGTCACATCTGCAGCTATTTCAGCTGCAAAGGCTGGCGCCAGTGTCGATATTGGTGCTAGTACTGCAGCAAGGACTGCTGCAAGCCCGACAGCGACTGCAATTTTAGAGTCCATTGGCTATGGACAATATTTTAAGCCATAAAATGGTTTTGGTTGACAGAACACCCGCTACATAGGATTCTAAGCTAACAATCCTACGTTTAAGGCAGGTTTTTAAGAATGCAATTTTTACAGCTTTTCCGTGCGTATAGTCTCGTTCCTCCCAAGCGCCACCGAAACGCTGTACCAGCTGGGTGCCGGCGGCCAGATAGTGGGCGTGACACACGAGTGTAAGTTCCCTGCCCAAGCAAGGAAAAAGCCAAAGGTGATACGGCCCTCGTTTGACCCGGAGCACATGACGGGCCGGCAGATCGATAGCAAGATAGTTGAGCTGATGCGCTCAGGCAAGGACATCTATATAGTTGACGACAAGGTCCTAAAAAAGGCAAGCCCTGACCTGATAGTCGCGCAGGGGCTGTGCGAAGTCTGCTCGCCATTTACCAAAGAGATCAGCAGGGCCGTAAGCGTCCTTGGGGGCCGGCCTGACGTTCTGGTGCTTGACCCGCATGACCTTGACGACATACTTGTCAGCATAATGGATGTTGCAGAAAAGGTGGGCCGGGTCAGGGAAGGCAGAAGGCTCGTCGCGTCGCTGCAAAAGCGAATCGACGTGGTGCGGAACATGAAGATAATAACAAAGAGCAGGCCGCGGGTGCTCTGCATAGAGTGGCTCGACCCGCTTTTCACCGCAGGCCACTGGGTGCCTCAGATGGTCGAGTACGCCGGCGGCATAAATGGCATCAGCGTCGCCGGCGAGCCATCACGTAGAATGGAGATCGATGAAGCGGTGCAGTTCAATCCGGACATTATTGTGCTGATGCCTTGCGGCTTTGAAATTCCACGCACGCTCAAGGAGCTGCCTGCCCTTGCGCGCAATGAAAAGTGGAAGTCGCTTCGGGCAGTCAAGAGCAATAACGTCTATGCTGTCAACGCAAACGCGTATTTCAGCAAGCCCGGACCGCGGACCGTGGTAGGGCTTGAGATTCTGGCAAAAATCCTGCATCCTGAGGCTTCGCGGCACATCCGGGTCCCGAAAGGTTCGTACCTGAAGATATCATGAAAAACTGCTGGCCAAAGATGAGGCATAGCAAGCGTGTGTGAAAAAACCTAGTTTTTACCAAAAGCCAGCTTTGTTCATGATAATAGCTCAACTAATTGCACACCATGTTTCATTAATCTATTGACGAAAATCAGGTTATCATGAGCGCATTACAGCTTGAGCAAAGGAACGTATTATGCGGTGGTTGCGGAAATGGCGAAGTAGGTCTGTTTGCCGAGTTTAACAGCAAATTGCTGTGCTCTCAATGCTTTAAGAACGAGATTGAAAGCCAGGTTAAACTCACTTCAAATAGCATTTAGCCTATTCTTGACGGCATACAAAAATCTCTCAATATCTCAATAATCTTTTTTATCAAAACAGAAAGAAGAAGATAGGCATTTACGCCTATAATATGGACAGTCCAAAAATTACTACTGGGTCAGGGAAACTTCGATGTAAACGTCGTCTGGGATCTTGAGGCGCATAAGTTGCCGGATGGCCCTGTCGTCGGCCCCAACGTCTATCACGCGCCGGTGAATCCTCATCTCGTACTTGTCGTAGGTGTTGGTCCCTTGGCCACATGGCGACTTTCTGGTCACCACCTTTAGCTTCTTCGTTGGCAGAGGGTGAGGGCCCTTGAGCTTTATCCCCGACTTTTCAGTCATGCCCTTTATCTCTGTGCAGACGCCTTCCAACGTCGCAAGGTTCGTGCTAGTGAGTTTTATTCTTGCTGCCTGCGGCATCTACAGTTCACTTACTTTTTGTTGGGGTCGTACTTCTCTGTAATGTTCAGGACAACGCCTGCGCCAATTGTCGTTCCCATGTCTCGGAGTGCAAACCTTCCAATCTCTGGAAAGTCCTTGAATGTCTCTATCGGAAGCGGTCTGACTGGCTTGATCTTGACGATTGCCGCGTCACCTGTCTTGAGGAACTTCGGGTTCTGCTCAGTTGTCGCACCTGTCCTCGGGTCGATCTTGGACACGAATGCCGAGATCGTAGCCGCTACCTGCGCAGTGTGGGTGTGCAGGACTGGTGTGTATCCAGGAGCAATCGCAGTTGGGTGGTGAATAACAATGAGGCGTGCCTCAAATTCCTTTGCAACGGTTGGCGGGTTGTCTGCTGGGCCGATCATGTCGCCGCGCTTGATCTGCTTCTTGTCGACACCTCTTAGGTTAAAGCCGACGTTGTCGCCTGCTTCGGCAGACTCCATCTGGGTGTGGTGAGTTTCAATGCTTTTGATTTCTCCGACAGCGCCAGAAGGCATGACAATTACCTTGTCGTTTGCCTTCATCCTGCCTGTCTCGATCCTGCCCACCGGCACGGTTCCGACACCGGTGATCGAGTATACGTCCTGTATCGGGACTCTCAGCGGCTTGCCCACCGGTTTCTCTGGCGGCTCGAGCGCGTCAAGCGCCTGCGCAAGGGTCGGGCCCTTGTACCACGGCATGTTTGTTGACTGCTTGACCAAATTGTCGCCCTTCCATCCGGAGATTGGAATAAAGTTGATCTTGGCAGTATTGTAGCCTACCATCTTCAACATCTTTTCGACGTTGTCCTTGACCTCCTTGTAGCGGGCTTCTTGGTATCCTACATCGTCCATCTTGTTCAGCGCAACTACTATTTGGTTGACGCCAAGGGTCCTTGCAAGGAAAGCGTGCTCTCTTCCCTGTCCTCCCGGCTCGATTGACGCTTCTGTCTCACCTGGCTTGACAGAAATGACCAGAATGGCTGCGTCTGCTTCGGACGCGCCAGTGATCATGTTCTTGATAAAGTCCCTGTGGCCTGGAGCATCGATCAGCGTAAAAAAGTACTTTGGCGTCTCAAACTTTTGAAAAGCAAGATCGATGGTGATACCTCTTTCGCGCTCGTCCTTGATGCTGTCCAGCACCCAAGCGTACTTGAAAGTGTCACCCTTGCCTGTTGCTTCTGATTCCTTTGCATATGCGTCTATGGTTCTCTGGTCAATGGCACCCAGATCAACCAGCAAATGACCTACAGTAGTTGATTTACCATTATCGACGTGACCTGTAACCACTAGGTTCATGTGTGGCTTTTTACTAGCGCTCATAGAGCAAGAACGCTTCATGGGCTTTATTTGTATTTCGCCCGTGATCAGGGCAAAAATCGAGCCCTCTCAGCTGATCATTTGCGCAGCAAAATGTAGTCCAGTCCTAGCTAACAAGTTATCGGAAAGGTTTTAAACCGAAGGTCGTGAGTCTGTCTCAGTATGCAGATCACAGTTAGTGCAATCAAGGCCGATATTGGGGGGATCGGGGGCCACACCCGCCCAAGCGATGAACTCCTCGAGACCGTCAGAAATTTTGTTGCCAAAAACTCAAAGGGCCTGCTTATCGATCATTACATCGGGTACACCGGCGACGATATACACATCATAATGACCCATACGCGTGGCGTGGATGACGAAAAGATCCACAAGCTGGCGTGGGATGCCTTTACAGAGGGAACCAAGACCGCAAAGGAACAGGGGCTTTACGGCGCCGGCCAGGACCTGCTGAAGGACTCGTTCTCCGGCAATGTCAAGGGCATGGGGCCGGGCGTGGCTGAAATTGAAATGGAGGAGCGCCCAAGCGAAGTGTTTTGCATCTTTGCAGCCGACAAGACAGAGCCGGGCGCGTTCAACTTTCCGCTCTGGCGCATGTTCGTGGACGCGCGTAGCAACTCTGGCCTCCTGATCAACGAGCGCCTTGCAGAAGGCGTCGTTTTCAGGATAATGGACGTCATGACTGGCAAGGTCGCAGAACTAAAGATGTGGCAGGACAAGGCCGAGCTTGAAGCCGCGCTGATGTACCCCGGCCGCTACGTCGTTCATTCTGTTGTTTCGGCTGACGGCACGGACCAGATAGTGTCGGCGTCCACCGACCGCTTGCACAACATCGCCGGCACGTACGTCGGCAAGGACGACCCCATTGCAATAGTCAGGACGCAAAAGAACTTTCCGGCCACGGAGGAGGCAGGAAGCGCTTTCAACGACCCTCACTATGTCGCCGGCAACACGAGAGGCAGCCACCACATGCCACTCATGCCAGTCAAGCTCAACTCTGCCGCAAGCCTGAACTACTCTATCCCTATCGTCTCATGTCTGCTCTTCAGCATGCATAATGGCAAGCTCACCGGGCCGCACGACGGCTTTGGCACTGCCGACTGGGACCTCCAGAGGATGTGGGCAGCTGAGCGGGCTATGATAATGCGCAACCAAGGCTTTATCCATCCAGCCACGCTTGTGCCTGACGAGCTTGAATACAACAAGGGCTATGAGGCAAGGATGTCAAAGCTGGAAAGCAAGTTCAGGAACCTCGAAGACATCATGAACGGCAAGACAAAGAAGGCGGCAACAAAAGCAAAAGAAGCTGGCAGCAAGCGTTGAAGCGGCCACTGATCATCAACTTCAAAAATTACGCAGAAGTATCAGGAGACAAGGCTATCAAGCTGGCCAAGGCCGCGCAGGCAGTCGCAAAAAAGCTAAAGGTGGAAATAGTAGTTGCGCCCCCACAGCCAGCGCTTGCAGTCATTGCAAAAAGCGTCAGGATGCCTGTCATCAGCCAGCACGTTGACGACGAAAAGGTGGGTTCAAGCACCGGCTACTTTTTGCCCGAAATAGCCAAGTCGTATGGCGCGGTTGGCTCGCTGATAAACCACAGCGAGCACAGGATGGAAATGAAGAATATAGCCAACTTGGTAGAGCGCCTCCGCAGCCTGCGCATGACCTCGATAGTGTGCGCCCGCGAGCCGTGGGAGGTCATGGAGATATCACTCTTTCAGCCAGACTTTATCGCGATCGAGCCGCCAGAGCTGATCGGGACTGGCCGGGCGGTGTCAAAGGAAAACCCAGCGATAATAACAAAGTCGATAGAGGCAGCAGCGTCGCGCTCAAAGGTTATATGCGGCGCCGGCATCAGCGGCAAGGATGACGTGGCCAAGGCGATGGAGCTTGGCTCGCACGGCATACTCGTGGCAAGCGGCATAATCAAGGCTAGCTCGTGGCCCGCCAAGATAGCCGAGCTTGCAGCCGGCATGAAATAATTATCTTTCGATTTTGTTGTATAATAAGAGGCAGTGAGACTAGGGGTAATATTATATGCAACAAAAGCATTGGAGCCAAATTTTATTGAACCCATTTTTGTAAGGGGAAAAGAATATGGTGGAGATGGACAATGTAAGATTATTCTATGATAAGGTGGGACCGTCAAAGGTAGAGATACGATAAGAAGATGGAGTGCATCGAGCTGAAAGACATTCTAAATGAGTAAATTGACATTACTTGATATATTCAATGATCTGATCAAACAGGCTCTCTAATGATCTTTGTTTCACTTCTATATTATCAGGCAAATTTGAGAAGGGTGTTACAACATTAATTAAACATTGATTAAGGTGATTTTTTAGTGGAGTTGTAGGCTTTATAATTCCAGAGCGCGCTAGTTTTTTGCCATTAGAAAAGAATAGAACCCCCAGTTCACAATCAAGATTATCAAGGTAGCCTAACATCTTATAGACTGCCTCATCCTTTTGCTGTAACCAATTTTTTGCGTCCATTACTACTTTCAAGTGCCCGTTAACTTCGATCGTGAAATCTGGAAAAGCATTAGATGCCCACCCTAAATAGCCTCCCTCCTTTTCATAAAAAAGCCTGAATTCAATTCCATCAAAAACAATTGAAAAGCCCTTATCTTTTCTAAAGCTGCTAGAATCAATTACAGCTCCTTTATTTCTAAGGAAATCCAAGAATTCAAAGAGGATCCATACTTCAAACATTGTGTCAAGATTTTGCAGTCTGTCTATAGGAAAATTAGTCTTATTTGCCGAAACAGTTCTTAGATTTAATTCTCTATATTTAATTGTCCATTCAAAGAGTTGCTTATATGCTCTCTTTCTTATTACACCTTCTTTAATTCGCAAACTGACTTGATTCTCTAATGATTTTAGCCGGGTGTCAAAAGGGTCTAGCAAAAGATATTTGACGATTTTGGGATCAGCTCATGCAAAATAGTATTCTTTAGGATTTTGCTACACCCAGTAGAAATCCGAGTTAGGATTTCCTTTTCTTGTAAAGACAATTCCTCGCTGAAAGGATAAGTTAAAAGAAAAGTTGCATCATATCGCATACGGAGTATTGATATTATCAATAATTGATTTTCTGGGGTTTCAAAATCAGGCTTCGGAACGGAGGTAGCAAATTCTATCGGGACCCTTGCAGTTCCTCTTTCTAATGAGTAGAGTATTGTCTTATTCCAATTAATGACGCCAGATATTTCATTCGAAATTCTTTCATGCGCGTAAATACCAAAATTCAGTTCATTGATTATTCCAGGATAGATATCAGAGAAGAATTCATGATAGAGCTCAAACATTCTATTGAGATCAGATAGCCTATCAGGTAGAATGTATGTTCCTGTTGGACTACTGGATCGGAAGTAATCTGTTGTTGCTTGACCAAATCGTCTAACTAGCAACATTGTTCTGTTATACATGTATGTGATATCTTGTTTGTCATAAAATAGAACCTCTCTAACAAGTTGTTCCCATTTTTCATTTTCAGATCGGTATTGGGCGAACAGACTATCAAGATGAGGATAATTTTTCTTTACATAAAGCTCATCTCTCAAGTTTTCTTTAGGTTCGATTCCCTCGATGTAAAGGCGTTCGATTTCATTAAGAAGAAGCTGCTTACTCATTGTTGAAACCCTATATTATCTCAGCATCTATTAGTAGTTCATCCAAAGCGCGTCTAAAGTTAGGCAAATTTGGTCGGTACTTATTAGTCCAAGGTTCATATCCAGGAATCAGGATTCTTTGTGATCAATGATTTGATTTGATTTGACCGTATCCGTAAAGAACAGTTTGTTCACCTTTACGGCCCGCAACAACAACATATGCTCCTATTTTTAGCCTAGACCGATTGGGATTATCTGGACCTGCATCAAATTCAGGATCATTGTAATCAATCGGCTTCTCTTTCCTTAAGAGAAGATATGTATCTGACGATGGACTTTGCGCTTCGGATTGAATTCCTGAATTCTTGAAATCATCTATTTGATCCCATTTATTCAAGAATGGTGTAATATCGTTCACTTCATCAACATTATTCAGCTTTAGAATACACTTATCTTCCTTAATCCTTATTGCAAACAGCCAACGTTCGGTATCTCTTCCCGGCCTCTTCTTTGTAGGCTTTCCTTTGAAGATCTTTAATACAATATTCTTTGGTAAAACATAGGTCGTTGCGGGATTATCCAACAATATGCAAAGAAAAAACTTTGGATTTGTAATGAATTCATTAAAAATGTCTTCATCGAGACCGAACCAGTAAATTTTGGTTCTTGGATCTTTTGAGTAGTTTTTAGAACCTTTGCCATGGATAACTGTGCGAGAGGGTAATTGGAGGTTTGCCCTTCCAATTTTATTTACTTTAATCGAAAACTTGTCCTCTAAATATCTCTTAAGAACAGGCGCAAAGTCATGCTCCTGCTCTTGAAGAGCCTCTTTAAGCTCCTCTGTATCTAGTGCGTCAGACATTAGAACAATGTCGAATCCACGCGCTTTCAAAAATGGGTTAGTTTCATCGCCACCGCTAAATGTCGATGGGTCCAGCTCTGCCATTTGCATACTTGTTAGCTAAGGAAATAGTATACTTTGGAGGATAATTCTTGCCATTGTATTGCAAATAATATTTTGTAGATAGACGTTCCTCAGGAACTCCATTTTTATCAATTTCTTGCATCGCTTTCAAGATATGTTCTTTGGTAATGTTTTGAGGAATCATCGTGTTTTACTAGAGATCTCTTGGTTACTTATAAGCAGGTAGGCTATAACTGACCCGGAGTTTTTCTTTTTGCTCGAAGAGCGAGACCTCATTTTTATTGAATTTTAATTGTTAGCTATTGTTGACATGATCGGTTAACACAATGTTTATTAATTTACCAGTGGTTAACTACTGTAGATGGTAAAAAAGGACTTGTCTGTAAAAGAGTTGATAGCGCTCTATGATTATCTCGCAGTACTAGTAGAGGCATATCCTGAGCCAGTAAGGGCAACGGATCTGGCCGAGCGGGCCGAGAAGACTAAGCCTGCCATTACAAAAATGAGAGATCGCTTAATGAAAGTATGTGACATTAAGGCAATGGCCCTTGAAAAGGGGTTTATCTTAGCTTCCAGCTCCGATATTTTTATCAACCTATTCCTTGCCTTTGCCGCAAATGGTAGACATCGGCAATTCTTGTCAAGTAAGTTTGTACGCACTATTATTGATAGTAAGAATATCCACTCAATGATGGTAGCAAAATTCCCACTATATGTCAAGTACTTTAGTCAAGATGATACTAACTTTATCATTCATCAAGCAATAGCTGTTGCCTCCAATATGGAGCCTGATGACCTGAAAATTCTGGTAAGAGCTCTATCCAGAGAAAAACCAAACTTTACCGACAGTGACTTCTTGCTGCGGTTGCAAAAGGTGTTTGACAAGCTTCAGTTTTCAATCAACAACAAAGATGAATTGTATACTGCCCTTCTGTTACGTGACAAGCTATTCTTCCTAGTTCGTGATTACCTTTGGTCACAGATGGAAGCTATGGAAATTCTCAAGAGCCTTGAATTGCCTGAAAGAGATGCTTATACCAAAGTGTACAAACATACAATAGACTTCTATCTGAGAAGAATCTTTGATGGACTGACCGAACCTATAAAGAAAGCAGCCCACAAGTCTTCGCTTGATGTTGATAAGATTAACTTTAGTGTAGGAGCAAGCGTGTTCGTACAAACAACAACTCAATGATGATAGGATATGAATTTGCTCACAATTGGAAGAAACCAAGAGAATGTTGTGGATGAAGATGCACTTGTCTTCTATGAAATAATTTCAAAATGCATAGGTCAGAAGCTCGATCCAACAAAAGATAGAATATTCGTAGACAAGCCTGATACACAGTCCCGCAGCTCTGGATCGCACATGCTTTATTGCACTATAAACGGAAGCCGACGCGTAGCGCTCAAGAGGTGTTACGATAACTCAGAGTTCCTGAGAAGGGAGTTGGTAATAGCTGATGCCAAAAGGAAATTGATGTTTCCATCTTATAACATGTTTAAGATAGATGGTCTAAAGCTTAGAAATACTTTAACCAAAAATAGCTGCACGCTTACCCAAGGATGGGAGAACAAACCCTTATTGGTGATTGACTTTGGCAATCCCTCTGACATCATAAACCTCAGAGATTTGACGCGAGCTAAAATTGCCAATATGCAGTCATTTTGCCACTCATACGGAAGCTGGACAGCTTTCAACATATTCTTTGGAGTACGTGATAGGCATGCTATGAATTTCATTTTTACCAAGAATACCCAAATTCTCCATTCGGTTGACAATGAAGAAGGACCTCTTGATTCATCGGGCCGTTTCATAGGTGTCAATGATATTGCAATGACTATGAGCCAAAATATTCAAAGGCTAATTGCCGGCGCTAATAGAGACCTATGCATCCAGTGGCTCAGAGAGGGGTTTATAGATGGACTCGCAAGGATACGATCGGTTGATCCTTCTTCAATTTCTATGCTTAACGCTAACGAAATAGCCCTCTTAGAGCAAATGCTGGCTCAAGCACCATCAAATCTGCAAAATGATGTATTCTTTTAGGCAGCAACAATCTGGAATACGTTGTATTCGGTCTTTTTGCTTTCTGGATAGAATATTCCTATGTGTGCTGTTTTGAAGTTCAAAGATGATAATTCGTCTAGGAATTTCCGTTTATCCAGATTAATCTCTGACCATTCAAAAGAGCGAATATCAGTTGTAAGCCAAGATACTTCGGCAGACTCTAGAACCTTTTTTACTTGGCTGACAAATGCCTTTTTCCCAATCTTCTTTGGTGTACCTCCTAGAAACAATGATGGTGATACAGTATTGTTAGTTTGCATGTATTCACTACTCCCTGTAGTTATTACAGGTAACGTACTATAAGAGTTAACCGAAAGTTAACTAGCCGGTTAACTCCTTTATCCTCTTTGGAATATATAAAAGCCAAAAAGGATGGCTATAAGTCATTATATTATGAATTTCTGTTGCAAGGCGCTACTGTATTTCAGATCAAGTCTATCAAATCTGACATGAATTGATCTTGCTATCTGTGCTTTAATATGTTCAGGAATTCCACCATAGCACTTGTTCAATACCTCTGTATTTTCCCATCCCCCAAGCTAGCAACATAAGCAAGAGACCAGTTTGTTGCTGCCAAATAGTACTGAGCCATTGTATGCCTGAATAGATGCAAAGGATGACCTGTAAAGTATAGTCCATCGCCTAATGCATAGATTCTAGTCTTTTCATTCAACCAACTGCTTTTGTCCAATTCGTTGAATATCTTCTTGAATCTGACTGCCATCTTGTGCATAAAATAAGTCGCTTGTAGACAGTTTGCCTTGTCACTTCCTGCATCATCAAAGAACACAAACTTTCTTTTTGGTAGCCTATCGTAGGTGGTTTCCACGATTACCCTGCACTCATTTGTTGGGTACTTGATCCACCATTTACCATCCCTCGTCAAGAACCATGAACCCTTCTTTATCTTAGATTCAAACTGCTCTACTCTGAATAATGGGGATAGTGCTATCTTGTCCCACATCGTCGATGCCATAGCAAATGCTCTTGCGCCTATATGCAGATCGATGTTCATGAAAGACCATGTTTCCCATTCACCTTCATTCTCAAGACGCTTGTTTATCCTGTCAATCTGATCAGGCGTCAGCATGATATCCTTGTATTCTCCTAATCTTTCCGGCGTAGTTGACAAACGTATCTCTTGCCTTCACCATGAGCGAAATTGATGTTATGGGCTGCCAGAAAGCTTCGGTAAGCGTTGATAGTATTGGTCCTTTGCATTTGTGGATACGCGGTATTGAACCATGCTAGGAAATTCTGCCAGTATTCTATTGCAATTTCCTTACGTTTTGCAGCATCAATAGGTATGCCATAGCTTATGATGGTCTCTGGCATCACCTTCAGCTGGTTGGATATTCCATATACTACGCTTACAACATAACGTATTCTGCTAGCTGGAGTTTTGCCAGATTTAAGAAATGTTATCCACTTCTGAATCGATGGCAGCTGGTTGAATGGTTCTTTGTCTAATTGTCTGTATTGCTGTGCCAGCTGTTTCTGTAACGAGACGACAATGTTCCCATTGGTATCGCGCTTAATTCCCCATCCACCTTCTCTTTCCATTTCAGCGAGATATCGCGATATCGTGCTATGGTCTTTGCCTACGTCTACACCGATATCTCTGGTAGTATAGTTACCGTTTTGGATGCTGATTGCAATTGCTTCCTTGACCTTTTCTCTATCCTTGACCTTTAACCCCTTGACCCTCAGACGGCTCTTTCTTCGTACAAACGTCTGAGCCACTTAGGTATCTATCTCCTTGATTGTAACACCGCTCAGAACTAACGCCAGTGACGTGGTAGGGGGATAGATATACCATATAACATCCATGAAAATCTACTCTGCACGCCGGCTTCCCTGACTGGCCTGCAAAGCCACTTTTTGATTGGAATTGTGGGTAATAAAGATGGCCCCAGCTAGGGACATCCCTGACACAGGAATCCCAGACCATGCTTATGTTGAAACGCTGCTTCCTTGTACCATCCGCCTGAGCTGGGCAAGCTTTTCTTCGTATCTTTCTTGCTTTACGCCGTTGTAGAGTGGCGTCTTGTGAGCATGTACCAGAGGATGACGAGCATCTCCTTGGCCACAGCCGTGATGGCCTTTGCGGCACCTTTCTTGCTCCTCAGCCTTTCGTAGAACGCCTTCATACGTGGGTCGTGCCTTGCCGCGACCTGTGCGCACTGCACCATGGTCCACCTAAGCCAGGGAGACCCTTGCTTTGTTATCCAGCCCTTCTTTGACTTTCCTGCTACTGACTCTCTGGTACCTGGAGCCAGGCCTGCGTAGCTTACCAGCTTCCAGGGTGTAGGGAAGCGGCGTATGTCCACTATCTCTGCAGATATCAGCATCGCAGAGAATATCCCTTGCCTGTCATGCTCAGGATTATCCTGACATCTTCGCTGTCCCAGGCGTACTTGCATATCTCTTTTGACACGATGTCTATCTGGCAGTTGATGCTTTCTATGGCAGCAATGGACGTGTCCATGATTATCACCTTGTCTATCAGAGACAGCTGCAGCGACTTGAGCCACTGCAAACCGGACTTGCCGAACATGTCTGTCAGGTCGGTGGTGGTGTAGTCGTACTTGTCCAGGAGCGAGTGTACCCTGTGTTTTCAAACATGGTCCTGTTCCTAGTGAGCGCTATCCGGTGCCTCACAAGCGCCCTCTTTTTTCGCGGAACTCCTTTGGCGGTACGTACGATCCGTATATCAAGTCGGCCCTCAGCAGGTCGGCCAGTATACGGGCGTCGAGCTTATCAGACTTTATCCTGGCTTCTGCTATTATCCTTGTCTTGTACGGGTGTGCTACCTTTGTGTCTATGCCGCTTTCTTCCAAGGCATCGTGAACCTTGATCCACATGTTCCCTGTCGACTCCAGTACAGCTCTGCACGGGTAGTACTTGTGAGCAGCTTCGACAAGCCGCGTCCTTCCGTCCAGATCGTTGGCAAAAAAGAACTCATCCAAGATGTTTCCATCGCTGTCCTTTACCGCAGCCCTGCACTTCCTTTTTCCTACGTCAATGGCGAGGTTGTTGTATTCTCTTTCCATATCTTTTCTTCTCACTCTTTCGGTCGTTGGCTTGCAGGCGGCCTACATCCATTCACCCTTTGCAGGTACTTTGACAGCCGCTCAGAATCCCGGCCCAGTCAAATAATCACTCTCTATGGAGTATGTTATTGACGGGCCTAGCCAACGTGCAGCCTTGCGCAGGGGTAGGAGATTTTCATGTCGTCAAATAATAAAGTCGGAAAAATTGTTAGCAGTACTTGATATTTGCGGAAGAAAAAGTTTAGTATTTGTATATTTTCAGAGTTTATTTTGAACCGTGCGACTATGCAACAAGTTATGCAACGCTTTTGGTGCATTAGACGCTTGCAGGAAACGGTTTTCCCAAATAATTAATTCTTTTAAAACGGCTATGAAAGAAAACTAGTTCCCCTGATGCTGGCAGAAATAAGAGCATTTGGAATTGCACCATTTTTTCTCACTGCAAGCGCATTTCCCAAATTGTAGCATTTTTCATGCGTAAAATGCTACATGCTGCATCATTTTTTCTCCACACGTACATGCTCCACTGGAAACGCATACATGCGCCTACTACTTTTTCGCCTGCTCTCTAAAGTATGGAATGACCTTGTTACCAAACTGTTCGATGCTTCTAAAGTAGCCCTCTCCCCAGAACCTGATGATAAAGTGGTTGGTCCCTGCCTTGATAAAGCGCTCGAGCATCTGGATCACGTCGTCAGGCTTGCCAACCCCGATTGCAGTTCTTGCGACGCTGTCAGGAATCTTCATTGCGGCGCGCTTCATCTGCTCCATCAGCTCCGGCTTGTTCATGGCATACTCAGTAAAGTACTTGCGAAAGTCAAACTCCGAGTCCTGCTCGATGTTGTGCACCTTTAGCAATTCAGGTTTGAAGAGACTGACCTTGACAGCGTTTTTCATCTTGTTCCACGCCTCCTCTCCGTCATCGGTGAAATACACGTCGACGTCGTTTGCAAACTGAAAGTTGGAAAGGTCTCTGCCCAGCTCCTTTGCGTGGTTCCTGATCACGTTTGCGTGGTGCTTGAAGAGCTCTGGAGTGTAGCCTATCGGGATCCAGCCGTCGCCATATGTTGCACACAGTTCCAGTGTCTTGGGCGCGCCTGCCGCAATGTATACTGGCGGCCTTGGCTTCCTTATGCTCTTTGCCTGCAGGCATGCGTTTATCAGCTTGTAGTACTGGCCGTTGTAGTTGACGCGATGATCAGGATCCGACTCGAACAGCCGCTCGATGACTTCAAGCTGCTCCTTGAACTTTGTCACGGGCTTGCTAAATTCGATGCCAAAGTCAACCACGTTCTGCGCCTCGCCGGCCCCAATGCCAAGGATGCCTCTGCCAAGAGTTATGCGGTCAAGCGTGATCGCAGAAAGCGCGATTGCAGACGGGTGCCTCCTAATTGCGTCTGTGACACACGTGCCAAGCTCGACGTTTCTTGTGATCGCGCCAAGTGCGGCTAGCATGAGCCATGCATCGTTGACTATTGCGTTCTTCCATTGTGGCACGTTGGAATGGTCCATTGCCCATATCGAGTCGTACCCCAGTCTGTCTGCCATCTGGGCGGCAGTCATGATCTGCTGTTCGTCAAGCCCAAGCCTGGCGACGTTGAGCCCCTGCGTAAAGCCAAATTTTACCTTCAAATAGCAAATCCTCCAGCGAACATGAGATGATAGTTGTCATCAGTACCCATTTTACACTACAGTCAACTTGAGGGTGTATTTTAAGTATTTGAATGCTCAAGCCAAATTTTACAGCAGAATCGTGCACACCAGCTTGTCAATATAATATATTCAAACTGTCAACAGTGCTTGAATCACCAAGTAAAATCGGAACTGCGTCATCCGTCTCCAGAAACGCCAAAATGACCTAAATTGAACGTGGGATTGTTACATTACTGTAACAATCGCTGTAACATTTCTTTGTTACGTATTTTGTGCGTAACTTTTGTGCGTGTACACTTTGGTTAAAACCGTACACAGGAACGTGTACACGTTACAAAAAAACGTGTACGGTGCAATTGTCGATTATCCTAGGTTTGGTTACGGTTTTTTTGGTTTTCGTTACAGTAGACCTACAGTAGGCATCTAAAGCGTCAATCTCTTGAAAAATCTGCGTAAAAATGTTTATAGGTGACAATTGCAATATCTGATTTGCGCCATGCCGACAAATCAGTATACTTACTTTGATCACAAGATGGGTCAGTTTGTCACAAAAACTGCTAGCAGGAAATTTTTGACCCCGGAAGAACGCCAACTAATTTGGAAACTGCGTAAAAGGCAACTGTCGATACATTACATAGCAAAGCGGTTAAAGTGCAGCACTCGTACAGTCTCACATTGGATACACAAGTTTGCTGAGGTTGAAGGCCAACAGTTTTACGACATGCGGAAAATCAATGATCGGATTAGACTGGCTGCTCGCAAGGCCATTAAACAAATCAAACATTCGCGCTGGCCTGTGATTGAATATTTGCGCAGGAAATTTGAAGAAACAAATGATATCCGATGGCTACCGACAAATATCAGTGACTTTGATCGTTACAATACTTTTACAGTGCGATTGCTTGGAGGGCCGCCATTCTGACATGGGCAACCATAGTGACAAGTGGACTTCAATTACAGTAAGCAGGGATGTATACAAGGCCCTCGAAAAGACTAAAAAGAATGGGGAAACATTCAATGATGTAGTTGCAAGCATGGTTGCAGAAAAAGAACGCTCGAAAAAACAGGAAAGTGAATTGGACTGGCTAGTCCGACAAGGGCCAGATTTTCTTGTTCCTTATGCCGGAAAATACATTGCAATTTGGAAGCATGAAATAATTGGAGTGGGTAGACACGAGGGTGAGGCGTTGGATGCGGCTAGGAAAAAAGTGCCTGATTCAAACCCAACGATTATGGGCGTGCCGACACAAGAAGGCTTTATTGGTGGATTTAAAATTGCCAAAACAGCAAATACTTGAATATCCTTGGCTGCCTTACAGAACAAGATATTTTGATGTTTTGTATTATCCTGTTGCCAACATCGCAGTGCGATATGGTCATTCAAACAACTGGTTATCTGGGTTATTCGTGATAGATAGCGGTGCTGACATTACCACTATGAACAAAATTGTTGCTGAAATGCTCGGTATTTCTGACTTTGAATCTGGCGAAAGAATAGAACTGACAGCAGCAGGGGGTAGTGCCATCGAAGCCCGAATACATAGGGTTGATATCGCTTTTAATGGCATAGTTGTCCCTGACGTTAGAATTGCATTCGCAAAGAAAAACGAATTGAAAATGTCGCTGCTTGGAAGGCTCGATGTTTTTGATTATTTTGATGTTAACTTGCAGGCAAGGACCAGAAGGACAATTTTGGTGCATTGAGTAATTCGGCACATGGGAATTAAATCAATCGGTCGCTGAACCCTTGGACGCCCTAATTTTGGGAGGTCTGAAACCATGATCGATTAATATCTCATATACCTCTTTAATTGCAAAGCAAAAACCAACATGGCAGCAGTCGGCACTATTGTCAAACTCACAAAATAATTGTTTTTCCTGATCGTTGATATAGACGTTGACATATTGACGCTTTCTGTGGTCGTAGAGCTCGACATAATTATCACGCTTGTCTTTGTATTCGATGAAGGGGCCATATTGCTGTAATTTCTCGTGATAATCGATATACTGAGTTAACAAGTTGTCAAGGTAGGCAGTAAATTTTTGATTCTTTGGGCGCTTTGTATCTTTTTCATAAATCTCTTCAAGTCGGCTCTTGACCTGATCCCGTACAGTTAATACCGTCCAGCCCTTCGCCATACTACTGCATTTTACTGTATAATACATTATTATAAAGATATTAGTTTGTCAACTTTTACTGTAACTTCCTATAAAGTAATTTACTGTATAATGTTTATAAGTTACTGTAAAATCCAGTAAAGGTATGGGAGAATACACATCGGCTACTATCTCTGTAAAGAGATACAATGGCTTGAAACAGGCTGCCGAGAGAGAAGGGAGGTCAATCACGGGCCAGCTTGATTGGATTTTGAAAAATGCAGGCGTGCCCGAGATCGACAACGAACAAACGCAAACGGTCAGAGTTGATAGGAGGAAGGCGTAAGATGCAGGATCAGAACATGCAATGGAAAGCCATCTGCCAAGTATCTGGTAGGTGTGTCGTTCTAACATCACGTCGCGGTATTGCAAAACATCTAAAATTCAAACACGAACTGGAGACAGGACACAAGACCCTTGTCAGAGGAGTGAAGGCGTAACATGGCGACCGTCACAGTTTCCACACCGCCGGCCGCCATGCCAGCGCCCACGCAAACAGAGATCGACGCTGTCAGTGCTACGAGCATGGAGACAACATCGACACCGCAGCGCGCCATTACTTCGCAAAAGAAGGTTAAGAAGGTTAGGACAGGCGGGCGCCTTGATGGCGTTAGGAGAAATTACCGCAGCGTCGGCGGCAAGACCTTTGATGACACAAACGCAGTAAAGGAACACATTCTACAGCTCATTGAAACCAAGCCACGCACGCCACGGGAACTATGCAAACTGACAGGCTACAGCCGCATGAACATCAACCGCTACACTAGCAAACTGGCCAAGGAAGGCAAGATCGAAAAAGACGGCCACATGTGGAAAAAGAAGAACCTGACGGCGGCGCAAGTGGCTCAAGTTCTTGTAGAAAATCTGAGCGAAGAAGAATTTGGACAACTACCAATATTGAAGCCGTGGATCGAAAAACTGGGCGACAACCCAAGCCGAGGCGAGCGCCGAGAATTTTCTTGTTTCCGAAATATTTGCCTTGGCATCTATCTTCCGGGTTTCAAGTGCAATCCTGAGAACTGGCAATACAAGGAAACAACCAGAGAATTTGCCGAAAAATACAAGGCAGCGACTGGCAGGAAAAAGCCACCCTATGGAGTACGACAATCAATCAGAACATTCCTTGGCGTTTGCCTTGGCATCCCGCTGCGTGAGAACCCGTTTTTGATACAAATAGGCATCGACGGCGAAAAAGAGAACATTGGCGCCCATGGCGACATCAAAATATCGGAAGAAGACGGCGAACTTGACAAGGCGATCGAGTATTGTAAATCGTTACCGGAGCCGCTTAACTTGCAGATGCTGGCCCTGCTAGCCTTCAACATGGAAGCAATGCCTAGATCAGAACGTGGTATGCTCATAGAAGTGGAAGACGTATCTTTTGAAGATCAGGTAATCGAGCAGGCATGGCTCAAAAACTACGCCAAACCTGTCCGTGATCCCGACCAACTACAAATGCTTCATGCGCTGGCTTTGGCTTTGCCTGATGGCGTTGTAAGATTCGAGCGCGTCACGCGCAGGATCGCAGTTGTAAAGCACCTTGAAACCAAGACGGGCGACGAATGGGAAACCTACATCATTACCCCGGCGCTAGTGCAAGCAGCTGAAACATGGATCGAACAGAGAAGAAATGCGCCCGGCGTAAGCTGGATTGACAGCGAAGGCAACAGGCATGAGGGCTACAGATACGTTTTCTATGACGGCCACGACATCAATCCGGACGAAACACAAGAGGGCGGAATACTAGAACAGGTCAACGCTCAATACAATTTTCGCGAAAACCTCCGGGCACTATATCGCCACCTTGGCAAGACTGACGCATATATGTTCAAGCAACCACTATACACGCTCAGGCATTGCGGCGCCCAGCTGATGCTGGAGCGGAGCGACTATGATTATGATTATGTCGCAGAGCACGGATGGAACGACACTGCTACACTGAGGACATGGTACGGTCACAGAGGTAAGGCGTCGCTAAAGGACAAACTGCTTCATAGGTGATCAGCTCATGGCACGAGCATTTTCCATTAGAATCGGTGACGCATTCGCTGACTTTTTGGAGACACTGGGAGACAAAAGGAAAGCGATAGAAAACGCACTTGATCTCAAAAGAAAATTCGACGCCGGTCAGCTCGTCGAAGTCAACACGCTACTAAAAGGCCAAGAATCTGACGCCTGCATTTTTGGACTAAAAGACGTTGATCCGCTGTCCAATGTTGCAGATACCAACTGCCCCATAAAAAAAATCTACCCTGCATTGAAAAAGGCCGAAAACGGCGAAGAGCTGGCAAAGTTCTGCGCTAAATGTCCTTGGCGTGACCACGATAAAGTGGTTTACAAACTAAAGACCCGCTACACTAACCTATTCAGAGAAGCACTCGAAAATGCAGAAGTTCAAACAATCGTAAGCGTGCCGACCACTGACACGCCACAGGAACGACATGAAGCGGCTACTACTACAATGGTGAAAGCAACAACTCGTGTCAGCGCCAAAAAAGAAGGCTGGCAATCGACTTGTTATCGCTGCGGGCAAACTGTTTACTATCACAAGAGCGTGAAAAGTTCAAGTGGCAAACACATTCCGCTGGATAACTTGGAAGAACGCAAAACCCATGATTGCCCTAACTATGAGCCAAAACTGCGAACACAAGCGCCAGTATCGACAACAAGGCAAGAGAAGCGGTGGGAACCCCGGTATTGTGATTGTGGCATAAAGTACACTGACAAATCAGAGATGGCCGCACACGTCAAGACAGTTCACAATCGCAATCTGACGCCATATGAAGCGCAGGAGGAGCAGGCATGATCAAACTGCTAACACTGAAAGATATAGCGCCAAAATGGGCGCATCGGCTCAGAAAGAAGGCAGAGCCACGCATCATAGCCGAAAACAAAGAGCTGATCTATGACTATCAAACTTGCATAGTTACAGAAGCGCACGGCGGCAAACACCCATACAAAACGCCTAACGGCAAGATATGTGCGGAATGCACCGAAGCGGCGGGCTTGCTGTCTTACTACTATCGCAAGCGCGACCATGAAGAATTTGAAATCACGCTCAAGCGCTGGATTCTACACTGGAACGCAAGGCACGCCGGCAAGGAATACCGCAAAGCGGTAGCAGACTGGATGATAAAGCACTTCAAACTTGAGGACGTGCTAAACGTTCAGCGCTACGTCGATCCAATAATCGAGCAGTTCTACCAAAGGAGGCCGCTTAATTGAGTCAGCAGCACGGCATACTCCACAAAGAGCGCAGATACTATAGCATCCTTGACGATTGCCCGGCTTGTGGTGCAAACAGGCTAAAAGACAACAGTCAAGGGCTCAACGACAAGGGCAAGGGCGACAATCGGATCGTTTACTGTAGAACGTGCGGTTGGGTTCAGACAAGGAGGGCGGTTGCCGTAACATGACCGCTGAATTACAAACAATCGGCTGCCGTGTCTGCACCGAAGAATACTTGCAAAAATACCCGCTTGCAAGGGCAGGATGGCCGCTCTACGAACAAAGCGAATTGACGCCATGTCGCCGCTGTCATTTTTGGCTTTGCAAAAAGCACCAAGGAGGGCCAGTGAGTTGACATGCCAAAAAGAAAAACCGGGATCGGCTTTAACCCCAGCTACAGCCCGACAGTGGCAGAGCTGCACCCTGCTAACGAAAAATGCGCCGGTTGCGGCTGTCCAAATTCGGCACACGGCCACAGGATCGGAAAGTGCTACAATCGAAAGTATGTTGCTGAGGGAAATAGCACTTTCGAGATTACTTGCAACTGCCTTCAATTCCGACCTACGGAGCTGGTGAAAATTGAGCCAAGAAATACCAATAGAAATAGGCGTAATTTGTAAGTGCGGCCAAGCCTTCAAGCATGTGCTCAATTTCGTCAACCATGCCAAGAAGTGTGACAAATTCGCCAAGACGGACAGCGGTTTGAAGCGGATCGCAGAGCAATTGCTATCACTGAAGGAGGGATCGCTTGCTTGACTGATTCATTGACAGGGCTACAAACCGTTTATGATCTGTTCTACAGGGCTGGCTACTATTGCCAGTTTTGTGGAGCGTTCAGAACGCAGAAAAATGCCATGATTAAACACATCAAGAGCTGGCATAGCGAAGCGGTCAGACGGCAAGTCGAAAAAATGCAATCGGAGGATCAGGCATGAAACTCAATCGTGCAAACACTGTTACGAACAAGATGCTATACTACGGACAAGACCCGCTAAAGTGGATTTGGCTCTGGCTGAATCATCCAAAGTGGACGAGGGCGAATTAGATGAGCGGGAATAATGCCAGTAGTTGCGACCGCTGCTTAGAGCCATCGACAATAAAATACAGCTATGGCCTACGATGCACAAAACACGGACTCGAAGAAATAGCCGACTTGCTACGACATCTAAAACGAGAGGGCAAAATCGATGATGAAGGACTAGGCTGGCTTATGGAAGTTTGCCGGAGGTTGATCAGTCCTTGAGCAAGCGCTATCAAGGGATCGGTTGGCGGCCATGCCCTGTATGCGGTAAGCAGGGCTATGCCTACAAAATGGACGGCCATTTTGAGCTCAAGCATCCGGCATCAATTCAAGATAGCCAGCAAATGACATTCACCGATTCAAGCCTTGCAATGCAACCAAAAGCGAAACAAAAAACCTGCTACGTGAGAAAAGGAACAAAGCGATTTTCTAAAGTGCCCTATGGCATCTATGCCAAGCGCATCAAAAGTAGTATACCGAGTATACCAACCGACAGGATCGCAGTATTCCCCGGTGCAATCTAGTCATGAGCTACAGCGGATTTTTCAGTATCAACAATTCGCTAGATGATACAACAAAAGCCTTGCTCAAATTCTATCTACCGGACGGCGGCGTGATTTACGATCCTACTTGCGGAGAAAAAAATTATCAATTCTCATGGCTGAAAAAATCAAGTACCATAGCCCTTGACTACTATTGCAATATCACCGGGCGCCGGGGCAAGGCCGTGCTACAGCAACAGGCAAAAGAGCACTATCGCTATATCTGCTCCGATCTCAAGCCTACGGGCGACTTTATCGCAAACGTCAGTCACTTGCCATTGAAAAATAAATGCGCTGATGCAACTTGGTATGATCCGCCTTTTGCTCCTACTCGTGACAGCAAAGACCCGCGAGCGAAGGCTTTTGGAGTTAACGAGAACAGGACGCCAAAGCAAATAAAGGAATTTTACAGTGCTGACATTTTGAAGGAACTAGCAAGGGTTACAAAGAAATTCATTTTTGTGAGGGGGCAAGACATCTATTTTCCGCCAAACACTACAAATTTTTACCCGTTCTATGAGATGGCCTTGCACAGCGTAAAGAAGGTGAAAGAACTTGAGAAAAAGCCAATAGCTGAATATACGCTCCGATACAATCACGGGAAATTGCCTTTATTCAGATACCGGTTAAGAAATGTCCAGCGCCCAATAATCACATACAGCAAGATCGCAGTTTTGAAAGTAAAGGAGGGCGCCATCGCTTGAAGCATGTTTGCTCCGGCATCAAGCACAAGCATAAAGGCGCTCTCAGACAGACAAGGCACCCATACTATATTTATGAAAATTGGTGCGAGACATGCCATTATCAGTACCTGGCAATTAGCCACCATCAATTATAACTGACCTGCTGTTTTTGATCTGTACCGAGTACACCGCGCCGTATTTCTGCTCCAGTCCCAGCCGCAGAAAAAGCAGCATATGAAAGTACGTAAATTCTGCATCGTATCTTCTCCCGTACCTTCCGCGCGTCGCCTTGCTGAGGTACTGCCACTTGATGTACACCCACTCATTCTGTATAACAAGCGATGCCAGAACATAGAGGAAGCGCAGTGCTGGACTCCTGGATGACGTCCTGGCCCTGCTCTTTCCCATCGCCCTGTATGACGATTCTATGCCAAATCTCCTCCGGTACTCGTCAAACATCCGCCCTACCGGGATATTGACAAGGCCTGCGGCATAGTACATGTACTGGACGCCGCGTTTCTTCCTGTACCTTTTCTTCCGGTATTTGGCAACGGCATACAGCCTGAATGTGCATTTCTCGCCGGTGGCAGAATCTGTCATTTCGCAGTCCGGTACGACGAAACTATCCCTTCTTTTCCGGGTCAGTCTGGATAACGTGCCGCCTTTCCTGCCTCTTGGAAAAGCGGCTATGATGTACGGGATACGCATGGAATTGAGGTAGCTCATTACAGCTGCTGTAAAGAACCCCTTGTCAAGGAACAGGCATTTTATCACGATGCTCGCCTTCTGTACCTCTGCAAGCAGGTACCTGACTACTCCAACCAGTGCTTCCCCCTCCCGGATGTACCTGGTGGCCAAGGTGAACCTCCTTCCATGGAGCATCACGTAGGCGCTGGCGTACGTGAAAAAGTGGGTCGTGCCGCTCCTGGCCCTGCCGCGTCTGACATCCCCCTCATTCTCAGGCTCGCCGTGGTAGGGAACGTCTGTCATGTCGATGGCTATGTCGACAGCTCGATTGTGCAGGGTCTCCGCCACCCTTTTCTGCAGCAGCCTGTTGGCGGCCGACTGAATCCACGAAATGTCAATCTTGGACACGTGGTACTGGACATCCCTCCTGGACGGGGTGCTGGCCAGAGTACAGCAGGCTTGTGTTATGGATGTCCCACCGGTACAGGCATAGACCACAGAATTTGCTATATCGACTACTGAATACCGCCTTTTTCTGAAATCGGCTGGCCTGAAGACTGGCAGCAGTACGTTTACTGCATTACCAAGTACTCTCTCATGTGTCAAAAAATGTTTGTCGGTAGGTTCTTGGGTAAATGTACCGCACTGGATTGGCAGGGTTCTCACAAACCATGCGTCTCTGGTGGCAGCTTTAGCTGTTGCCAGGGACGCCCTTCAACAATCGACTAAAAAGCTGCTCACAAACTCGTTATTGCCAAGTACTGATTATGCCTATCAAAAGAAGTTCAGGGTATGCCCTTGCTGTAAGCGCCTATTGAGAACAAAATCAAGAGACAAGCCAAAAGCACACACCCCCGCTTTATCCTTTTAAAATCAGGATCGTTTTATTTTTGATGTTTGAAGCATTATTTTTGCAACAAGCACCGACCGGCGAAAGTCTGACAGCGATTATTTTAGGCGCCATCGCCACGCTGATCCCGACGATTAGCATAATTTTGAAGCAATGGAGCAACGGCAAATTTACGAGCCAGCAACTTGCAGAAAAAGGCCTAGAGCTGCAAGGTGCCATAGCATCAGAACAAACACAGCGCAGGGCCAGCGAAAGACTATCTTGCATAGTGGCACAACTGATCATAGCAAACAACGACGGAAGGATCGACCAGCGAGAATTTGATCATATCATAGGGCTTGCAAGGGCGGCCCTTGTTGAAACTAGCAGAGAAGCAGGGCTTGACATCACCGAGATCGTGACAGCGGCCGAAAAACTGCTAGCCAAGCCCGGCAGCGGCCAACCGATCGACATAAAGTCAATCCCATACTACAGCCCGACAGGAACCCCGATGCTAAAGCCGGAAGAGCTGTTGCAGGGCTTTGATCTTGACGCCATAAGGCAGGCACCAGCACCGACGCAAATACCGGGTGCCGATAAAATGAACTTGCCACAATTCCAAGCGGCCTTTAGAGTATGGAGCGAGGCACACGGATTCAAACCTATGACGCCGGTTGAGTCTTGACAGGCTCAACCCCCCTTATTTTTGCCAAGTTAGGGTTATCTTTTTAAATTCGCGACTGTCTTAACCTCATGCCAACCAGCATTTTAGTGCAAATAGAAATACCGACGGAACGCAACATTACGGACGTAACCAGTGAAGCCGTGCGAGACACGATAGCAAACCTGTTTCCATACGATCCGAGGTTTGACCAGTTAATAAAGTCAGGCGCAAAGGTTGAGATCACTTTAAAGCAACCACTGGCAGAAAAGGCCCCGGTGCCAGCTCAACCGGTCAAGGCAGAGAGCCCAAAACCTTAAAGCAAGTGATCCACCATGCAATACCTTATTTTTACGGCAACATTCCCGCTCGAAGGCAAGAAAATCAGTGGCGACCACGTTAAGCAACTGGCTGAAATATTTAGGCAGCAATTTGCAAGCATGGGCGCAGAAGTGGAAATAACCGTGCAAAGTGATCCCGTTGAACAACCGCCAACCACAGAATTAGGTTAAAGACCATGCCAAACAACAAGGACGATAACTTAAACAAAGAAAAAGAAGAACAGCCAACCGAGCCAACCGAGCCAGAGCAACCGACAGAACCGGAGCAACCAGAACCCATAACCCCGGCAAGCGAAACTAAAGAGGTTGTTACGCACGAAAAAGAGTCAAGGCAGGAAGAACCAAACCACGCCCAAACTGCAAAGGAATTGCTAAAGCCCTTTGCTGAACTTATAGCCGACAAGGACAAGCCCCGGGCTCTCAAAGTCAGGGAGATTTTGAAGGGCTTGCATGAACAAGGTAAAGTGACCTTGCTGGGTAATGACCTGTATTATGCCGTCCGTAGTGAACTTGCTAGTATTTTCGGCGTAACTACTCAGGCAATCGAGAAGCAAGCGCGACAGGTTGTAGAAGTTGGCAACCGTGACACTAGCGACGAGCCCGAATTTCCAAATGAGCCCATCGGGCCAAAGCAGCCAGCCACAGAGACGCCCGCCGGCGGCGCTCCTGTAGGTGCCCCTATTGGAGGGTTCAAGGCTACAGACAGTCAGACCGGCGAGCAGATCGAAGCCCAAGAAATGATGGTTTGGGATAAAAAAAAGGTTGGCAGGATCGTAGCATTGCCGATCAACTTTGGCACCTTGCTATCTGACGCATGGGTGCCGCTGTCAAAGGCCGAAAGGGAGGAGCTAGGCGATTCATTCTTGCAGATTTTCAAAGATTATTTGCCGACGACAAAAAAGACGGGCTCATTTCTGGCTGCTATGGCGGCTATGGAAATGATCCTTATGCCAAGGATCAGCGGCATGTTTGAAGCCAGAAAGCAAGGCGCTGACATTGAAAAAGTGAAGGAGAAGGTCAAGGCAAAGATACAGGAGGCGCTAGGCAACGACGAAAAATGAAGAGCCCCTGATAGTTCCACCGGCTGACGCCCCGATGGCTGACAAGGCCGAGTATGCCTTCAAATATCTGAGATCGGAAATGGAAAAAGCGGCTGCTGCCGTAGGTAAAAAGCCCACGTTGCAAGAAAAGATGTTATTCGCGGCTTTTGAAAATGCTCTACCGCTGATCCTTGACATAGCGCCGGACGAGTCAAAGGTTTGGCTCAAGCGTATTTTCAACCTTGTAGGCTACGTAGCAGGCTATTGGGATACTCCATCGGGTGAAGAATGACCTATAGGATTAATTTCTGTCAGGGCGAGCTCTCCGAGCACGTAGCCATAATAGGAGACGGCAAAGTAGGAAAAACATCTTTTGCCAGAGATCACTTGCTCAGGAAATTGCCGGGCACTTTTAAAAAGTGGTGCTACGACTATAACCACAACGGCTTTATCGGCATAGGCCCGCCCGTGCGAAGCCTTGACGCCCTGATCGACGCCAACATGCAGTATCTACCACAGGAAAAATCAAAAGAAGAATTGAACGGGTTTTTGGAAGTGGCTCTCAGACTCGGAAACAGGGTCGTAGCCATAGACGAATTTCATGCACAGCAAAACAGCAAGAGCATACCAAAGCCGACGCAGGTGTTTTTAAAAACATTCAGACACGTAAGCGGATCGTGGATCGTCATTGCTCAAAGCCCGCTCGAATTGCACGACGATGTTTATCACAATGCAGATCACATCTTTGCATTTTTTATGAAGCCAACTAGCCGGCATACTGCCTGGTACTACGAAAAATTTGGCCAGCCCATGACCTTTAAACTAATGGAGTTGCATTATGAAGCGGTGCAGCTCAAGGCCAAGCGGCCCTACATCTACACCGGCGCCAGCTCTATAGAAGCGGTGATCTATTCCCACAAGGGCAAGTTTGTCCAGCGATTTGATGCAAAGGGCAAGCCGATCATAGTGCAACTGAAAGGAGCGAAGGCATGACAACCCTGATCGGATTCTGCCATATCTGCGGTAAGAAATTGAAAGGTGAAAACAAGCAAGGGCTAATGATCAGCCGGGGCAAGCACTACATCAACGTCCACGGTCTCAATATTTCAATAGTGGAAAACGGACATATCCAAGTCATATATATAGTGCCTGCACGAACCCTGACCTTTTGACTTTATTCGCCGGTTCGACCTGACTACTATGGTTACTACAACCATTATCGGCGTAGCAGCCGAAGAAAAGGAGACAGTGGTATAACACATGCCAGACAAGATCGACGTTAAAGAATACATCGTGCCGGCAATGGCCTTTTTGGCCTTTGTCATAAGCATGATCCTGCTTTGGGTAAACTGGAACGCGGTAAAGACCAAGGTTCAGCAATAATAGGTGATCCGCATGAGGGCGCAAAACATCTTACACAATGAAGTCCTGAGCATCAAAGAAGGCGAGTCAACCCCGACAAAACTACCGGTTGGCGTAACTTACGGCGAGATCAGGATTTTTGTAGAGGGCACCTACACGCTGGGCACCGGTGTCCTACATAGCGACAGCCCAAGGCAAGTGTTTCGAAATGCCAAGCTGGAATACAACAATGCAAACGCCATCTATAGCGGCAAGTCGAAAGACTTTCGCATAATGAACTATTACGATCAGATCGGCGTTGAGCACTTCACAGCGGCAAATGGCAAGTTTGAAGCATTGCTCAGATGGAACAAAGGCATGATTCTGGCTGACGAAAGCGTTTTGCCCGCCGGACATGTCCATCCGTTTGGCAAGATTACACAGCTCAACATTGATCTAACGTGGATGACGAAGAGCGACTTTTTCAGCACGGTAGGCACCGCCACAATCGACACAGCAAAGGCATACATCAGCTACGATCAGATAGAGACTACAAAGAGCGAGATCATGCAGATATTTGGCGACAGGCTGGAAAGATACGCATTGCCGAGAGTCACAGCAAAGCAGACAGATGCCAAGGTTGCAAACACCGAATTGTCCGAAGTGCTAAACGTCGGCAGCGGCAATCTGCACAAGCGGGCCTTTGTGACCACGTTTGACAACGCCAACCCGGCAGTAGAACAGGACGACAGGATCGAAAAATACCAAGTAAAGCGCACCTTGCCAGTTTCAGACGCCAAGGAGCTGATCACGGCACGATACAAGGCTGCGCAGGCAGACGACAAGTCATTCTACAAGTTTGGCACGGCTCTAAAGGGCACCTTTGCAATTGACTACGACAAAGAGGTATCGATGGACGGCCGAGGTATCCTCGTAGAGTCGAAGGAGGAGGCGCTAAAGCTGCTAGCCAAGATCGACAACCCAACTGTGTTCCGCTATGTCAGTGAAGAATATGTGGTAAACAGAGAGCACGTGCAGAGCGGCGGCAAGCTGGTATTTGGCATCTAGAACCTCTTTCATATTGGAGGTCTAGTTTGACAAATGCTAACACCAAGCGACGCACAAAACAAGTGTGACTGTCCGTCAGCGATAGCAAACACAAGGACAGAGATAGCGCCAGCGCCACCCGTGATAGAGCAAACCAGCCCTCCGCCAGTGCTAACCGGGAACATTATGATCGCATCTGACAGCAGCCAGACAACAACAAGAACGGCAAAATTTAGAAACTTTGCAATGGACGCGGAACAATTCATCAGGGACAACATCGGCCTTGTCGTATTTGTTGTATTTGCGATTCTGATCGGCCTTGCTCTTGCGGCTCTGTTCACAAAACCCGGCAAGAAGATGGCGGCAGCGGTAGCAGGGTGATGAGTGCTAATGAGCATAATGATCCTGTCAAGGCAGGACGGCAGCCGTATAGCGTCATTGCCCGGAATGAGCAATGTTGTCAAGCAAGGCGAAAGAATCAACGTCAACATAGTGCAAGCATCAAAAAACGCATCATTGCCGGTAAATATCAACACTATTAGAGTGGGAACGATCAATACTGATCAATTCGGTAACGGTAACACATCTATAGTAATGGACGTTCAGGGCGGCAGGTCATACACTGTCAACGTGCCGGACGTGGCAAGATCGGAATCGCACATCGAGAGCGTTTTTGTGCAGAGCACGGCCCCGACACCGACGCCAAGCCAGCAGCCTACGACGACAAGCACCACGCCAAGCCAGACCACAACGACAAGCACCACGCCAAGCCAGACCACAACGACAAGCACCACGCCAAGCCAGACCACAACGACAAGCACCACGCCAAGCCAGACCACAACGACAAGCACCACGCCAAGCCAGACCACAACGACAACAATAACGACTTCAGCGTCCAGTGGATTTGATCTGATGAACAAAGCCAAAGAAGTAGAAGAATGGTTTAGGCGCAACCTGATCCCGGTGCTATTCATTGCGCTGGGCATGGTATTGGTAGCCGTATTTGCAGGAACAAAAGCGGGCCGTCAGGTAGTGAAAAAGGCCGTTGGCGCACCGATAAAGAGGTAAGGAAGGCGAGCAACAACATGCCAATTCTGATAATCACGCCCGACTCTGGCAAAGCAGGGGACAAGGTGGCTCTGCAATCTTCAGGATGGACGCCAAACGCTCAACTTGTATACGAATGGCCGGCAATCAATTTTAGGATAGACGACCTAAGAGCTGACGAAAGCGGAAGGTTTGACCGCTTTATCTCTATCGATCCACTGCTCAAGCCGGGCACTTACAAAGTCAGAATGTATGAGCGTTTAAAGCCGACCAATATTGCAGAAGCCACTTTCACATCGACCAATCTGACACCGGGGACTAAAGTGGTGACAAGAGGCAACCCGGTATACTTTTTCAATGGTGATCAGGTAGGGCCGTCACCGGCTCAAGCCAGAAAAACAATAACGTGGTTAGGAAACCTAAAATCGGCTATACTTGTCGTTAACTTTGCTAATAAACCGGGCTGGGTTTTGGAGCAAGCAACGCTCAACGGTAAGAACTATGCTCCTACTTCACACAACAATATCAGCGCTGAAGTAAAAGATGCTTTGATAAACGGTGATAACACCCTGACAATTCATTATGCAACGCCGTTTTTGACACCACATCTTGGCGACAGAAACACGCTTACGGCATACATCATACCGGATGTCGAAACAATCGCCGGGCTATCGGGAATAGTAAGCGATATGCCGTCGCTTGATTTGTTGGTTAAGGATATTGATAAGCGCCTTGCAAACGCCACAATTCCAACAATCATAATCTTGGTCGCAATTGCCATCATTAGCGTAGCTATTGCAGCGATCTTTGGCAAAGTTGGAGGGTTTCTGTAAAAATGAATAACAATCTTGTTGTCGGGCTTGCGATAGGTTTGCTGGCGGCTGCGGTGCTTATCATGTTGCATCACTGGAACAAACACGGCTATATTATCGACAAAAACGATGTCAATAGTCACGAATTTTTTGCAGGACTTGCCAGCGCTTTGGGCGCTGGTCTACTCATAGGAGGTGGAACATGAAATTGGCAAAGTGTAAACTTTGTAAAAAAGTGCATAAGGGGATCGGTGATTTCTGTCCAACTTGTTTGCGCATAAAGCGCATGGTCAGGAAGATACCAAAAGGGCAAAGAGACAAGATCAAGCGGGCAATAAAGAAGGGTAGGATCAGCATTAGGAGGTTGCTAGCATAGTGGCGCCAAAAATAATTAGTGTAGAGCTGATGCTAAGAAGCGGTCGCAATGTTGTCAACCTGCTTAATGGCACTGTGGACAACGAAGAACAAAAAGTCCTAACTACTTTCAAAGAGCTGGGCTTCAGGTCAGGCCATGACCTCAACATTGACCGCATCAGGTCAATATACATTTTTGCGGATGCTGACTTGCACCTATCATATCAAGGCGCCGAAGTAGAGTTTGATATGATGTCATACTACAAGATCATAAGGCCGCTCGACATTGAAGAAATTACCATTCAGATCGATAACGTTTTCGTGCCCGACCAGAACAGGGTGATTATCGTGGCAAGCGACGATCCTTGCTTCGATTATGGTGTCAGCTCTGCCGTGCCACACTTGTTCTATTCAAACAGCGTAACGGCCATAGCAGCCAGTTATACAAACTTGTTTTTCAGACACACAATCGGCAAAAAGAACAAGTTTACTATTGTGAATGGTGGTGCCGCGAACATCAACCTGGACATTCAGCACAGAGAGGTGCCCGAATCTGACAACAACGGTTCATGGGTTAGTTACGCTGGTTTTCCGAAAGTGCTCAATGCCGGTGATACATACGTATTTGGTGACGATGCTATGCTGGACACGCAGCATCACTTTCACCGGGTGCGAGTTCAATCTACTGGCGCCAATGTGACAGTAAAGGGGGAAATGTTGAATATATGATGAGCGACAAAGAAAGGCTTGCAAGAGAAGAAGAACGGAACAAAAATCAAGACAGAGACATCAACGATCTGTATGGAAAATGGGAAGAAATAGTGAAGTGCATAAGACGCATTGAAAGAAGGCAATGGATCGGCATGGGTGAACAAGCAGGGATAGCCGTTTTACTCGGCTTTGTCCTTGCAAAGTTATTCGGAGGCATATAAATGGCGATCATTTATCACAAGGCAAATCAACAACTACCGCAAGACCTATCAGCCCTTGGCAATCTCAAAGTGGCAATTCAGGAAAATAGCGCAGCCACTACAAGTCAGGACGTAAATGTAAAATCGGTAAGTGGCGTAGCACAAACGGCAAGAGACTGGTCATCTGACCTTAGCAATTTGCCGTTGATAAAAGCGAAAACTGATAATCTCGACACAGCACTATCTACTCGTGCTACAGAGGCCACGCTATCGGGCGTCAAAACACAGACTGACAAACTATCCTTTGATGTTGGTAATGCGCTAAAAATACAGAATCCGCCAAACCTTGACACAGCACTATCTACTCGTGCTAGCGAGACGACACTTGCAAGCGTAAACACTAAAATCGGAAACATTGAAGCCGACGCCGATGCGTTGACCAACGACGCAATTAAAGGAGTTCTGCGCACGCTCGGTGATGCGGGCGCAACGCCGGCAAATAACACTGGTAAAACAGTTCTTGCCAGGCTTGTGGACATACAAGATCAATTAAAGTTGGAACGCTGGGGCAAGAACATCGAGCCAGCGTGGGTTCATGGCGCCGAGACTACCAATCCTGCAGACGGTACCGCTCTTGTGACAAAGGCAGTAAGCGCAGCGAAAACGGGCTTTATCTATGGATTTTACATCACGTCCGCCGAAGCCAGAGACTTTAAAATCAACTGGACAAGTGGAGGAGTAGCAAAAAGTATCAGGATAGTGCATGCATCAAAGGGCACTATGTTCTTCACAGACAAAACGCCGGTAAATGAAGGGCTGGGCGCCGATGCAAGCACAAACATAACAATAACCAATGTTGGTGCTGGCGCTGGAATATTTCAGGCTGGACTACTGTTTGCAGAGGTGTAGTAGTGCAGATTGGGCAATTTTGTGAAAAGTCCATCATCTGGTCCTGGTACGGTGGTAGGTGACACGCACGCCGCAAGCCTGACAGGCAATGACACACATGCTCTTGGTAATGACCCTTCCAGCGCCGGAGGGTCAAGCGGCACCGGTAACACAATAAATGCGAACGTGTATGATGCGTGGGCAAACACTGTGGAAAACACGGCATATATTCTTGCTGCTGTTACTCCGGGCGGAGCAACTAATTTAATTTATGTCTGTGCGCTCGTAAGAGGCTATAAAACCGCAAATGCCGGAACAATCACGTATAGGTTGAAAGAGAACACAATAACATTAGCAAGCGTAACCAGTGCATCTTTGGCCGTTAATACGGCCGATTCTGCAAGAGCAATTGAGATCACGTTGGTAAATCAATCTGTAGCACAACATACATACAGCATTACATTTCAAGGTAGCACTAGCGAAGTGCGGAGCATATTTGCGGGCGGCTGTGCCAAGCCGGTTACATTATCAGGCAGCGATACTCACGCCGCAAGTTTGACAGGAGGGTCGGGAACGTGTCAGTTATAAAATTCAGAATTCCACCGGGGTTTAATATCAAGGGCAAAGGCACTTTTTTTGACAGTGATGAGGTAAGGCGGCGGCTTAAAGGTAAGTATCCACAGATGGCAGACGAGACTAAAAAGGCACAATACGTGCTGGGCGCTATAACGTACGATGATACAACAGGGCTTGTGACGATCGAAATAAACACGCCAAATACAGCATTAATGACAGAGGGACAAAAGCAGACTATCAAAAATGAAATTGCATCGTGGGTTGAGTTCATGGGGTGGGAGGCTGACAGCGCCTAATGTCGGCAATACCCTATGCGTTACTGAAAGACAGCGTTGCAATCAAAATTAAAAGTTTGGCAGAACATGCACCCGCCGACGGCGAGAAAATTTTCTTCGCCTTTCCGCGCCAAGACCTGTCGCCATCGGTGGTTACTGCGGATATATTTTTTGCATCAATTTATTCTGATGGTAGTTGGAGCATACGGCCCTTAGGCGTATATCAGCGGCCGGGTGTCACAGCGCCGCCAGAGGCTTGGTGGGGTGGTATGGACTTTGTTATTGACCACGGAACGACTCGCTGCCCAGATTGTTTATCGCGGTCATGGGTTGCAACAGGATATCCTTTAAAACAACCTTATCAATTCTATAAAATTACGAGCCAAGAGCCGACGCCAAGCCAGACCACAACGACAAGCACCACGCCAAGCCAGAGCCAGAACCAAGGCACGACACCGACAGAGGCGATCAGTCAGCCAACAATACCGGGAGTGACGCCAACACCCACACCGACCCCGACACCGACGCCAAGCCAGACCACAACGACAAGCACCACGCCAAAACAATGGTATGAGGATGTGACAACTTTGATCGTGCTTGCAGTTGTAGCCATGATCTCTATTGCGGTTGTCATAGTGGTGAGGCAAATAAAATGAGCACATATACACAATTTGGCGCCCTGCGGGCGCTGGGCGCAAAACCTTATTTCGGCCGCTTTTTTGCCCCTATCTTTTGGTTTTGTCCGAAAGTCCTATTTTGTAACAAAGTTCACATTTTAGGCTTCGGGGAATGTTACGACTTAGGGGTTTCCAGAAACGCCAAAATGACCTAAATTGAACGTGGGATTGTTACATTACTGTAACAATCGCTGTAACATTTCTTTGTTACGTATTTTGTGCGTAACTTTTGTGCGTGTACACTTTGGTTAAAACCGTACACAGGAACGTGTACACGTTACAAAAAAACGTGTACGGTGCAATTGTCGATTATCCTAGGTTTGGTTACGGTTTTTTTGGTTTTCGTTACAGTAGACCTACAGTAGGCATCTAAAGCGTCAATCTCTTGAAAAATCTGCGTAAAAATGTTTATAGGTGACAATTGCAATATCTGATTTGCGCCATGCCGACAAATCAGTATACTTACTTTGATCACAAGATGGGTCAGTTTGTCACAAAAACTGCTAGCAGGAAATTTTTGACCCCGGAAGAACGCCAACTAATTTGGAAACTGCGTAAAAGGCAACTGTCGATACATTACATAGCAAAGCGGTTAAAGTGCAGCACTCGTACAGTCTCACATTGGATACACAAGTTTGCTGAGGTTGAAGGCCAACAGTTTTACGACATGCGGAAAATCAATGATCGGATTAGACTGGCTGCTCGCAAGGCCATTAAACAAATCAAACATTCGCGCTGGCCTGTGATTGAATATTTGCGCAGGAAATTTGAAGAAACAAATGATATCCGATGGCTACCGACAAATATCAGTGACTTTGATCGTTACAATACTTTTACAGTGCGATTGCTTGGAGGGCCGCCATTCTGACATGGGCAACCATAGTGACAAGTGGACTTCAATTACAGTAAGCAGGGATGTATACAAGGCCCTCGAAAAGACTAAAAAGAATGGGGAAACATTCAATGATGTAGTTGCAAGCATGGTTGCAGAAAAAGAACGCTCGAAAAAACAGGAAAGTGAATTGGACTGGCTAGTCCGACAAGGGCCAGATTTTCTTGTTCCTTATGCCGGAAAATACATTGCAATTTGGAAGCATGAAATAATTGGAGTGGGTAGACACGAGGGTGAGGCGTTGGATGCGGCTAGGAAAAAAGTGCCTGATTCAAACCCAACGATTATGGGCGTGCCGACACAAGAAGGCTTTATTGGTGGATTTAAAATTGCCAAAACAGCAAATACTTGAATATCCTTGGCTGCCTTACAGAACAAGATATTTTGATGTTTTGTATTATCCTGTTGCCAACATCGCAGTGCGATATGGTCATTCAAACAACTGGTTATCTGGGTTATTCGTGATAGATAGCGGTGCTGACATTACCACTATGAACAAAATTGTTGCTGAAATGCTCGGTATTTCTGACTTTGAATCTGGCGAAAGAATAGAACTGACAGCAGCAGGGGGTAGTGCCATCGAAGCCCGAATACATAGGGTTGATATCGCTTTTAATGGCATAGTTGTCCCTGACGTTAGAATTGCATTCGCAAAGAAAAACGAATTGAAAATGTCGCTGCTTGGAAGGCTCGATGTTTTTGATTATTTTGATGTTAACTTGCAGGCAAGGACCAGAAGGACAATTTTGGTGCATTGAGTAATTCGGCACATGGGAATTAAATCAATCGGTCGCTGAACCCTTGGACGCCCTAATTTTGGGAGGTCTGAAACCATGATCGATTAATATCTCATATACCTCTTTAATTGCAAAGCAAAAACCAACATGGCAGCAGTCGGCACTATTGTCAAACTCACAAAATAATTGTTTTTCCTGATCGTTGATATAGACGTTGACATATTGACGCTTTCTGTGGTCGTAGAGCTCGACATAATTATCACGCTTGTCTTTGTATTCGATGAAGGGGCCATATTGCTGTAATTTCTCGTGATAATCGATATACTGAGTTAACAAGTTGTCAAGGTAGGCAGTAAATTTTTGATTCTTTGGGCGCTTTGTATCTTTTTCATAAATCTCTTCAAGTCGGCTCTTGACCTGATCCCGTACAGTTAATACCGTCCAGCCCTTCGCCATACTACTGCATTTTACTGTATAATACATTATTATAAAGATATTAGTTTGTCAACTTTTACTGTAACTTCCTATAAAGTAATTTACTGTATAATGTTTATAAGTTACTGTAAAATCCAGTAAAGGTATGGGAGAATACACATCGGCTACTATCTCTGTAAAGAGATACAATGGCTTGAAACAGGCTGCCGAGAGAGAAGGGAGGTCAATCACGGGCCAGCTTGATTGGATTTTGAAAAATGCAGGCGTGCCCGAGATCGACAACGAACAAACGCAAACGGTCAGAGTTGATAGGAGGAAGGCGTAAGATGCAGGATCAGAACATGCAATGGAAAGCCATCTGCCAAGTATCTGGTAGGTGTGTCGTTCTAACATCACGTCGCGGTATTGCAAAACATCTAAAATTCAAACACGAACTGGAGACAGGACACAAGACCCTTGTCAGAGGAGTGAAGGCGTAACATGGCGACCGTCACAGTTTCCACACCGCCGGCCGCCATGCCAGCGCCCACGCAAACAGAGATCGACGCTGTCAGTGCTACGAGCATGGAGACAACATCGACACCGCAGCGCGCCATTACTTCGCAAAAGAAGGTTAAGAAGGTTAGGACAGGCGGGCGCCTTGATGGCGTTAGGAGAAATTACCGCAGCGTCGGCGGCAAGACCTTTGATGACACAAACGCAGTAAAGGAACACATTCTACAGCTCATTGAAACCAAGCCACGCACGCCACGGGAACTATGCAAACTGACAGGCTACAGCCGCATGAACATCAACCGCTACACTAGCAAACTGGCCAAGGAAGGCAAGATCGAAAAAGACGGCCACATGTGGAAAAAGAAGAACCTGACGGCGGCGCAAGTGGCTCAAGTTCTTGTAGAAAATCTGAGCGAAGAAGAATTTGGACAACTACCAATATTGAAGCCGTGGATCGAAAAACTGGGCGACAACCCAAGCCGAGGCGAGCGCCGAGAATTTTCTTGTTTCCGAAATATTTGCCTTGGCATCTATCTTCCGGGTTTCAAGTGCAATCCTGAGAACTGGCAATACAAGGAAACAACCAGAGAATTTGCCGAAAAATACAAGGCAGCGACTGGCAGGAAAAAGCCACCCTATGGAGTACGACAATCAATCAGAACATTCCTTGGCGTTTGCCTTGGCATCCCGCTGCGTGAGAACCCGTTTTTGATACAAATAGGCATCGACGGCGAAAAAGAGAACATTGGCGCCCATGGCGACATCAAAATATCGGAAGAAGACGGCGAACTTGACAAGGCGATCGAGTATTGTAAATCGTTACCGGAGCCGCTTAACTTGCAGATGCTGGCCCTGCTAGCCTTCAACATGGAAGCAATGCCTAGATCAGAACGTGGTATGCTCATAGAAGTGGAAGACGTATCTTTTGAAGATCAGGTAATCGAGCAGGCATGGCTCAAAAACTACGCCAAACCTGTCCGTGATCCCGACCAACTACAAATGCTTCATGCGCTGGCTTTGGCTTTGCCTGATGGCGTTGTAAGATTCGAGCGCGTCACGCGCAGGATCGCAGTTGTAAAGCACCTTGAAACCAAGACGGGCGACGAATGGGAAACCTACATCATTACCCCGGCGCTAGTGCAAGCAGCTGAAACATGGATCGAACAGAGAAGAAATGCGCCCGGCGTAAGCTGGATTGACAGCGAAGGCAACAGGCATGAGGGCTACAGATACGTTTTCTATGACGGCCACGACATCAATCCGGACGAAACACAAGAGGGCGGAATACTAGAACAGGTCAACGCTCAATACAATTTTCGCGAAAACCTCCGGGCACTATATCGCCACCTTGGCAAGACTGACGCATATATGTTCAAGCAACCACTATACACGCTCAGGCATTGCGGCGCCCAGCTGATGCTGGAGCGGAGCGACTATGATTATGATTATGTCGCAGAGCACGGATGGAACGACACTGCTACACTGAGGACATGGTACGGTCACAGAGGTAAGGCGTCGCTAAAGGACAAACTGCTTCATAGGTGATCAGCTCATGGCACGAGCATTTTCCATTAGAATCGGTGACGCATTCGCTGACTTTTTGGAGACACTGGGAGACAAAAGGAAAGCGATAGAAAACGCACTTGATCTCAAAAGAAAATTCGACGCCGGTCAGCTCGTCGAAGTCAACACGCTACTAAAAGGCCAAGAATCTGACGCCTGCATTTTTGGACTAAAAGACGTTGATCCGCTGTCCAATGTTGCAGATACCAACTGCCCCATAAAAAAAATCTACCCTGCATTGAAAAAGGCCGAAAACGGCGAAGAGCTGGCAAAGTTCTGCGCTAAATGTCCTTGGCGTGACCACGATAAAGTGGTTTACAAACTAAAGACCCGCTACACTAACCTATTCAGAGAAGCACTCGAAAATGCAGAAGTTCAAACAATCGTAAGCGTGCCGACCACTGACACGCCACAGGAACGACATGAAGCGGCTACTACTACAATGGTGAAAGCAACAACTCGTGTCAGCGCCAAAAAAGAAGGCTGGCAATCGACTTGTTATCGCTGCGGGCAAACTGTTTACTATCACAAGAGCGTGAAAAGTTCAAGTGGCAAACACATTCCGCTGGATAACTTGGAAGAACGCAAAACCCATGATTGCCCTAACTATGAGCCAAAACTGCGAACACAAGCGCCAGTATCGACAACAAGGCAAGAGAAGCGGTGGGAACCCCGGTATTGTGATTGTGGCATAAAGTACACTGACAAATCAGAGATGGCCGCACACGTCAAGACAGTTCACAATCGCAATCTGACGCCATATGAAGCGCAGGAGGAGCAGGCATGATCAAACTGCTAACACTGAAAGATATAGCGCCAAAATGGGCGCATCGGCTCAGAAAGAAGGCAGAGCCACGCATCATAGCCGAAAACAAAGAGCTGATCTATGACTATCAAACTTGCATAGTTACAGAAGCGCACGGCGGCAAACACCCATACAAAACGCCTAACGGCAAGATATGTGCGGAATGCACCGAAGCGGCGGGCTTGCTGTCTTACTACTATCGCAAGCGCGACCATGAAGAATTTGAAATCACGCTCAAGCGCTGGATTCTACACTGGAACGCAAGGCACGCCGGCAAGGAATACCGCAAAGCGGTAGCAGACTGGATGATAAAGCACTTCAAACTTGAGGACGTGCTAAACGTTCAGCGCTACGTCGATCCAATAATCGAGCAGTTCTACCAAAGGAGGCCGCTTAATTGAGTCAGCAGCACGGCATACTCCACAAAGAGCGCAGATACTATAGCATCCTTGACGATTGCCCGGCTTGTGGTGCAAACAGGCTAAAAGACAACAGTCAAGGGCTCAACGACAAGGGCAAGGGCGACAATCGGATCGTTTACTGTAGAACGTGCGGTTGGGTTCAGACAAGGAGGGCGGTTGCCGTAACATGACCGCTGAATTACAAACAATCGGCTGCCGTGTCTGCACCGAAGAATACTTGCAAAAATACCCGCTTGCAAGGGCAGGATGGCCGCTCTACGAACAAAGCGAATTGACGCCATGTCGCCGCTGTCATTTTTGGCTTTGCAAAAAGCACCAAGGAGGGCCAGTGAGTTGACATGCCAAAAAGAAAAACCGGGATCGGCTTTAACCCCAGCTACAGCCCGACAGTGGCAGAGCTGCACCCTGCTAACGAAAAATGCGCCGGTTGCGGCTGTCCAAATTCGGCACACGGCCACAGGATCGGAAAGTGCTACAATCGAAAGTATGTTGCTGAGGGAAATAGCACTTTCGAGATTACTTGCAACTGCCTTCAATTCCGACCTACGGAGCTGGTGAAAATTGAGCCAAGAAATACCAATAGAAATAGGCGTAATTTGTAAGTGCGGCCAAGCCTTCAAGCATGTGCTCAATTTCGTCAACCATGCCAAGAAGTGTGACAAATTCGCCAAGACGGACAGCGGTTTGAAGCGGATCGCAGAGCAATTGCTATCACTGAAGGAGGGATCGCTTGCTTGACTGATTCATTGACAGGGCTACAAACCGTTTATGATCTGTTCTACAGGGCTGGCTACTATTGCCAGTTTTGTGGAGCGTTCAGAACGCAGAAAAATGCCATGATTAAACACATCAAGAGCTGGCATAGCGAAGCGGTCAGACGGCAAGTCGAAAAAATGCAATCGGAGGATCAGGCATGAAACTCAATCGTGCAAACACTGTTACGAACAAGATGCTATACTACGGACAAGACCCGCTAAAGTGGATTTGGCTCTGGCTGAATCATCCAAAGTGGACGAGGGCGAATTAGATGAGCGGGAATAATGCCAGTAGTTGCGACCGCTGCTTAGAGCCATCGACAATAAAATACAGCTATGGCCTACGATGCACAAAACACGGACTCGAAGAAATAGCCGACTTGCTACGACATCTAAAACGAGAGGGCAAAATCGATGATGAAGGACTAGGCTGGCTTATGGAAGTTTGCCGGAGGTTGATCAGTCCTTGAGCAAGCGCTATCAAGGGATCGGTTGGCGGCCATGCCCTGTATGCGGTAAGCAGGGCTATGCCTACAAAATGGACGGCCATTTTGAGCTCAAGCATCCGGCATCAATTCAAGATAGCCAGCAAATGACATTCACCGATTCAAGCCTTGCAATGCAACCAAAAGCGAAACAAAAAACCTGCTACGTGAGAAAAGGAACAAAGCGATTTTCTAAAGTGCCCTATGGCATCTATGCCAAGCGCATCAAAAGTAGTATACCGAGTATACCAACCGACAGGATCGCAGTATTCCCCGGTGCAATCTAGTCATGAGCTACAGCGGATTTTTCAGTATCAACAATTCGCTAGATGATACAACAAAAGCCTTGCTCAAATTCTATCTACCGGACGGCGGCGTGATTTACGATCCTACTTGCGGAGAAAAAAATTATCAATTCTCATGGCTGAAAAAATCAAGTACCATAGCCCTTGACTACTATTGCAATATCACCGGGCGCCGGGGCAAGGCCGTGCTACAGCAACAGGCAAAAGAGCACTATCGCTATATCTGCTCCGATCTCAAGCCTACGGGCGACTTTATCGCAAACGTCAGTCACTTGCCATTGAAAAATAAATGCGCTGATGCAACTTGGTATGATCCGCCTTTTGCTCCTACTCGTGACAGCAAAGACCCGCGAGCGAAGGCTTTTGGAGTTAACGAGAACAGGACGCCAAAGCAAATAAAGGAATTTTACAGTGCTGACATTTTGAAGGAACTAGCAAGGGTTACAAAGAAATTCATTTTTGTGAGGGGGCAAGACATCTATTTTCCGCCAAACACTACAAATTTTTACCCGTTCTATGAGATGGCCTTGCACAGCGTAAAGAAGGTGAAAGAACTTGAGAAAAAGCCAATAGCTGAATATACGCTCCGATACAATCACGGGAAATTGCCTTTATTCAGATACCGGTTAAGAAATGTCCAGCGCCCAATAATCACATACAGCAAGATCGCAGTTTTGAAAGTAAAGGAGGGCGCCATCGCTTGAAGCATGTTTGCTCCGGCATCAAGCACAAGCATAAAGGCGCTCTCAGACAGACAAGGCACCCATACTATATTTATGAAAATTGGTGCGAGACATGCCATTATGCCTATCAAAAGAAGTTCAGGGTATGCCCTTGCTGTAAGCGCCTATTGAGAACAAAATCAAGAGACAAGCCAAAAGCACACACCCCCGCTTTATCCTTTTAAAATCAGGATCGTTTTATTTTTGATGTTTGAAGCATTATTTTTGCAACAAGCACCGACCGGCGAAAGTCTGACAGCGATTATTTTAGGCGCCATCGCCACGCTGATCCCGACGATTAGCATAATTTTGAAGCAATGGAGCAACGGCAAATTTACGAGCCAGCAACTTGCAGAAAAAGGCCTAGAGCTGCAAGGTGCCATAGCATCAGAACAAACACAGCGCAGGGCCAGCGAAAGACTATCTTGCATAGTGGCACAACTGATCATAGCAAACAACGACGGAAGGATCGACCAGCGAGAATTTGATCATATCATAGGGCTTGCAAGGGCGGCCCTTGTTGAAACTAGCAGAGAAGCAGGGCTTGACATCACCGAGATCGTGACAGCGGCCGAAAAACTGCTAGCCAAGCCCGGCAGCGGCCAACCGATCGACATAAAGTCAATCCCATACTACAGCCCGACAGGAACCCCGATGCTAAAGCCGGAAGAGCTGTTGCAGGGCTTTGATCTTGACGCCATAAGGCAGGCACCAGCACCGACGCAAATACCGGGTGCCGATAAAATGAACTTGCCACAATTCCAAGCGGCCTTTAGAGTATGGAGCGAGGCACACGGATTCAAACCTATGACGCCGGTTGAGTCTTGACAGGCTCAACCCCCCTTATTTTTGCCAAGTTAGGGTTATCTTTTTAAATTCGCGACTGTCTTAACCTCATGCCAACCAGCATTTTAGTGCAAATAGAAATACCGACGGAACGCAACATTACGGACGTAACCAGTGAAGCCGTGCGAGACACGATAGCAAACCTGTTTCCATACGATCCGAGGTTTGACCAGTTAATAAAGTCAGGCGCAAAGGTTGAGATCACTTTAAAGCAACCACTGGCAGAAAAGGCCCCGGTGCCAGCTCAACCGGTCAAGGCAGAGAGCCCAAAACCTTAAAGCAAGTGATCCACCATGCAATACCTTATTTTTACGGCAACATTCCCGCTCGAAGGCAAGAAAATCAGTGGCGACCACGTTAAGCAACTGGCTGAAATATTTAGGCAGCAATTTGCAAGCATGGGCGCAGAAGTGGAAATAACCGTGCAAAGTGATCCCGTTGAACAACCGCCAACCACAGAATTAGGTTAAAGACCATGCCAAACAACAAGGACGATAACTTAAACAAAGAAAAAGAAGAACAGCCAACCGAGCCAACCGAGCCAGAGCAACCGACAGAACCGGAGCAACCAGAACCCATAACCCCGGCAAGCGAAACTAAAGAGGTTGTTACGCACGAAAAAGAGTCAAGGCAGGAAGAACCAAACCACGCCCAAACTGCAAAGGAATTGCTAAAGCCCTTTGCTGAACTTATAGCCGACAAGGACAAGCCCCGGGCTCTCAAAGTCAGGGAGATTTTGAAGGGCTTGCATGAACAAGGTAAAGTGACCTTGCTGGGTAATGACCTGTATTATGCCGTCCGTAGTGAACTTGCTAGTATTTTCGGCGTAACTACTCAGGCAATCGAGAAGCAAGCGCGACAGGTTGTAGAAGTTGGCAACCGTGACACTAGCGACGAGCCCGAATTTCCAAATGAGCCCATCGGGCCAAAGCAGCCAGCCACAGAGACGCCCGCCGGCGGCGCTCCTGTAGGTGCCCCTATTGGAGGGTTCAAGGCTACAGACAGTCAGACCGGCGAGCAGATCGAAGCCCAAGAAATGATGGTTTGGGATAAAAAAAAGGTTGGCAGGATCGTAGCATTGCCGATCAACTTTGGCACCTTGCTATCTGACGCATGGGTGCCGCTGTCAAAGGCCGAAAGGGAGGAGCTAGGCGATTCATTCTTGCAGATTTTCAAAGATTATTTGCCGACGACAAAAAAGACGGGCTCATTTCTGGCTGCTATGGCGGCTATGGAAATGATCCTTATGCCAAGGATCAGCGGCATGTTTGAAGCCAGAAAGCAAGGCGCTGACATTGAAAAAGTGAAGGAGAAGGTCAAGGCAAAGATACAGGAGGCGCTAGGCAACGACGAAAAATGAAGAGCCCCTGATAGTTCCACCGGCTGACGCCCCGATGGCTGACAAGGCCGAGTATGCCTTCAAATATCTGAGATCGGAAATGGAAAAAGCGGCTGCTGCCGTAGGTAAAAAGCCCACGTTGCAAGAAAAGATGTTATTCGCGGCTTTTGAAAATGCTCTACCGCTGATCCTTGACATAGCGCCGGACGAGTCAAAGGTTTGGCTCAAGCGTATTTTCAACCTTGTAGGCTACGTAGCAGGCTATTGGGATACTCCATCGGGTGAAGAATGACCTATAGGATTAATTTCTGTCAGGGCGAGCTCTCCGAGCACGTAGCCATAATAGGAGACGGCAAAGTAGGAAAAACATCTTTTGCCAGAGATCACTTGCTCAGGAAATTGCCGGGCACTTTTAAAAAGTGGTGCTACGACTATAACCACAACGGCTTTATCGGCATAGGCCCGCCCGTGCGAAGCCTTGACGCCCTGATCGACGCCAACATGCAGTATCTACCACAGGAAAAATCAAAAGAAGAATTGAACGGGTTTTTGGAAGTGGCTCTCAGACTCGGAAACAGGGTCGTAGCCATAGACGAATTTCATGCACAGCAAAACAGCAAGAGCATACCAAAGCCGACGCAGGTGTTTTTAAAAACATTCAGACACGTAAGCGGATCGTGGATCGTCATTGCTCAAAGCCCGCTCGAATTGCACGACGATGTTTATCACAATGCAGATCACATCTTTGCATTTTTTATGAAGCCAACTAGCCGGCATACTGCCTGGTACTACGAAAAATTTGGCCAGCCCATGACCTTTAAACTAATGGAGTTGCATTATGAAGCGGTGCAGCTCAAGGCCAAGCGGCCCTACATCTACACCGGCGCCAGCTCTATAGAAGCGGTGATCTATTCCCACAAGGGCAAGTTTGTCCAGCGATTTGATGCAAAGGGCAAGCCGATCATAGTGCAACTGAAAGGAGCGAAGGCATGACAACCCTGATCGGATTCTGCCATATCTGCGGTAAGAAATTGAAAGGTGAAAACAAGCAAGGGCTAATGATCAGCCGGGGCAAGCACTACATCAACGTCCACGGTCTCAATATTTCAATAGTGGAAAACGGACATATCCAAGTCATATATATAGTGCCTGCACGAACCCTGACCTTTTGACTTTATTCGCCGGTTCGACCTGACTACTATGGTTACTACAACCATTATCGGCGTAGCAGCCGAAGAAAAGGAGACAGTGGTATAACACATGCCAGACAAGATCGACGTTAAAGAATACATCGTGCCGGCAATGGCCTTTTTGGCCTTTGTCATAAGCATGATCCTGCTTTGGGTAAACTGGAACGCGGTAAAGACCAAGGTTCAGCAATAATAGGTGATCCGCATGAGGGCGCAAAACATCTTACACAATGAAGTCCTGAGCATCAAAGAAGGCGAGTCAACCCCGACAAAACTACCGGTTGGCGTAACTTACGGCGAGATCAGGATTTTTGTAGAGGGCACCTACACGCTGGGCACCGGTGTCCTACATAGCGACAGCCCAAGGCAAGTGTTTCGAAATGCCAAGCTGGAATACAACAATGCAAACGCCATCTATAGCGGCAAGTCGAAAGACTTTCGCATAATGAACTATTACGATCAGATCGGCGTTGAGCACTTCACAGCGGCAAATGGCAAGTTTGAAGCATTGCTCAGATGGAACAAAGGCATGATTCTGGCTGACGAAAGCGTTTTGCCCGCCGGACATGTCCATCCGTTTGGCAAGATTACACAGCTCAACATTGATCTAACGTGGATGACGAAGAGCGACTTTTTCAGCACGGTAGGCACCGCCACAATCGACACAGCAAAGGCATACATCAGCTACGATCAGATAGAGACTACAAAGAGCGAGATCATGCAGATATTTGGCGACAGGCTGGAAAGATACGCATTGCCGAGAGTCACAGCAAAGCAGACAGATGCCAAGGTTGCAAACACCGAATTGTCCGAAGTGCTAAACGTCGGCAGCGGCAATCTGCACAAGCGGGCCTTTGTGACCACGTTTGACAACGCCAACCCGGCAGTAGAACAGGACGACAGGATCGAAAAATACCAAGTAAAGCGCACCTTGCCAGTTTCAGACGCCAAGGAGCTGATCACGGCACGATACAAGGCTGCGCAGGCAGACGACAAGTCATTCTACAAGTTTGGCACGGCTCTAAAGGGCACCTTTGCAATTGACTACGACAAAGAGGTATCGATGGACGGCCGAGGTATCCTCGTAGAGTCGAAGGAGGAGGCGCTAAAGCTGCTAGCCAAGATCGACAACCCAACTGTGTTCCGCTATGTCAGTGAAGAATATGTGGTAAACAGAGAGCACGTGCAGAGCGGCGGCAAGCTGGTATTTGGCATCTAGAACCTCTTTCATATTGGAGGTCTAGTTTGACAAATGCTAACACCAAGCGACGCACAAAACAAGTGTGACTGTCCGTCAGCGATAGCAAACACAAGGACAGAGATAGCGCCAGCGCCACCCGTGATAGAGCAAACCAGCCCTCCGCCAGTGCTAACCGGGAACATTATGATCGCATCTGACAGCAGCCAGACAACAACAAGAACGGCAAAATTTAGAAACTTTGCAATGGACGCGGAACAATTCATCAGGGACAACATCGGCCTTGTCGTATTTGTTGTATTTGCGATTCTGATCGGCCTTGCTCTTGCGGCTCTGTTCACAAAACCCGGCAAGAAGATGGCGGCAGCGGTAGCAGGGTGATGAGTGCTAATGAGCATAATGATCCTGTCAAGGCAGGACGGCAGCCGTATAGCGTCATTGCCCGGAATGAGCAATGTTGTCAAGCAAGGCGAAAGAATCAACGTCAACATAGTGCAAGCATCAAAAAACGCATCATTGCCGGTAAATATCAACACTATTAGAGTGGGAACGATCAATACTGATCAATTCGGTAACGGTAACACATCTATAGTAATGGACGTTCAGGGCGGCAGGTCATACACTGTCAACGTGCCGGACGTGGCAAGATCGGAATCGCACATCGAGAGCGTTTTTGTGCAGAGCACGGCCCCGACACCGACGCCAAGCCAGCAGCCTACGACGACAAGCACCACGCCAAGCCAGACCACAACGACAAGCACCACGCCAAGCCAGACCACAACGACAAGCACCACGCCAAGCCAGACCACAACGACAAGCACCACGCCAAGCCAGACCACAACGACAAGCACCACGCCAAGCCAGACCACAACGACAACAATAACGACTTCAGCGTCCAGTGGATTTGATCTGATGAACAAAGCCAAAGAAGTAGAAGAATGGTTTAGGCGCAACCTGATCCCGGTGCTATTCATTGCGCTGGGCATGGTATTGGTAGCCGTATTTGCAGGAACAAAAGCGGGCCGTCAGGTAGTGAAAAAGGCCGTTGGCGCACCGATAAAGAGGTAAGGAAGGCGAGCAACAACATGCCAATTCTGATAATCACGCCCGACTCTGGCAAAGCAGGGGACAAGGTGGCTCTGCAATCTTCAGGATGGACGCCAAACGCTCAACTTGTATACGAATGGCCGGCAATCAATTTTAGGATAGACGACCTAAGAGCTGACGAAAGCGGAAGGTTTGACCGCTTTATCTCTATCGATCCACTGCTCAAGCCGGGCACTTACAAAGTCAGAATGTATGAGCGTTTAAAGCCGACCAATATTGCAGAAGCCACTTTCACATCGACCAATCTGACACCGGGGACTAAAGTGGTGACAAGAGGCAACCCGGTATACTTTTTCAATGGTGATCAGGTAGGGCCGTCACCGGCTCAAGCCAGAAAAACAATAACGTGGTTAGGAAACCTAAAATCGGCTATACTTGTCGTTAACTTTGCTAATAAACCGGGCTGGGTTTTGGAGCAAGCAACGCTCAACGGTAAGAACTATGCTCCTACTTCACACAACAATATCAGCGCTGAAGTAAAAGATGCTTTGATAAACGGTGATAACACCCTGACAATTCATTATGCAACGCCGTTTTTGACACCACATCTTGGCGACAGAAACACGCTTACGGCATACATCATACCGGATGTCGAAACAATCGCCGGGCTATCGGGAATAGTAAGCGATATGCCGTCGCTTGATTTGTTGGTTAAGGATATTGATAAGCGCCTTGCAAACGCCACAATTCCAACAATCATAATCTTGGTCGCAATTGCCATCATTAGCGTAGCTATTGCAGCGATCTTTGGCAAAGTTGGAGGGTTTCTGTAAAAATGAATAACAATCTTGTTGTCGGGCTTGCGATAGGTTTGCTGGCGGCTGCGGTGCTTATCATGTTGCATCACTGGAACAAACACGGCTATATTATCGACAAAAACGATGTCAATAGTCACGAATTTTTTGCAGGACTTGCCAGCGCTTTGGGCGCTGGTCTACTCATAGGAGGTGGAACATGAAATTGGCAAAGTGTAAACTTTGTAAAAAAGTGCATAAGGGGATCGGTGATTTCTGTCCAACTTGTTTGCGCATAAAGCGCATGGTCAGGAAGATACCAAAAGGGCAAAGAGACAAGATCAAGCGGGCAATAAAGAAGGGTAGGATCAGCATTAGGAGGTTGCTAGCATAGTGGCGCCAAAAATAATTAGTGTAGAGCTGATGCTAAGAAGCGGTCGCAATGTTGTCAACCTGCTTAATGGCACTGTGGACAACGAAGAACAAAAAGTCCTAACTACTTTCAAAGAGCTGGGCTTCAGGTCAGGCCATGACCTCAACATTGACCGCATCAGGTCAATATACATTTTTGCGGATGCTGACTTGCACCTATCATATCAAGGCGCCGAAGTAGAGTTTGATATGATGTCATACTACAAGATCATAAGGCCGCTCGACATTGAAGAAATTACCATTCAGATCGATAACGTTTTCGTGCCCGACCAGAACAGGGTGATTATCGTGGCAAGCGACGATCCTTGCTTCGATTATGGTGTCAGCTCTGCCGTGCCACACTTGTTCTATTCAAACAGCGTAACGGCCATAGCAGCCAGTTATACAAACTTGTTTTTCAGACACACAATCGGCAAAAAGAACAAGTTTACTATTGTGAATGGTGGTGCCGCGAACATCAACCTGGACATTCAGCACAGAGAGGTGCCCGAATCTGACAACAACGGTTCATGGGTTAGTTACGCTGGTTTTCCGAAAGTGCTCAATGCCGGTGATACATACGTATTTGGTGACGATGCTATGCTGGACACGCAGCATCACTTTCACCGGGTGCGAGTTCAATCTACTGGCGCCAATGTGACAGTAAAGGGGGAAATGTTGAATATATGATGAGCGACAAAGAAAGGCTTGCAAGAGAAGAAGAACGGAACAAAAATCAAGACAGAGACATCAACGATCTGTATGGAAAATGGGAAGAAATAGTGAAGTGCATAAGACGCATTGAAAGAAGGCAATGGATCGGCATGGGTGAACAAGCAGGGATAGCCGTTTTACTCGGCTTTGTCCTTGCAAAGTTATTCGGAGGCATATAAATGGCGATCATTTATCACAAGGCAAATCAACAACTACCGCAAGACCTATCAGCCCTTGGCAATCTCAAAGTGGCAATTCAGGAAAATAGCGCAGCCACTACAAGTCAGGACGTAAATGTAAAATCGGTAAGTGGCGTAGCACAAACGGCAAGAGACTGGTCATCTGACCTTAGCAATTTGCCGTTGATAAAAGCGAAAACTGATAATCTCGACACAGCACTATCTACTCGTGCTACAGAGGCCACGCTATCGGGCGTCAAAACACAGACTGACAAACTATCCTTTGATGTTGGTAATGCGCTAAAAATACAGAATCCGCCAAACCTTGACACAGCACTATCTACTCGTGCTAGCGAGACGACACTTGCAAGCGTAAACACTAAAATCGGAAACATTGAAGCCGACGCCGATGCGTTGACCAACGACGCAATTAAAGGAGTTCTGCGCACGCTCGGTGATGCGGGCGCAACGCCGGCAAATAACACTGGTAAAACAGTTCTTGCCAGGCTTGTGGACATACAAGATCAATTAAAGTTGGAACGCTGGGGCAAGAACATCGAGCCAGCGTGGGTTCATGGCGCCGAGACTACCAATCCTGCAGACGGTACCGCTCTTGTGACAAAGGCAGTAAGCGCAGCGAAAACGGGCTTTATCTATGGATTTTACATCACGTCCGCCGAAGCCAGAGACTTTAAAATCAACTGGACAAGTGGAGGAGTAGCAAAAAGTATCAGGATAGTGCATGCATCAAAGGGCACTATGTTCTTCACAGACAAAACGCCGGTAAATGAAGGGCTGGGCGCCGATGCAAGCACAAACATAACAATAACCAATGTTGGTGCTGGCGCTGGAATATTTCAGGCTGGACTACTGTTTGCAGAGGTGTAGTAGTGCAGATTGGGCAATTTTGTGAAAAGTCCATCATCTGGTCCTGGTACGGTGGTAGGTGACACGCACGCCGCAAGCCTGACAGGCAATGACACACATGCTCTTGGTAATGACCCTTCCAGCGCCGGAGGGTCAAGCGGCACCGGTAACACAATAAATGCGAACGTGTATGATGCGTGGGCAAACACTGTGGAAAACACGGCATATATTCTTGCTGCTGTTACTCCGGGCGGAGCAACTAATTTAATTTATGTCTGTGCGCTCGTAAGAGGCTATAAAACCGCAAATGCCGGAACAATCACGTATAGGTTGAAAGAGAACACAATAACATTAGCAAGCGTAACCAGTGCATCTTTGGCCGTTAATACGGCCGATTCTGCAAGAGCAATTGAGATCACGTTGGTAAATCAATCTGTAGCACAACATACATACAGCATTACATTTCAAGGTAGCACTAGCGAAGTGCGGAGCATATTTGCGGGCGGCTGTGCCAAGCCGGTTACATTATCAGGCAGCGATACTCACGCCGCAAGTTTGACAGGAGGGTCGGGAACGTGTCAGTTATAAAATTCAGAATTCCACCGGGGTTTAATATCAAGGGCAAAGGCACTTTTTTTGACAGTGATGAGGTAAGGCGGCGGCTTAAAGGTAAGTATCCACAGATGGCAGACGAGACTAAAAAGGCACAATACGTGCTGGGCGCTATAACGTACGATGATACAACAGGGCTTGTGACGATCGAAATAAACACGCCAAATACAGCATTAATGACAGAGGGACAAAAGCAGACTATCAAAAATGAAATTGCATCGTGGGTTGAGTTCATGGGGTGGGAGGCTGACAGCGCCTAATGTCGGCAATACCCTATGCGTTACTGAAAGACAGCGTTGCAATCAAAATTAAAAGTTTGGCAGAACATGCACCCGCCGACGGCGAGAAAATTTTCTTCGCCTTTCCGCGCCAAGACCTGTCGCCATCGGTGGTTACTGCGGATATATTTTTTGCATCAATTTATTCTGATGGTAGTTGGAGCATACGGCCCTTAGGCGTATATCAGCGGCCGGGTGTCACAGCGCCGCCAGAGGCTTGGTGGGGTGGTATGGACTTTGTTATTGACCACGGAACGACTCGCTGCCCAGATTGTTTATCGCGGTCATGGGTTGCAACAGGATATCCTTTAAAACAACCTTATCAATTCTATAAAATTACGAGCCAAGAGCCGACGCCAAGCCAGACCACAACGACAAGCACCACGCCAAGCCAGAGCCAGAACCAAGGCACGACACCGACAGAGGCGATCAGTCAGCCAACAATACCGGGAGTGACGCCAACACCCACACCGACCCCGACACCGACGCCAAGCCAGACCACAACGACAAGCACCACGCCAAGCCAGAGCCAGAACCAAGGCACGACACCGACAGAGGCGATCAGTCAGCCAACAATACCGGGAGTGACGCCAACACCCACACCGACCCCGACACCGACGCCAAGCCAGACCACAACGACAAGCACCACGCCAAAACAATGGTATGAGGATGTGACAACTTTGATCGTGCTTGCAGTTGTAGCCATGATCTCTATTGCGGTTGTCATAGTGGTGAGGCAAATAAAATGAGCACATATACACAATTTGGCGCCCTGCGGGCGCTGGGCGCAAAACCTTATTTCGGCCGCTTTTTTGCCCCTATCTTTTGGTTTTGTCCGAAAGTCCTATTTTGTAACAAAGTTCACATTTTAGGCTTCGGGGAATGTTACGACTTAGGGGTTTCCAGAAATGCTAGGCAGCAAAGAAGGCGTCGATGACCAGTTCATCGGGATCATAGACGACCTCGTGGTAATGTCCGAGAACGACTCTGAGCTGGCTGAGGGGCTCAAGTGGATCGATGCCCAGTCGCAGAAGAACGGCGTCACATTTTACGAGATGGCCATGATAATCCTGAGAAAGCACATGGCCGAGAGAAGGGCCAAAGAGTGGCTAAAGAACAAGCTCAGCCAGTAGTAGCAGTAGCCGAGCGAACTGCCTTGTTGACCACTTCTTGTATTCTTGAGTCTGTAACATCAGGCACGATGTTGAACGGGCTCAGCCTGTCCTTTGGTATGAGATCTGCTAGTGCACAAGCCACGTTCACGAGCAATTGCTGGCTTATCTTCCGTATCCTGTTGTCAAGGATAGCCCTCATTGTGAATGGGAAGACCAGCGCGTTGTTAGCCCTATTCTCAAACTTGTAGCTGCCCGTGGCTATCACCTTTGCCCCGGCGTCAAACGCCTCCTTTGGATGTATCTCGGGGTCAGGGTTTGTGAGCGGGAATATTATAGGGTCCTTGCTCATAGACCTCACCATCTCGGCAGTCAATAGCTTCTTGACTCCAGAGACTCCGATAAAGACATCTCTGCCCCTGACGGCGTCTGCAAGAGTGGTGACTCCCTCTTTGTGGTTCGTTATCAAGGCAAGCTCGTACTTGTACCTGTTCATTGTCTCTGGAGCCCTCGCCTTTGAGATGACGCCATGAGAATCTATGACTACCATGTCCCTTATCCCTATCGCATACAAAATTTTCACGATGCCATAGCCGGCAGAGCCTGCGCCGGCCACAAGCACACTGGTGTCCTCCGGCTTTCTCTTTGTGAGCCGCAGCGCGTTGAGAAGAGCAGCGAGAGTGACAACAGCGGTGCCGTGCTGGTCGTCGTGGAAGACTGGGATGTCTAGCTCCTCTGTGAGCCTGTCGACTATCTCAAGAACCTTCGGGGTCTCGATATCCTCGATGTTGATGCCGCCAAAGACTGGAGCAATGTTCTTGACCGTCCTTACTATTTCGTCGGCGTTAGTAGTCTGCAGGCATATCGGGAACGCATCGACGTTGCCAAACTGCTTGTACAGTACGGCCTTGCCTTCCATCACAGGAAGAGCGGCCTCCGGCCCTAGCGACCCAAGGCCAAGCGTCCTCGTGCCATCGGTCACGATGGCCACATTGTTCCACTTGCTCGTGTATTCATATGCCTTTTGCCTGTCAGCCGCTATCTCTAGGCAGACTTCTGCCACGCCGGGTGTGTAAGCAATGCTGATTTCATGGGGAGACCTTGCAGAAACCTTGCTTCGCACTTCAATCTTGCCGCGGACACGCCTGTGCAGCTCAAGTGCCTGCTGGCCAAGGGTGGCCTTTGGTTTGCCGCGCGGCTTTTTTCTCCTTTTCTGTAAGCTTTCCATTTTTTGTACCTGCTGTGTGCTCTCTGTCTGTTTCATGTAGCCTATTTAAGAAGTGTGCTGCTGCTCCTGCCTGCCTGAAAGCGGCGTGTACTCGCAGCCCATCGGCCCGCAGTACTTGCCCACATAGACCGCCTTTGGGCGGTAGAGCGCCGGCTTGGGCGCCGCTTCTGCAAACTTTTCCTCAATGACATGAGCCGACCAGCCTGCAATCCTTGATATCGCGAAAATGGGCGTGTTAAGGTCCATCGGGATGCCCATGCTGTAGTAGAGCGATGCGCTGTAGAGATCAACGTTTGGGTATATCGCCTGCCTCTTGTGCTCCAGCATGTACTTTTTGGTGGCGCGCTCGACCCGCTCGGTGATCTCGTACCACTTGTTGTTCTTTTCTCTTGAAATTTCCTTCGACAGCCTTGCCAAAACATCTGCGCGCGGATCGGTTGTCCTGTAGACAGCGTGGCCCATGCCCATTATCCTGCCGCCCGACTGGAGCCGGCTTGCGACCCACTTGTCTACGTTGGCCGGGTCGGCTATCTCTAGCAACATCTTCATCACCTGGACGTTTGCGCCGCCATGGAGCTCGCCGGAGAGCGCGCCGACAGCGCCGCTGATGCAGGCGTACATGTGCGCCCTTGTCGAAGCTATCTCACGCGCTGCAAAGGTGGAAGCGTTAAAGCTGTGCTCTGCGTGCAGAATGAGGCAGATATCCATCACCTTGACTTCTTCGGCCGATGGCTCGACCCCTCTCAGCATGTAGAGAAAGTTGGCTGCGTGCGATCCTTCCTCCAACGGGTCGACAACATGCTGGCCGTTTCTCACCCTGTTCCAGGCGGCCACGATAGCCGGTATCTTTGCGATAAGAGTGATCGCGCGCCTGACGTGGGCCTCTTTGGAGCTGTCCTCGATGTTGAGGTCATAGTCGGCCAGCTCTGAAACACATGACTGCAGGACATCCATCGGCTGGGCGCGCTTGGGCCGGTTCTTCAGATTCTTTATCAGGGGTTCCGGGATTCCCCGCGCCTCAGTGAGCCGGCGGCTGAAATCCTTGAGCTGGCTTGCAGTAGGCAGCTCGCCAAAAAGCAATAGGTAGGCGGTCTCTTCAAAGGTAGAATGTTTGACGAGATCAAGAATGTCGTAGCCACGATAGATGAGCTTGCCGTTCTCGCCGTCGATAGAGCATATCTTTGTGTCGGCAACTTCGATGTTGCGAAGCCCGATGTTGCGTGCATCCATTTATTATGGGAGCTATTGCCCTCAGTTTCTATATTAAAGTAATGTATCATCTTTGTTGAGCGTGATGTAAGGATGCTTACTCTTTTTGGCGAGACTCGAACATTTATTAAAAGACTTTTGGCTGCCTTGTACCGTTGAAGAAAAAAGGCGGGGGCGTGACGTACCGGGACGCCGGGGTCGACGTGGGCAAGATACGCACGGCGCAAAAGTCGATAGGCGAGATAATTTCTGCAACTCATCGCATGGCTGCGGCAGGCAAGGTGGTGTCGGGCTTTGGCCACTACGCTGGCCTGATCAAGCTCGGGCGTGAGCTCCTTGCCCTCCATTCTGATGGCGTCGGCACAAAGGTGCTCGTTGCGCAGCTAATGAACAAATTCGATACCATAGGGATAGACTGCGTTGCAATGAACGTCAACGATGTCATTTGCGTCGGTGCGCAGCCTGTCGGCTTTATAGATTACGTCGCCCTCAGGCAGCCAAACGAGGAGCTCCTGCAGGAAATAGCAAAGGGGCTGGTGGAAGGCGCAAGGCAGTCGCAGATGGCGATAGTCGGCGGCGAGACTGCCATCCTGCCAGATGTCATAACAGGCGAAGGAGAGAACGCGTTCGACCTCGCAGGGATGGTCATGGGGGTAGTGGTAAAGGGCAAGCCGATCTTGGGAAGCGCAATCAAGCCCGGCGATGTTATACTAGGGGTTGAAAGCAGCGGGCTCCACTCTAACGGCTATACGCTTGCGCGCAAGGTCTTGCTGTCAAAGTATTCCGTCGACGACAACGCCGAACATCTTGTACAGACAGTGGGCGAAGAGCTCCTGATCCCGACCAAAATCTATGTCAGGCCGGTTATGGAAATCATAAAGAAGAAAAAGATCAAAGTGCATGGCCTTGCAAACATTACCGGCGGCTCGTTCACAAAGCTGTCCCGGCTCAACGTCAGGGTAAGGTACGACCTTGACGACCTGCCGGCGCCGACAGGCATATTTCGGCAGATACAGGTCGATGGTGAGATCGAAAGCAGAGAGATGTACCGCACGTTCAACATGGGCGTGGGCTTTTGCGTCATTGCACCAAAGGCAAGCACCGACGACATAATCAGTGTCTTTGCAAAGTACAAGATGCACTGTAGAGCCATTGGCAGGATAGAAAAGGGCAGTGGCGAAGTCGCTGCCAAAATAGACGGCAGAAAAGAAGCACTGTAAACAAAAATTAATATGCGTTCTTCTGTAATTGTCCAGAATTGCTCTCAGTGACTGACAACAACAATAGCAGCTATCAGCAGGCCTGCAGATCGATCGCCGAGCAGATCGAGAGCAGGAAACTACTGTCAGTCAGGCAGGCCCTCAAGGTTGTCAGGGAAGTGGCATCGGCCTACCATCTGGACACGATGCCAAAGAACGAGCACATCATTCATCATATTCATGATAATCGCTACCGGCGTCTATTGATGGTCAAGCCGGCCAAGACAGCGTCTGGCGTAGCAGTAGTTGCGGTGATGCCCAAGCCATACGAGTGCCCACATGGCAGGTGCACCTACTGCCCAGGTGGCATCGAATTCAACACGCCGCTCAGCTATACCGGCACAGAGCCGGCGACAAAGGCCGCGCAAAAGTTCAGTTACGACCCATACCAGCAGGTATGCGGCAAGATGGAGCAGCTGCAATCAAGAGGCCACGACACTGGCAAGACCGAGATCGTGATCGTGGGGGGCACCTTTCCATTTATGCCTGCAGACTACCAGAGGGAGTTTGCAAAATCGTGCTATGACGCTCTCAACGGCAGGAGATCATCTAGCCTGCAAGAAGCGATATCCATCAACGAGACTGCAGACAACAGGTGCGTCGGGTTCACAGTTGAAACAAAGCCCGATTATTGCAAAGAGCCGCATATTGACCTGATGCTCGAGCTTGGGGTAACAAGGGTAGAGATCGGTGTCCAGTCGCTTCGCAATAGCGTCTACAAACTGGTGAACAGAGGGCATACGCTTGACGATGTGGTTGACGCATTTAGGATTGCACGGGACGCCGGCTACAAGATAGTCGCGCACATGATGCCTGGCCTGCCGGGTAGCTCACCTGAAAAAGATGTCGAGGACTTCAGGCGGCTATTTGAAGATGATGCTTTCAAGCCGGACATGCTAAAGATCTACCCGACGCTTGTGCTGGAACACACCGGCCTCTTCAGGATGCACAAGGCCGGCAAGTATCGAGCTTACTCTGATGATGATTTTGTCAATGTCATAGTTGAAGCAAAGAAGGTGGTGCCAGAGTGGGTACGTATAATGCGTGTGCAGCGTGAAATAGAGTCAAAGGACATTGTTGCTGGACCCAAGAGCGGCAACCTCCGGCAGATCGTACTGCAAAGGCTGAGGCAGCAGGGCTATAGGTGCAGGTGCATCAGGTGCAGGGAAACCGGCCTGCAGAGGAGGTACCCTGATGAAGACGAAGTTACGCTGAGAAGGACTGATTACTCTGCTTCAGGTGGACGAGAAGTATTCCTGTCATATGAAAGCAAGGACGGCGACACCATACTTGGCTTTCTGCGGCTGCGCAGGGTGGCAAAGCCTCACAGGAACGAGCTTGGCGGAGCCGCCATAGTGCGCGAACTCCATGTGTACGGGCAGGCGGTGAGCGTCGGAAGCAAAGAGATCGATGGCAGCTACCAGCACAGAGGGTATGGCACAAAATTGCTAAGGGAAGCCGAGCGCATTGCAAAAGACGAATTTGGAGTCACCAAGATCGCAGTAATTAGCGCCATCGGCACAAGACAATACTACAAGAAGAAGCTGGGTTACTGTCAGGACGGCCCGTACGTTTCAAAGGTGTTGTTATAGTAAAAATGGAAGAGCAAATCGGCAAGGGCACGTGGATAGACAAGGTCGCAGACATCTTGATAAAGAGGGAGAAAAAGCTGGGCCGAAGCCTGGATCTGATAAGGGTCGAGAGCGGGCTTGGCGCGTCCGGCATACCTCATATTGGCAGTATGGGCGATGCAGTGAGAGCATATGGCATCGCGCTTGCGCTTCAGAACTTTGGCTTCAAGTCCGAACTTGTTGCTTATTCAGACGACATGGATGGTCTGCGCAAGATCCCGCATGGCCTGCCCGACTGGCTGCAGGAGCATATCGCCCGGCCGGTGTCAAGCATCCCAGACCCGTTTGGCAGCTGCCACGCCTCCTATGGCGCGCACATGAGCAGCCTCCTTTTAGACGGGCTTGACAAGGCAGGGATCAAGTACCGCTTCCAGAGCGGCAGGGAGGCGTACAAGCAGGGGCTGCTTGTCAACCAGATCGACACCATATTGAAGAGCAGCGCCAAGCTGGGGCAGAAAATAGCCGAGTTCGTGGGGCAGGACAAGTACATCGAAGTGCTCCCGTATTTCCCGGTGTGCCACAACTGCGGCCGGCTCTACACTGCTGTTGCACAAAAATACCTGCCTGATGAAAAGAAAGTCACGTATGTCTGCTCTGGCAGCAGGATCGGCAAGGCTGATGTAAAGGGCTGCGGGCACAGGGGCGAGGCCGACATTGCCAAGGGCGAGGGCAAGCTTGCATGGAAGGTAGAGTTTGGTGCGAGATGGGCGGCTTTTGACATCCGCTTTGAGGCGTATGGCAAGGACATCATGGACTCTGTCAGGGTCAACGACTGGGTGGCGGATGAAATTCTCGGTTACGCCCACCCGCTGCACGTCAAGTATGAAATGTTCCTTGACAAGTCTGGCAAAAAGATAAGCAAGTCTGCCGGCAACGTGCTGACGCCCCAGATGTGGCTGCGCTACGGCACGCCTGAATCGATACTGCTTCTGCTGTTCAAGCGCATAACAGGCACGCGCCACGTCGGGCTGGATGACGTGCCAGTCCTGATGAAGGAGTACGATGATCTTGAAGACATTTACTTTGGCAGGGTAAAGGTCGACAACCCTGCCAAGCTGGTCAAGGACAGGGGCCTCTACGAGTACATCAACAAGCTCCAGCCGCCCAAGCAGCCAGGCCCGCATGTATCCTACCAGCTCATCGCGCAGCAGGCCGCCATTTTCCCGTCTGGCGAGGAGGACAGGTACGACAAGATCTTTAACAGGCTTGTGACCTACAACATTGCAAAAGACAAGACCGACGCTATCATGCAAAAGATAAGGTTAGCGTCCAACTGGGCTGACGACAATATGGCTCGGGAAGAAAAGTTTGACATCAAGCTCTCCGATGCGCAAAGAAAGGCCATTATCGACCTGATAGAGGCGATCAAGCCTTTTGCAGGCATGCAGAGCACCCCTGACAACGCCAAAGAGTTACAGTCAAAGGTGTTTGATGTTGCAAGGAACAACGGCATGGAGCCAAAAGAGTTCTTTACCCTGCTCTATCGGATGTTCCTTAACGCCGACAGGGGTCCGAGGATAGGCAACTACTTTTTGGATCTTGGCATAGACAGAGCTATCAGCGTTTTACAGAGATACCTATGACTCTCTATTGGAGACTAACAGCTAGCTGATCTAATCTTCAACAAGATGCTAGAGCAACCATATTTCAATCTCCACTATTTGGAGATTCGCGTTTTAACATTTTGAAGGCACGAGAAACAAACTATTCTGAATATCCTTTCAATCTCCACTATTTGGAGATTCGCGTTTTAACTACAGATTTCTTGCAATTCTAACGCTCAAAGATGAATGCTTTCAATCTCCACTATTTGGAGATTCGCGTTTTAACTGACTGGCATTGTAATACCGCCAGATTGGCTAGGTACTTTCAATCTCCACTATTTGGAGATTCGCGTTTTAACCAGATGAAAATATGAGTTTACATTTACTGCATGTATACTCTTTCAATCTCCACTATTTGGAGATTCGCGTTTTAACTCTCTGTCTGGTTCATGCCGTTGTTCCGCGTAGGTGCCTTTCAATCTCCACTATTTGGAGATTCGCGTTTTAACCAAAGCGTCAGCAACCAGGTAAATGAGCGCATGCAACAAACTTTCAATCTCCACTATTTGGAGATTCGCGTTTTAACTACAACCTCTGGCTATCGGGCTACAATCCCCGGGAGATAAGCTTTCAATCTCCACTATTTGGAGATTCGCGTTTTAACTAGACGTTCATGCACTTTGTTAAGATGTTTGAAGTTCCTCTTTCAATCTCCACTATTTGGAGATTCGCGTTTTAACTTATGTGTTAGAGGTCATTACCCGCGACTGGTACTTCTTTCAATCTCCACTATTTGGAGATTCGCGTTTTAACTCAATATGGAATTTTCGCCAGAGAAAAACGGCGTGGTGCACTTTCAATCTCCACTATTTGGAGATTCGCGTTTTAACAATACTACAAAAAGATGCGCAAGATGTATGGCAACATTTACCTTTCAATCTCCACTATTTGGAGATTCGCGTTTTAACGGGCATTTATGCAGTTAGCTTTTACGAGATAGGCAAACCTCTTTCAATCTCCACTATTTGGAGATTCGCGTTTTAACGTATTGGAGAAAGGCGCAACTACATGAGTGAGATATTCTGCTTTCAATCTCCACTATTTGGAGATTCGCGTTTTAACTTACAAAACAGTGTTTACCACTATGTGGGCATAGCACTTTCAATCTCCACTATTTGGAGATTCGCGTTTTAACGAGCGATGCCAAGAACCCTAGGCCCATGAATCCAGTATGGGCCTTTCAATCTCCACTATTTGGAGATTCGCGTTTTAACTTGTTTCCATGTCCATAAGCTTGATGACTTGCATGTAAGCTTTCAATCTCCACTATTTGGAGATTCGCGTTTTAACAGATACGACAGTGAAAAAAGAGCAGCAGCGTCGTATTATTTCTTTCAATCTCCACTATTTGGAGATTCGCGTTTTAACGTACCATACGTGACTCCATCGAAAACGACGCCAACATCTTTCAATCTCCACTATTTGGAGATTCGCGTTTTAACGTTGACAGACAGGAGCGCCTTTAGGAACGTGTCAGGCGCTTTCAATCTCCACTATTTGGAGATTCGCGTTTTAACTGCTTGTGTGGGTATCAGTCGGCGACAAATTCAAGCCCTTCTTTCAATCTCCACTATTTGGAGATTCGCGTTTTAACCTGAATGTCTTGTTTGCTTCCTGCTCTACGATTTTCCCCTTTCAATCTCCACTATTTGGAGATTCGCGTTTTAACCTTGTTCAATACTGCTAGATGGGCCTCCCAGTCAACTTTCAATCTCCACTATTTGGAGATTCGCGTTTTAACTCGTTAACGTCGGAGTAAACGACTTTCATGTTATTGTAATCCTTTCAATCTCCACTATTTGGAGATTCGCGTTTTAACAAGAAGGCAAGAGAAACAGTTGATGTCACCGACTATACGGTCTTTCAATCTCCACTATTTGGAGATTCGCGTTTTAACAAGACTCCTGAAACGGTGGGATTCGCTCAACCACATAGGCTTTCAATCTCCACTATTTGGAGATTCGCGTTTTAACCTGGTAGCCAGGCTATCCCTGCCAGGCCACGCTTGGCACCACTTTCAATCTCCACTATTTGGAGATTCGCGTTTTAACAACAAGTACAAACGGAATAGACATAGATAATAGATATAGGCTTTCAATCTCCACTATTTGGAGATTCGCGTTTTAACGCAGAACGGCAGAGTGCTGAGTGCTGACCTATCCTTTCAATCTCCACTATTTGGAGATTCGCGTTTTAACTGTATTAAACTCCGCTTTCTGACCAAAAGAAACAAAGCTTTCAATCTCCACTATTTGGAGATTCGCGTTTTAACAACGACCATGAGGTCATGGCGTTCCTGTTTGCGTATCAGCCTTTCAATCTCCACTATTTGGAGATTCGCGTTTTAACAGGAGCCAGTATTTGAATGTCAACAAGTACAAACGGAATCTTTCAATCTCCACTATTTGGAGATTCGCGTTTTAACCAGGGCCCGCTCTCACCAAGGAACAAGTCGTCTACAATCTCTTTCAATCTCCACTATTTGGAGATTCGCGTTTTAACGAATCCATGTTCCTGCGTATGTCGCAAGCGTCCCCTGACTTTCAATCTCCACTATTTGGAGATTCGCGTTTTAACGCCATGGCCGAAGCCACTTGGGCTGGCATGTATGTCCCTTTCAATCTCCACTATTTGGAGATTCGCGTTTTAACGCTTTGGTGTCTGGTACAGATCGCAAGGCGGGCAACTGGACTTTCAATCTCCACTATTTGGAGATTCGCGTTTTAACAGATGAAGCGACTGATCAAGCTCCTAAAAGAAGAATAAACTTTCAATCTCCACTATTTGGAGATTCGCGTTTTAACAGGGCACTTTTTCGGCTCTTTTAGTTAAACCGAGCACGAATTATGCTTCTCAGATAGTTTGGAACCGATTAAGTCTAATTCGCATCCATTCTTATAAAGATAATCGGCGTCTGGTTTGAATTAGAGCAAACCAGCGAACTATTGAACAAATGACATAAAATAGTTGTATTATACTGGTGAAATACCTCATTTTTAATTGAATCCTCAGCCGATTATTGTTATTCTATTTTTTTACTATGGAAAGTTAAAATATTTAATGCTGTAATCATACTATCGTGTATTTTCTTTCAGGCGAAGACCGAAGAAGGCTATTCAAAGGAATAGTCTCCCGCGGAAGGACCATGACGGTAGACGAGAGTTTGAGAGGATGGAACTGGGACAAACCTCCTATCGAGCCGCCATATGATACCATCAAATTAGGAGTGTATGAGGTCGCAAGCCAGTACTGCCAATCAGGGCGAGATGTCTTTGTCAGAAGGATAGATGGAATAAAAGGCGTTCCGTCAAAAGATATGGTTCGCGGCCTAGTGTATCATTACGCCGTAGCTGACGAGATTTCAGTTGCAAAGGCTTACATGTACAAACAGGGGGTTCTAGGAGCTGCAGGTCTGTACGAGCATCTTAAGGCAAAATCGGAAGAAAGATTTGCGTCATACATGCTTACTCATGGCGAATATTTCAGAGAAGCCGCTTTTACTGAAGCAGACATAGAAGAAGTAAAAATGAACCTTGACAAGCTGTGGGGGTACGAAGCGTCTCAGATGGCAGCTTCTATCAAAGCCATCCTGTCAAAGCAGCCAAGGATAGGAATAGACGCGCTTGTACACACTGCCATACCTGTAATAGTAGAACAGAAAATAGACGGCAGCGCTCTTGGGCTGAGCACTCACCTCAGTGTAGACGCCTTCAGCTTTGATTCCATAATCCTTGACTTAAAGACTGGCGAGGAGAAAGAGTTTCACAAGCTTTCAACTACGGGTTATGCTCTAGTATACGAAAGCATATTTGAATATCCAATAAACGTTGGGTGCGTCGTATATGTGAACTTCAGCAACAATTCTCCTGTGCCAATAATCAAAAGAGTTCCCCACCTCATAGACGAGACTCTGAGAAGAGAGTTTCTCGAAGCAAGGGATCTAAGGATGAAGATGATTTATGATAGGCGCGACCCGGGTCTGCCGCGCAAATGCTACGCAAAGTGTCAGTACCTCAGGCATTGTGGAGTAGGGCCGGAACAAATTGAGGTTAGTGCTTAGCGAGTTCGGCCTCTTCCTTGGGCGTAAGCGCAACAGGTACGTTGTCAAAAATGGCAATGCCAAGAACGAAATTCTTAGCACCGACGTAGAGCAGCTTCACATATTGAACCCGGGAGTATCACTTTCTACAAGTGCATTGAGGTTGGCTCTCTCAAACCAGACTCTTGTAGTGCTTGGAAGCAGGAACGGCTGGCCGCACGGATTTGTGATCCCTGCCAAGATATCTGGTACAATAAGGGCAAAGCGAGAGCAGTTCTTGGCATACCATGACTTTCGAGGAGCAGTATTAGCCAAGAAATTTGCATCGGGCAAATCGTTCAACCAGAGAAACCTGCTAAAGCTGTTGTGGAAGAACAGGGTCAAGACCGAGCCGGGTCTTGCAGAAAAAATGTACAAGGCATCAGAAGAGGTTGAAAGGCTCGCAAGAGAAATAGACTCGATAGAAGGCAGCTCTGTTGATAAAATAAGGACTGACGTTATGAACAGGGAAGCGAGGGCATCTAAAGAATATTGGGATGCTGTTTCAAACCTTTTCCCTCCCGAATTAAAGTTCCCTGGCAGAAAGACTAGAGGAGCTACTGATCCTGTGAACGCCATGCTCAACTTTGGCTACAAGGCCATCCTCTTTGTAGAGTGCTGGAAGGCAGTCTATTACTCCGGGCTTGACCCGTACGCCGGCTACCTTCACGCCGACAGGCCCGGCAAGCCATCTCTCGCGCTGGATCTGATGGAAGAATTCAGGCAGCATGTGGTGGACAGGGTGCTGTTCACGATATTCAGCAAAAAGATGCTCAAGATAGATGAAATAATGCAGTTTGACGAAGTAAAGAACCAGCAGAGGCTGAGCAAGCAGACAATTCAGGTTCTGATAGGAGAAATTACAGGCCAGCTTGAAAGCGAAGTTGCATACGGCAGAAATAGCGGCGAGCGCTGCTTAATGAAAAATGTCATCCAGAACCAATCCAGAGCCCTTGTAAGCTATTTGATGAACCCTTCAAAGGAATACGACCCTTTCGAGCTTGCTTGGTGATTGTGATAGATGCGGTACATAATAGTCTACGACATAACGGATGACAACCTGCGGACGCTAACATCGGAGACCTTGAAGGATTACGGCCTGAAGAGGATCCAAAAGAGCGCTTTTATGGGCAGCCTAAAAAAGCATGCCCTCAACTCTCTTTTGACAGATCTGCGCAGGATGGTAAATGTTGACAGCGTCATAGTATTTCCTCTTTGCGACTCGGATTTCAGAAACATGGTATCGATAGGCAAAGAGTTTGTGGAAGAGGAAAAGCAAGATGTCCAGTTCTTTTAATGACGAGTATTCGTTCAATGACGCTGCAGAGAATTCAATCTCTGTCACTGACATAAAACACTACTTTTACTGCCCCAAGATAATCTACTTTGACAAGGTCATGCATGCAGACGCTGTACTGAGCTCGCAGCAAGAAGATGCCAAAAAGACACACAAAGAAAAGGAGAAGAAGGACAAGAGGAGAAAAACAATGTTCTATGAGGAACAATTTCCAAACTGCGTGAAGCTGTTCAACATACACATGTACTCTGAATCGCTACGCGTTGAGGGAGTCGTTGACTGCATGATAGTAAATGGCAATGAACGCATTCCCGTAGACTACAAGCGGATGTTTTCAAAGAAAGGCGAAGCGTGGACGGATCACAGGTTCCAGCTGACAGCCTATGCCCTTTTGCTAGAGGAGCAGTATTCAACGATTGTTAGAAGAGGGTTTGTCTACTATTTGCCTGAAGATAAGGCGGTCGAAGTAAAGATAACAGAAAGCATGAAGACCTATCTGAAGAAGACGGTGAAAGCGATACAAAACGTAATTGAGAGCGGAGAAGAGCCTGTGGCTAGAATTCCTAAGTCAAGATGCACAGGAGGCTGCGGCTATCTGTGGATCTGCGGTGGCATTTGGAATAGGAGACATTAATTTCAAAAGGTTTAAATGTATTATATTGTAATATTTGTATTACAGTATAACATGCGAGCAGTCATGGACTCGGATGCCTTAATAAAGATCACTAAATCTTCGGTCAAGGAAACGGTACTTTCGAATATATCCACAGATATACCCAAGAAGGTAGAACAAGAAACAGTCGATGACGGAAAGAAAAGTGGTCATCCTGATGCTGTTGTAATTGAGCGCAACATACAAGCAGGCAAAATTAAAGTCAGCGAAACTAGAAGCTCAGATGTTTCTGAACGAATAATTGCCAGTTTGAATATTTCAGGTGGAGAATCAGATTCTTTAAGGCTATTTAGCAACAACAGGAGCAATTATGATTGCATAATAACAGACGATCAAAAATTTATTGATCTGATAGATGGCTTAGAGATTCCATTTTTGACGCCGTCGGCACTGCTTGTATATTTGGTCAATCAAAAGAGAGTATCGCCGGATCAGGCTCTGCAATATTTAGACAAGATGAAACCTATGATAAGCAAAGAAGAGTATATTTTGACCAAGGAGGAACTGAGTAAGTAATGTCGTCAGCGCTTGGCAGCAATAATAGCAGCATAAAAACAGTTAGAATTCCAAATAAGCTTCTTAAAGTCATAAAGTATAGGGCAAGAACTGAGGGAATCGACGAGTCTACCGCTATGCGCCAACTAATAGCAATTGGAGCTAAAAATTATGCAGTTGACATGTACAGGAACGGCAAACTAACTCTAAACGATGCGGCGGCACTTACGGACATGACTGTCAGAGAGATGATAGACCTCCTGCTGGATCGGGGCGTAACGGGTAATGTAAGAATGGACCAGCAACGAAAAGCAATAGAATTTGCATTGAAAAAGCTTTGACAGTTTAATTCCTGAGTTCTAAATTTCTCCTCTCTTCCTTCTTCGATTTTCTATTATTATGTCAGATACGGATATGCCTCTGGTAAATATGTCTCTTATTTCCTCTTCCTCTTCTTTTGTGTACTTTTTCCCTAATTGGAATTCAAGTTCCTTGGCTATTTTCTCAAATTCCTTTTTCCTTTGGCTTTGCTGATGGGTTGTAGCCTTTGTTCTTGCTTTGCCATTGCATTACAAATCTGTATACAGCACTCTACCGTATAAAATTGTAGCAAGTCTGAATAATGCGGCTTCGCGACAGCAAGACAATTTTTAAGATACACGAGAACTGCGGCTATCTATAGATATGCGGAGGTATTTGGAAAGAAAAATATGATTAAAGCTATCTCAACTCTGTATTGTAATGGCGCTGTAGCTTATTGACAGATTTTGCTCTTCTATGAAGAGCTGGATAGGTTTTCGAAAAATTGTTTTGCAGAATTCATTCCGAATACTTTCTTTTGTTTAAGATCATGATCAAGCTTTAGAAGCATCAGTTTATCCAAGAGCTCTCCGTTTACGTATCCATCTAAGAAATAGTAGAGTAACTTGTCAAGCAGATCAATGGACAAATCTCGGTAATTCTTATTGGATATGTATAGCGAGAATAAGGCGTTTACAACGCTAGGGTAATTCTCTTCATTCTGTAAGTAGCCTTTAAACCATCTAATGATTAACCTTCTTAGCTGCGAAAAATAATATACTTTCTTCTTATCTCTGCCTAGTACAAACAACACGAGGGTAGTATCATCATTTATTTCAAGATCGTTTTCAATTAGATCTTTTTGTCCAGTTTGTGTAAGTTGAGCAATTAATTCAGCTCTATCTGTTGTCCTTTCCTTTATCCAGTAAACGAAAGAAGAGACCACCAAAAAAGGAAAGGTGAATTCAGTCATGGGAGGGCGAAACCTTTCATTAGCAAATAATGTATTAAAAACTGCAAGTTTCATCCCTAATGGCTCTTTTGCCTTTTTACTGTCGAAGACGATGTTTTGCTTATCGATCAGGTCTTGACGAAAGTTGTCTATCAATTGCGATCTGGTATTGGTTATGTTGACAATATAGGGCCCCTTGTATACTCCTGTCAAGATTAGATAAAGAAATTCATATAATTCATTCTCGCTAGGTTCTTTTTCATCCTTCAAATAGAAGTTTCTTGCCATTTGCGGAGATATGATCGTAGGAACAACAGATGCGGTATATCGTTTATCAGATAAAGAATCTTGAATCAACTTGTTGCATATTTTGAGAATATTATCTGGATCAGTCTTTAATTCCCTTATGTCTCCATGCATATGTTGCTGAGTCAAATTCTGAATGATAGGTAACGAGTAACGTCTGTTTACTTCCTTGCTAAAATACTGTTCAAGCGCTACTTTAAAGTCAGTCTTCATGAGCCTCGACCAACAAAGCCGTATGTGCTATTGTAAACTTTGTCTCTAAAGTTGATTACTGGACAAACAATCTTTTCTTCGACTGAAAGTCCTTTTAGCCACCATATAGGAACAGATACTGCTAAACTCTTTATCTCTCTAAACAACATATTTCTTTCGCCATAATCCAAGGTTTTCATATTCTTTCCCAAAGCCTTTCTTAGAATCGCTATTTTCTCTTTCTCACCCGGGTCTATGCATTCGTGATGAGGTATTATCAAAGTGGTAAAGCTTTCTCTATATGACATAATTCTCATCAATTCTTCTTCACTGTAGGAAAGGGAGAAAAAGAATTCTAGGATTTCCTCGAAGGAGCCAAAACTGATCTCTTTATAGACCCTGTCAATCCCTTTCTGAAGCAAATCATATGTATAAATACGATCATACTGATCTATCAACTGCTTTTCATTTTCCAATGCACTTCCTTGGAACTTCTCAATTTCATTAAAGGCTTTTAGTTCATCTTGACTATAAGGATAGTACTTCTCATTTTTTATGTCAGGTCGGAAGATAAGAACATTCGTTTCGTTTATCCTTCCACCATATCTGTTAACTCTCCCAAACCTTTGGATTAGGGAAGGAACTGGTGACAATTCTGTCATCATAAAATCGTAAGACACGTCAAGGGAAACTTCACACACTTGGGTAGCGATCAGTACATGGGGATTACGTTTCAATTCCTCTATCTTTTTCTCTTTGTAAACCCTATCTCTATACATAAATCTCCCATGCAAAAGAACATATGGTTTCTTCATTTCATCAAGTTTTCTGGCAACCGCCACAGCTTTTTCTACCGTGTTTGCAATGATTAACACCTTCTTGCTTGACAAGCTATTAACATAATCAAGGTGTTTTTCGATATCGTCATTCTTATACTCAAACATTATCCTTCTTTTTCTCCTGAATCCTTCATCAAAATTTAACCAGCAATCGTCGCCTAGTCTAAGTTCTTTGCTCAGATACCCTTTCAGTGCCGAAGAAAATGTGGCTGACATTGCAAGAAACTTTAGATTATAAACTTGCCTGTACTTCTTTAGAAAGTAAACAAGTATTGTGAGCATTAATGGATTCAACAGATGAATTTCATCAAGCACAATACCCGCATTTCTAAACATAACTCTTTTTCTATAATATTTGCCATTTTGTAAGAAGGAAAGTAGAAACTGATCTATCGTAGTTATAATATATGGGCAAAGGAAATATTCTGTGAGTAAAGTATTACCTACCAAATCGAGATCTTCGCTTGCTCCTGAGCTAGGCTCTTCGATATAAGCATCGTAAAAGTAAAAATACTTACGAGCTTTCTCTCCGACCTCCTTGTTTAGCTTCTCGTAAAATTGATTTATTGCAGATATAGTTGGAAATAGGTAAAAGATCTTACTGGCGTTCTTGTTCATGAAGAAGATCAGAGATGCACTGGTTTTTCCCCATCCAGTATATGCCTTCAACATTCCAAAAGACGGCAAGCTTGATAATCTTAGTTGTTCATTCCATCGAGCATCAACTGATCCTATTATTCTCTTGACAATGCCTTCGTTTACCTCTGGTAGTTCCATCTTAAAGCGCTGTAGATTAGATGCTGATAATGCATCTGCGACCTTAAAGAGTCCGAATGTATCGATCAAATTAACCCTATGGTCAAAATCTAATTCCTTTATTCTCTTTTCAATAATTCTCCGTTCAATGAATGGTTTTACACCATTGTAGTCTCTTATTACATCACCTAACGACCCATGATGTTTAAAGATAAGATACCAAAGAATATTGGTAAGTTTCGTATCTTCCTTGAAATAGCATTTGTTATCAATACAATACCTTACCGATAGAGGAGAATGCGGCGGATTCTTATCATTATTGATACTCCATTTGTTAGACCTTTTGCCATAATCGTGATATTCTGCTAGATAATCAAGAATTTCATGGTATTCTTTGTTAAGACCATAGAAGTCAAGGAGGTCTTTTCCTAGAGCTTTGACTTCATTTATATGAGTTAAAAGAGTCTTTCCTTGATGAGATAACTTCTGATCCAGTTCAGACCATTCATACATCTAGTTCCTATCTCCTGTCAGATAAAAGTCATGGAGACTGTAGAGTCCAATACCATAAGCTTTGACGCATGAAACTGTTCTTGATAATTTCAAACTGCCATCTAGAATAAAATGAAAGTTTGGACTTGCGTCTAGTTTATGCATCACTGGCAAAATCTGAATCTCTGTTTTACCGTCAGACTTAATTTCGTCAACCCAAGACGAAGGAGCATAATTGTTTACTATATCGCAATTTTCAACATCTACTAAATTACTATGTACTTGGAAATCCTTTACAAAGAAATCATTCTGGCCGCCGTATGGCAGATATTCAACTTGGCGACTTAATTTTTCCATGAATACTTCTAATCTATTTACGCTACCTGACATTGCAATAACGTATGTTGGCTCATTTACGATCAAAGTCTTTGCAACTCCTATTGTTGGATTTGATGGTTTATCTTGAAAGAATGTCACATTTTCACCTACAATTCCCTTGTACCGCTTGATAGCCGCACCAAAAAGGATATCATGAAATTCTTGATGCAGATTGTTTCTCGAAATTCCTAGCATTGCACCAAAAATTCCGGCTACAGATGTGGGAAGTGGTATTAGATAGCTCTGTCTGAAGCCTTTTGTATAATGTACTTTAAAAAGGGCTTCAAAAAAAGAGACCTCTACAACAAGCGCCTTTATCATAGCTATTGCAAGAAGCTGATAATTCTGCCTATTGCATCGCTCAAAGAAGGAGAGCTGAACCCATTAACTGGTTTATCTAATGCATTATGGTAATCAATCAGATAGGCTTCTTTTATGTTGTTTCTTATTTCGGGTCTTGACATCATCAGGTTTAACATATCTATACTGAGCATAATCGTTTTGTCATTGACATAATCAAGATATTGGTATATTGGCAAGGGTCCCCTTTCTGAAAGGGTTACAAGAGATACGTAGTACTCTGGTATGTTTAACGAGTTAGTTCGCCTCGGCAATACATAAGTTGGTGTCAAGAGGATTTCAAGAAAATCCTTTATTCGTTTGTTTCTTTCTTCACGTTTTAATTCCCATTCTTTTTTCTCATCGCTACTTTTCAAACCTACGTATTCGTAAATCAAACAGTTTAGCCTTCCGATAAACTCTGCGACTTCTATCTCAAATGGAACAGGATTTTCTCCGTCTCCATCTGTCCTAGGGAACCTCGCAGCAAATTCTGATTTAATTGGTGTATTGCGCAATGATTTTAGATATGAAATCGCAATAGGCGCTTGCCTTCTTAAAGCAATTACGCCCTTCTTCTGCCCTTCCTCTTTCTTAGGTGCATGCATGTACCCAAAAAGATCATTATCAATATACTTCACAGGATTTCCACTATCTAATAATTGATCACCTTTCTTTTGGTAAGGATCGATATCGTACGATCTTTGTCGCAGAGCCTCTCGTATAGCAAATTTTATGGCCCTTGCGGATACGAATGGTAAAACTTCACCGTCAGAGGAATACATTTTTTTCAAGGTAGCTCTGTTCCCTATGACCTCATCTGCATTGACGTTTCCAACAATTTTTGCTAATATTGAAATTTGTACGACCTTGCCCATAATACTCACTCTCTTAAGGACAAGGCTCCTAATAGACCGCCAAGAACTGAGGACTTCATGTAATAGAACTTATCAGCAAACCAGTTTTGTTCAAACAGCAAGCCATGCATACTAACGTCAAGATTTATGTTTCGATTTGTACGATAATCAGTTATTTGATTTGCAAGTTTTTCAAGAAACCTGCCGGGAGTTTCCTCTGCTCTTATTTCGAATATCAGTTTTCTCAATAACTCTTCATCTTTTTTCTTTATATTCATGCCAATACTGAAGGCCCATGAATAGAGCGTATCATACATCTCGTTATAATGTATAATTGTTATATTTAACAATTTTTCAGAAATATTGAAAGCTTTTAAGCGGAAAGCTTTACCACACCAAATCCTGCAGTTCTCTCCATTCCAACATTTGAATATTCTGCAAACTTGGCAAGCTTGTTTGTAATCAGGCGAAACTGCGGATTTTCGCTACTGTCATCTATCCTATAAGCGCACCATCCGGTGAACCCTATCTTCAGGGTCTTTCCTGCCGTGACGGTAAGCGTATGCAGGTCATAAGCCGAGACTGTCACATTCTTTTCCATCCATTCTTTATACTTTTCAAAGACCTTCTTGCCAAATTTCTCAGGCATGCACGAATCCCATGCTCTCATAAGGTTAGGAAATACCGATAGCGGCTCTGGGAATACCTGATCAAACTTGGAGCCTATCTTTGCCAAATGAGTTGGAGTCTCAAAATAAAGCCTAAAAAGCTTGGAGTCCTGCACCTTTGTAAAATCTTCGGACTTGATAGTCAGTGAAGACACTTTAAAGGCCGTATCATAGATCATCAGGCTCTCATTGGATGAAAAATAGTCAATTGCGCTCTTTGCTATTCTGTCATCGAGGAACCGGATTTTGAAAATGCATGGAGTCGATGCATCGAGCTGGTAGCCGTCTGCAAGCTTTTTTGTTGACCTAAAGTACAGAGGAGTAACAGAATACGGCTTGATGGCGTTTGGCTCGTGCAGGTCCTGCGAAAGCGCAGGGTCTACCCTGTTTAGAATGTGCAGAGCTAGACCCCTTGCTACGTAGCCTGTGAAAAGAGGCATCTTGACACTCTTTTCAGCAAATGTCTTTACTTCAAGCTCTGTAACCAATAAATCAGTAATAGTATCAAGGATACTGATATATTGTTACCCCTAAACAGACTGTCTCTTGTTATTAAGCAGAAGCCGACAAGTCCCACTTATCTTCGATGATATTCTTTTCTTCGGTAGTAATATCATATAGTCTGTAAACTAGCTTGTCAATTTCGGTATCAAGTTCTTTATTTCCTTCTCTACTCTTGCCCTCATCTGTTCTTTTATCGCCATTTGCTCAGTTGCTGGTTTAACATTAGCATTCTATCAACTTTGCATATCGTAATCCACATCCTCTACTTGAGCGAGTTTAATTCTCTCTTCATGAGCTCGGTATCTGCCATCAATTTGGGTCGGTTCCTTTCAAATCTAGCTTGTAGTTTTTGAAAAGCTAGGAGTTGTCTCCTGAATTTAGCTTTCAGCTTTTCATCTACGGTTTTATCAATTTCTGCTTGTATGGTAGATATCATAGTTCTGAAGAATTCTGGTTGTTCCTTTACAAATTGCTCCCGTTTTTCTATAATCTTTTCAACCACTTCAGCCCATGATGGCTCGTCATCTTTTTTCTTAATCGTCGTTTGCTAGTCACCCCTCCCAAGTCTCCCTTGTTATCTTGTCGATATTCTTCCTGGTCTTTTCCGAGATTCTAACTAACTCGAATAGCTGAGTCACGCGCAAGTCGTCAATCTTTTCCTCTGCTGCCCACTTGTTGATAGTCTTTCTTATTGCATCCCAGAAAGCTGTCCTGTTGTACTCCATCCTTGCAGCTGAAGCCAATAGCTTCAGGTCAATGTCAGCGACCATTCGCTCGATTGCAAGCTGCTGATCGATTTCTCCTGCTTTTTTCAAGTATGACAAAAGTCGGGCCCTCTGTGCTTCTAGCCTGTCGACCTGCTTGGCGTAATTGTCTTCGAAGTTGATCCCTTCGCGGTCCTTGCCAATCTCCCTATAGAGAACAAAGATGTCGTTACGAATAGTGTTCTTGTCCACCTTCATCTGATCAGCTATGGCAGCCACAGGAAGGCCGCTCTCAAAGTGAAGACGATAGACTTCTTTGCGTCTTTTTGCAATTTCTGACTTATTATGAGGTTTTGATTTCTGCCTCAGTTTGCCAAGATTTGTTATCATCTTTTTGTTTTCTTCAATAAATTCTGGGTTTATGTCAAGGCCGCCAAAGTAATCCTGTTCTTGTTCAGGACTTCCCTCCATTCATCTACTCCTCCACCAGTACCACGAATATTGTACATGCATATAAGGTAGGATACACTAAGGGGAGAGGGAGTCCACTCCAGTTCAATCAGTGCCAGATATTGTTGAACGAGTTTCAATCAAAGCAAACTAAATCTGGAGCCCCTTGAAAAACTCCGGAATCTTTTTTGCAGCTCCTCGAGACTGTCCGTTGCTTTCTTACTTGATACTACTCCATCTCACCACTCTTTGGATACAGCGCGTCCCACAATTTCAGGGGAAACCGTTAACTTGTACTGCGTACCGTACCCATGTCTTCCTTTGGAGCTAGTTTGAGAGAGATAGCACAAGCCCCGTATTCTCTAGCTCGACTAAAAGCTCAGATACCCTTCGATAAGTTAAAGCTCAGGTTCCTTCTTGAACAAGATTACAATATCGATCATACAGTGAGGAGGTAGAGTGCCAATCCTCTCCGTTCACATACGTATCTTTTGCTATTGCAGCCGCAACAAGTCTAAAGTGGTAAGAAGCTGTAGATAGTACCAAGCTTATTCTGTCCTTTTGCAGTTGCTCAGCTGCTCTATCCACATGTTTCTTTTCTATTGCCTCACTTTTTGAAGAGGCGATCTCCGCAGCTACTCTCAACAAGTCGATGGCCCTTCTCGCATCGCCATGCTCTGACGAGCTCATTTCTGCGCAATATTCCAATACAGTCGGATCTACTGGCTTTGAAAACGCTGCTGATGCCCTGTCATTCAGTATTTGCAGCACATCCTTTTTCGTATAAGCGTTGAAGAATATCTCCGAAGATCCGATCCTTGACCTTACCCTGTCGTCTTTCTCGTAATCCGACATTACATTGTTAGAAATAGCAACAATAGACACAAGATGCCCCTGCTCTCTCAGCTTTTCTTCCATCACCAATAATTTGTAAATGAAATCAGAGGGCTTGCCGCGCCTATCATAAAATAAGACGTCGAATTCGTCCAGCGCCAGCACAAAGAGCTTGTTTTTTGTCCCTATCAATTTAGACATAATCAGTACTTGGCAATAACGAGTTTGTGAGCAGCTTTTTAGTCGATTGTTGAAGGGCGTCCCTGGCAACAGCTAAAGCTGCCACCAGAGACGCATGGTTTGTGAGAACCCTGCCAATCCAGTGCGGTACATTTACCCAAGAACCTACCGACAAACATTTTTTGACACATGAGAGAGTACTTGGTAATGCAGTAAACGTACTGCTGCCAGTCTTCAGGCCAGCCGATTTCAGAAAAAGGCGGTATTCAGTAGTCGATATAGCAAATTCTGTGGTCTATGCCTGTACCGGTGGGACATCCATAACACAAGCCTGCTGTACTCTGGCCAGCACCCCGTCCAGGAGGGATGTCCAGTACCACGTGTCCAAGATTGACATTTCGTGGATTCAGTCGGCCGCCAACAGGCTGCTGCAGAAAAGGGTGGCGGAGACCCTGCACAATCGAGCTGTCGACATAGCCATCGACATGACAGACGTTCCCTACCACGGCGAGCCTGAGAATGAGGGGGATGTCAGACGCGGCAGGGCCAGGAGCGGCACGACCCACTTTTTCACGTACGCCAGCGCCTACGTGATGCTCCATGGAAGGAGGTTCACCTTGGCCACCAGGTACATCCGGGAGGGGGAAGCACTGGTTGGAGTAGTCAGGTACCTGCTTGCAGAGGTACAGAAGGCGAGCATCGTGATAAAATGCCTGTTCCTTGACAAGGGGTTCTTTACAGCAGCTGTAATGAGCTACCTCAATTCCATGCGTATCCCGTACATCATAGCCGCTTTTCCAAGAGGCAGGAAAGGCGGCACGTTATCCAGACTGACCCGGAAAAGAAGGGATAGTTTCGTCGTACCGGACTGCGAAATGACAGATTCTGCCACCGGCGAGAAATGCACATTCAGGCTGTATGCCGTTGCCAAATACCGGAAGAAAAGGTACAGGAAGAAACGCGGCGTCCAGTACATGTACTATGCCGCAGGCCTTGTCAATATCCCGGTAGGGCGGATGTTTGACGAGTACCGGAGGAGATTTGGCATAGAATCGTCATACAGGGCGATGGGAAAGAGCAGGGCCAGGACGTCATCCAGGAGTCCAGCACTGCGCTTCCTCTATGTTCTGGCATCGCTTGTTATACAGAATGAGTGGGTGTACATCAAGTGGCAGTACCTCAGCAAGGCGACGCGCGGAAGGTACGGGAGAAGATACGATGCAGAATTTACGTACTTTCATATGCTGCTTTTTCTGCGGCTGGGACTGGAGCAGAAATACGGCGCGGTGTACTCGGTACAGATCAAAAACAGCAGGTCAGTTATAATTGATGGTGGCTAATTGCCAGGTACTGATAATAGCATTTTGAATCTTTTCGACCGTCAGGTTGATCCCTTGGGCGCTTTTCAAGTTAGGCTCGCCAAGCTCTGCCAAGATCAAATTAGCGCAGCCAAACACGGTTCTAGCTTTACGAAGGTTTACAAAGCAGTGCGACACGCCATCCAAGTTTTCGCAAACAAACTTTACAATGGTTGACTTGCCCGATCCACTTCTCCCATAAACCGAGATAAAGGGCACAACAAACCCTTGCTTGTATGTTACTAGAAAGCCTACAAGCTCTTTCACCCGGTCACTCCTTCCAATTATTTTTGAAGGAAAAGTTAGTGTGTCTAGGTATACCTTCTTGACAAAGAGCGAATTCTCCTTTTCAACCTCGGAAACAATTCTATCGAGTTCGTTCTTGTCCATCTGGCACTTATATTTTCCACTGGAAACGCAGGCTCCGTTAACTTAACCGCCATCCCTGGCCAGGAATGTAATAAATCGCATTCTGTCTGCTCCCGCATGCAAATACAGCATGAATAACCTGAGCCAGTTCCACACATGCTGCCTGTTGCAATTCTCTTTCCTGCATGGAAAATGGTCATCAAAACACACTCAGTCCTGTCCTTGATATGCTGTACAAATCGTTCCATGATGTTCTTCAGCTCTGTGCCATATACATAATGGCGTAGCCTGAGCCACCTGCATGCGTCGTTGTACCATCTGGCACCATCTGTGAATATTGGCTTCCTTCCATACCTATTTTGCAACTGCTTGAAGAACCGGTAGCATACAAACAATGTTCTCTCACGGGACAGATGCATCATCAAACATGTGTTGATAGCAGGTTCATATGCAATCCACAACCAATAGTCAATACCATCTATCTGCAATAGCGTTTCGTCAACAAATATCGCCCCGACCAGCCGTCTGTCTGTCCGAAACCTGTCTGCAAGGCTGGAATATTTCTGAACCCATTTCCAAATCGATACATGACTGCGCTTCCTGATTGGCGATAGCGATCTGGCTGCCAGCCTAAAGCTCCTAGAATTAAAATACAAGTACATCCCATATCTGATTATATCTGGGTCTGTCCTCTTTCTCATATGGCAATGGAAAGCTAGGACGGTCCTAGCTATACAGATTACCCTAAGTTAACAGCGCCGAAACGCATATATAAATAATCTTTGTTGCCATGTTAATAATTTGATTTTCACTCAATAATAATTGCATTTTCTACAAAATTAATGCGGGGGGCCAACAATCCGCTTAAATATTAATTCTGAGCAATCATCTTGACTTTGAACCGCAAGTTCGCAGACAGGCCTCCCATGATAATAGTGCAGGGTTCGTGCATAGACTTTGAGAATGAGAGGCCTAAGATAATGGAGTTCATTGGCACGCTTGAATGGGGCGCCCATGAAAAGGGCAAGATCGAGTGCTCGTCAAGCGGCAAGGCTCTGGGCTGGGACTTTTTCCATATTTACTTTGACCCAGATTTCGTGGGAAAACTGCTTGATATATACCCGGACATACAAAAGCAGGAGGGCAACGATATTGAGCAGCGGTTCGTCCTCTGGCTCAGCAAGCAGATGAAGAAATCAAAGCTTGAATATTACTTGAAGCTGAGCGACGTGCCCCGCGAGACAGTGAGGGGCTTCCGCCTCAATCCCGATCACTACCGCGACGACAGTGAGCTTGAAAAGCTGCGCTGACATTTATAACCATCAACTCTAGATAGAGGCGTGCGGGAACCAGTAATAATATTCGACCTTGACGGCGTGCTCGTCAACTCCATGCCGACCCATGTTCAGGCGTGGAAGGCGGCCTTTGCAAAAATAACAGGGCTTGAAGTCTCTGAACGCGACATCTACCTCCTTGAAGGGATGCGCGGAATGGAGCTGGTAGAAAAAATATTTGAGCAAAAGAGATTTCCCGATCGTTCGCTTGTGCGCAGCGTGCATGATGAAAAGTCCAGAATATTCAAGTCGATCAGGAGCTCAGAGCCTTTTGAAGGCGTCAGGGAAATGATCGACGAGATCGAGTGTGCCAAGGCAGTGGTGAGTGGCTCGACCAGAAACGACGTTGAAACCATACTCGAAGAAGCGTTTGGCAAGGACAAGTTCGATGTCATAATAACCGCAGACGACATTGAAAAGGGCAAGCCTGATCCTTACGCATTCCTTGAAGCGCTCAGGCGCATGAAGGTCGGCAGCGCAAAAGACGCGGTGGTGGTTGAAAACGCGCCACTTGGCGCCATGGCAGCCAACAAGGCCGGCATCAGCTGCTACGTGGCGCTCAACAACACGCCGCTCAAGAGATCGGATTTTGCCGGCATCATATCTCAGGAAAGGATATTTGAGAAGACAAGCTTGCTGAGGACGGTGTTATGCAAATAATGAAGGTAATGATATTCTCCCACGAGTCCGACTTAGATGGTCTATATTCTGCAGCAATAGGGCTGTTGCGTTACCCGCAGGCGATGACTATTTTCCTAGGCTATGGCGTGGAGAATTTTCAAAAGCTTGGCAACTTTATCTATTCTGCGACCCACTATTCGCCAGAGCGTGGCCTGATAATCATATCAGACCTCGGGCTCAACGATGACCTGATTGAAACCTGCAGGCAGATATTTTCAGATGCAGTGCGAAACGGCTGGAAGATAATGTGGATCGACCACCACCATTGGTCACAACAGGCTATAGACGCGGTCAAGCCGCTTGTAGAAGTGGTGCTCGATACTTCAGGCACCAAGTGCGCATCCGATCTAATGTATGAAACCTTTCTGCCAGGCAGCGAGCTTGCGGCCAGGCTAGCAGGCATGGCCCATACTATGGACTTTTTCACAAAAGATCAATACCTGACGCCAATATCAGAGCTGATACGCTACTATCAGACATTCCCCAACTTTTATGATAGGCTGTCAGAGCTTGCGAGAAAGTCTGCAAAAGGGATACTTTGGGACGTGGAAATGCAGAGCGACTATAATGACTATGCGCGCCTGCGCGACGAAGCTAGGATTCAAGTCTTTGCCACGATACAGGTAAGGCCCGTTGGCAGGTTCAAGGTAGCATACGTGCAGTCTTCGCCCTATCTGCAGAACAGCCTCTTTTCTGAGGAAGTGTTTGCAAAGACGAATGCAGACCTTATCATGTTTTACAGCACAAAGGGCAAGGTGAGCATCAGGCGCAGCAACGACGCAATTTCATGCCGCGACGTGGCGGCGAACCTGCATGAAGGGGGCGGCCACGCCTACGCCGCCGGCGCTACCTTCAAGAGCGACCCGTCAGACGTTTCCGCGGTCATTTCAGAGCTTGAGGCAGCGGTTGCCAAGGCTGTTGCTAGTCAACTTTAAAAGAATACCTGCCGAAATAAGGGGCATGATAAAGGGCAAAGTCGCTATGGTTACCGGCGCCGGTGGCGGCGTGGGCAAAGCAATTTCAAAGAGGCTCGCTTCTGAAGGCTGCAAGGTTGTGCTCCTTGGCAGGGACAGGGCCAAGTTACAAAAGGCTGCATCTGAAATTGGCGACAAAAAGAACACGATGACCATAATAACGGACATCACCAAGGAGGCAGAAGTCCTTAGCGCAATAGATCAGACCATCAACTCATTTGACAAGATAGACATTCTGGTAAACAATGCCGGAATCATAAATGACCCCGTGCCGTTCCATGAAATGACGGATGACCAGTGGGACGACCTTATCAAGACCAACCTCATAGGCACGTTCCGGATGACAAAAGCTGTAATTCCAGTCATGATAAAAAACGGGGGCGGCAGCATTGTCAACATTTCGTCGGTGCTTGGCATCAGGTCGATACCAAATGTGCCGCTGTCAGTATACGGCGTGACCAAGGCCGGTGTGATAATGTTCACGCGCAGCATAGCAGTAGAATATGGGCAGTACAAGATCCGTTGCAACTGCATCGCGCCCTCCACGATAAGGAGCTCGATAATCGAACCCTACTTGCAGGACGAAGGTGCGAAAAAGTTGCTCGAGTCGACCTTCCCGCTACGCAAGATTGGCGAGCCAGAAGACATCGCCGGCGCAGTGGCGTACCTCTGCTCTGACGATTCAAAGTGGGTTACCGGCACAGTTATGATGATCGACGGCGGCATATCTGCAAAGCAGTAGTAGTAAAATAGGTGTGTAGATGTGACGCGGTCTCTACAGATGCTTTTTACCAGATATGCCAAAAAAGACATGACATGCCTATTTTGTTTTTGCCCATTTGGTGCTCTGTGCTATAATGGGCAACAACCCCACGATTAACAATCTCCGATGGTGAAATACATGCGTAGCCATCCAGATTAATCTTGGAAAATCAAAATAAGCCGAATCTGAATGTGCTTAAAACGTATATGGTGTTTTGTAAAAAGGACTCTTGTAGACGCACTCTAAAAACAGCAGCAATTGCCTTTACTGCGCTCTTGTTGCTGCTAGCAATTGGAGCTGTCGAAAAATTCGATGATGGCAACAACACGATGATGCTGGCTATCCCGGCAGCCTCTGCACAAATCCCTGTGCCAGAAGACGGCAGCCAGCAGAATACAAACGTCAGCAGCGTTCAAAATACATCATCATCTAGCCTTGTGCTCAGAGGACTCATTGGAAGCACGATATCGACGGGGCAAAATGCAAACGTTACTGGTAGTAGCATTATTACCGGCGCACAGCAGGCAAACCAGAGCGACTATGCCGTGGTCGGCCGGTGGCGGATGCTTGTCAATGAGAGCCTTGTGCAGAGATTTGCAGCAAACTTGACTGTAGCAAGAGTTGACGGAAGCGAATATCATAATAATATTATAATTGAGAGTATAGGGCGACCGTCCGAATTTGCAGGAAATGCTTCTAACATATTGACACAGATTTCCACAGATAGCAGTGTCCCCGGTGCGATTGCCCCGATCAGGTTAGAAATCAAAGATAGAGTTCTCGAGATAGCGGACATTAACATCGATGAAAATGCAATTGCAGGTGTAGAACAACAGAACATCTTGGGCATAATTGATGGGCAATCGATCTACGGCATAATCGAGTTCCAAGGAACAGGTTAGCTAGCCTAACAACATGTCTTTTTTTGAAATAACTGGTCTTGCAAAGCACTAGCCGGAAACCATTATGAGAATTGTTGTGCAATCAAGCTCCGGATGAAGGACAAGTCAAAGGGAAGCATTGACGCTGCAAAACATATGCCAAGGTACGATGCGGGGCGCATCAACCGCGCCGTTGAAAAGGCGAACAGAGACCCGGCCTTTATCGACTATGCGGTGGGCCAGCTTGGTGGTCTACAGTTTCCCGCGTTCAAGCACAAGATACTAGATCACGCCAGAAGCATCGGTGCCGATCAGGATGTTGTCGCACTCTTTGAAAGCCTCAACGGCTACATGGAGTTCCGCGACCAGTATCACCTACAAAAGGCGCTGCAAGAAAACGTCGCTGCCAAGAAAAAAGAGTTCCAGATAAGCGACGAGACAAGAGAAAACCCAAACGTCCGCACGCGCCTGACTACTGCTGACGCAAGCATCAAGGAGCGCGAGGCCGTAAACGAAAGCGAGGAGCGCACGGACTACCCCGAGGTCACGCCCACTGCGATGTCAAACTTTGTGTGCGATAGGTGCGGCAAGCAGTTCCAGAACCAACAGGACTTGGCTCGGCACCGGCAGTTTGAGAGCGGCGGCACTGTAACATAGAATGAAAAAATTATGATATATTGCTAAATTTTATGGTTTGAATAACCCTTAATACCTCCCATGTGCTGGTAAATGGCATGAAGAGGCTGGACCTTATCATCCCCCATGAGCGGCTTACAGATATTAACGAGCTTTTGCACAAGCACAAGGTCGGTGGCATGACCTTTTACGACATCAAGGGAAGAGGCAGGGCGAAGAGGGAGCCTGTTTCCGTCGGTAGAGGCGTCATGCGGTACGTACCAGAGTTTGGCTTTCGCACGAAAATCGAAGTGCTGGTGCCAGACGACAAGGCCAAGGCCATAATTGACGACGTATTGAAAGTGATAAGCACCGGCTCGGCATCTGACGGCAAGATCTTTGTCTACGATGTCGCAGAAGCATACGACATTGGAAGTAAGGAAAAAGGGGACGCAGCCCTCTAAAAGAAAGAAAGAGTATAATTTTTCTTATTTCTTCATTAGCAGAGTACTTTCCGAACGACAACGAACGCATTGTAAAAATCCAAAGGCGCGCCGCTTTAATACAAGAGAACTCAACAAGTAACTTATCGGTAGGAGGTAGTTATACCAACGAATTGGCTAATTTGACCCTAGTGGAAACTCCGGTCAATATTGACTGGGAGGCATCCAAAAGTACATAGAGGCGCAGCATCGCTAGAACTCTAGCAAGCAGATAATGAGGTACGCAAAAAAGTTCCATTACATCATATCAACACCTGAAGTACCACAGAAGATAAGCGAATTACAGCAGCGGTTCTGGTAACTTAAGTGGAGATCACCCGGATTTACTGCGCAAAATTATGCTCATCTCCCGCCAAGTACACGGTCAAGCATAAACAGCCCTTGATAAAGTGTCGATACAATAGGGTATATAGCCCTTGCAAAGACTTTGCTTCTTGTTTCTAGCCATAATATAGCCAAAGAACATTCACCAATAATATCAAGGAGTGAAGTTAGAAAGATAACAAGTTGTGGCTCTTAAGAAATCCGATTTACGCATAATAGTGTTGCGTTAAACGGCCTTCTATTCAGATATATCAATAACTCTGCTGCCAATATCATACATCGTGGCTCAACTGCTCATAGGCTGCTCTGGCTGGAACTATGGAGACTCTCTAGATAAAGGCGGGGTGGGTGGGGTCATTTTACCCTGATTCTCAGACAAAGCAGCTGCGCTACTACTCTGAGTTCTTTCCGACAGCCGAGCTTGATGCTACTTTTTTACGATAAATTCTATAGCTAGATGACAAAGGGAAAGTTCTACAGGATGACCAAAGCAACTCCGAACGATTTCCGCTTACCCCTATTATACTACCATTGGCGAGATATTGGTAGGTAACTTTAAGGGACTTCGCATGAAAAATCTCCTTCCCAAATCCTGTTCATGTCTTGCTAAGTTATCAAAACTGGTCCATGTATAACAAATAAACATCATATTATCCAATTCATGTTGCAGCATATGGCTAGCAGATACCCGGAGACCGGCACTATTACCAAGGTTGGCGAGATAATGACTGAACGGCTAGAGACAATTAACTTCCTCAATACTGCTCAAGAAGCTGCATTAAAGATGGCTGATAAAAATGTCAGCTCGCTTGCTGTGATAGATGATGATGGCAAGGCGGCAGGAATAGTAACTGAAAGGGATCTGGTGAGGCGAGTCTGTACAAAGAATACGCATAGCAGCATGATAACAATTCAAAACATAATATCGGTGCCAGTCAAAACAGTCTCCCCTGATACAGCTATAGACGAGGCTGCTGATATAATGGTTAGAAACAAGCTGCGGCATTTGATAGTTGCAGATGAAAACAATGCGCCGATAGGAATTGTTAGCGCAACGGATATTGTTGGTTTCATAAGAGAGAATAATGTGGCAAAGACTCAGGTGAGCAAAGAAATTTTAGAGGCATTGGAAAGAGAGGGAAGGTACTACTAGCATATCCAAAGGTACTACTCTATGTAACTGTAAAAAAGCATACAATACATACTGTCATTCAACATGTCTTCTTCAGATAGAGAGAAGCCTGAACAGATACCAAGCAGGGAGAACATAGAAGAAACAAAGGCAATGGTCAGCGAGCAGGCAGGAGTAGAGGGAGAGAGAAAAGAGGTGGATGTTAGAGACTATCCAAAGACTGCCGCAATAGGGCAGATTTTAAAAGACTTGGATTTTCCTGCAGATAAGAAAAGGATAGTAGAGTTTGCAGAGAAAGCAAGGCCACAGAGTGAAGAGATACTGTCGGATCTGAAAAGAATTGAGGATAGACAGTATGGGAGTGTTTCAGATGTCACAAAAGCGGCAGGACTTGTCAGGCAGTAGTAGATGTTGGTTGGTTGTCGTAGTCTAGATTCTAGATACTTACATTTATTCATATTTGCAGTAGACGCTGCTCTTCTCAGCGCTGGCCAGCGATATTCCTCTTAGCAGCTTCCTCATCTCCCTTATGCTCTCGCTCAGCATGCCGCCTTGCAGCATCAAGCATAATGAATTCTTTGGAACAGAATTTGCAAGTAAAAGTCCCTTCCACCACACTATTGTTACCACTGTCATTATCTCCTTTTGTAGATATGTATGCTGCAAGATATTGTGGCTCTCATGCAATATTAAAGCAAAAATGTACACAGCAAAGGCGCACCAGTATATACAGGATGCAAGAAATTCTTAGTCTCTAAAAGAGAGGTGGTCGTTTTTGGGACATTTGTTGAAAAATATTTCTCTTCCTGCTACAGTCCAGCATCTGTGCCTTTTTGTTCATTAGCTCCTGTTACTTTGACAGGCTCGGTAGGATCTTGTTTGTCGATGGGCTCTGGCGGTTGTGGCTGTTGCTCAATGTTGCTTTTTGCTGCCTTTTTAGACTCCTTAGCACGTCCTTCTGGTTGCTCAGTCATAGTCATACGCTATCACTACGCGGGTAGCAAAAGATATCAAAGTTGCAGACTCTAATTACTTAAAGACTTATTCTCTATTTTGTACAAGACTATGGATGCGTGCGTGTAAAAAATGATAGGTAAATGTGAGCAATGCGGAATGACAAATGTTGAGGTAAAGACAGTAAAGATTGGAGAGGAAGAGGGTGGCAAATTAAGGACATTATGCAATCAATGCAGGCCGGCAGGTGGAGCATATGCTTATTGACATATTTTTATGAGAACTTTGCAAACCTCTTGCGTTATTTGCGTACAAAATTTCGGCTATAGCATTATTCTATGGATGGAATAGATTAGTGTACAACAACTTGCAATTCTTTTTAGTGATTGTGCGCATGTTAAGCTATGTCTGTATCCACATCGGCAAGCGAAAAGCCTCTGCTTGAAGATTCAACTTATGATATCATACATCAACTTGAAAAGAAAGCAGACTTTCTGTACTCTATAGTTGAAAAATATGTACATGATGCAGAGAAAGATGGCAAGCCAGAGCTAGTAACATGGTTCTGGTAACTTAAGTGGAGATCACCCGGATTTACTGCGCAAAATTATGCTCATCTCCCGCCAAGTTACCGGTGTCCCAAACTCATTAGGACAAAGGGGCCAGTTAGGGCACGCCAAACCTCCTTCATCAATTGTTGAGCTTAGGTAGCGTCCCACAATCATTGCAGAGAAAACCAAAGCAATAGAGACGAAAGAAAGGATTATGATCGACTTTTTCAATCTTGGCTCTGTAGTATTTTGCAGAGTTATTCACTCGCTTTTCCTTTTCATCAACTTTAATATATTCGGCACCGACAAACAAGCTAATACTACAGTTTTAGCATCTTGTACCAAATCATCTATAAGACCATAAGCCATAAAATTTCTCCCGGCTTGCAGCTCTCGTTTCTCAACAGAAAGATGTGTTGGCTTTATTTTGTTGTTACTTCCTTTTTGCTAGCAGGAACATTTTCGCTCAATGCCTACGGGGCAGGAGGTCACGACCTTCCTCCCTCAAGCATAGGCGACAGGCAGGTCTTTCTCAGCTTTAGTGCACCGTCTATTGCTGACCCTTCAGATAGGATAGCGATGTCGTATTCATTTATGGACAAGGCCACGGGCAAGAACGTGCAGCATGTGACATACTTTCTTACAATATCAAATCCTCAGGGCAAGCAGACCTTCTCAGAGGTGCTTCACGGACACGATGGGACTGTAAATGTGCAGTTTAGACCCGGTGAAGGACAATACAAAGTGAACGCCAACTACGACAACCTTGCCGCTAGCTATGTTGCAGACCAGGCAGGCGTCATAACGGTTTCTGGACCTGTGTTTAACGAGCAGGGCAGCTACAAGGTAAACATAGAGGTAAATGGCATAGATTATGACAACACATTTCTGCCTGAGCCTATAAAATATGAATATCCACTCGTTGTTGCCGCAGCGCAAAAGTTCGCCGTTCCATATGTAGAAATGGCCTTCAATGTCAACGTGTCATCTCCATTACAGGTCGAAAATGTTGAATTCAAGCCTGAAAACAAGCAGCTTATGATTCAGTATTCTGGAGTAGAGTGGCAGCATTTTGACGACTTTCAAGTCTACGTCGAAATTCCAAGAGAAATGATGTCCGGTCCTTTTACAGCTATCTTTAATGGAATGGAGCTGATGGTCAGGGAAGAACAGAAGGACGGCAGAACAACAACTCTCATCCTCAATGGGACCCACCTTGACCTGATGCAAATGAACCAATCGGGCGACAGCATGGGCGGAATGGATATGGGAGAATCACAGCAACAAAATGCAATAGTGATAACGGCTACAAGTGTTGTGCCTGAATTTCCGCTGACCCTTCCTCTTGCTGCAGTCGCCATCGCATCGGCTATAGTGCTTGCAAGTAAATTCAAAGGTCGGCCTTCGTTTTAGCAATCTGTGCCGGAGAGCCCATTCGATACTTTGTCAGGATAGGACCTATACTACTAGCATACTCTGCCCATAAATAAAATAATGGCCATCAAGCTGGCATGTCAACTGCAACCCTTCAAAATACGAAATGGCAAAGCTGCATAGATGCCTGTATGAGATGCGCCGAAGCATGCGAGTTCTGCGCTACTTCTGACCTGCGAGAGCAAGATGTGAAAATGATGGCAACTTGCGCACAAATCAACCGAGAGTGCGCAGTTGTCTGCTGGACTTCTGCGTCACTTATGTCAATGGACAGCCAGTTTGCAAAGCAGTTTTGCAGACTGTGCGCCGATATCTGCGATGCTTGCGCTCAGGAATGCGATAGACACAATGTTGACCACTGCAAAAGGTGCGCTCAGGCTTGCCGAAGCTGTGCCGAAGAATGTAGAAGGATGGCTCGATAAGAGCCAATCCAAATTTTTTATCCTTCTAGACTACTACCTAACCTGCTGCCATTGCCGCCTCCTTTTGACTTGATACACTTGCTCTTTTGATAGCTGCCAATGCTAGAATAGCAGCCAACCCCGCGATAGCTGCAGCGCCTATGAACGCCAGATGGAAGCCACTGTTTAGCGCCTCAACCGATCCAATTCCATTATTTTCGGCTTGGAATGTCTGAGCGGAAGCAACTGCAACCATGATAGCCAACCCAAGTGCCGAGCCAATCTGGTAGCTCGTGTTCACAATCCCGGATGCCAGCCCTGACTCCTCCTTCCTTGCATGAGATACCGCAGCGGTTAGCACTGGGATGTATGCCAGAGACATCCCCGCTGCAGCAACTAGCGAAGCTAGAAGCACATGCGTCACGAAAGTGGTGCTGCTAGACGGCGTTGCCGCGAAGAGGAGCATTGCAACTGCCAACAGCCCTAGACCTGCAACCATGCTGGTTTTTACACTAAGACGGCTGATGAGACGCGAGGAAGCACCTATCATCAGGATCATGATTGCGGCAGTCATTGGCAAAAGCGCAAGTCCACTCTCAAATGCGCCGTACCCTTGTATCTGCTGCAGAGATTCAGGAAGAACCACATGGGTATCCATACAGCTCCAAGCAGTGTCATCACTATATTGCTTGCCAGCAGGTTGTGAACTCTGAATATTTGCAGGGGCACCGGTAACTTGGCGGGAGATGAGCATAATTTTGCGCAGTAAATCCGGGTGATCTCCACTTAAGTTACCAGAACCGGAGTTATTGTAGCCCACCTATTATTGGCCGGACAAACCATACGGCTGCATGGCCCCTGACTGTCTCTCCACTCAGGTCACAACAGAACTTGGACACAACAGTGCAAAAATATCCTAATAAATCGATAGTCCCAGTCGGTAACTGTTAGATTGGTATCAAGAACAGTCACCGACTAAGTCTATTCTGGATGTCATAGAATCCTTTCATCTCTTCTCACTAAAAACATGACAGTTATTTTACCGGACAATGCTATATAGACAATATCTTGACTATAAACAGGACAATAGCTGCCATGAATATTGCTCCTGCCACCAAAGCCAACCGTGGAAATTTAATCACTTGCTATTCACCAATTCATATCTTGGCCGTGACGGCCGTCCCTCTTCGCCCTATATCTTGAACAGATGATGCCTTCGCACACCAATTTTATTCAGCTGTATCCAGCCGAGATTATCATCTTCTATGAGGGTGACAAAATGCTTTTGGTACAATCTACTAAATTCAGAACCAACGTCAGTTCAAGCTCGTGATGATCATGTATCCGTAGCCAGACAACAGAGCGCCTACAATCACCCATCCCACCATTGCATATCTTCTAGTATCAATTAGACACGCTACACACACCATTAGTTACTGCAACCATATTTTTAAGGTTGACAACTTTTCTCAGATGATACTATACTCACACTAGATCTTAGTTCTTGCTCGATGCTCCAGTTCCCTCTTTTGTACCATTTCTGTTACTACCATCATTCATGAACAAGGCCAGCAAGGTGAAGGGAATAGATACTATCCCGCTTATCATTAATAAAATATGAACAGATGTCTCATCGTATGGAAAGCCGAACAACGGAAGGAACGGTATCGGAAACATCACGACTATCCAGATTCCCACTACCACGGCAAGCATCTTCCACCTTTGCTTAAGCCTTGCTCTGATAGTCGCCATTCATCTATGCATAGGTTAGGGCTCTGACGTAAATTGGCCTTTTGGTACGATTAACTAAAGTCTTGCCCGTTAACTAATTAACTGGCATTATGACGTCGATCCATGGTCTCTCGCTTTGCCTTTCGAGGACAGCACCAAGGACAGAGTGTACAGCTTTATTGCGAGCAATCCAGGCTCTTACTTCAGAGAAATTCTGCGGTCGTTGGAGATAGGCACAGGCAACCTCCAGTATGCAATCGAGCTGCTTGAACGTGAGGGAAAAATAACTGCGATTCGGGTCGGTGCTTACAAGCACTTCTATCCATCTGATGTTGATGAGGAAAAGAAGAAGATCCTTGGCATTCTGTCACAGGAATCTCCAAGAGAAATACTGCTGTTTCTCTCAAGAAAACCCGGTGCTTGCCAGACAGAGGTTGCCAGAGAGATAAAATGCTCTTCGCCTACGGCGCGGTGGTATCTTGTCAGACTTGAGTCCCTTGGATTGATTTGGAGCAGAAAACAAGGAGTGGAGGTAAAGTATTATGCAAATACCTCTATTCCTGAGCTGGCAAATCTCCTGAAGGCATACCGTCCTAGTATCTGGAGCAAGTACGCTGACAGAATGGCCGACATGCTCAGAACTTTCGATGCTGAAGGAGATGAAAAGCGATAGATGCAAATTTTCAGCATTTTTGATATATTTGCGCAGAGTCACCATGGATTTTGGTGGGAGGTGTTCAGCCTAGGAAGCGCAGGACTTGCAGTAATATTGCTTGCTATAGCGATATTCGCATACAAGCGGCACAAGCTTGTACGGCTTGTACCTCTCTCAGCAGCATTTGGCCTGTTCATATTGAGGGTTGGCTTGCTTCATCTGGATAGCCTTTACCCGATGTTGGAATCAGAGCTGCAAGTTGCATCCGTCGCTACTGACTTTGGAATGCTATCGATGCTATTTCTAGCTGTAATTAGGAAGTAGACAAAAAGTATCTTGTACCAACAGATTTTATAGTATTACTGATATATGAATACAAAATATAGACATGGTTCAAGCATCCTTTTTCTTCATTGTTGGTGGGCTGATTCTTCTCGTATTGCTTTTCTTGTTTTACATTTTCCCATACCATCATCTGCTCAGCATTCTCAAGTGAAAGTGAAAGATCAGACTTGAAGGATCCTATTAGGGGATTCTGCTCGGTTTTCAAGTAACATATAGACAATCCTTTTTGCCTCTGCCTTAGCTCCTCCTTTGCACCGCTAATCATATTGTGATCTTTGCTGTATCATGTGGCTTGATTCTGTCCCAAAACGCTCCCAAAATTAGACCAAGCAAGCCCCAGAATATGCTCATCGTGAACCTGCTAGCGAGCCTAAAACCGATTACCAAGTCCATCGGTGCAGTTATTTCGTCTGGGTTTGATGGCATTGCCACAAATGCCGTAATCAAAAACATCACAGTTGGCAAATCCCCCATGACATAAAGATATCAGACGACCAGCAGACTGTGTATACCACGGATATTGATTCAGGAACTGTTTCAATTATCAATGCCACAAACAACATGCTTATCAGACAGATAGATACAGGTGAGAGGGCAGTTCATGGAATCGCTATTTTCAACGATATGCTTTACGTGGGGATGTCTATGGCGGAAAGGTGCTAGTCATAAAAGACAATGAAATAAAAGAGGAGATCCAAGTTGGCTCCGGTCCAGAATATACGGAGGTAAGCCCAGACGGAAGATACCTTTATGTTGCAAACCTATGGAGTCCTATCCCAGTAGTTGATCTTCGGAATAAGACTGCGATAAAAGAGATTGACTCAGGCGAGACTCCGCATGGGCTTTCATTCACAGACGATGAGTTAAGGCTCTTCATAGTCAACATGGAAAGCGATATCCTGTCAGTGATTGATGTTACAAAGCACGAAATAATCAAGACAATTCCCGTAGGCGACAGGCCTGAATATGTTGCACTTACTCCAGACGAAAGGTTTGCGTTCGTCACCAATTTGGGCGCTGGCACAGTTTCCGTGGTTGATGCAGACAGTCTCGAAGTTGTAAAGGAGATACAAGGGGTAGGCGATGGTTCGCATGGCATAGCATTCAGTGCAGATGGCGACTTGGCTTACATAAGTAATATGTTTCAGACCATCCTGCCAAGTTTGTACTTGAAGTAAACACTGGCTTCGTTGAAAAGAATGGCATAAGCATCGGTGACCGCCTGAGTCTAGACAGAGACAGTCATGGGCCAAATGACTTGGACGAGAGGCCCTTGGACGGCTCTGCTGATGCTGTAGCCGTTGCAAGGAGCTTTTTGCTTGCTAAGCTGCCAGAGCTTGGAATCCACATAAACGACGAGCTAGATTTGCACACGGATATGGTAGTTGCCGAAACTGAAAGTGAATATCGTGTTGACTTTGGGCTAACGGATTCAGAAGGAAGATCGCACGAAGGATACGCTGAAGTTGCAAACGGCGAAGTCGTATTTGCAGTAATTGACGGCAGAACAATTCATTCAAGCTATTAACGACTGTTTTTCTAAACAACTTTCCCACGTTTCATGGCATATCATTCTATTTTACAATCCTGTCTCCTATCGTTATATCAGAGAAAGTCCATCAGAGTAGTATGGCAACGGATCCTGTGTGCGGCATGGAAGTTGACGAGAAAAAAGCTCCAAAGGAAACCTACCAGGGCAAGGATTATTACTTTTGCTGTCCGAGCTGCCAGTGGGCTTTTCAAACCAACCCATTCCAGTTCGCAAAATAGCTGTTTGTAATGCGTTCCGACAGGCAAGAATGTTCGCAATTTGAAACTTATTTAATTCATATTGAGGAGTGGTGAGGCGATCCATGCAGCAAAAGAACCTGACGCCAGAGCAAGCAAAGGTCAGGACTGCGATAATCATTGTATTGTTTGTCCTGTTCTCTGCAATAGTCCTCTCACTGTTTAGCATTTTTTTAGGTGGCTTTTCGCCAAGCCTTGCCCTTTCTTATGCAGCTGGCATATCGATGATATTTTTGCCATGCACCTTGCCTTTGGTATTCATAATCGTTCCATTAGCAATGGGCAAAGAACCGAAGAAAGGGATGGCAATGGCCGGGCTCTTTGGCCTAGGACTGACTATCACCATCGGCATTTATGGAATTGCAATTGGCGCAGCGGGCCAGTACATTGGAATGAACAATGTGATAAGAATAGCCTTCCTTGTAGCCGGCGCAGCAGCGCTGGTCTTTGCATGGAGCGAGCTGCGAGTCATAAAATTCAGCATGCCGGATATTGGAGTTAGAATTCCAGAGGGAATCCAAAAGAGGGGCGACTATATCAAATCGTTCTTTATGGGCCTACTTCTTGGTAATGCAGGCGTAGGCTGCCCAAATCCTGCGTTCTATGTGCTGATAGCATACATAGCAAGCCTTGGTAGCCTGTCCGCAGGAGCAGCACTTGGTCTCATACACGGGCTTGGGCGAGCCACTCCTCTCATTTTCATTGCTCTGCTAGCCATTCTGGGAGTTAATCCAACACAGGCTATCGTAAAGAGAAAAGTGAGTATCAACAGATGGATGGGCTGGGGCTTGCTGCTTGTCGGAGGAATCATCTTCAACTATGGAGTATTTGGAATGGCTTGGTGGGAGTCATCTATCATTCACTTTGGGTGGAATGAATTGGTAAGAGCAATACTTGGAGAAAATGTTGCCGAGCAGGAATCTTTGGAAGAACTGGTAGCAGAAGCAGCGCCGCCTACTGACAACCCGTGGCTACTCTATGGCCCTTGGGTCCTTCTAGGAGCAATAGTTGCTGCAACTCAATTTGTAGTCTACAAGAGAAGGACATGGGGCGAGAGCATGGAAACCCACAAAGACCAACAAAAGGAGGCAAGGCAGTGATATGATGCGGACGGGCGAACAGGATAGGAAAAGAAGCAAGAATGCCAGTGATGTAACTTTTCCTGCTGCTGTATTTGCGATTCTGATTGCTGCTTTAGTCCTACTACTACCAGCCATTTCGGTTTACGCCCAAACAGTTAGCAATGAGGAGCATGCAGACGGAGAGCAAACAATGACAGCAACAGAGCAGCAGCACGAAGAGGCTGGAGGCGAACATGAAAAGGCAGATTGGGTTGGTCCCGTCATAGCCGGAGCCATGATAGCTACGTCAACCATAACTTATGAGACGTTAAAGAGGAGAGCGATAAGAGAGGAAGAGAAGAAAAAGGGTAGCACTGCTGGAAAGGAGAAAGACAAAAGCCAACACGGGGCAGCATGATTGCAGCTGTGGCGTATTTTAATACGATAGAATACAAGTAAAGTCGCAGGTGTATAGAAAAATGGCAAAGCCAACTACAGCTTCAAATGTGCAAGATACAAACCCACAAAATTTTGACGGCATAATAAATTCCAACACAGTCACGGTGGCAGACTTTTGGGCAGAGTGGTGTGGGCCATGCAAGCAGACTGAACCAATGTTCAGAAGAGTTGCGGACAAGTATTCTGAAAAGGCTGCCTTTGTAAGAGTTAATGCAGATGAAAATCAGGAATTGGTGCAGAAACATGGCGTGATGTCTCTTCCGGCATTCCTTGTTTTCAAAAACGGCCAAGTAAAAGAATCGGCGTTCGGTGGAATCGGACAGGGCAAGCTAGAAGGCATGATTCAGAAACAATTGTTATAGCCATCCGGATACTATTGCAGAAATCATGAGCCTCCAGTCTAATCTGTATAAAATGTTTGGATAAAAGTTCAATACAAAGAAAGGTCCTCTACTGTGGCGTAATAGATGCAACTAAGAGCAATGCATATAGTAGCATTAGTGCCTTTTGTAATTGGTGCATTGATAATCGGGTCGGAGATGCAGTACATCATTGACTATTACGTCAGGTCTTCTTCATGCTACTTTCCAAACTGTCCTGATGTGGTTCCGGGTTATGAAGGCACCTGTTTGGGTCAATTCCAATAGCTATTGGAGCTACAATTTTAATGGTTGATCGGATCAAGCAACAACGCAACCATCAACAGACAGTTTCACAGTAATGAATAGTCAAAATGCAAAAATGGTAGCAGAAGCAAAGACTTCATTGAATATGGTGTGTGTTGCAAAACAACAACTTTCAATGTAACCGAAGGCTCAAAAGAGCTGAAACTATGGAACCTCGGTCACATATGTCTCAGGAACAAGACAGACTAGCCAAGACGCTAATAGTTAGGTAGTAGCTCTCGCATATACGCCCCGTATAGTGCAAAATTAAGGCCAATGAGATAGCCATGGATTATTACTCGAGATCCGCTGGGCTGCACCTGGGCTACTACCTTCTAGGCGTGGAGAAACGACTGTCATTGGAGGTTCCATAAAGCCGGCGGGGAGCTTCATGAGAACTACCTACCTCAAATAGGAGGTTTTTATGCCTCCTAACCGGCGACCACTTTTGCAAAACAAGCTTTACTGAGAATAGAAACTAGCTGCACAATACTTTTTGCTTGCCGGACCCAAAGATACAGCTGAACAGGCATGACAGGTATATTGTCAAATTTTGAGCTTGACTATTTGAGGGGCAAGGTGCAGCTGGACGAAAAAGCTGCATACAACATGAGATACTTCCTTAAAAGGAAGCTTAAGGACCTAGCCTACCTAGAATTGCCATTGCTAATCGACTATGAGCGAAGGTCAAGTACTTCGGTAATGAAGAAAAACGAAAGCGTTATAATCTTGCGGGAGTCAGTATTTTGCCATGAGCGAAAAGAGAACAATGCCTGTATGCTTTACGCCAGAACAGCTCAAGATGGTTGAAGAGTATGCAAAGAAAAGGGGCATGCTCAACGCAAGCCAGGCGATAGAAGAACTGGCAAAATAAAATTTTTTACAGCGCGCCTTCGCCGCGCTGCCTTGACCCAATATCTATTGCTTCGTCCACGTCTGAGACGAATATCTTGCCTTCGCCAGCGAGCCCTGTGCTCGTACTCTGTAGGATCTTGTCGATCACCTTGTCAGCCATCGAGTCCTTTGTAACGACCACTATTGTCGAGTTTACGTTAAACTCTGGTCTGTACATCCCAGTGCCTCTCCCAGAGTGGACCTCTTGCCGTGGTATCTGGCCGCGTCCCTTCGAGTCGTAATATGTAAAGCCCCCCAAGTCTAGTTCCTTCAGCGCTGCAAAAGCTCTGTCTAACCTTGCAGCAGGAACAACCGCTTCGATTTTCTTCATAATGTGAACCCAGTCAGCTAGGTAGCGCTTTTATTAAAGCATTTTGTATTGCACAAAATATACAGAATCCCCGACCAATAATACAAAATTTCTAACTAAACAAAAAGAAAATGGTAAAGCCAGCTCGTGCTGACTTAGCCTGTACTGTTCGTATTGGTGTCGTTGCCTGCTGCTGACGAAGTCTCGTTTCCTGCAGTGTCTGTTTCATTTCCTGTACCGGTCTGGTTTCCAGTGTCAGTCGCATTAGTGGTTTCTGTGGTTGCTTCTCCTGTCGGTGGTTCAAATTCCTCGGCTTGTTCTGCTGCCGGCCTTGTTTCCTCAAACGTTGTTGGACTCGTAACTCTGTCACTTCCCCTTGGTGGCACCATCGTACCTGGCGGATGGTCGTCGTCAGTTGCATCTGGTGTCGCCAAGACAGCAAACGCGGCTCCTTTGACCACGTCATTCATCGCATGGTCAACGCCTACATAGACACCTTCCTGCGGGAATGTCGCTTCAATTACTGAGCCGGATCCCGGAGGTATCCACCACGTCTCGTCATTCTTCAGCTGTGTCCCATACCTGTTCTTTATCGAGCCGTCGCGGACATCAATCATGCCAGATATGAAGTGGAACGCTATGCCATCGTTTGGTCCTGCGTTGACTATGTACCATCTTGTTAGCTCGCCCGGTTTGACTTGGAATATTGTTGCATTGGGGTTGATGTCTATTTTCGCAATTGCTCCTAGTGCCGGGACGTATCTATGCGCCATGCCATTTGTCATTACTATATCCGGATTGCCTGTGAGGAACTGGGCTACGTCGAAAGAGCCTGTGCCGTTTGCCTGTGTGAATACGCCCTCGACATTGTTGCTGTAGATTTCACCAAAGACTACGTAGAACTCTTTTGCCGGCTGTTCGTTTGGCGGGTGCACTACTATGCCACCGTACATGCCGTTTGCAATGTGCTCCCATACACCATTCAAGCCATCAGCACCACAGTGGTAAAAGAATACGCCTGCAAATGGTGGTTTCCACGTCCATGTTACTGATTCGCCGCTTCTGACCGTAGAGCCAGTGGCACTGGCATTAGCGCCAACTGCGTCATTTGGACCATGGCCTGCATGGAAGTCGATGCTGTGTATCACTTCGCCTTCATTTATCAGAGTGAATTCAATTGTATCTCCTTGGTCTACAGATATTACTGGTCCCGGTATTGTTCCGTTAAAAACCATTGCCCTATACATTACGCCACCCGGATGTAGCGCGTTGTCCGGAGCTACCTGCACGTCTACTTCGTCTGCAATAAGGGTGACTTTTTTTGTCGTGCCGGTGGACTGCGCCTCTACGTCGAAGTTGAGCCCTGTAATGGGGCTAAGTACGGCGAATCCAGCCAGCAAGACACCTGCCACGATTCCTGCTATAACGGGTTTGTTCATTGCAGGCATTGAACTGTTCGAATATTAAAAATATTTTGATTTTCTCACTAGTTTTTTAGTTATAGTATAATATATAATTTCTTTTAATGATAAATTTATTATATGATATTGTACTGAATTACGACCCTACAAACAACAGCGCCGATATACGTTTTTGTACCTGTACAGGCAAGTATTTTCTCACTTGCACATTTTTGGCAAAAAGCAGGTCGTGAATTGTGCGGTATGCGGCAAGGAGCTCGGGCGCCACAAGTACAAGCCCGGTGAAGACTGGGGCATCGAAGGCCTGCTCTGCGGCGACTGCCACATAGAGAAGACAAGGGAGTTCATGCTCAAGCAAGAAGAGACTCCTGACATTTGCGCAATGTGCGGCAAAGAGATCATGGGAGACGGCCACAAGCCAAGGTGGCAGTGGGAGATGGAGCAAGGCGCCCTGCTGTGCAAGCTGTGCTTTGACAAAAAAGACAGCGACTATAACAGGAAAACCAACTTCTGTGCTATCTGTAACAGCAAGCTTGGACTGTTCTACTATCATCCTAAGCCGGCTTGGCACATTGAGGGGAATCTATGCAGGAAGTGCTGGGACAGTCGCAACAGCAAGGGGTGATATTGCATGTTCAAAAAGCATGAATGCAAGACGTGCGGGAGTAAGTTCCGCAAGGTTGAAGAATTGATGCAGCACCAGCAGGTGGCTCATGAAAAACGGCTCTACATGTGCAGCGAATGCAACATGGGCTTTGATGGCATGGAGCAGATGCGCGACCACGCCAGAAAATTTCATTCATACAACAGGATGAAAGAAAAAGGCTGCTAGCTAGATAGCTTTGAGTTGCTTTACTATGGGCGGCCTGGCTTTTCTGAACACCCTGAAACCGCAGATGCATTTTATCTCTGGCAATCTCGATAGTTCCTCGACTGTCACCGGCGTCCCACAGCGCATGCACTCATAGGTGACGTTGCCGCCTGCGTTTGAAGTTGCCATCCTCTGATTTTGGGCGTCATGCCCACATTTTAAGCTATAGTGGAATGCCGATGAAGGCGTTTGTTCTGTTTGATGGCCGACTGCGCCGCCGCCAGGATGGCAATTGGTATGCGGTGAGACGAGGCACTGACGTAATCTAGGCCGGCGGTGCTGCAGAACTCTATAGAGCGGGGATCGCCGCCGTGCTCACCGCAGATGCCGATCTCAATGTCCTTTTTCTCTTTCCTTGCCATGTCAACTGCCATCTTCATCAGCCTGCCTACTCCCTTCCTATCGATGCTCTGGAAGGGGTTCACGCTCACTATCCCCTTTTCCAGATAGAAGGGCAGGAACTTGCCTTCCGCGTCTTCTCTGCTAAAGCTGAAGGTTGCCTGCGTCAGGTCGTTTGTGCCAAAGCTGATAAAATCTACCAAGTGTGCAATGTCATCTGCCACGAGACATGCGCGCACTACTTCGATCATACTGCCAAACTTGATCTTTAGCTTTATCCTATGCCGGTGCTCTACTTCACGCTTGACCGACTCGAATATCTGCCTGACGGCTGCAAGCTCCTCCACTAGGCCCACCTGCGGCACCATTATCTGGGGCTCGACTGCCACACCCTCTTTTGCGAGCTCGGCCGCCGCCTCGCATATCGACCTTATCTGGGTCTCGTAGATCTCTGGGAACGATATTCCCATCCTGACTCCTCTGTGCCCAAGCATCGGGTTTATCTCTGACAGCTCGTGCACGCGGTGGAGTATCTTTTCAATGCGGGCGATCTCGGATGGCTTGGCGCTACTAGATTTAAGCTCGAATATCTTTTGCATCAAATCTTCTTCCTTTGGCAGGAACTCGTGCAGCGGCGGGTCAAGCAGCCTTATTGTCACCGGCAGACCATTCATCTCCCTAAGGATTGCCTTAAAGTCTGACTTCTGCAGAGGCTCAAGCTCTGCAAGAGCTCTTCTCCGCTCCTCCTCGTTCTCTGCCATTATCATGCTGACAAACTGCATTATCCTGTCGTGCTGGTTAAACATACGCTCTGTCCTGCAAAGCCCGATCCCTTCAGCCCCGTACTTGCGGGCAAGGGCAGCGCTTTCTACTGTGTCGGCGTTTGCCCTTATCTTGATGCCCTTCATTTCCGAGGACCATTGCAGGAGCTCTTTGAACTCTGACGAAATCTCTGGCTCGACCGTCGGGATCTCGCCTACGTACACCCTGCCTGTCGAGCCATCTATCGTTATCTTTTGGCCCTCGCTTACCACCACTTTTTTGCCCCCCACGCTAAAGCTCTTGCCCTCGGCATCGATCTCTATCTGCGAGCACCCGACGACACACGGCTTGCCCATCCCCCGAGCGACTACCGCTGCATGCGAGGTCTTGCCGCCGCGGCTTGTCAATATGCCTACGGACTGGAAGAACGCAGGGACATCGTCAGGTTTTGTGTCCTCTCTCACCAAGATCACCTTTTCGCCTTTTTTGCCAAGAGCCTCTGCCTGCGCAACATCAAATACTGCTATGCCGCTAGCCGCGCCGGGAGAAGCGCCTATGCCCGTAGCAATTGCCTTTTGCTTGACATGCGGGTCTATCCTGCGGTATAGGATCTGCTCTAGGCCTTCAGGGTCGATGCGCTCAAGGGCCGCGGTCTTGGTGATGAGTCCCTCATGGTAAAGGTCGATCGAGGTCTTGACCGCCGCTACCGCATTCATCTTTGCTGCCCTCGTTTGCAGGATGTAGAGACGGCCCTTTTCAACAGTGAATTCGACGTCCTGCGGCTCCTTGAAGTGGCTCTCCAGCTTTTCGCACACGCCGAGCAGCTGCTGGTAGACGTCAGGCATTTCGCTGACAAGCGAGTCGATGTGGTTGGGAGTCGCCCTGCCCGACACGACGTCCTCGCCCTGCGCATTTATGAGGTAATCGCCATACAACTGCTTTTCGCCTGTCTCCGGGTCGCGGGTGAACACCACGCCAGTGCAGCTATCGCTTCCCATGTTGCCAAAGACCATCGTGACTATCGTGACTGCTGTGCCACCCGCCATGTCGGGGGTGATATTGTGCTGCTTGCGGTACTCCACTGCGCGCTTGCCAGTCCACGACCGGAACACCGCGTCGATGGCAAGCTCTAGCTGCTTGTACGGGTCGGCAGGAAATTTCTTGCCTCCTGTGCCTTCGCAGAGCGACTTGAACGACATTGCAATATCCTTGAGCACCTTTGGGTTTGACAGGTCCTTGCCGGCTAGAATGCTGTCAAATTTGCGATCATCGACGCCCAAGACGATCTTGCCGAACATCTGAATGAAGCGCCTGTACGCGTCCCATGCAAACCTCGGATCATTGCTCTTCCTTGACAGCCCTTCTACAGTTTCATCGTTGAGCCCAAGGTTGAGGATCGTGTCCATCATGCCCGGCATAGACACGGGGGCGCCGGAGCGCACTGACACCAAAAGCGGGTTCTGAGGGTCGCCGAATTTCTTGCCCGTCAGGCTTTCAAGGCGGCTTATCGATCTCCGCACTTCGTCCATCAGACCATCAGGCAGGCGCCTTCCGGCTTCGTAGAACTTTTCGCAAATCTCAGTTGTTATTATAAAGCCGGGCGGCACTGGAAGGCCAAGCCTTGTCATTTCCGCAAGCCCGGCGCCCTTGCCTCCTAGCAGCATCTTGTTTTTGCCGTCTGCCTCGTCGAAAAAGTATATAGGCTTGACGATTGCCGGAGCCTTGCCAAAACCTTCCTCTGACATAGGGATGATGATCAACCGCTTTGTTGGTTTAAAATGTTGTGCACTTTTACCGATAATTTCAAATCTTGCCGCCCTCTGTTACAGTGGGGCGGTCTTGGCTGGCGTCACCGGGTGATTATTGTCTTGTCTGACGTGCTGCCAGTTCCCTTGCTCATTCAGGCTCTGGACCTGTTTGGCACCATGGCATTTGCCGTAACTGGCGCATTCAAGGCGATAGAGCACAAGTCTGATATCGTAGGGGTGATAATATTGGCTACGATAACTGGCGTTGCCGGCGGCGTGATGCGGGATCTCCTCTTTGGCAGGATACCGCCGACTGCAATAGTTAACCCGCTCTACCTCATAATCACTGTGGCAACAGGCGTTGTAATGTTTTTCCTCTACCGCGCGCTCAAAAAGCACTGGAATCTGTTCCTAAAGTTTGACGCGATCGGTCTTGGCGTATTCACGGTAATTGGCGCGACCGTCGCATACAACCTGTTTGGGCTGAACTTTCTTGCGATGGTGTTTGCGGGCTTGTTCACTGCCATCGGAGGAGGCATATTGCGCGATGTGTTTGTCAACGAAGTGCCGATAGTGTTCATAAAGGAGCTGTACGCGTCGGCAAGCTTTATCGGAATCGTAATGTTTTTCGGGCTCTTGGCCGCCGGCGCAGACCTGAATGTTGCGGCCATACCAAGCATCATCGCGGCCACTTCCCTCAGGCTGCTTGCCATGAGGTACAACTGGAACCTGCCGGCTTCCAAGACCTGACGTAGGGCTCTATGGATTTTGTCACCAGTAGACTTAACTAGTCCAGCGGTGTTGCCATCGTTGGAGCTTCACGTCATGATGATGGCAGGACGGTCGGGATTTTACGAATTCTCTAGCTAAGCGGAAGCTTCTTCATCTGATGATAGTCGATGATGAAAGCGACATACTTTACGTGCTAAAACCGGGCATTGAAAAAAATCTGGGCTGCAGCGTCAGCACATTTTCAGACCCACTCCAGGCTCTCAAGTATTTCAGAGAACCCCAACATATATGATCTAGTCATATCCGATGCGCGGATGCCTAGAATGACCGGTTTTGAGCTTGCTAGGCGCATCAAAGATGTCAAGCCAGACGTCAAGGTCATAATCATGACTGCATCTGAGATCAACCGGCTAGAATTTGAAAATGTGCTTCCTTCTACAAAAATTGACGGCTTTGTGACAAAGCCTGCAACCCTGAAAGTCGTGTGCGTTGCAATAGAAAGGTGCCTAGGATAGTTCCACCAATAATATTACTAGTTTTACGCAATAACCTTTTTTATTGGAAAGAGTCGAGCGAGAGTGTCTTCTCTGCTTTTCTGTCATGCCCGTTGCCGACCGGCTCGGCATCAAACCCCATTTCGCAGAGCGACTCTGCAAACTCTCTGGCAAAGCCATGGAACGTGTAGACCTTGTCCGGCCTGCACTGCTTGACCGCCTCCACCAGCTCGTTATAGTCGCAATGATCCGAAAGCGGCATCACATAATCGAGCCCCATCATGTACCTGTAGCGGCTGCCAATCGCCCAGCCACTGAAGCCTATGGTGACTGCGCCATATCTCTCCTTCATCTCCCTTACAAATGCGTTCCTTTCAGACATCAGTGGCGCGACCATTACCCATGGTCTGTTCTTTGACAGAAGCTTTTGCTCTTCTGCCTGCTTGTGGGTTACGCCACCTGCCAGTTCTACCCCTAGCTCTGAATATACTGAATTGATCTTGGCGACAGAGTCGTAGATTATTGGGTCCCAGTGGCCGAACAACTTCGTCAACAGTTGCGCCTTTCCAAGGGTGTAGCCCATCAGTATTACAGGGATGCCAAAGTTGAACATTTCAGAAATTATTTTGTTAGTCTTGTGTGTTATCTCTGACAGCGGCGGGAAGACGTATTCGGGCCGGCCAAATGTAGACTCGATTATCAGCGTGCGAGCATGAGGCACCTTTGCTGGCTTCATGAACGCCCTCTCTCTCACAGAGATGTCGCCAGTGTAATATACGTCGTCGTCGCCCACCAAAAGGCCGCGAGATCCAAGAATATGACCTGTGTCTACCAGCTGGAAGCCATCTTGCTCTTCGGCCGCATCAACAATTTCATAGCCCCTTGCATGGGCGATGAGCGTGGTTTCCTTTGACGCAAGTACCTGCGTCTTGATCTTTTTCCTGCCGCGCCGATGCAGGTGATCAACGTGCGCGTGCGAAACAAATGTGAAATCGCAATCAACTGGATGCGAAGGGTCAAGCGCTATCGTGATGTCATTTTGCCGCACCATTATCCCTGACTGGCCAAGCGTTACTCCCCCCGTCATCCCGAGCTGTCATGCCTAGCTGACGATGAGTATTTTAACATTTAGCTACTCGCCTTGTGTAAAAATGGCAGGTTCAAACAATATAAAGACAAACGACTGAGCCAGAAGCTTTAGCTGGCTATCGAATGGTAAAGATGAAACAAACAGACAGACTTTTCCGAATCTATTACAGGTTTGACTCTTCAATTGCAGGTATAACTTTGTCCATCATAATGCTGTCAACATTCTTGGTATCTGCATCAAATGACAAGAGCAACAGGTGATTGTTTGCCAGTGGCACTGTAACTCTTATCAGCAGCTCATAGCGCGTCAGCGCATACTTCACTTTTCCTATCTTGCTCTCCCATACTTGTCTTGTAGAATGGCGAATGGTAGCAAATAGCGCGTATCTCTCTGTTTCTTCAAATGTCATCAACGGCTTTAGGGTTTTTCGGTACTTGCTTGCGATAATGTATCCAAGCTTATTAGCAACAGCACAAAAGCGAATTGATTTATCTAGAGATAATATCCGTTCCGGCAAGTTCTCGTAAACTGTATCACCACTTTTCGTATTGATTAAACACTAGACGAAGTTAAAAGACTTTAGAACGCTGCTTTCTCATTGAATGATATTATATCCCTCAGGCCATCACCACACAAAAAGTTAACGGCCGGACGACAATCGCAGTTTTACAAAAGTGTGTGCAAATTATACTGGTTCCACTATCACAAGCCACTTGTACAAAATTTATAGAAGTATCTTCAAAATTCACTTAAGCGAATAGGTCTACGCAACATTATTCTTGAGAGTGTATGCCGCTTCGCCTATTGGAACGGTCATTGTTGCTTCATTGATTGCCGGTACCATTGCTATGCCTGCCGCTGTCATGGCAGCACCCGATCACCCTTGTATAATTGGCGGCAGTCCCTGCAATTGTGACATATTTCGCCTTGATGATGTTATCGATTGGAGTTTATCCAACGTCAATATTGCAATAAATGCATTATTTCCTCGTAGAGAACAAGCCGCTGTCAGTCGAGATCATTGTCAGCAACTTTGGGGGCAGCTATCCACATGGCAAAGTCCACATGGACACGATCGACATGCTGGAGTCAAAAGGCTACTCATTTGGTAAGATCAAAAGCGTTCTGCCACCATAGCAGAAGGCTAAAAGCACCATAGTGCGCGTGAACAATTGTTGAAGTTTAGCCGGCAGGTCGTCGTGTGGTCAGTGGTGCTCTATTTTGCGCTTGGCATCCCGATAAGCCTGCTGCACGAGGCAGGCCATGCCTACGTTTGCAGTGCCAGCGGCTTTGACTACCAGATCTGGGTTGACGCGACAGGCGGCCACATGATATGCTTTGGAAGAGTGCAAGATAGTTTTGTCTACAACGCAATGGGCGGAGTCTTTGGGCTGGCTGGAAGCGTGGCTATAATCACGGCATGGCTGCTGCTTGCCAAGAGACACTATGCAATACTGGCAGTGGGTCTGGCGTATTCTGCGGACCAGGCTGCCAAGATAATTTTGGAAGGGCTCTATGCCAGCGTTTACGAGTCAGGCGCAATAGACGGGTACATCACCGCTATGCAGGTCGTCTCATGGATTGGCTTTATGCTCTACTTTGCAAGGGTAAAAGAGCCAGCCAAGATTGCTGCCAGCGACATTTAAGAATGGGCTGCCTGCAAGCTAGTTAGTATATACATTTGACCATAAACCTTGGCATTCTAATCTCGGGCAGGGGGAGCAACATGGATGCGATACTTGGCGCGATCAAGTCCGGCAGGATAAAAAACACCAAACCATCGGTCGTAATTTCAAACAAGCCCGATGCCGCAGGGCTAAAGATCGCTTCTGAAAAATACGGCGTCCCGGCAAAGGTGGTACCAGCAGACGGCCTGAAGGGCTGGGACTATGACCAGAAGGTGGTGGCTGTACTGCAAGCGCATGGCGTGACGCCCCAGTCAGGTCTTGTGTGCCTTGCAGGCTTTATGAGGATAATTAGCCCAGAGTTTGTCAGGCAGTACAAGATGAGAATACTCAATATCCATCCTGCGCTTTTGCCGTCGTTCCCTGGGCTCCACGCACAAAAGCAGGCACTTGACTATGGCGTCAAGGTCACTGGCTGCACGGTCCACTTTGTGGACGAAGGGGTAGACTCGGGGCCGGTGATACTGCAAAAGGCCGTGCCAGTAATGGAAGGCGACGATGAAGAAGCCCTCTCTGCAAGGATACTGGAGCAGGAGCACCAGCTCTACCCAGAGGCAGTACGGCTGTTTTGCGAGGGCAGGATAAAGGTGCAGGGCCGCAGAGTTTTGGTAACATAGCTATCTTCTTTTGAACATCACAATCGATCCTGCCAATATGCTCCCGGCAACAAAGAACGCAAAATACGGGCTGCCTGAGCCAAATGCGTCTGACGAGAGCCCTGCCACGATGGGCCCGGCCGTCCATCCTGATCCAAACAGGGCGTTATAGATTCCAAGCTTGGCCCCTATCTGACCTGATGGCGTATCTCTTGTCACCAAGCTGAACGTTACAGGGTAGAATATGCTAGTGGCAAGCCCGACCAGTGCGATGGCTATTGCAAACGACAGAAATGAAGTGAACACAAATGCAAGCAACATGGCTATTGCTGTCGCCAAAACCGCCAGCGCAAGCGCAAGAACGCCATACACGGATATCCTTGGCACGAACATCAGAGTGGCAAAGCGCGATATGCCGAACAGGAAGAACAACACCTCGATATCTTGGCTTGTCAACGATGCCTCATTCATGTACGCGGGAAGCACCGCAAGCACCACCCCGAACGTTATCGCATAGTACAGGATGACAGAGCTGAGCGTCGGACGCGCGGCCACCTCCCTCATTATCTGCACAGTGCCAGCGCGAACCTCCAAGTCCTTCTGGACCGCAGGCCAGCCGTAGCGGCGCAAAAGCATCGACGGCACCATCCCTGCCGCCATGATGGCTGCGGCAAGCTGAAAGAGCATGATATAGTTGAACACATCAAGGATAAGCTTGCCAATAAGAGGCCCAACCATAAAGCCCAAAATCCATGCAGCAATGAACGTCGAGATGCTCTTGACCCGCCTATCTGGTGTCGTGTTTGTCGAGACAAGCACCTCGGCAGAGGGCCAAAAGAGGGCGTGTGCGACGCCGGCTAGCGTCCTGTAAAGCATTATTTCGGGCACTGACTGCACGGTGGAGAGCATAAAGATCGAAAACATGTTGAGCAGTACGCCTGATACGAGCATGTAGGACTTGTTGAGCCTATCAAGCAGCATGCCAAAAAAGAAAGGCGCAAACATGTAAGGCAGGTAGTTGATGGTCCCGATAAGACCAACCTGCGAGTAGTCTGCGGCCAGCTGGTCCCTTGCAAACACTGGTACTATGGGCGAGTGCATGCCATACGATACGCCAACGATGGCGGCACAAATTGCAACGAGCAGAACTGCGCGACTGATCATTGCGATCCTACTACTACTATTTGTAAGCGGCGATTATCACCGCGCCACCCATCATTCCTTTGTCGAACTGCACCCGGGAAAATTTTTCCTTCAGCATGGAATCAAGCTCTGAATTCTTGGGCCAGCGCAAATAAGTGCCATAAAGCGTCTTGAACTTTAACCCCGCCTTGCCTGCCGCAAAATAGGCAAAAACGCCGAGGAAATATTTCAGGTATGCCGAGACAAACGCCCTTGCAACGGGGCTATCAGGCTTGCCAAGGTCGACTATGACGAGCCGGCCGCCGGCCTTCAGCACGCGGTGCATCTCGGCAATCGCCTGCGGTAGCTGTATCGCGTCGCGGAGCGAATACCCACACAGCACCGCGTCAAACGTCCCGTCGCGGAAGGGCATGTATTCAAAGACGCCAGAGGAAAGCGCCGCCTGCGAATCAGGTAGATAATTTTTTACGTTTGCAAGCATCTCTGGTATTGGGTCGTACATCACTATCTTTGCGTCGCCGCCTGCCTCTGCAAGCGCTACGCGGGACATGTTGCCATAGCCCGAGCCAGCGTCCAATACAATGTTGCCGGCCGACACCCTGCCGCGGATGCCGCGCAACCTGTATTCCTCATCCTTGCCAAGCGAGATTACTCTATTCACCTTATCGTAAACAGGGATTATGTAGCGCAGTACCTCTATTACCTCGCCCCAGTATCGGCTTCCAAGACCGGACAACTGACGGCAGATTCTGCGATGCCATTATTATAGCTAGTTTCTTCCGCCTTCGAGCGCTTGTTTCCAGAGGATGATCCCCGGATCAAATCCTCTGAGCTGCCTCCCAAACTGCTCGTCGCTCAGGCCGTCGGGCTTTACAAAGGTCCAGACGACCGTCGTGCCGCCGTAATTCGGGATCATCCTGACATAGACATTCCATTCAAGGCCTTCGCCAGTAAAGACGTGATCCAGCACTCCTGCTTCTCTTATGGGTGCGTGCTTTATCCTCGACTCGCCTGCGATAGAGTGATCAAACGTCCACGAACCATCATTGTCCTTTGTGACAGACTTTGCGGCTCCGCCGATCTCCATGCCCATTGGGTCGTTGAAAAAGTCAAAAACATCGTCAATGCTCCTGTTCACGAGAGAGCAAAAAGGAGGTGGCTAACAGGCTGATTCCAAGCTTGCTAAAATATGCTGGCGCAGGCAAGCGAAATAGCGCAGAGATATTTGTCGGCCTGAAAGGTCTCCGCACTGCCTATGAAATTTTGTTGCAGGATGCGGCAAGAGGCGACATCTTGCGCTATTTCTATCCATTCGATGACTATCACGAGATCGCAAGCCCAATCTATGCAAGGTTGCACCTTTTCCAGAAGCAGAAAAGGCTGGATGAGAGAGGCATAGGAACAACCGCCTTCCAGAAATCAAAGCACTATCAAGAGCTGAAAAACGTCAACATGCGCTTTGTGTCGTTTCCTCTTCCCGGCACCATGGACATTTTCGGAGACAAGATGCTGATGGTGTCGTGGGAAAATACAACGGCAATACTGATCACTTCGAAAGAGATCAATGATCACTTCAAGCAGTATTTTGACAGCGTCTGGAGTATGGCCAAAGTATAGAAAAGCAATTATCTTGCTACTGTTCATGCGGCATGTCCGTGGTAAACTACCGTTGCCCGAAATGCAGCTCGCCCCATTCGGTCGGAGTCGACAAGATATTCGACGGCCGGCTGATATTCAGGTGTGCAAAGTGCAAGATTTGCTCAATAGTCCCGGCGCCTGGCAGCATTGACGAAGCCTACCTTGACTTTCTTGACCGGTTCGAAAGCGGCAGCGGCGTCGCAGACGCTAGCGACCTAAAGCTTCTGATGGAACAGGAACGGATAATCCGGCCTGCCAAGGAAATAGACGCTCTCATGGCTTCTGCAAATGCGGCCGGCGACCCGCTCCTTGAAGATTTGCTGCGCTCGCAGCAGGACTATGTCGTTGATTTTCAGGCCATAGAAGAGCCGCCGCCAGAATTCGGATCGAACATTGAAGATCTGCCGGTGGACGAAGCGATAATCAGTGCTTTGAAGGCAAAAAAGATCGAGCGCCTCTACAGTTTTCAGGAGCAGGCGATCAGGAAAATCCTACAAGGCAATGATGTTGTCATTACCGCGCCCACCGCGTCGGGCAAGACCGAAGCCTTTTGCATCCCTGTATTGCAAAAGATCGCGGAGGAACTGCCGCGCTTTGGCTCGCTCCGCACAGGCGAGGGCAGCAGCAAAGTGTCTGCAATTTTCATTTACCCCACAAAGGCGCTGTCCCGAGACCAGTTGCCAAAAATAAAAGAACTGGCAGAGCCGCTTGGCGCAATGGTTGCAGTCCTTGATGGCGACACGCCGGAAAAAGAACGCACTTCAATAATGGATTCGCCGCCTGATGTCATTGTCACCAATTTCGACGTGCTGCACTACCACATGATGCACCGGACGAAATTTTCAAGAATGATAAGGACTGCCAGATTTCTGGTAGTTGACGAGGCCCACGTCTACACTGGCGTCTTTGGGGCAAACGTGCACCACATCATTGCAAGGCTTGAGAGGCTCGCCGGCAGAAAACTGCAGGTTATCGCAGCTTCGGCAACATTGCCAAACGCCGATGAATTTTGCCAGACGCTCTTTGGCAGGAAGATGCATATCGTGCAGGGTAGGGGCAGGCGGGGCAGGATAAACCTTGCAATAATCTTCCCCTCGCTTCGCTCATACCGTTCATTGGCGCTTGACCTGCTGCGGCAGACCACAAAGAGGAAGCACAAGACGATAGCCTTTGCCAGCTCGCACCTTGGCTCTGAGCTGATGGCGTTCTATGGGTCACGTCAGGGAGTAAGCATCAGAGTGCACCGCGCCGGCCTGCCGCCCGCTCTCCGGAAGGAAATAGAGCAGCAGTTCAAGTCGGGGCAACTTGCCGCGATATCTGCCACCCCGACGCTTGAGCTTGGAATTGATATTGGCGATGTTGACGCGATAATCTCCAACATCGTGCCTGTCAACAGGCTCACTCAGCGCATTGGGCGCGCGGCCAGGCGCGGCCAGCAGGGGTATGCCTTCCTTGCGCTTGGCAACGACCCGATAAGCCAGTACTACAAGATGCACCCTGCAGACTATTTGGCTGACCACGAGTATGCATACACCGATCCCGCCAACCCGTTCGTGCAGGAATATCAGGTGCTTGCGATGGCGTGCGACAGACCACTGTCGATGGCAGAAAGCAAGCCGGTGTGGAACGTGCTCCAGAAGCTCGTCTCAAAAGGCGTTGTCAAAACAGTCAGGGAAAGGTTCGTGCCCGACTTGAAGCAGGCCATGAAGATGCTGAATGAATACAGCATCCGAGGAATTGGGAGCAGAGTCGATATCAAGTTCAACAAGAAGATAATTGGAGACCGGTCGCTGCCGCAGGCGCTTGAAGAGCTGCATCCAAACGCGATATACTTTCTGGCAGGCCGGCGTTACAAAGTTCAGGAGCTGCACTTCGAGCCAAACAGCCAGCCCTACGCTGAGCTTGCCGTGATCCCCTCTGACTATCCATATTATACAAAGGCGCTGACAGACGAGTGGCCTTCCATTCTGGAAGTGTATGAGAAAAAAGTGGTGTTTGGAATTGAAGTGGCGTACTGCGCTCTCAAGATCCAGAAAAGGGTGCTTGGCTACGCCAACATCGAGATCGGGCAGGAGGTGGTGCAGGGCAAGAAGGTGGTGCTGGACAAGCCGCTCGAATTCGAGTTCGTGACAAAGGGCTCTGTGTTCAGGGCGCCCAGGCCGGTCGATATCTTGCAAAAGGTGGATGACGAGCAGTATGTAGAGATGAGTGGCTTCCACGCTTCAGAGCACGTCATAATAGAGGGAAGCGCCATGATAACCGGCGGCGCGTCTCAGGACCTTGGGGGCATCTCACTTGGGTCCTCCGGGCTGATATTTGTCTACGACGGGAGCATTGGCGGCAACGGCGCAAGCAGGGCATTGTTTGACAGGCTCGACAAGGCGTTTGGGCGCGCGCTGCGCATATTGTCAGAATGTCCGTGCAAAAGCGAGAGCGGCTGCCCGCGCTGCACGTACTCATATAGATGCGGCAACAACAATGAGTACCTGCACAAGCTGGCTGCGATAGAAGTGATGAATAGAGTGGTAGAAGGCGAAAGAACGGAGATCGGCGATAGGATCGCCGGCGACCGCGCCCTTGTTTAAGAAGAGGCTGCGCACAAGAAAGATGTGATTCTTGATAACAACAAAACACCATAATTCTTAAATCCAAATGCTGCCGTGATGGGCAGCGGAATCATGTTGGCACCATGTCTATAGAAAGACTGAACACCTTTTACGTGTGCAAAAATTGCAGGGCCACTTTTATCTTCAGAGAAGACATGATCGAGCACCAGAGATCGACCGGGCATGCCGGGGCCCTGGAAATCCCTTTCGAAGAGGCATCATCATCCTCTTATAATAACAGCTAGCCGGTCCACCTTGGGGCAGGTTATTATAAACAAAAAGATGACACTGATCTAACTGGGATAAGGTTTAAGAGTAGTTCCAGACGGTTTTTAAATAAAATTGGAAGAGGCCGTCACTGCGACGCGTATGAAGTGGCAGACGCTTGAGCACAAGGGCGTCGCGTTTCCACCCGAATACCAGCCAAGGGGAATTGTAGTCACCATCAGAGGCGAAAAGCTGGCGCTCAACAGAGATCAGGAAGAGCTAATTTACGCGTGGGCAAAGAAAAAGGACACACATTATGTGCAGGACCCTGTCTTTCAAGAAAATTTCATGAGTGACCTCAGGCCGCTCCTGCCTGAAAAATTCAGGAATATCACGATCAAGGACATTGATTTTTCAGCTGCTTATCGGCTTGCAGACGAAGAAAAGCGCATGAAGGAGCAGGAAAAGGAGAGGTACAAGACGCTGGCAAAGGAAGAGAAAAAAAAGATTTCGCTGGCCAAAAAGGCCGAGCGGGAGAGGCTCAAGGCGACATACGGCAAGGCGGTGGTGGACGGGGTCGAGGTCGACATCGCAAACTGGCTGGTCGAGCCGCCGGGGCTGTTCATGGGCCGTGGTCAGCACCCTATGCGCGGGCGGTGGAAGCCCCGCGTAAGGCCGCAGGACGTCACGCTCAACTTGGGAGAGAACGCCCCGGTGCCGGAGGGCAACTGGAAAGAAATAGTCCACGACCACTCGTCAACTTGGCTTGCCACTTGGATAGAAAACTTAACTGGCAAGCGCAAATACGTGTGGCTGCATGATTCGGCGGCGCTCCGTCAGGAAAACGACCGCGCAAAATATGACAAGGCCAAAAAACTGGCCGAGCAGGAGAGCAGGGTGCACCGCGAAGTGATAAGGAGGATGATGAAGGGGGGCGACAAGACTGCGACTGTGGCCTATCTCATTTTAAAGCTCGCCATGAGGGTTGGCGACGAAAAGGATCCAGACGAGGCCGACACGGTGGGCGCAAGCACGCTCAGGGTCGAGCACATCAAGTTCCCGCAAGCAGGAGGCGGCAGGCAGATGATAGAGTTTAACTTTTTGGGTAAGGACAGCGTCCCTTGGCAAAAGACCCTCGAGGTTAATTCGGACGACACAAAGGCGTTGTATGAAAACCTGAAGAAATTCATGCAGGGCAAAAAGCCAAGCGACCCGATCTTTGACGGTATTAACTCGCGCAAGGTAAATGCATTTTTGCAGGAGATAATGCCGGGCCTGACTGCCAAAGTGTTCAGGACCTGCATTGCCACGAGGGTGGTGCAGCAAGAGCTGTCAAAGGCCAAGGTCGACAAGAACTCTTCAGAGGCTCAAAAGATCTATGCCGCCAGAAAGGCAAACCTTGAAGCTGCGATCAAGTGCAACCACAAAAAGGGAGTCGACCCCAAGAACCCTGCCGCAAAGAAGGCGCTTGAAAAATTCGAGGAAAGCATAGCCAAAAAGAAGGAGGCGATAGCGCAGCTAAAGGCGGACATTGCGGCGAAGAAATGGAAGACCGAGCTTCAGGAGCAGCGGCTAAAAGAGCGTCTGGAAAAGATAGAAGTCCAGCTGAAACTGCAACAGGAAACGCGCGACTACAACCTTGGAACGTCGCTTCGGAACTACATCGATCCGCGCGTCATGAAGGCGTGGCTCAACTATGTCGAGCTTGACTGGACCAAGGTCTACACAGCGACCCTCCAGCGCAAGTTCAAGTGGGTAGAGGGCCACAAGGACAAGAATTTCCGGACATTCTACCCTGAAATGAAAAGCTAACGTGTCAGAAGACTTATATCATTTCCAGCGTTCCTTTTAAGCTTGATCGGTCATTCTAATGATATCTACATATCCTTGGAAAGATGGAGCCAGGTTTTTCATTCCAGGGATCCTTCTCCTTGTTGCTGCAATTGCCGACATTCCTGCGTCCGTGCAGCAGGAACAAGGCTATTCTTCAGAATCTCTCTTTATGGCCGTTTTTCCAAACGGCGATGCGCTTGTCGAATATGACGTCAGCATCAATAATCCGCTTGCACAGGAAATAAGGATCAAGCTGTTTGGCGGGGCGCATATCAACGACCTTATCGTCGCCGATTATGAAGACCAACTGGTGGACTATGACATAGGGAGCAGCCCGAATGAAATTGTGCTGGACACGCCCGGAGTAGAAAACATCAGGATAAGCTATTCGACGCCAGACCTTGCTAACAGGATCCAAGGCATATGGACTTTTGCGCTCAACGCCACCACCGCCTTTTCGGTAAGGCTCCCGCCTGACAGCGTGCTTGTCGATTACGAGCCTATCCCGGCAGCGATAAAAATAGTGCCCACCAACCAGCCCCTTTTGACGTTTGACGAGCCCGGCGAGATCCGGGTAAGCTATGCAATAGGTGTGCTTGGGACAGAAGATCAGGCAAATATAGCCATCCAGCTTGCAAACGTGGCTATCAGGGAAACTGAAGAGGGACACCCGGGCATCATTCTGACTGGAGCGAAGGACCTGCTCCAGAGAGCAATAGTCGCCCGTGACGACGGCAAGTTCGCCGAAGCCGAGTCGCTGGCAGGCAGGGCAAACGACGCTGCAGTTACCACAGGCAGGGCTTATGAGGATGCCCAAAGCGCAATTGCTGCTGCCGACACCCAGATAGATCAGGCCGCCAGCGAAGGCCGCGACATCGTATCTGCAAGGCAGCTGCTGGAACAGGCAAATGACGAGTTTGCAGGCGGCAACTATACGGCTGCCGCAAGCTCTGCACAGAATGCCATCAAGGCAATAGGTGCAAGACCGCCTGATCCCCAAGTGCCAGTGGCGGCGATCGTCGCCGGGGCAGTGGCCGCGGCAGGTGGCGTGGGCGCGCTAGTCTTTCTCAAAATGAGAAAGCCGACGCTGCTGACGCCACAACAGCAGAAGAGGGACCCTCCAAAAGTCTCCAATAACAATAGCAGGACGACGGCAATAATCAGGCCGCCTGAAGTAAAAGAAGCGGAAGAAGAGAAGGGGGGGAAGAAGCCTGCTGGTGGTGTTGTAGGAGAGCCTCTTGAAGAAGAGGTCAGTAGCGCGCCAGTTGTTGAGCCGGGCGCGATACCTGATTCGCAGAACGACAGGTCTGTTCTTGGCAGAATAGTGGGTAGGATACTTGAAGAAAAGCCGCACCTGCGCCCTGAAGACCAGCAGGTGCTCAAGTTCCTTGCTGAAAAGGAAGGGGCCGCCTTTGAAAGCGAGATCAGGAGCAAGTTCCAGCTGCCCAAGACCACGATATGGAGGCTGGTCAAGAGGCTGGAGAGGGAAGAGCTTGTCGAGATACGCAAGGCCGGCGGCCAAAACCTTATCAAGCTAAAGTTCGAGGACAGGATGCCTTCTTCCTCTTCTTAGCCACGCTTAAATAAAGCGTAACCGATAATCATGTATGAGCTACGTCCCAGACGATATCTCTTCACTGCTGTCTGAGCCTATAGAGCACTACATCAATACAAACGTGGTAATTCTGGAAGGCGACAGGTTCACGGACGAAGCGCTGAGCCTGATGAAAGAAAAGGGCGTCAGGAGCGTCTTGGTGTCGCACGTTGGCGAAGTCGTAGGCATCGTTAGCAAGACCGACATCCTGTTCAAGGTCATGTCGCAGGGCAGGAACCCCGGCAAGGTCCGCCTCAGGGAGATAATGACAAGCCCTGTACTGGCAGTGAACCCGCACAATACCATGCAGGAAACACTGTCACTCATGGACAAGCACGTCATAAGACAAGTGATCGTCAGCTCGCATTCGGCTGTCTTGGGCATGGTATCCCGCGACGACATTTTTGAAAAGATACACATGGCTACAATGTCCACCGCGCATACCGCGATCAAGGGAACGCCTGTCTGCATCATCAATCCAAAGGCGATCGTCTACATGAAGGACATCACCACGGCTAAGCTGGTCTGCCCATACTGCGAGTCGCCCTTTGACACGAAAGAAGGGCTGTCAAGCCACATCGACAGGCTGCACTCTGGCTCGGGTGTGCTTGAAGGCGACGTCCGGCGAATGTTTGAATAGCTTATATTATGTACTGCGAAATTTCAGGTGGCAATAGCCGGGGTAGCTCAGCTTGGTTAGAGCGTACGACTCATAATCTCATGCAATAAGAAATCGTAAGGTCGCGGGCTCAAATCCCGCCTCCGGCACCTTCCTTCTTCTTCTCTATCACACTCAATACGAATGGACTTCGGACTTGTGCTCGCGCAGGTATTTCTTTTTCTTGAACCGCTCGTTGCATTTTTCGCACTTGAATGGCTTTTCAAACTCTTCAAGAAACCTTCGCCTGCGCTCTTCAGGCGAATCAATCACTGGTTTTTGGTTATCAATATTTATCATGATAATGGAATTCTACCTTTTTTGTTTATTTACTTTAAGTAAGATTTTACACTGGCAACCTATCAGGCCTAGATGCGCCATTTTAGGAGCCGTCGATGTTCTTTTTGCGCATCTTTTTGTAGTTGATGCTGCCGAGGTAAATGTCGGAAAAGCTGCTCGAGTCAGAGGGGCCCTCTTCCCTATCATATATTTCACGTTTTGCGCCGAGGCCCTTGCACCTGAAGCAGACTAGGCCCTCGTCATACATCGGCTCGCTGCAATGAACGCAGTTTCCCATTTCCAATTGTTAGTTAGGTAGGTGATGCATTCTTAACCTCGTGTATGTAATGACGACAACAACAAGCGCTTATAACAGCGCGGCGCGCTAGGGAAAATGTTGCCGAGAAAGACGATTTATGGCAGGTGCCCGAAGTGCAAGACAAAGAGCGAACTTGAAGTCATTTCCGGAACGCCGGGCAGGGAAAAATTCCGATGCAACCAGTGCTACCACAATTTTGGAATGGACGAGCTCTAACCCAGACACGATTATATATGAATTGCAAAACAGTCTTGACAGTGCCGTCGTAGCTCAGCCTGGGAGAGCACTCGACCTTTTTGGGGTGAAGCTGAAGACCGAGCTGTCGTGAGCTCAAATCTCACCGACGGCACTATCATATTATTATGCTTTTACAACATTTCTGACCATCTTGGCTACGCTGTCAATGATCTTGCCAGACGCAGCAAGGTGATTCTTGGCTTCAAATATTGCCTCTAGCTCCTGCTTTGACAGGTGTTTTGAAATGCTTTTGTCATTTGAAGCTGCGTCAAAAAGGTGGTCGCCAGACTCTAGCGCGGCAAAGGCGACTCGCTGTATATCGCGGTAGGCTTCAAAGCGGGCAACACCCTTCTTTACCAGTGCCTCAAGCACAAACTCGGCGTATATCTGCCCCTTTGTCATTTCTATGTTTGATGAGATTTTTTCAACATTCACCTTCAGCTCTGAAACGACCTTGGTCATCGCATTGAGCATTTCATCCAATAGTATCGCAGCCATGGGCAGAGTAAAGCGTTCGTTTGCCGAGTTTGAAAGATCGCGCTCATGCCACAGCGCAACATTTTCCATAGACACGCTGACAAGCGCGCGCAGCATTTTTGCCAGTGAAGATACGCGCTCGCTCTTTATCGGGTTGCGTTTGACTGGCACTGCACTGCTTCCCATCTGGCCCTTGCGGAAGGGCTCGGCCACCTCGCCTATCTCGGTGCGCTGGAGGTTCCTGATCTCTATTGCTATTTTATCAAGTGTAGAGCCAATGAGCGCGATGCAAAACTGCATCTCTGCAAAGCGCTCGCGGGGCACCACCTGCGTGGCTGCATCTACGGGATATAGATCCAGATTTTGCGCGACTATCTTTTGCACTTCAAGCGCCCTGTCGCCCATGAGTGAGCCGGTGCCGACCACACCCAGCGTCTTGCACAGCAAAAAGCGCTTGCTGCCTTGCTGTATGCGCTCGACGTGCTTTGCCATCTCTGCAGCCCACACTGCAAACTTTAACCCAAACGAAATGATGCTGGCGTGCTGTCCGTGCGTTCTGCCAACCGCCGGCATCGCCTTGAACTCAACTGCCCTGTCTGATAGCAGCAGAGCCAGCTTGGCCACTTTGGACTCGATTATAGAGAATGCGTCGCGCATCTGCATGCAGGTCGATGTGTCGACAACATCGTTGCTCGTCAGCCCGTAGTGTATCCATGGCTTGGCTTTTGCAGAAACCTGCTCGCTTAGTGCTTCTACCATGGCGGCAGTGTCGTGCTCCGATACCGATTCCAGCTCGCTGACCCGTGCAAGCGTGACTTTGCTCGAGCGTGCTCCTTTTGCAATTTCTCTGGCTGCTTCTGCCGGGATCATGCCTATCTGGGCCTGCGCCTGCGCAACGGCTGCCTCAAAGTCCAGCTGGTATTGAAGTCGCTTCTCGTCCTCGAAAATCTCGCGCATCTCCTTGCTACCATAGCGTCCCGAGTCTATTGGCAGGATTGGCATCTCTATGGTATAGAGCGGTAAAGTGCTGAAAATAAATCTTGTTAGCGCATATCTCACACGTATAGAAAAATATCTGTTCCAGATATTTTTCTAGCCCCACTATGTCGGAAATGCCATGAATATGCCCACGACTACCTGACGCCTATCATATTTGCAAGGGGATAAACTGACTAGCCGGCTGCCAGCTTCTACAAGCACGATGCCAGCGACAGGTTCGCAGACTGCTACGACGCCAAGCAAGGCTTATAATTACTTTAGAGAACATAGCAGCAACAGAATTGAGCGAGCTTGTCACAAGGAGCGGCAACCACCGGGTCAGGAAGGTAAGCGATCTAGAGTACCGCATCGACCCAAACCCTGACAGGGGCATGAAGGTCCCAGTCACGATCTATGCAAACGACTTGTTGATATCAAAAATGGTAACTGACAGGACAATCGACCAGGCGGCAAACGTCGCAACGCTGCCCGGCGTTAAAAAGCATGTAGTCGTGCTGCCAGACGGCCACGAAGGCTACGGCTTTCCTGTAGGCGGGGTGGCCGCGACTGACATCGAGGAAGGAGTCATAAGCCCCGGCGGCGTAGGCTATGACATCAACTGCGGCGTCAGGCTTGTCAGGACCAACCTGACAGAAAGCGATCTCCGGCCGCGGCTAAAAGATCTCGTTAACGAGCTTTTCAAGTCAATCCCCTCCGGTGTGGGGAGCGAAGGCGCAGTCCGCCTGACGAAAGCCGAGCTGGACGAGCTTCTAGTTGAAGGCGTAAGATGGGCTGTCCGGCATGGCTACGGGACAGAGGACGATGCCGAGGTATGCGAAGAGAGCGGCATGATGGCCGGCGCAGATCCTGCAAGCGTTTCAGACACTGCAAGAAAGAGGGGAGCGCCCCAGTTAGGGTCCCTGGGCTCTGGCAACCACTTTCTCGAAGTGCAAAAGGTGGACAAGATCTTCGACGAGCGAGCGGCCAAGGCGATGGGACTTGATCAAGTTGGACAGCTGACCGTGCTCATACACTGCGGCTCGCGCGGCTTTGGACACCAGATATGCACAGATTACCTGCGCGTTTCTGAATCTGCACTGCGCAAATACGGACTGACCCTTGCAGACAGGGAGCTAGCGTGCGTCCCAAACAACTCGAAAGAGGGCGAGGACTACCGCAAAGCAATGTACTCTGCTCTTAACTTTGCGTGGGCAAACAGGCAAATGATCACCCACTGGACCCGTAAGACATTCGAGCGCGTCTTTAAAGCCGGCGAGGGCGGCCTTGACATGGATCTCGTTTACGATGTTGCCCACAACATCGCCAAGGTAGAGCGCTACAAGGTGGACGGCGAAGGCACCCGAGACGTGGTGGTGCATAGAAAAGGCGCGACAAGGGCGTTCCCTGCAGGCATGGAGCAGGTGCCGGGCAAATACCGAGGAATAGGCCAGCCTGTTATAATCCCCGGCTCGATGGGAACCGCCAGCTGGATCTTGCTTGGAAACAAAAAGTCGCTTGACCTTAGCTTTGGCTCTACCGCGCACGGAGCCGGCAGGACTATGTCAAGGTCTGCGGCAAAGCGCAGCTACACTGCAGAAGGAGTAAAGAGCGGGCTAGAATCAAAGGGCATCTATGTCAAGGCGCTGACAAGGGAAGGTGTGGTCGAAGAGACGCCCGATGCGTACAAGGACGTTGACGCTGTCGCCAACGTATCGCACTCGCTTGGCATAGCTACCAAGGTCGTGAGGCTCGTGCCGATAGGAGTGATAAAGGGCTAATGTCTGCCGCTGAAGAAGATCCTGACATCGAGATGATCAAGGCGCGCAAGCTCAAAGAGCTGCGTGAAAAAGCCGCGGCGCTTGAGAAGTCAAAATCAACTGTCGGCCAGCCAAAGAAAAAGAAGTCTGCCCGCGAAGTGGTGTCTGGCTACCTGTACGACAGGGGCGATGAAGTGCTCGATTTGGCATACGCGCAGTACCCCGCGCAGACAGAGGCGATAGTTACAAGAATCGCAGAGCTCATGCTGTCAGGCGAAATAACAAGCAAGATATCTGGTGGCGAGCTCTTGGCGCTTTTCAGGTCAGTAGGTCTGAACGTGAGGGTCAACACTACCATCAGAGTTGAGGACAAGGGCAAGCTCATCTCGTTCTCTGACAAGCTAAAGCAGCAGAATGATGATGATTGAAATTTGGCAGTAATAGGCACCTTTATTATAGATTTTCAAACAACCGAGTTTGAGCCGGACGGCAAGATAGCTGTCGACCTTTTGTCAGGCTGGCAGAAAACAATCCAGCTGGAAAACGCGTTTGCGCTTGACCCCCCAGTCCAGAGCGCAGGCTGGTCGTTTGCCAAGATGTTTCTCGCCGGCCAGTTCGTGGAAAAGATATACACAGCGTACGCCTACGATATCAACGCCTCAAAGGGTAAGAAGTTCGAGGACAAGTTCATTGCGTGGCTGCAAAAAGAACTGAAAAACAGGGGCTGCGGCGCCCAGATAAAAATGGCGCCGGAAATGAAATCATTTTAGAATTTTCGATTGTTAAAGATACTTCTATCAATCCTTTCTAGCAAGAACAAACCGGGACTTGAGGGGAAACGATATTCTGCCGCTATCTTGACTGACAAAAGGAGATAATTCTCGTTCAGCGTTGTTGAACAATTTCTTGTATTCAATCTCGCTGACCCTGGAAAATAGCTGGCCAACATCGATCCTCATGTAAATGCAAGGATAAACTCTTGGACTGATGAGAATGATGTTGTCTTAGTCACACCTCCTTCATCACAATCTCGCCAAATCCGCTGGTTTTGACAAGGGAAAACAGTTCTGAAGGATCTGAAAGCAAATATGGCATGCGCACTATCATTGCCACTTCCTGACCAAATCCGTGCTGCAACAACTGCCCCAATATATCAAAACTGGGACTATCTTTGATCGACGCCCACACATTCATGCCAATCTGCCGCCACTGTTGCCAACTCTATTATTATCTGCACTAACAAGCACACGGTTCATTTCCTTTAGTGTCTGAAGCCTACGGGAAAGAACTGCAATCCCTGTTGGCACATTACTAGAATAAAGGACTCATCATCAGGGAATGGTAGCGAAATAGCAGACCCCTCTATCCATTCTATACTTTTTCTAGAGTAAGAATGGCGTGCCATTCTAAGCATCGAAGGATTGACATGGATCCCTACAACAACTCTTCTCACAATAATATTATGACTGTCTGCGACAAGGTATGATAAAATGCCTGTTCCACAGGCTACATCGAGTATGCTGCCACTGGTTTGTTCAAGGTTCGATAGTTGTATCAAGTCTCTAGCAAAGGGCTCAAAGAATGTAGGAACCAAATGGCGTTCATAGGCTTCGGGCGCGTTTCCTTCGCGCCATATCTAGTCCAAATAGAATCGTTATTGCCAAAGATCGTCTATTCTTTCTTCATCTTTCATTTCTGGCTGCAATGCTAATGGGCAGCCAGATTTAATAAAACTTGAATAAACGTCTGGAAATAAAGGAAAACTCGGTGTATGCTGCAGGATAGGATTTGGGACGTATGATCGCCGTCCCATATTATTGTCCGTTTCTAGATCAAGGAATTGAAAATTGATCTAGACTCTGCGTCCCCTTCTGCCGCCCGGTTTTCTTGTAGTGTCGTGTGGTATCGGAGTCACGTCGTCAATCCTGCCGATGCGGAAGCCCGCCCTTGCAAGTGCCCTGATGGCTGCCTGCGCGCCTGGGCCGGGGATTCTCGGGCCCACGCCACCAACGGCTCTTACTCGGATGTGGAGCGCATTGATGCCCTTTGCCTTGGCAACTTCGGCTGCCGCAACAGCCGACTTCATGGCCGCATAAGGCGATGATTCATACCTGTCAGCGGTAACGTGGCGCCCGCCGGAGCTGAATGAAATCGTTTCGCTCCCGCTCAGGTCGGTGATGTGGACAAGCGTATTATTGTAACTGCTAAAGATGTGGGCTACTCCCCACTTTGTCTGGGTAATCTCGTCGGTAGTTTCAGACATGCACTTACATTCGCCCCTTTAGAGGGTTAAAAACGTTATCGCATGCGAAAGTGCACATAGCCTCTGTTCTCAAGTAACCTCTTTCCGACAAAGACGTCGCCGGCCCCTCTTTGGACCCTGCCTATGACATGCAGGGCAGTTCCTGCTTTCCTTGCGGCGGCCATCGCCTGCTTTAGCTTCGATCTCGGGATCGTCGCCACGATCTCGTACTCTTCGCCCCCGTGAAACACCAGCTCGTGCGCATCAAGACCGTTTTCTTGAGCAAACTTCTCCACCCCTTCTGCGGCCGGCACATTTTCAATTGCAATGTTGACTCTGCTCTGGCTTGCCAGCTCGTAGAGCGATATAGCAAGGCCATCGCTTGAATCAATAGATGATGAAAAATATTTTGCCAATGCCAGACCAAAGCGCTGCCTGGGCTTTGGCACAAGCACAGACTCGGCCGCCTGCTTTTTGAATGCCCCTGTGGCCACTGTGTTCTGCATCAGGATTGCAAGGCCGGCGGGCGGCAGGCCAAACATGCCGGATACTACCACAAAGTCGCCCGGTCCAGCTCCCTTCCTTGTCGGGATCTTGCCGCTGCTGGCAAAGCCTACCATGCTGCAGTCAATGACAAGCTCGTTAGCCTTGTTTGTGTCGCCGCCCACTATCTTGACTCCAAATTCCTTTGAAGCAATTGCAAAGCCTTCCGCAAGCCCCTCGACGTACGGCCGGGTGCGGTTCTCTGGCAAGCCAAGCGATATCATTGCTGCATGTGGCCTGACGCCCTTGGCAGCAAGGTCGCTGACGCATGAGACAATACTCTTTCTGGCAATCTGCCATGCCTCCATGCTATCTGGCACGTCGGTGCTTGCGACCAGCATGTCTGTTTTGAAAACGACACCCTTGCCAAGCAGCACGACATCGTCAAGGTCGGCTATGCCAAGCTTGTCCGCAAAGATCCTGATGATCTCTTTTTCATCTAACTTGGTCATATGCTGCCTGGACCTTTTCGCTTGCATCCTTGAAGAGTGCCTGCGCCTTGCCGGCTCTGGACTCGACAGAGACTCTGATCGCGTGCTCGGTGTTTGATGGCCTGACCAGCACCCACGAGTCATCGTCTATTATCGCCTTGACGCCGTCTTCGGTCATTATAGAAGACGCGTCGCGCTTGAAAATATCGGGCAGCTTTTCAATCACTTTTTTGTGAAACGCAGACTCGGCCGTTATCTTTGACCTTATCTGCACAAACTGCGAAGCAAATTTCAAGCATGAATCTATCGTCTTTTTGTCAAGGGTCGAAATCGTGGCAGCTGCCAAGAGCCCGTCGCGGCACATGTTGAACTTGGGCATGATAAAACCTGCGCTACTTCCCTCGCCCCCGGCCTCCGCGTCTACCTCAAGCATCTTGCTGACAACGTTCGCCTCGCCCACCTTGGAGTATGATATTTTGCCTTTATGGTCACGGACGTACTTTTCTATTGCGACGCTGGTGTCTATGCTGGTCACAAACTTTTTCATGCCCATCTCAAGTGACCTAGCCACGCACAGAAGCAGGGTCGCGTCCGGGTTTAATTTTTCTCCCATATTGTTGACCACTACAAGCCTGTCGGCATCAAGATCGAGCGCAAAGCCGTGGTCTAGCTTGTTTGCAGTTACAAGTGCGCGCAGATCCGCAAGCTCGTCCGCGGTAGGATCGGGGCCCCTTGACGACACGCCTGCGACGCCGTTAATGCTGTGGTACTGGTGGCCCAGCTTTTTGAACAGTCTTTCGCCATAGCCACATGCGGCTCCGCCGCCGGGATCGATTCCGACCTTAACCTTCGCGCCGCCTTTTGCAACGTCTGCCACTTCGTCCACATAACGCGAAGAGATCCGAAACTCGCTCCCAAACTTGCCTTCGCAGCCGCCTACCGACTTTAACATCTTGGCAAGCTCGCGCTCAAAAAGTCCCCTGCCCTCGATTATGAACTTTAATCCGTTCCATTCTAGCGGGTTGTGAGATGCCGTTATTATCACACCTGCGCCGAACCTGCGCGCCTCCCGAAACGCCGCCGGTGTGGGAGCAACGCCCAGATTGTAAACATCGACGCCTCCTGCCATCAAGCCTGCCACAACAGTCTGGGCGATTATCATGCCAGACGGGCGGGTATCTCTTGCGACCACACACTTGCCAGATTTTATTACACTGGCGAATTGGCTTGCGAATATGCTCACTTCATGCAGGTTGAGGTCCTGCCCGTAAACCCCTCTGACGCCCGAGATCGATATCTTCACAACGAAAAACTGATCTCGCTGGTATTTATTTTAGCGTGTGGGAAAACCTAATGCTTTAACCGTGGGATGAAAGCAAGCGTCAGATATTTTAGTTACTTACCATGTACCAAAAGGCAGGTCTTCTGAGGAAACCGCATGATAAGGTGCTACAAATTCAGGCTAACCCTACAGAGCATCAAGTCAAAATCTTGAATGACACCATTGAAACATGCAGACATCTCTACAATAACTCGCTTGGAGAAAGGAGTGCAGGTTGGGGCATTGGATATTGGGAGCAGACGTACATTTTGCCATTAAGGAAGCATGATAACAAATACTACAAGTGCACAGTCAAGTCTTACAGGATGTATTGTCGAGGCTTGATAAGGCGTATCCTGCATTTTTCAAAAATATAATGAAATATCCGAGATTCAAACGAAGCGAGAAGTATAATTCTTTCACGTATCCACAGTATATGGCGGCTTCAAAATCAACAGAAACCGTCTTGTCGAACTGGTTGACACTCAGCGACGGCAAAATACACTAAATGTCAGAGCTCATGCGAAGAAGATCAGGAAGCTCCAACGAAATCTTGTAAGGAAAAAGAAGGGTTCTAAGAACCGAGAGAAAGCAAGGATTCAACTATCAAAAGCATGGCGACAAGTAGGAAGACACAGGGATGATTTTGTGCACAAGACATCAAAAAATGGTGGCAGATGAAGGCTACACTTTTTGGTGTACTTGAGAAGCTGAATATCGCTACAACATGGTCAAGAGCCATCATTCTCTCTCTAGCACAAGCAATAATGGATATATGCCACTTGGGGAAAAAGCTGCGCGAATATACACTGCCTACAAGGTAGAAAAGCGCGGTCGACAGGCAATTGTTGTCAATCCAAATGGAACTTCGCAGAAATGCTCCAGATGCAGATTTGTGGTTGAGAAAGACCTGTCTGTACACACACATCAATGTCCAAGCTGCGGGCTAACAATAGAGACTACAATGCAGCTTTGAACATACTGAAATTGGGCTTGGAACGAGCCCATGCTGAGAAGCAGCCAATACTTGTCCGACAAAGGATAAGCAAGTTTGCTTTTATGAAGTAAGAAGCCACTGTCTTAAGACGTGGGTAGTCCACTTTGGCGCTAAGCATTAAATAACGAACGCCAGAAGTTGCGTATGTTTTGCCCTAGTAGCTCAGCCTGGCAGAGCGAAGGTTTCGTAAACCTTAGGTCATGGGTCCGAATCCCATCTAGGGCTTCTGTATTCTCTACTGTCTCATGAAGCGGTTTACTCAACCTTCCCTCTGCCAGCTTCGCTACCAGGGTGGGCTGCGGCTGAGGATTCGTCCTCAGATTCTGAGGATTAGCGCTCAGACCAAAGGTTGAACAATCATATCCTAACTTTGCAAGCAAAGGCAGCTCCAGATTCTGGAATGTCTGCAGCTTTTTCTTTATGTCGCTCTTTATCCGATATTCATAAGCCTTTGAAACCTGCTTCTTGCCAAGCAGCCAATCTATCTCTGTCCTTGTAAGAAAAGCTGGCGAGCTTTTTTTCATAAGCTCAAGAGCCTGTATAGTCGTATTTAGCTTTTGAGGAGGTAGATTGTGAGCCACTAAAGTTTATGGAGGGTTCAGCTTGTCCAAGCCGAGCTTTCTAAATAGTGTTCAAGGAAGCAAAAAGAAAGGATAAACCAAAGGATAATGAATGACAGGTAAATCACCACGAAAAACAAAAAAGAGAAAAAAGCTTCGAAATACCCGAGGCGAAATAAAGGAACGAAGGGGAAGTAAATAACTCTAGTCCGGAATAGCGCTTGATAAGGCTACTAAATGTATATTATGGAACAACCAGCAATTACTATTATTGAGTGAAAGGGAAGCGTCAAGACGCATCAGGTTTAGGAGCTTTTTACTCATAGTAGTCGTTCCCATCATTGTCTCAGTCATGTTAGTGCAGATCAATCCCTTTCTATTGTTGAAACCTTATGGATCGGCATACTATGCTGACGGTCTGCAACCGGCTCATGCACTTAATCAGGGCTACAGTGTCCCAATAGACATAATGATAGTCAATAGCCCGACACAAAAAGTGCCAACTCTGAGCCGGAATTTCGGATCATGGTTGACAATGCCAACAGGGTTTGGCATAAGGCCGGTGTGACATTCGTAGTGCGGTCACTTGATTATAAAGAAGTGCCCGATGAAGTACTAAACAGTCTTGACAGCTTTAACAACACTGCGCTCAAGCAATTCGGCAAGGCTGTACTTGCTGATAGATTCGAAGATGGCATAATAGATGTTGTATTTCTAAGATCATTTTCCAATGGGATCGAAGATCTAGCGATAATTGAGGGAAATATTTCAATCGCTTTTCTGAGTGAATTGGAAAGTATCGATTTTATCTCATGGACACTTGCACATGAACTTGGGCACACACTAGGACTGCTCGACGTGTTTGAGTTCGACAATCTGATGATAAGGGTAGATGGTACTTCTATGCTCAGATTTTCGTATAGGAATGCCTACCTACCATCGAACCTTACAGACCAGCAGATAGTAATTATCCGTAATACTATCGAAGCAAAGTCGTTTTCAATTTCATAGAGGAGCGGGTGCTTGAAAGCTATATGTTCCCTGAAAAGCTAAAGAAGGCAATTCAACTACTGGGTGATGATGTAAACTGGAAGATAGTTGAATTGCTTGCAGACAGAGGCAAGGTTACCTGGCAAGAACTTCTCGATGGATCAGGAGCAGTACACGCAAAAACGCTCAACTTCCAGCTGAAAGAACTGATTGGAGTTGGACTTGTAGATAGATACGAGGTTGGCCGTTCACTCGAAGGCAACACAGGGATTCTATCATTCGATCTTAGTCCGTGGGGAAAGGATATAGTTAGAGGCTTGCAGTCAGCATTGAATACCAAACAGAATGAATAGTTGTCCGAATTCCTAGAGACAGACTGCCTATTCTGTGCAAAAATCAGGTCAAACTAAATGGTTTAAAGGTAAACCAATTACAAAGCTTGTTCCCGCCGCACTTTTGCCAAAAAGCAAAAAGCTAGAATATTGCTCCTTTTGCCAAAACAAGCCTAATTCTTGGAGATCCTATTTTTCCATAATTTTGTTGAGTGACCGAGGATCAAATAATATCCGAAGCACTCAGACTGCTGGCCGTCAAGGCCACCGTGGTTTTGATACGCCAAGCAGTACCGTAGGAAAGAAGAAAGACAGTGCAGTGTAGGCTATCTCTAGCAACACTAGAGATAATGCTTCATTTGATGGCCCTCTTACAATAAGAGGGCCTCAACTTTTTTCTTTTTTTCACGGACTTATCAGGATGGAAACATTATTTGCTTATGCCCCTACCTGCGCTGACTGCCAATATGAATGGGCGTCTAGAGGCCTTTTATTCTTTCAAACCTGAGAGCTTGGTAGTTATGTAGAAGACTATTGTTACATGTAACAGAACGTACAATTTCCTTAGTACTGCGCGTTTGTTCCTTCGTTATTCTGTCAGAAAATACTAGGTTAGTTTTGAGCTTATTCATCCCATTTTTAATGGGAATGATTAAGCTCAAAACCATCAAACTGGTTTTAGGGGCGAACGAACAGACAGAAGGACAAAAATGATAGTTTTTTGTCCGTTGTTTGTCTGTCCGGGAACCTAACTAACTATCAAAAGGTTAAGATCATGTTCAGTCGGTCAGTCAGTTAGTTAGGATCTTACCCGCAAGACTGGTTTGACTGACAGCATGCCGAACCTTCTGAGACATTGAGGTTAGTGCAATCTGGTTGCTGGAAGTTTAAAGAACACTTTTACAAACCTCAACTGATCATAAAAAACACCATTCAGACAGTAAAAATGATGGAAACCGGCTGCAACTTGGTGTAAACTGTTTGGAAACTTTTGGAAAACCTGCTGCAACTATCTATCAACCTGCGGAAAATAGATATAACCACAAACTGAACTTGCGAAAAACGCCATCCATAATTGAAATTTAGCTGCAACTCGTGGCAAACCTGTGGAAACTGAGTGTCAAAAGTTGGAAACTTGGCGGAAAACCACTGTCAACTGGTTGAAGGTTGCGCAAACCTTATAATAGTAGTTTCCAGAAACTATATCTGGATAAAGGAAATGTCCACTACTCCAGAGATGAAGGTTCCAGTATTGGAGGGCAAGGATGCTGAAGAGTTCCAGAAATATAATTCTAGAGTATTGACGCTGGAGGAAAAGGCATCACTTAAGAAGGCCCACGACTTTTACAAGAAACACTGCAGAGTCTAATGAAGGTAGATCCTGAGAAATTATCCTTTGACCTATTCTCAACTAGTGATAACTTTTCTGCCCTTGATTTTACCGAAGATGACGGCACAGATCCATTAGGAATTGACGATTTTATCAAGAATAGAGTCCAAGACTATCTGCCAAACAAGTTGGCAAGCATTTGGACAGTCAGATACGAGTCTGTAATCGTAGCATATTTTACAACTTCTATGTTTGCAATAGGATATAGGCAACTATTTGACGATGAGCATGTAAAAGAAGTGCCAATTGTCTCATACCCCGCTGTATTGCTTGGAAGAATGGGTGTTCACAAAAAAGAAAGAGGCAGAGACATAGGTTACTGGATTTGCCAGTTCTGTATTGGTCTGGCGCAAGAGATAGGCAAGAGAATAGCCTGCAGGTACATTGTTTTGCAGACAGTCAAAGCCAAGTCAACATATTATGAAAAGAAATGCATGTTCCACCAAACAAAGAGAGTGAATCTTGAAGGAAAAATTTGGATGTATAGAAGGTTATCATGATAGCGTCGGAGTACTGGTTAGGAGCTAACTTGCAGCTTAACAAAAGCTGTTAAAAGCTGATATATTAGTTAGCGTAATGCATGAAATCTGTGAGGTAATAGCAACCCAATGTTCTTTGCCTTCCCGCATACGCGTGCGCGCTTTCAGTACGCGCATATACGCTTCTTTGAGCGGGAATTTGGCCTAGAATACACCAAGTTTGAAAACAGAAGGATGCAGGAAGTGTATCAAGCCAAAACCCACAAGTTGTCCGAAGTATCTGGCTATGTTGTCTGGCTGCGCCGCAACAAGGCATTTCTGATCGTACCAACACTGACAAGCCCTGAGCCATCTGTTTTTTGCGAAATACCGGATTGGATTAATTTAGAGATTCCGCCAGATAGAGCCTTTGTAGTAACAAAGGGCAAATGGGGGTACAAGGTTGCTAGAGGCGTAGAGCCATCAGCTTCGCCCATTTTCACAGTTGACCACTACAAGGTAACGAGGCCTGATCTTGGGAGTATCAGGCCAGATAGTACTTACCATGATTTTCGTGAAATATTGTTTGAGGGTTTAGCAGACGTGTATCCAGAAGTCCAAGACTTGGTAGCTCATAGCATTATAAGCTCGCCAAAAACACTGGACAGGCTTGGCGGGCTGACTTTATCAGTCTACAACGAATCAAAGGCTACTTCAAGGGTACTATTAGCATACCTGAAGAGATTCTTGCCAAAAGAGTTCCTCCGCCAACAGGCTTTACCATCTTTCAGTAGAGCAGATAGGTCACAGCATAAGGCTTGATCCTTTCCCTTGGATGTACAAATCCTTTGATGCAGACAGGGAACTATCAAAAGACGCATTGACACTCTTGTGCAGACCATCAGACTTTTCAGTACCAGACGAGGTCATGATCTCGCTAGAAAGTGACTATTCAAAGCCAAAATCGCTACGAGACCCGCCCGCCGCCATGGCCGATGTTCCCATAGTTGCTGCAAACACACTTGAAAAAGGCGAGCAGTGTATGATCCATCCCCTGACGTTCCAAAATTCATAATAGCGACACATCTAGTTCCGGTTAGCCTGCCGGCATCGTTGTACGAATCTAGTCTTGGTTATCTGCAGGAGAAAATAACTGAAATTTCATACAAGTATCCACAATTTAGAGCCGAGCTTGGAAGGGGTGGAATTTTAGACCTTGATATTCATGGAAAGCCATTGTCGCTGCTGCACCTTGGACTATCCGATGGCAGGTCTAATTCGCAGGTTGAAGTAACAAGACAGACTATCGAGAATGCACTCTCAATCTACGACCGCAACATGGACAATACTCTAGCGATATGGCAAGATGCATTTCCGGGAGACGGTAAACTAGACTTTTCGGGAACTGCACCCGAGCAGCGTAGAATTGCCGGCTACATTTACCATCATGGCCCTGCCACACGCGAACAGATGTACGAGGCTCTCAAGAATGAAATGTCTCGGGACTCGTTTTACAGGTGGTGGAAGGACTTGTATGATCATGGCGGCATATACGAGAAAGTACCTGGAATATTTGACATAGTTCCACATTATAGGGAATGAACGGTTGCACAAGCATTCGTGATTTTGTAAAAAAAGAAGGGGTTGCCTAAGTTGCGCTACTGTTGCATGAACGTCTTGCATTCACAAGTGCGGCCGTTAGGCAAAAGTCTGCTGCATCTACCATTCTGAGGATGCTCCATCCTCATATGGTAGCAGCTTGTATTGTTGCATATGTCGTATGGAGACATTGCAACAAAGATAATACGGCAACCTGCTTAAAGGAACTAATTGGCCTAACAAAATTTAGTCCGATAGTATATTCGACATTTGTCTACTTATATAAAAGAACTAATTTTTTACTCCCTTAGGGGGAGAAGGTAATATTCAGAGCAATTCAGTATCTAGATCAGTGTAATGAAAAAATGCCGTTTGTACTAGATAAACTTGATTGCGCGCCCATCCACAGGCTGAGCCAATATTTCTATATCTACCACACAAGGTTCAGCATTTTTTGCAGTGATTACAATTTGAGCTTTGGTTGGAGCCAATATTCTGTTCCTGTGAGGAGGCTGCTGCCAGCCATCCTCTGTGGGAGCAATAACTCTCGGCAGCGCATCCGGGGATTGATAATGCTTTTTTACTTCGGTTCGAGCTTTAATGGAATCCTCATATACCTCAGTTTGTTTGGTGTAACTGTTTGTGCCACTTGTTGGCAGCTTTGATACCTCTGTGCGAATATCATTAACTATTTGAGCTTGATCACCCTTGAGTATTGCACATAGGTCAACATATTCTACCGAGTTTGCGTTTATCGTCATTGTGTGGCCGGAGGTTGGGCTAATCCAAGCCACCTTTTCCTCATTCCCGTCGATTCTTAGGACAGCTTTACAATTCTCTGCGGCGTTCCTTCCGTCGTTCCTAACTATTATTCTATTTGCAACATATTCAACGAGATACTTTGTCTTAATGGAAGGAATTGCACCCAATAACGGGCTGCTGACACTGTAGACCTCGCTATGAAACGCCCTTAGAACTGGGGATTTGTCCTTGGCAATCCTTAGAATTGGCCTTCTATAATGATCAAGAAGTCTATTGGCAAAATAAAGCGCAAATCCCGCAACTAGACCTCCTATGACAAACTGAAGTGATAATTGAATCCACTGAACTTGCATGCTGGCTACACTAGCTTCTGTATTCGGCAGATTCTGATTTGAAGGAATGCTTGTACCAGTTTCGTTCACATTTTCTTGTGCATAAATGTGCTTCCCTGGTTGGTTTACAAGTAAAAAGAATGCGATAATAGTAAAAGCGTTCAAAAGGGCGTTAGCATACATATATTGTGGCTTATCGCGAGACCTCTAAAAGATTATCGCATATGCTGAATCTTTTGCCATGTTAGGGAATAGCTAGCTCGTGATGCAGTGATGCTATTATCCTTCGAATTTTTTTTGCAGTTGTCCTTAAAGTCTGGCCTGAAGTAGTGTCTTGCAAAAACCGACTTTGGGATTCTGCCTTGTAACAAATCGATGAATTCTGTCTCTATCCTTTTCGTTCTTAAGTAAGTTGCAAAGATGCTCCTGCAGTTTTTCATCTTCATTTCCATATCCCTTTTCGTGATATAGAGTCGTAGAGCATTTTACCCACAATTCTTGCAGCTTCTGGCAAGTTCAATAACCTCTTGGTTTATGATACTGATATACGCTTTCTTTGTCCTCCTAATGAAAATCTCAGGATACTTGTAATGTTCAAGCGTCATCCAGTCTTTTTTAAGATAGTTATCAAGGTCAGTCTGAATAAGGTTAATACTCTGGCAGGCTTCGTCGGGTCTCGGACCAACAAGGGTGGCATATATGAGAATGTTGCCATACTCATTTGGTATCTTTGAAAAAGTAGCCTTCAGCCATTGCATCATTGCTGAGTAGTTATTTCCGTTGTTCTCCATCATTGAAATGAATACATCCATGTCACTACCTACAGTCCACTTCAAATCATATCGTTGTTTGATAGCTTTCCAAGTGTCATAGCATCCGTAGTATTTGGATAGGTTCGAGAGAGCTCTCATGGCATGCTGTCTATTCTTAGGAGTTAAAGTTAAAGCTCAGATGCGTTCTGTGTCTGCAATATGTGGCCGTATCTCCGGGCAAAATTAATCAGCTGACCAGATGTTTTCTTTCTCCTCTCTTTCAATATCCAACTTTCAAACCCTTTGAAAGAAGGAGTACCGGCACTAGATGGGATTCGGATCCATAACCTAAGGTTTACGAAACCGAACGAGAACCCAACCCTTAGCTCATGGATCCGAATCCCATCTAGGGCTTTTGCGTTTTTTATAATGTTAGAAAAAATACTGCCAAAATGTGTCGTCAAAATATAGTAGAATGTTTGTTTCTTGAATAACTTATATGTGATCTTCGGGAGAACTATCCCGAATTATTTTGATAGAGCAAAATTGTCATGCAGCATGCATAGTTGACTTAGACGGTTCAGGGTTTTCTGCAATTTATTCCAGGATCCACCAGTATCTCCTCAAAGGCTATGCCGTGGCATATGTTGCAGAGGATAACACAGCGACCGCAATACAAAACATTAAAAATTCCGGAGTTGACGTTGACCACTTCCTACCAACTGGCGCTCTTCAGGTAATTGACAGGGACTTGTACTACAATCCAAACAAGGAACTTGAGCCACAAAAATTACTTGATCAGTTTTCCAAGATAGTAACTCAAGTTGACTTCCAAAAGTTCAAGGGGATGCTAGGAATTGGTTCAGCTGGTCCTGCCTTTTTCCAAAAAGGAAAACTTGAACCACTCTTGGAATATGAACACAAGATTGGCAAGAGATTTAAGGTGCCGGTAGAGATCATCTGCTGCTATCGGTCTAATGACATCAGGCAACTAGAATTCAGCCATCTTGTATCTGTCATTACTTCTCATGCATATGTGATTACCTCAGAAGGGACAGAGCATAAGGGACTGAACTCTGACGCAATTATTTCATTTATCGCTGCTGGAATTAACAAATCATTGTGTGCAAACATATCTGACATTATATTAAAAACCTTGGAAATTGCATATGGCATAAAGAAAGAGCGAATAATATCACAACCGAGAATTTTTAAAAATGCCTTGGAAAAAGCACTTGGCATCACTTCTTCCAGAATTGTCCTAGCTGAAATAGAGAATGAAATCCGGTGCGCTCTGCTGGGCGACAATAAAACGTAGAGGTGTTTGGCATGGGTATTATTAGCAATCAAGTTGAAGACTTCGACTTGCTTGGCCCAAACAAGCACATTGCGATGTTTTTACGAGGAGCCAGAGCGGGCAAGGGAGATAGAGTTTCGATTCTTGCGTAATGGTCTCTTTAGGGGAGAGCATTGCATCTACATATTGCATGAAGGTGACGAGATCGACATTATAGAAAATGAGATAGCTGACAATGGGATTGATGTCATTCATTTCAAGAAGAAGGGTCTCCTCCACATAGTAAAAGTCAATGATCTCTTGACCCGCCCAGAGGTATACATGGACGCTTTTCAGAATTTGCTAAATGACATTGCAAACAAGTTCAAGCCAATAGTAAAAGAGCTGTAGGAACTGCTGTCGCCAACGTAACGATAGGAAAGGATAGGATGGGTGTAGAATTGCAACTTGAAAAGCATTTTCATAGTATATTTGCCAGCTTTCATGGGTCGTGGATGTGCCATTATTACCTTGCGAATATTGATCATTATCTATCTTTTCAGCTGGCCGGGCTTGCAGATGTGGTAACCCTTTCCAATCCTCACGTTGCACCCCGGGCAGAGTTTTGGAGGGGCAAGCTTTGGAGGTCTCTCAAAGTTGCTTCTCATTGTCTCATTGTACTCCTTGTTGAGCGCATTCAGCTCCGCCTGCAGCCTAGGTATGTCACGCTTGGCCTTCCTGTTGTGCATCCTGAGCTGGATCTTGTGTATCTTGTGGTTCAGGTCCCGCAGCCTCTTTTTTCTAATATGGCGATAACGATCTACCAAAGGCCGGCCATGATCCTGCTAGTAACCATATTAAGTATTCGCGAAAACCTGTTAATGTCACACTGCAGCTGTGTCGTCTTTCTGGTTTTGTAGCTCTTTTGCAGACAAAAATTACATAACAGTATTCTATCGACAATAGCACCAAAGGTGCAGCGTTCCTTATATTCATCAAATACAACAATGGCATGAAACGTGACCTACAAAATCACTGTCAAGATCAACGAAAAGAATCTTTCAACTGAAGCAATAAAACAGGCAGTCAACTACATCAGTGGGGCGCTGGATAGCATGCAAATCGCCCACACGATCGAGTGCCACAAGGACAAGATCGTGCTGACCAGAATGAGCAAGCCACCAACAATAGTGGAGCACTGAAAGAAAAAGGGTGGAAAAAAATATTACTTCCACATTTCCCCAGTCATAGTGGTGTCGTCGTTGTTGCTGCCACTATGCATCCCGCCGCCATAGTTACCCATCATTTTTGATGCGGTTGTCGCGTTCATGATGTGGTGTATTATCTCTGGCGTTATTGTCATGCCATAAATCGGCGTGTCCCCAAAGTGGTCTTCAACAGCTTCGCGGTCCAGAGATATTGCTATCACGTTGCCCTGAGACAGGGTGATCGTTGTTTCAACGTCTTCCGCCGGCCCCTCTCTCAAAGTGACCGTGGATGTACCTCTCACCATTGTCACATTGCCCTCTGTTGAGCTTTCACCTGCTTGCCTAAAGTTGTATATCTCGTGGGTGTGCTGCGCCGAGCCGTCAAGCCTTGTCATATAAAAACCTGCGTAAAAGTCGATGTTACCGGTTTCGTTTGTCATCATCCAGTGGCCCACTACAACCCATGCCGGCTCGCCATCTTCGTTCTGTATGCTTGAAACAATGCCAAACTTTTTGCCCTTGTCGAACCATGACATTATGCTGTGATCCATGAGTCTCGAAGTCATTGTGTTAGAATCGTCGTTGTCGCCGTCATCTGTTGCCATGTCTGAAGAAGACGTCATTGTGTCAGAGTACAGATTTGCCAGCGCCGGCGTTGCCAAGGCGAATATCCCGCCAAATAGCGCGAGCAAAGCCGCGATCGCTGCTATTGCAAGTTTTGTCTTCATCGTTCATGGCGTGAATACTGAAAATATAAGGGATATACGACAAATTTCCCTTTATTTTTCCAGAAGTTACTTATGCTTCGGCAATCTGCTGCTTTGTTGCTAGCTTTCTTGCGTCGATGATCTGCCATACCCAGTACCCGATTGATCCTAGGCCGACTGCAAACAGGCTGATGTTGACAATCGTGCTTCTGGTGATTGTCTGCATGTCTATCCCTGATGATGACATGTACTGGACGCCTATGAACCCCGGATATGCAATCAGCAAAAGCCCGATGCCTATAGTCAAGATGGCAATGCCGCGCCTGACTTGACCGAGGTAGATATGCCCCGCGCCGAAGAATACTATAGCCAGTATAGTGGCAATGGTTCCCCTGTCAAGCCTTGACGCGACGGTATCGAGAACACCGAGGCTGAGCACGTCTCAAAGTCGCCTGAGGCAGGATATAATGTTCTGTATGAGAGAAAGTCTTACAGACTAGATCTTTCTTGCCTTGATCTCATGTCTTAACTGCCTCCTCACCTGTTCGACTGCGCTGTTGAACACCTTAAGGTACGCTTCTTTGAGCTCTGGCTGCGCCACTATAAGGCTCAGTGCCACTTCGCCTGCTGCTGAGACGAGGCTGACTATTGCAATGTCTGCGCCGACCTGTTTGCTCTCTATGAGGTCGTGCAGGCTATCGACCACCTCGGCTACCCTGCTTGCTTCTTCCATAGCCGGAATCATCATCCTGTTGCTGAACTATTATTCCTTGTGAGGTGCAACGGTTTTGACTCACGACAAATAAAGCGGTGAATACCTTGCTGCACTATATGCAGGAGTACATTGCCCTTGGCGTCTTTGCGGTAGTGTACACACTGATAATCGGCCGGAGACGCTTTGGCGTCCCAATATGGGCCGCCATGCTGATAGGCGCCGCGCTCATGATCGGCCTGCAGGTGATCGGCGTTGAAGCCGCGTTCATGTCGGTCAACCTTGACGTCATCGCATTCCTGTTTGGCATGTTCAGCATAGTCTCTGCGTTGGACAGGGCCGGAGTCCTTAGGCGCGTGGCGATCAGGATGCTTGCGGTAGCCAAGACCCCTGACAGGCTCTTGATGGCTTTTGTTGTTGGAATGGGGCTGCTTGCCGCATTTCTAGTCAACGACACGATAGCGCTGCTTGGAATCCCCCTTGTTGTCTATGTCGCAAGGCACGCCGGCATTAGGCCGGTAGTATTGCTGATAGCGCTTGCCTTTGGCATCACGGTAGGGAGCGTCATGACCCCGGTAGGCAACCCGCAGAACCTGCTCATTGCAATAGAGAGCGGCATCCTAATGCCCTTTACGACGTTTCTGGTGCAGCTGGCGGCGCCTACCATAGTCAACCTGTTTATGACCTACGCAATACTGAAGGTGTATTATCGCAAGGAGATCAAGTTGAACTATCAATTGAGTGCCATTGAGCTTGCGGAAAATACGGACAGGGTCTACAGCCCGCGCCTTGCCAAGATTTCAATTGCTGTCCTTGTCGCGACGATCGCCGGCTTTATCGTCTCAGAGGCGCTGCACTTTCTTGGTATCGTCGAGTTTAGCCTGAGCACAGTGGCGATGCTGGGGTCTGCCGCTATTTACGCAGTGAGCGACCAGAGAAGGGAGATAATGAAGAGCGTCGACTACTCGGTGCTGGTATTCTTTGGCGGCATGTTTGTCGTCACCTCTGCGCTCTGGTCATCCGGCGCGGTGTCGCTGTTGTTCATGAACTACATTCCCACTCCGGACCCTGCAGACCCGGTGCAGAGCGCGACCGTAATATCGGCTGCAAGCATCGGGATAAGCCAAGTGCTGAGCAACGTCCCATTTGTAGCGCTCTATAACTTTGTGATGACAGACAGCGGTTTTACAGGCCAGCACGTGGATCAGTGGATGATGCTGGCAGCGGCGAGCACAATAGCCGGCAACCTCACGATACTCGGCGCGGCAAGCAACATCATTATCATAGAGGCTGCCGAGTCGCGCGGCGTCACCGCGTTTTCATTTCTGGAATTCTTTAAGGTTGGGAGCATCGTGACTGCAGCTAACCTAGCAGTGTATTATGTGTTCATTGTCCTGATCTAGGGAACCAGAACTGCGCGGGCCTCTACCTGCGACTTTTTGAGCCTTGCCAATACTTCATTAGCTTCTTCCAGCTTGTGAGTCTCAATAACCACTTTCAGGCCGGAACTGCTTGCCAAACTGACCAGCTCGGCCATGTCCTTCATTGTGCCGATGACGCTCCCTTTCACTATCTTTTCTTCAAACGTCGGAAAATCAGAGACATTGCCAAGCACGCCCAGCACGATGGTGCCACCCTTTTTGACAGACTTGATGGCGGTATCTATCACTTTGTCAGAGGGCGCAAAGACTATTGCGCTGTCAAGGAGCCCTCCTTCCTCCTTTTTCAGGTTTTTCAGAAACTGCCCCTGCGAATCTTGGTAGACAATGACATTGTCTGCGCCCAGCTTTTTTGACAGATCAAGATGCTTTTTCGCCCTTGACATTGCTATTACCCTTGCACCCTGCATCTTGGCTATCTGTATTGCTAGGTGGCCGACGCCTCCGATGCCAAAAATGCCGACTGTTCTGCCTGCCGCCGGCTCGCTTGCCTTGACTGCCTTGTACGCTGTTATGCCGGGGCAAAATAGCGGAGCGGCATGCTCTGAGTCCAGATTGTCCGGGATCGGCGTGACAAACTCTTCTAGCGCAGAAATGTACTCGGCGTAGCCACCCTGTACTGTCTCTCCTGTTATCTCGGCGCTCTCACAAAGGTTCTCTTTGCCGGTAGTGCAGTATTCGCACTGAAGACAAGAGCTGAAAAGCGGCTGGATTCCTACCCTGTCGCCTACCTTGATCTTTTTCACGCCACTGCCAACCTGCTTGACCACGCCCACCACTTCGTGGCCGGGAACCACTGGCAGGTGCGAAGGCGCGCCAAACCTTTTCCAATCGCCTTCTATAAGGTGCAGGTTTGACCGGCAGACGCCGCACGCCTCTATCTCTATCATCAGTTCGTTTCTGCCCTTTGCCACGGGTCTGTCAATCGACATCAATTTCAGCGGCCGGGTTTCTATTGGGGCAAGCTTTGTCAGGACCATTGCCCGCATTTTTTCTGCCATACCCTGTTGTCATCGCCTCCTCCCGCTACTTGTTTTCATTGTACAGCATAGCAGGTACGCGATCAGGGTGCCGGCGTTTTCCACTTTTCTTTTTGTTATCAACTGGCGCAACTGCTTGACCGTAACTTTTCTCATGCTGATCTGCTCGCCGCCATCGTGCTTGGTCGCACTCGCCCTTGCCAGATCGGTCGCCCTGAAGATATGCACAGACTGCCTTGTCCGGCTCACAGCCGGGTGGTAGCTGTAGACGTATTCGACCTTTCTTGCCCTGTATCCTGTCTCCTCTTCAAGCTCCCGCTTGGCGGTGTCAAGTGGGTCCTCTTTGTTTTCAACATGGCCGGCCGGAAACTCTAGCAGCACCTTGCCAATTGGGTAGCGGAACTGCCTTATCATAAGAAGCGTCTGCCTATCAATGAATGGCACGACTATAACCACGTCTGAAGCATGGTATTTTGTATAGGTTAGGACATTGCCCTTTGGCGTCCTGACCCTATCCTGATACAACTCGATATAGACAGTCTTGCCGTCGCCGGCCTTGAACACCTCTTTGGTTTCAAGGCACTCCCAGCCTTTTTTCATCTGTAGTAGAGGTATCGATAGGCCGATAATAAATCTAGGCTATAGCCTGCGTCTTGCAAAAATAGTCACACCAATGATGCCCGATATCGCTGCTCCCATAATCATTGCCGTAATAGGCCCAAACTCGGGCGCTATCTGCGTGCCGATTATCTCTATCTGTTTTTGGCCTTGACTGTAGCTTATTGATAGAACCCTGTTGCCGTCGCCAGCATTGTTGTTGACGTATTTTGTGATTTCTATAACGTTGTCGCTTACGTCTTGTCCGTTTACAAAAACAGTGTACTCTGTATCTTGGCCGCCGTCCGAGGCATCAAGCAGGCTCCTTGGCACATTGATGTAAAGGATGCCCCAGTATGTTGCGTTGAGGTCTATCACAAGAGCCTTCTTGCCGGTATCGACCACAATTTCAGTGATCTGGGCAGTCCTAGAGTCTGGAGTTCCTCTGTCATTAGCAATGTCATACTGGACCGAAAAAGTGTTGCCCTCCACAGTCACGTCATAAAAGCAGCCCGTCTCGCCACACTCTGAAGATAGCCTGCTCTCTGGAGTCTGGCTGTAAAAGTATGCAGATGCAGAAGGTGCAGCAAAGATGGCGCCTAGCAAAATGGCAGATACTAATGATGCGTACGATGTCCAGTTCACATCATATCATCCATTGCTGCAATCGTCGAACTTGCTAATTAAGTTCTTGGTGCTTATAATAATATAATATCGTGCAAAATTTACATGTTCTAGTGCTAGAACAGCTACCACCAAGGAGCACCTTAAATCTGGCCTACTGCAAAATAATTATTGTTATCAATGACCGACGATCAGAACAACAGCAATAACCTTGAGTGCAGGCTTTCGGGCAGGACGCTGCAGGTCTACCTTTATTTGCAGAAAAAGAAAGAGGCCTCCAGAATTAGAGAAGTGCAGCGCGATCTCGGGCTGTCAAGCCCTAGCGTGGCCGAGTACCAGGTTGAAAAGCTGGTAGAAATGGGGCTTGCCGGGCGGGACAGCTATGGTAGGGTCTTTGTCACAAGAAAAGTCAAGGTCAAAGCGCTTGAGTCATATGTCAACTTTGGCCGCTTTACAGTGCCGCGCCTTGCGTTTTACGCAAGCATCTTTACCGCGATCGCTGCATTGTATGCTGTTTTCAATTTTAATTCGCTGAACGTCTATGATGTTGCAGTGCCAGCCGGCGCTGCTGCCATTTTCTGGTTTGAAGCGTGGAAGCTATGGAAGTACAGCCTGTTTGAAAAGGCGAAAAAGCCGGCCGAACGTGATTACTTTTGGGCGTCTCTCATGCCGGGCCTTGCAGCCCTTGCAGTGTTTATAGCTGGCACCTTTTTCCTGTTCTACTACGTCGAGCCAAGCGGCCTCGTCTCGACGGCCCCGCCACCTGCAGATCCAAACGCTCTGCCGTTCCAGTCAGCACCCCAAAGCCCGCTGACGGTTGACGACCTTCCAGCACCGCAGAGGAATACTGGTGGCGACCTTCCTTGGCTTGGCTTCTCGCCTCTGCAAATTACGATCCTGTTGTTTGCCGGCGCGCTCGTAGCCGGCTTTGTGGTCTACTTGATGGTCAAGTACCGCTGCGACAGGGGCGTTCTAGTGTCAGAACAGGAATGGAACTAGCAGTTCGGAACGCAGGATTATCAGGACTGCACGCGATAGTATGCTTGCATGAAACAACAATTAATCATCATTGCAGCAGCAACTGCGGCCGGGATTCTGGCCGTAACGTCGGTACCGCAGTCGTACGCGCAGTACGGGGCTGACAGCATAGGGACCGCCACCCAAGAACAGCTGCTAAGGTGTGAAGAGCTCGAAATAGACCGGAACCAGTGCAACGATGTCACGATCTTGGCCAAGGAGCGGCTGCTGTATGCGCAAAAGACAACGTACGGAAACAACCCTGACGGTTCTGGAACGCCATATTTCAAAGGCATTGAAACGTTTACCGTGATCGGTGTCTTGGGCGCTATCTTTGGCGGCGTTGCAGGCGCGTTTTACATGATGGGCAGAAAGGGAAAGCAGGTCCCTGTCTGACCATCATCATCATTTTTTATTTTTTGTGATGATCGCATGGCGTACTGCATTGGGACCTGCGCCCGCTACAGATCAAGCACCTTGGAAGAGTCTAGACTGCGTTACGCCTTTGGCGACAGATGGTGCTGTTACTGCAGTGTCTTTATCAGGTGGAACGGGAGGGACTGTCCTTGCTGCCGGACGCGGCTGAGGACAAGGCCAGTGAGAAGAAGAGGAAGGCCCGCTGTCATTTCTTGAACCGCCCTGGATGGTATCATTTTACGTGATCATGTTTGCTATCTATTAAATACTATAAACTGTCGGTAATACCCCATGGATAGACCCACCGGGGTCACGATAATCGCAGTCCTTATGGCCATAGCCGGTATTGTAATGATAATAGCAGGCATTAGCGCTCTTGCCTTTGCGCCTTTTATCCCGATAGCAGTCCCAAGCCAAGACCTCCCGGCCGGCCTGTCTATGACTATGCTGGGCGGCATAGCAGTGGCGTCAGGCGCGTTCATGCTTGCGCTTGGGATCGCTGGCCTTGTGATATCGTATGGCCTTTTCAAGGGAAACGGGTGGGCGTGGACAGCCGCGGTGGTACTGTCAATCATTGGTATAGCCACGTCAGTCTTGGCTATAGTGACTGGCAACTTTGGCAGCGTGATAAGCTTGATAATCAACGGCGTGATACTGTACTACCTTTACAGGCCGCACGTCAAGGCTTATTTTGGCAAGGCTGTCTCCGCTCCTGCGTCGGACACGACAGCGGCTTGACAACACTTAAGAATTAGTCAGCAAACCTAGATTCTGAAAATAATATGTCTCTCCGTACAAGCCAGATCAAGTCCTCTGACTATATCGGCAAAGAGGTCACGATCAGAGGCTGGGTCTATAGGCTGCGCAAGCAAAAAGAGAACGCGTTCGCGCTCGTGCGGGACGACAGGGGCGGCGTTATACAGTGCATATTTCCAGCAGACAAGGTGGCTGGCCTGACGATAGAATCATCTGTTGAAGTAACGGGTGTCGTGAGCCAAGACGCAAGGGCACCAGAGGGAGGCTACGAGATAAAAGGCAAGAACATCAGGGTATACAGCGTCGCTGGGACTGACTACCCGATAGGCGAGTACCAGAGCGACGAGCTCTTGCTTGACAAGCGGCATCTTGCCCTTCGCACCCGTAAGATGGTCGCAATGGCAAAGATACGCGCTACCGTGCTTGACCTTGGCAGGCGCTGGTTCGTAGATAATGGCTGGATGGAGGTGACTGCGCCCACGATAGTCAAAGGGGCGGTGGAGGGAGGATCGACACTATTCAAGCTGAAATATTTCGACGAAGAGGCGTACCTATCGCAGAGCGCACAGCTGTACCTTGAGGCCATGATATTCTCGCTCGGGCCCGTATGGAGCCTTACGCCTTCTTTTCGGGCGGAAAAGTCGCGCACAGTCAGGCACTTGGCCGAATTTTCACACCTAGAGGCCGAGGCGCCATGGGTCACGCTTGAAGACATCCTGCAGGTGCAAGAGCAGCTGGTGTCATACATTATCCAGAAAACGGTCAAAGAGCGGGCCGAAGAGCTTGCTTTTCTAAAGCGCGACACGACAGACTTAAAAAAGATCGAGCCGCCTTTCGAGCGGCTGCCTTATGACAAGGCGATTGAAATACTGCGGTCTAAAGGGTTCACTGTCACCGAAGAAAGTGGCACAAAGCGCGAAATAAGGGCAGGCGACGACCTCAATATCGACTCGGAACGCGAGCTGACAAAGGATGCAAGCAAGCCGATATTTGTAATTGGCTACCCGATTGCCGTCAAACCCTTTTATGTCAAGGAAGACCCAGAGCGCAAAGGCGTCGGGCTTGCCGCAGACATGCTTGCTCCTCGGGGCTTTGGTGAGATAACGAGCGGCGGACTGAGGGAAGACGACATCGTCTCAATAACGGAGCGGATCAAAAAGGAGGGGCTCAACCCTGCGGCCTACGACTGGTATCTTGACTTGCGAAGATACGGGTCAGTGCCGCATGGGGGCTTTGGACTTGGCATTGAGCGTTTGATGCGGTGGATAACAAATGCCGACGATATCAAAGATACGGTATTGTTCCCGCGCACAATGTCGCGGGTCACGCCGTAAAAAGAATGTGGGCCACTAGACCGATACAGAGTTTTTCTTTTTCTTGCTTGATTTTTTCTTTGCGGTAGTCGACGACCTTTTTGCCCTTGGCTTCTTTGCCTTTTCTTCTGCTACAACCACCGGCACTTCAACAGTTGCTGCAACATCAGGAGCTGCTTCAATAGAGATTTCGACTGGTGCTGCTGCTTCCTCTACGGGCGCGTGAACATCGATCGCCGGCGGTACTACGGCTATTGGGTTATTCTTAATCAGGTGTATTTCGATGCAAGACATGCGCTTTATCTCGCCGGTTGCAATTCTAAGCTCGTCAGTTCCCACTGTGATTGACTTTGTCAAAACATCTACGTCGCGCTTTACAATCTCTGCGACATCTACTGCAGTCACTATGCTAAGGCTGCCTATTGCCTTGATTATTAACTCACCGGTGCTGTTTATCCTGTATAGCGCCGGTGCAACATAGTCCAGTGTGCGCTTTTTGCCGATGAGAAGAACCGCCGGTGGAACATGCAGTCTTGGTTCTAGTGAGGTTTTCTGTTCTACGATTGCTGTCATCATATCGTCTCGTAATTACCCGCTTTTGGTTTTAGATACCAAACGTCAATGGATGTTGTCAATCATTACAAAGGTTTTAAACTCCATTGATAGAGACATTTACCGATATTGTCACCAGAGTCGTTTCTAGAAGCTGCAAAAAGGCAGGTCTTGCTTTTCGATGGCGCGATGGGGACTGAGATACAGCGCCTCAACCCCAAGCCTGAGGATTTCCCCGACGGCAAGGACGGCTTTAACGACGGCCTGATCCTCTCAAGGCCAGAATGGATAAAGCAGATCCACCGGAGCTACCTCAAGGCAGGAGCCGACTGCATCGAGACCAACACGTTTGGGTCAAACAAGTTAAAGCTTGACGAATACGGCTATGGCGACAAGACAGTCGAGTTTAACAAAAAGGCAGCCGAACTCGCAAGAGAGGTATGCAACGAGTTCAAGGACAGGCCGCGCTACGTCATAGGCTCGATGGGACCAACAGGATATTTGCCGAGCTCTAACGACCCCGACCTTGGGCAAAAACCGCTTGATGAGATACGAGACGCGTTCATGCTGCAGGCCGAGGGTCTGATCTTGGGAGGGGTCGACGCACTCTTGATAGAGACGAGCCAGGACATACTTGAGGTCAAGCTGGCAATCGAAGCCTGCCACATGGCTATGGAAAAGGTGGGCAAAAAGGTGCCGATAATCGCAAACATTACGCTTGACCAGTACGGCAAGATGCTGCTAGGCACGAGCGTACAGGCCGCCTACACCACGGTAAGCGATATGAAGATCGACGCGTTTGGGCTCAACTGCTCGACAGGGCCGGCCGAGATGGCACCAAGTGTGAGGTGGCTGAGCGAGCAGGGCCTTCCAATACTGGTCATGCCAAACGCTGGCATGCCTCATAACGAGGGCGGGCGCGCGGTCTACAAGATGGGGCCAAAAGAGATATCGGAAGCGCTGGCAGAGTTTGTCAGCAAGTACGATCACGTAAGAATGGTCGGGGGGTGTTGCGGAACAAACCCGCAGCACATCGCAGAGCTGAGAAAAGCCCTAGATAGCTCTAGTACCAGGTAGTAGCAGTAGCAGCTACCTTTTCCATGGGCTTTTTGCGTGGCTCTGAAGCAATATCTTTGTAGAAATATTCAATTCCTACCTTGCCAAAGCCCCTTACTCTTTTGATCCGGCCTTGGACTGTAAGACGCGTAATTGCAAACCTTACATCCTGCTTGTTGCCGATCATCTGATCAAGGTCTTTGCTGGTGACCTTGCCACTTTTGCTTCTAATAATGGCGTATACCGTCTCTATGAGGCCGGCAGAGCCATTCTTGAATTTGTATTGTTGAATCGTAGCCATGTCCCTTACTTTCTTTTTTAATATAAAACAGGTAAGGTAGAATTTTCGGTATGCTGTTTACTTTTTTTGACCAGCTAGATTGTCTTAACTTACTATGCTTAAAAAGAAAGGACAAAAAAGCAGCCAGCCTGGAAATGCCTTAACGTATGGCTCCCTTCCAGACCTCAAAGAGGGGCGCATACTGCGGCGAGCCGGGGCCAACTAGACCAAGCTGCATCATGAACCTAAGGTCGTCGCGAATTGATCTGTGCTCCACTACCTTGCCGTTGGCTATTCTATGTATGTGCACTGCCTGATAAGAAAAGCTGCGACCTGTCGGAGCGATGCCAAAAAAGTTCCCAACATGCTTGCCGCTTACCTGCATTATGGAGACGGCCTTGTCACGCGAAGCAACGGTTTCCTTTTCCTCGTAGTAAAGATCGGCAAAAGCGCCCCGCAAGTTCTTGATGGTGTCGATAACTTCGTCCGGCCCCCGAAGCTTTCCGCGTCTTGGATCGGCCTGCGATTCGTGGTTAAAGTATTCCGGCCCGATAAATTCGCTGACCTTGCTCACGTCTCCAGTGTTGAACGCTTCAAACACCCGACGCGCAATCCTGATGTTCTGTTTTTCTATTTCTTCCAGCGACGACATGCCATGTTTCATCCGTTTTTGTTCTTAAATTTATGCGTGGAATAATGTGCATCTATATTTCAGAATACTCCTTCCTCCTCACCTTCCTCATTCGATGACTTTTGCGTGGGTTGCAAGCTGATAGCAAATATAGGCGATTCATGAATAACATCTTCCATATTTGGTGGTCCCCCGGGTAAGTTCAGCTCTAAAGGCAGTGGACCTGAGGCAAGAGCCCCCACCTCTGATAATAGGCGAGCGCCTCAATACCCAAGGGTCTAAAAAAGCCAAGGAGCTGGTGCTCAATAACGACTTTGACGGGCTGGTGGACCTTGCAAGGGCGCAGGTAGAGGACGGCGCGCACTGCCTTGACGTGTGCGTCGCAACCACCGAGCGGTCAGACGAGCTCGAGTTCATGACTAAACTTGTCAAGCGCCTGAGCCTTGAAATAGATGCACCGCTTGTGATAGACTCTACGGACCCTAAGGTCGTCGAAGCGGCTGTAAGGCAGATACCCGGCAGGCCGGTGATCAACTCGATAAACCTTGAAGGAGACGGCTCAAGGTTTCACGCGCTGGCGCCCCTGATGGCCAAGTACGGGCTGCCGGCGATAGCGATGTGCATAGGCCCAAAGGGGATGGCCAAGACTCCGCAGGAAAAGCTGGAAATTGCGCAGCTGCTCTACGACACGGGCAAGCAGCAGTATGGGCTGCAAGCCTGGCAGTTTATCTTTGACGTGCTCACTTTTACGCTTGCGACTGGAGAGGCAGAATTTGCCGACTCTGCCAAGAACACGCTTGAGGGCATCAGGCTCGTCAAGCAAAGGTTCCCCGAGTCGTTCACCACGCTGGGGTTGAGCAACGTGAGTTTCGGCCTGCCGGCAAACGCAAGGAAGGTGGTCAACTCTGTGTTCCTCTACCACGCGCTAAAGGCTGGACTTGATACAGTAATAATCAATGCCCGAGATATTATCCCGTACCCAGAGATCGACGGGCAGCAGAAAAAACTTGCCGAGGATCTGATCTTCAACAAGCACCAAAACGCTCTTGCAGAGCTTATCGCGCACTTTGAAGGTGCCGCCAAGGCAACTGCCGCCGGTCCCACCAAAAGGATCGAAGTCGATCCAAGCTGGCCGGCCGACAAGCGCTCCTACTTTCGCATCGTCAACAGGCTAAAAGAGGGAATAGAGGACGACGTAGTGCAGGCAATAGCCGACCGCGTCAAGGGCAACAAGGTGATCCAGCAGGGTGATGGCAGGCTTGCTCTTGCGGCCCCAAAAGAGGCCGCACACGAAGCAGCGGTCGAAACTCTCAACGAGGTCCTGCTACCTGCCATGAAGGAGGTGGGCGACAAGTTTGGCGCCGGCGAACTGATCCTGCCGTTCGTACTAAAGTCTGCAGAGTGTATGAAGGCAGCGGTGGCAGAACTGGAAAAATACCTCATCAAGCAGGAAGGGGTGAGCAAGGGCAAGCTGGTGCTCTGCACAGTCTATGGAGACGTGCACGACATTGGCAAGAATCTAGTAAAGACTATTTTCGTGAACAACGGCTACACTGTCTACGATCTGGGCAAACAGGTGCCTCTGCAAAAGATCTTGGAGAAAATAAATGAAGTCAACGCGGACGCTGTGGGCCTGTCGGCGCTCTTGGTGTCAACTTCAAAACAAATGCAATATTTTGTAGAGCATGCCCGGCAGAACAACATGAAGGTGCCCGTGCTATGCGGCGGGGCAGCAATTAACAGCAGCTATATCAACAGGATTGCAAAAGAGGGCGGCATCTACGGACCAGGGGTGTTCTACTGCAAAACCGCGTTTGATGGCCTGAAGGTGATGAACAAGCTGATGTCGCCGGAGCGCAAGCAGTTTGTCAGCGAATGGCAACAAAAGCTGGAGAAATGGGACGAGCGGCAGGCAGCGACAGTAGTCGATCAGTCGCAGCTGCCTTATAGCGGCATCAAGCCGGTAGCACCTCCTGTGCCGCCTCATGTTAACCGGCCTGTCAGGATCGAACCCCTGCAGGTAAAACTTGAGGAAGTATGGAAATACCTCAATAAAAAGTCGCTCTTTGTGCTCCAGTGGGGAATGAGAGGCAAGGGAGCAAGCGATCAGGACCCTGAAAAACTGTTCGAACAGTGGAAGGAGCGCGTGGTAAAGGACAAGTTGTTCGAGCCACGCGCAGTTTATGGTTATTACAAATGTCACAACCTGACGCCGGGTCAGGGAGGAGTCGGTAAGTTGGCAGTTGATCTGGCAGACGGCAAGCAGCAGGTGGTGTTTGAATTCCCGCGCTCGTCAAAGGACAAGCACCTCTGCCTTGCAGACTATTTCGGCAAGGACGACATTGTCGCTTTCCAGTCGGTGACTGTCGGCAACAGGGTCACAGAAATAATCGATAGGTGGAACAAGCAGGACAAATACACAGACGCCTACTACCTGCATGGCCTTGCAGTCGAAACGGCAGAGGCGATGGCCGAGTGGGTGAACGCAAAGATCAGAGACGAGCTCAAGATAGGAGAAAAGCGCGGGCTCCGATACAGCTGGGGATACCCGAGTTGCCCTGACATCTCACAGCACCACTTGGTGTGGCAGATACTTGACCCTGCGAAATCCGGCATGACGCTCACAGAGTCGGGCCAGATAGTGCCAGACCAGTCGACTGCCGCGATTGTAGTCCACCATCCAGAAGCAGAATATTTCGTGCTCTAGGTAAGTAAGTCGCATGCTACCAGCCGCGCCAGAAGTTACTGCCATTCTTAAGTAGCTGCAGATGCAAATAGAGAGATGATGGAAGAATCTGCAAGCGAAGTGGCCAAGCGCGAGCTACTCAACTGGCCCGGCGTGACGGTGCACGATCATCGCTTTGGCGGGCTCGAATTCCGAGTCAACGGAAGGGAGATGGGGCACATACATGGAGACGAGCTGGCAGACCTGCCGCTTCCAAAAGACATAAGCAGAAAACTCATTGCTCAGGGCAAGGTCTCGCCGCACCACTTTATCCCCCAGTCTGGGTGGATAAGCTACTACATCAACGGAACGGCCGACATTCCCGGCCTGATAGAACTGTTCAGGATGCAGTACGAGCGCATGACAAGCTATGGCAAAAAGAGCAAGTCTGCCCCTGCTACTACTCCCGTATCCTCAGCTCAAACTCCCTGACATCAGACTGTGTCCCCTCTACAAAGAGCACCCCTTTGACTGTATAGACTGCTTCTCTTGCCGGCGCGCTGGCGGCAGTTATCATGACCTGCATCTGGCCTGTTCGCGCGTCCTTGCTCTGGAGGTCGGGCAGGTCAACCGTGGGCCTGTCGATAGACAGGTAGGGCTGGTAGCTGGAAGGCTCTATGACAGTGACCACCCTTGCGTCGGTGATGGCTCTGGATTCAAGGTTCTGCACGTTGAACACGATCTTGGTTGCTTCACCCACCCTGATGTCGATCCTGTCGGGAGTAAACTCGGTAAACCTCACGTTTGGCGCGCCAGTATTGGCTTGCCTTGGCATTGCAAAGACGATGACTGCGACAGCGATCGCAACGACCAGAGCGGCGATCGCTATTACCTTCAGAAGCAACGATCAAAATACTGCTATTTTGTATAAACGCGAATGGTGTCTTTGTAATATAAGCTAGTTGTAGAATGAAAACTCTGACGACTTTCTTACGTAAATGACGTCTTGCGGCTTGTTGTGTGGCTGCGCTGCGCCTTCTGGTTTTTTATCTACTTCCTTTGTCGTTGTATTATTATTGACTTCAGGCTGTATGCTCTTTAGCTGCTCTGACATTTTGTCAAACTTGGCGCTCAAATCGCTGATGCTCTTTTCAATCTTGCCTGCGTCCGCGCTTGCAGCCTTGCTCTTGCTTGCTGCAATGACCGCGGCGGCAATACCTGCACCCATGGCAGCCATATTGAGTGCGGTGATTATCACCTCGAAACTCTTTTTCTTTTGAGAAGAAACCTCGTCGTCCATCTCTTCAATTGGATTATGCAAAACGAACTCTTATACCTTGTTCCAGTACTATCGATCTATTACATTTTTTACGGCCAGCAAAAACGATAATAATCTTCTCACAACTCCTTTTGTAAGATGATTTTGATCGTCATTATTGAAGAGCTTTCTAAATGATGAAAGCTGTTTATCATTAAGGTAACTATGTTCTGACAGTAACGGAAGCTCTAGATCCAGAGTGTCTAAGCTCTTTCTTTATACGGTATCTAGCATCAATGGCAGGCTTTCCTTCCAGCTTTATCTTGCCTGTCAAAAAGTCTAATTCAAACTTTGACAGCAAATATGATTCAGCAATCAATAGTAATGCGCTGGTTCAAAAGTATTCTGATGCTTGCTTCTATCTAGGCATATCTGCTACTCTAGGTTGAAAATGATGTACAATGAACCAAATCTGAATCGGTTATCTAATGGCAGAGATAGTTGCTGGATAAAGATGCAAAGGTCTGATAGCGATGAGATATTGAGACACTTGCTTATTCATAGACCTCAACCACTCTTTTCGACTCCAAATCCACCCATGCAGAGATTACCTGTCGTCTCCTTCGACAAAGAAGTTGAGAAATGGATACTGAGTTGGATTTTGTGAAGTAGGTGATACTCCATGCGGCCCTGCATCATCAACAAATGCGTATCCAATCAAATGATATTCTTGTCCGTTTACAATTTCGGCAATTTTGTCATCAGCCCTTGCAATCTTTTCTGCTTCCCATATATCTGCACAATTATAGCCAAATTTTAGCTCAGCATTTGCAGGAGCGCACGTAAATTGAGTATATTCTATATCATCATTATCAACAAACTTTTGTTGAGCCATTGCTGGCAAATATAACAGTACACCTAATATGGCCATGCCAAGAATAAATACAGCAAGCGAAGAAGAGCGCCAGCTAGCCATACATTGCTAAGGTTATCTTTGCCTCTATTTCTGGTTTTATCCAAATTTTTTTCTTCTGTTTATCATCTGGGTGTTTCTTTTGGTTGTTCAATTTGGTTGGTTTGAAGTTAAATGGAGGTAAAGGAAAAAAGTTTACTCTATCGTATGAACCCCACCTATTACCATCACTATCAAAGATCAGCATCGCTAATGCCTGACAACAATGGGACTCGTGCTCTTCCATAATGAATTTGCCGCTGCATCGGCAACACTGAATGATGTTTTCGGATGCCATCTATGTTCTCACTTTGTTTCGATCCGCGTAGGACCATAACTGATCTTGCCCTCAGAAGGCGCTTTTGGATGCTGTTTTAGGTATTGCTGAATCACAGGCAGTACATCCATTCCTCCAGTAACTACGGCAATGTAGTAGATCATGAGAGCATTCATTTCCACCATTGGTGTCTTTACCTCGGCAATTACCTTCCAGTTCACATCTGAAATCTGCCAGCCATTAGAACCAATTTGAGGATGCAAATTCCTTTGCAAGAATGTCATAGTAACTATGCCTTGTACCTCATCGACACCTATCATGATCTTCTCAGCAAATACACTACCGAAATCCGTTGGAACAACTTTTGGATGTGTTTCTATAAACCGAGAGCTGCCGCCAATTGTACGTAGCTCAGCGTCAGAAGGTTTCTTTTGTTCTTCTGTGGTCATAGCTTCCCGCCCTTGATCTTTGCGCCTTCAATCTTTCCGCTTGGTACAGGCTTGCCAATCTCTTTTGCTAATGCGGTTTCAAATAATTCAGTGACAGTGATGCCGCGCTTGATAGCTTCTATCTTGGCATCCTTCCACAAATCTGGATTTACGTTTATTGAAGTAGGTTCACGCTTTACCATCATACCATCATACCAATGCCGTATATATAACATTAATGGCATAAGTATTTATAATCATGCCACTATACCATTAGTGGTAGACTGGTATGCAAACACAACCAACCGCAAACAATTCGGAAGCTCGGATGACGAGAGGATTGCAGATACTTAAAGGAAAGCAGATCGTAGAGAACACGGACGGCAGCTTTGCTGTCCCCTCTCAGACGAGCAAGAACATCTATGAAGTAAGGTTGCTCGGTCAAGCTTGGGCGTGTACCTGTCCAGACTTTGAGTTTAGACAGATTGATGCTTGCAAGCATATCTTTGCGGTAAAGATGTTCATAGCTGCCAATGTCTACCTGAAAGAAGAACCAAAGCCCAAAGTGTTTGCTAGTGATGCTATTCCATGTGTCAGATGCGGCTCTATAAGAGTAATTCATTATGGTGTTAGAAGTGGCAAGCAAGTCTACTTCTGTAAAGACTGCAAGCGCAAGTTTGGCGAACAGTCATTGTTAAAGAAAGTGCAGTTTACTCCAGAGTTGATAACGCTGACATTGGACTTGTACTTTTCGGGACTCTCACTTAGGAAAGTAGCGCGCAACATTTCAGACCACTTTAACATCCATGTCGAATATACCACGATCTATAGCTGGATAAAGAGGTACGTTCCCATGATAGCCGAATACGTCAATACCCTGGCACCAAAGGAGCTCTCAGATACATGGCACGTTGACGAGATGTTTGTTAAACTCAAAGGCGGGCAATTCCACAAGAGCGGCGCAAGGATCGGGTTCCTATGGAACATCATGGACAGGCAGACGAGGTTCTTGCTATCTAGCAAACTAAGTGAGGAACGCGACAAGATAGGCGGAATAGCAGCGTTCAAAGAAGCAATCACTAACGCTCACGGTCTGATACCAAATGAAGTGAGAGCTGACAGCCTGAACAGCTACCCGCATATCGTAAAGACGACATTGCCAAATGCTAAGCTCATTGCAAAGTGCGGCATCAGAAAGCCACACACAAATAACAACAGGATTGAAAGGCTCAACGGTACACTACGAGAGAGAGTAAAGGTACAACGTGGATGGAAAACTATAAGCACACCCCTAGCAGAGGGACAGAAATTGCAGTACAATTTCGTAAAGCCACACATGGCACTAGACGGACAGACACCCGCACAAGTAGCTGGAATTCAAGTTAAAGGATGGGGTGAATTGCTCAAGAGGTCACTTAATAGGTGATTCTTGGGCGTCGGTCTGCTTATCACGTGAACCTGTTTCTTCATCAGGCGTGATTTTAGGTACTATGTCTTGTAGATTGTTGAGGTGTTTATCAATTATCTGATTGTATTCTTCCACAAGCATTTTTCTTAGCTCGGGCATTATCTCTATGGATTTCGGATGAGTACGTAAATTCTTTGCCCAAACCCATTTTTCAAGAACCTTACGATTAAGCAAATAGTATCTATTTTTGATTTTTTCATCAATATCCCGAACGAGCTCGTTCCATTCGTCTTGATTGAAGGCATATCTTTCTTGCGGCGTTGTTTGTTGATGCATGAACGCGATAGCATCGTATTTGTACTTCATTTTGTCCAAATGATATATCATTGATGATAACAAATCCAATTTCTCTTGGATCAAGCCCATCTTCCGTTGTTTTCCCAATTGGCGCATAGTTAAGAAGTAATTGAGACTTGCTGAAACTGCACCGCTAACAACTGCTGAGATGCCTACAGTAGAAAGGATGATCTGAACCCAATTTATAGCAGGTTGTGCTTGTTCGCCTGACACATAAGAGCCAAGTTATGGTATATATTTATAGAATTTGGGCATCTCACCAACCATTTTTGAACAACCATTTTTAACACCACCTAGATTGAACAGAAGAAATTTTTTCCTTCGACAGACGCAGTAAATTAGACCAACTCCTATGTCGCAACGAAAACAACTGAACTATGATAGGACGAAAATAACTGACTTTAGCCAGCGCTTGTTGCGGCCCTCTTATTGCTTATGTTCGTAGCCCACTTCGATTTTCGCCAGCGCTTTTCCGTCTTTCGTCGTCATTAATGACGATGGATGCGAACTTGATAAGATTATATTATTACATAACTTACACTTTACAAGTTGCACCTAAAAAGGGGCCACATAATGCTGATCGCCGGCGGCGCGCTGGTGGTCGTCAGCTTTTCAATGCTCGGATACTACGGCCTGCAATTCGTAAGCAGCATCCAGCAGGATAAAAGCCTGACAGTGGAGCCGGGCGGCTCGCTTCAGGTGCAGCAGAACATCAATGCAAGCCAGGGCGCCTACGTAGTCGCTTTTCCTAATTTTAAAGGCCAGCCCTCAGTCACCATAACGGGCCCTGGCGGTCAGGTCGTAGTTGAGCGAACCATCGAGCCTCCGATCATCATAGAGCCTTTCGATGCTGAACAACCCGGCGCTTACACCCTCGTCCTTTCCAACCCGACCGACCAGGTACTAGAGGCCAACATAGTCCTCGGGGATCAGGAAACAGTTCTGAGCAGAGGGATCAACATCTCGTCTGCCGTAACCGCCCTTGTGTTCACTTCGCTTCTTGGAATAGGCATAGCCGTGGCAGTAGCTGGCGCCATCATAACTATTTTAGACAGGCGCCGGATAAGCAAGATGAAGCAGTTTGGCGACACCAGAGACTTGGTGTAGTATTAGGTGGTAGTGACAGCAGCATCATGGCCAAGCTCGAAGCTAGAAACATCGGCAAGCAGTTCATGGCAGTGCAGGGAAGCAACACAAAGCTCATCACCGCTGTCAAGGGCATCAACCTATCAATAGAAGACGGACAGTTCGTGTGCCTTGTGGGGCCGTCGGGCTGCGGCAAGACCACCTTTCTGAACATCTTGGCGGGGCTTGACAAGCCCACTGAAGGTGAGGTGATCTTGGACGGCCACCCTGTGAACGAAACAGGCCCGGATAGGGTCATGGTTTTTCAGGAGAATGCGCTTTTTCCTTGGCTCAAGGTTGTGGACAATGTCGAGTTCGGGCTAAAGATGGCCGGCATTGAAAAGAGCAAGAGGCACGAGCGCGCGATGCACTACTTGGAAATGATGCAGCTGACCAAGTTTGCTGACGCCTACACCTACCAGCTCTCCGGCGGCATGAAGCAGAGGGTGGCGATAGCCCGTGCCCTTGCAATAGACCCAGAGGTGCTCCTGATGGATGAGCCATTTGCGGCACTTGACAGCCAGACTAGGGATCTATTGCTTGTTGAGCTGCAGCTGATCTGGGCGCGGACGAAAAAGACGATCGCGTTTATCACGCACAACATACTGGAATCGGTAGTGCTCGGCGACAAGGTCGTCGTGTTCACAAAGAGGCCGGGCACAGTGAAAAAAGAGATAACGGTCAACTACCGACGGCCGCGGCTTCCAGAAGATGAGAACCTTCAGCCCTACTACCGGCAGGTAATTGACGCAATGAAGGGCGAAATAATATCGGACAAAGACGACAATGACAATAACAGCGACGGCGTCACTTGAGCTGCCTCAAGAGTTCAAGTCCGGATCCAAAGCTGTTGGGCGAAGTCAAGAGCACCCTATCTGCTATCTTGGCGGTCTGCCTGACAAAATCTGCTGGGTCCTTTTCATATTCAGACCAGTCAAGCCCGATTATCGACGCAGAGTGCCTGTTCTTTTCTGCCGGAACCATCACAACCGCCGCCACCTTGATCCCATAAGGCTTGGCAAGGTCGACTATTTCGCCAAGGTCTGAGAGGGACGAGATGGATTGTGTGACAAACGAGTGAGGCTTGGCCTCAAGCTTGCTCTGTATCGACTTGGCAGACCTGTCGTGTACCTTTGCCGGGAACGACAGGTCCAGCTTTATGTTCGAACTATAGCCTTCCTTCCTGAGCATCTTGACTGCCGCGCTCGGCCGCAGGCCCGAGTCGCTTGGCCCGTCCGCTGGGTCGTCGCCCATGAGCACCAGCATGCTGTCAACCCCTGTCATGATCGCGTCTGACACTGTCTGGCAGAGGGAAGTAAAGTTGCGGTCCCGCACCCTGACGCTGCAGCTCAGACTGCCTGCATCCAAGCGGCCCTTGATGTAGCCGGCAGCAGTCACGCTTGATACCCGGGGTATGCCGAGCACCGAATCGGTCAGGTGAATGCCGCTGACAAGGCCGGACAACTGCGACGCGCGGCCTGCCATCGCCTCCATGTCAGCGTTCAGCTGCGCCAGGTTGAACCTTTCTCCCTTTACTATCTTGGGCGGGTTCAGCTCGTAGGATATTTTCATTGCTTGTGTGTATCCAAAATCTACATCGGGCATTATTAAATGCGAGGTCGCATGTTTTGAGAGCATATATTTGGCCGCGCAGCTCCAAGAATTTTGTTGCGCAAGGAAGAGATCCTATCGCTGCTCAAGCCTGCCATCATCTCGGACAGGCCGTACCTGCCGGCGGACGCGGCTTCTGCCACTCCGGCGGCGGTGCTTGTGATAATCCACTACCACAAAGAAGAAGACAGCCCGCATGTGTTTTTGACAAAGCGCAGCTCCAACCTGAAATCGCACAGAGGCGAGATCTCTTTTCCCGGCGGCAGGTACATCGAAAGCGACGGCACGCTACTTGCCACCGCGCTGCGGGAGACGGAGGAGGAAGTCGGGATCGCGTTCACGCCCGAGCAGGTGGCCGGCAGCCTGCGTGCAGTGCACACCATGACTTCGAATCACTTTATCGTGCCCTTTGTGACAGTGCAGGACATACTGCCAAAGTACAGGACAGCAGCAAGCGAAGTCGAGGCGGTCATCGATGTGCCGCTCATTGAAACGCTCAGGAGCATCGAGCCTGACACAGAACACTATGGGCTTGCCCAGGACGCATTCAAGTTCACCTACGGCAACAACGTGATATGGGGCGCGACTGCAAGGATCCTGAAGCAACTGCACGGCTTGCTAATCGACAGGTAATAACTGCCCCATGTGCGCGCATGTTTCTCATGGAGAATATGATGTGTGGAAAAAATGGTGCACAATGCACCATTTCACGCACGAAAAATGCTACAATTTACGTGCATGCGTTCTTTCAGTCCAGAAAGTGATTAGTTCTTTTATACTGTGATTTACTCATCAGACCGTCGTAAGGACTTCATCGCTTTCGCTCCCATGGATAACAGGTCATCATTTGAGCGGCAATCGTTCGCGCTTGCAACTTATATAGAGATAGCGGGCCCGGTGGGCTTCGATCCCACGACAACTGGCTCCGGAGGCTTGTGCTCTCCCTTTTTTGCAAAAGAAGAACAGCACCCTGTCCTGACTAGGCAAGGCGCGCGCCACCATCGTTTCTATGCGAATTCCTTATATACTAAAATGTGGTTAGTATTAGTAACCACTGGTAAGTAGTGGTAAGCACAACAAACTAAAAAGGATGACTGAGTCCGACAGCAGCAACTCTGCTTTTTTGGTCCAAAACAAGTCGACCAGTCGCCAGCAGCAGAAGAAGAAAAAAGAAAAAGAAGTGATAGACGCTGCAGCACTTGAGCAAAAGATCCAGCAGGCGGCAGGGCTCCAGCCGGGCCACGTGATAAAGGCGCTCAAAAGCCTGACGCCGGAAAACACGTCGATTCTATGCGACTACATCATAGCAGAGCAGTCCACGATAAACATCTCTGAAGTAACCAAGACATCCAAGATTTTGCATCTGGCCTACCTGCCAAAGCACTGCGGGAACAAGTCGTTTAGGGAAATGACTGCTTCAGACATCCAAGCCTACCTTGACTCTGGGCGCAAAAGCGAAGAAGAGGACCCGCTGCACAAGTGGATCGGATACTACAACAGCAAGGTAAAGGAGATACGCAAGTTCTTCAAGTGGCTGTACCAGTCTGAAAAGCCTCAGGAAGAGCGAGAGCTTCCTGCCTTTCTAACCCATATACGCAAGCTGAGGCGAAAAGAAGCCTCGATATACACACCTTTTGACCTGTGGACAAGAGACGACATTGCCATTTTTTTGAAGTACTGCCCGGTCAAAAGGGACAGATGCTATGTAGCAATGGCTGCAGAAGACACGGGCTGCAGGCCGCACGAACTTCTAAAACTGAAAATAAAGGACATCATGTTCAAGGTATCTGCCAACGGCAAAAACTATGCTGAAATCGTGGTCAACAGCGGCAAGACCGGCCAGCGCCACCTTCCGCTTTTCAGCTCGCTCCCTTACATCAAAGAATGGATAGCCGACCGCCCTTTCGGCGGAAACCCTGACTCGTATCTGTTCGTAAGCCTGGCTGACCAGAATTTTGGCGAGCGCCTAAAAACACACGGCCTGTCGCAAAAGTTCTGGCGCTACTACAGAGACATCTTCTTCCCAAAGCTTTTGAAAAGCGACCAGGTGCCTGAAGAGGACAAGGCGAAAATCAGGACGCTCTTGCAGCGCAAATGGAACCTGTATGTCATGCGCCACACCGCACTAACTAGGGCGGCCAGGCTGCTAAAGGACGGCGCGACACTAAGAGAGCACGCTGGATGGTCCTTGAATTCCAAGATGCCCATGACTTATATCCACTGGTTCAACAACGAAAGCGGCGAAAGCCTGCTTCAGGCCTGGGGCGTCGAGACCAAAGCAAAAGGCGAGGAAGAAAAGCTGGTGCCAAAGGTATGTCCGGAATGCATGGCCAGCAACAGGCCGGACGCGCTTTCTTGCTACAACTGCAAGCAGGTACTGACAAGGGAGTCCTATTTGGAAGCAAAGAACTTTGAGCAGACAATGAAGGCGCAGGTAAGCAACTTGGAGAAGGAAATACAGGAGATCAGAAAGGCCGTTGGAGGAATAAAGACCGACGCCGGCAGCAGCAGTAGTAGTAGTGGCGGCGATGGCAGCGACGAGTAAACCGAAGTTATTTAAGTGATTGAAGAAACAAGGTTTGGGAGGGAGGGCTCGTAGCGTAGTCAGGATATCGCGGTGGCCTCCGGAGCCGCAGATCCTGGGTTCGAATCCCAGCGAGCCCGCTACCTTTTTTCTTTCTATTGGAACAGCGGCTTGATTGATCTCTTTTAGCTTTTGCTTGGTTTCTTTATCTGCAGCCTTGAAACTTCTGGCTGCAGGAGCGCAAACATTACGTGGTTACAGTTATGAGACTTGTCAAGCTGGCAGTAAAGCTTGTTGTCGTTTAGAAATACTTCGGCAATCTTGTTGTCCTTTTCGTCCTTTATGTACATGCAATTTAAATTGTCTTGGTCCAAGCCCAGCTTGATCATCCTAGGAGCTATTATCTCTTGGAACCGTTCAGTCTCTACGATGTCTGCAAGCAGGTCGTTTAGAAAGTTGGTAAAGTCCGGAGCCTTGCGCTTGCTTGATTTCCAATACCGTTCAAGCTTTGGCACAAGCTCTGGCCTTAAGAATACGGCTTTTCGATGCCCACGTGGGTCCTTTGTAGGCGACAATCCTATCTAAGCCTCGCTTAGCATTGCTTACCGATAATTATTATTTAAAGTTTTACGATATTATTATTCGGATTCGCCTCAAACCAATTTTGTATTTAAACTTATCATCACTTAGCGATACTTATTAACGCGAACCAGCCATAATCAAAATGAAGGTGTAATGGGACAGCGGAATTTTCTTCTAGCACAATGGGAGGAGGCGCTTTGCTGGATGGGTAGCAGGAACAATACCTCGGTCACGATATCCAAGATGCGCAAGAACGGACTGGAGCTTCGGACGGCTCAGGAACGGGCTAGAACTGGCTATTACGGCCTGTCGGTGGCGGGTTATTTGGACAAGCTTCTGAGCGAAGCAAGACTTTCCAGTCCGTAAGAATAGGGTCGAGCATCAGTCCGCAGGAGATTGAATTTAGCGAGGAAACATTCCTCTTACAGGCACGGTTTGCACATGAACTAGTTGGTACAGTCAAGCCGCCGGGACCTGAACTCTTAGGTGGAGGACCAAGCGAAGGAGGAACGGGTCGAAAAGGTGGCGAAGAAAAGCCAAAACCAACCATACAGATGGCTTATAGCGTCGTAAAAGTTGCTGCTGACATGGATTGGAAGAAATGGGTTGAATTTTATGATGGTGTCATTCAGCCACTAGTAAATGCAGGTGCAAGAATCAAAATCAATATCGAGCTAACTGGCTCATCGGAAACCGGAATACCAAAAAATACTGTAGATCTTGTGATAAAGGAGAATCTGTCCCAATATGGGATTACCGCACGTATTGAGCCAAAGACATCTAATCCAGAGTGACAAGCCTCCTAACCTATCGTCACAATTATTAGCAGCGAAATACTATCTCTCACTACAAAGCGATTGAGCCATTCCATTGAGCATTTACCACATTGTCATGCCATTTTCTATGGTATTCCTCGTGCTCGGTATGGATGGGCACAAGGCTTTTCGCATCGGTCCCTTCTATGACTTTCTTTATCTGGTCGCCTGAGCCGTGCCCGGAAACATGGGTGTGGATCCAATCCTTTTCGCTCGTTATTAATCCAAAATGCTCAATCCATCTCTTCACTCGCTCTTCTTTTAGCTCCATTTCGTCGTCAAACGGCTCCGTCTGCGACCTGATGTAGCTGGATCCTTCAATCGGCCTTACGTCAATTAGTTGCTGCAGCTGATAGTCGTTGCAGTAAAAGATGTAATTCTTTTGCTTGCCGGAAACATCGCGATAATTGACGGCGTTGCCATAGTCGACAAATTCCCTTTCCCAAACGTCATAATCCTGCAGCAGCTGCTTTTCAGTCCAGTATCTGCTGATGTCGTCTCTGCCAACTAACCCCCATGACTTTCTTGGCAGGTATACCTTGATTCTCTTGTCATCCGGCTTTGGAAAGACATTCTTCCATTGATCCGATGTTTGAAACAACTTCAGCAGGTACGCTTGCTTTAGGTCAATAACCAAATCTCTTTCAGACTCTTTGGCGGCATTGTAAAATGACAGTAGCCTATCCAGGTCGCGAGTTGGGTATGTGCATACGACAAGGCCCTTTGTTTTGTTCACTATTGTCTTGACGTCCTGCTCTACGCTAAACTCTGTAGCGGAAAATGTCTCCTCAACCCTTGTCCCCTCACATAAAAGAACGTCAATGTCAGAGTTGCCACACCGCTCTACAAATCGCTCTGTATCACTCGCCCTTCTTCCGTGATATCGGATATCGGCAGTATAGCCAATTGAGCCCTTTGACGTATGCAGAATGATCCCTGTAACGCCGGGCAGCGAGTGGTCAACTGCCAGCGGCTCGACCTCTATAGAGTCAATTGAAAACTTTTTTGCGTTTTCAAATACGGAAATCTTTCTTGGTTCCTGATAATCCTCGCCCTTGCCCCGGCTCATCTCGCCCTTTTTGTTTTCATAAATGCGGAAATTGTGTTTGAATGTCAGATAATCATCTTTGCCGCCCGTATCCTCTATTCCTTGCAGTATCAATTTTGTAGCTTCAGAGCAGTAAACTGGGATGTCAGGCCGCAGATAATGAATGTATGCAGCATGGTCCACATGGGCATGGGTCAACACCAGCGCGTCAAAAGCAGTCTCTTCCTTCCCGCCAAAGCCCATATGCTTGGCGTAATCCTGTCTATACAGCCCCTTTAGCTTGGGCAACAATCCAAACTCAAACAAGTCGCCCATGCCGTTGAGCGCCCTAGGCTTTAGAAATTCAGAAAAGTAGTCGTTTACCTTGCCCATCTGCATTCCAAAGTCCAAAAAGATTCGAGTTCCCTTGTCCTCGACCAAGAACTTGTTACCCCCTATCTCGTGGATGCCGCCATAGAAGGTTATCTTGGTGTCCTTGGTCAAGCATCAATGGTAATGGGTGCTTGCTTATTAGTTTGGCCGCTGCTCGAAAACAACGACGATTAGCGTACAAAATATTTGAAACTGAGGCAAAGCAGCTAAAAAACACGCACAAAATAATGGGAATTATTAGCTAATTTTCGTCGTATTAAAATATAACTATTCCAGATAAGAGATACTATCTAGAGATATGCCGCTTCAAGGATTGACCGGAAAGCACACATTTGAGAGTTTCTTGGTTAAAGTACACCATAGAGACACAAATGAAGAGATCCGCATCCTTGCATATGTATCAAACCTGACGCCTGAAAGGCTGTTTGACTCTATGAAGAGATTTCCAACTTTCCATGTTACCGAGCTGGGCGAGATAGTAGAAGTAAGGATCGAACGGTCATCTGATTCTGAGTCCAAGCCAAGAGAAGAAGAATCAAGCGACTCTGAAACTGTATCAGCACAAACCTCAACAACCTCCACGTACTACTGCCACTTTAACCGCAGAAGGGGTCTACTGCTATGCTTTACCACCGACACACTGGAAGAAGCGGGTAGAACAATGGACAGATTTGTCAACCATACAAATGGCATATTTCCGCTATGGATACATCCCATCACATTTGACAAGATCCGCCGGGAGATTCAAAGCAAAAATCCGGACTCTATCATTAGCGAATTCCATGCTCACCGATACAAAATGGACGGAGAGGACGTCATTAGACCGAATTACGAAGAGCGATACTTCAAGTACATGGCAGATGACGGAAGATTCACGCTAGACGAGCTGAGCAAAGCATACGGAGTTCTGCCGACTTCAATCCTATTCAACATACTAAATGTCTGCAAATTCAGGATTACGAACATGGGAAGGTTTGCGTTCGCTCATGGCGACCTTGACTTTCTCTTTAATATAATCAACGAGGTATTGGCCAAAGTTCTAGAGACAAAGGCGCTTATCGAAAAGGCAAAGATCGAATTTATCCCTGTCAACATGGGCAGGAAGGAGGTAAAGCTGCCAAAGGTAATTCCCGTAGACATTGTATTTAGCCGTGAAATTGACTTCAGCGAAGTAGAAAGACTTGTTGACAATATGTCAGGAGAGGATTTCAACTTTGAGATATTCGACATGCTGCTGATGCCTGGCAGCATCCACCTAAGCGGGACCATAGTTGACAGGAACAAGAATATTGGATTTAACATAACCGGCAACTCGGAGAAGATAACTCTAAGCCCAAGGAAAGACACTAACTTTGATTCAATGATGCAATTCTACAAAATGATAACTGAGCGACTGGACCTCAAAGCAGAGATTAGAGCAAGTACTATTCCCTAGGATGGAATGCTGCACCGATGTCCTCGGAAGATTTCAGCAAATACCGAGAAAAGCTTGCAAAAGACCAGCGAACTATTTTAGATAACCTTCTTCAAAAACACTCTGCAGAGTGCAAAAAGTCCTTTTTAAATGAAATACAGCGGGATCAGGTGCATAGCATGATTGTAAACATGTGCGCATCTGCATTCTCCGAAAGCGGGCCGCTGACATCCACTGGATATCACTTCATTACAGTTGATCCGCTCTACAGGTATAGAGGAGAGAGAGGGCAACAAGATCTTTGACCTTGTAATCTACAATAGGGAATCAAAGAGGGCAATCATGATTGAATGCAAATCATCGATAGGCGACGCACGCAAGAGTGTTTTGACGCCCCTTGCAGATCAGATTAAAAATGTTCAAGACTACAAAAAGGAATTAGAGGATGAAATTGGGGGCGAAATTGCAGACATCGAATATGTAATCTGCGGCCTTTCACAAGATATTGAGGAAGTAGGCAAGGCTTTGCAGGATAATAATGAGCCTGTTTGCCTTTGGACTGTCGACCTGTTCCGCTTCACGCTGAAACTATTCAATTTAACAGGTTCCGCCGACGGGGAACAGACAGGAAAGCTCATCAGGAAAGGACAGCTGCACAGGGATGAAAAGCTGAGAAAGAGCCTATTTGAAAAGACAGAATCTCGGGGACAAATTGAAGGCTTCAAAATAGCTCCTACGTCGCATATATGCAGGATGCTGTCGCGAGTTTTTGAGCGGATAATACAAGAGGTGATTCTTACAAATACCAGACAAGAAAAAAGGTTCTGGCTGCATGAGCTGGTTCAGATGACTCAGAAGGAATTGCCAAAATTGCAGGCTGAAGACGTGCAGCGGATCACAAAAGAATTGTATGAATTGGCACTCCAGCTGAAGATAATAGAGGTCGAAAAATCACTGGATAAAGAAAATGACATGGCATTTATCTTGAAAATTGGCGCTCGCTCTGCAAGGACACTTGAAAAAGAAATCAATGAAAGATACGCTGAGGAAAAATGCAGGGATAGATCGCCTGCACTGGCATTGAAAGAGTTCGAGGAATTCCTAAAGAGCAACATTGGCTCGCTTGATTATCATCTTTCAAGAGCGGCAGCGGAGCAAGAACCTAGCAAAGCTCCCGACGATAATAAAGCAAAATAAAAGTTTTCATAGATTTGGCATTGTTGTCGAGATACTTCTATATGATAATACAGAAATTTTTACTTGTTGCACACATAATGTGATTAAGCATAAATATTGCAAATGAGTAAGTAATGTTGTACTCAGATCTAATATAAAGCATCAACAATTGCCTTCAGCTAGGCTCTATCAATAGAAGCGCAATCTGGATGCTTTCTCTGGGGTGAGAACAGCAATGAAAGCAAATGTTGTACATATGGACTTGAACCCGTGTGGAGGGGCCGAGCAGGTAGCTATTGCCACAATTCAAGCGCTGGTTGAAATGGATATTGATGTCGAGCTTACCACTGCAAGAATTCCAGATATCTCCCGGCTCAAGAAGGCGTTCGGCTCTGAAAGAATAGACGCATTTTATCATCGCATAAGACGACTAAATCTATTCCATAGGCTGCCTGTTGAAAGCAAGGATCGTGATGCGGCTGACGATGAAGTAGTCACCATAAATACGCATGGAGACATGCTGCCATACTACCTTTCCACCTTTTCAAGCTCAAATGCTATTACTTACTGCCACTATCCGCTAGTGACAGAGTTCAGCAGAGTACATGACCTTGCTTACCTCCAGTATCTGAGGGATCTTGGATTGATAAAGATGGACGGGGCGAGGGCGGGCAGCAATAACGACATGCGCTCCAGGACACAAAATAGTGTATCTCGTCTCTGGCAAGAACTCGAAGAAAGCTATCTGGCAATGCTAAAACATTCTACCATTGTAACGAATTCCACCTTTAGCAGAGATGCGATTCTAAAAGTACTTTCAAGAGCACCTTATGGCAATAACAACATAGCAGCCACCCGCTCTATGGCCGATCCAATAGTCATTCCACCGCCTGTTAATGTTGAAGAGTTTCGCAGAGCTGCATTGTATTCCAGGGAAAGGGACAATTTCATAGTTGTCATATCAAGGTTCAATCCAAGCAAGAAATTGGAAAATGCCATAGCTCTAGCTCACGTGCTAAAGAAGCTAAAGATTGGCAAAAAGATGATAATAGTTGGAGGGCTAATGCCAGAAGACAGAAACTACCACGATCATATTCTAAGAATGATAAAAAGTTGTGATTTGTCCGATTACATAGCACTTGAGGTCAATGCGACATCTGATATCCTCAAATCGATTATGCGTAAAGCAAAGGTTTACTTTCATCCTATGCCCGGCGAGCCATTTGGAATCTCTATAGCGGAAGCTATGAGCGCTGGCTTGATTCCGATCGTACCAGACATCGGAGGTCACACAGACTTTGTACCAGAAAAATATCGATTTAGCTCCTTAGAAGATGCCGCAATGAAGATATCATCGGCTCTCAATGCTTCGCAGGAAGAGAGGGAGAAGGTCAGCGACATAGTTTCTCCATTCTCTTTTGATAGATACATTGAAAGTATCCAAGGAATAATCGGCGCTATCTTGTCGAAAGAGCAGGTTCGACACAAGACAGATCTTGATGCTTACCAAAAAGCAAGGCAAGACTTTCACGGGACCGCTGCTGCCTAAAAGAAATATGTTTATTCCCTGAGGCAGGCGTTGTCTTCAAATAAAAAAGAGAGAGCCTGACTATCGCGTCTGCGCCTGTCCTATTGTTTGACGGATTCTTGCGGCAGTCCTGTCTCCTGCAGCCCAAAGTTCATTCTTTATTTTCTGTATCATTTCTTGTCTGAGATTCTCTAGTCTGCGCCTAGCTTCCATATAGAACTGTTCTATGGCTTGGGCCGATGTTCTTGGTAATGAGAGTGTTGTTGCGAGCAATTTCTCTGCCCTCCTTGATTGCTCGGTATTTATTATTGAAGGATCAGATATTAGAAACTTACTCACCTGGTGTGATTAACGTATATATCTGGCTGTCTAAATTCTAAGATCGGTGAGGTAGCAAAATGCTTCGTCTTGAGCAAATGACTCCAAAGAAGAAGCGGATTACTACCGTCGCAATCGCAGGCGCTGCGTCAATAGCGCTGGCAGCAATTGCCATGATGGCGTATCCTGTCAGCTATCAGGCCATCGTCAATGGATTTTCATACGTAGTTGAGGGTGTGTCAGGGATATTCGCAATGCTGTCAGAAAATGTTAGAAACGCAGTTGCATCAGCGCAGAGCCTGCTAGAAGGGCAAGTTATGTAGAACAAACCACCGTCTTACTTCCCTTTTATTTTCTTTAACGCTGATTGGACAAATCTTCAGCTGTAATTATGGACAAAGGAAGGCTAATAAAACTTAAATTCCTTGTTACACACATTATGTTAGCGACCATATGGTGAGAGCTGTATATGCGCGGGACCGTTACGACTGATGAATGGTCAGAAAGGAATACCCGGCAACGAACCAGCAGGAGGCCATCTCCATATCCTTCGCTTGACCGCTACGGAAGGAAACCTGAAATATTCTTTTGCAGGAACTGCGTAATCTACATAGACAACCCGGTAGTTGCGGAAAAACACAGCGTGGCAACAGGCCACATTGTCGACGAGACATTCCCATAAACTTTTTTTACGTTCCCACAGTAAATCAATAAATAATTCTTTGAGGTAATTTGCGGTAGAGGGGTGGTAGCTTGTGATGACGACCTCTTACGGCTACTTTAAAGATCATGAAGACCTCGGCTACAAGTTTCGAACAGGCAGAATGTCTCTGGCAGACATTCGTAAGGGAATCAGAAGTATCATGTCAAGGTTTGTCTGCTATTCGTGCGGGGCAATCCTGGTCAACGAGCAGGATAGGATGACACATTCCGAACATAACCGCCAAGTGTGACGAGTATAATCTTGGTCTATCAAATTTTTTCAATTGCAAACCATACGCATTAGAAATAAAAAATTGGAGAATTGCGGATCTTTTTCTCACAGGAACTCTGCCACCATTTCCAAACATGCAAAGCCAAGCGTGTAAAAGAACATCTTGTTCTTTAGCGTCGAAATAATCTCCTTCTTACTGCTCCATAGGAGAAATACGCACATTTGGAGTGCGGGATAGCCTGACGTTCCAAGAGAATTTAGTATAGCCATTATGATATTGTCCATCTGCGAAGGCATATCCTATCATTCTCTCTATCAATTTCCTACAGTGATGATCTATAATGCTGAACTGCAATATATGGTCAATTGCAATAATTCTTGGAAGGCTCTCTGACAATTCTATTAAGAACGAAAATCTGCTATTGAAACTTAATACAGATTTTTCTTTCTCTTCTTAAAAGCACAGTATCAGAAATTGGCATTTTTTTCTCTGACAGAAGAATCCTACCGGGGCTGGCAAACGAATTGTGTCAGCAGCTTAGCTGACCGTGCAAATCTTGGTGTTAATGTTACTCACACTCAGTGAGCAATGAATATATTTTAGATCAGGTTTTATGATGACAGGTGATGCTGAATGAGCGCAGCAACAACCAGATATTTCAATAAAGGTGTAATGACTTTAGATGCTCCTCATATAGGATGGGTAGTAAGAGAAACCAATGACAAGATTGTAGTTTTCGGAGAAGGCGATGACAGGTTTGACATTCCAAAGGACAAGATTAGGTTTGCCAGCAGAAATGTCCTGATAGACCTGCCGTTCTATGAGATAGTAAGGCAATACAAGGTCAGCAGAGACGAACCTCTACCGACTGATGTTGCACCCATATCGCCCTGGCCAAAAGAGTGGCCACCAGATGTTGACCTTGCGACTTATGAGGGCCGCTATCCAAACTCGCTCTTTAACAAGGGTGTAAGAACGCAGGATGAAGAGCACGTTGGACATGTAATGAAAGAGACTGACGATATGATCGTCATTTGGGGCCACTATGACTGGCGGTTTGACGTCCCCAAGTCAAGGATAATCGCCGTTGGGAGGAACGTCATTCTGGGCATGAACTATCCAGAGGTATTCCAGTACAGAGTTGACAGGAATGCGCCGCTGCCTACAGGAGAATCCGTAGAGAAGCTGGGAGATGAGCAAGGGGAGATAGGAAAGCAACGGCAACCCGGTGCTGCCAGCACATCAGAAGCCCAGTAGAACAACGATAAAGCCGGCCGGCCATGACCCTACAACAACGACAAACTATTGCAAGCGGTCTTACCAAACGAGTGGGGGATGTTGCCGAACCTGATTTCATTTGCTTGCCGGAGGACATGCTGGTCGGCGAGGCAGTAAAGGTGATGCGGGACAAAGATGTTTCTAGCATTTTGGTGTCAAAGCCCGATAAGAAAGTCATTGTACTTGATGATGCATCTCCTGCGCCCTCCACTGTTTCTTTGTCGCATAAGAAACAGTACGTCGGCATTCTTACAGAAAGGGACATATTATATAGAGTGTTGGCAGAAAACAGGGGACCCTACAAGGTAACCCTCGGCCGAATCATGAGTTCTCCCCTTGTAACAATTAGTGAAGATGCTTCTGTTAGAGATGCCATAGGTTTGATGGAGTCAAAGCGGATCAGGAGACTTCCAGTTGTAAACAGTCGAGACGAAGTGATTGGCCTTGTAACCCTAAAGACAGTGATAGGCAACATGCCCAGCCACAACATCAACTTGGCAGAGCTAGAATCTTCACGTTCGGTGGCCGAAAAAGAAGCGGTGTGTCCATATTGCAGGTCAGTGATAAGACAAGACAGCACTATGGCAGAGCACATATCAGGCACCCATATGCAAAAGCAAACACAATAAGGACCTGAGTTTAGGTCTTTATCAGCCTGAACAATAACCTGACATATGTTCTCCCCCACCGCATGCCCTAAAGGTTCAGATATATCGATATATTGATGCGAACGCTTTTTAGATTTCAAGGAAATAGATGTATCAGTTCTTGCAGTAGTCAGACAGCTTTAGGTCCCTTTCCTCGCCCTTGTCTGTCTTGATAACAATATGGTGCTCATTGCCATATTTGTGAAAGTCGGTTACTGTTCCTTCTACCCCATCCTTGCACTGTATCCTATCTCCTATGCATATAGCGGCCATATACCATAAATCGCCTCCACTATATACAGCTGCCAATTTTCAAATTTATTGCTTACTCACTGCCTGTGACTAAGTATAAATCGTTCCTGTGTGCACCTATCTCTAGGTGAAAAAATGATATGGTAAAGATGATAAAAGAGGAGGTGAGAGTCCACAAAACGTCTCGGCCAAAATTTGAATGCACTAGGTGCCATAGGGCCTACCCGAGCACTCTTGATCTAGAGGAGCACATCAAATACGACCATCCAGCCAGCACAACTGTTGCTGGCTGATATTTTTCTCTTTTTCTGCATGAATCATCTGGCCCGCGCATTTCAGAAATTCGTTCCTTGATAGTCGCCCTAGAATTAGAAATAAATACCAGTCACACACATATTGTGACCAACCATATAGAGGTGAGTATCTAGGAAATGCCAGAATCGCTTTGTAGGGCATGTGGATCGGAACTTGGGATTGTAGAATTGTGCGAAGGATGCAACGAACCAGTTCGCTGGAGGTGCGACAGCTGCCTAAGAGAAAGAGACTCGCCGCACATGCATAGGGCACTGGTGCAGTATGTCCTTGCAAGATAAGCTCTTCTACATCCATCATTATATTGGACAAAAAATTTTTATTTTGAATTTTAGTATTATGGATTTGGAGGTCGGTTGCATATGATGTTGAAGAATAGAATGTCACGTGCAATTACTAGCTGGCTGCCTCTAAGCGCAGTGGCCGCAGGAATAGCAATAATGGCAGGTTCACTTTTGAATCTGCCAGTGGCAAACACAGTCACCGCAGCTGTAGCGGGCGCCGCCATGACCTTCTCTGCGTTTCTAATGAGGTCGTACGGCAAGGAAAAGGAAGAAAATAGCCTAGATCGGCAGGTCAGCCAGCAAATCTAACTTCAAGATTAAAATAATAATCTCTATTTCTTTTTGCTCTTTACTCGATTCAAGTAGATTTGATCATAGTAGAATGAAAAAATAAATAACATATTTTATGGATCATATTCAGAGTATATCCCACGATGTCTCGCAAGCCAACAGGTACAACTACTCGTAAGAATACGAGCATTAGCGAGATAATGAGTGATAGGCTGGAGACCATCAACCTGCTAGGTAGCGCCAAGGACGCTGCTATCATGATGACAAACAGAAATGTCAGCTCGCTTTTGGTTGTTGACGATGATCGCAAGGCCGTGGGAATAATAACTGAGCGAGATCTGGTAAGGCGAGTTTGTACTAAAGACATACCGAGCCGTCTTGTGACTATTCAAAATGTCATATCTGCACCACTCAAGACAGTGCCGGCAAAGACTCCTATTGACAAAGTCGCAGATATCATGGTCAGGAACAAAATCCGCCATGTTGTAGTTGTTACAGATGAAGCAGATAAACAAGAGCCAGTCGGCATTGTCAGTGCAACAGATATCGTCGCATTTGTCAGGGAGAACAGCGAAACAATGGCCCAGATAACTAGAGAGGTCATGGAAGCCCTAGAAAGAGAAGCAGCATAAAACAACAGGTAGACTGGAGGCTGTGTGGCCAAGCTTTACATGTTTTTGTCTGTTATTATCCTATTATACCGCAGATGCTACTATGCGGCCAGAGTAACCTCTTCTGGTTTTCCTTCCCTTCCGGGCATGATAACATTTGCGCCCTTGTGTGGATAGGTCAAAAGGTGCGTCTGCCAGTCTCCTTCTGAATCGCAACCATAGCCATGAGCTTTACACCAATAATTGCACATGGTAATTTATCGATCGAATTTTGAATTTTTAACAATTACGGTCTATTGCTGCGGGTCTGAGTAGTGCATTTATTGACTTGTTTGATTTTTTGAGGGCAGATATACTATCTTGCAAAGCAGGGCATTTCAGCGTTATTTATGAATCCGTTAACAAAACACCTAAATGAATTAGAATATCCTTTATGCTTCAGTTGCAGTTGCAATCTGCGATATATTTGCAAACATCTCTCTTATCGTTAGTGGCATGTTCGCTATATGTAGAGAAATAGCCTCGCTAACACACTTGTAACCTTTGGCGTCCGGGACTTCGATTTCTATTGGCGCATAACCGTTGATATCCCATAATCGCGTAGCTAAATGAATTGGTTTTTGAAGGCAATACGCAACGTCGTTTCTGCCCTCTTGCTCGTTCTTTTCAACAACCGTTTTTACATCTTCAGTATACAATTGGTTTGCCGTCTCAATTATTGTATCAACCCAGTAGAGCAGAAATTCTCGGTTATAACCCCATACCAGCTCATCCAGCTGCTTTGGAGACTTGCCTTGGGGTCGAGCGCTGATGCGAATTCTCATCCTTGCACATATTTAGTATGTCAAAAGCTAAATTTTTGCATTGTTTTCAAGCGAAATTCGCATATCAGTAAAATAAAAGATAGAAAAAGAAGCAAGAGCTAGCCGGGCAAAGATACCTAGGTCTTAAATGCATTAGGAAATCCGCAAGAGCTTTATGCTGGAGCCGGCCGAAATTCGCACCTCTTTTTAACTCATATACCATTGGCTCCTGTTTGCTGATAAATTTGGCCTAGCTCTTTGTAGATGTATCTGTCTTGTCATTTTGATTTAAAAAGTCTAAAAGTTACTGACTGTCCATCTGAATGCGTAATTTTATTTTCGTGGTTTATAATCTTCAGCGCTTCAAAAAGATATTGAGTGGTTGCGAAGTGTGGCGGTTTTTATCTCGTTTTGAACGCTCTTTGATATTGCTGTCCTCTTCGCTCTTGCCTCGCCGCAATAAACCCGCCTATCTGGTTATATGCCTGGATAAACCTATGGCCTTTGTCAGTGGTCTTGTACGTCTGGGTAGCTCCATCATATTCCAGAAGGTCTTTTTCAACCAGCAGTACAAAGTAATGTCTGAGCTGCACATATGACAGAAACGTCCTGTACATTATCTTGGCTTTGGTACAGCCGCCGTTCGCAGCTTCTAGAATCTGTGCGGTTATGTCAGTCCTGCTTCTGTACTTCATACGATGGCAAAAATAATAATGGCATTACGGATTAATATTTCATCAAGGTGAAAAATCAGAGAGATAATAAAAGAACCGATATCATAGCCGCGATAAAATTTTAAATTGCGGAATGGAATAATAATGTACATTGCAAAAATATGCTAAACAAAAAACTGTCAAACGTCAGAATGTTGAAACTTTCTTCTTGGTGCACGGCAATTCTTGATGGTAAACAGGTAAGGGTTCGTGTAAGGCATCTTGGAAGAGGAAAATTCCAAGTTATCGAGGATGAATCAGGCACTAATAACCAGAAAATAATTGACGCTTCTGATATTATTCATTGCGATAAATGAGCCTGTTTATTGTCCTAGGACCACGGGAAAGGAAGAAAATGTTAGCCAAAGCCTTGACGCAAATTCATAGAAGCATCGCAGATACGCTGTTGCTTAGATGCGCGTCAGGTCCTTCCCAATGGCCATAAATAATTTCAATTTGGAAATATTTATTGGTTACTCACTCGTTGTAACCAACCTTTAATAAATCTTTTCACATAATTATCCATAGTCATGTGTAGGAGGTGGTTCCCTTGGAGTCAATTAAGGGCCATCACAGCCAACAACAGAAAGGGACCGATAGTTACCGCTTTCTACAGATTGAAATGCAGCTGATGAAAATAATCGAGGATTCATATTTGAACGGTAGAGGAATCATGTCAGTTGATGAATTGATAAGCGCTCTAGGCAGCTTTGATTCCTTTACGCTAAGAAGACAGATACTGACACTGGAAGGTAAAGGTCTTGTCAAGAAAAGTGAACGTGGCTATATGCTGACAGAAAAGGGAAAGCAAAAATTGCAAGACTTTTTGCAAAAAAAGTAAGAGGGACTGAATCCTTCGTGGAGCCTTAACATGTACCCCAAAGTACGGTCATGAAATAAAACATAAATAGTCCCATTACACACATATTGTTACTAACTATGTAGGTGAACAACATGTCGATGGCACCTGGACAAGTTCCTATAGTAGTTTTAAAGGAAGGGACATCAGAAACAAAGGGCAATCAGGCGCAACGCAATAACATTACCGCAGCAAAGACAATTGCAGAAATTGTCCGCACATCGCTGGGACCTCGTGGAATGGACAAGATGTTGGTAGATACCCTTGGTGACGTGACCATTACCAATGATGGCGCAACGATTCTAAAAGAGATCGATGTCCAGCATCCTGCTGCCAAGATGATGGTGGAAATCAGCAAATCCGTAGACAATGAGGTTGGCGACGGAACAACTTCAACGGTTGTTCTCGCTGGCTCACTCCTAGAAAGGGCTGAAGAGCTGATCACAAAGAACGTGCACCCGACAGTTGTGGTAGATGGATTCAAAAAGGCTGCTCAGAAGGCAATCGATACTCTTAAGGATATTGCTATGAAGGTAGACCCTGTCGACAAGGCATTTCTGAGCAAGATAGCAAGGACCTCAATGGCTTCCAAAATGGTTGCGGCAGATTCGAAAGAGTTAGCAGACATGGTCGTCTCCGCGGTTCTTGCGGTTGCTGAAAAATCCGGCGACCAGTATAAAGTAGATGTAGACAACATCAAGGTGGAAAAGAAGGCAGGTGGAGGCATACACGACACAAAGTTCATTCATGGCATAGTGCTTGACAAAGAAGTTGTGCATGGAGGGATGCCAAAGAGGATTGAAAACGCAAAGATAGCTCTGGTCAATGCGGCTCTGGAGATTGAAAAGACAGAAATGAGCGCAGAGATCCGCATCTCAGACCCGCACCAGATGCAGCAGTTCATTGACGAAGAGAACCGCATGCTGAAGGCAATGGTGGACAAGATAGCAGCTGCTGGCGCAAACGTGCTATTGTGCCAGAAGGGAATCGACGACATTGCGCAGCACTACTTGGCAAAGGCTGGGATTCTTGCGGTGCGCAGGATAAAGGAAAGCGACATGTACAAGCTGTCAAGGGCAACCGGAGCACGTGTAATCAATAACCTGGATGAGCTGACTGCAAACGACCTTGGATATGCCAAGCTGGTCGAAGAGCGCAAGGTAGAGACAGACAAGTGGGTCTTTGTTGAAGAATGCAAGAACCCCAAGTCAGTGTCCATCCTTGTGCGCGGAGGCTCGCAGAGAGTAGTTGATGAGGCGGAGAGGTCGGTGCACGACGCGATAATGGCTGTCAAGGATGTTGTCGAATATCCATATGTTCTTGTTGGCGGCGGCGCTCCAGAAGCTTTGGCATCGCTCAAGCTCAGGGAATGGGCCGCGACTCTGTCAGGAAGAGAACAGTTGGCTGCCGAGAAATTTGCAGACGGAATTGAAACCATACCTCTTGCGCTAGCGGAAAATGCAGGAATGGATCCTCTCGACACACAGGCGCAGCTGCGCTCAAAGAGCAGTACTGGAAAGGCGCGCTATGGCATTGATGTTCTCAATGGCAAGGTAGCGGATTTAGCAGCAAAGGACATCTACGAGCCCCTTGCTGTCAAGGAGCAGGTCATAAATGCTGCAACAGAAGCAGCATGCATGATACTGCGGATAGACGAGGTGATAGCCGCTTCAAAGTCAAAGGATATGCCCAAACCCGGCGGTGGCCATGGTGGCGGCAGCATGGGCGGCAGCGACATGGACATGTAAGAGAAGCATGTCCTACAATTTCTTTTTATGTCGGCAAGGTGAAAGGATAGGTGGCGCAACAAACACAGTTGGACTCGGATACAATTCTTGACATATTAGGAAACGATACCAGGAGAAAGATCTTGTCTGTACTCTCAGAGGAGCCTATGTACTTTAACCAGCTTGCGAAGGAGATAGGCATAGGACAGCAAGCCATTATTCGACACTTGCAAGCACTGGAAGATATTGGTCTCATTGAAACATATGGCAAAAAAAGCGAATTTGGAGCACCTGAAAGAAAGTACTATCGTCTCAATACCTCGTTTGTCTTAACTGTATCCCTATCCGAAGACGACTTTACAGTATCAAAGCACGAGATCAAGCAATTACGACACAAAGAGTCAAAGAAATACTATGAGAGCCTAGATTCAATCCCAGAAGAAGCCGGAGAGGCATTGTCCCTACTTAAGCAGAATCTGGCAGATATAGAAGAAGAGATTTCAACATTGGAATCTCGTCTGACTGACTTGTATGCTCTGAAGCAGGTAGTGCTACGTAAGCTTCATGAAATTGGGATGGACGGCTTTGATGCAGAAGAAAGGAGACTCCTCTACAAGATAGTAGAGCAGTCCCCAAGATCTATCGCCGATCTGGCAACCTTTATGGATGAAAAAGAGTCCAGTGTGAAGGGTCTCATAAAGGAGATGAAAGGCAAGATGGGCAAAGACAATGCGCAGCTTTTGTTTGGAAAACTGAAGTAGTGACACAACAAGACAAAATGCAGTGAGGTGAGAAAGAAGGATACTATGAGCTTCTTTCCTCAACCACCGTCATCAACAGCAGGCCAAGTCACCGCAAGCCTCAGGCAAGACCATGACATTATCAAGAAGGTCTTGAAAGCTACCGATGCTTGCATAAAATTACTAAAAGAAGGCAAGGAGATACCGCCTGCCATTTTGCTGGATACTGTCGATTTTATTACAAACTTTATCGACAGATGCCACCATGCAAAAGAAGAACAGGGACTCTTTCCGGCATTAGAAGCAACTGGCATGCCCCGGGAAAATAGTGTTATTGGCACAATGCTAAGGGAGTATGAAGAAGCCAGAAAGATTGCCGAGCATATAAAAAATGCAGTTGAATCTCATATTCAAGACAAGAGCGAAGAATCAAGGTCAAAAATAATCCAATATTGTGAAGCATACGTTAACCACATAGACAGGCACATATTGAAAGAGGATACCAGACTTTTCATAATAACAGAAAGGCGCTTAAAAGGCAAAGAAAATGATGTTAAAAAGATGGTTGATTCTGTAGAGATAGAAAAGGTTGGCGGCGCAGAAGGCAGGAAGCAATATGAAGAAAATGCAGACCGTTTCCTATCGTCTGTACGGCAGCTAGGTTCTAGCAATAATTGACAGGATATTATAAAAAAGTAATTCAATGTGAACTGTGCGATAAGACCATTTCATACAGAATTGAAGAAGGAGAAGAAAAAATAGAACCTTTCAATGTTTGTTATTACTGCAAATCGTGTTTTAAGAGATTGCAATCATTGGAGTGATATATATAAAATCGGGTTTTCTGTTGGCTGTTTCTTTGGTTACACACATCTTGTGAGTAATCAATAAATATCTCCTAGTGTATTCTATAACAGAGGTGACCTTACTATGTGGAGAGACTTCGATTTAGGATTCGGAACAACAAGAAGGCTGTTTGAAGACATTGACAGGGAATTCAGAGATGCTGAGGAGATGCTGAACAGGATGTTCAGAACCGTACGTGAGATGAACCCATCTGACATTGCTGGTACATTTCCCTACTACTATGGCTACCAGATAACCATAGGTCCAGATGGCAAGCCCCATGTAAGAGAGTTTGGCAATGTCAGACCATCAGCTAGGGGACTGGTTGAGCAGAGCGGCGTCAGAGAACCATTGGTCGACACGAAGCTGGAGGAAAAAGACAACACGCTGACCATAACCGCAGAGATGCCCGGTGTCACAAAGCAGGACATCAAGGTAAAAGTGTCACCAGAATATGTCTCAATACATGCTGAGAAAGGGGACAAGAAGTACCACACCGACATACCTGTTGATGTCGAACTGGACGACAAGTCAGCCAAAGCAACCTACTCGAACGGCATTCTGGAGCTGAAGATAAAGCTGAAGGCTCCTCCAAAGCCAAAGGAGACAGAGGTTCAGGTTGAGTAAAAGAAGGGAAGATTGTACATCCCTTAAATTTTTGTTGTGAGGTGAAAAATTGAGAAATGAAAAATGATGCTAAAGTCACATTAAAAGTAGCAGAAACAAACCCCAAGTTCGTTGGAAGGGGCATGGCACTCATAGATCCAAGAGTTATGGAAGAGATGGGTCTCTCAACAGGCGATGTTATAGAGATTACTGGCAAAAAGAAAAGCTATGTGCTTCTCTGGTCCAGCCAGAGTGAAGATTATGGCAAAGGCTTGATCAGAATTGATGGTTATACCAGAAATAACATTGGCGTTGGGATTGACGATAGTGTCTCAATTCGAAAAGTATCTGTCAAAAAGGCAGAGCAAGTAGTCCTCGCCCCAACTGAGGAGCTTAACATTGTCGGGCTTGAAGAGTACCTGCCAGAACTACTTGAAGGACGTGTAGTTGCGAAGGGCGACGTAATTCCACTCAATATCATGGGCAGGAGAATCGGCTTTGCTGTTACAAACACTTCGCCATCTGATACTGCGTCGTTGATTGACAGCAATACCAACTTTGTCATTGGAGCAGTACCAAAAGCGGCGGCAAAGGGCGTTCCACGAGTGTCCTATGAAGATATTGGCGGTCTTAGAAATGAAGTGCAGAAGGTAAGGGAGATGATAGAACTTCCGTTGCGCCATCCAGAGATCTTTGAGCGCATTGGGATCGAAGCTCCAAAAGGCGTACTCTTGCACGGTCCTCCGGGAACAGGCAAAACATTGCTTGCAAAGGCAGTAGCCAATGAGACCAATGCCGGCTTTTACTCTATTGGCGGTCCTGAAATTATGAGCAAGTTCTACGGCGAAAGCGAAGAGAGGCTCAGGCAAATATTCAAGGAAGCAGAAGAAAATGCGCCTTCGATAATATTCATCGACGAAATTGACTCGATAGCGCCAAAGAGAGAAGAAGTAAGCGGTGATGTCGAAAAGAGAGTGGTGTCGCAGCTCCTAACTTTGATGGATGGCATAAAGTCAAGGGGCAAGCTAGTTGTCATTGGCGCGACGAACAGACCAAATGCCATTGATCCTGCTCTAAGAAGACCTGGCAGATTTGATAGAGAAATAGAGATCGGCATACCGGACGAGCAAGGGCGGCTCGAGATCCTGCAAATCCATACACGAGGAATGCCATTGACTGAAGATGTTGACTTGGCGGCAATAGCCCGAGTAACGCACGGTTTTGTCGGAGCTGACCTTGAGGCATTGAGCAAAGAGGCGGCCATGCGCTCTCTGCGAAGAATACTGCCAGAAATCAATCTAGAGGAGGCTCGGATACCTGCTGAAATATTGAACAAGATTAAAGTAACAAGGCAGGACTTCGAAGAAGCGTTAAGAGATGTTCAGCCTTCTGCAATGCGGGAAGTCTTGGTCCAAAAGCCCAATGTAAAATGGGAAGACATTGGCGGTCTCGGACAGGTCAAGGAAGAGCTCGCAGAAGCAATAGAATGGCCGCTCAAGCATGCAGACTTGTTCACAGAGGCAGACGTCAGGCCCCCAAAAGGAATACTGCTGTATGGCCCGCCGGGAACTGGCAAGACAATGATAGCCAAGGCTGTCGCGACAACATCGGAGGCTAATTTCATCAGCATAAAAGGGCCTGAGCTGATAAGCAAATGGGTAGGCGAGTCAGAAAAAGGTGTAAGGGAGGTCTTTAGAAAGGCAAGGCAGGCAGCGCCATGCGTCGTGTTCTTTGACGAACTTGATGCCATTGCCCCAAGAAGAGGAGGCTCTGAAGGCGACTCGCATGTGACAGAGCGCGTCATCAGTCAGATGCTGACAGAGATGGATGGCTTGGAGGATCTGAAAGGTGTAGTAGTAATTGGCGCGACGAATAGGCCAGACATCATCGACGAGGCATTGCTCCGTCCCGGGAGGTTCGACAGGATACTTGAAGTTCCAATTCCAGATAAAGAAACAAGGAAGCAGATATTCCAAGTGCATACAAGAAGGAAGCCGCTCGATTCTGATGTTAACCTAGACAAACTGGTTGAAATGACAGAAGGCATGACAGGAGCGGACATTGCAAGCATAGTCAATGCAGCAGCCATGTCTGCAATAAAGGAGCATGTCAGCAGCAAAAATGGTGGTAACAAGAAGCTAAGGATCTCGATGAAACACTTTGAATCTGCAATGGACAAAATAAAGACAGGAAGTTCAGCAGCCAGAACGAGGGGAAGCTTTCAGAACTTCCCCGGGAGCAGGTCGCTAACATAATATGACATGCAAAGGGCTGTGCGTCAGATACAAGGCACCAAAGCCGCCGGCTCATGTAGGCGGGCGATATGGGATAGGACAGAAGAGATGCCAAGTATGCAGCATGTTCATCGAGTGGAACGACCTTTGGTGCCCCTGCTGCCATTTCAGATTGAGGATAAAACCGCGTAATCCAAAATCCAAGAAAAGAATATTGCTTGCTGTTGCAGCTAACAGTAAGACAAGAAGACTAGCTAACACAAGATGATGAGCAAATTCAATGAGTGCAAAAATTACAGTTATACTGGGTATTCTTATTCTTGCCTCTGCAGCCGGCAATGTTTACCTTTACCAAAAAACTACATCCCTTGAGAACACAATTTCTCAGCTCCAAGCGACAAATGAGGAACTCAAGGATGATCTTGCTAATGCCCAGAATAATAATAACCAAAGTTCTTCTTCAATAGGATCGTCATCAACAATTACCGGAAATTTACCATCTTTCTCAGGCTCGCTTCAACAGGGCAATAACAAGCTAGCAAATATGACAAGCCAGTCAATCACGGCAGTTGCCGTCAAGGCAGTACCTGTATCTGATGGATTCTTTCAGACTGTCCGGTATCAGGGAACCGTAATGGACATAACTGTCGATATCAGAGACGGAAGAGGTCTTGTTCTAGTGAATACAGAGATACCGACAGGCGTAGACTTTCAAACATCTGCGAGAACTGCAGTCAAGGTAGCTCAATCAATGACAGGTGCAGATTTGAGTAGAAAAGATGTCATCTTTTCAATCAAGGCAAAAGGCGAGAATAGCACTGCAAGCGACCTTCAAGCTGTGGACGGTCCAAGCGCCGGCGCCGCAATGACTGTATTGCTTGCTGCAGAGCTTGGCAATAATGCAGAATTAAAGCAGGATGTGCTCATGACTGGAACGATAAACCCGGACGGAACAGTAGGCCTGGTTGGCGGTGTGCCTGAAAAAGCTGTTGCAGCCGGCCAATACGGTGCCAAGATTTTTCTAGTTCCTTCAGGTCAGGCAGTTTATAACGAGCAGACTTGTGAAAAGAGACAGGAAGGGCCTTTTATCTATCAAACCTGCAGAACCGAGCAAAAATCGCTTTCAGAGTATACAGAGAAAAACTACGGCATGAAGGTTATTGAAGTGAAGAATATCAAGGACGCATTGGCATACTTCCAATCTTGGATAAACCTGCCTAACACAATAAAATTACGACTGTAAAGAGCCCCGCCACCAGCAATGTACGAGACAGTGACGGTGGCGGAGCACCTGTGAGCGATAACGGACGAAACGGACGTCAAGTCATTACCTAACATACGCAACGGACGGAATCGCCCACAGGCATACTACAATAGCAACAAAAAATATTTTAATTTTTCGAAAGCGGCGCCTTTGCCAGCTCTCTCGAGCAAATCTGCTGATCAGATGATTACGACTTTGAATTGATGCAATGACCTGATCAGATTTGGCTGTTCATTATCCCATTCAGCAATCACACTTAAAATATACTCGCCTGATTCTAAAGACCCGGCGAAATAGTTACCATTTCTCATAGGCAGAGAGAAAGTACCGCTGCCGCTACTAGAGCCATTTTCAGGACTTTGAACAATGAACATGACCGCGATAGGCTGTTCTGGTGTGTTAGTAGTTTTCAACCCAAAATCCGAATCTTTATCGATATGAATTGTTGGTGTGTTTCTTGGCGCGACCCTGGCGTAAGCGAGAAAATCGCATGCCTCACCACAATACACATTATTGTACGCTCTATGACCATTTCCATCAGCGGTTATTAGGTACATTATTGGTTCTTTTGGCGTACCTGCTAAACTGAGCGAAAATAGAATGAAAAAGCCTACACCAACAGCTAGACCAGCAATGACGGGTACTGTTATGCTATTGCTCACGATTGTAAGACATGATAGCTGCTATTTTTGAGCCTTTGGCTCCTCATGCCTTAATGAGTCAGCGTTTTAAGTGACCTGAAGAGAAGAATACCTACCACTGCGTTTGGTATCGCAAGCCACCATACAATAGCATACGGAGCTTGGTTTACTTGGTTTGGAGCAGGAGCAAGCATAGAGATTGCAAGAGCAGCAAAAGCAAGGTACGCACCGTCCCGCTTTCTTCTTACAAGTCGTGCTAAACCTGCAAGTGAAATAGCTACCAAAACCACATAGAATGTGACGACTGTATAATATCTCTCAGGCTGTACGGCCAAATCACCTGCGAATTCAACTCTGGCAGCTGCAACATAGAACCCCAAACCCAGAACAGCTAGACCTGCCATGATACCAAGATAAGCAATAGCCAGCTTGACAAATGAGTGAAGCTCTGCACTATCAGAAACACTAGTATGATAGCCCATTACTAATTAAGTTGAAAACAGAAGTTGCTTTTGAGGTTTTGCTTACTTTTTTAGGTCTGGATAAATGTCTTCTCCAATATATGACCAAACAACTTCCCCATTCATAGCATCAATAAAGTAGTAAGCAGGAGCACTTTTTCCTTCTCCAGAATAGCTTCCATCAAGAAAATACACTAATCTTCCTGCAACTGATTTAGCTATGTCCATATTCTGAATATTAAAGCAAGCCAGAGAGGGAGTACAAGAACTAGATATTGTATACGAAGTTCCATTGATAAAGTACAGCAAATTCTTCTCTTGGTCATAGTAAATCAGTGGAAGAGGTCTATTGACATTAGCTGGGTCATGAGAATCTCTGAGATAGAGGTATACTGTCACATTATCGCCAACTCTATTTTTGATGTCTGCTTTCATCATGTCTATAACTTGAACTTCCATCAATGCCGGCACTGTCGGTATGGAAGACGATGTTTTTCCAAATACCAAAATCAGTAACAACACAAATCCAATTCCAATTGCAAGACCAGCAGCTACAGACACTGCTAAACTATCTGACATCATTTTGATTGTTTTGATTCATGCTTTTGAGTCTTTTCTGACTTTTGAGGAATGTAAGTAGTTCTTTTTGTTTTAATTAGAAAAGTAGCAATTCGACTCTTTGTCATTAAACCAAGGATGTCTAGCCGAGATCAGCTTTCAAGATTACAGTCTCAGTGCTTTATGGGACGCTCGCGATGGCGATATCATTCTCAAGAACTCCCAAAGGCGCTCGTATGCTGAATCATTCGACCAAAAGCTACTGCGTGTCTATAATGACCAAACTGTCGACTTCAAAGAGGAGCTAAAGGCCGAGCCTTTAGAAGTCGTCTACAAGGAAGACCTAGTTGTCAATCCTGGTCTTCAAAGGATAGCACAGCTCATTGTTGGCGAATCCACAACTTCTTTTACCCATATGGCGAGCGGCACTGGCACAACAGGGGAAACAACTGATGATTCAGTTTTAGCTGCTGAAAATGCCCGCGTTTCACTGTCAACTTCCGGCTACAGAGTGAGCCAAGGCATTTATGTCAAAATGGGCGGCTTCTTTCCCAAGTCGATAGCGACAGCCAATGTCTGAGAGTCTGGGGCCTTTGACGGGCCTAGTGGCGGCGTCATGCTTTATCATACGCTCTACGATGACGTTATCGGTCACACGCAGAACGTGACAGTGTATACAATCACACAGGTTATTGCAGCGACCTCGCTATGAGCTCCCACTTCCGCAACCTCAGAAGATATGCCGACACGCGGCCATAGTCAAGAACCTGGCTGAAAAGCTGGCTGAATTCCAAGCGTCTGAAATTATCGATGCCGATATGATCCTTGGCAGGATCGGCCGGATTGACACTGCCAAGCTGATCTGGGAAAACCACGAAGAGCATTTTCTGAACAATTCCGGCCAATTCCAAGTCACCGAGCCGGACGGAACCAACCTGTATCTCTGGTACACGATGGACGAAGCAAGCGATACTCCAAACGTCATGACGGATCACTCCGGCGGCGGGCGTCACGGCACAGTCCAGCTTGGCTCTGGTGTCAAACTCGAAAATAAAATCGTGGCCAACTACACTGCCGGCAAGCGCCTGTCCAAGTCGTTTTACTGCACCGGCAACGGCACCGAAGTCATTAGGCGGGCGCATGACTCTGACCTTGTCGTAAACCAGAACCAGTCGTTCTCGCTCTGGCTTTACCCAACGGATCTCAGCCTAGACGGCGGCACGTCCCGGCGCTGCGTCCACAAATTTGAGGATGCCAACAACGGTTTTCAGGTTACATACGATGACATGGCCCGCATCCAGTATGTTGTGGAGAAGGCAGGGGTCGGCTACTCGGCAAGATGCGCGACTGGCGCACTGCTCTTGAACGCCTGGAACCTTATCGTGTGCTTGTGGCAGAACTCCACTAACACTCCAACGATTGTTGTCAACAATGTCGCTTATTCAAACGTCGGCGGCGTGCCGGGCTTCAATTCAGGGACCACAGACCTTGTAATAGGCCGCCAAGGAAACAACACTACTTCGGGCCGGACAAAGGGATACATCGACGACTTTAGGTACTGGCAGAGCAAGGTTTTGTCGACCACAGAATATGGCAACCTTTGGGCCAACAAGCTGTCAATAGTTGCTTTACCCGGGCGAGTTGGACTGTGTGACGTTGCAGCATGACACCTGAGCCAAAGTTTGAGAACATTGACAGGAGCGCAAATGTCCAGTCTCAAGGGGAAGGCACCGTCTCTGTCGTCACGCCAAGAGAGCGGCCAATTATCATTGGCGATAGGAAAAACTATAGGTATATTCGAAAAAAGCGCGCTAGAATTCTAAAGGAAATTGCAGACATCAAGGCTGACTACGCAGGCAGGCCGCCAGACGCGCCTGTAATGCTGACCATAGGCCAAGTTCCTCTCAAGCTTGCTCTGAAGATAAAGGAATACCAGCTCAAGGTCTTGGGAATGTGTACCGGCCACGGTCCAGGCACATTGAAGCGACTGCTTGACATCCAGCAGAGCCTGCTTTGTGACAACTGCCGCAAAAGTTCTCTATACGGCGGCGACTTGCAATGCACGGCTGACTTGTGGCCGTTTCTGGCTGTCAACATCCTGATGGGGGCGCTGGCTAAAGACTAATGGGTACAGCCGGCCTTGCTTGGGATGTCGGTGACTATATCAGCGCCGCTCGGATGAACCAAAAGGACGAATTGGTAGGGACAGGCGCAGAGATAGCTGGCATTTCTCCGACTTATCCGGGACAACAAGCATTTTGCACTGCAACAGGTTCAGGATTCACAGTAGATACGCTTTACCAGCGAAATGCAGCCAACACTGCTTGGAACGCTGTCGGCGCTCTGTCAGGCGCTGTAAACGCCAATTTAGTAAAATTTTCAACGCCAACATCAGCTGACTTTACCATACCGGGTGCCGGGACGATAGCCGTTTCTTCTGGTGCGTCGCCGGACAATATGCGCGACAACAACACCGGTACGTCTTGGCTCTCAAACAACGAGGCAAACCCATGGGCCAGAATCGACACAGGGGCGACTCGCCTGCTCGGTGCCGTCCGGATCTATTGGGGCGGCACATCAGCCGAGACGCCGAACTCCTTCAAGATCCAAGTGTCGGACGATGCTGTCACCTGGGCTGATGTACTGAGCAGGACTGCCGAGCCAGCTTTGGGTGCCTATACAACCTACGAGTTCAACGTTGTCTACAAACGGTATGTCAGAGTGATAGCTCAGGAAACGCTGGCAATGAGGATAAACGAGTTCCATTACTATACACGAGTCACCGAGGACGCAATAGCAAATCATGGGCATGGGTTGTTGTCGTAATGGGCCAATCAGGTTTGCAGTGGGACCCGGCTGACTATGTAAGCGTTGACAGGCTCAACCAAAAAGACATCTTTACCGGGACTGCAACACAGATCGACGCAATCAAAACCACGTACGCCGGCATGCGCGTCTACTGCACTCAGGCTGGCGGCATCAACAACTTGGAGGCTGATGTCCTCTATATCCGCAATTCGCAGAACACAGCATGGATAAAAATCGCAAGAATGAACCAAGAAGCCAACCCAAAGCAGGTGACCTTTTCTTCCCCTGATTCTTTGGACTGGACTGATCCAGTCTCTGTGACGGTTTCTTCAGGGGGCTCGGAAACTGTCGTTTGCAACCCAAACGCGCCTGACAACTATTATTCGATGTCGGCCAACTACAACCAGCGCGAGGCAGAGCGGATAACCGATACGTCGCTTCGGAACAAGGCGCTGGTTTCGGTCAAATGGTATCTGGCAAAAGGCGGCAGCCCGACTGGAAATGTCGAATGCAGGATTAGAAAAGTCTCTGACGATTCAATAGTTGCGACGGCCACAAACCCTATAGCTGCATCTTCTCTTTCTGAATCATCCTACACGCGTCACACTTTCAATTTCCCAGCAAACACGCTGACTCCAAATGAAGATTGCCGTATAGCAGTCGAATATCCATCTGGCGACGCTTCCAATTACATCAAAGTTGGAGTCCACACAGGGTCTGGTAATACCTATGCCGGCGGCCACCGTGAAGGCTACTCTGGCGCTTGGAACATAACAGACACCTCGCATGACTTTAACATCGAAATAATCTTTGGCTCAGGCGCTAATATCAAGGATAATAACACATCGACAAAGTGGACATCATTGAATGAGGCTAATCCATGGGCTTATGTCGAGGTTGCCTCTACAAGCAAGCCAACAGGTGCGATCAGGGTTTTCTGGGGCAATTCTAACGAAACCCCGACCAACTACAAGGTCCAGCACTCCAATAACGCAAGCTCTTGGACTGACCTGCTGACAAGGAACGTCAAGCCGCCATCAAACCAATGGACGACGTACGAGTTCAACATCGTCGACTGCCGCTATGTCAGGGTCCTGGCCCAAGAAACCTTGGCAATGTCAATCTATGAAGTCGATATTTACAAACAGGAAGCTGCCCAAGCTTTGGCAGACCATAGCCATGCCCTGCTAACCTAATCAGAGAAGACGGTCAAAAGCTAATGCCATTTTTATTGTACCTTTTCGTGACATCCGGCTAGTTGCCTAAAAAAGAGTTCTTTGTCGAAGGCTCGAAGGACTTTATGAAAGTGTACGAGTCGTTGCCCCGCACAAGTCAGCTGAAGAAGGATATCGACAACGCCATTTCAGAGCTAAAGAAGGATCCTCTGAAAGGCGAAAGAATACAACAGCAACTATGGCCAAAAGAATATGTCAAAAAGTATGGCATTAACAACCTGTTTAGATATCGCCTCGGTGGAGGCTACAGGCTCACGTACACTATTGTTGGCAGGCCAAACGGAACAACCTCGGTATTACTTGACGCTCTAACTCACAAAGAGTATGACAAATTATTTGGTTATAGTACCAGTTAGCTAGAGAAGCCTGGTTGACTCTTCAAGCAGCTTTTCCAGTTTCGGGTTGTCTGCAAATACCCAGATAATCGCACCATCTTTGTTGTCTATCATTATCTTGTTGCTTGCTTCTAGATAATTCAGCACCTTCTCTAGAGTCTGGTATTGCATGCTCTTTGGCAGGCTTCTCCAGAGTTTGTACTTGGATGGATACTCTTTTGCTTCCTTTATGGCCGCCTCAACCATCTGGATGGTAGGCAATGTCGGTTCATGATAGCCAGCGCTCCTTCCTCCTCTCTTCGTTGTCCTACCGGTCCCCAAGCCCCTTCTTCTTCCAGAAAAGGGACCGCTACCACTCCTTGATACAGCTGGCGTCGTCATGTCCAACATCTTCATTGTTGTTATTGTCATACTTCTTTAGCAGTAAAACTATTTAAACTTATACATTGTTGTGTAATATACACTTGTATAATATCACAACCTTGACAAATAGGTTATGCTAGCCTTTTAAGAAGTCGTTTTGGTTCAAGGGAACAGAAACCTTAAGTCTAGGCAATTTTCTCCGAAGCTGATATTGAGCGAGAACAGGATATCTCGTAGAGTCGTCGAGTCCTATGGAAGAAACAAGGAGCAGAAGTTGGCTTTTCTTGAAGATTCTGACATCCAGCTACTTGGTTTAAACCAGCAACAGCAGGACTGCCTCGTGATAACCGGCAAGCGCAAGGCCTCTGCTTGGGCGTACTCGATGCGCTACAGTAACAACTCAAGCCAAAATGGAATTGGACTGGATGCTGCAATGCGAAATATTGCCGATGTTTCAATTGGAGATACGGTAGTCATTGAAAAAGTTACGCCGCTTGCCGGAGAGCGAGTAATTCTAAAGCCAGTAGAGGAGATAATACCAGGGATTTCGGCCAGAGTCATGGAGTATGTACCGTTTGCCATCAAAGATAATCCGCTGGCAGTTGGAGAGCGAATCTGGTATTCCTTTGATGGAACTACGTTTGTGTTTGATGTCGCAGACGTTCAGCCGAAAAATGCCAGTGCCATAGTCGTTTCAAAGAATACTAAATTTGCAGTAGGGTAGTCGCAGCAGAGCCTTCCAAATCTTGAAAGATTATTGCGCTGCGGGAAGAAGACGGTTATTAACGACTGCAAAAAGCAACTGCTTTAGCTTTGTGTTCAGATGGACCTCCTTTTTGGCTAAAAGCGCGTCTAAATCCTTGAGTCTTAGAGTTGGCCTTCCAATCTCTCCTGCATACTTTACCCCCTCGCTGATGAGGCTCTCAAATAGCTCTAGTTTGTGAACGAACGCCACTTTGGTCAACTCTTTACTTGCAAGGGCTTCTGCAGAATCTATCCTCGAGCGTATTTCATCTGGATATCTGTGAAAGTCACCGCGATCTAATCCCTTTCTGCTCCAAAATCCTCTGATCATCGAAGGAAAGTCGTAATTCCCTGCGAACGCAAGTTTCTCCTTTGGGTATTCGTTTTTGACAAAGCTTACTATTTCATCCGCTATGCCGGCATCGCTATTTTGATTCAGATAATCAAGGACCTTTTGCGGCACAAGGCTAGAGTTGTCTCTTGTCCAGGACGTTATGCTCTTCAGCTCGCTCTGAAAATGGACAACATCGTTCATGTTTTGAAATGGCAATAGGGCCGATACCGAGTCCAGCTCGACATTAAGAAGGTAGCCCTCTCTGTCCTTTTCAAGCTTTATTTTGATCTTCTTTGGGTGCAACTCCTGCTTTGGACCGACTATCTCCTGTTCTATCTCGTCAATCATTGCAAATACCTGATCCTTGCTAAACTTTAGAGCATACACAATCTGCATGTCTTTTGACTCTATGTCTATACTATAGTTCCATGAAGAATGCCTTCTGAGCGCAAAGTAGCCATAATTTTCTAGCCGCAGTCTCTTGATAGCTTCGGATGACTCGTAGGTGGTCACTTCGTCCTTTTCTTCTCCCCAGCTTTCTGATTCTTCCCTTGCAGCATTGCGGTTGTGAATAGCAGCCCATCTTTCGCCGTCAGACAAGCTTCCCCAGTCCCCTACGAATTGAGGCCTACCGCCCCTTGTTATCCACGGCATTGAAAAGCCTAGCTTGAACTTGCTTTAATCCATTTCTGGATACATAATTTGTTCATCCATTCATTTTGTTCTTGTTCGCGAAGGGCGTGCTAGACACGACTTCACCAGTAATTTCTGACAGAATTTTTAAATACAAAAGTGATGATTAAGTTGTAAACGAAAGAGCCGGACGGGCTGAAAAAACATGGAAACGGTTATGGCAATTTGCTTGCCTGACTAGGCGACGGGCCCTGAATACCTCGTTGAATTTGCTCATATATGAAAGATTGCGTTCGGATAAAAGGCTAGAAACAGGAAGAATAGTTTTCAAATTGCAATTCTTGAAGTGTACGCATAATATATATTGCAAAACCAAAATCAGATTCTTGTCTCTTCTATAGTCCGATTGCTACTCAATCCATAACTAGCATAATTTCGGTTCCCTCTCTTGGCTTATGAGAGGGAAACAAAACAACCTCAACCATATCCTCAACATCTGCCAAGATGGTAGCAGTACGAACATTCTCCAGCAATTGCAAAGCGTGACAGAACAAAAAGTGGACAAGGTGGACTACCAGCAACAAATAGAGCGGTGGAACAAGTACCAAGAGCTTTTAGATGAAATAGGCAAGAAATGTGGCCGGGACGTTGGCGTCAGGCTTGCAAGAAACGTCAAGCATAATTTCAACGTGTTTACTGACACATCCTCGGCTGGGCTTGCTGTAGTCGGCGCGGCTGCGTTGCTGACATTATGGGGCGCATTTTCGATCTATAGCATCTATTACCTGGTTGGCAGTATTGCTGCTCTGAGTTTTGTAGGCTGGCAGGCATTTATCAGGTTACACCATCCATCGGTAATACACTTCAAATGCAGCCCTGCCTTGCATATCGACGAATTTGCGTACATGCGCCAGACGATAAGAGGGATACCGCCAGCAGAGCATGATCCGATAGTCAGGCTGCCTGTGCTAGAAATGTCCATATCGCGAGCATGGCTGGCGCAGCAGGGCATGCTAAAGTTCATGGAAAGTCTGCGCGATATAAAATGGGAGAGAGCAGAGGAAAGGAGCCAGCAGGAACATCTACGGGAGGAATAAAAAGAATGGCAATAGAAAGATGCGACAAATGCGGCAAGTCATTCATGAGCAAGTCAGAGGTTGAGCGCCACAAGATGTGGGAGCATCCAGTGCCAGTATCGCCTTTTGAAGAGCGGCCTGCTGCAGCCGTCAATAATAACAATGGCATTAATCCTGACGAAGTGCACAAGCTGACAAGCGACGTGATGGCTGGTACAAGAAGTAAAGGTTCCTCAGCAATTGGCAGCGGGCAAAGAAGAAGAGTCCCATTCAGAACCTAAAAGCAGAGAAGCATTAAAGACCCGGTATATGATATAGTCTATGAGACATATATCTGTCGCCCATAGACGATCAGTACAACAAACTCCGAAAGAATATTGGAAATGACTTTAGTAGCAGCCAGAAAGAGGAGAGGATAGCCGAGCTTTATTCATTCCATTGCGACAACTGTGGCTATCGAAATATCCATAATATCAGGGAGCTTGTTTGCGGGTGCGGCAAAGAGCTGGCAGGGACACTGGTGTACCGAAAAGTTGGAGATACAGTAATTTATGACGCTAGAGAAAAGAGAAAGGGCAGAAGAAGATGATGATAGCATGATCTATAGGTGCCCGGACGGCCACATCAGTTTTGCAAAACAACTACAATATTGCGGGATGAAAGGATGCGGCAAGCCCATTGAAATTATTAGCGAGCAAGATATCGAGTGGCTATATAAAATCAATCCAAGCGGGCTGGCAATGAATGAGAAAGACCTGAACAAGATACTGGAGGACAAGAACATGCCCAACGAGGTAAAGGAAGCGGTGAAACAAGTATTTCCAGAGCTGAAGGAAAAGAAGAAGAGGAGATTTTGGTTTGCATAATTAATCAAGAACGAAACCATATTGGAAATGGTGAACAAGCGAATATCTAGATGAATGCTTCGTCCACGATGGATAATGCTACTTATGAAGCTAGCAACGTAGCCAAAGGCTCAAAAGCATTATGGCATTTAGGTAAAAATACAAAAGAAGGATGTGGAACTATCAGAAGCCTGTCCATAACATGGAAAGAGGAAGAAGCTCGCTTCTGATAAAGAGGCAGTTAGCGATTATAGGCAGCATTGCCGCAGTGGCAGCTGTTGCGCTTTTCATGACCATCTTCTCATTCGGTGCCGATGATTCTTTCTCAATAACAGAGATTCCATTCTTTTTCATGAACGGGCAAGAAATTACGGTAAGGGGAACGTTTGAAGAGTGTGCACCAACCAAGATGCTGCTGATATGCTATCCGGGATTCCGGTCAGACGATGGCAATTATTTTGTACTCACAGACCACGATACTAAGGATTTAAGGAGCCTGATCAAACAGGGGCATTTTCAAGTTACTGGAAAATTTTCTCCAGAGATACCTGAGGAATTTGCGGCAGCAGATGTGGCAGGAGTCATCTCAGTTAGCTCTATCACTCCAATTGATTCTGTTTAAGACATAATACTGGACACAATCTTGGACGCATGATCGTTCAGTATCGACATTCTTTGTGGTGCTCGCTTTTTTCGTAGTCAGAATTTTAGATATATAGAAGACGCAGCTTGGGACATCAAGACAAAGAAGCTACAGGATATGATAGAATAAAGAAACATGCCGCGCAAAGAGTAGTGCATGGGCGAGCAGAAAGACAAGACGCTGGAGCAGGTATCCGACGAAGACTATAAAGTGGCACCAACCAGTGCGGATGAAAGGCACCTGAACAAAAGGGATATGAAAAAACGGGTCACAGGCGAAAGCTACCCACTGCTCGAGGAAAAGGTGCAGCAAGAGCTAAGAGGGGGAGTAGAATAGCAAAGGCTCCAAGCATTGCTCATTGGCCATGCACAGAAATTACACTAAATTATATAATACGCTAAATTATTCACATTTGCTCAAGAATAAACCAAGCTTCTTTCAAGCTACTGCATATATTTCCAAAAGTTATTTATTCTAGAAGCGCCTTTAACTAAATGTGTACGCAAAACTATGCAACATTGAAATTTTATCAAGCTACATCAAGGACGTTTCAGTTGGCGACATGCTGACGGTGCAGGCGCTCATCACAAACCCACTTGACTGGCAGCACTTTTACGAAAAGATACTGACAATAAAACGGGGCGACAAGACGGACTTTACGGTCGTCACGGGCGAAGGCGACAGACTGGTTGGCACCGGCGACATTGTCGAAGTGGACAAGTGGAGCAACAGCGGCCACTATGGGTTCAAGATCAAGATAGATGTCAAGCGCCAAAAGTCGCTTACCGATAGGAGGATAAGGGGGCCAGGCAGGACGGCAAAGCCGGCGGCTGAAAAGCCGCCGGCCGAGCCGGCGGAGGCGGAAGCGCCGCAATTCGCTCCGCTGGCAGCAGCCGCCACCACCTTGGTAACGCCGCAGGATATTGCATCGTTTCGCGAAATGCTGAAAGGCTCGATCACGATGGACATGGCCTAAGTGCCTAGTTGATCGGTGCTGTAACCTGTACACTGACACCTCATTTCCTTGTCTTTGGCGTCAGTGGCGAGGCATCTTTTGCCTGTAAACGAATGCTGCCAGTCACTGTGCCCGCAGATGCATACTGTCATGCCTGTCGTCATCGCCTCAAGTTAATTACCATACTCTGTTGCTGCCGCCAAGGCATCATCTTCCTCCTCTGCTTTTTGCCTGCTTTCTGCTGTACACCGAAGCAACCGGCGTTGTCCAAAAGATAGGAGCATGTAGGACATTTATTGGTTCACGAACTTGGACAATCTAACAAAAGGCAGGAGCAATTTCTAAAGCTATTTTGCCAAACGAATGTAAGTCCGATTCCAATTTACGATTTGCAATTACTTCAAACACTTATAATGTTCATAGGCCGCTTTATTCCCGCGCTTGGCAGCAATCAAGGTCTTCGCGGTGGACATTGACGGCACCCTTACTGAAAACGGGGGAGGTGCGATACACCTGGCGGCTCTAGCAAAGCTCCGCTACCTTGAGAGGCTGGGCTATAACGTTGTATATGTCACCGGCAGGTCTTCGATCGAAGCGTATGTCCTTGCAGTATTTGGCGGCACCACCAGAATTGCGGTTGGAGAAAACGGTGGCGCAATAACAATCGCGCCACAGGAGCACAAGTTGCTGGCAAGCAGGGAAAAGTGCATGGAGGGGTATGAAGTGCTGAAAAAGAGCATTGACGGCGTGCAGATAAAGCCGGTGTTTCCGAGGATGACCGAAGTGGTTCTGCTGCGCACGTTTGACCTGAAAGAGGGCCAGAAAATCTTGGAAGAGCATAACCTGCCGCTGTATCTGTCAGACAGCAAGTACGCTTTTCACATCAACGAAAAAGGGGTCGACAAGGGATACGGGCTTGCAGAGGCTTTGAAGATGCTCAAGGCAGACCCGGAAGAGACGGTCGCGATAGGCGACAGCGAAACCGACGTGCCGATGTACGGTATTTGCGGCTGCAGCATTGCGCTTGGGCACGCCGAGGAAAGCGTCAAGAAAAAGGCTGATCACGTGGTCGCCGGCAGTGAAGGAGCCGGCCTTGCCGAAGCCATAGATTACGTTGCGTTCAACTACCTTGGGGTGAAGAAGGCGCAATGACGTTCCGGCTGTTCAGGAACGATGTGCGCAGACTGGTCAAGCAGGCTCTAGATAATGCAGGGTATCCTGCCGTCGAATTTGACGTGTCCGAACCACCGCAAAAAGAATTTGGCGACCTGTCATGCAACGTCGCGTTCCTTCTGGCTAGGCACGCCAAAAAGCCACCGCAAAAGATAGCGGCTGAACTGGTCGAAGCGATCAGGCTGAACATCAAGGATACATGCGTCCTGTCGGCAGAGACTGCCGGCGGCCACATCAACTTCAAGGCCGACTATTCGCGCCTGTCGCCAGCGACTCTTGGACAGGTGCTCAAGAGCCCAGAAAATTATGGCTACCCAGACTCGGGGCAGGGCCGGCACATCGTCATAGAGCATACAAGCGTCAACCCGAACAAGGCGCTCCATGTGGGCCATATGCGCAACGTGATAATCGGCGATACGCTCTACCGCATAATGAAGGCCACGAACCACCGGACGACGGTGCTCAACTACGTTGACGACTCCGGCCTGCAGGTCGCCGACATTGTAGTGGGCTTCAAGTTCTCCGGCTTTAATGTCGAACCGCCCAAGGGCAAAAAGTTTGACCACTATTGCGGCGACGAGGTGTACGTCAAGATAAACGAGATGTATGAGAAGGACCCTCTACTGGCAGAAAAGCGCAAGCTGGTGCTCAAGGAGATAGAGGAGGGCAAGTCAGAGATCGCACGCTTTGCCACGGATATTACGTTGCGCGTGCTGAACGAGCAGTTGAAGACGTGCTGGCGCATGAAGGCGCGGTACGACCTATTGAATTTCGAGTCGCACATCGTCGTATCGAAACTGTGGAGCAAGACGTTTGAGCTGCTAAAGAAAGAAAGGCTCACTCATTTTGAAGAGGAGGGCAAGAACAAGGGCTGCTGGGTCATAGAGGCCAAGGATGAGGAGGACAAGGTCCTTGTGAGGAGCGACGGCACGGCCACGTACATTGCAAAGGACATCCCCTATGCCGCGTGGAAGCTGGGGCTTATCGAAGACCCGTTCTCCTACCGGGAGTATCTCGGGCAGTGGGACGGCTCGATGCTTTATGCCACTACGCTTGGGGGTAGCGACAAGCCTACAGCAGCCAAGAAATTCAACGGGGGCGAGCGCGTCATTACGATAATTGACTCGCGGCAGGCCCGCCTGCAGAGGATAATATCACAGGTGCTCTCAAAGATCGGTGCCGGCACCCAAGAATACTTCCACTTGAGCTACGAGGCGGTGACCCTCAGTTCAGAAACCGCCAAGGCGTTTGGGATCGACATCGGCGACCGGCAGTTCATGCACATGTCTGGCAGAAAGGGCATCTATGTCAACGCCGACTATGTGCTTGACACACTGCACACCAAAGCGTACGAAGAGGTAAAGACGAGGAACCCTGGCTTTACAGAAGAGCAGCTGAACGCCATAGCAGAAGAGATCGCGATATCGGCGATACGTTACAACATGATAAAACAGGATCTTGATAAGATAATCACCTTTGACGTAAAAGAGTCGCTGAGCCTTGAAGGTGACACCGGACCATACCTGCAGTACGCCTATGCGCGCTCGCAGCGCATACTGGAAAAATCAGGTCAGGATATCGCAGGGAGCAACTTTGCCTTTGACCGGCTCGCTCACGAATCGGAGATAGCACTGATAAAAGAGATAGCCAAGCTCGACCTTGTTGTCGAGGACGCGGCAAAATCATTGTCGCCCAAGTCGCTTGCGCGCTATGCCTACAACCTTGCGACGACATTCAACCTGTTCTATGAGAAGGTGCCCGTGTTGAAAGAGCAGGACGCTGACATCAGGATGGCGCGCCTTGCCCTTGTCAAGGCTTTTGGAGTTGCGCTGAAAAACGCGCTTGACGTGCTGGGCATAACCGCGCTTGACCACATGTAGTAGTCAGTCAGTACCGGCGCAATGTCGATTCCCTTGCAGCCTTGCTGTTTTCGCCGTAGTACTGCGGCTTTGTGCGCAGGCTCTTGTTGCAGCAGGGGCAGTGGTAGTCCTTGAGGCCCATAAATATCGCCCTGTCGCAGGTGATGCAGACCTTCATCCCCTTCGAGTAGTCGATCTTTTTCACCGGCACATAGTTTGGGTGGGTTTTACAAAAGCTCCTACAGGACATCTCTGCAACAAACCCCTGCAGGCATTAGTTATTTGTTATGTGAATAGAAACTATAGCGCATCTACGCTTTTTAGATTGATTTTTATTCTCTCTCTGCTTGCTATCCGAATGAATATCTTGGCAAAGATCGAGGAAGGCTCATACGTGCTGCTGTTTCACACGCCGCGCAAAAAGTGGCTCACCAAGGTGACGCAGGACAAAAAGCTCCACACCCATCTTGGCATCATCGACATTTCTGCCACAATTGGCATGGAGTACGGGTCGGCCATCCGGACCACTGAGGGCAAGCTGGTCTTTCTCATAGAGCCCACGATCCATGACTTTATCATGAAGTCAGAGCGTCGGACCCAAATAGTCTACCCAAAAGATCTGGGATACATCGCCGCTCGCACCGGCCTCAAGAACGGCTCCAAGGTGCTCGAAGTCGGCACCGGCAGCGGCGCACTTGCGACATTCATGGCAAGCATCGTCAAGCCAGACGGCCACATTTACAGTTTTGACGTCAACCCGGAATTCATGGATATAGCAAGGCGCAACTTGGAGAAGGCCGGCATGTCGCAATACGTGACCCTGCACCAGCACGACCCGCACCAAGGAGTCGATGTCCGGGACGCCGACATTGCAATAGTCGACCTTGGAGACCCGTGGACCGTGCTTGATCAAGTGCACGATGCGCTGAAAGGCAGCGGCGCGTTTGTAGCCATTTGCCCGACCATGAACCAGATTGAAAAAACGGCGACAGAGCTGAAAAAGAGCGGCTATGCCGACATTGACTGCGTAGAGCTGATGATCCGCAACATAGAAGCAAGAGAGGGCATGACCCGGCCGTCGATGAGGATGATCGGGCATACGACGTACCTCGTATTTGCGCGCAAGGTGCAGAAGCTTCAGGAAAGGGTCGAAGCAGAAGCTATTGCTGAGGAAGAAGGCGCTGAAGAAAACGACGAAGAAAACAGAGACGAATGATTAATAGCAGTAGATTCCTTCAGAAATTCGCCAATGACCAAGGCCGCCGGCTTTATTCGCAAGTACATGGATTCCATACTCTTTAACAGGAACCTGATAATTGCCGGTGCCGGCTCTTTTTTCGCAAGCGCCTATGTGTCAGAGCTGTATGCGCAGTATGACAGCAACGACCTAGCAAACTCTGCACTTGCGCTTGTAGTAGAGTACGGGATCTACATCCCGGTTTTTGCAATGTTGTTCTACATCAACAACCGGAGCAAGTACGTCGACCCTGCTACCGGTAGGCGCGACTCGCGCCAGATAATGCAGGACATAAAAAAGCTCTTTGCCGCCTTTTCCGTCTCCGAGGTGATATACTCGGTGACCAAGGTGGCGATGCAGTACTGGCTGCTTCAAGCTGGGAATCAGCCCTACGAAGCATCAATGGCAAGCTCCCTTATCGCCTGGGGGGTGTTCTTTGTTGCTATAAACTCGATGGCGAAGCTGGTAAAATTGTTCAAGCATCATCAAACTTGACTTGCGTGCCCTCAATGACGTTGTATTTTCGAGCAAAGCCGGCTACTGTCTCTAGCACATACTGCGCGTCCTCGTCAGGCACATAGTTGGGGCAGGAAATAGGCGGGTAGATCTCGCAGGGTTGCGCGCTCTCTTCGATGTAGACTACTGTCTTGTTGCTGTCAAGCCACATGATGTCGATTGGAAACTTCATTTCAGGCGGCATCCAGAATGGATACTTTTGTGATGTCTCAAACACAAAGAGCATGGATTCGTTTTCGCCAAGGGTGTCTTTGACAGTCAGTCCCTTTGACCTCTGCTCGTTGGTCTCAGCCACATCGGCCACCAGATTGACGCCGTTTACGGTGACATTGACCTGCCTGTAGCCATCATCGGTGCTGTTATCCGGAGTCTTCTCGCCGCCTATAATGATCTCTTGCGGACTGTCCGCCTGCTCAGCCGAGCGCGCAACTGGAGTGACGAGCAGGACCGCTCCGGCGATAATCCCGGCAGCTGCCGCAGCGACGATTACGACTATCGTGGTTGTGCGCACTACCGGTAAAGTACGTGCACTCGCTATTTATTACTTAGCGAGCAGGAAAACCTAAATGCTTAGCTCTCTGAAAGCGAGCCTATTTTAGGAACCATTGACAACAATTGCTAACTATAATTGCTCAACTTCAAGTTTCGCCTCTATCCTACAAGGGAGCAAGAAGCCAGGCTTGAAGCCGTCCTAGAAGTGAACTGCATTGTGTACAACTATTTTATTCTTAACCACTTTCGTAGCAGAAATGATATGAGCCATGCCTGACAGAGCTAAAAGAGCAGCAGCCAATACTTGAAACTATCATAGCAAGATGCTTCAAATGATATCTACAAAGGTGGCAGGAGCGTGATGCTCTGGAAGAACTGAAGAAAAGAGGACATGCCGCTGGCATTGGTAGGTTGCAATTGTTAAAGGGCGGTGAATGCCACTCGTTTACGTACAACCAGTCTGGTTTTAACATTTATCAGAACTTTGCAAGTGTTTGCTCTGGCTTGCAAAGATAGGTCATATTGAGATACGGATTCATAGGCGACCAATTAACATCAAAGGAGTAACTATTGTAAGGCAAAAGCTGATAGTAGGTGGTATGCTGTTGTAGCGTGCGAAATCCTGAGAGACATTCAACAATCAGATATGAAAAGCCAGTTGGCATTGACGTTGGAATAACTAACTATGCCTACGACTCTAATGGCAATCATATTGATAATCCATTATTCATGAGCAAGGAGTTGAAGCCATTAAGAAGAGCGCAAAGGAAAGTACCGCGGAGGCAGAAAGGTTCAAAGAATTACAAAAAAGCTGTTTCTTGGCTGCAGCGCCTGCATATGAGAATAGCTAACAAGCGCAAGAATTTCTTGCATAACCTATCAACATGGTATTGCAGAAACTACGACTTGATATTTATTTATAGAAAAATTAAGGCTGCAGAATATGAACAAGAACCACTATCTGGCAAGACACATTATGGATTCAAGCTGGGGCACTTTCAAGCAAATGCTAGAGTACAAAGCTAACAGACTTGTTGAGATTGAGCCTTATAATACATCTGTTGAATGCTCAAGATGCGGCAGCCTTGTTCCAAAAACGCTTGCCATGCGTATCCATGAATGCAACAGGTGCGGCGCAGTCCTTGACCGCGACCATAACTCTGGCATCAATATCGAGCAGAGAGGGATGAAACTGCTCGGTCTTCCATTGAGAAAGCTACCCATTCAACATGGGAAAGTCACGTCTGTGGAGACTCTGTGTAGAGTCGCCTAAGCAGGAACAAGCCCACATGCTATAGCGATGGGTAGTTGACGTCAAACCGGCCTCGATAATCGGAGGTGCACAAGCTGCGCGCTCTTGCCCTGTTGCATGATGCGGGGCTCGTTGCCGGCGCGCCTAAAGTACGAGCCGAGCACAAGCGCCCACGGAAGTACGTGCTTGCTGTCCACCTTTGACTGGAGGCTCACGATGTTGTTGCTCCTGTCATGCTTTAACCCTCCAAGGCAGCTTATCTTTAGCGCCGAGTCCACAAGGTCCATCACCTCTGCAGCGCTCATGTCCGATATCTTCAAGCCGTACCTTTCCTCAATGTCTTGCACAAGCTCGGCTGGCATCATATCCGCACCGCCCACAGCATATTCAAGCATCCTGAGCGATAGGCCGTTTTCCACAATCCTTGCAAGCTCGACTGCCTTTGCGGCGACTGCCGGCTCTGTATCAAGCAGGTACTTTACCTCGCCAGCTCTGCTCCACGCCTCCTCAAAGTTCTTTGACTGGAGCGCCCCAAACGAGTCGGTCGAGGAAAAGAGTGCCGCCTTGCCGTTGCTGCTGTCGACTGACACCATGTGCGTCGAGTCGATTATTATTACGTTTATCGCCGCGTCGCCTGTCCGCAGCTCGATCCCTTCGGGCAGCTGGAAAATGCTTTCGCTGCCTATGCACTGTTGCCCGAGTATAAAGCGGGCTCGCACTCCTGCTGTCACCGCCCTGACAAGGGACGGCCTGCACTGCGAGATCAACCTTAGGCCCCACTGGTCAAGCGTTGCAGTTATTGACGAGCGCGACCCAGCTATCAGGCTACCTAACTTTTCCAGAGCAGAGTTTGCATCTAAGATAAAGTACCGCCGCTCCTCGGAGCCCTTGGGGCGCTGGCCCTCGTCATTTATCTTTTGCAGCCGGTCGACTATTTTTTTCATGTTCTTTACCCTGCGCTCATGCAGGTTGACTATCTCGGCAAACGCCTCCTCTGGCGGGATGGCGCTGCAGATAAGCGGCTTTTGCTTCGAGACCACTGCCAGCCGCTTTTTTTCCAGTTTTTTTACCGTCTGGTAGATCTTTGTACGCGGCAGGTTGGCATAGTACGCTATCTCGCTTGCCGCAAGGGAGCCTTTGCCTATCATTGTAAGATACGCCCTTGCTTCGTATTTTGAAAGCCCAAATTCTTCAAGGCTGTCTGGAAGATCGCTACTATTATTATTACTGTCAGTAGTGGTAAGCACGTCCATACTATCAGAAAGGAAAATGAAGGTAAAACGATTGGTCAAATAGATTGCGCCCAAGTTCGAAAAAATGTCAAGCTGTTACCGCCCGACCCTGTTACCGCGGTTACAAAACTTTCCGGCACATGACAAGTATTATTTCAACTGCCATATGCAACCAGCAGTATGATGAATTCAAGGTGGGTAAAATCCGAGTCAATACTCAGCAGTAATGACGATCAAACCATTTCACCGCCAAAGCCGGGCGGTCCGCTAAAGCCGAGGCTCGACGCGGTGCAGAAAAAGATACAGGTGCAGATCTCAAGGCTTGAGGAGCTGCACGGGGTGCTCAAGTCAAAGGACGAGGAGGCATTCCGCAAGCTGGTGACTTCGATAAAGGAGAACAACGCCCAGTACTCGACGGTGCTGTCGTCAGAGCTTGCAAGGGCAAGGCAAGTGTCAAGGGTGGTCTTTCTTTCAAAGGTGGCGCTTGAGAAGCTGGTAGCTAGGCTGTCCTCTGCTTCAGACTTTGGCGATCTGGTGATCGTGCTGAGCCCGGCGATGGCGGTGGTAAAGAACTTGAGGTCGTCCCTTACGCCGCACGTGCCAGAGATGGAGGGCGAGCTTGGCGTCATCTCTGAGCTCTTGAGCGGGATACTGGTCGATGCCGGCCAAGTGGGCGGTTACACTATCAACTTCGAGACTGCGAACGAGGAGGCTGTGCGCCTCATAGAAGAGGCATCTGCGGTAGTGGAGCAAAAGATGAAGGACGAGTTCCCCGGCATCCCCGATCTGCCGGTGATACCCCAGAAACTTGCCTAGGCCGGCTTCATGGCTGGGCCGGCTAGGCAAGCTATAAAGCTAAACTGCCAACATCTTTTGACTTTGCTCTTTTTCCTCATTTTTTCATAGTTGCGCCGCAGTAGCATATCATTTGCTGTTCAAGAAGAGCAACAACGCTTCGATAAAGGAGAGAGCGAACGCTGCGCTTGCCAGCCTCCAGCGAAACGCCTACGCCATGGGGATGCTGCGCTCAAGGCTCGAGTCGCGGATCAACTTTACCCTCAACGAAAAAGGCAGCACAGAGAGCTGTCAAGAGCTGACCAGGGTGCTTGAGCTGGTCAAGAACGGCGAGATGATCCTGCACGAAATGTCTGAAAAGATCGAGTCTGCCCGTTTCTTGGAGGAGTTTGTCATGATAATGGACAGCGCTGCGTCATCAGTCAGCGAGATAAAGGATGACATCGAGCAGATGATGCCGGCGGCCGAAGCAGCGCTGGAAGAGATGCACGACGCGATCTCCAAAGTGTCGTCGGGGCTCCCGGCTGACCTGAGGCAGGAGATAGAGCCAGCGATCCTTGCCGAAGCGGTCGCAGCGATCGCGGCAGGCAACGCCAGCGCGGCAGTAATTGAGGCAAAGGAAGAAAAAGAAGAAAAAACGGCGGCCGTGCCGGAACAGGAAGAAGAAGAGCCGGAAAGCGTTCCGGCATAGGTGCAAATAATTTTGTTAGCTAGGCAAGATAGATTTACACCCAAGTAATTCAAAGCCACAAGTCAATTCTGCCTTGAACTGTAATTATGAGTCTCGCACCACAGGAACTGGAAAATAGCGCTAGCAAGTATGCAGCCGAGGCAATCCGGCTGGATTCTCAGGGGTCACGGGGGATGGCGATTCAATCGTATCAGCGCGCAATAGAGGCGCTGGTCAAGCTGGTCCAGATCTACCCAGATTACAAGCTAAACAAGGTCTACATGGAGAGAGCAAACGCCTACCAGAACAGGATCAAAGCCCTCCAGATGTCGCACGGCCTTGAAGAGGAAGAAAGGCCGCCGACCCATATAGACAACAGCAGCGGCAAGCAAGAGCCTTCAAACGGGCACGGGACAAAGCCGGCGGCATCATCGTCCGGCAGCAGCAAGTCGGCCAACGTGGAGACGCTCAAGGCGGACTTTGACGATCTGGTCATGAAGGAAAAGCCTAAGGTGAGCTGGAACGAGGTGATCGGCCTTGAAGACGCCAAGCGGGCGATCCGAGAATCGATCGTCTACCCAATGAAGAGGGCAGACCTGTTCCCGCTTGGGTGGCCACGTGGGATACTGCTCTATGGGCCACCGGGATGCGGCAAGACCCTGCTTGCAGCTGCGGCAGCCGCAGAGATCGACGGCTACTTCATCAATGTTGATGCGGCTTCGATGATGAGCAAGTGGCTAGGCGAGGCTGAAAAGAACATTTCAAAACTGTTCAAGATGGCGCGCAACCTGAACGAGAGCGAGGGCGTGCCAGTCCTTCTGTTCATAGACGAGATCGATTCGCTTCTGGGCACACGCAACAGCGAAGTCGGGGGCGAAGTCCGCGTCAAGAACCAGTTCCTGACCGAAATGGACGGCATCAACGGTAAGAGCAAAGAGTCGCAGCTGTACGTCATTGGCGCGACCAACAAGCCTTGGAGCCTTGAAGCGGGATTCCTGCGCAGGTTCCAAAAGCGCATCTATGTCACGCTGCCGGACACCGCGTCGAGGACCAACCTCTTTGCACAGTACACGGGACCGCTGAACGTGGAAGGCACTTTGCGCGTCGAGGAGCTTGCCAAGGTGAGCGAAGGCTACAGTGCAAGCGACATCAAGGATATCTGCCAGTCGGTGCAGCTCAGAGTCGTCAACGAGCTGTTTGAAAGCGGCAAGGCTATGGAGGCCGGCGCCAACCCAAGGCCGATCAACATGCTCGACTTTAAGGAGATCCTAAAGATCAGGAAGCCCTCCGTCAGCATCGACATGATAAGGGCCTACATGCGGTGGAGCGACCAGTTCAAGGCGCTTTAACTACTTTTTCTTCTTGCGCCCTGAACCTTTCAATGGCCTCTGATATCTTTGTTTTGGCCACCTGCTGGGGCTTCCAGCCCTTTACCTTGACGTACTTGCCATCTTCAAGCTCCTTGTAGTGCTCAAAAAAGTGCTCGATCTGGTTCAAGATGTAGCGCGGGACGTCGCCGATGTCTTTGACACCTGCAAAACTTGGATCTATCTTTGCAATCGGCGCCGCTATCACCTTTGCGTCAGGGCCCTCTTCGTCCTCTGTCAAGAGCACGCCTACCGGAGTCGCCCTGATAACTGACATCGGGACTACCTGGTAGTCGCCCAGCACAAGGACATCGACGGGATCGCCATCGCCTTCTAGAGTGCGCGGAATGAACCCATAGTTGCAGGGGTAGACCATAGTCGTGAACAGGCGCCTGTCTACAAATACTGCGCCGGTTTCAGCGTCCAGCTCGTACTTTATGCTGCTGCCCTTTGGGACCTCGATCACTACGTTGATCTCGTCAGGGGTGCCACTGGGCAGATTTTTTGTATGAACAAAATGCGGAATATGCAAAGTAGTTTAGGCATACCTGTATCCCTCTTATAATTTATGAGAAAACCTCGACTTTCGCCGTAGGATAAAAACAATAAAGTCAGTACCGGATATTTTAGATACCTCCCACGATGAATTACATAATCATCAGAGCAAGGCATAATATGATCAGAACATACTGGTTTCGTCTATATCCAAAAAGGCAGCAAGTAAAAATGATGACTGATACTATTGAAACTTGCAGACATCTATACAATGATTCACTTTATGAAAGAAGCTGCGATTGGAGTTTGCGGGTATTGGGATCAGATGTATCTTCTACCTTTGAGAAAGCAGGATAACAAGCAGGTGCACAGCCAAGTGCTGCAAGATGTATTACTCAGGCTAGACAAAGCGTATCAGGCATTCTTCAAAAAGCTAGCCAAATATCCAAGATTCAAACGGAAAGAGAAGTGTGAACTACCCACGTCTTAAGACGTGGGCTTCTTCTTCCTGCTTCCTCGACTGCATTGCAATCTCTACAGGCGTAACTTCCCGGCGTTCCACCGGTAGCAACAACATCGTCATCATCAGTGATTCTAACCCTCGCTTGAGGATGTTAAGAGAAGCGTTGTAGTCCCTGTCAAGCACAGCACCACACTCTGTACAAACATGTGTACGTACAGCCAGTGACTTTGGTACTGGGTGTCCACACCTCGAGCAGTCAACCGATGTGTATGCTGGCTCTACCTCTACAACGCGGTTGGCCTTGTACTGCAGCATATTTTTGAAGGTAGACCAGCTTGCGTCCAGGATTCTGCGCGCAAGACGGTGGTTCCTTGTGAGGTTTGCTACTTTCAGCCGTTCTAAAAATATCAGGTCGTAGCGGCTGCTGTAGTACGTTGACAGCTTGTGCAGAAAGTCCTTTCTCTTGTTATGGATGCGTTCATACAGTCTGACTAGCATGCGCTTTGCTTTCTCCCGGTTGCTGCTGCCTATCTGCCTTCTTGATAGCCTTCTATGGGCTCTTTTCAATGGCTTTAGCATCTTTGTCAGGAACTGCGGATTTTCCACTGCATGGTTGTCAGAGTCATGGCAGAACTTTGTTATACCTACATCAATGCCTACTGCTGGTTTTGTGTATTTGATTATCGTTGAAAATGGCCTGCGCAGTACATCGCAGGCTACAACTGCGTACCACTTCTTTCCCGTCTTACTGCGACATACAGTGACCTGCTTGACATTGACAGGTTGACGATGTAGTACAATCTTTATACTACCTATCTTCGAAAGCACGAGCTTGTCTTTCTCAATCCGAAAGCCAGACTGGTTGTATGTAAAAGCGTTGAAATCTTCATCCTTTCTGTAAGAAAGCCTGCCAACAGCGACCTTTCTAGCTGCTGCAACCTGCTTTGCTACCATCTGCAACATTTTAGAGTGGTAGTATTTGTGAAGCCAAGGGTGCTGCTCTTTTAATTCAGTCAGAATATAGTTCATGTCATATTCTGACATTGGCGATGGTAGTGAGAGAAAGTAGTTGTACACCCACCTGCAGCAATCAAGTGTCTGCTCTAACAGAAGCTCCTGCTCTTTCGTTGGATAGAGACGGAACTTGTAGTTAAGCGTCATTTTATTTTTTTACATAGCACTATTGCTACTTCTATTATTTAACGTCTCAGGCACTTTGGCGGGAGGGCGGGGTGGGGTGGGGTAGAGGAAAAGATTCATTGACGGGAACCAAATTCATCCCACCCTTGAAAAGGCGTGGGTTTTCTTTGGTTCCCGTACCCTCCATCAGGATAAAACTCTTTTTTACATATCCGCAGTATGGTAATAGTTGGAGATTCAAAGAATGCAAGTCAGTACCATCCTGTTTAGGTGCTGTTAAGATCAAGATGTATAGAATTCCTGTTGGAACATTGAAGAGATGTACTATAATTCGAGATGTCAATCAGTGGTACTGCGTAATTATTATCGATGACGGAATTGACAAGCCTATTACAGATCATGGTACAAACAAAAAGCCTGTTGGAATAGATGTTGGTCTGCTGAACTAGCTGACTTTGAGTGATGGAAAGAAGATTCAAAATACACTAGACTTTAAAGCTCAAGTAAAGAAGATCAAGCGATTACAGAGAATCCTATCTAGAAAACAAAACAAAAGGATTCCAAGAGTAGAGAGAAGGCAAGAATAGCCTTGTCAAAAGCATGGAGAAAGCTGATAAGAAGACAGCGTGATGATTTCGTACACAAGACATCGAAGATGTTGTCAGATGAAGGATATACGCTCATTGTATTTGAAAAACTGAACATCAATAACATGGTCAAGAACCATTCTCTAGCATCAGCAATAATGGATATATATGCCACTTGGGCAGAGCTGCGCGAATATACACTGCCTACAACGTAGAAAAGCGCGGCGGACAAGTTATTCTTGTCAATCCAAATGGTACTCGCAGAAATGCTCAAGATGCGGGACAGTTGCTAAAGAAAAGCTTGACCTTGACGAACGTATCTTTGAATGTCATAGCTGCGGTCTAGTCATTGATAGGAACTGGAATGCAGCTATTAATATTCTGAAATTGGGTCTGGAACAGGCCTATGCTGAGAAGCAGCAGAGCGCCTCTACTTGTCAAACGGATAAGCAAGTTTGCTTTGAGGAGGTATGAAGCTCAGTAATGGGTAGTTCACAATTCAAGTTGGATAATATTCACCTTGTAGTTTCGACCATTGTCGCATCAGCCTTTATATATTTAGTTCATTGACAATCAGCGAACATGGCCTTTGAAGACATGCTCCCTATCGGCGCATCCATAGCGTCAATGGCGGTCGCGGCCGGCCTTGCAGGCTGGGTTGGCAGGCAGCACAGCGGCACCGAGAAGATGATGAGCATATCGTCGGCGGTCAGGACGGGAGCGATGGCCTTCTTGAGGCGCGAGTTCAAGATAGTCATACCAGTGGCAGTTGCACTTGCAGTAATAATCGGCTTTGCCTCTGGCTTTTCAAACGGCGCAGCTTTTGCGGTAGGCGCTGCTCTATCCGGCCTCGCAGGGCTCATTGCGCTTAGAATCACCGTCAAGGCGGCGGTGAGGGCTGCGCAAGCAACTTCCAAGGGTCTGGGGCCGGCTTTTGCAGCTGCGTTTAGGGGTGGCGCGACAGTAGGGTTGTCTGTGCCGGCAATGGCGCTGATCGCGATCACCGTGCTTTTCTTTGTGTTTCCAGACCCTCTAACCATAGCCGGGGTCGGAATCGGTGCAAGCCTGATCGCGCTTTTCATCAGGGCCGGCGGAGGCATATTCACAAAAGCAGCAGACCTTGGAGCCGACCTTGTGGGCAAGGTAGAGGCCGGAATCCCTGAAGACGACCCCCGGAACCCCGCGACAATCGCGGATAACGTCGGCGACAACGTAGGCGACGCAGCAGGCATGGGCTCTGATGTCTATGAATCGTACATCGTCACGATACTTGCCGCCATGCTGCTTGGCGCGCTCATTGTCCCAACATCGCTTCAGGCAATAGGCGGCGATAGGTTTGCGCTGACAACGCTTCCAATAATTGGCATTGAGGTAAACCCGCTTGTCATATACCCGATGCTGATCGGGGCGTCGGGCCTGATCGCGTCGATAATCGGCGCCATGACAATAACTTCAAGGAAGATATCCGACCCCATGAAGCCGCTTGATATCGCCTTCATGGTGAGCGCCGCAATAGCGATCGCGCTCAACTTTTTCTTCACGACAAGTTTCCTTGGCTACAACGTGCTGTCCTACGCGCTGTTTGCGACCACGGTCGTAGGTGTGATACTAGTGCCAGTCATACAGAGGATTACCGACTATTATACCAACTACAAGTACAAGCCTGTGAAAGAGATCTCTGACTCGACAAAGTGGGGTTATGCCTCAAACACACTTGCCGGAATAATTATGGGCATGCAGTCGACCGGGCCTTTCATGCTGTCAATAGTGGTGGTGCTTGGGATTTCATACGGCATCACGTTTGGAATAACACAGGATCCACTCGTGGGCATCTATGGAACAGCGATGGCGGCGATGGCCATGCTCAGCCTTGCGGGAATCGTGCTCTGCATCGACGCTTTCGGCCCAATCAGCGACAACGCCGGCGGCATCGTGGAAATGACCGGTATGGGCGAGGAGAACCGCGCGATAACCGACAAGATAGATGCGGCTGGCAACACCACCAAGGCGATCACAAAGGGCTTTGCAATAGCCAGTGCAGGACTTGCGGCGCTTGCCATGATACAGGCGTTCCAGCACGAGGCAGACAAGATATTCCCAGCAATGACGTTTGAATATTCGCTGTCAGATGTTGGGCTCGTTATAGGGCTCTTGATAGGAGGGCTCATTCCGTTCTTTGTAACCAGCCAGCTTATCGCAGGGGTCAGCAGGTCCGCATCAAAGATGGTAGACGAGGTGAGAAGGCAGTTCAAGGAAATACCCGGCATACTTGATGGCAAGGCCACGCCTGATTATGCAAAGTGCGTCGACATTGCGACTGGCGCAAGCCTGCGGGAGCTGTGGAAGCCGGCGCTTGTAACCGTGGCTGCGCCGATCATAACTGGCATACTTCTTGGGCCGACTGCGGTGGCAGGCGTGCTGATGGGCGCAGTAGTTAGCGGGCTCTTCCTTGCATACCATCTTGCAAACAGCGGAGGCGCGTGGGACAACGCCAAAAAGTACATCGAAATGCAGGGCAAGAAAAAGACAGAGGCCCATGCTGTTGCTGTCGTTGGCGACCTCATAGGCGACCCGTACAAGGACACGGCCGGGCCGGCGCTCAACACTGTCATCAAGCTGCTCAATACGGTCGCGATAGTGTTTGTGCCAGTATTTATCGCGATACTGGCGCTTTAGTTCAGTTCAATTCAATTCTTGGGCTAGATCTGCATCATGCTCTTTTCTACGCGGGGGAGCACCTTGTTTTCAATCACCTTGATTGGATCAGAGGCCAGATCCATGGACAGCATAAGGTAGAACTTGTCGTGTCCGGCAGACACTACTGGGATCGTCGCCCTGATGAGGTTCTCAAACCTGCCCACCACGTATTTCAGCCTTCCAACTTTGGGGCCTCCCTGAATGACGCCCATGCGCTGGATGGCCTGTATGGTGTATGCTTCTGTTTCTTCCTTGGTGGATAGAGGGACAAGGCCCGGCTTGTACACGGTAGCAATCAGGCTGCCAAGATGATCGGCCAAGCCTACATACCGTATAGATCTGTCCAGATGGAGGACTTCATCGCACATCTTCTGGTAGTCTGCCACTGAAGAGGTAAGTGTATGCTGGCTTCATATACTGTGCGGTTGGACTAGATCTGCTGCAGCAGCATCATATTGGTGCTCTACTGTTTGCAAACTTCAATGGCGAGCTGTTAGCACACACGACCAAAAATATAAACACAGGCCGCGCTATCGACATTCGCATAGATGGAATTTAGCACCAAGTTCGACGCCAAGGCGATCGAAAACGAGGTTCGCAATTATCTCGATAATCTCGATTTAAGGGCTCATCTTGAGAACGAGCTTGCCGGCAAAGAGCTCGTCGGCTACATAGAGGGGCCGCCGACAATGAATGGTGAGCCCCACGCGGGGCACCTCCGCGGCAGGATAATCAAGGATCTCTGGTACCGCTTTAACACGTTGCAAAAAAAGAAAGTGATCTTTCGAGCCGGGTGGGACACGCAGGGGCTGCCGGTAGAGCTGCAGGCGGAAAAGGAGCTTGGGCTGACTGGCAGCAAGGCAGAAAATATCAGCAAGGTAGGCGTAGAAAAAATAGTTGAAACCTGCAAAAAGATAATCCACTTTTACAACGAAAAGTGGGTCGCAGTTGACAAGCTGCTTGGCATATCGTTCAACTATGAAAAGGCGTACTGGACATTCCGGGACTCGTACATAGAGCGGGAGTGGCAGTACATGAGAAAGGCGTGGGAGAGCGGGGTGCTAAGAGAGTGGTTCAGGGTAGTCGCATACTGTCCGTCGTGCCAGACGTCCCTTTCAAACGCTGAAGTGAACCAAGGCTATGAAACCGTCGAAGACCCATCGTTCTACTACAAAGTAAAACTAGCAGACGAAGACGCGTACATGATAGTATGGACTACGATGCCCTTTACGATCGTCACGGACGAAATGGTGGGGGCAAATCCAAAGGCCGATTACAACTATGTCCGCGCCAACGGCGAGCGGTGGGTAGTAGGAGCCGACAGGATGCAGGACCTGATGAGGGAGCTGCGGATTGAAGATTACGCGGTGGAAAAGACTGTCAAGGGGAGCGAGCTTGACGGCAAGCACTATATCCATCCGCTGTTGCACATGATACCCGGACTTGCGGAACTTGCAAGCAACGGCTCGATCCACTTTGTGGTTGCAGAAGATTTCGTAGATACCGCCACCGGCAGCGGCCTTGTGCACCTCTCGCCGGCAAACGGCGAGGAGGACTTTGAGGTAGCGGCAAAGAGGAACGTCCCGATCTTTGTGCCAATAGACGACAGGGTCATTTTCACAGAAAAGGCAGGCTCGTTCAAGGATCTCTTTGTCAGGGACGCCGACATGAAGGTCGTGCAAGCGATGAAGGAAGCCGGTGCCTCTGTCAAGCTGGGCAAGATAAAGCATCAGTACCCTACGTGCTGGCGCTCGCACCACAAGGTCGTGTGGCTTGCCCGGCGCGAATATTTCTACATTATTGAAAAGCTCGGCGACAAGCCCTTGCAGGCTGCGCAGAATGTCGAGTACTTTTTCGAGCCGCCAAAGAACAGGTTTGTGGAAATAATCAGGGAGCAGCACCCTTGGTGCATATCACGCGAGCGCGTCTGGGGCACCCCACTCCCCGTGTGGTCATGCGCCAAGTGCGGACACAAGGATGCCCTCTTCTCAAGGGCAGAGATCGTGAAGAATGCGATCGAGCTTCCCGACGGGCCGAATTTTGAGCTCCACCGCCCTTGGATTGACAGGATCAAGATCAAGTGTGAGAAGTGCGGCGCGGCCATGCAGCGCGAGCCATTCGTACTTGACACCTGGCACAACAGCGGCGCTGCCCCTTATGCATCTCTCACCGATGAGGAATACCATGACCTTATACCTGCGACCTTTCTGACAGAGGGCATCGACCAGACAAGGGGCTGGGCGTACACGCTCCTGATGGAAAACGTCATCATGAACCAAGCAGGAGTGGCGCCGTTCCAGTCATTTCTCTTTCAGGGGCACGTGCTTGACGAAAAGGGCAACAAGATGAGCAAGAGCCTTGGCAACGTGATCGAAGCACGCACACTCTTGAGCGACAACCCTGTCGACCTCGTGCGGCTGTACTTTATGTGGAAATCATCGCCCATCGAGTCGCTGAACTTTAGCCTAGACGAGATGAGGACACGGTCCTACCAGATACTGAGCACACTCCACAATCTACACGTCTACTTTAAGCAGAACAGCGAATTTGACAAGTTCGATCAGGGCAAACACGTTCTGCAATGGGTTGCAGACAATAACCTGCTTGGTCAGACTGAAGTATGGCTCCTTTCAAAGCTGCAAGGGCTGATAGCCGAGGTGACTGACTCTTTTGCTCGCTGCCGCTTCCATGAAGGTGCCAAAGCTATAGACGAATTTATTATAAACCACCTCAGCCAGACCTACATCCCGCTTACCCGCAACGTAATATGGGATGACAGCGCCGAGAATCTGGACCGGCGCCTTGCAGTGTATTCTGTCCTCGGCCACGTATTGATGCAGATCGACATCATGCTTCACCCGCTATCGCCCTTTATCACAGAGTACCTCTACCTGACGTGCTTCTTTGGTAAGAAAAAGAGTGTTTTGCTTGAGAGCTGGCCTAGACGCGATGAGAAACTTGTCAATGCCAAGATCGAATCGGCATTTGATAGGATCAAAGAGATTGTATCACTTGCCAATGCTGCAAGGAACCTTGCAGGCCTCAAGAGGCGCTGGCCGATCAGGGAAGTCATTATCTGCGGCCAAGGCCTGCAGTCGCTTGATATCGAGGGCGTTTCAGACGCGCTAAAGAGCCAGCTCAACGCGGGCCAGTACAGGCTAGTGGAAATCTCTACAGGCTCACAGCTAGAGAAGGTGGCCGGCCTGCTTGACAGCAAGATGCCGATCTCTGTCAGTGTGGAGCTTGTAAGAAAGAACGTTGCGCCAAGGGTCAAGGCCGATATAGGCAAGGTTGTTCAGGCGTTTGAAAACATAGATAAATTGCGTCTCCTCGGTTCGCTCAGGTCAGGCAATTACTCACTTACCTACGACGATGGCAAAACAGTCGAGCTGTCCCCGTCCGATGTTGAGGTTGCATACAAGGCTGCCGAAGGATACTCGTCGTCTGAAAGAGGCGATCTAGTGGTTTTCATCTCTACTACTCGAGACAAGGACCTGATGGTCAAGGGTCTGATAAGAGATTTGGCAAGGCAGCTCCAGCAGCTGCGCAAAGAGAGGCAGTACAACCCGACAGATATCCTCGACGCAGCGTATGTCGCTGGCCTTGAAGCCGAAGAGATCGCGGCCCTATCCGCCATGAAGGACGAGCTGACATACCTTGTGCGCGTGAAAAATGTCTCGCTGTCAAAAGAACCCCTAGATAACAAGGTAAACTATAAAACTGTCGAGATTGACGGCAGGGAATTCAGAATATCTGTGGAATAATAATTTTTACAAGTTGGCGCGTAATTTTGCTGCTATAATGTAATATTGCTCGTTTCTATTGTCTGGATACAGGGGAGTAGGGGTGTAAAAATATTGCCACCTACTGTACAAGTAAAAAAATTATTGCTTGACAAGTCAATAATTCTTGGCATATTATTCTAAATAGATATTTTCGTACGGTACGCTGATTGACCACCAACGAACAGGTAACCCTTGACAGCTGGGTCATGAGCAGGCTGAGGGACCGGCTTCGCAGGGCATCGATAATAGCCAGCAGGACTGGAAAGCCGGTGGTGCTTTATCGGCATACCATCGAGGAAGTGGATCACTCTGCAGAAGAAGAAATCGCCACGGTCAACGAGCAGTATGTCGTCGTGCAGGTCATTACGCATGGCGGCTTTATCCCGCCCAACTTTCAGCAGCAGTTCGTCTTTACCTTTGAGCAGTTCCCTGAGTGGATAATGAAGAGGAGTAACGAGCTGCTGTCACTCTGCCTTGAAAGTCTTGATCAAGAGATCGTGGACTAGTAAATCTAAATAGATCTGGTTTTTCCATTATAGCTGAAATGGCAAAGTTTGACGGCATAAAGGGGCAGGAGCTGCTCGATTTTGAAAAGACCAAGGACGAGCTCACGCTAATCTTCAAGGATAACAGGTACCTGTTTATCAAGGTCAACAGCGGCGATCTGGTAGTCGATCTGGCAGCGTGCAACACTGCAAAGGGTCAGGAGCTGCAAAGCGTTGAAGAGGGTAGCGGAGAAATCACGCTCATATTCAAAGATGACCACAAGCTGCCAGTCAAAGTCCAGAGCGGCCAGATGCAGGTCGATTCCATTCCAGAATGATATAATATATGGCTCATTACTTTTTACTCTTCAGGTATTTCTCGTACATCAACACCGCGGTTTCTTGTGATATCGACTGCACCGAGCCGGGCCTCATGTTCCTTATCATGTCAATGGCCTGATCCGCGGCAAGGTTCTGCTTTTTGACAAGGTACGCAGCAAGCACAGCGCCAGTCCTGCCCTTGCCGGCGGCGCAGTGAACCATTACGGGCCGGCCACTGCTTATCTGCTGGTCGATAAAGTCGACTGCCTGCGCGAGCTCTTCGATGCTAGGCGCGCCAAAGTCTTCGACTGCCAGATGCAGGTAGTCAATATCGCTCCCATTAAACCAATCTGACGGCAGCGGGACTTCTCTCACGGTGACGATAGACCTGATCCCTTGGTCGATCACCCACCCAAACTCGTCCTCAGATACTGGCAGGCCACAACCTGCCAGCTTGCCCTCTATGACCCAGCTAAAGTTGGTGGGCCTGTCTGTTACCATGCCATGGAGCCTCCGGTAAGCGTCACCTATCTTTGTCAACAGTTATCCAAGGGAAACAACAATTTATTAACAATACGCATAAAGTCATCATGTCAATGCTTGAGGCAAAGTGCCCAGAGTGTGGCAGAAAGGCGCAGGTGAACGACGAGATGTCCGAGGTAAAATGTGGGCATTGCGGCTTTTCTGCTACCTATGATGACTATATCGAGATAATGAAGGGCAAGGCAGTCGATATTGCCGACAACTTTCAGGCAAGCTGGGACAGGAATCCTTTCTAGCTACTACCAGACACTGCCTTTATCACTACAATCGAGGTGCATGCCGCAGTTCTGGCAGATCATGTGGCATGCTGTAAGGTTCCTCATTTCAAACCCGCAGCGGGGACACTCAATGACTTGCTTCTCAGCTTCCAATGCATAGGCTTGGCTATTGGAGCTTTTAATCTTTTTCAGCCTGAATATGAAATATTTTTTATTTATTATACATTAATACCTCGATTGAGCACAAGCCAACTATACTGCCAAGACGATCGTTATCTGTGACCTTGGACTGAATTTCAGATGAATGGTGTAAAAGCGAGCATATATGCTACATGACAAGATGTAGGAACAGGCTAATTTTCTGCGGAGGTGGAGGATGGCCAAAATAATAATACTCATATGCAGCGAACGTTCTATCGTTGGTATATACATGAATTCGTGGCCAATCCTTTTTCTATGAAGCAATCCGCGCTTGGCATAGCGCATCAGTCCCATCCCAACGGCCCTTGGAGAAAAGTAAAATCCTTTGGAAACTAGGTAGTGCATCATAGTTGTAGAGGTAACTCCATTATATCCATGAATCACTTTCATAGATGGTTTTGAGTATTGCTAATTTTAAGGAGTTCTTGATGTTCTGCGGCATATATGTTTGGTAATGACTAAGTAACACATACGTGTTACTTTCAAAAATGACTAGTAGTAGAGCCGCAACATTGTTTCTGTCGATAGAAACTGCCTGAGGGCTTTGTGTGTAAAAAGTAGCAATCTATAAAACCCTGCCTGAGCAAAGCCTTAAATATGATCTTCAGCAGGAGATCTTTTTAGTTCTATTTTCAAGGTTCATTTCGCCAAAACACTTTCTCGCATCTAAAATGTCCTTAAATTGATATTTTTGCGCATCATCCTAGACTAAAAACGCATCAGTATATTGGTGGGGAAGATGCCGTGCCCAAAGGTTAATTAAACGTTGAAGGCGCCTGAACTTTACTTTGGCCCAGTTCAAACTGGTCATCTCGGACACAAAAGGCAGAACAATTTCGCAGGAGCTCAAGGACAGGGCTGCACAGCCACTGGTGGGCTCTAGGATAGGCAGCATCATTGATGCCTCGATAATTGGGGTGGCCGGTGGCAAGCTCAAGATAACAGGTGGCAGCGACAAGTCCGGCACGCCCATGCGCGGCGACGTCCACGGTGGCGTCAAGAAATATGTCCTACTCTCGACCGGCGTCGGCAACAGAAGCGAGGCAAGGATGAGAAAGCTGGTAAGGGGAAACATGGTCACAGAGGAGATCTACCAGCTGAACTGCATGCTGATTGAAGGCACTCTGCCTCAAAAGCAGCAGGCTACTGAAGCTGCAGCAGCACCAGAGACAATAACAGCCGCCGAGTCGGCAAAGAAAAAGAAGTAGTGGCAGTTCCGTACCTTAATATCCCTGAGAATTTTACGATAGTTACTACCATTGCACTGGAAAGAGACTCTGCCGGATTGGTATATCAAGGAATATGGCTACCAGCCCTGCGTTAACATCGGCACTTCGGGCCACGTTGACCATGGCAAGACCACGCTTATAGAAGCCATCACAGGCGTCTGGACCAGCGCCCACAGCGAAGAGCTGCGCAGGGGTATCACGATCAAGGTCGGGTATGCCGATGCGGCGTTTTACAAATGTCCCAAATGCCCGACCCCCGAAGCCTACGGCACACAGCCAAAATGCAACAACTGCGGCGGCAAGAGCGAGCTCCAGCGGGTGGTAAGTTTTGTTGATTCGCCTGGTCATGAAAGCCTAATGGCTAACATGCTCTCTGGCGCAGCGCTCATGGATGGCGCGATACTTGTAGTAGCGGCAAACGAAAAGGTGCCGCAGCCGCAGACAAGGGAGCACTTACTTGCACTTTCTGTCCTTGGTATCCAGCAGATAGTGCTTGTTCAGAACAAGGCTGATCTTGCAGAGTACGACGAGGCTCTTGACAATTACAAACAGATTAAGGACTTTGTAAAGGGAAGCGTTGCAGAAAAAGCTCCAATTATCCCAGTATCGGCCCAGCACAAACTCAACATCGACGCACTTATTGAGGCTATTGAAAACAACATCAAGACGCCGGCGAGAACCAAGAATGTCGAGCCAATAATGCATGTCCTGCGCTCATTTGATGTGAACAAGCCCGGCACGTCTATCAAACAAGTCAAGGGCGGCATCATTGGGGGTGCGCTAGTGCAGGGCGAGTTCAACGTTGGCGACGAAATTGAGGTCCGCCCCGGGCTCTTGGACGAAAAGAAAGGTAAGTACGAGCCCATAACCTCCCAAATTTCAACACTTGGTACCGGAGCCGGCTTGGTCGACGCAGTCAAGCCCGGTGGTCTTGTGGCTATAGGCACGAAACTAGATCCTACGTTTACAAAGAGCGACTCGCTCATAGGCTCGCTGGTAGGCAAGCCTGGCATGCTTCCAAAAGCCGTTGAAGACATCACAGTGGAGACACACCTATTTGATACAGCCGTTGGCACTGCCGAGATGGTCAAGGTAGAGCCGATCAAGGTAAGAGAGCCTATCAGGCTCAACATCGGCACGGCCGCGAGTGTCGGCACAGTGACAAATGTGCGGGACAGCAAGATTGAAGTAAAGCTGAAAAAGCCGGTATGCCTGATGCCAAAGAGCAGGGTCGCCCTCAGCAGGAGGATAGCCGAGAGGTGGCGCCTCATTGGGTCAGGGATAGCCGTGTAATAATATTATGGACATCCTCTGCGATACTAGCTTTTTGATGGTCCTTGTCTCAAAGCCTATCAAGCAGGTTGATAAAATAGAGTCGCAGCTTGGTCGGCTTGACTTCCTTGTGCCGGACATTGTAAAAGACGAGCTTGAGCGCCTTGTTGAAAAGGCCGGCCCAAAGAGGTCCACGCTTGCCAAGACAGCGCTCGAGCTTGCCCAGGCGAAATTCAAGATGGTGAAAGTAGCAAAGGCACAACACGTCGATGATTCGATAATTGATTACGCCATCAAGCACAAGTGCGCTGTTGCAACTATTGATACTAACCTTCGCCGCAGGCTCATTGCAAGTGATGTATTGGTGCTCACGCTCAGCAAGGATAGGCTGATCGTCGCAAACCCAAAGCCAAAGCAAAAGAATCAGATTTAGGTGAACTTGCTATCTGTTCAATAGCTTCTTCCTGCTTCAACGACTCCTTTGGAATCTCTACAGGCGTAACTTCCCGCAGTCTCTGCGGTAGCAGTAAAAGCAAACCTTTTCTTAATATATTCAGACTTGCATTGTAATCCCCGTCGATTACTATATCACACCTATCGCATCTGTGGATGCGAACAGCTAAAGATTTCGGTATCTTATTACTACACTTTGAACAGTCAATTGACGTATGGGCCGGCTCAACCTCTATCACGATCTTTGACTTGTAATTTAACAATCCTTTGAATAGCCGCCAGCCAGAATCTAAAACATGGCATGCGAGATGACGATTCTTTACCATATTTAGGATTCACAGTCGTTCTAGGAAGATTATGTCATATCTTTCTAAGATGCTTTATGCTGGAAATCTAATAATCGTTTATTCCTTATGTGCTCATGTAACATCTGCAATCTGGTCTTGGCTTTTTCCAGTTCTGGCTATCTTTCTTTCTACGGGATAGTGTACGGATACCTCTTCCCAACGGCTTAAGCATCCTGTTTAGATAGAGAGAGAATTCGCTATGGAATGGCTGTCTGAATCTTGGCAGAATTTAATCATTCCAGCATCAATTCTCACTAATTTTCTTGGATCAATAAATCTAAAAGGTTTCACAACTTTGCAACAGATAATTGCATACCACTTCTTACCCTTTTTGTTATGATAGTTGTCTGTTTGATGTTGTAGATTTGTAGATGTATCCTGATCTCTATGTAAAACCTATCTTTGACAGCCATAACAGATCCGTATTACCATGTCTCTCAATCTTGAATCCGGATTGGTTATATACGTGAAGGAGTTGAAGTTTTCAAGATCATAAAAATTGAGTCCACTTACTCTGTATCCTTTCTTTTTCATTTGCTCCAATATCTTTTTACATACTGCTAATCTGGTAGAGATCACATCTGAAGCATTTTGCTATGATAATTTTTCAGCCAAGGTTCTTGTTCCTTTAGTTCAGTAAGCATATGTAGTTCATATCATTGCGTGATAGAATTCTGTTGCCTGTAAGTTTGACAAAACGGTTATAGACCCACCTGCATATGCGTCTAATGCACTCATGAGCTTGGCTGCTTGCTGATTAGTTGGATGAAGTCTGAACTTACAATTGCGAAGCATATATCTTTTAACATGGAGGCTATTTTTACAAAAAATCGCGGTAGTATGTAATGGCAGAAGCTACTTAGGGAGAGGGGGTGTCAATCTATAAATTTTTGTAGTTTAAAATAATGTGTATGCTAGACTTTAACGGAGTCAGCTTTCACTGGCTTGGCCATGACGGCTTTAAAATAATAGCCGGTGGCAAGACCATCTATACCGACCCATATCAGCTTTCAAGAGCGCAGCACAGTAAAAACGATGCCGATATTGTGTTCATTTCGCACAACCACTTTGACCACCTCAGTATGGATGACCTCAAGCACGTGATTGGCAAAAAGACCACTGTCGTGGCTGCCAAAGAATGCATTGAGCAGCTAAAGGCTGCCGGCGCCGCAGAAATAAAGGGAGTCGCGCCGGGCGATAGACTGACTGTTCAGGACTTGCCCGTAGAGGTCATTGCAGCATATAATACCAACAAAAAGTTCCATCCAAAGGAAGACGGCAAGGTGGGGTTTGTATTTACTGTAGGCGGTAACATGCGCATATATCACACGGGCGACACAGACGACATTCCTGAAATGAGCGCGACCAAACCGGACGTAGCGCTGGTGCCTGTATCGGGGACGTACGTCATGACTGCAGAAGAAGCGGCCAGGGCAGTGAACGAAAAGATCAAGCCAAAGAAACTGGCGATCCCGATGCATTATGGGTCAATAGTCGGTAGCGATCAGGACGCGACAAAGTTTAAACAACTTGTTACTGCATGCCCTGTCCGGATCCTTAACCGCGAGTAAGCCAGCTAGGGACGACAAAGAAATGACTTTTTGCGTTACTGTGAAGTTCTTCACTATTTCATGAGCCTCTCAAAAGTCGGTTGCCGCAGTTTTTCTTTGAATGACTGGCAGCACAGGCGATGCAATCATGCAACTAAAATATTAACAATATTTTCTGGCAGAAGCTATAATGATGCAGGATTACAATACCTATAATCAAATATACATAAGGTTCGCTCTCTGTTTTTCAGATTATCTTTAGCAACCTGGCACATGAAATGCAATAGTGAATACGATACTGGCAGCCGAATGTCTTGCTTACTATCTTTTTCCCAATGATCAATGGCTCTTTGCACTGGTAGCACCTGATGATCTTCGCCTGATCAGGAAAGAGAGCCCGCTTACCATCTGTGAGTTTTTTCGCTGTCTTTTGCAGGATGAGGTTGTATGATCTCTTTGTAAGTGTGTAAATTGTCGCAGACATTATTTCGCTGTCATAACTTCTTTTCAGTACAAAAATCTTGCGACAATCTGCGCAGTGATAATAGAACTCCTAATCATCGCTCTCATAGTCATACAGCTGCTGACAGTGTGGTTATTTTGAATAACTAGATTGAACACTTATTTGCGCCTCATTGGATATGCTATGCTCGCAATGATCGCCTGAACCGCCTTGCCCATATTGTGAGCCTTGGCTACTATTTAGTTGATCTCGGCATTTGCACGTAATTGATCCATCATGATGTCTTGGTCGAAATAGCATTGGGCAAAATGTATAACTCTGAAGCGGTAAAGATGTTGACATACATAACCACCCCAAGCCAAGAAAGAACTATACCAAGTAGCACAAGTATGCTGGCATACATTGAGGTGATTGTCGTCTTTTGACAGGAACAGCTATCATAGCTTCTTCCTGCCATCTGAGACATGGCTTCTGACATATCAGAAATGGAACGCCTGTACAAGGCAGAATCCGACCCGGGGTAAAGGAAAGGCTGGCTACTGCTCTGGTACTGAAGGTAGAAGAAGGAGACCTCCAAAAAAGTCTAAGCAAATCCTAGACCGCCCGCCGGCGGGTTCACGGCAGAGTATCTGAAGATGATATGGATCGTTCTTAACTTTTGACGTGCGCGCAGAAGGTGGATGTATATACAGAAATGCAAGGCTGGTTGTCAGGGTGAAGGGCTTCTACACGCGCTCATGCCTCTGTTTGGAGCCATCAGATTGGACGGAAGACACAACAACTATTCAGGCAGTATATATGACTGGTTCGATGAAGAAGATACTTTTCTGGACTATCTCTCAAGCAGATACACACAGGACGTTTCCAAGGTGCTACCTCTTTCTGGACAAGGCACGACAGCATCACAAATCAGAGGAAGTAAAAGAGATATTTCCATGATCACAAAGACATCCCGATACCGTACCACCAGTCTGGATGCCAACAGCGTCGCCAGAGTTCAGGTACTGGAAACATATGCTGGCCGCAGCTGTCAAAGGACAAGCCTGCTTGTCATGACAACGTGTGTGTACTATTATCCATCATTTGGTGATTTGAAGAAGAAGAGGAGTAGGAGGATACTGCGGCATTGCTTTCGGACAAGGCGCTTCTATCTTGATATGAGGAAATATCTGACTGAAGGAGTGTCCCCGCTTAATTAATTATACGACTAGGTATTGGTATTTGTCTTGGTCATCTAATTCTCCTTAACTCTTAGTATAATTGGGTTTATAGAACCAAGTATACTTTATAATAAAGTGACAAATAGTAGCAATGAATGGCACCCGGTTGTCATCAACTATGCTCTCAATACAAGGCTTCAAAGAAATACAAGGACAACAAGAGTACTGGACATACCTATAGACAGAATCTGGGTAAGTACTTTGAATGGATCCGATGGTGCAGCATTTGCCAGACGTATGTGCAGTGGCAGGGATTGAGGTGTCCTTGTTGTAACATGAAGTTAAGAAGCAAACCCACAAAGGAATATCGACAACGCTTTAATGAGCTTCTGGAAGAAACAGGTAGGCCTCTTTTTATTCAAAGCTAAGGTGGGAATTTGCTATTATGGATCATTGTTCAATGATTAACAGTCTATGAACGATTGATAACCAGCATAGGCTGTGAGTTTCCTAGTCGTTTATTCTTTTTGTCTGAGTGGTCAAAGCGTGTTTTATAACCATTCAATCAACTTTGACTTTTCGCATAATATCTCCTCAGTTAGGGAATTTTTCGCATAGTATAATACAATTCAAATTATATTATAGTATTATACGTAAGATAGTTATGCTAAAAGTCCTTATGAAATCAGATTTGGATAGCATTTCAAGAGTTTTAACCCTTAGATACGATCCTCTTGAGAAACCAGTAAGAAAACCTCTAATCTCTTCAGATTTTACACCTTACAGTTCATATGGAGAGGATGTTGAAGCCAGTATCTTAGACTTAATCAAAAAAGAACTTTTGAACAAGTACGATGAGCTCAAGTTGAAGAATGTGTCTCTAGCGCTGAGCGCAGGTGTAGACTCTAGGTTAACCCTTGCAATGATAAGAACTGTTTTGCCAGATGTCAAAATCGATTGCATAAGTGTTGGTTTTGGCGATAAAGAAGATGAGGTTTCACAGGCAAAAGAAATCTCTAGAGTTTACGATTGCAACTTTCATAATATAATCTTAGATGAGGTTTTGTCAGACTTGCCAAAATTGATAGCGATAGTGAAGAAGCCTAAATGGAACCTCTACCAGTTTTACCCACTTGAGCATGGCAAAAAGTATTCAAATGTCTTTTATACGGGAGATGGCGGCGACGAATTATTTGGGGGATATACATTTCGTTATCACAAATTTCTTTCATTATTGCCAAGAGATAAAGGATGGAAGACAAAGGTCAAGCTATACTTGTCATGTCACGAACGCGACTGGGTCCCGGATCAAAACAAGATGTTTGGGTCGGCAGTCAAGTTTTCATGGGAAAAGATCTATGAATTGTTTAGGCCTTATTTTAGTAATGATCTTGAACCTTTGAATCAAATTTTTTTTGCTGATTTCAACGGAAAATTGCTTTACGATTGGTTGCCAGCGAATTTCGCATTTGCAGATTTCCTAAAAATTAGGATTGAATCGATATTTCTGACAAGCACTATGATCGATTTTGCTACGCATATTCCACCAGATAAAAAGTATGATCTAAGAACGAGAATTGGGAAGCTACCGTTACGTTCGATTTTGATTAAACATAAGGGCAATGAAAAAATGATGGAGCCTGTAAAAAAAGGGTTTTCTATAGACTTGATTTCTCTATGGAACAGACATGCAAAAGAAATAGTATCAGCATATGTAAATGCGGAAAGTGAAGTAGTTAGAAATAAAATTATTGATAAAGATTGGATAACAATATCAACCCGAAAACTCGAGGAGAAGAACTCTGACCTAAGACATCGTTACATCAATAAAATGCTGTCTATCCTAGCTTTAGAAATTTGGTATCGCCTATTTATCAGCAAGAGCCTAAATTCAAGACAAAAATTATGACCCCTTTGCGATTGCGTCGTACTAGATGGCATAGACCTATATTATTGAATTTGATTATAAACGACATTGAGCTACAAAAGTCCTAGATATTGGGCGCTTGTAACAGTAAAAAATGGCGAAATGACAATTGTAGAATCACTTGAATCAATCATGAGACAAAGTGTTGAACCGTCCCTTGTTTGCGTAGTAAATGATGGTTCAACAGACTCGACATCCAACCTCTTATTCAAATTAAAGGATAGCTACCAAAATATCCACATAATCACTTTGGAGGACAAAGGTTATGACAGTAGAAGAATTGTCCATAACTGGAATATCGCATGCGATTACGTAAAGAAATCTGGCAAAGAATATGATTATTTATTGATATCTAGTGACGACGTAGTGCTTCCCAAAGAATATGTGGAGAGATTGATACAAGAGATGTCAATAGATCCAAAACTTGCCGTGGTCTCTGGCAACAGAGGCTTGGCACAATCCGATTTCATTTCTCTACCGGAAGGTGCTGGGAGACTAATCAGGGTCTCATTCTTTAGCCAGATAGGATACAGACACCCTCCCTATTACGGGTATGAGCCTTGGATACTGTACAAAGCACTTCAGATGGGGTACCGTATAAGAAAATTAGCCGATCTTAAGTATGAGCACAAAAGAACATTTGGTGTAGGTCATCAATTTATTGAATATGGACCAGCCATGAGATGCTTAGGATATCACCCCATTTTTGTTCTTGCGCGTGTAGTGAGGAATATTCTGACTAACAAAACAGGAATATCCAAGAGCGCAAGCCTACGCATGTTATTTGACTACTTGTTTGAAGGAAAATGGAAAGATGACCCTTATTTCCAGTATTTCGACCCCGAGCTTAGAGAGTTCATCAGAAACCTGCAAAAGCAGAGATTATTTAGAAAATTGACAATGATATAGCGGTCATAGGTTATTTCATTAATCTGACCCGTCTGAGAAGAAAAAATATTATCAGTAGAACAAATATTCCCATAATAGCCGAGACCACTACTTTTGCAGCGGCACTAGATGTTTCTGGCGATAGTAAGAAGAAAAGGCTCAGTATTCCAATTGTAATGCAGGTTGCAAGTCCTGTTATGTTTCTTAATCTTGATCTGGGCAAATTCATTATGATGTATCTAAGTGGGTTGGGTACTATCCATAGCGAAAAGATGAGACGCTCAATAACTCTAAAATCCTTTGACCTGATATTGCCATTATTAGTCATCTTGATTGCTATTCACTCCTTTTTCTCTCTTTAATTCTGCTATCTCTGCTCTTAAAGATTGGATTTTCTCATGAAGTAAAATAATCTCTTCACTTATTTCTAAACCAAATCTGATCTGAACGCTCTTTAGCAGCTCCGTTGGTTTTATAATATCGCCTCCATCGAGTTGAATTTCATCAAGTACAAGTATTCCATTGCCTGTCGTTACCCAGACCGTCCCATCATCATTCAGCCTTACTACGTGACCCGGCATTCCAACGAATTTGGGAGGGTTCTCTAGGACATGCGCTTTCCAAATGAACAATTTTTTTCTAATATCGGACCTTTCTCTTGCATTCTCTACAAAAGGTCCAGTATAGAATGTAAACGCGCCGGGATATGGCGATGTGACAGCTCTGATCAACCTGTCGATCTCTACTGCAGAAAGAGACCAGTTGATCTCCCCGTCTCTTGGCAGCCGGGGATATGCATTAATCGCTTTTGATTCATCTTGTTTCTCTGCTTTTGCTGTCCCCTTTTCCAATTCATCCATTACCTCAAGTGTTAATTTTATAGTCAGCGGAACCAGCTTTTCCCACAGGGTTTTGATCGTCGTATTCTTGTCTATCTTTACATAGCCTTTCTTGTAAATATCGCCTACATCTGCTTGTGGATTGTCCACCATCTTGTGAATACACATACAGGTGATATCATCACCCAAAAGTATTGACCAACTGGTGGCAGCAAAACCCCGGTACTTGGGCAGATCAGCAGGATGTGCATTAATGAAGCCAAGCCTTGGCAACGAGACTACCGGTTCCCTTACTAGTCTCCTCCAATAGAGACTAACACCAATGTCAGGTTTGAGCGATTTAAAAATCGCGTAATATTTGTCGTTATTTATCTTATCAGTCTTGAAGAATGGAATTCCATATTTTGCAGCAAGCTCTTGAAAATGATTATATGAATATCCTTCGGTAATTGCATAATCTTCAGTGCAAATTGCAACTACCTTATGTCCCTTGTCAATGATGGCCTTCAGTCCTTCGTAGCCCAGCTGGCGGGTGCCCAAAAAAAGTACCCTTAACAATGGGGAATAGTCAAAGCATGTCATATTAAAAGTACTGTTTACTCAGAACAAGTCAACTTCTAGAGGGATAAATGCTCGTGCCCTAGCGAAGTAATATCACACTAAATACTATGACATGGGAAAGGTTGAACGAGCTAAAATCTCTGTAGCTCAACTTTCATAATTTGGATCGTTATCGTTTTTCTCAATTTTGTTTATATATGCTTCGATTTACAATTAAGTGTAAATGATCGCGCTCACTGCTGATACTGATTGGGTTCCAGAAAAAATCCTGAATTATTTTCTTGATATACTTGACGAATATGATGCAACAATTACTATTTTTGCAACACACGAGATCGACGGAAGACATCATGAAATTGCCTTACATCCAAACCTTGAAACCACATACAACAAGGAAAAATATCAGCGGCATACTTCACTTGAAACGGCAGAAAAATTGAAGAAGACCTTTCCACAGGCAATAGGCATGAGGTCACATGGTCTAAATGTCTGCACAGACATGCTTTTGTTTTTGCCAAAAATAGGGCTGAAATACGACTCTTCTTATATAATGCCATTTCAAGATGGAATCAAACCATACATCATTTATCCGGGAGTTCTTGAGATCCCAATCTATTGGATGGATATAGAAATAATGAGATTTGGCAAGTCTTTAAGATTCGATTCCAGTGTTCTAAGAGAACAACAAAAAAGTAGCACGGTATATGTTTACGATTTTCATCCTTCCCATGTTTTCACAAATACCTGTTCACTGGATTTTTATTACAATACTTATCGACCAAATTACCACAATGTTGACTTTTTAGAAGATCAACGCAATACAAAGGAGTTTGGAGCTCAGGATGCTCTTGTTGAGATGTTAGAAATTCTGGATAACTCTGATCTACATCTAATGAGTGAAATATATGAGCACTTTCGAAATGGCCAGAATTCTGAGAGGATTTGAGATCATTGAAAATGGGAATAATCGGAAACATGGCCAACAATGGCTACAATACTGCAAAGGCATTGAGAAAATTTGGAATGGATGTAGATCTTATAATTACATCCTCTGTTTTAAACCCGTTTGCGGCCGTAGAATGGGAAGAAGGCATATTTGGGCCTGAGATTAGTCAAGACAACTTTAGTTTTGAGACTGTCGTTGCTGCAGGCAAGCTGTGGGATAGGCCAAAATGGGTAAAGTATTACGATACTTGGCTTTTTAAAAATCGCCAGACACTCTTTAAAAGATGGTTCGAAGGTCTGCAATTTTACGATATTATTGCTGACTATGATATTTTAGAGTTGCATGTTCCATTTCCCATAATGTCTCCATTTTTCAAGGTCCCAACTTTGGTCTATGAAGCTGGTTGGATAAGAGAATTCCCGCGTGGAAACACGTATTCTGACTTTTTGGCCTGCAGAGGCTATGCAAAAGCCGACCGAATACTTGTGACAAATATTGACATGTGGAGAATTTTTGATTCACTTGACTACATAGGTAAGGATAGGGTGTTGTACATGCCTTTTAGCATAGATTATGAAAGATACTGTCCAATGGATATGATCGAGCTTAGAAGAAAGGTGGCAAAGGACAATGAAATAATTCTTTTAAACCCTTCAAGGCAGCACTGGGAATATAAAGGAAATGATAAAGTCTTCAAAGCACTCAAGAAATTATCAACGGAATATGATAACGTCAAATTATGGGCAGCAGAGTGGGGTAAGGATCTGTCAAAAAGCAAATCTCTCATCCAAGAACTTGGGCTCGTAGATAAAGTGTTATGGTTCCCGCCAGTTGCAAAGCCAAAGCTGATTGAGTATTTCAATGCAGCTGATATCATTCTGGATCAGTTCGCCGAACCATCAGACAAGCATCAGATCTGGGGTCCATGGGGAACAGCTGCATTGGAAGCAATGTCGTGCGGCCGACCATTGCTTATGTACTATGATCTAGAGGGAGTGGATAGATACGTGGGGGAAAAACCGTATGCCGTGCACTCACTTTCAATCGAAGATATTTACAGAAATTTAAAAATGCTGATAGAAAGCCCTTCATTTAGAGAAGAGGTTGGAAAGAAGAGCCGAGAATGGGTAAAAAGAATGCATGGGCCTGAAGTAGTGGCAAGAAAATATCAACAACTGATTAGTGTACTATAAAATCATCATTCCAATGACTTTGATGCTGGATAAGAAGATGCCATGGCCCCAAAAATAGTCCCTATTATAATCAAGAGAGCCAAGACAAATATTACTACTGTTATTCGCAATACAGTTTCAGACCATTCTGATGCAAATAACAGCCAATTATATCCCACAAATCCTAATAGAAGTCCTACTATTATTAAGTAGAAGATGCCTTTTCTAATCACAGATGCTGTTGGGAACCGTGTAAGATATGGTTTTCGACATTATCGTGCCGGTGGGCTTTGTATAAAAAGTCGTAAAAACACGCTTGGATAGCTGTCTGAGTGCATGCCTTTATTTTTATGGATTATTACTTTTGGTAATGCCCCAAGATTTGAAGCAGCAGTCAAAGGATAATTTCTGGTTAGCCATGCGTGCTGCATGCGTAAATTCAGTCCAGTAGAATTAGCATCAAGCAGTAAGAAAAGTGGGCCTATTTTCGTCATGCTAGATGGAATGGTAAAAGAATCTGTCCCAAATGCACATATCGATTGCTGTACTATCTGACAGGTGGTGATGACAGATATGGCTGCAAGCGTTGCAGATACACTTTTGGTGAATTTACCGGTACTTACGTTGGAAAACTGTGAGTACCACTAGACGTAGTTTCGCATCTTCTTTACCTGTTTGTACTTGGATTGGATTACCTGCCTACAGAGAATCAGATGTGGTATGTTCCAGTCAGCCTGGCCACCATAGAACGCGTGTTTCGAATCTTCCGACAGAAGATCTATTTACGATTATATCTTCTCCTTTTGTACGAGCTACAGGAAATCAAGCAAGCTATCTGGCCATATAGAGCTGGACGAAGCCATGTTTGGTGGTCGAAGAAAGGGCTGTAAACGCGGCTGGGGCGCTGAGGGAAAAAAGACACTCGTGTTTGGCATTTACAGAAGAAGGAATGGCAAGGTTATCACGTTTCCCGTATCTGACAGGAGAAAGGAGAAGACGTTGATTCCGCTGATACGACAGCATACCGGAAAAGGCTCGTTATATATTATTCAGACGACCATACTGCATATGCCACACTGAATCTGATTGGCAAGCATCATCAAGTCATTGCTCATAGCCGGGAAGAGTACGTTAGAGGAGAAGGCACTCACACATCAATGGAGGAATTGAAGGATTCTGGAGCTATGCCAAGACATGGATGTGTACCATCACCGTGGTGTTGTACCGAAACAGTAGTAGTAGACTTTCATCTGTATCTGAAAGAAATAGAATTCAGGTTCAACTACAGGAATGAAAATTTGTATCCAATACTGACAAAAATGCTGGTCAAAGCTGCTTCAGATCTTTAGGTATTATCTAATTTTTACACAAAGCCGTGCCGGTGAGGTAGAAGCTAAGTCGTTTAGAGCCTTAGGATTAATATTGAATCTTGTGATAGGGGACTGTTAGCGTAATTCGTATAGCTAGGACTGTCCTATAGCTTTTCATTGGCATGAGAAGATACAGGACAGAGAAAAAGAGGGACCCAGTTATAATAATATCAGGGATATGCGCTGTACTTATGCATTTTAATAATTCTAGGAGTTTCATGCTGGCAGCAGCCAAAAATCATTGTAACCCATCGAAAAGAGAAGGAGCCACGTTGCAGTATGGAAATGGGTACAGAGATATATGCTCTGACGACATGGCTGCAGACAGGTTTCGGACAGACAAGCGCCTTGTCAGGGTGATATTTGTAGACGAAACATTGCTTCAGATAGAGACAGTCGTGACTACTACTGGCTATGGATTTTTTGCATATGAACCTGCCATAGACGCGTGTGCTTGATGATGCACCTGTTTCTCGTGAGAGAACATTGTGTTTGTATGTTACCGGTTCTTCAAGCAGCTGCAAAGGAGGTATGGCAGGAAGCCAATATTCATCACAGACGGCGCCATGTGGTACACAATGATGCATGCAGGTGGCTCTCAGGTTGCAGCACACCATGTGTCTATGGCACTGAACTGAAGAAAATTTGATGGAGCGGTTTATACAGAATATCAAGGACGACAGAACGTAAGCTTCGATGACCATTATTTTCCATGTAGGAAAAAGGAGAACTGTGATAGGCAGCACATGTGCGGAACTGGCTCAGGTCATTCATGCTATATATTTGCACACATGGGAGCAGACAGAGTGCGATTTGTATCGTTTCTGGCCAGAGATGGTGGTTAAGTTAACGGAGCTGATAGCTACGAAGAACACAAATAAACGATCGTGAAATTCCTAGCTAGTATGATGGAGGGAACATCATGGAAACTTCAAGATATGTCTGCAGAGGATTCGACTGCTCATATATACGATTATCTTTATCACAGAACTCATTTCGCTCGATGCATGTATAGGAATTTCGCCAAAACTATTAATCGGCATACAAAAGGTGGCCGGATTTTGGAGTTAGGATGTGGTGTCGCATACCTATCTGGCATATTATCAGCTGACACAACCCTTGACAGATATTGTATGGATTTTGCATACAATATGTTGAAAAAAGCAAAAACACGCTGTTCTCAATGCGTGCAAGCAGATATGGAGTATCTGCCTTATTCTGATAAAAGTTTTGATGCTGTCTTTGTTAGCAGTGCACTCCACCACTTTCCTTACTTAGAGAACGTTGTCAAAGAGACCCAGCGTATCCTTAAGCCTAATGGCCATCTTTTCATACAGGAGCCTAACGATCATCATTTACACTTCACGAAACCACTTGCGATAATGCATGAATGTCTAAGAAAGCTGGGTGTTAGACAATATCCTGATGTTTCTAAATTGGAAGTAAAACCAAGCGAACATCATGCACCATTGCCTATAGATATGGTTGTTGCATCATTACAAAACAACGGCTTTAGTATAGTAAATCAAAAATACCTTTACTATAGCTCTTACCTTTTTTCAGTCTTTGATAATAGACTAGTACACTGGCTAAGCAGAATTCCTGATAAATACTATGTAAATAAACTACATGATGGATATTTATTTATGATTATCGGGCGGCGTCAATAAACTGCATCTAATAGCGGTTGTAAGCATGATTGGTCTAAAGATAACCTGAATGTCTGCCGAGTTATAGTTGTTAAACGGTTATATCGGGCATTAGACTCTTACCCATCGTACTACATTGAAATATCTAGTAACTGGCGGCTACGGATTTGTGGGCTCTCATCTTGTTGAGAGTCTCCTCAAGGATGGACATGAAGTAACGGTTCTAGACAACCTCAGCAACGGACAACTTGATAATCTAAAGAGCATTAAGAGCGACATCACTTCTTACATTTCAAATGTAGAACAACTCCAATCTTCTTATTTTAAAGATAGATTTGATGGAATATTCCATCTGGCCACTGCACCGAGGTCATCGAGCCTTAAGGATCCAATGAGAGATATCGAAACAAATTGTAAAGGCATGATAGCTGTGCTGGAGTTAGCGAGAGAACTTCAAGCCAAGGTAGTGTTTACCAGCAATTCCGGCATATATGGTTCAACAAGCGGAAGCAACTCAATAAATGAAAATTCGATCAATAACCCAACCACGCCATATGATGCTGACAAGTTAGTTTCAGAATATTATTGCAAGATATATCACAATATACATGGAGTGCGTAGCGCAGTGGTGCGCTTTGCAACGGTATATGGCGAGCGTCAGCAAGTTAATGAGAAATTGAACTGGAGACCTCTTGTAGCAACCTTTGTCAAGAATGTTCTCAATAATGAGGAGGTTGTTATTAATGGCGACGGGGAGCAGACCCGCGACCTCATTTACGTAGCAGATGCAGTGCAAGGTGTAATAAAAGCTATGAATAGCGCTGTCGATGATGCTGACATTTTTCTAATATCTACAAATACGGAAACATCTGTTAAACAAGTATTGCACCATGTTGAAGATATCACTGGTCTGAAGGCAAAAACAAGATTTACTGAATCACTGAAAGGAGATATACGCAGAATGAAATATGACTACTCAAAGGCCAAAAAAAAGTTGGGCTTCGAACCGAAATTCTCTGTACGAGATGGAATCAAGAGATTGGTTGAATATTCACTTGAAAATAGGACAAAATAATAGCCATCGAATTTTTGGATTCTGTAAATCAATATGCTGCAATAAATGTTAAAGCGAAGTATGAAAATATGAAACACATGCGGATTCTGATCTTGGGAAACATGGCTAACGATGGATATGCAGTTGCTAAGGAACTGAGAAAAATGAATGTGGATGTTGATCTTGCTGTGAATATATCTGATTTTGGCATGGCGTTACCAGAATGGGAGGACGGCACCATGTCTGATAAAATCGATCCTTACTCAATAGATGGCGATGCAGCAAGAAAAATGTGGAATCCTCCATGCTGGATACGCTATTTTGATTTTCTAAACAAGGTACCCCGCAAGAAGCACATGATGGCAAAAATACAATCCCGGATTAACCTGATCAGAATGATGCGAGAATATGATATAATAGAATGTCATGTTCCCTTTTCGATATATTCACAATTTTCTGGCATACCATATGTGGCATACGATGCTGGGTGGATACGCTATTTTCCGTATAGTAACGGATTCCGCGACAAATTAGCTAGGCGTGGCTATAGGAAGGCAAGAAAAATCATCATAACGAATCCTGATACATTCGAGATTTCAGATGGCTTACCATATCTTGACAAAGACAAAATTCTTTTCTGCCCCTTTGCTATAGACCCAGAAAAATATCGACCGTTAGACGCAAAAGAGTTACGTGCAAGATACGTAAATGAAAGCGATATTCTATTATTCTCTCCTACACGCCAGATATGGAATGAAAAAGGCAATGATAAAATGATACGCGCATATGCAAAGTTTGTCAAGGAAGTACCAAACTCTAAATTCATAATGGTAGCCTGGAGCATTGATGAGGATAACAGTAAAAGATTGGCTAGTTCTCTTGGAATATCTGATAAAATTGAATGGATAAAACCGGTTCCCAAGAACCAACTCATTCAGTATTACAACGCATCAGACATAGTTCTTGATCAGTTCATCTTGGGTAGCTGGGGAACTAGTACCCCTGAAGCAATGTGCTGCCAAAAACCCGTGCTTATCTTTTACAAGAAAAATTACATTATCCGAGCGTTTGGTGAGGAGCCCCCAATTTTAAACTCCTTCACAGAAGAAGAAATATGCTCTAATCTTCTCAAACTTGCAAAAAATCTAGATTTTCGTGCTGTAATGGGAAAAAAAAGCCGAGAATGGATAATTAAGACACATTCTTCGCGGGTTGTTGCTGAGAGGCACCTTGAAATTCTGGAATCTTCTCTTTAGGATGGAGTAATTCTTCTCTTTTGCCTCTCTTTATGATATTCTCTAAATATCTCAACACTTCTTCTGTCTCCTCTGTTGTCACTTTTCCTTGGATAAGCCTTATTTGATGCCTCAGTAACCATGCTGATATCCAATTTTCTTGCAACATTGCTTCGTTTTCCACAGAATACTGGTTTCTTCTATGCCAATAGCCAATGAGCATGGCTGCTGGTACATAAATGGCAATAAAGACAACTGTAAAGGCACTAAGACTACCAAAAATATTGCTAAGAAATGGAACCTTTTCTATAGCCAAGTTATAAGCAATAAGTATAAAGTTTACAAATGTTAATACGAATACCAAGTAAATACTATGACCGTTTCTAAAATCTAGCCAACGCTTTCGTAGGAATTGCTTGTTAATTATTACACGAGGAAGCTTTTCAGTCATTCTTACAGTGATATTGCTGTATTCTTCCTACTAATTTAGTTTTACCTACTAATGAGCAATATCATCATTTACTATTTGCTTTCGCGTATGCTTATCGATATTATTCTTGCTTCTTCTGGATTGGCTGGCTGCGGGGTTTGCCCAACCATCGTTGTCTGGAGCGCTGCTATCTTGTCTACAACATCCATTCCGCTTATGACCTTGCCAAACACTGTGTATTTTCCATCAAGCGCCCTTGTATTTTCATTATCGTCAAGCACGATAAAGAACTGCGAACCTGCGCTGTTTGGATCCTGTGCTCTTGCCATGGATACTATACCTCTTGTGTGGGGGATGTCGTTGAATTCTGCGTTCACAGTGTAGCCTGGACCTCCTTGGCCCCAAGTGCTTCTGTCACTATCGTCTCCCTTGGTGTTAGGGTCGCCTCCTTGTATCACAAACCCGGGGACTATTCTGTGGAACAGCGTTCCATCGTAAAAGCCCTCATTGGCCAACTTGATAAAGTTGTCAACGTGCTTTGGAGCTTCCTTGGGGAAGAATTCTATCTCGATTGGTCCCTGTGTAGTATTGATGATTGCAATCTCATTTGATGTAGTCATATTCGCAGTAGTTGGCTCTGGCTCAGCATAGGGGTCACCCTGTGGATTTGGCACATAGTCATGGTTCACTTTGTAAATGAACACTCCAAACATGATGTTTTCTTCATTTTCAAAGCTGGGCGAGGCATATACAAGGTGAAGAGGCTGGTCGCTTCCGCCGTCTGTGGGGTACTTTATATGCTGGGTATAGAGGCCTGTGAGGCCCGGCTCCCATTCTGGCTGGGGCTGGCTTGCAACCCTGCCATCGCTCAGCTGCACATACGATGAAGGTTCAAACGGGAAGAGCTTGCCAAGGAGCGTATTGTTCCAGAACTCTGGCGTAGGCGTGAACCCGTCGCTCTCAATGTATTTGCTTTCATCAAAGCCTCCAATTCTCATGAACCATTGCTTCTTGCTCTCATCGCCGCCTTGGCCGAGGGTGTAAATGGGGACTTGCTCTGTGGCACCAGTTTCAGTGTTGTTGGTCTGGCCGAGGAACCGTACCTGCGCAACAGTGTATACCAAGATATAATCAGCCTGCAAGTCTTGGGCGATCTTTAATCCTGCTTGCTCGTCAGATATGAGCATCTTTGCAATCGTTTCGATGCGGGTCGAGTTGATTGTTGCATTGTCCGCCAGGGTAGTCCTGTTGCCAAGCGTAGTTATCCAGTATCCATAGTCCCACCATGATGCAATCACAGCGTCCGGCTCAGTGTTTTGTTCAATCCAGTTGAGAGCATCTGTCCAGTCGTTGGTCTGTGTCCTGAACCCCGTTCCTCCGTTTGCGATTGCAGCAGGGCTGTCTGCAGAGCTCAGCCAGTTTGAGTTAGATGGGAAGAACATTGGAATTGAAAGCATCATAATGATGACTACTGTGTATGCTATTCTTACCGCCTGCCCGGAGGCCGGATGGCCCCTGCCTGCAAACTCGATCTTCCTTCTCTCCTCCCTTGTAGCTGCTGTTGGCCTCTGAGTCACCGATGGTGTGGCAGTGGCTTGCCTGTGAGCCATGATGCTACGAGTGACTTCGTACAATCCAAGCCCCGCCAGAACTATTATACCCAAGGACGCAAACACCAGCAATCTGGCGAACGTGGCGCTAACGTAGACTCCTGTGATGCCAATAATGAGCGCAAATATCGACATGTCGTCTCTGCGCCTGAATGCCAGCCATGCGCCAAGCCCTGCAAACATGATCAAGACGGAAAAGTCTACGAAGTAGTCTGCTACGGTCGGGGTAAAGTGCTCCGCGACTGATTCTACAAGTGCGTTCTGTGAGCTCAGAAACGGAAACACTGCATTGAGATACCTAAAGCTCGGAGATAGATAAGCTTCGGTTGCGATCACGCCTACTGAAGCTGCTACAAAGGCAATCAGCAAAAATGCAGTGTTGCGAAGCTGCACCTGCGAACGGCTGAACCTCTTCAAAAAGTGGGCAATGACTAGGAAAATGGTGCTACCAATCATGCCAAGGCCTGGAAGGCCTAGCACAAATGACATGCCCGGTCTTGGGAATGCCGCCGCACTTATCAGCGTGAATACCGTAAATGCGATTGCAACATACATCGGGATTGTCAGGTCCCTTCTAAAGAACGGAAGTGCGATAAAGAATATCGCGATAGGGATGCTAAAGTACTGAATTCCTCCCCATGAAGCGTTTGCCAGACCGAGTATGAGACCACCTGCGACCGCTTTGGGTATGGCGTACTTGATCTCCTTGTGCTTGATGGCTGAAATAAACAGGTACGCGGCTAGAATCCCGAAGAAGAGGCCTAGGGGCTCGGACTTGAACCACCCGAGGTTGCCTCTCTGGATTATTGCAGGGCTAAATGCAAACAGCAATGCTGAAAAGAGCCCTGCAGAAGTGTTGCCAAGCACCCTTACCAGAGCAAAGATTACAATAACAGTAAGCGAGCCAATGACTGCTGGGAACACTATGGTAAAGTCCAGCAAGTCGCTTCCGCCACCAAATGCAGAGTAGAGGACTGCAGTGGTGATATGCAGACCTGACTGGGAAGTTGCTGGAATATCGCGTCCTTCTGGGTACCATGACATTGTATCATGCCAGTTCCAGTACGCGTCAAGACCGTTGTCTACGATATACTTTGTAGCGCGGTAGTCAAAGTAGGGGTCGAATTCGTTAAGGTAAAATCCATACTTTACGGGGTAGAACCTCATTATGAGCGCAGAGGTGAACGCAAGAGCAAGAACCGCGATAACCAGCAGGTGCCTTGTCTGAAACTCAAAAGACCCTGCTCTGAACAATGGCCTGGTACCTTCCAACATCGACGTTTTGGGTGTATTTTACCCTTTTAAAATGTACTGCCATTATTAGACCAAGCTCTGCTGATATGAGAAGCAGCATTGCGTATGCTGCCCTAATAATCTGAATCTTGCGGCATTGCTTACATGCATAAGAAGGAAGGAAAAATGGTGGTAGAGGCAATAATGTGCAACAACGACCTGATGCAACAAAAATTCTCTAAAAACCTGTTGGACTTTGCCAAAGGATAGTTTGTTAGTTAATCACAACAATTCTGGTCGTGTATCCGCCGAGACCCTTCGTGCTGTTGAACTGACCTAGCATCGACAGGAAAATAGCAGCTGCATATTTATATTGGGATTTTTATTTTCGAGTATTCATATCATATAAACATATATTAGTTATTTTTCACAACAAAATCGGAGGATATTTATGCGTCTGATTTATTTCATTTAATGATCCCTGATCATCGACGAATGATGCAACGATCAATAATAAACTTCCTGACCGATGTAAGTGGCGAAGAGGTTCAAAAGGTCTCGACGCTGGTTGATACTGCAAACGATACTATTGATAGGTACTTTGGAATTGTGACAACATTTGATGTACTGATTTGTCGCGGCAGCTGGGAAATGGAGGTACAGATAATCTCTAGAAGAAAGGAAGCTTCAGATGGATCCATTTACAGTGATACGAAATTTGTAGGAATGACCGATTATAGACTCCAGGAAATCGTAATAAGATATGATATTGCGAAATATGGACATTATCTCCACGAACTGATCCATGGCGTAATAAGTAAGAGCCACACGCATCAATTGCGGGAGGGATTGGCATGGTACTTTACCCTCAAGCTCACGGAGGATTACAGATATGTAAGACCATCTTACCCATCTTGGGTCGACGAGATGTATGTATATCCTATCAAAAGGCTAGCAGAAATCGTTGGAGAAGAATTTTTGAAGGATTTTGCAATAGGCAGAGCATCTTTGGATCATGAAACTTTACCAAAGGATGTACAGGAGCTCTTTCTACCTGAAGAAATCTTTTATGCGGAGAAAAGGCATCGAAAATGATGATAGGACGACAGCAAACAACATCAAAAACCTCTGCACAGTCTTGTCCTGTTTTAGATGGGCGCCTTAACGCTACTACCCTCGTAATAATCTTGGCTGAGGAGGGCAGCAACAATTGAAAACGCGAGATCGCAATGATGACAAGATAAATAATGATGTTACTGCTTCACCATTTCCTACAAGCAGCGAACCGGAACTAGAAGCGATTGTGGGCGAAACTTATGTTGCTGATTTCCAATCCCATCGCTTGAAAACCGCCCTGAGTGACAAGGTTGCCGGATACATGCACTTGGGGAGCGGTTACTATCGAAGAAACAAGAAAAGTAGCAGTTCGACAGGCGTGTTCTCCCACAGGGGCAAGCTGTATAGGATCTCTATATCAGTCCGAGAAATATAGCCATCAAGAAGCATTTTCCAGCTAATATGTGCCATAAACAGGTATATCATTCAAGCAAAATAATACGTATTTTTGAGAAAATTCCCCTTCTCGATAGAACTATGTTAAATGTTATTCTATCATAATCTGCAAAAATTATGATAAATGAAGAAGAGATAAGTACACGCTCCTGTATTTGGGAACTATGGAATTTGTTGATTCCAGTGTTGTTGAACAGATCGAAATGAAAATGATTCGACCATCACAGTTCGCAATACGTGACAAGTTTCTAAAGAACGACCAAGAGTTCGAAACGCTTGTAAATAGCATCCGGGAACACGGCCTGCTGCAACCAATATTGATAAGGCCCTTTTCAAACGGTTTTGAAATTGTCGCAGGGCATCGCCGATTCCAGGCTTGCAGAACTCTTCGGTGGAGATTCATATCTGCAAAAATAAGAGAGTTATCCGACAAGCAGGCATACGAGATCCAGCTTACGGAAAACATACAGAGAAAATCAATGGACCCTATAGAAGAGGCCGAGGCTTTCAGAAGGTACGTTATTGACTTTGGATGGGGCGGAGTCAGCGAACTTGCTAGAAAAATAGGCAAGAGCGAGGAGTATGTTTCGCACCATATACAGCTTCTAAAATTGCCAGAGGAGATCAAGCAAAAGGTTGCAAGCAAGTCCCTGAACATAAGTCAGGCTATAGAGATAGCAGAAGTTCCATCTGACAAACAACCAAAGCTGCTAAGCCATATAATGAACAATAACAATCTGACTGTCAGGCAGATCAGGGAGCTAAAAAGTGCATTAAGGCAGGCTGATGACATAGATGATGATATGCTTGTCATCTCGTCACGGACCCGCTCAAAGTCGTTTACGATTGCAAAGAAAACATCTTTGACATTAAGAATTGCATTAACGAGACTTGATAACCTCATCAATGAAGTGCATACCACTGTTGAACCGGACCAAAGGGCAGAATTAGTTGACTTCCTCATGAGCGTGAGGCTACGCATTCATTCCATGATAGATGAAAGCATCAGGTTCAAGAGCAAGATCAACTCTGATACAAATTAGTAAAGAAGTTGTTGTTGCTGCTGCCGCCTTGCTGCAATTCATTAGCAATAATGCAGCATGGAGTTATTATGACGCCCGGATTCTAGCGAGGAAGGAATGGTGGAATCCATTCATCTAGGAATTTCTTGTATTCTTTGTCGGTATATGCAAGGGAATGGAATGATGGGTCTTTGAGTGGAATAAAGTCGTATACCTCGTACGATTGAATGATGTCTCCAAACAGGTTCCTGTAGATGTCGCTCTCTTCGTCGGCCATTTCCTCTGATGGGAATGATTGGACACATATCCAGTCGTATCCTCCCCTTGTGCGTCCCGAAAACAAAACAAACGGGGCATCAGCCAGATATTTTTTCAAACCTTCAATCCTTTTCGGAAGATGCTGCGATGTCCTAAATGTTACAAGTACGACGCGGATTACGCGTTTTGGTATCTTCCTTGTGTTGACTGAAATAGTGTATCCAGTTATAACCCCCTCTTCCTCCAGCCTTGCGATCCTAGATTCAATTTCGTCTTCGCTCAGATTGAAGCCAAAGTCTCGCAGAAAGTCCCAGATTTCGCGGACATCCTGCTTCGAATTCTTGCTCAATGCGGAAAGAATAAGCTCGTCGATCTTATCCTGCATGCTGTTACCAGTACCTAGGTATGCACAAGGTAGATTATAGGTATTATTGGGAACTAATATTATACTACTTGTAAAACTAATCGATCAAGTCCCTGCCTGATAATCTTGTTTATATGCCACTTTCCGGTTCAAATAGTAAATGGTAGTCCTTTCGGAGGGCGTAGGGTACTTTATCCTCCTCGGAGTGGGACTTGTCATGGCTCTGGCAGTGACCTCGCTGGTCAGAGCGGAAACCAAATGGCTTGGAACAAGGAAAACTTTTGAATGGTTCTCAACTGCTGGAAGAACTGTAAAAACAGGCCTAATCGCGTCATCGGTAGTATCTGCGTGGACTTGGGCCGCGACGCTTCTCCAATCTTCAACTGTAGCTTACCAGTTTGGGATAAGCGGGCCGTTCTGGTATGCTGCCGGCGCCAGCATTCAAGTTGTCCTTTTCGCAATCCTTGCACTGGAAGTCAAACGAAAAGCTCCATCATCGCATACATTTCCAGAAATTATTTTCGCGCGCTTTGGCAAGAATTCACACAAAGTATTCCTGTTCTTCGCGTTAATGACTAACACAATCGTGACTGCGATGCTTGTATTGGGAGGAGCAGCGGTAGTGAATTCCCTTACTGGCGTTGACATCTATATCGCGGCATTTCTCATTCCTGTTGGTGTCATTATCTACACATTTTTTGGAGGGCTGAAGGCGACATTCCTTGCAGAGTATCTCAATTCAGTTTTCCTTTTCGCGGTAGTCCTGGTTTTCATTAGCGTGATCTACTTTTCAAATCCGCAGGTCGGGGGAATATCGGGTATGTTTGACAGGCTGACGGAGGCTGCCGCGATCAAGCCAGTCGATGGCAATTTTGCTGGTTCATACCTGACCATGGCCTCTACTGGAGCTCTGATCTTTGGAATCATCAACATCGTCGGAAATTTCGGCACTGTTTTTGTGGATCAAGCATATTGGCAGCGTGCCATTGCCGCTGCGCCCAAATCCGCGTTCAAGGGATTTCTGATTGGCGGACTTGCATGGTTTGCAATCCCATTCGCGTTGGCCACTGCACTAGGCCTTGCAGCGGTTGCAATCCATGCCCCACTGATGCCTGAGCAGATAAGCATGGGCTTGGTAGCCCCTACAGCTGCATCCCAGATCCTTGGTGATGTGGGTGCAATTCTTCTCCTTACAATGTTATTCACGGCTGTAATGTCTGCCGGCTCTGCCGAACTCGTATCTGTCTCTTCTTTGATAACCTATGATGTCTATCGAACCTACATCAGACCGTCTGCCACGGGAAGGAGTCTGATGCGGATATCCCGTCTCTCAATCTTGTTTTTTGGGATGGGGATGGGGAGTTTGGCCCTAGTTCTGTTGCAGGTTGGAGCAAGCCTTCAGTATGTCTATCTCGCTATGGGGGTGTTGATAGGGTCGGCTGTTGTCCCGATCGCCCTCGCAGTCGTATGGAAAAAGACCAACAAGGTTGCTGCAACCGTTGGAGCCTTGATTGGATTGTGTTGTGGCTTGGTAGTATGGCTGCTGACTGCCTACACGCTTTATGGCGCAATATCTGTGCATTCAACAGGACAGAACATTCCACTTTTGGCAGGCAACCTGACGTCGATCCTTGTGGGTGGTGCCATAACTTTGCTTGGGAGCGTGATAAAACCAGAGAATTTCGACTTTAGGGTGATGAAGCAGAAAATATTGATCGTGGATGCAAAGATAAGGCGACTGGTAGAGGATGAAAATGACGAAGAATATCTTTTACGGTCCTCTAGATTCGGGTACAAAGTTGCCGTAGCTCTTACGCTTGTGCTCGTAGTTGCTTGGCCTATGCCACTGTATTTGTCTGGGTACATATTTTCCCAGACAGTCTATTCAATATGGATCGGGGTTGCGGTATTGTGGGCTGGCGCCGCCGCGGCAGCGATCATACTGCTACCTCTGATAGAGTCGCGAAAAGGCATTGTCAAAGTTCTTCAAAGGATTGGATATCATGTGATTGACACAAGACCCGGTTACAGGCTTTCAGCCGATGATGATAGATCCGACAACAACCATTATGGCGATACTGGCATCAACAGATCAGCGGCCTATAATAGGAAGATACTCGTACCTTTGGACGGATCCCTTCAATCACTGAGAGCGCTGAATTCATCAACAAACCTTCTTGCCAACGCCGGCAGCGTAACAGCTACAACTACAGTGTACATTCTGAATGTAATAGAATGGATGGATGAAAATGATGAATCTGTTGATGATGAACTGGCTGCGATTATGGAAGAGCAAGGAAAAAAGATGCTGAGAAGCATCCTGCTTCCAAAGAGCAGATCCTCTGTAAAGTATGAAAGAATAGTCAAGCTGGGCGATCCTGCAACAAAGATCATAGAAACGGCGGAAAAATTGGGCGTGGATCTGATAGCAATGGGCACAACTGGTCTAGGCGACGCAAAGGAGATTGGCCATGTTAGTAGCAAGGTTCTCAGGTTGGCATCCATGCCTGTGGTCCTAATCAAGTAGATGGATAGATATCTGACAATAAGAGATCCTAGGCTGATTTTATGTTATGAGAAATGCATGCACAGTATTATGTGCATGCTATGCTGCTATGGCATAAAGAAAGCTCCTTCTACTATCGCAAGGTCATAGATTATACCAATACCAATTGTAAGAGCAGTTGCCGAGGAGATATACTTTAGCGACAGGCTGATAACGCGGTTTTTGTCTTGGCAAGCGGCAGGCCAATAAGCGTACTCATTGCTGCCATGCCAGCTATCGAGCCAGCACCAAATATGGCAATATGTGCAATCCCAAGCGGGACAGAGTTGATGGTTGACAATAAGACCAACATCAGGGCGCCGCTTCCTGCCATGCCGTGTATCATTCCGACAATTAATGACTTGTGGCCATACCTGTGGTCATGTTCATGTGAGTGGACTAATCCTACATCTTCATGGACATGAGGGTGAGCATGTCTGCGTTAATGCACAACTGCGCGCAAGAAACGGCCAAGGTTGAAGCCAGCTAGCGCTTGGATTGCAAGGAAAACCAGCATTATGCCGACACCAAACTCCATCATGCCACTGACCCGTTCAAGAATGCTGATCGCCAGCAATAGCACCATGATATGCCTGCAATAAACAGAGAAGTCGTATGGCCGACCCCTCAAAGGATGCCAAGCATTGGCGCCCGGAACTTGCTGCTTTTGTTGTTAGCTGTTGTAACCATGGTGGAAACCGCCGCCAAATGGTCTGCTTCTATAGAGTGGTGAAGCCCTATGACGAGTCCAATAATCAGCAAGCCTACCTGCGTCGCAGCATTGATACTGCTTTCAAGAGGCCCAAAAATCAACTCTATTTAGGTGGTTGAATGATTCAGCTATTAATCACGGGTTTCTATTGTTTCATTCTTTACATATCCTTTAAGTGAACTACTATCGGACTTGTCCGATAGCCTCTTCTTGTTCCTGCTTCAGCGACCGCTGTTGTACGATCTCTACAGGCGTGTAACTTCCCGGCGTTCCACCGGTAGTAGTAGTAGCAACAACATCATCAGCGATTCCCGCCCTCGCTTAAGGATGTTGGTTGCAGCGTTGTAGTCCCTGTCAAGTACTGCTCTGCATTTTTGACATGATGCATGCGTACGTACTGCAATTGACTTTGGTACTGGGTGTCCGCGCCTTGAGCAGTCAACCGAGGAATATGCAGGCTCTACCTCCACGACGTGATTAGCCTTGTACTGTAGCAGCATATTTTTAAAAGTAGAGACCAGCTTGCATCCAGTATCTTTCTTGCAAGAAGCCGGTGGTTCTTGGTCATGTTCATTACCCGCAATTTCTCCAAGAATATGAGATCGTAGCGGCTGCTGTAGTATGATGACAGCTTGTGTAGAAAGTCCCTTCGTCTGTTGTTGTTGCTGTTGCTGTTTATCCTTTCATACAGCCTGGCAAGCATGTGTCTTGCTTTATCGTAGTTGCTGCTGCCAAGCTGCCTTCTAGATACTCTACGGTGAGCCCTCCTCAACGGTTTTAGCATCCTTGTAAGAAACCTGCCTGTCTTGGCAGCCTTTCTTGCAGCTGCTGCAACCTGATGTGTTATACCATCTGCTGCAGCATCTTGCTGTGGTAATTATTGCGGAGCCAAGGATGCTCTGCTCTTTCAACTCAGCTAGAGTAAAAACTGCATCATCTTCTTTTGATATATATTCTTGTCGAAGAAGTAGTTGTACATCCACCTGCAGCCATCAAGTGTCTGCTCTAACACAAGCTCCTGTTCTTTCGTTGTTGGATATATAGGCGGAACTTGTAGTCATGAGCGTCATGGTGATGATAGCAGCCGTAATAGTAATAGTAATAGTAATAGTAGTACGGGTACATCTATTTTACAGGTACTGTTGCCTAAAAAATGTGATGGTGGCGATTCATCCACTGGACTTGTGTCCGGTGGATTTCTCGCCGTTATATCTTTAAAAGAATGAGTTAATTAGCAAAATAGCAAAAACCTGACGGCATGTAGGATAGCCATTGTGGACTAGCCGCAGTTGCATCATCAACAATAACGACAAAAAGTTTGCCGACATCGGCTTATTTTTTGAAGGAACAATAGACATTTTTCTGTTCAGGAATTTAGGACTCGTTTCCAGAGCAGAACAACAAATTGGAGGCGCCAAGAATTCCGCTGGCTAATAAATTGATCTCTGTTACAAATCGTTAAACAATACTTGCATGGATTCACATCCTGATGGCCATTCCGACCTATTCAACAGGTGACCCGGCGCTAGATTTCTTCTTCACCCTCTTCAATGGAATAGCAGAAGTCCCTCTATTCAGTTCGCCGATTACTGGAATATTGATTCTCGCAGGTGTATTCTTGGCATCAAGAAAGGCAGGCGCGATGATGGTATTGGCTGGGCTGATAGGTGCAGGGGTTGCAATTCTCGCAGGTGCTGATTATGGGCTTGTAACATTTGGTCTGTTTGGGTACAACTCGATACTGACTGGCATGGCTTTCTGGTCAGGCCCCTTCGTCAAGGCGAACAAAGCGACATTCTTCATTTCGGTCTTTGGAGCCGCAATCACTGCATTCTCTTGGATGGCATTTGCCCATCTGATGGGCGACATGTTTGCGCTTGGCAGCACAGCAGCAGGATGGGCAATTCCCGGCTTTACGTCCTCGTTCATATTTACCACTTGGGCGCTCATGTATGCAACAAAGAGATTTGGCCACGACATATGGCCGGCTCCAGCGCCTCCACCAAAAGAAGAGCTCATAGCTGGCAGCGGAAATCCAATGACATCTGACGCTGGTTCGTTCAAATGGACGCCAAAAGAGTTCATGATCGCAACACTGAAAGGGGTTTCCCAGGTCACGTTCGTAGAAAACTGGAAAACGGGTGTATTCTGGGTTGTAGGGCTGACACTTGCTTTTGAGTTGGCTCCCTTCATAGCAGGGGTTCAAGATAGGCCTTGGTGGACAAACGGCTATACTGCCCAATGGAACGAGTTTTCGCCGCTCTACTTGGCAGGTCTGATGGCCCTCTTGGGATCAGGAATAGGCGTTGCGATGGCTATACTTACAAAGCTTCCCACGGCGGAAATACGGATGGGACTGCATGGCTTCAATCAGGTTCTGGTAATGATTGCGCTTACAAGTTTCGTTCCTCTCACGCCACAATCCTTCATGATGGCAGTGTTCGCAACCATAGGGTGCTGCTTCTTGATGCCTGCTCTTCAGAGGTTCTTTGGACAATGGGGACTGCCTGCACTGACGGGACCATTCGTATTCACTGCATGGATATTCCTCCTCGCAACGTCTGGATTCCAGAACATCCCTGCAGGATTAGGCTGGTCAAGGCCTTAAGATCGGATGGTGGGAGGGGCCGGCCAGCCCTTCCCATTATACCTTCTTTTAACTTGCAGAGGCGAAAAAACAGAATTAGGTGAAGATCAAAAATTAGCCATGAACCCTAACACATTTGAACAGTTCCTGAGCGAGTCCAGACATGCTTTTAGGGACAAATCCGACTCTGAGAAGATCAAATTTTTTACTGATTGGTGCAAAAAGAACGGAACCGAGGAGGTTATTCTCAGGCTCAGCTCAGAGAACAAGGGAGGCTGGTCGAGTAATTTTTACCTGGATTTTACGACGGCCCGCATCATAATTACAAAGAAGAGCTTTTTTACCAAATTTGCTGATGTAGGTTATGTGGCAGGCCTTGCGCCCTATCCGTACCTTCTCCTGCTGAAAAATCCGGACCCCTCGAAAATAAGAAAACAGGCCTCACTTGCGCCAGATGAACTGGTCAAGAGCGAGAACTATTCTGATTCGATCTGGTATTCTGAAATAAAAGAGATTATCTTGAGAAAGGGCATAGAAACGGCAGTTGCAAACATGTTCGGCCGGGCAATAGTGGCTAATTTTCTTGCGATCAGCGCTTCAGGGGGCCGAAGATTTGATTTCAAGCTACCAGTAAACAAGAATGGAACATACGAGCAGGTGCATTTCTGGGTTAACGTCGTACTCCCGCCACATTGCCAGCTTCAGAATGACATCAGGAATACATAAAACCCGGAAAAAATAAGCCGATGTCGGCTAATTTCCTAATTATTGAACCTGTAGATTCTCTGCTTGAACTGAAAACAAAACCGGTGTTTCTGTTATGTTATTGTATTATTTCGCCTTTCTAAATTTAAAATAGTTCGCTCAATCATCTGAAAGAAGAGGTATCATGCAAAAATGATGCTCGCACCAAGAGAAATGGAAAAGATGTGGATCTGGACGGCGTCCCAGATAGCCGAAGGGCGGAAAAAGAGAGGAGTCAAGCTGAACTACCCTGAAACGGTGGCATATATTGCAAACTATGTAGTTGAAGGCGCCCGCGAAGGCAAGAGCGTGGCTGAACTTATGCAATCTGCAAGATCTATTCTAAAGAAAAGCGATGTCATGCCCGGAGTCCCGGAGCTTATCCATACAGTACAGGTGGAAGCGACTTTCCCTGATGGAACAAAGCTGGTGACTGTGCATGATCCTATCCAATAGGTGAAGAGATGAGAAAAATATGGTAAAGAAAGAAAAAGTTTCAAAAAAAAATCTACTAGAGTTACAAAAAAGAAGGAGGTCAGAAGCGCACAGATGATCCCCGGAGAATATGTTTTGTCATCGGATCCCGTGCTATGCAACAGCAACAGGAAGACCATCAAGATCACTGTAAGCAACAAGGGAGATAGGCCCTGCCAGATAGGCTCGCATACCCACTTTTTCGAGGTAAATAGGGCCTTGGATTTTCCAAGGGAAAAGGCGTTTGGATACAGGCTAAACATTCCTGCAGGAACTTCTGTCAGGTTCGAGCCGGGCGATAGCAAGGAGGTGGAGCTGTGTGAAATTGGCGGCAAGAGGATATGCTTTGGGTTCAATGGCTTGACGATGGGCGGCCTGAATTCGAGCATAGTCATGCGCGCAGCAGTGGAAAAAGCCAGGCAGCTTGGCTTTAACGGAGCATAGGAGGAGGGAAAAAGAGGAAAATGGTTCTCAAACTTACACGCAAGCAATACACCGACCTATTTGGTCCAACAACAGGAGATAAAGTCAGGCTCGGCGATACAGACCTTTTCATTCAGATAGAAAAAGATCTGATAACCCCAGGAGATGAGTGTGTCTTTGGCGGAGGCAAGACTCTCAGGGACGGCCTTGCACAGACCTCTGGAGTCACCAACAAGAACGGCGCTCTGGACTTTTTGATCACAAATGCAGTGATCTTGGATCCTGTACTGGGCATAGTAAAGGCAGACATTGGCATCAAGGACGGCAAGATTGCGGGAATAGGAAAGGCAGGAAACCCTCTGACCATGGACAAGGTGAACCCGAACATGGTTGTTTCAGCTTGCACCGAGGCAACCGCCGGCGAACATACCATATGCACGCCGGGCCACTTTGACACTCACATACACATGATTGCCCCTCAGCAATACATCGATGGGATCAGCAATGGCATCTGCAACATGATAGGCGGAGGGACTGGACCGGCAGACGGGACAAATGCTACCACATGCACACCCGGTATATACAACATAAGCAGGATGCTGGAGGCAGTAGAAGACACCCCTGTGAACTGGGGATTCTTGGGAAAAGGAAACGATTCACACCCTTCACTGGCAACCCAGCTGGAACAGATCGAGGCAGGAGCATGCGGGCTGAAGGACCATGAAGACTGGGGCACCACCGCGGCGGTTCTTGACGCATCCCTAAAAGCAGCCGATATGACGGATACACAGGTGGCAATTCACACTGACTCAATCAACGAGTGTGCATATGTTGAAGATACAATAAACGCGATTGACGGCAGAGTGGTGCATACATACCATACAGAGGGGGCAGGTGGAGGCCACGCGCCAGACATTATGAAGATAGCGGGCGAAACATTCGCATTGCCATCTTCTACAAACCCGACTAGGCCATACACAAAGAATACTGTAGACGAGCACCTAGACATGCTAATGTTCTGTCACCACCTGAACCCTGCAGTCGCAGAAGATGTCGCCTTTGCAGAATCAAGGATCAGAGCCGAAACCATTGCGGCAGAGGACGTGCTACATGACGAGGGCGTGATCAGCATGTATTCGTCTGACAGCCAGGCAATGGGCAGGATAGGAGAAGTCGTCATAAGGGCATGGCAGACTGCAGACAAGATGAAGAAGATGCGCGGCAAGCTGCCACAGGAGACAGGAGATAACGACAACTTTAGAGCGAGGAGGTACATTGCAAAGACAACCATAAACTGCGCAATCACGCACGGCGTATCAGAACATCTTGGATCGCTTGAAGTGGGCAAGTATGCAGACATTGTGATGTATCCGATGGCATTCTTCCCGGCAAAACCTAAGATGGTTCTCAAAGGAGGCTTTATAGCGTGGTCCATAATGGGCGACCCCAACGCATCGCTACCCACGCCAGAGCCAGTGTACTACAGGCCGATGTTCGGAGCCATGGGCAAAGCAGTCCACAAGACATCCTACACGTTCATGTCCAAGCGTGCAATTGAGCTGGGCGTTCCACAGAAACTAGGGTTGGAAAAGGTTGTCCTGCCTGTAAAGAACTGCAGGAACATCAGCAAAAAGGACATGATGTGGAACGATGCAACGCCAAAGATCGAGATCGATCCAGAGACTTATGAAGTAAAGCTTGACGGCAAGATTGCTACTGTAGACCCGGCAGAAGAACTCTCGCTTGCGCAGAGATACTTCATGGCATAAAAAAGCGAACACAACACATATGGAAGGGACTGGTCCTGCCTTACGGGCAGGCTTGTACCCTTTTTCATTCTCATTTTGAATCTTTATCTTTATCTGCTTTGATCCAGTACGCATATGTCGAATCCGAATTTTGGAGTATGGCGGCCCGTGGCCGAAAATGTTGAACTTAATGCCTTGGAGTCAAATTCCAACGCGGTGATGGCAGTTGCTGACACTGTGCGCACCACTCTGGGACCAAAGGGGCTTGACAAGTTGCTGATAGATCAGGCGATGAACAGGCATGTATCAAATGACGGCGTTACCATTCTTCTTTCCTTAAAAGCAATACATCCTGTAGCAAGGATGATAGTCGAGATTGCAGAAAGGCAGGAACAGCTTGTTGGCGATGGAACTACCACTGCAGTAGTAATGTCTGCAGAGATGATAAAGGAAGGGAAGAGGCTGGTAAAGGAGCTTGGGGTGCATCCTACTAAAGTAGTAGAAGGCATTGACAGCGGAGTTCGACATGCGTGCCAGCTGCTGGAAAGCGAGGCAAAGCGGATATCCATCAATGATGTTGAACTGGAGCAGATAGTAAGGACTTCTCTGGCATCAAAGCTTGATGGCAAGAGGCTTGCAGAACTTGTCATTTCTGCTTTGCGGACAGTCGGGGAAAACGCGCGCTACAATGGACAATATGATTTCAACAAGTCCATAATGGTAATCCGCAAGACCAGCATGGAAGATCAAATAATAAACGGAGTTGTCCTTGAAAGGAAAAAGCTAGATCCAGAGCTTCCGATGGAGATCCATAACGCAAAGGTAATGATAACCAAGCTTGACTTGAAGCCAGTAAAAGAATCTTGGATAAAAGAGAACAACAAGTATCAGGAGATCCTCTTGATGGAGAATGACAGGATCAAAAAATCAAAGGAGATGGTAGACGCGATGCTGGCCACTGGGGCTAACGTAATACTCATTGCCTCTCCGGAAGTCGACCAGGCAGTTGAGGATATGCTTGTTGCCAAGAGAGTTTTTGCGGCCAGAATCGCAACAGAAGAGATCGAGCATCTCTCCCGCTATACTGGAGCCAAACCTGTCCGCGTTATGGAAGATCTCAGCAGACCGGATATACTCGGCACAGCAGAGAGAGTAAGGGAGGATGAAGACAACAACATGATCTACCTTGAGGGCGGATCAGGTCGCAACATGGTCACCATAGTTGTGTCAGGTACAACCAAGGAGACTTCCCTTGAGCGCTGGCGGGCGGCAATAGATGGCGTCAACGCAGCCGAGGCGGCTCTTAACAAGGGGGTGGTTCCCGGCGGTGGAGCCGCGGAATTGCACGTAGTTGAAAAAGTGAAAAGCCTCCGGCTCAAGGGCCTAGAGCAGGTAGGACTCGAAGTTGTGACTTCGGCTCTTGAAAGCATAATGCGCCAGATACTTACAAATGCAGGCTTTAATGGCTTGGAGAAAGTCATGGCGGCAAAGGCATCTCCACCCGGCTTTGGAATAGACATAAACTCTGGCGAGCCGGTCGATATGTGGAAAATGGGCGTAATCGATCCGTTGATGGTCAAAACCATGGCGCTGCAGGCAGCAGGCGAGATTGCAAAATCAGTCCTGAGAATCGATAGGAATCTTGCAGCAGAAGATCTCAGCCAGCAGGCGCTGTCTGAAACAAAGAGGTGAGCGGCAAAGAGATGTTGATCAGGCACTGCGTCGAAGAAAACAACGTGGACGAGGAGATGAATGTGATAGATGCGACCAAGGTAAGGCACGTGACTGTAAAAGCAGGCAAAATTGAATCAATGTCTGGCCTTGTCGATCCTGCCTCGCACCTAAACTTGGACTACCCCGATCATAGAGTGACAATATGTGTTATAGCTGAGCAGTTTGCAGTCGGTGCAAAAGTAAGAATGGATGATGATGGGCTTCTTTTTGCGACCGTGCAGCGATCATCATACGGTCACTATGGAAAGGTCGATTACACACAAAGACTGGTTGAGCTGATAAGCGCCGTAAAGAAGAACCAACAATCGACAAGAAGCGCAGCAGCCAGCCAGCAAGAGCAACAGCAACAACAACAAGTGACCATCCAATGATAACAGTGGATTCAATAATTGGCAACATCTACAGAGACAAGAGCCTCGGAAAAAAATATGATGAAATGCTGTCCAAGTCACAAGCCGAATCAGTGAGGATAAACAGGATAGAGTCTCAGCGTGTCAGGATGCGCAAAACCTCAAACAAAGGAACAGACATTGCACTGACCCTGCCCTCTGGGACAAAGCTGCGGCATGGGGATATCCTCTTGAATACAAGCAACCAGATGATAGTAATAGAGCTTGAGCCAGAGAACGTCATATCGTTAGAAATAAAGAAAAATCTGCATGACGATGATGACCATGTTGTGCAGATTCCTGCAAGAATCGGCCACGCAATAGGCAACCTGCACAGGCCGCTAAAATTGCAGGGGAGGACGATCTACTTTCCCATCCAAGCCGAATCCGAGGTTGAAATGTTCAGAAAGATCTTTTCCCCACTTGAAGACCACTTGGAAATAAAGAGCATGAAAATGGTTTTTGAACCTGATGAGGGAATGGATGTCCATGAGCACTGAGCACGAACACACCATGACCGATATTGCTGACATTGGCATGATGCAGCTTGCAGATTCTTTCTTTCCAACAGGCATGTATACAACCTCCAGCGGGCTGGAGGCCATATTCTACAGCGAAAGGAAAAAAATGAGTCCGGACGAACTTCGGGACTTGGTCAAGGTATTTCTCGAACACCAGATAGGCCCTGCGGACTGCACCGCGCTTGGGAACGCCTACGAGCATGCTTCTAAAGGTAATCTTGACATGCTGCTGGAAGTAGATAATACGATACATGCAATGAAGCTCGTCAAAGAAATCAGAGAAGCATCTTCAAGATCGGGCACCCAGATGCTAAGATGCATCCATTCATTTTCCCAGACTAACAAGTTACTTGGTGGCTATCTGGCTGCACTAAAAGAAGGCAAGGGGCATGGAACGTATCCAGTCGCGCTTGCCATAGCCGCAAACGTTTTTTCCATCCCAAAACGCAAGGCCGGCATAATGATGCTCTATTCGTTTTCTGTGAGTATCATCGGAGCAGCGCTGCGCCTAGGGATGCTGCAGCATTTCGACGGCCAGAGGATCATTGACGAATTAAAGCCGATCATATCAAAGACTGTCGAGTCCTATATCGACAGATCGATAGAAGGAATCTGGCAGTTTGCTCCCCAACTTGATATCATCCAGATGACGCATGAAAGAATGAGCAGTAAAATGTTTATTACTTGAATGCTAATAATTTAGTGGAGGCACCAAAAATTGAGTAAAACTAGAATTCCAAGGGTCGGCGTTGGAGGTCCTGTCGGTTCAGGCAAGACAATGCTGATAGAAAAGGTGGTTCCTGTTCTGTCTGCAAGGGGCTACAAGGTTGGCATAATTTCAAACGACGTGGTTTCAAAGGAAGATGCGGATAGAATGCGCAGAAACCTTGCTCAGGAGCAGCATCTCATGCCAGAGGACCTAGTCATTGGGCTGGCCACTGGGGGCTGCCCGCACACAGCGGTAAGAGAGGATCCTTCAATGAACCTATCAGTCGTTGAGGAGATGGAATTGAAGCATGGATACCTTGACATGATCATGATAGAAAGCGGCGGAGACAATATCACCACTACCTTTAGTCCTGCCTTGGCGGATTATTTCATTTACATTATTGATGTATCGGGCGGAGACAAGTATCCTAGAAAGAGGGGCCTTGGAATAGAAACATGCGACCTGCTTGTGATAAACAAGATAGATCTAGCACCACTTGTCGGGGCTGACCTGTCTGTAATGGATAGAGATGCCAAGATCGTCAGAGGCAGCAAGCCCCATGTATTTGTAAACTGCAAAACAGGCGAGGGCATATCCAAAGTTGCAGAGCACCTAATCAGAGATGTTTTATTTGAGTCGCCACCCAAAGCCATTGCTAGACGCTGAAAAGTCCTTGGAAGATGTAAACAAGCTAGAGTATTACGTACCGTCAAGCATTCCCCCGGAGGTACTGGCATATGCATCAACGCTTGATCAGCTAGGCGTGGGGAAGGCTGGCAAACTAGGTGGCCTCATACTGAAGCTGGAAAAAGATGAAGTATCGGGCAAAACGGCCGTGAAGCAACAGTATTCCAGAGTCCCTCTTTACACTCAAAGGGCGTTATATTTGGAGGAAGCACTCCCGTCGATGGCCTACATGTACATTATTTCCCCATCAGGCGGCATACTGCAAGGAGACCGCTACAGGATGGACATAACGCTGAGAAGGGAGGCAATGGCTCATCTTACTACTCAGGGGGCCACCAGGATATATAGGATGGAAAAGAATTTTGCGACCCAGATCGTAAATATCACAGTAGAACAAGGTTGCTACCTTGAATATATCCCAGACCAGATAATTCCATACAGAAATTCAAGGTTCTACCAGATTGCAAATCTACATGTCCATGATAATGCTACCTTGGTGTATTCGGAGATGGTGACTCCTGGTAGGGTGGCAGGAGGGGAGCATTTTGATTATGATATCTGCTACATGAAAACCGTCGCAAAGAACCAGAAGGAGCGCCTGAGGTACTATGATGTTGCAATCTTGGAGCCCAAGAAGCGCAACATGGGGGCCTTTGGAGTATTGGAAAAGCTTGATGTTTTTGGCACCGTCTATGTCCTTACGGAAACGGAGAAAGTTTTGGAACTTTACGAAGAAATAAGCCGAGAAATCCGGAGGGTTGGAGGATTCTCTGGTGGCGCATCTATTCTGCCAGATAATAATGGCATCATTATAAGGTTGCTTGGCAGCACGGCAAGCGAAGTAAGGTCTGTGATCTTTGAAGTTGTAAGGTCGGTGAGAAAGGTGGTGCTGAATGCCCCATTCAGTGGAATTAGGAAAGGCTGACTGACTGGGACGCAGCCATGGGCGAATCCTGACTTTAGCCAAAACCAATCTTCCATGAGATAATACTTTGAATTGAGAATTCAGTACTTTTCTCTGAATTTCATAAATAATCTCCGGACCAATGCAAACCATGTCTGAAGAAAAAGAAATGACAGATGAACAAAAGGCAAAGGGGTATGGCACTACGAGGCATGGCAGTCATCTTACAAAGACGTCAGAAGGTGCAGCATCTTCAGAAGAGGTCGAGGAATCAGGCGGAAAAGAACCTCACGAAATAAAATAGCAACAAAATATTGGAACAGTTGACGAGAAATCTCTAGTGCAGACAGGCTTCGCATCTGATGCATTAGTGCTTGTCTGCAATGCCTGAAGTAAGTCATGATCTTATTTTATTCAGAATTGAAGTGTTCTTCTTCTTCTATAAGATTAGACCATTTACTACTTATGGCAGGTATGATAAAAACCCTCTGTCATGTCTAGCAGCTATGTCAGAATTGGCGTCAACACTGCTGGATTTGAACGCTACACTCCACTCCAGCAAGCCATCGAATTGCTGCAGAGACTCGAAAAAAGGAGTAGCAATGCAGAAAAGTTGGCTAGAGAGCTCGGCACCGAGGAGAACTTCATCAGCCATTTCATTAGATTTCTGCATGACATGCAATGGATCAGGTCCGATAATCGTGAGCTATGGTGCATAACCGAAAAGGGCGGTGTATGGCTGCATAATATTCAGGATATGCTGGAAGATAACAGGTAACAATAATAGCGACGAATGATTCGCGTCTCTTCTTTTTACCTTCTTCCTGTTATTAAAAACTCGGTGATTCTGACTTTATGCCCACTTTCTTCTTTGTGCAGATCAGCAAGCCACTTTGAATCGAAAACACCTTCGCAATCTTCACACCAAGCAGTTACGCTTTTCCGGTGCTTGTCAAATGCATTCATTATCGAGCTGAAAAATATATCACGACTGAATGTTATAAACATTTGCAGGTAGCATTGCTGGTGGTGTAAAATACTATGCTGGCTAGCGGACGGTTATTTCTGCACTGATAGGAATCCCGTTTGCAGAGACATGTTTCAAAAAATTGATGAACTTTGCGTAGCAATCAGTTCCTTCAAATGTTTGCGTGGTAAGCACGCCGGGCATCAGGGATGCATGGAGAGTTATAGAATCAGCACTTAATACAAGCTGCATTTGCTTGACCTGATTCTCATCAGTAGTAGGTTCCATACCATATCTCATTCTGTAACAATTTATTAATTATTTAGAGCAACTAATTTCAAAATATGCAGCAAGATCCAGTTCTGCTGGGTATAATCGCGTTTGGTCTATTGCACGGATTGAACCCATCGCATGGCTGGACGGTTGCAGTATTGTATTCTATTCGCAGCAAGGCGCCGCTGCGCAGCAGCATTATCAGTTCTGGAATAATTGCTGGTGCACACTTTTTTTCTTCTATTGTTGTTGTGGTCGCGTTCATTCTTGTTACAACATTTGTGGAGGTGCCACAGCTCTACCTCAACTATGTTGTAGCAGCCGCCTTGGCAGTATTGGCGTACATCTTTTGGAAGGAAAAAGGTACTGATGTCGTAGAATCACAGCATGGACATCTGCATCATGACATCATGGGACACACAGAGCACAAGCATTTGCACTGGCATGAAGATACCGGCAACCATGTCCATTTGCATGTGCACGAAAAGATATTCGTGCCTACCCTGGCTGCGATGGCAGGGCTTGCCTTGGCATTGGGTTTTGCGCATGAGGAAGAATTTGTCATCCTTACGCTTGCAGTTGGCGGCGTTAATCCCCTTTTCCTGATGCTGGCCTATGCAACTGCAGTTTCTGCTTCACTCATTGGGACAACCGTACTGGCCGTCAAAATATATGCGCGTATAGAACGTAGAGTAATCAGATATGCAAAGTATCTTCCCAAGGTAAGTGCAGTAATACTGGCCGCAATGGCGGCAGGCTTTGCGCTTGGTGTCCTTTAGGAAAAAATATTCAATGAATGATAAGACGATGCTGCAAATGCCTTACATCTTTGCCTTGATCAGCGCGGCATATATGAATGGCAAGAGCGTAGTTGCCTCGCCGTGGATGGTAACCTGCCTTGCCTTGGCAGTCACTTTGCCCCACGATATCGCCTCCGCTACAAGGGCGCCACTCAGGCTCCCGTCCCATTCAGGCGCCGTGGTAATGTAGACAGCATAGTCAAGCCCGCCCCTGAACTGGTTCCACCAGAGCGTGTGGTGCTTTGAAATGCCGCCGCCTATCATGAACGCGCCAGACCTTTTGGCTTCAAAGACAATGTCAGATAGCTTGCTCTGGTCCTTCAGGATGTCCACCTTGAAGTCCTTGTGCTGCTGGTAAAAGAACCAGACCTGGCTGCCTACGGCGCCATCAACGATGCCGGGCACTATCACTGGGATTCTGTTCTTGTGGGCCCAGTACAGGAATGATGACTTGTCAAGCGTGCTCCCGATATAGTCGGTTATCTCGTATGTCGAAACGCTGCGTTTGCCTTCCTTGTACATATCTGCCAAGCACTTTTGGATCTTTTCTTCGATGAGCGGGCCATAGTTGCCCATGGGAACCAGCACGTTGCCAAGTCTGTGGATATCCTTGTCAAGCAGCATCCCGTCGTCCATTCTAAAGTCGCCGGCGTAGTACTTGTCGTAGGCCCTTGCAATGTCGTGATCGAGTGCGCCGCATGTAGTGATAATGACATCACACATTTTGTTTCTTACCATGTCGCGGATAATGCCTCTTGCTCCAGTCGACATCAGCGCGCCCACAAAGGACATGAACTTGGTGCAACTCTTGTCGTCTATCATCCTGCGCAGGATATCGACGCCATCGGCAAGGTTCCGTGACTCAAAGCCTCCAGAACGGGTCATGCTGGAAAAGATGGAATTGACATCATCATTCTGTTCAATCGAGTAATCTCTTACTGGGCTGCGTAAAAGTTCCTTATCCTTTTTCGCTCTGCCGGCCATTGCAGGCTCTGTCAGGGCGCCTAGACTAATGAGTCTTTCTTGCTATCTATTTAGCTTCCTCTTTTTTCCACCAGTACTGCTGGTTCAGGCGGCGGGTCCTTTCTATATGCCAGCTTGAGCCAGACAGGCGTGATTATCGTGCTCACAGCAACCATAATTACCCTGGTGCTGAACAGGTTGGTCGATAGGACTCCTGCAGACGCGCCTGTTGCCACAACTATAAGTCCAACTTCGCCCCTTGATATCATGCCTATTCCTACTTTCATCGCTTTTCTCCTGTCCTTCAGAAATATTATTGATAGAAGCCCGCAGTCGACCAGCTTTGTTCCAACTGCCACTGCGATTGTGATGCCTGCTAGGGCCAACACTTTGACGTTGACTCCCCTGAGATCCACTCTGGCACCTATTATCGCAAAGAAGAGGGGGCAAAAACAATGTCCAGTTTCTCTGCGTATTGCCTTATCTGCTGGAAGGCCTTGGAGGCAGTTACTGCCATGCCGGCAGCAAAAGCGCCTACTATTGGCGACAGGCCTGCAAAGGATGCTGCTCCGGAAACTGCAAAACAGGCCGCCGTCGCTGCGACTTCTGTACTTCCATGCGGCTTCCAGATTTCCAAGTTCAAGAGGCGTGGTATTGCAACAACTGAAGCTACGAGTGTGGCGGCATAGATCCCAAGAATCTGCAAAAGGGACAGGGCAACGCCGTTGATATTGGGGTTGATGTTTCCTGTCCTGACCATGGTGAGAACCACGGACAGCACTGTAATAGCCAGCACGTCGTCTGCGACTGCCGCACCCAAGATGAGCCTGCCTTCTCTGGATTGCAGCCTTCCAAGCTCGCTCAATACTTTGACTGAGATGGCTATGTTGGTGGCTATCAGGGCCGTGGCCACAATTATCACATGCAGCGACTCGATGCCTATTGAGACAAATACGAAATAGCCTACAAAGAACGGAGCGACTACCCCGAGAGCTCCTACTGTAAACGATGGGGCACCGAGCTTCATGAGCTCCTTTGGAGTGGTTCCCATCCCTGCCACAAAAAGAATAATGATCGCCGAGATTTCACCAATAATGAGCACCGTTTCGTCAAGCATGACTATAGGGCGCCCGTCGATGAGCAACAGGCCGCCGATGGCAAAGGGGCCTATTATGATGCCAGCAATTATCTCTCCCAAGACTATGGGCTGCTTCATCCTCTGTACCAATCTTGCCATGAGCTTAGCGGCAAAGAGCAGTATGGTTAGAGTGACGAGAACTTGAAGGACATGTTCAGTAGCCAAGCATAGCACTATCCTCAGCTAGAATAATAATATCAAAAGAAGACTTTTCCAATTGGCTGGCCCTGTCCTGGCTAGGATCAGGTTGATTTTATTATTTTTCCCTACTCGCTAGAACATCAGTCATGCTATTATCTCACATTATCATCACTTCTGACAATGCCAGCTTTACCAATAATGACGACGACGAATTGCACAAACAACATCGCCCTTGGTAAGCAGTAGTGAATTTTTAATAGAGGTGTCTTTGTAGCAAAATAGTGGACAGCAGGCATACATTCACCGGCAGGAAAATTGATCCCCAAAAAGTTTCTGCAAACATGACCGTTCCAGACCTGATCAGGTTTTACGGCTCGACCGGCTACAACGCGCGCCGGCTTGCCGAAGCTGCAGAGATACTGCAGGACATGATAGACACCAACTCGACTGTCTGCCTGACCCTCGCAGGTGCAATGACCCCGATCGGGCTTGGCCGGACAATCTCGGAAATGATAGAGAAGGGCTTTATAGACTGGATCGTGGCGACCGGTGCCAATGTCTATCATGACCTCCATTTCGCTTACGACCTGCCAGTGAGGCAGGGCCATTTTGACGTTGACGACGACATCCTTTACGCAAAGCAGATTGTGAGGATTTATGACGTTTACATAAAGGAGATGGGAACGCTCCAGGCGCAGGACCTGATAGTGCAGAAGGAGATCAGGAGGGCAAAGGACATGCCGCCCAATGCGTCCACGGCCGATATCGCCTACGCGCTTGGCAAGGCGGCAAAGGAAAATGCCAAGCATCCGGAAAAGTCATTTCTGGTCAAGGCGTACGAGCACAAGGTGCCAGTGTACATGCCAGCGATAAGCGACTCGTCGATCGGCCTCAACATGCTGCCGCTCCTGTTCGAAGGCAAGGGCGTGTTTCCAAACGTCATACTTGATGTCGCCGAGTCTGCCGCCATCCTGTGGAAGAGCGATAGGTCAGGCGGGCTTGAGCTTGGCGGCGGGGTTCCCAAGAACTTTTTCCAGCAGACCGGGCCTGCACTGTACCAGATCCTAAAGATAAAGGAGGGCGGACAGGACTACCTCATACAGCTGACAGACGCACGACCGGACACAGGCGGGCTCTCTGGCGCTACGCTGCAGGAGGGCAAGAGCTGGGGCAAGATCAAGACCTCTCATAGGGGCAACGTCATCGTCTATGGCGACTCGTCTGTCTACTTTCCGCTGCTCTGCTCATACGCAATGTCTGTGTGCAGCCCAAGGAAGCACAAGCAGCTGTACGAAAAAAAGGATGCATGGGTAGAGGAAATGAAAAGGACATACTTTAAGAACAAGAAATAGAGAGTCAGTCATATCACGCAAAGCTTTCTGTCTTGGCCATCCATTTCCCGGATCTCTTGACAGTCTCTATCTGGCCGACAAGCTTGCCATTTGAATATACCTTGCCATATTCAGAGGAGCTCCCAAACATCGCCGACAGGAGGTCGCGCTTTTCGTGGTAGCCGGACTCGATCACCTTGGCGCGCATCTTGCCGCTTGCCTTTTGGATGATGCTGCGCGCAGCGGACCAGTCACCGGTCCAGACTATCATTTCAAAGTTTCCGAATTTGGTAGTCTGCATCGTGTAGCCTGACAGTTTTGCTTCAAACTTTTGGCCATTCTTTTTCGCCTGAGCGTTCATCCACTCGACGATCTCTTGCGCTTTGCCCTGCTCTACTCCGAAACTGTCAGCTCCGGCCAACTCTTATTCAAACACCTTGCAGCGTATTTAATTGTAAATACTTTTCAGCTTATCATATATGTTACATATGAAGAGGAAGAGCGCAAGACAACCGATAAACTTCAGCTCAAGCTGCTGTCAAAAGAAAAATTGCAGGGCACAGACATAATGACGTTCAGGCTTGCCCGAGGTCCGTTGGATTATGCCGCAGGACAGTATGTGCGTTCTTCAAGCTAGACGGAGTTTCAGGGGATCTCAAAGGGCCAATCAGGCACTTTACGATTGCATCCTCGCCAACCGAGCAGGATTACATCTTGATAATCACCATAATAAGGGACAGCCTGTACAAGCAAAAGCTGGCATCGCTGACCGATGGCACAGAAATCCTTGCATGGGGGCCGTAGAGAGAGTTTGTGCTGCATGACGATCAAAGCCGGCAATATTTCTGTCAGGCGGGATCGGGGTCACACCGTTTAGAAGCATGATAAAATACGCCACAGATAGATGCTTGCCTCTCAAGATAGTGATGTTTGACTCTAACAGGAATGAAAGCAACATCCTGTACAAACAGGAATTTGATAGGTGGGCTCTGGACAATAAAAAACCTAAAGATAATCTACACAGTCACGGACGAAAACGCCGTAGGATCATGGAGCGGGAAGCGTGGCAGGATAAACAAAGAAATGATTACAAGACACCTTGGCAGCGACGAGATTGCAAACGCTATTTTCTATATCTGCGGCCCGCCGGCCATGCTCAAGGCAATGCAAGAGCTGCTGCAAGAATTTCAGGTGCAAGAAGAAAGGATCAAGGTTAAAGAGTTTACGGGCTACTGATTGTCCTCTGCATGTTTGCCAGAATATCGATGATAGCCAGCCTTATTGAAGAGATGCCTGTCCTGAAGGGGAACGCTCCATTACCTCTGCCGGTAATTGAGTCGACCCATTCGTAAAATGCAAGCATGCTGTTGTTATCGCTGTGCTCGCCTTGGATCAGGATCGAAAGCAGGTGGTCGCATTCTTCAAACCTGCGAAGCCGGCTTCTTGCAAGCATCTCTGCCCCCGTGATCCAAGGCCAGAAAGTGTGGTTGTGGTATTCGTTTGGGTGAAGTACCCATGGGCCAGTGGTCTTGAGCTCTACTTCTGTAACCAGCGGCCACTTTTCCTTCCATATCCTAGCTTTAATGGCATCCAGCGTGCTGCTGGCGTGCTTGGTAAATTCGGGGCTTGCCGGCTCTTTTTTCCTGTCTTTGTGGACGCTGAGAATGTCGCTGGTGGTGTTTTCGGTGACTGCAATCATATAAAATACAACATCTTGTGTGAGCGTCTTGTAGGGGCCGCCTATGTGATGCTCCTCCTGCAGGTCGATGTAGGTCCCTTCTTCTTCCAGCCACAATTTTTCCTCTACCGCCTTTACCGATCTATTGGCTAGCGCCATAATCCTGTTGGCGTCTTCGTCCTTGCCAAGCTCTGCCAGAAGAGAAGAGAGGTTGCTCAGGGCAAGTATCCAGCATGCCTGGCTGTAGACTATTTTTCCGGACCTAAGCACAGTGTCCATCCAGTCTTCGTTATGGCCCTGCTCAAGCAACCCATCGCCATCAATGTCCCGGCCTACTAAGTAGTCTACTCCCTTTAGCATCCGGGGAAGTACAAAGTCTATGACGGTTGAAGGGTCGGATACTGTTCTTGATATCCTCGCTTCTAGCGACTCTGTAATGTAAGACAGCTGCGGCGCCGAAACCAGCCCGGCCTTCAGATAGGCATTCAGGATCCACGATGTGGCAGAAATCATTAATGCAGTCGAATCAATGTCAGGGTCTTGACCGTACACCTCGGAAAAACCATGAAATATGGTCGTAGGGAGCGCCCCTTCAAACCTCTTTTCGGTTTCTGACGTGGCTACCTGTGAAAGGTATCTCATCTCTGGCGACCCCCTGCCGTAGATTATCTTCTCGCGGCCTGCTGCAATCTGGTGGGACCAGATGAACATCAGTTCACGCATCACGGCTTCAGCATGACCGGCTAGGAACCAGTCTCTGAGTATGTATGATGCGTCCCTGCACCATATTGCCTTGTAGTATCCTCCGGGGTTTATCCCTTGGCGAATGTAATCTTCAGTCGTTTCCATGAATCTTTCTGCTTTTGAAACAAATGGATTCAAGGCATCGGCGAGATCAGAGGAGTTCACCATCCATTGAAGTAAGCACTCTTTTCTTTTTTTAGGTTACAATCCTTATCTGCGATATGTGCTAATTGAAAGACATTGTCGAAAGAATCATTTGCAGAATACAGGTGCCGCTCGTGCGGGCAGCAGTTTAGCAGCCTGGGAGACATGCAGAAGCACATCTTAATTGAGCATTTTCAGACCGGGGACATCCCAGCCAAAGAGGATGCACAAAGAGAAGCACAGGCTGCCTAGACCTTGTGGACTCTGCTTGTTTTCCTCTCCTCTGCTATGTCCTTGTCCTTTCCAAAAGGATGCCCGCCAAAGCCATGCCTCATCAACGCTATGGCCTTGTAAGCGTTGCTTTCGCTCATCCTTGACTTGAACAGCTCCATTACGGCTTGGGAAATTATGGGTATTGGGATTTCTTTGCTAACCGCGTCTTGAACGAGCCAGTTGACCTCACCGGTGTCCTCGACGTAGCTCTCCACCTTGTCGATGCCCTGCTCTCTCAAACCTCTCTCCATGAGCTCTACAAGCCACCCTCTGATGACAGAGCCGTTTGACCAGTTCTTGAAAATCTTCTGTAGGTCAAGCCTGAAATCGCTTTTTCGTAGCAGCTCAACGCCCTCCCCTATCGATTGCAGCATGCCAAATTCGATCCCATTATGAACCAGCTTGACAAAGTGGCCACTTCCCGGCTGGCCTGTATGCACGTATCCGTCCTTTACGGATAACGCAGTCAAAAGGGGCTCGGCTATCCTGACGCCTTCTTGTCTGCCGCCGACCATAAAGCACGCACCGTATCGGGCTCCTTCCAGCCCACCACTTGTGCCGCAGTCAAGAAAATAGATGCCCTTTTCCCACATCCTTTTCTCCCTTTCGATAGAATCTAGGTAGAATGAATTGCCGCCATCCATCACCACGTCTCCTTTTGCAAGGTAGGCTGCCAGCTCGTCAAGCACAGTATCTACAGTGGGGCCTGCAGGCAGGGAGAGATATACGACCCTTGGCTGTTTCAGATGCCTTGCAAAAGAGTCATAGTCCGTCACTACCCTGATCCCTTGCTTTTCCAATTCCGGCTTGCTCTTTCTCGCTTTTCCAATGACGTCTATCTTTTTTTCGTGGGCCTGCATGGCGAGGTTCCCACCCATCTTGCCAAGGCCGACTATTCCAAGCTGCCGCATATATATCTCCTAGCCACCACCCGTAAGCCCGCCAAAGGCAAGAAACTCTATCATCTCGCTCCCGTCGTTTGTTATCGAATGAACCGCCTTTTCCGGTATGTAAATGACGTCGCCGTCCCTGAACCGGGCGCTTTCGCCGCCCACTTTGATCTGGCCTGACCCGCTGATTATGTAGTACACTTCTTCATGATCTTGGTGGTCGTGCGGCTCGTACGACAGGGTCGGCTGCAACTTGGCAAGCGAAACATAAGTGATGGTCTTTAGGCATTGAAACTTGGGGTCAACTTCAACTTCGATATCGCCACTAGTCTTGGCGGGCATACCAAGCAGCCGCCAGTCCAGCCCGCTCTTGTGGGCTATGGTCGGGTGGACGTTTCTCCAGTTCCTTACTACTATGACCATTGATCACACAGGTGCCCAACAAATTATTTTACTATATCAAACAGGACCGCTCTGGCAGGCGACCCGTCGATCCCCTTCAGCGGCAGGGGCAGGCACACAAAAAACATCCTACTGCCTGCAAACTGCTCCAAATTGACAAGGTTTTCAATTATCCCGATGTTGCTGGCAAGAAGCATCTTGTGGACAGGCGCGTCCTTTACTCCATACTTTTCTACGCTCGGGGTGTCAATGCCTACACACCTGACTCCATGCTCTGTGATCCATTTAGCTGCAGAAACATCAAGGTAGGCAAAGTCGGTGGGGCGGTCGCCCGTGCCAGTGTGGATAAGCACAATGTCGCCGCTTCTGATGTCGTTGCAAGAAAAGTCGCCGGCGGTTATGCTGCTTTTGCCTGAAGCATCGATAATCGCGGCCTCGCCAACGAATTTGTCAAGAGGCTCCATGTCTATTCCGTTTCCGTCCTGAAGAAAATGCCACGGCGCGTCAACATGGGTTCCAGTATGGGAGCCAAGTGTGATTCTGGTGACATTGGCTTTGCCGTCTTCTTTGATAGTCACATGAGGTTCGAATTTTGGTCGTGGGTCTCCCGGATAGACCTGCATGTCTTCACTTATTGTCCGGGTCAGGTCATGGATTCTCGATAGTTTCAAAAGAGCTGTCCTCTTTTGCCTTGTAATAATAATAGTATGTGTCTGCGCGCCGGGTAAAGAGGCCGACTTCAACCACGCCTGCGATGCTTTTGAGCTCAACTTCCTGCCGCCTGATGTCTGATGATGGTGGAAAGTCAAATTCTGTGTCTAGAATAAAGTTGCCGTTCTCTGTAACGTATGGATAGCCTTCCCTTAGCATCCTCATTTTCGGCCTGCCGCCAACCTCTTCTAGCTTTTTCCTGACAACATGAACTGCAAAAGGGTGAGTTTCAATCGGAACCGGCCAGCTGAAGGTGGGCACAAATTTTGTGGATTCTGCCGCAATTACGATCTTCTTGGCGGCAGAGTGGACTATTTTCTCTCGCGAAAGGGCACCGCCTCCACCCTTTATCATGTTGAATCTGGCATCGATCTCGTCAGCGCCATCAAAAACAACATCAACTTCTGGCATCCTGTTCTCCCCCACCAATTTCAGCCCGCTGCATTCGGCTTCAAGCTTTATCTGGAATGAAGTTGGGATGCACTCAAGAGTATCCTTCCTGTCAAAATTTGCCATCTCCCTTACGATGGCAGCCGCCATCGGACCGCTTCCAAGGCCAACTACCTGGTCAGGCTTTACAAAGCGCTCAACTGTTTCTTTTGCCAAATTCCTGGCAGCTTCTTGGAACGATCGCGGGATCCAGTTCGTTTCTTGTAAACCCGCATACATGGCATATAGCTTGCGCCATATCGATTAAAAAAGTTGCAACAACAACAATGCCTAGGCAGAAGTGGCCGTCGTTTTTCTGCTGCCGCGAGCTTCTATGCTGAAATGCGGCATTACCTTTTTGCTGAACATCTGGATAAATTTTATCTCGTCGGGGCTCGTGCTGTGGACATAGACCCTTGTAAAACCTACTTTAAAGTAGTCCTCTATAGATTTTATGCAATCCTCTATTGAAGTTGTTATCTGGATGGCTTGCTTGATCTTTTCATCAGGGACTTTGCTTTCCGCTTTTTGCTGGAGGCTTCTTGGGTCGCTGATGTCAGAGTCAAACACGTTCTTTATGAGAGTAGCTCGCCAGAAAGTTGCAGACTTGAAAGCCTCGTCATAATCCTCAGAAAATGACACCTTGTATTCCGCTATCTTTTCCAAAGAATCTTTATCCCTTCCTTCTTTTTCAGCTGTCGCATCAAATATGTGAAGCACCTTGCCTGCCTCGGCTGCTGGCAAGTAGGTTATCAGGCCGTCTGAATATTGCGCGGCAACCTTTGCTGCCTGCTTTCCGGTTGCGGCCATATACACGGGTATCTTGGTAGAGGGTGGAGTGTACAGCTTGGCGTCGCGGATTAGAAAATACTCTCCGTTGAAATTCACAAATCCTTCATCATCTACACCTTGACCCCATAGCTCCTTGATTATCTGGATCGCTTCTTTCGTCCTTGCAAGCCTCGCCCTTGCCCTCGGCCAATCAAACCCAAGCGGGGCCTCGTTCATGGCTTCTCCGCTACCAAGTCCAAGCCCAATGCGACCCGGGTAAAGTACATCAAGAGACGCGAATGCCTGAGCGATAATGGCAGGATGATACCGATAGACTGGAGCAGTCACGCCTGTAACAAACTGCATCCTCTTTGTATTTTCTGCCGCGGCGGCCATCCAGATCCACGTAAAGTTGCCAAATGCGCCATCGTGCCACCAAGGGTGGAAATGATCGCTGGTCATTGTCGTTGCAAACCCACTCTTCTCTGCCTCGGTGACAAATTTTAGCAAATCCTGCATCGAATACTGCTCTTGGGCAGCCCAATATCCCAATGCCCTTCCCATTGACTAGTAATGGCACACTTTTCGCAAAAACGTTTGCAATGATAATAATGGAAAATAAAAGATAGAGCTGCGGGTAGAGGATTTTCCAACAATACTATAACTGCTTTATCCGATATCGCGACATGTCACACATATGGACCAAGGAGAGCCAGGATTGGACTACCACGACCCAAACCTCAACCCACTTGTGTGCGACATTTGCCGCCAGGCATTTGACAGCCTTGACAAGCTGGGAGAGCACCAAAAGGTAGTGCATGACATGTAAATAGTAGGGCCAAGATCATTAGGACAATGCGCACCTTTATCGCAGTAGACGCTTCAGTAGCCGGCGCGATAGCCAAACTGCAAAATGAAATAATGTCTGCTGCAGGATGGAGCACCAGAGACATCAAGCCAGTCGAGACCCAGAATTTTCATTTCACTCTCATCTTTCTTGGGGAGAAGAGCGACAGCGATGTTGGCAGGATAAAATCCAAGCTAGCGGAAGTACAATTTGAGCCGTTCACGCTGACCTATACCGGCGTCGGCGCGTTCCCAAAACCGGCGTTGGCCCGAGTAGTTTGGGTCGGGGTGGATCAAGAAGGCGGGCAAAAGCTGACCGCGCTTGCAAACGATGTGATAGCAAAAATGGGCGAGCTAGGGTTTTCTGCCGACAAGCCGTTCTCGCCCCACATGACCCTCTTTCGAGCAAGGAGCCGGCCGGTCCAGATAAACAATATTGCCGCAAAATATCTGGGCAGGACGTTTGGCTCGGATCTCATAGAAAGGGTGCACCTCAAAAAGAGCGACCTCTCGCCCTCGGGTCCCATCTACTCGAACATTTATACCGTAGAAGCCAAGAAATGAACCAGTATGTCCAGCGTCCGCGCCATAGTCGCCAAGGCACTGCCTCTCTGCGAGCCCTCGCCTAGCGAAGAGCGCCGGATAGCCGCAGTTGCACAGGAGGCAAAGGCGCTAGTAGACAAACAGGTCGCCCACATGAGTCACATGGTAGTAGGTGTAGTGTTTGGTGGATCGTTTGCAAAGGGCACTTGGCTCCGTGGCGATGCCGACATTGACATTTTCTTCAAGGTCAAGCCTTCGGTCGCCGTTGAAAAGTTTGAAGAGCTAGGCAGGTCTGTTGGTCAGGACGCACTGAAAGCCCACCGGCCGAGGATGCGCTATTCTGATCACCCATACGTAGAGGCGTTTGTGAAAAATGTCAGGATAAACGTCGTGCCATGCTATGACGTCGAGCAGGGCAAGTGGCAGAGCGCGGCAGACCGGTCGCCCTTCCATACCGAATTCATCGGCCGGAACTTTGACGATGAAAAAAGGCGGCAGGCAAGGCTCTTGAAAAAATTCCTCAAGGCAACCGGGATATATGGCGCAGAGATTTCCACTGGCGGCTTTAGCGGCTACGTTTCAGAAGTGCTCGTGCTGAAATACGGCTCGTTTGAGGGCGTGCTGAATGCGGCGGCAGACTGGCAGGAGCGGCAGGTTGTATCAGTAGGCGACTATGACCCGGATATAGTCAAGGGTTTCATCAGTCCAATAGTCATAATCGATCCCGTGGACAGTAGAAGGAACCTTGGGACTGCAATTTCTCCGGAGAGCGCCGGCAGGTTCATGCTGGCCGCCAGGGCGTTTCTTGACAGGCCATCGATCAAGTTCTTCAAGAAAAGCCAGCGAGGCCCTGAGACTAAGAAGAAACTACTTCAAAACGTCCTTGTAGTAGAATTCTCACATAGAGAGCGGAGCCCCGATATTGTTTGGGGGCAGCTAAAGAGGAGCGTGAACGCGGTAGCAAAGCAGCTAGAGCTGGCAGATTTTGCCGTGCTGCGCAGCTCGTGCGTCACTGATGAAAAGAAATCTGCGGCGATGGCATTCCTGCTTGAATCGATGACGCTGCCGCCATACACCAAGAAAAAGGGCCCCGAAGTCTTTAGGAGAAACGATACTGCCCGCTTTCTTGCCGGCAAGAAAAAACCACTCGTTACTTGGGTCGATAAAGAAATGAGAGTAGCCATGTTGGTTGATAGGAAGGCAATAGACGCAAGAAAGTTCGCCAAGTCGCTACTGCAAAAAGCAGAGAACAGCGGAGTTGCAAAAGACCTGATTGCAGGCAAGCTCCAAATTTATAGCGGAAGCGGCAGAAAAGTCAAGGGAGTTGCAAAGGAGGCTATCAGCGAGGTTGTCTCGACAGAGCGTCTCATTTTCGGATGAGCTGGACATCAGGTCGCCAGAGCTGATGCCGCTCATATGTTACCCACGCTTTTCAGAAAGCGAATACAACGATCGCATCGCCGAGATGGAGTCGCTTGGCGTAACATCAATATCGCCTGGCGGCCGGACGACCATCAATGGCTTTCGCGTGGCCGGTAAGGGGCACGTCGGACTCGTGCTCCGGGCAAAGATCGGGGGCAAGGCCTGTGCCTTAAAGATAAGGAGAGTGGACGCTGACAGAAAGAGCATGGACGGCGAGGTGCGCCTCCATACCATGGCAAATGATGCCGGCGTGGGACCGCGCCTTGAAGGTCACAGCAAGAACCTGATAGCGATGGAGTTTGTCGATGGCTACAGTATAATTGATTGGGTTAAAGGTGCTACAAAAGACAGGCTGCGCAAGATGGCAAGGTTAGTGCTTGAGCAATGCTACAGCCTTGATAGGGCTGGGCTTGACCATGGCGAGCTCAGCCGGCTAAACCGACACGTCATCATAGTATCTGACAGACCGTACATAATCGATTTTGAGAGCGCAAGCACAGCCAGAAAGACCAGCAATGTGACTGCCGCCGCGCAGTCGATATTCCTGCACGGGGCGATAGCCGAAATAATGGTAAAGAGAACATTGCAGACCGATAGGGAAAAGGCGCTTACCGCGCTAAAGACCTACAAACGTGACCAGACAAGGACTAACTTTGACGCTGTGCTTGATTCACTTCCGGTGTAGATGTGATAATAGCAATGACGGCCAAGCAGGTTGCAAAAGAAGAAGCAGAAGCATTGAAGCACCTTGCGGCTGCAGACGCGCGCCTTGCGGCAATAATCAAGTCGGTGGGCGCATACGAAATCAAGCTCCGAAAAGATCCGTTCCAGTCGCTGGTGGAGGCAATAATATATCAGCAGCTTGCCGGCAGCGCAGCAGACGCGATCTATGGCCGGTTCGTCAAGATTTACGGCAGGTTCCCCCGGCCGGCACAACTTTTGGCGACCCCGGATTCCAAGCTGCGCGCTTGCGGGCTTTCTGCAAGGAAGATAGAATACCTCAAGGATCTTTCCTCGCAGGTATCAGATGACCGGCTAAAGCTCGCCTTGCTGCCGAAAATGCCTGACGAGCAGGTGATCGAGCAGCTGGTGCAGGTAAAGGGCATAGGTCGGTGGACAGCCGAAATGTTCCTGATATTTTGCCTCGGACGGCCGGACGTGCTACCTGTAGGGGATCTCGGCCTGCGAAAAGCCATGCAACAGGTCTACTCGCTTGCCGAGCTGCCGTCGCCGGCGCGCATGCGCGAGATTGCTCAGCTCTGGAAGCCCTACAGCAGCATCGCCACGTGGTACATGTGGAAGTCGCTTGAAAAATTCAAGGGGATCGGATGAAGACTGCTACTATTACTTTATTTCTGCTATTAGCATCCTGACAGTGTTGATGTCAAGGTCAAGCTGCTCGGCTATCAAGTCTTCTGAGATCCCAGAGTGGTGCAGGTTCCGCAGGGTCTCCTTCTTTTCCTCGTTTACAATGTTGCTTGGAGGGTAAAGCGAAAGCTCGCTTTCGACCGACTTGACATACTTTATGACTTTCTCAACCAGATGGTCTGCGTTAACTTTTGGCTCCGTAGAGATGACAAGCACGTGCTCCTTGACAGGCATGCTGATCAGCTTGACCTTTTCATAGTCATAAATGATGGACTTTAAGTTGCCAAGCTCCTGAGTGAACATCTTTCTCAGATCCACAATGTATGCAGACTGTGCAAGGCTGATCTCCGGGCTTCTGCCCTTCAGATATTCTTCAGTGCCGTTCTTTCTGACGCTGGCATACAGGTGGCCGGACTTTTCCATGACGCCGGCGAACCTGATTTCAGGATCAAGCGACAACACGTTCTTTGAAAACTGCTCTGCCTTCATATGATTAAAACCGTAGAATAGGGAATAGAATATAGCCTTTACGCGCAGTTTTCCAAAAAAGGAGAAAAAGATCAGGATCAGGCTTGCTGGTTGGGGTCCTTGATCCTGCCCCTGCCTGTCTTCCTCGGGGCGATGTTGCCAACCTTGCGCCCTGGCGGGGTTGTCCTGCCCACTGACGACTGGCGGCCGATGTGCTGGTGCCTTCCGCCTCCGTGCGGGTGGTAGACTGCTGCCTGGGCGATGCCCCTGACTGTCGGGTAGAGCCTGCCGTGCGCCTGCATGTATTTTGCGCGGAGCCCTGCCTTCAGAAACGGCTTTTCCTTGCGGCCGGCGCCTGCTATTGCGCCTATCATGGCCCTGCATTTCTGGTTAAGTGTTAGGAACTTGCCTGAAGGGAACTTGATCGTGACGCCCTCGGTGCCGTGCGCAAATACGACAGCGGACGAGCCGGCCGACTTGATCAGCTTACCTCCGTCGCCGGCGTTCTTTTCAATGTTGCAGACTATGGTCCCGTCCGGGATCGACTCTAGTGACATGATGTTGCCGGCCCTAGCCGTCGCGCCTGTTCCAGCCTCGATCGTGCTTCCCACTATGGTCCCGTCCGGAGCCGGGACGTAGGAGTACCTTCCATCGTCAAACCGTATCTTTGCCAGAGGCGCGTCGCGCCCCCTTTCATGAACAATGTCAACTACTTTACCAATGTGATGATCTTCTAGCTTGAAATTGGGGTACTTGGCAGGCGCAATCTTGCCTACAATGACTGCGCGGAATTGCTTGCCTCCACGGCCCCTTCTGCGGACCAGCGTTCTCTTGCCCATTTTTTCCAGTAACCGGCCGTCCGATAGGTGATTTTAAGCTTGCTCTATTGTTTTGCCTGCTGGGCGAACCATTCCTCGGCGGCCTTTTTCAGCCCCTTTGGCGAGAGGTTGCGCTTGCGGCTTGCAACCCACCACTTGTGCCCAAAGGGATCCGTTACCATGCCTGCGCGGTCGCCCCAGAACATGTCCATGATCGGCATCGTCATGGTGGCACCGGCCTTGACTGCTTGGTTGAAGGCTTTGTCGGCATCCCTGACATAGATATACAGGCCTACGGGACTTCCGTTAAGGGACTGCGGCGAGGGGTTCATCTGAGGATTTTCTTCTCCAAGCATGATTCTAGAGTCGCCGATCTGAAGCTCGGCGTGCATTATCTTGCCGTCTGGGCCGGGCATGCGCCCCTTCTCTTTTGCCCCAAACGCCTTTTTGTAAAACTCGATGGCTTGGTCCGCATTGCGGACAGCAAGGCCTGGGGTCAAAGTATGATAGCCTTTTGGAATCGGATTGACCTTTGCCATACCTTCATGGACAGGCGGGTTGCATTAAAAAGCTTCTCTCCCCACCCATAGATACTGTATATTGCCGCTGCTCCTAAGAATTGCTGCGAATATCTCCTATATCCACAAAAAATATATGATTTGATATAGGCTTTTTTACACGTATAATGAGGAAATCAAAGGTCGCTACTGAGAAGGGCGTTTCTCCACCCAAGCCCAACCCAAGGTGGGGCAGGGAAGAGGAGACAGAGATCTTTGCAAAGAAGGTCAAGCTATTCAGGCAGGGCAAGATTTCGGAGGATGATTTTCGGCGCTTCCGTCTTCAGCATGGAGCATACGGCTCGCGCCTTCACATGGACTACAGCATGGTCAGGATAAAGGTGCCTGGCGGCGAAATAACACCAGACCAGATCGAAAAGATTGCAAGCCTTTCTGAAGCGTTCTCTATAGGGTCTGCTCACGTTTCGACCCGGCAGAACATCCAGCTACATTGGGTGCAGCTGGAGGATGTCAGCGAGGTCATGAGGGGGCTTGTCGAGGCCGGCCTCACAACCCGGGAAGCGTGCGGCAATACCGTCAGAAACGTCATGTGCAGCCACTTTGCTGGCGTCTGCCCAAACGAAGCATTTGACGCCACTCCCTATTCGAAGGCGATAGCAAGGTTCTTTTTGCGTAATCCGATGTGCCAGAACCTGCCGCGCAAATTCAAGATCAACTTTGCATGCTGCGACCAGCACGGCCTTGTAAGGGTGGCAGACATTGGGCTTGTACCAGCTATAAGGGAAGTAGAGAACGGCACAAAGGTCCGGGGATTCAAGATATACCTTGGCGGTGGCCTTGGGGCTGCGTCCTTCATAGGCCACCTGCTTGAAGATTTCACTCCTGAAGACAGGGTTCTTGCGACGTGCATGGCGACTGTCAGGCTGTTTGACAGGCATGGCAACCGCGAGAACATGGCAAGGAACAGGATGCGCTACCTTGTGCATGAGATGGGATGGGAGAGGTTCCAAAAGATGGTGCTGAAGGAGCGCTCGATAGTAGAGATGACCACTTCTTACTCTACAGCGCAGCTGTTCGATGTCAAGTCACAAGAGGACACGCGCCAGCTGCCAAAGGCACCGAGGATGGCAAAGCTGCCGATGCTGAACGAACAATTAACAAAGGACAGCCCGGCGTACGAGCGCTGGCTCCACACAAATGTAGTCCCGCAAAAGCAGGAAGGCTATTTCACGGTATTTATCACTCTTGGAGCAGGCGACATCACCGCAAACCAGCTAAGGGTGCTTGCTTCCGCCATCCGCGACTATTCGGCAGAGGCCGTCGCAAGGAACACGCCCCAGCAGAACTTTGCGGTGCGCTACGTGCGCGGCACTGAACTTCGCGACTTTTACGAAAAGCTTGCTTCCGCCGGCCTTGCAAACCCCGGCGCGCTTACCATTGCATCGACAGTAGGATGCTCAGGTACGACCTCATGCAACCTTGCAATAACAAACTCACATAGGCTTGCAAAGGAAGTGCAGCGCAAGTTCCTCGAGCTTGAGCTTGACACTGACGATTCGTTGCGCGACGCAACCATCAAGATAAGCGGCTGCCCCAACTCTTGCGGCCAGCATGAGATCGCCACGATCGGATTCTTTGGCGGCGCAACGAGGATGAACAACTCCATGACCCCGACGTATACAATGCTCTTTGGAGGAAGCGCCGGCGAGCAGGGAGAACTTGGAAAAGCGGTGATGCGCGTGCCGGCAAAGCGCGTAATCGACGCGGTACTGAAAGTGATCGAGCTGTACAAGCAGCAGAGGTCTGGAAACGAGACTTTGCACCAGTGGGTCGTCAACATTACAAGGGGCAAGGGCACAGGGGCGATAAAGAACCTTGAAGACATGAAGGCGGCCCTTGCGCAGGTGATACAGCTGCCAGCCCCTGACAAGGACCCAGACGCCTACATGGACTATGGCAGCGACTCACGTTTCTCTGCCAAGACTGCGAGAGGAGAATGCGCAGCTTGACGCCAGGTGCGGCAAAAAAGAAAAAAACAGCAAAAGCATCTACTGCGGGCTCTGCTGTCCCGCAGCTCTCCATAGTCTGCGACGCAGACACGCTGCGCTCGCTGGTGCGCAAAAGGACAGTCCGCGTGGTAGATGTGCGCAAGGAAGATGACTACAAGCAGGAACACATACCAACTGCGGTATCGCTGCCGCTTGCACGCGTGCTTGAAAACGACACACCGGAGAAAATAGTCAGCATCATGGAAGAGCTTGGAATATCGGACAAGATGCCTGTCGTAGTATATGACGACACGTTTGGCGCGCTTGCAGCAAGGGTCGCGTGGACGTTCCAGTACGTCGGCCACAGCAATACTGCGCTACTTGAGATGACCTTCAAGCAGTGGAAGGAGCTTGGGCTTGAGACTGAAAAGCAGGTGCGCGCATTTCCAAGAGCCAAGCATTCACTCAACATCAACAAGGACATCTATGCAGACGCCTCTTATGTCGAGGCGGCCAAATCGCAGCCAGGCAAATTGCTGGTCGATTCGCGTGAGCGGCTGAACTTTCTGACAGAGCACATACCGGGCGCAAAGAACATCCCATACACGATGGTGGGCTCTAATGGCAATATCTTGCGCAAGGCTGACGAGCTGAAAAGGTTCATTGAAAACCGTGGCATAACAGACAACGCCGAGATAATCACGTACTGTGGAAGCGTCGGCACCCTTTCCGGCCTTACCTACTATGCGCTCAAGCTGGCAGGGTTCCAGAATGTCAAGCTATACCCCAAGTCATTCAAAGAGTGGAAGGCCCTTGGCAAGCCAAAGGAAGAGTTCAAGGACGCCACATACTGGGACCTATCGGCAGAATAATACAGATAGTAGTAATCGCTATGTCCAAGAGGCTCATCATCTGTCTCACAGGCATGCCAGGTGCCGGCAAGTCGACTGTCGCGTCATTTCTCAAGGAAAAGGGCTTTACGGCTGTAACCATGGGCGACGCTGTTAGAGAAGAGGCGAAAAGGCAGGGACTTGAGCCTACCGATGTCAACCTCGGCAAGCTGATGATCAAACTCAGGCAGGACCTTGGACAGGGCGCAGTGGCTCACCTCGCCCTACAAAAGCTGGCAAGGGACGGCAGCCGCGGTAATGTTGTCATTGACGGCATACGCAGCATACCTGAAGTCGAAGTTCTAAAGCAAGTCGGGTACGTGAAACTTTTGGCGATACACGCGTCGCAGGACACCCGCTTTAAGCACTTGGTGGATAGGGGCAGGTCAGACGCTCCGGCAAACAGCGACGAGTTTGCCGGCCGAGACAAGCGCGAGCTTTCTGTCGGGATAAGCGAGGCGATCGCGCTGGCAGACGAAACGATATCTAACAACGGCCTGACGCTGAACCAGCTGAAGCAGCGTGTATGCGACATCGTCAAGGAGTGGCTAGAGGAGGCCAAGAGCAATTGAAAAGGCTGGCAATAGGGTCACCAGTAGAGCTTAAGGTCGAGGCGCCTGTCAACCCCTCTGAAGATCCGCAAAAGGTCATCGACGCGATTGAAACGATAATAGAAAGTTGCTCGCCAGAGTTTCGTTACGGCAGCAGGGTCATAGGCAGGGCTGCCGGGATCGAGCCCTTGTCGGTGCTGTACGAGCAGGTGCGATCCAGATCCACGATGGGAGTGCTGCGAAGGATGCTGCTTGACAACCGCGCCGGTGACAGCACGTGGTTTTTGCTCAACAAGCAGGCAGCAACCGCTGGAATTGCAGTGATCATCGATGAAGAGCAGGAGTCGCCCCTTGGGCCGATCAGGGTGACAATAAGCTGTGAGGAGCTGGACACCCTTATAGACTGGCTGGTCCCTGAGACATAGCACGAGGAAAGCTTCTTTTACCCCCACCCGTATACGGGCTTAATGGCAACAGAAGCATACTGCGTCAAGTGCAAGGCCAAAAGAACAATGAAGGATGAGAAAAAAGTAACAATGAAGAACGGCAAGCCGGCGACCCAAGGTGTCTGCCCCGTCTGCGGAACCAAGATGTTCAAGATAGGCGCAAAGTAATCGTTTTTCTTTTTTCATTTTTTGTTTTTTCAAAATGTCAAGGCATAATAGACTCGGCTGCGGTCATGTACATCCGCTTGATAAAGATAAGGAACTTGGTCAAAAAGTACTACAACAACAATTTGACCGCAGTCGACGACCTCACGCTTGACATCAATGAAAATGAGGTCTTTGGGCTGCTGGGGTCAAACGGCGCTGGCAAGACCACTACGATCCACATGCTTGCGACGCTGCTCAGACCGACTTCAGGCACCGCGACGGTGAACGGCTACGACATTATAAGCCAGCCGGCAAAAGTGCGCTCAAGCATCGGGATCGTGTTCCAAGCACCAAGCAGCGACGACATGCTCACCGGGTATGAAAATTTGCAGCTGCATTCTATGCTGTACAGCGTGCCCCGGCACGCAAGACAGCAGAGGATTGACGAAGTGCTCGAGCTGGTAGGGCTGACAGAGCGCAAACACGATCAGGTTAAGACCTACTCTGGCGGGATGCGCAGGCGGCTTGAAATCGCGCGGGGGTTGCTCCATAAGCCAAAAGTGATGTTCCTTGACGAGCCCACACTTGGGCTTGATCCCGCAAGCAGGGAGACGATGTGGAAGTACGTCAAGCGTCTGGTGGATGAGGAAAAGGTGACAGTCATTTTGACTACACACTACATGGAGGAGGCCGACATGCTGTGCGATAGAATAGGCATAATTGACAAGGGCAAGATAGTCGCGCTTGACACGCCATCAGGTTTGAAGGCAGGGCTTGGAGGCGACATCATTAGGATCAAGACCAAGACTCCTGACGCGGGCAAGACGGTAGCGCAGTTTGACTTTGTTCACAAGGTGGAGCAGAGCGACGGCTTTCTCGTACTGTCTGTAAAGGACGCCAAGAAAGCCCTGCCAATGCTGCTGCAGCACGTGGAAGCAGAGTCGGCCGAATTTGCAAGCCCGACTCTCAATGATGTGTTTATACAGATAACAGGCCGTAACATCGACAAGGAGCAGGCAGAAGGGGGGTTCATGGAGAGGTATGCAAAGTACGATTAGCATCGAAGATCATCTGACCAAGATATACGCGCTGTGGCTGCGTGAGTTCAAGGTGTTCATGCGGGAAAAGAGCAGGCTTGTTGCGTCAACGTTTACGCCGATACTGTGGCTCTTTGTGATAGGCTCTGGCCTTGGCGCTACCAACCCATCGACTGTGCCCGGCGTGGACTACCAGCAGTTCATATTCCCAGGCATTGTCGCAATGTCGATAATATTCAGTTCTGTGTTCTTTGGGTCGTACATAATCTGGGACAGAAAATTCGATTTCTTGAAGAGCGTAATGGTCGCTCCTGTCAGCAGGGGGAGCGTCTTTGTGGGCAAGACCCTTGGCGGCATGACAACATCGCTCATACAGGCAGCGATACTGCTTGCAATAGGCGCAGCAATAGGCATCCCGCTCACGCCACTGTCGCTTGCGCAGGACATTGCGATAATACTATTGATGTCATTTGGGCTCACGTCGCTTGGGCTTGCGCTTGGCAGCTACATGTACAGCCTTGAAGGGTTCCAGATGATAGTAAGCTTTGTAGTCTTTCCGCTGTTCTTCCTCTCCGGCGCGCTCTTTCCACTCGACAACCTGCCAAGCTGGCTTGGAGTTCTTACCGCTGCCGACCCTGCTACATATGGCGTTGACGCGCTGAGGCATGCGATGTTGGGCGTCGGCACTAATTCGATGGAGCTTGACATGGCGATTCTAGTAGCCTATACAGCGGCGCTTGGGGCGTTTGGGATCTTTTCGTTCAACAGAATGAAGGCTGTTTGATTGATTTTTATTCGCGGCATACAAAAAATCATGTGGTATGCCGGGCGAAGAATATCGCGACCTTGTGATCTGCAACAACTGCCTGTGGGCCATGTCGCTACTAAAGGGATCGCACGGCTTTATCGCCTGCCAAATGTGCGGCAACATCAGCCTAGACGTCATCATCCCTGTCAACGACTATGAGGCATACACCATGAACGTCAGAAACAAGAATATCGAGCTGGAGTTAACAAAGGAAAGGTAGGTAAATTTCTGTAAGTTTAAAAGTGGTTAAACAATGTGACTTTTCGAGGGGCCATAGTCTAGCTTGGTCTAGGATGTCAGAGGTTGCTATAAAAAACAACCGACGAACCTGGGGCGCTGGAGATCGTGGGTTCAAATCCCACTGGCCCCACCATAGTAATGGGTTCACCTACTACTCTGGTTGGGTATACTACGGTAACTAGTTACAGAAACGACCAAGACAACAAGAGGAGTGCAAAGACCCAAGCCGGCAAGGCCTGACCACAACACCAAAGGATGGTTTGACGAAAGCAAGCTGTGACTGCTCCAGCCATAGCGACGATCATGCTCAAGGAGTTTTGGGGTTCGGAGATTCCTTGGCCGCTGAATTCTCTGGTTGACGGATTGTTTAGAGCACAAATGGAGGTAAGTTTTGGTCACACTCTTGAAATAGAACCGCGGCTGTTTATAGAACGAGACCTGCACGACTTTCTGACTGTCACCGGTTACAGGCAGCTGTACGACTATCTCTACAATGTCTACAGCTTGGAGTATAGCCAGCACCATTTGGAGCCTATGGACTGGGAGCTTGTAGGGAAATATGTCCACACTCCACACTGGATTGAATACGAGGAGAAAGACCGATATCGCGACCGCCTGCCTATTCGCAGCCACATTGGCGGCGACAGGCCATACAGGACCATCTCGGAATACAAACTGGATGCAACGATTCTAAAGGTCAGGAAGACATTTGAAGAATGGCTGGACAAAGGCACTCTTCACATAGAGCCAGACATACCGTCGCGCAGAGAACTTAAGGAGGCCTACAGCTTCTTTAGCTCTAAGGCTGAGCTTCGCAAGAGACTCGATGACTATATTGAGAATGTGAGGAAAGAACTTTACGCATGTGGAATTTACTACAGAGCAAATGTGCTGTCTCACGTAGTTCGCCGATTGCTACTCGCATAAGATTTTTCTACTAGAAAAAATAGCACGCTTGTTGAAGCGGCTGAACCGTCTGTCGTTTTGGGACAGAATTAACAAGCTAGAAGAGGATTCAGGTTACAACCTGCTGTTCAGAGATTACATTGCGCCATACCGCGAAGGCAAGGATGTCGATGTTCCTCCAAAATTCCAGAAGGCATTCAACTTTGCAACCAAGATTGACGACCTATACTGGGATGCCGATTATCATGGCCTTGACTGCGCTGGCCAATCCTGCTCGTGCAAAGATACAACGCACAAGAAACGGACGTATCCAAAACTATGGAAAAAGGCTGGAGGAACTGGAAAAGCGCGTCGAGGCATGGAAAATAATGGTGGCCTGCAGGGCAGATAAAGCATGATTAGCCTCTGCGTGGAGGCGGAAGTAGACCCAGATCAGAACATCTGAGGAAGAATTTTTCGACAAACCTTGTTGTCTCTTCTCTCTATTTGACAAAGCTAACTTCGGGTTCAGAGCCAAACTGCCAAGATTGTTTCTGGCACAGGTGCTCAAACAGCTCTTCAAAATTGCTTCTAGCAGCCCAAGCTGGACCTGCGCTTTTTCAGGGCTCACAACAATGGTCTCCCTCTCCGGATCGTAGAATATTAGATATTCGGAATCCGCAGATAACTTGACGTCGACTGCCTTGATATTGTAATGCTCTGCAAAGAGCCAGCACCCACCTCCAAAGAGGGCGGCCTGTCAAGTACTACGACCCTGAATATTTTTCGAACAACTTCGTCAGAAGGCAAATTAAAGCCTAGATACGGGATCCTGCGCTCCATGTAGTATTCAAGCAGCTTGTCTCTGGCAATCTCGTCTGCGGTTTGCAGCGATCCAAAATATGTCTTGATAAATGTCCTTACATCTTTATTGCCTGCGTGATGCGAGAGGATAATATATCGGGAGGTCCGCTGGCTTTTCCTTCATACATAAATTCTGATATCTGCTGGACGCAGTAGTTGTAGGCTTTCTTCATGTCATCTTGTCTGGCGCGATTGAGCTTGCGCTGATAGTATTCTAACAGAACCTTCAATTCATTCTTGGAGAGTGCGCGCATGTCTACGAGCTGATTTCTGGAGTCCATCTTGAAATATACCATATCCGTGGGATGCAAGAGCGCCAGCCCTTGCAACTCCGGAATATCCTGTATTCATATGCTGTGCTTTTTACCTTGACGCTGTATACGAAAAGTCTTGCAGACCGCTAACCTTAACTAACCCTTCTACCTTCCATTGGATTCTCGCATTGGGTAGCGAAGGTCAGGTAGCATGTTATGACGAGCTTGATAGAGCGAATTGGCAACAGGACGGTATTGTTGGACGCCTGCGTGTCTCCACGCCTAGTCAAGGCTCTGCGAAAAGCCGGCCTGTCAGTCAGACACATGAATGAAATCAAACCTAGTATGCCAGATGCTCACATAGAGTATCTGATAATGCTGCCATCCGATGTGCTGATAACGCATGACACATTCTTTGCCAGATTTCTGGGCCCAAAGAGGGCGATATTGCTCCACAGAAACGAGATGGACAAGATAAGACAGAAAGACTGGTGTGTAGAAGCGACAGGCGGAATTGTCGATACAAAAGGCAGTGCAACTCGTCATTTTTGATCTTCCTATTTTTCTTTATTTGTCATATTTTATCGGGAATGGTCTGCAATCAGTTTCGGCTTCTTCTTTGGCGACGTCACGAGCCAGACCCTGTACTAGCTATGTCAGAATAGCCAGAAGCGAAAAGGTATTAACGTTGAGCCCCTAACCAACAACGGCACCAATGCCACGCATTTGCGTTCGCCAAATAGAGCAGGAAGATGGTGAAATTATCAGGCTGGGCGATAGAATAAGATGCTGCCTAGGATAGAAGACGGCAGGATGATGCGTTCTAGGTTTGTAAACCGCGTGGGAACAATAAGGGGATTAAAGATAGAAAACCAGTAAGCTGGAAGAGATGGGTCCGGCAAAGAACGGTGGATGAACTTCAAGATTGTTGTAGAATTTGATACAGACAATATAGGGACAAAGGAAAAGAGCGCGTACGACTTCTATGATGGGATAGACAACTACGAGATAGTTTCGAGGATAGTAGACGAACCAAAAGCGCAAGTCGGTGACAGGATCAGGGTGGGAAATGTATATGATTTTCAGCATTTGCCATGGCACAAAGGAGACATGGGCATAATGTATGACATTGAGACAACCGAGGATGGTTTGAGAAAATTATGGGTGGGTAAAATGGGACAACGGCAAAGACCTATCCTTAGTTGAAGATGAGGTTGACATAGAAACAATGCGGTAGCTAAAGGCTCAAGATTCTATCAAAAACTATAAGGCTCGGTCTTGGAACCCGCCATGAGAACGCCAGGTCCCGCTAGTTCTGGCGAATTTGCCATTCTATATGGACTCTATCTTGGAGATTAAATTTTCTTTTTTAATATCCTTATTTCATTTTCTGCTTTCAAAAACTCGCGCTTGGATTTGACCAATTGTTGAATGAGCCCCAAAATGGCTTCGTAGATGTCCTCAATTTGCTGCTGAGTCTCCGCATTCCGGCTCGGTTTTTGAATTGCCTCATGTTTATACCTCTCAAACTTTATTGCCTAGTCCTCAAGGAACTCTGTCTCTTTAAGCCGGGTCTTAGATACCATAAAAATATGCAAAAGTCCAGATAGGTCAATTCAAAGTAGGATTAAAGGAATAGTAACAGATTATGCAGTGGCCTTGTCTTTATTCGCTTTTGGGTTAATTCTCTTGTACCTTTCAGTCGGCATAGGATTTTCAAACTGGATTCTATTTCCCTTTCCCTTTGGCATAGTAGCAATCGCTGCCGGGGTAGTCAGTGCAGTGTTAATGCAATTCTTTACACATCGTCCTTAATGGTCTAATGCAGCAGCTATAAAATGTGCCCGCAAGAAAAATTTTTTACTATGTCACGACACGAGAAGGAAATGCCCTAATTATCTCTGGTCGTATGCTAAAAACAATAAGCGCAACATCAGAGATTATGAGGGCAATGATTCCTGCATACAAAAGAGAAATATCACATCCAGAATAAAATCCCGTACCGCCTGTTTCTGGACTTGGACAGCCTCCTCCTCCTTTGTTTAGCATATTATTCACTTCAAGAACGCCCGACCCAATCATTATTGTACCAACAAAAATACCTACAGACCTCAGAATCAGGGAGTAGCCTTGTATCACATTCTCTCTATAGAGAGCAGCACCATCCGCAATAATAAGAATTAAGATAAATTCAACCAGCTGCCGCCGACCCTCAGACCGCCCGCTTACCAGACAATCGGATACATACCGGAACTAGGTAGCCAAAGGCTCAAAGCCAGTCTTCACTAGTTACTCCATCGCTTATCTTGGTACCGTCATCATTCATGTATGACATAGTGAACTCATTTTTCTTAACTGGAACTACAGATTGGATGGTGTGCAATGCAACAAGCCTTGGCACCATTCCATTTTTCATTTCAAACATCAGTCTTGTATTTGTAAGATAAAGCATGCCTTTTCCAAACTTTCTTCTACCATCGCTGAATAGCTCAACACTATCCCGCCTGATGAGATTTTCACCATTTTGCAATACTATCATATCTACCAATAATCACTCTTTGAAGAATGCGTTTCCTCCAGTTTCCTGAATCTGTTTAACCAGTTGTTCGTATCGTTTTCTATCTCTTTTTCCGATACACTCAAGATGCTCCTTTAGAACAGCCCGGAACACTTCGTCCTCAGGCACACTCCATCTTCTCTTCTCTTTTTTATCAAGTCCATCTTGACGTCGAGCATTACACCCTCGATAACGGAAATAGTCTCGGAAGATGGCCTTAAACTCCACGTTCTTTTATCTTTGTCAGCCGTACATCAATATATAGATAACATCTATAAATCTTTAATGTTTCCTAGACCTGATTGGCATTTTATGACAATCTTGGCTACGCCTATCATTACAGAAAGCAATTCGACCGGACGGAAACATGAATGTCAGCAAGGCAGCCAAGCTTGTCGGTGTATTGACAACTTGTTTATAAACAGCTTGTCAATTCCTGACCAAACTTTTTGTTGATATGGGTAATTTTAGTTGGCAGGTTATTGTTTGAGTCCAGAGCATCAAACATCATTTAGCAGGACTTGTGTTAGGAATATCACGATAATTACTGTGCTGTATATATGGGAACTTTGATAAGGTTTCTTATTATCCGGCCAGGCCCTCATGTACTTGTTCTATCCTTTCCGGATACTTCAGTGGATCTAGCTTCGTCAAGTAGCTTTTTGGATGTGCTGGTTTTGAAGAGCCTCTTCAAAGAGCCTATCTCAGCCAACGGGTCGGGAACGGGTTTTATGAGCACCCCTTGATTGGTGTCTACTACAATCGCTCTATCTGCAATATGGTGCTTCTCTCTGAATTTCTTGGGTACTATGATCTGACCATTCTTTGTCACCGTAATAATGACTTCATCCATATCATCCGGGATACCGTATGGTAATACACAAACGTTATGCATGACTGAAGGTTTCAGACTTGATAATCCCTTGATCCCTGGTTGTATCTCCCTATGCTGGTAACTCTTCGCCGGATCGCTTGCGATATTACTAATGAAACAATTGCAGGTCAGTCTCAGAATTATTATGTTCCGCGGATGTCATAGCTTAGTTTTTTGCTAATACAGATTCAGACGGTTAAGCATTCCTGCCTATATTGTTTTATCGATATTCGTGTGTATGCCTGCAGATCCATAAATTAATGTAGGCGCACCATGCCCGATGCCGAGACCAGAACCTTTCAAAGGCTTGGCAATATCACACTAAACTAGAGTTCGTCAGCAAAGGTTCAAGCAAAATCGGACTAAATTGGTGTAGCTGGCCTGCAGGCATATGTTTATAGGTGGGTATTATATTGTATGTAATGTTGGAGAGTATGTCAGCCTCTAAAATGACACGAAATGTAAGACAAGGCCTGTCCAGAAAAGAGAGCCTCTTACTATCCTCCTTATCGGAGAAGGACAAGAAAATCTTTGCTCTAAGGGACGTAGTAGACGAGTTGAGCTGTTCTTATGCCTACGCAAAGAACTTGGCAAAAACGCTGGCAAGGAAAAAGTGGGTCATAAACCTCAGCAGAGGCACCTACCTTATAGTGCCGCTGAGTGCAGGAGTGGAAGCAAAATACACAGAACACGAGTTTGTCGTAGGCTCACACATCGTATCCCCCTACTACATCGCATATTGGAGCGCCCTGAACTTCTACAACTTTACTGAGCAGACGCCCTACACAGTATTCATAGCTACGACGAAGAGGGCAAAAAGCAGGACCATTCTTGATGTAAAGTACAGCTTCATAACGCTGAACAAGAAAAAGTTCTTTGGATTTTCCGGCACCGCCGTTGGCACGGACAGGGTCAACATATCTGACAAGGAAAAGACCATTGCAGATGCGCTGGATCATCCCGAGTACTGCGGAGGCATGACAGAGGTCGCAAAGTGTTTGTGGAACGCCAGGGATTCGGTATCGTATGAAAAGATCCTGAGCTATGCAGAAAGGATGGGCAACTTGACCATAATCAAGAGGTTTGGGTATCTATTAGAATTGTTAAACATTGTAATGAAAGAAGATGTGGTTGTAAGGATGAAGGAATCGATATCACCAGGCATGTCTATTCTAGATCCGACGATGTCGCACAGTGGCAGGTACAACACCAGATGGAACCTGCTTGTTAATGTGTCGAAGGATTCGCTTGTCAGATGGAGAGAAGAAGAATATTGATCGATGCAGAGCGGATACGTAGGCTGGCAAGGGAAGAAAAGATAGGAGCAGCGGTAGTAGAGAAGGACTATGCCCTCACTTGGCTCCTTAGTGGTTTCTTCCTAAAGGACAGCCAGCTGAAGGATAGCTTTGTTCTCAAGGGAGGCACCGCAATAAGGAAGGCTTTCTTTCCGGGCAAATGGCGCTTTTCTGAAGATTTGGATTTCACGGTGGTTGACCGCAACGATGCGAATAGCATGAGTCTGTACAGAAAATCTTGGACTTGCTTCTTACAGAGAGCGGCATTGCCTATTCCGTACACTCATACCATGCTAACCCCGGAGCAATAATTGCATATGTCCAGTTCCGCGGACCTCTGAACCATCCTAACAGAATCAAGCTGGATATATCGCTTTCAGAAAAGATGGCGCTGAAGCCGGAGTCAAGGATGATCAAAAGTGATTTTGCTGACCTGCCTGACTTTAAGATACTGGCTTATTCGCTTAAGGAAATAATGTCAGAGAAGATCAGAAGCATAATGCAAAGAGGGTATTCAAGAGATTACTATGATGTATGGAGGCTCTTGAAAGAGAACGAGTTTGACAAGCAAGAAATCAAGGACCTATTAGTCAAAAAGTGCAAGCTCAAAGGAATACCGTACGAGCCCGGCCTGCTTTTCGATAAAACGCGGCTTGAAGAGGCTAGGGCACACTGGTCAAGAGGTCTCTCACACTTGGTCAAGGAACTACCGGACTTTGACGAAGTAATATCGGAGCTTAAGGCCGGGCTCCTATTCCTTCAGAAGTAACGTCAGTTTCTCTACCTTGATAAAGATTGAATAGAAAGAGGGTTCTCTAGGCTAGCATCGCTCGCCCTCATGTTGCACGTCCGATATTGATTTTCCTGTGTTTTAAGTCCTCCAAAGTAACGCTGCCGTATATATCATGCCTCAAGCGATAAGGTCCCTTTGGTTTGAAGAGATAAGTTTCATTCATGAAAAGTTCTTTGATACGCCAATCGGAAAATTGACTGTAAGGCAGGTTGCCATAGTTTTTGTATTTGGCGTCTCTGCATGGGCGGCGTTTAACAGCGTAGGTGATGATGACATGCTAAAAGTTGCCGTAACAAGCCTTCTTGTAATACTTGCTCTCGCATTTGCGTTTCAGAGAATAAAGACGCTGACGCCGGAGCAGTCCATGATGTTTGCGCTATTTGCTCCCAAAACCAGTACAGGAAGAAGCCGAAGAATAAAAAAGAACACGAATACGCCTATTTCGACACTGTCTGTCGATGTAGGACAACAGAAGGGTTCAGAAACCTTTGACATTTCTGTGCTGGATGCCAGCGACAACATCCAAGACGGCCAGATACAGAAGCTGGTGGTTCTTGTCAGGGATCCCCAAACTGGCCACCCTTTGCCCAATAGGGGATGCGGAATACTGGTGGACTCTGAGAGGATAGGAAGAAGGCTGACAGACGAGGAGGGGTTTCTGACCATTCCGTTTGTGCCAAAACAAGGCATTAACACAATCGAAGTAAAACCAGAAGGTTATGCGGCAATTGTAAAGAATGTAACTGTTGATGTGCACATGCGACAGCAGGGAGAACAACTGCGTTCGAGCAAGACTGCACAGGTGGCCCGGAAATGAACAGTCTTGCAGGCTTTCTGGGGCAATTATCCGGCAAAGACCGATTCAAGTACGTCTATGAAGTGCAGCCACTGAACTTTGTAATGCTGCCAAATGCAAAGCAGCAGGAGCTTATAGAGAGGTTCAGGCAGTTTCTCAATTCATTGAACAGCGGAATCCTACTTGTAGCCAAGAAAAGCAGCAAGGAAATTCCTATTGATGATGACTCCTACCAGATGCAGTTCTATCGGTATTTTGTCGAAAGCGATGAAAACATCGACGACAGGTTGTCAAGTTTCGGCCTGCTATACAACAGAATTTCGGAAATTCCATCGTATACAATCATCAGAAAGATGAGCGACAGGATGATACTCCCTGAAGGAAAGATGGTCAAGACATTTGCCCTGTACAAGCTGTCGAGCACCCTGGTTGAAGGCTTTGTTAGCGAGACTTATGGAATTGCCGATGAGGTATCGATCGTGATTGTCCCAATAGCACAGGAGCAGGCTACAGCAAAGATGAACAAATACACAAAGTTCCTCAGTGGTATGATCCTTGCAGACCAGCAAAAACGCAGGACGTCACCTTACGAACTTGTCCAGAAGTACACGATGGCATAGCAGACTCTGGAGCTTCTAACAAACGGCCAGACAAGATTGTTCAAGATAATGGTGAATTTCGTTGTTGGAGGAAAAGATAGGAAGGATCTGAACAGGAATGTGAAACTGCTAAAAAATACGCTACAGGCCAGGCTGCTGTATCTCGACAGTCCGAGGTTTGTTCAAGAGCACCGACTCTCGGCACAAGCGGCAGTGGCAAGTCGTTTTCAACGAAGATAATTGTGAGCAGGATGCTGCAGAGAAATCCGGATGCCGCCCTATTTGTCTTTGATCCAGAAAACGAGTACATGAAGCTCAGAAACATATTGGAAGCCAATGTTGTTGAATTTGATCCGCATTCGGATATGGGCTTAGACCCGCTGAAAATCTATCCCCCGATAGACGCTTCAGAGATAATCGCATCCATAACGAGCTTGCCGCAAGACTACCATGCGACGCTTCGAACCATCGCAAATAAGGCAGACAACATAGGGGCACTCTACAACAACTCTCCCGAGGAAATGCGGGGCTACCTGAAAGATCTTGTTGGTGATGGCACATTGGCTCACGTCTTTAGAGGCAAGCCGGTAGAATTCACAAACCGGATGGTATTTTCCATGAAAGACATTGAGAGCAGCATCGAAAAGAACCTACTTTCCTTGCTCCTCTTTGGAAAGGTTTGGAACATGATAAACGACGAATCGTATCTGCCAAGAGCGGTACAGAAGATAGTCGTCGTAGACGAAGCATGGCTGTATCTAGCAATTCCAGCCGCAGCCAGATTTCTGGAAAGGACTGCAAGGCTTGGAAGAAAGCGAAATGTATGCTTCATAATCAATACCCAGAGGGCGGCAGATGTCCTTGGAGAATCCGACGAAAAGCCAGGACTTGGAAGGTCAATAATTGAAAATAGCGCAACCAAGATCCTGCTCAGGCAAGACGAGTTGTCTGCCGATGTAGTTGCAAGGGCCTTTGGCCTGTCTGAAAGGGAAAGAGAGCATCTTGTGGAGCTGGAGTCGGGAAACGGATTTCTGATAGCGTAGAACGTACACGTGCCAATAAAGTTCATAGCATCGGAAGAGGAGGAGCAGATATTTACAACAAAACTATCAGACCAAGCATGAGAGGCTTGTTGCTACATTTGATGCGAGCACCACATAGCAGAAGCCATTGAGAGGGCTCTGAGTCCATACCATTTTTTGATGATGCCTTATTGTTTTTGCTTTGACAAGAGAATGAAATAAATTCCTACAAACGATCATGGATATCGAAGCATTATTTGCACATGCTCATTAGGACTCTGACGAAGGTTGCGAGCAGGTATGCACCTAGCAGGGTACTTTCCTTTGATATGGTTCATATTTTCAAAGCTTTGCAGCTGATGGAGAATGAGGGTCACATAAGCAGAGCCCTATTAACAAAAGAATTAGGACTTGGCGAAGGTGCCATCAAGACATTGGTAAAGCATCTGAAAATGCAAAATCTTATTGAAACTTCTAAATCAGGTACAAGAATGACTCAGAAAGGTAGGGCCATATGTTCAGCATTGGTCTCTGCGGTTCCTGCGGAGACTCGTTTACCAAAATGCTCTGTTGCACTTGGAAAATACAATCATGCAGTTTTGCTAAAAAATCTCAGCTTTGCTGTAAAATCAGGTATTGAACAAAGAGATGCAGCGGTGAAGATGGGCGCCATTGGGGCTACCACATTATCCTTCAAAGACAGCAAGTTTGTAATGCCTATGGACAGCAGCGGATATGATTCATTGGAGAAAGAGCCTAACATAAGGAAACTTTTAGTTGAAAAGCTGAAGCCAGAGGAAGAAGATATTGTGATCATAGGTAGCGCCAACGACAGTTCAAGGACTGCAGAACTGGCAGCAAAGAATGCGGCACTTGTAACACTTGTGAATCATGAGAAGCATGATTGAGACTATACAAAAGAATCAAAAATATCCCGTGCTTGCAAGCTTCCGAAGACGTCCGAAGACATCATTAAATGAATTGAGAATAAGCATGATCCCTACAATCAAAGCAATAACTGCAAAGGCTATCATAATCCCCTTCCTAAATTTCCTGATCTTTTCATTATTAATCATCTGAATAAGCACCGTCACTTGCATCTGCAGTTATCAACACAACTGATCTGATAAGTTTTCAGTGTTCATGTCTATGTTCAGCGGTATGAGAATGTGGATGGACATGAACCATCCCTGCATGCGAATGTTCATGATATTTTCTTCGCAGAAATGCATAGAGAGCAGATATTCCAAATGCTGCTGCGCTGAACAAAACTATAGTGGCTCCTGACGCAGAATCAAGATAAAAGCTGGCATACATTCCTGCGAATGACGTGATAGCACCTATAACCGTCGAGATTATGATCATCTTTTGGAAGTTGTTTGTAAGCATCCTTGCAGATATTGCCGGAGCTACTATTGCGGCCGCAAGCAGAGTTACACCTATTGCAGACATCGAGGCTATTACAACTGTTGCAAGTACCAGCGAGAAAATAGTCTCCACATGCTCTGTCTTGACTCCGTATGCTTTGGCAGTCTCCTTGTCAAACAGCGTGAAAAGCAATCGCTTGTGGAAGAATATGACAAATAGTACGGTAATTGCCGATGCTACAAATATCATTAGCAAATCCTGATCTGTAATGCCCAATATATTGCCAAAGAGGATAGCCTCAAAGTTTCTGGTAAAGCTCCTTGTTGTGCTTATCAGTAGTACCCCAACGGCAAATCCTGCTGTGGTTACAACTCCTATGGCAGCATCGGCCTTGATCTTGCTCCTCCTGCTAATTTCATTTATGAGAAAGGCTGAAAGAAAGCCCCAGAGCGCTGCGCCGATGTACAGGTTGATGTTTACAATATAGCTGACTGCGGCGCCTCCAAATACTGCATGCGACATGCCGTGACCTATGTAGCTCATGCCGCGCAGAACGATGTATACTCCAAGAAGCCCACATGCCCCTCCAACCATTATTGCAACAACAATCCCACGTGTAAAGAACTCGTATTGAAATGGCTGGAGAAGAAAATCCAATGTGGATATATCACCGGCCTACTGACTCAGTGTCAACCAGACCATATGTTTCTAATAGATTTTCAGTTGTAAGGACTTCTGTTGGCGGCCCTTCAGATACTATGTGCTTGTTCATGCAAACCAGCCACGGCAGCCTCTTTGCAATTCCAGAAATGTCATGAGTGGTCAATATTATAGTGGTTCCCTTTTCGTTTAGATTCGCTAGCACTTCTAGGATTGTTTCTCTTGTGTTATAATCAACTCCTGATGTTGGCTCGTCTAACACAAGTATGTCTGGAAAGCGTATCATAGCTCTTGCAAGAAATACTCTCTGCTGTTCTCCGCCGGACAGCTCGCTTATCTGCCGTGTCATGTATTCTTCGATTCCCAGATTCTCAAGCACATACCTGATTTTCTCGCCTGCTACCTTGTTTATCATAGGCCCGGTGCCGGATTGGTTCCAGATTCCCATTGAAACTACTTCCCTTACCGTTACAGGAAAAGTCCAGTCCACACTTTCCACCTGCGGCACATATCCGATAACAGGTTTGCCACCGTTGTTGTAATGATAAAATTCGACAGTTCCATACCATGGCTTGTGAAGACCAGTGATTATCTTGAGAAGTGTCGTCTTGCCCGACCCGCTCGGTCCAAGTATTCCGACAAAACCACCCTTTGGTACTTGCAGGTTTATACCTTCAACTACCGGACGATTGTAAGAATAGCCAGAGGTGACCTCTTTTAGCTCAAGTGCATTGACATTGTTATTTTTTCTGCTAACTGTTTTGTCTTCCGTTCCCATTTCAACTCCTTGTGTAAGTGTTGCTTGGATCGATTCCTTCCAAAGCGTCAGTGTTTCCTCCAAGCGACGTTAGCATTGTATTCATGTTGGCAACCATCATTCCAACATAGGTATTCTCGGGGTCTCCCGGTTCGCCAGGCAAGTCGTCATCCCTGAGCGTTTCAACGATCTGCACATTGGCTTCTCTTGCTATTTGATCTACGACTTTGCTTGGAAACACTTCAGAAGCAAATATGGCTGGTACTCCTTCTGCACGTATTTGCTCTATTATTCTGGCTACCTCTTGCGGTGTAGGCTCTCCAAAATCTGATGGTTGCACAGCGCCAATCACCGTCATTCCATAGCGGGGAGCAAAGTATGCCCAAGAGTCGTGATATGTGACAAGCTTTCTATTGTCAGGCGGAACCGTCTGGACTGATTGCATTATACCTTGGTCTAATTCCTCAAGAAGTGCAAGATACTTTTTAGCATTTGAAGAATAATAATCACTGTTCGCAGGATCCATCTCTATCAACTTGTCTCGAACAAGCTCAGCATACTTCATTGCATGTTGCACGTTGAGCCAGAGGTGTGGATTGGGATCACCTTCCTCTTCAGGGAAGCTAAAATCAAATACCCACTGATCACTTGTTATCGTATTATCGGCAAGCTTGAGCAGCTGCAGGTTAGGATTGCCAGCAGCATCAACAACTCTCTCAAAATCAACCTCGAGGTGCAATCCATTAATGATGACAAGATCTGCACCTCTTACTACAACTGCATCTGATGGTGTCAGCTCAAATGTATGTGAATTGACCCCCTCTGGAACTATGCCAGTTAATTCTATCCTATCTCCTCCCACGTTTCTAACTATATTTGTTATTGGTGCAACAGAAGTTACAACATTTAGTTTTCTGGATGATACATTGTCCTCAGCGACGGATGAAGAAATAGTATTATCGCTGTTATTATTACCACCGCCGGCTGCATACATGAATAATGATACCCCGGCGATTATTGCAGCAGCTACTCCTATTGCCACGGCAATTCCAATCAACTTTCCTCTAGAAGGCTGCTGGCTTGCCATTTATGACCTAGGACCTCACATGCATAGGTATTACTTTTTGCACATTTAGTAATACTATGCGCATACCACGTCTTTGAAGAGGATCTATAAAAAGTTGCTAAATTTACCAGTAAACTACTTGGTTGAATTCTAATGCGTAGAATACACAAAGTAGAAGGTCTGCCGACATCGGCTAAATATCGTGTGAAAAATGGCTGCTCTTATTAGAGCAAGCATGATCTAGATTCAAGAAATATTATAGAATTGTGAATCTACGATAACAAATTCCTATCAATTTTTTCGCGATATTGTTACCTTGCTACCGGCAGCAGAAGAACATCTCTGTCATCCAAAATTCAACATTAACCAACACAATTATGGTAAATGGATCTTCTTATGTTGAGCCCAATAATATTTGAAAACTACAACGAATTTTCACTTCTTCCCAAACTTTTTCGCTGCATATATTCCTACGATAGATCCCGCAAATACATTGCAGCAATATCAGAGGGTTCCACATAGTGATAAGATACTATCGGCTTTAGATTACCTCTTGCGATCCCTGAATATGAATTGATGCTAGGTGCTTGGTCATTAAGATAATGGTAAAAATATATGTCCTAATTATCATAATTTTGCGAGTCCATGCCATATGGAATCCACTCTATAAGGGTTCCATTTTTCTATAGCCCCACCATTTCCTCCTTTTTCATTTCTATCCAAGCACTTCCCTTAGATTCATAGTATCTGTCTGAAATTAAGTCTTGATTTTATGGATAGCGATGCATCATGCATTGTTTGTCAAGCCAATCACTGTCATCTATACAAGAAGCAGGTGCTCTTTCAATTACAATTGTGAGAATTATTCCAGCAAACAGCACCAATATTATTGCTAATAATAATAACGTCATTGTCGTGCTCATAAAGAGGTGGTAGGAGCATCCTGCTGTTCTTGCTTTCGGAACATCTTTTCTATAAAGAAACCAAAGGCGGCAATTATCCCAGCAATGGCAACTGGATAAGGACCAAACCCTGTTACAACAATAGCGTTTATCAAATTCGCATCTACTCCGCTTGCAGCAGCTGCAGTTCTAAATGACTGAATTGCATCGATCCATGCAATGCCGGCAATTGTGGCCAATATTCCGGCCAGCAGCATTATTTTTGACAACCTTTTCACCCACAATGAAACAAGCGCGACAATCATAGCTCCGACTGATACTAAATATGTAATAATACTGAGAACCATATCGAATGTAATTTCTTGAGATACTGATGTGAATCTCAGGAAGTTTGGTTTCTCATTGAAACTAGATGCGTTCCTATCATTCCCGTCAGTTATTCCCCTTACAATTTCAATAGGAGTGTAAAACCATTGCCCACGAAAGTTAATTATTACCCATGGGATCGTAAGAGAAATCAAAAGTAAGACAATAGCCACGAGAATGAAAATGATAGAGTAATCCAATACCTCATACCAGAAGCACTTATTATTATCAAGTCCGTATGGGTCATACTGAAGAATTTTCTTATAGTGTGATGGAAATTCGAATCGGCCATATTTTTATTGCATCATATACATGGAGTGAAATGTTGGCGAATGATGTATTTTTTGTTCTATTGATTCGGAAAGATCATGAATAAACCAAAATTTTCAAGTATTCTCACTGCAAGGAGTTCTCATCGAATGCCTATCCCTGTTGCGAAGCTTATCGCCATGAGTAGCAACAAGACTGCAGTAATTTTTGGTAGATATTTGCTATATTTCACAATCCTATGTTGAATGCGCTCATACACTTTCAGCGAAAGCAGAGTTATTCCCACTAACGCTGCTGCCACTGAACTCGCATACGCGATCATTAGACCCACTGGATCACCTCCACCAGCAGCTAGTGCAAGAATAACAAATTCCTCTTCATGAGCAAATCCGAGTACAAACGCAAATCCGGCTATTGCTCTCAAACTACGCGCTGGCATTCTTTTTTTGTGTTGGTGAATATGGGAGTGTGAATGATAGCTAATCCGATGATGCCAGGCTTTACGTTCATGTTGATGATGTTCGTGATGATGATCAGGGTGCTCTGTAGTGCCGCGAAGAGAATCGTGTTGACTTTCAATAGGATCGTGATCGTCTTCCTCCTTCCAAAATATGTATGCTAATATTCCTAGCGCAATAGCAGCACTGAGGCGCAAGTAGAGGTTAGGTATTGTCACTAAAGTGGTAAGGAATATGTACGCTACAACCACAGCTATTGCAGAAACGAAATGTGCGCCTGCAATTATTCCAGAGCTTATTAAACCGTAAAAAACCGGGCGAGGTCTACGCATAGAGTACAATATAGCAACCGGCCAGCCATGCCCAGGGCTTAAGCCATGCAATAAACCAAATAGAATTACAGCTGGCAACACCACACCTGCCGCAGTTTCATCTAAAGAGGGAGTAGGAATTCCGAAAATATGCAATGTGTAGACACCGCTCACTCTACCCGTAGATAGATCGATACCACAAAAGACTTCTATTGGATCAGTGCTAATGCATTCTGCATTGGCACTCTGCAGAAAAAATGATAGAAAAATCAAATATCCTCCCAGGAGAATAGCCGTCACCGAGAGTTTAACTTCAACATAGCCATCCATTCGCAACACAGTGTTGTTATCTTTTCGCTAATATTGGAGACCTTTGTTCATTATGAAACAATCGCATGTAAGAAACAGCAAAAATACTATCGTTCGTTCTTGTTTTACTCTCAGCAGGCTATTCTCTGCCGTATGCATCCAAAAAGCCTACTACAGTCTATTCATATTATCGCAACAAAATGCACTTTCAGACTCTTGATTCCGCGATTTTCCGACAGGCTCTTGGCAAGCTCCTTTATCTTTCTGATCTCTCCTCTGACCATGATTGTTTCTAGGCAGTTGTCATGGTCAAGGTGCATGTGAGTAGTAGCACTTATTATGTCACTATACCTGTGCTGTATATGCGTGCCAGCGTCATCGTGACTGTATGCATGATTATCGTAGAGCATCATTATTGCTCCAGCTCCATTTCTGCTATCCTCTCCTTTATCCCAGTCATTTTGGTCAATGAATGAGTGGAGAGCTGTCTGAATTGCCTTTGATCTGTCAGAAAATCCTGCCTTTTTCATGGATTTGTCAAATTCTGATAGCAATCCTGGCGGTAAAGACATGCTTATGCGCTCAACAGTACCATCTTTCTGTTGTTGCTGTTTCTTTTCCCGTGGGTGTTTGTGGCGTTGATGCTGATCTTTTGGCAAGAATGTATGTTCTTAAAAAGGGCAAGCCCATTTTAAGCTTTAAGTATAGTGATATTTTTGAAAAATTTTGCTACTTGAATCCTTTTTTATTGCAACAGGAATAACAAAGGCTGTTCTTTTGTCATAAGAGCTTGTAAAAGAAGTAGATGTATATGTGAATTTGATACTCCTATTCCGCTGATAGATAGTCGGCAAGAAAAGTGTTGGATAAACCATCCAAGGCTTTTTATACATCCTTGGATGCATCGTCCAACCATCCGTATGAGGAAAACAATAACATTAAATGCCATGTTATTTTCTGTATTTGCCTGTCCTCTATTTCTGAACTCTATATTGGCACCAGTTCAAGCACAAGTCCAAAACTCCACTAAATATGGGGGCACACTTATCATCGTCACAGGCAGTGGCTGAGAAACACCTACGCTCAATCCAGCGCTATATGGCATCGTCGGAGAATCGTCAAAAATCTTCAGCAGTCTTGTACAGCATGATCTTGAGTTAAACCCACAACCGGACCTCGCAGAGAGCTGGGGTGTTTCAGAAGACGGCAAAACATATACATTCCATCTTGTGAGAAATGCAACTTTTCACGATGGAAAGCCGGTTACAAGTGCTGATGTAAAATTCACCAGAGGTGGTGATTCCTTACGATCCTCTTGGCAAAGTCGTTTGGGAAGACTTGACTCGATAGAAACGCCTGACGAGTATACTGTTGTCTTCAAACTAAAACAGCCTTTTTCTGCCCTGATTTTCATGCTTGACATGGGCTCTGGAGGTCCTCCAATTCTTCCAAAGCATCTCTATGAAGGAACTGGCATTCCAAACAACCCGTACAACCAGAAACCAATTGGTAGCGGTCCATTCAAGCTTGTCAGCTGGGAAAAAGGCAACCAAATTGTTCTTGAAAGGAATGAAAACTACTTCAAAAAGGGCTTGCCATACCTTGACAGAATAATCATGAGAATTATGGCTGACCAAACGGCACTGGCGCTTGCGATTGAAAACGGTGAGATAGACTATGCTCCTGTAGGATTATCGTTCTCCGATGCCGAAAGGCTGAAAGAACTAGAAAATATTGATGTTGTCTATTCTGGCCGGGAAGGATTGGGAGTATTGTTGACACTTGTAATGAATCTAGACAATCCCATTTCAGCTAACCAGAAAGTCATGCAATCAAACAGCTATCCAAGCATGGATTGTTGACTTTTTAAACAAAGCCGCCCTGAAGGTACTGTTTATATTCTATTTCAATATCTGGAGTAATGGAATAGCGATCTAGAATGGACACTCAAATGGGCAGTGCAAAAAGAGGAATAGCAACTGATGAAATGGTCCAAGTTGCAAAAGACGAGGACGTTGGATTAAACTGGCTCGTACAGAGGGTTGCAAATGGTTCTATTATAATCCCAAAGAATAATGCAAGGAAGCAAAAGATTAAAGTAGTTGGAATAGGGCATGGGCTGAAAACAAAGGTCAACGTAAACATTGGAACCTCTACCCTACATCAGAACCTTGATGAAGAAATTTCCAAGGCAAAAGTAGCAGTCAAGTATGGCGCCGACACCATAATGGACTTGTCAGATGGTGGAAACCTTGACACCATTCGTCAGACACTGCTTGAAGCAGCGCCAATAACCTTTGGAACGGTTCCTGTGTACCAGGCATACTGGCATGGCGTCGAGAAATACAAGAATCCTCTAAATATTACAGAAGACGACTTTCTCAATGCATTTGAAAAGAATGTCAAAGACGGAGTTGATTACACCACAATACATTCTGGCATTACAAAAGAGCTGGCCAAAAGAGTGCTTGAGGTAAAGCGACATGGCGGCATAGTTTCAAAAGGCGGCACGATAACAGCGGCTTGGATGCTCAAGTACGACAAGGAGAATCCATATTTTGAACACTTTGACTACATGTGCGAAATTGCAAGAAAATATGATGTTACCTTTAGCTTGGGCGATGCTCTCAGACCGGGTTCAATTCTTGACTCCCACGATGAGCTGCAAGTCGCAGAAATGATAAACGTTGCCCGGCTTGCAAAACGGGCTCATGAAAAGGATGTTCAGGTAATGATCGAAGGCCCAGGTCATGTACCGCTGAACGAAGTTGCTGCCAATGTAAGGCTTGCAAAATCATTGATTGGTGATGTTCCCTACTATGTCCTCGGTCCACTAGTTACAGACGTGGCAGCAGGCTATGACCATATTGCAAGTGCTATTGGAGCCGCAGTATCAGCCGCCGAAGGCGTAGATCTACTGTGCTACCTGACACCGGCGGAACATCTGGCACTACCAACTGCAGAAGAGGTCAAAGAGGGGCTAATCGCTTACAGGATTGCCGCCCATGCTGGCGACTTGGTAAAGATAAGAGACAAGGCAATCAAATGGGATGCGGCGATCACGGAAGCAAGGCGCACGTTAAACTGGGAGAAGCAGATAGCCCTGTCTATAAACCCAGAAGAAGCTGCCAGAATCCATTACAGAGAAGGGCAGCATGAAGGAAACAATGTTCCATGCACGATGTGCGGTTCAGCATGCGTATACATCATGCTCCCGCAGCAGAGGCAACAGAAACAAAGAAGAATCGATATTACCAGCAATAATGATGATATCTATAACGATGGCGGCGGTGTTAAAGAAGAAAGCACAGCTACAATGTCACCACCATCATAACTGAATGCTCCCCTGTGGGGTGATATGAAGTATATATATATACAAACGCAAACGCACCAAGTAAAGGTGAAGACTTTCATCGTAAAAGAAACCACTGCAGTAAAACTTCTTTTTTAATCGTTCTCCATGCATTCTCCATTTTCATGTCCACTCCTCTTTTACCTTATCATACATTTTCTGTCCTTTTTGTGCTCGTCCGTAAGTAAGGTACATTCTTGTTGTTCAATCATCACATGCGCTTCATTCAAAATTTGTCTTTACAAGCTGCGTGATACTCATTATCACTCCGTGCAATTGCTGATGCCTTCTCTTCATGGCCCTCAACCTCTTTTTCAAATTGCTCATCTTGCAATGGTAGTTGTTGTAGTGGTTTACATCCATCTTGTTCTTGCCTAGGTATATCATCTGGACTTTGCCAGAAACTCTTCTTTCAAGGTAGTAGTACGGCCCATGCCCCTTTGTTCTCCTTGCGCAGTAGCAGTTTGGACTTCCGCATCTGATAAACCGCACCTGTATTGAGCCGCCGTATTGACCAAATAGCTCGTCGACCTCTTTTTGCACCTGCTTGATCTGCTCTGCAAGAACTTTTTCTTCTTTAATCATTCTGCTCAGCTGCGAGTATAAACCAGCGCTCATCTGTTAGTGCGAATTTTGAAAGTTGATAAGGTGCCTAGCACTCCATTGGTTCGAAGTGGCAGAGCAACTTTTTGCCCTTCGGCATTCCCTTGTAGTTTTTGCTGCTCTCTCCCCGAACCAGAACTCCGTCCTGGATCTTGTAGTAGCAGAAGCACAAGCACAAGAACATGATATCTAACAGAATGATGCATAGAAGCAATTCTGAATTAACGGCTACTGCATGCTTATAGAGAGGATATTTTGCGCCTTAAACTTGCTGTAAACAAAGGAATGCAGATTGTCCAAAATTAACCGTTCATGTTCTAGCAACAACAATTCATGCATTTACTGTAAAATCAGATGCGCAGAGATATTCCAAGTCAATGGTGACTTCTGTCTGGATTGCTGGCAAGAGTTGACGCACCCGGATGTCTAACTGATCTGATCAGCAATTATATTACACTCTCTCTGCCTTTCTGGCTTTTTACCTTTGCAAATAAAAATAGTCATTGCTATCCATTCTCTTCATAAGAGAAATCCTATGCTTTGCAATGCTTTCTATCGGCGCTTACTACGATCTCAAAACAAGAGAAGTCGATGACGGATTATGGATGGTTTTTGGTGGCGCAGGATCGGTTCTCTATGCATGGGAATATGTGTCTGGAGCAATGGCGGATGCGCAGATAATTCTGGTCTTCATATCTTTGACCGCTGTGATTGCATTAGCTCTATACAGGTATGGCTTCTTTGGTGGCGCAGATGCTAAAGCGCTTGTGACCATTTCTGTGATTCTGCCTGTTTACTATCCATTGATACCCTTCTATATGCATCCGATAACAGGAATTACAGTGCTGACAAACGCAGTGCTTTTTGCCATGGTGGTGCCTCTGTACAATGCGCTGAGCAATCTGGTAAAGGTGGCAAGGGGAGAGCGGATCTTTGAATGCTTGGAGGAGGAGCCAACATGGAGAAAGGTGCTGGCATGCTTTGTAGGGACTCCGTCAAATAGGCCAATACGTCATCATTTGGTGATCGAGTACTCGGCAGGCGAAGGGAAAAAGAAGAAGTTTTCTTTCCGCTTAAACTATGGTGATGACGAGGGATATGGCAGCAGTGGCAACAGGTCCTGCTATGCAAGATCTTCTACAGACAGTAAGAGATGGCTCTCCCAGAATCTGCCGTTCTTGTTATTCATGCTTGCGGGGTTCTTGGCTACTATGTTATTTGGGGACGTGTTATTGCAGGTACTACTAAATTAACGATTAATGCTGCTGCTATCATGGCTATTTTACAAAACAAGTAAAGACATGCAGAGTCAGGAATTCTATTTTTTGCCGTCTTTTGCTGTCTCTGATTCTTTCAGCTGCTTTAGTGCAAAATTAATCGCATGTGAGTAGCTACCAAATCTCAATTTTTCAATTTCTTTTGTAACCCACTGATACAGCTCATCTTCCAGCGTTATCTGCAATCTTTTCATCTCTTTTATCGCTCTGTGTATATTTGTGTATGAATGCATCATAAAGACATTGTTATACATAATCTTTATATTATACAGCAAATGTGTAGAGTTGTGTATAGAGTGTATGCCTAGAATTAATCTGACTGTAAACGACGATAACTACCAATTCCTGAAAGACATGAAGGATTCTGGAAAAGCTGCTTCGCTAAGCCATGCTGTGAGGCTGGTCATACAGGAGTATCGGAGGCTGCATGAAAAACCAAGCACAAGAAAAAGAAGAGGTTCCGCATAGGATGGTAGACGCTAAACGAACCCCTTCGCAGTCATGTCGTCTCTGCTCCGCATTGAAGAAGGAAATTGCGCGAACTCGTACACAGGGTGAAACTGAAAGGGAAGGCCTGTTGAATTTCTTGCTAAAAGGACACCAAGAAGCTTGCCATGCCGCTAATAATGCCGTTCTACCATCATGTCATAAAGATCCAGATATGGCAAATACTAGGAAAGATCTCTATAAATGGGAGACAAGGATGGTATGAACGTGTTCCTTGGCCATGGTGTTCACAAAAAGATACAATTCTGGTCTGATGCCCAAGGAAAAGAGTTTGCTGTTCGCCTTTCAAATGAACCGGACTTTAGGGCAGTTTCAAACCCTTCTGTAAAATACATCAAGCTGGTCGAGGAAGCAGACTATTTCAGTGACATGAATTATGACTGGAAATTCCTGCTGGAATACTGGATGGGTGTAAAAAACGGGAAGATCGAACCTTTTGGTTTGAATGGGAAGGAGGAACCAAATCATATCACATTAGATTTGATTGACACACAAACCGCCTCAGTCAAGGCTGATAAGAAACGGATCAAACGAGATAGGGCTAGGCCCCTTCTAAAGTGCCGCTACTGCATGCTATCTTACAATTCTGAAAAGGAAAGGCAAGAGCATGAGCTCGCCTGGCACGCTGAAAAGATGAAAAAGGATTCTTCTGGTCAAGCAAACAACAAGTTGTTGTTAAAGTCAAGTAGTAGCAATAATAATAATAGTTTGAAGTTTAGCAGCGATGCCAATGATGATCCGGGCCGGAATAAGATGAGGGGTAATGGTTGACGAACAATACTTTGCTAGCTTTTGTCACCAAATACTAAACGAGCATCCATCGATCAGGTTTGTTGGGCTTGCAGATAGGCAAGGACATTTGATAACAACTGCATATAGAAAGAATTTGGTTCCTCTAATGGATAGCAAAGACACTGAAAAATACACCTTTCAAACAGTTATCCGTGCATCCATGCGTGAGGTATTTGAAGACAAGATAGGCAAGCAAAGGTATGCTGTTGGATTGTATGAAAAGTTGATTAGAGCAACAATACCAATTGCATTTAGCAGCAACAAGAACAGGAAGTTCTATCTCTTAATGTCCTTTGATCTGGATTCAGATTATGGTCACATAATTGAAAGAAAAATACTCCCAATTATCAAAGAACATAAAGAGTATTTCATGTAAAAAAGAAGCTTGCATGTTATTATCCAAGGTCTCATTGTATTCTTTCATGTACCACCAAAATCAAAATATAATAATAAATTTAATAGAAAAATCTCATATTACAAGCTTCATGCAGAAATTTAAGCAAGATAGCGCTAGGAAAGCTTCCCTACAGGATGCACGTAGGGCTGGCGGCCAGCAGAGTGGTCTCCAGGAGAGAAATAGGCGGCCGGGTGACGCTCGTATATGCGTTGCATCTGCAGCGCGAACGATATGGAATGACACAGGTCGTCGTATACGCCTGTAATGCGTAGAGTCACTGTAGGAATGTCTCCTCGCTCGGCATGGATCACCTCCTCGGTCTTGATCTTTGATTCTGGATAGGCCCACTTTCGAGGAATATCAAGCGGCGAGTCTTCGTTGATAAGAACTCATGGTGTAGAGGGAGCGTGAACCAGGGCAGAAGATGAACTGTTCTACGTTGAAATCTTCTTCTTGGAGCAGCTGCAGCAGCTGTCGGGTTCCCTGCACAGTGACCTTATCATATAGGGGGCTAGCTGCACCTGAGAAATCATCATAGGCCGCAAGGTGAATTACGGAAGCAATGCGGTCACCGTGAAGGTCCCGTATGGCCTGCAGTCCACGGCGCAAACTTTTTTCTTTGGTCAAGTCAACATGCAAACATTCCGCACTTGGCGAAGGATATGATGGTGCTTTGCGGTCAAAGCCGACTACATTGTAAGATGGTTGTTGATGTTGCTCCTCCGCCAACCTCTTTGCCACGGGGTAGCCAATCCCGCCGCTAGTACCAGTAACCAGTATCGTTTCTTTTTTCTGTTCGCTCATCTTCCACTTGCCCTTTTCCGCCGGCAATTATATTATCATTATCCTCTTTCTTGGCTTGCCGTAGAGTCGAGTGTTTTTTCGGTGCATAACGCCTGATGCCTTTACGACTCGACATCAAGAATTAAGTAAGTTTCAGCTTGCAAACGTAAAAGTACAAGATACAGATAGCTCATGCTCGGTTAGGCAGGATTACTTTGCAGTTGCAATGCGCGTTCATTTAGTGGATTATACCACTGCACTGCAGAGTATTCGGATAGCATAAATCTGCAGACTGCCAATACAATATCGCATGGCAAGCAAGTATGTTTGGGTAGGTATTGCAGTGGGCCTCTTCCTATTAGGAGTAGCAGTAGGCTACGGAATTTTTGTCTCAGCACAGCCGCAGATGCCTATGAACCAGCAGCAACAGATGCTCCGCCAGATGATGAACCAGTGGAACCAGCAAATGATGAATGACCAGACTGGAAGGCAGCAGATGATGATGTCAATGATGCAGAACCAACAGTTTATGCAGGAAATGATGAACGACACACAGTTCCAGAGTCGGATGATAGAGAACATGAGGGAGAATCATGACTTTATGCAGAGTATGTTCATGCAGATGATGGATGATCCTGAAATTAGAGGACAGATGATCGGCCATATGATAGAGAATCAGCAATTCATGGAACAGCTGCGACAGAATGTGGGCAACAACCCGAGCAGCTCTGGCGATATGGGAATGATGCAATGAAAAGCGATAGTCTTTGGACTGTCACATCATGTGCTCGGACTTGTTAATAAGCGACAAAAATTGATGAAATCTGACATAAAGACTAAGTAAGGCAAAACGGCGGAGTCAAAGCATATGGTGAATTCCCTGATTGCTCTTCTTCATATCCAGATAATAGCGATAGCTCTGCTTGCTACTGTTTTCATCGCGTCCGCTGCCTTCGCGACATTTCAAATTTCGTATGCCCAGCAAATACCGGGTTCGTTTGAAGAGCTGGTGACCTACGAAAAGGATAGCAGCTTTATCAGAGAATACCCACTAGATGTAGAGCAGCCAGGACTGAGGGGGGTTACCACAGATTCAGAAGGAAATGTCTGGGCAATATACTCAACCAATAAAACAACCACTATAATTCGGTTAGAACCGCAAAGCGGTAAATTGACCGAATATCATGTAGGAGGAGACACACAAGCAGACGATGCAGTCATTAACCTTGCAGCAGGTCAGCTCACTTTTGACAGACTCAGAAATGTTGTATGGTTTACAGACGCCCGAACAAATTCTATAGGGAAATTGGATCTGGCAAATAACAAAGTAGATCTTTTGCAAATTCCTAATGGTATGGCAGGCCCCATGGGACTTGCGCTCTCTCAAGACAACGCAAGCCTGTGGTTTACTGAAATTACCGGCGACAAGATAGGCAGAGTTGACATAGAGTCCTTAAAGATCACTGAATATCTTGTAGGACAAGACAGCGGGCCGACACTTTTAACTTTTGACGACAAAGGCATTCTGTGGGTCACGCTATCCTTCTCAAACAGTATCTTGCGTGTGGATACTCAAGCCCTTACATCGGGCCAATCTTCTGCCATGACTGAGCTAAGGCTTCTAGGAGAAGATACGTTCTCGCCCTTTGGAATTGCAGTAGTCGATGACAAAGTCTACATCTCTGACCATGGTTCAAGCAGAATAGTTGTTGCAGACACAGGCTTTGCTAACCACCAATCATACTGGACCACACCTGCCGTGGCATTTCCCGCCAGTCTTCCTAGCCAAGTAGTTGCAGACAAGTATGGGAACATTTACTTCCCACAGCATGGCGGCAATCGCATTTCCATGATTGACAATGCAACAGGAGTCATGACTGAATATGAAATACCAACAGGTCCTTTGGCAACAGCTGTCTTCATCGCTGCTTCAGACGACGGCAAAGTCTGGTTCACAGAGTGGGCTGCAAACAAAATAGCTTACCTAGATACTACAGCAAAAGCGCCATTCACGATTGGTGTGGAAAAAACAACAGTAACTTTGGATACGGACACGCCGCAGAGCATAGGTGTTTCACTCAATTCTTCAGTAGGTGGAACGGACTCTGTTTCTATTTTACAAGTTGAAATAGGGCTCACTGGAATGACTGAGTCTGGTCTCAAGGGTGTGACATACGAAGCTCAGCCGCCAAGAGTGAATCTGCAACAGACCGGATCGGCTGAATCCCAAATACAAATCAGTACTTTGGAAAATGCAATTCCTGGTGACTATGTTGCCATGGTAAGAGCATTCGCTCCAGAGCAGGACGGACTGGTTGTCTCAAAGCTCTATCCTGTTGAACTGGTTCTAGATGTGCCAGAGCCTATTGCTAGCCAAGACAGCAACCAGCCACAGAATGCAGACACCACGCTCCAGAATGCACTTAGAATAGGTGCTCCACTGGCAGCAGCCGGATTAATTGCAGTTGCGATATACCGGTGGAAAAGGGCGAGAAAGTCTTAAGGGATACATTAGAGACTGCATTTTAAGACATCATCTTGCTTGGAATTAGGATTTTACAATTGTAAACTACAGTGCTTATCTATGCTGCCATACCTGCAAATAGTAGTATGTTCAAAGACCCTGTTTGTAATATGATGATGGTGGATGAAAAGAAAGCGAAATGTATATCAGATTCAGGAGGAAGGAAGGTATACCTTTCCTCCGAAATGTGCAAGAGCGAGTTTGATGCAAACCCGCGAAAATATGGCTACTAACAGAAGATAGCAGGTTTTGGAATGAATATAGAAAAAGTCCTTCATAGCAAAACACAGGCTTGCAAGGTGAACCGATAGAATGGGCAAGCATGAAAAGAAAAAATCATCACCAACAGTTAAAAGCTCAAAGTCCGGTAAGACCAAGTTCATTGCTATAGGCGTTGGAATAGCAATCGTGGTCGCTATTGGAATAGGGCTGGCAATTTCAATGGGCAATAACGTTCCCTCAGATTCTAGTAATTCTCGAACAGTGCCTTGGATTCATGTGCATGGATTGGGGATAGATCCTTCTGACGCCAGCGTTCTTTACATAGCTACCCATGGCGACTTTTACAAAAGCGTGGATGGCGGCGTCCCAGTAAAGGTGGACAAGCAAAGGGCAGACTATATGGCTTTTAACGCACCTCTGACTGAAGGAGTTCCGTTATACTCCAGCGGACACCCTTCAACCGGTGGAAACACTGGCCTGATAAAGAGTACTGACGGTGGGCAAACATGGCAGGTTGTTTCAACTGTTCTAGACCCGCCAGTAGACTTTCATGCAATGTCGGTAAGTGCAAGCGACCCGGACACCATCATTGGATTTGATAGTGGCGAAAGGGGTCTGTTCAAGACTACGGATGCTGGCAGCACATGGGACAAGTTTGACTATCCGGGCAAATATGTTATTGCATTGGCAATTGCACCAGACGATCCTAATGTGATATTTGCTGGTACTCCTAGCGGTCTGTTTCAATCAAACGATAGTGCTGAAAGCTGGACGCAGCTTGACCAGTACAAGGGGATTGCAGTGATGGCGCTTACCTTTGATGCAGAAGGCAACCTTTATGCCTCAACTGAAGAATTTGGCCTAGCAAAATCCTCAGATCTTGGTAAGAGTTGGGAGAATATCAATCGCCCACCTGATAACCTCATAGCAACATCAATAGCAGTTGACTCTGAAAATAAGCTGTTGTACGTTGCAGGTCATTCAGCTTCACAAGGATACCAAGAGGTATTTAGGGGAAGTCTAGACGGTTCTGACTGGCAGCTGGTAGGCACAAATAAAGCATTGTGAGATTATTAACTTTGGGCAATACATGACTCCTGCTTATATGCATGAACTGTCAATAAGGATGTACAATGAAACAAGCGCATCCTATTGAGATATTTTCTGCGTCTGCCACTAAAAGGAAGCTGACGGGCCTCTCTCTTACAATGGCGGTGTGTCTTGTTTGAAATGATCAATAACTTGTTGGACGGTCACAGGCATGGGCGGAGAGAAGAGAATCGGCGGATGGCAATGCAGCTTGGAATCATTGGTCTGGGCAAGGTGGGTGGAAACCTCGCTTTACAAGCTAACGAGAAAAAATAGCAGTCATAGGTAAAGCGCGCAACAAAAAGCCCAAGCTAGAAAAGCAAGGAATCAAAGTGGTAAGCGATTATGCATCATTTGTTGGCTTTTTGAAGCATCCAAGGGTCATTTATCTATCATTGCCAGCGGGTTCAACTGTTGATTCAGTGCTAAATGAGCTGATACCTTTTCTTGAAAAAGAAGATGTATTGATGGACGGTGGCAATTTGTTCTATCTGGACTCTATCGAGGGGAAAAAGAGAATTTCTGAACGAGGCATCCATTTTCTGGATCGTGGCACAAATAGTGGGTTAGAAGATGCCCGGTATGGGGCTTGTTTTATGGTTGGCGGGAAGGAGGAAGATATTAGAATACCAGAGCCTATTTTGATTGCACTGGCCGTCAACAAGGATGGGTATATCCATACAGGCCAACCTGGCACCAGTCATTTCGTAAAGTTAGTTCATAACGGAATTGAATCTGGCATGCTGCAATCAATAGGCGAAGGGGTTGAGCTACTGCACAAAAGTGGCTTTGAGCTAGACCTGGCTGCAATTTTTAAGAACTGGTCAAATGGTTCTATGATTAGAAGCTGCTTGCCGAGCTTATGGAAAGAGGCTTTAGAGAGCAGGTCTTGGCCAAGACTGAAAGTTACATAGAAGACACAGGTGAAGTAAACTGGCTTGTGCTGGATGCCATCAACAAGGAAGTTCCTATACCTGTGATATCGCAATCCATAATGGAGCTACTCAAGTCTAGGATGAATGAGAGTGATGCTTACAAATCAATCGCGCTTATGCGCCATGGTTTTGGTGGACATCCATTTGGCAAAATGAAGGAATAATCAAGGAAAGGAAGACAGGCAGGATCCAGAAAGTTGAGCAAGAATCAACGCTTATCCAATTGAGCAGGCATAGCTCATGCTTTCACATTCATATCTGTATTTTTACTTAGATGCTTCATTTGCCCAAGAATGTCTGTTATAGAAATTCGTATAGTCGATATCCCTGTTCTGAATGGAAATGCCCCGCCCCTTTTTCCTGTAATGGGATTCACCCACTCGCAAAATGCTAGAAGATCTCCGTTTATATCATAACCTGTCATGTACGAAAATAGCGCGGCGCACTCGTCATACCTTTTAAATCGACTCCTTGCTAGCATCTCAAGTGCGGTAGCCCATGGCCAGAATGTGTGATTGTGATATACATTAGGATTCAGAACCCACGGGCCGGTGCTTTTCATCTCTATCTCTGTTACCAGCGGCCATTTATCCTTCCGTGCCCTGCTTTTGATTGCATCCAATGTGGACTTTGCATGAACAGCTAGAGACTTTTCGTCAACAGAAAACCTCCTTATTGGCAGCAATTCTCCGTCATCGCCTTTGGTTTGGCGCTGGATTTCACTACCTAGCCTATCGCGGACTGTTTTTTCGGTTGTAGCAATAAGATACAAGGATACGTCCTGTGTAAGTGTCTTGTATGATTTGCCTAGGTGGTGGCTTTCCTGCATGTCAATATAGCATTCTTCTTCCTCCGACCATAGCTGTTTCTCAACTGCTGAAACGGTCTTGTCTGCTAACTGCAGCATTTTGGATGCTTCCCTCTCCATTTTGATATGGGAAAGAAGCAAGGAGAGGTTTGTCAGTCCCATTATCCAACAGGCTTGGGTGTAAACAATCTTGCCGGCTCTGAGCACAGAATCCATCCAATCTTCGTTATGATCCTGTTCTAGCAATCCATCATTATCTATGTCCCTACTCTGCAAATATTCGACCGCCTTGAGCATTTTGGGCACTGTAGAATCAATTATTTCTGAAGGGTTTTGCACCTGTATTTTTGCAGGAGCCTTGGATCTACCTTGGATTCCTGGCAAGAAATCTGAGTTTGACGCTAGACCAGCTCCCAAGTAAGCATCAAAAATCCACGAAGTAGTAGAAATCATTAAAGCCGTTGAATCAATGTCAGGATTCTTCCCAAACACTTCAGAATGCCCACGGAAAATGCTGGTGGGAAGAGCCCCTTCAAATTTTTTCTCAAAATCAGAATTTGCTACTTGGGACAGGTATTTCATTTCTGGCGAGCCCCTGCCGTAGACAATTTTCTCTTTTTTAGGTTCTATCTGATGCGACCAGATTGTTGTAATTTCCTGCATAACAGAGTCTACAGCGCCAGAGAGAAACCAGTCCTTTAGAATATAGGATGCATCTCTGCACCAGCAAGCCTTGTAGTAGCCGCCGGGGTTGACACCCTGTTCCACAAACTTTTCAGTTCTTTGAACAAAATCTTGGGCCTCCTTGGAAAAGGACTGCCAATCCCCTCTAACACCTGCAGAGCGGTTCAATTTTACTCCAAATTTGTAGGCATTTTATCGCTTTTCTACGTTGCATGTATGTATGGGACACAATTGTTATTTGCAATGTCGTCTAAGAAAAGTTGGGGAAAGCAAATATTGTCTAGACAGTCGCAAGCAGAATATAGATGCAGAGCATGTGGAAAGCAATTTGAAATCCTAGGAGATTTACAAACACATATTCTTTTGGAGCATCACCAAAAGGGGGACATACCTGACGAGGCAGAGGCGGCATAACAATGAAAAAGGAAGGGCGAGGAGTTAGAGTCCTTAGTCCTCGAACTTATATGAGAATTGAGCTATTATTCCATCAGAAAGTGCATCTGTCATGTGCATCCCCTACTCATGGACTTTTATCAAACGCTTCTATGTCCGCCTCATAGTCACTCTGTAATCTTGCAACTGCTTCATCTTTTGTCACCTTCAGATGATCATGCAGCATGTGGCTTAGCTCGTCCTCATCCCAGTTTGGATTTGCCTTAGCCAAAAATGCTGCAATATCGTCTGCATTGTCTGACCATCTCTGATCTGCATCTGCCACTGCGCTATTATCTCCAGCTTTTGCCGCGTTGACCAAATCAGCAGCAATCAGGATATGCTCCTTTAGGAGCTTTGTCAACTGATCGCCAGCTTTTTCACCATAGTAAGGCTTTACTGCATTACCAATGTCTTCTTGGTTGTCAAGCAATCTTTCAGATGTTTGGTCAAGAGAAGGCAAATCGTATGCAGAATCAACGATAAACTGTCTCATGTAAAAACGATATGGTCAACCCATAGTTCGCGCATTATATTTCTAAATTCCATTTCACTGGCTGTAGATGTTGTCGTTAATGTATCATCGTCATGGTCATTGTCGCTGCGCTCATTGTCTGCTGCAGCTAGTGGCAAGTAGCTGACGTTCAGGCCCAAAAAACAAGCCCAAACAGCAAGATGCTGGACAGTATTTCTGCAACAACAATTCGTTTCTTTTTAAGGACTCTTTTTCCATATGCCCTCGATTCTTGCCAGCTCAACATGGTAAATACGACTTTAGTCGAAATCCCATCTTTGCCAATCAAGCTGCAAAAACCTTCTGATATAACTCTTTTAACTTATTTTGTGCCGTAGTAACAAATGGCAGAGGGAACTGCTGCTTCTATAAACAAAGGCACAAACCAGCCGATGGATAACTGCTGTTTTGACATTATGACCCAAACAGAAAAGAAAGCAGATTTTCTTTACCATGCTGCTGACAGGTACATACAAGATGCTCAGGCTGCAAACAGGCCGGAGCTTGCGCATCTTTGGAATATGATAAAACAAGACGAACAGCGGCATCTCGATATGCTAAAGCGAGAATTGGCAAAGGACGTTCAAGAAGGAAGATTGCGATAGCGTGCCACCATCATTTTTTTAAAAGGAGATTGCTTTGAAACCTATTTGGATATGCAAATGCTTTAACAGTTACGGAATATCGCCTTTTTGCATATGCTCTGTCATTATGTACTTTTGCATATCTCCAAAACTATCAAACTCTTTTCCACATGATCTACACTTGAAATATTTTGAAAGATCTCCGTCGTAGCTAACATTTTCACTTGTATTCAATTATCGCATCATCTCCTACGGTGTTTCTTTTAGTCTCTATTCCTGAAAAGGATTTGATTTGGTAGAATTGTATAACCCATAATACCAAAGACAAATAACGATTACATAATAAGAATTGGTGCGCAATATTCCACCGGGTCCATGGGGCTCATTCATTGCAAAAGCTGACGTATTTATGACAAAGACTGAGGAGCATGTTCTCCAAGGCGTAAACCCCGGAGATTGTTATCAAGTGATTTGGTGCAGGGATGCATCATACATCCTGCGTGATTGGAACCTGTCCGGCAATATGACATCCGCTCTTCAGTAGCTGTACCTTATTTGGTCTCACTAAATAGCGCCGGGAAGAGAAAATTGTCTACGGCAGGGGCTCGCCAGAAATGAAATTCATGTCAGAAGAGGCAAAAGAAGACAAGCAAAAAGAATTTGCTGGAGTGCTGCCTACAACAATATACCAAGCCGGCTTTTCCGAAGTATATGATCAGAATCCAGACATAGACTCTACAGCATTGATGATTTCGACAACCGCGAGAATTTTGAACAGGGCTTTGAAGAAAATTGCAACCTCTCCAGTTACCGATCCAACATCCATCTCTACCATAGCTTCGGAACATTCTGCAGACTATGTTCATGACCTGCTGCTAAAACTCGGAATAACAGATCCAACAAAAGCAATTGATTTCCTTGTTCCTAGGATGCTACTGGCAGTTGACTATCTTGCAAAACGCGATATAGATAGTGATGGATTGCTAGAGCAGAACCATAACGAGGACTGGATGGATACTGTCCTTCGAGCTGGCAAGATAGTCTACAGTCAGGCATGCTGGATACTTACATTGAAGAACCTGGCGGCCTTGTTAGTAACTGTTGATAGACAAGATGCAGCTGATAAGATTAGAAACATGGCGGATAAAGCAATCCAAGCTGTAGAAGACAAGTTATGGTCTTAAGAAGACTGCGCTTACATAGATATTCAGGAAACTCATCATATCGAAGGTCCCTATAGAACTTTCACCCAAGATGTTTCGCTATATCTCGCAGCTCTTTCAGAAAAGTCTAGCAAAGACAACTCCCAGACAATAGTAGGGAGCAGGGTCAACGGGAACAGGTGAAAAAGGCGGATTTCGATAGACACACACACATATCACTAGAGCAAATAGAACTCTTGATGCTCTCAAAAGTAGGACATGGAAAGAAAACTGGCCACTTGTAACTGAAGTGTTGCTAAAAGCTACCGGGCCTTGGACTCTCAAACCTTACCAGTACCACAACTACATCTTTTGGCCTTGGATAACTGGAATAGAGATGCTTGCTAGAAGTCGGTTTGCTAGGGTGGAAGAATGCAACTTGTTGCTAACTACTCTTACTTCTGAGAGCAAGCTCAATATGCACACATTCTATGAATGGGTAGACCCAATTAAGGGGGAAGGAAATGGCGCTTTCCATTCAGAACAGGGATTCCTGCCGTCCGAGTAGCCATAATTGATATCTTTAGCAATATTAGGACTAGGCTATCATCAGCTACCGAGACATAGTAATTGCGACGATTAAGCTGCTTCCAATGATGGGCCAAACGCGGGATACAGTGTCATTCCACCATCTACAAAGTATATGCTGCCAGTAACATAGCTACCTTTGTCTGACGCTAGAAACTCTACCACATTTGCCACCTCTTGAGTGGTGCCTATTCTCTCAAGGGGTATTCTTCTTAGGACGTTTCTCAATTCTGCCTCATCTACTTTCAGCTCTCGGTTCATCTCTGTCTCTATAGCACCGGGAGCCACTGCATTTACCCTTATGTTGTATCGTGCAAGCTCAAGCGCCATTGTCTTTGTCATCATTTTGATTCCTGCTTTTGCAGCAGCATATGCCACATAGAACGGTTTTGGAATTTCCTGGTGCACAGAAGAGATGTTTATGATGCATCCCACTTTTGGATTTTGATTTTTCATCATATGCTTTACCGCTTCTCTACTGCAAACAAATGGGCCTGTCAGATCGACATCTATGATCTTTTGCCAAATCTCTTTCGATGTCTCTTCAAAAGGGACTTCATGCTGTATACCTGCATTGTCAACAAGAACGTCTATTCTACCATAGTGCGTGGTGGTTTCTTCAATCAGCTTGATGCAATCATTTTCTTTTGACATATCCGCCTCAATTGCAATACAATCGGATTTGCCAAGTGATATTATCTCCTCTGCAGTTTGCTCTGCCTCGGCCTGCTTCCTAGAGTTTACAACAATGCCCCGATATTCTCCGGACTTTGCGAAAGCCAATGCTATTGTTTTGCCTATGCCCTTACTAGAGCCTGTCACGACTGCAATTTTCCTTCCTGTATTCATAGTCTTATAATCTGCCTGCTACTAGTATCCAGTGAACACTTCAACTTTGAGCCTGTCTTTTGGAATTTGCATCTCTTTTTGCAGCAATTCCTGCATGGCCTTGAGCATGCCGGGCGGACCACAGATATAAAACACTGCTTCGCCGATTTCGTCCCTTGTCAAATGCCTCTCTAGCATTGACTTGTCTATTCTACCACGTTCTCCGCTCCAACTTGCATCATGCTGCTCTTCTTCAGTGACCGTATAAATTACTTTGAGATTCTTATTTTGGTTGGCCCAGCTATCAAATTCATCCTTGTATAAAATGTCTTGCTGGGTCTTGTTTGAATCAAACATTGTTATCTTGACTGGCAGCTGCTTGTCGGTGGCATACTTTATCATGCTTCTAAATGGCGTAACACCAATGCCGCCAGACAGAAATACAGCCGGCCTATCTTCTTGCAGCACAAATTCTCCTTCTGGGCCCCATGCAGTAATTTTTGTACCCTCTTGAAGCAATGCTAGCCTTTGCTTGTACGGAGTGCGTCGTATTCTGGTGCTTATCATTACGTAGTCTTGCTCGGTTGGTGAAGATGCGATGGAAAAATGTCTAATGGGTCCCTTGGAATCGTTTTGAACTCCATCTAATTTGAAATACGCGTATTGTCCAGCTATGTAATCTATTCTCTCCCTTGAAAACTTGAAGGTCATGATGTCTGTTCCTTCTAGTTTTTCTTTTGAGAGCAATTCGAGCGAAAGCTTGTTATCAGCAGCTCTTCTCTCCTCTTCCTCGTAGTATTTCTTTTGCAAAGTGTCAGAATCCTGTTCTTCTTCTTGTCCGGCTTGCTGCTGCACGGTTGCTTCTCGTCCCCCTCCGTCAGCTGGCTTTGTTGTTTGCAAGCTCACCATAATGTCACCAGTCGCCTCATCCACCTTTACAGGATATGACTGCAGGTCTGTAGCCCAGACTGTCTGGTCTGAGACCTTGGCGTTTCGTACATCAAATATAGCATAGTGCCATGGACATTTCAGCTCGTACCCTTCTAAAGTACCGTCTTCCAACGGACCGCCCTCATGCGAACAGACTGCGTCCATCGCATAGACCTTGCCATTAACCCTTGCTAGAACAATGGGCTTGCCATTTGGTTCAACTCTGAGAAGACCGCCTTCTTTCAAGTCGTTCTTGGATGCTACCTTTTGATAGCCTCCTTCCTTTGCCATCATATGGACAGAATAGTGAGCAAAAAGCTATTTACGGATTAAATCTCCATTTTCCCTAAGAACTTTTAGAAGGCAACAGAACGGATTGTGGATTCTACCAAACTAACTTGTTGCAATAATATTCACAAGATCATTGAAAATAATGCAATTCCCACAGAGACTCTTAGACTCACTCAAAAGGATCAGAGAGATGAGACAATAGGCTTAATAGTTACAGTAGCGGGGGCCATTGTCATATTTTATGCTCCGCACTAATTTGGTTATCACGATTATCACATCTTTCACAACAACGTTGACTTAGTGCCATAAAGCAAAATGTGACGTCAGGAGTTACCTTGCCTCGCGGGAGTTACATCTGATTGACTGGTGGAAACAAGACGGCCAGAAGGAATCTCTGATTCTAGAAAAAAGAAAAAAGAAAAGATCAGTTATCTTACTGACCTATTGGATTCTGCTGTTCTGAGGTCAGCTGGCTCTTCAAGGTAGCAGGAAGGTTCTGCACCCATCCGTTGTATGGAATCGGTGTTGCAAGAACGCCCTGTCCTCCCATGCCAGCGTTTCCTGTGATTGTGTCGTCTTTTGCTGTTGTGCTTGACGCTGTCAGCAGTATCCTGCCTGCAATCTTTGCATCTGACACATTTCCATCGTTGTTCGGGTCAGCATCCACTACCAGAAGCGAGTTTGAGAACTTGCTTGCCACGTATGCATAATAGCCGCCGCCGTTCTTGGCACCAAACTGGACACCATGGCATCCTGCATCGCATCCAAGCATTGTCACTACCTCGTCTGTAGCAGTGTCAACTATTGTTATAGTTGCAGTCAGCGTGTTGGCAGTGACCATGTATTTGCCGTTTGGCGAGACTGGTGTCTGAATTGGCAGTGCGCCTACTGGGCCTGTAATTGCACCGCTTATCGGATCATAGTTCTCTATCAGGTTTATGGTCTTGATTACCTGACCAAATGTTGTCGAGTTTTCGTCCATGTCTATGACGCTGATTGTACTATCAAGCAGGTTTGCAACATAGTATTTGCTGTCGTCTGGCATCATGCCTGTTGCAATTGGGATTGCGCCTGTTGTCGGTTTTGCTTCAATGCTATCTGAATCAAAGCTATACAGAGTCGAGTCAGCAGAGAATGCGTTTGGCGTGACCATCTTTTGTCCATCAGAACTCATCCAGTGTGCATGAGGATGCGATTCTGGCTCGCCTTCTTTCTGCATCGGAATTTCTCTCTGAATTCCGGTGGCCTTCGGTGCCAGTTCTACGACTGCCTCCTCGCCATTGAGTGTCACGTGTACCTGGTCTGTGTCTGTCCTTGTCATTACGTGAGCTGGTGATTCTCCAACAGATATGTTCTTCACTAGTTTGCCAGTTGCAGCATCGAAAACTGTTAGCTTGCTATCGAACCACTGAGTCTGGTAGATCAGCTTCTGATCTCTGTCAGTCCACATGTTGTGCGGGTTGTTCATGTTAATTGATGGCAGTGCAACCTTGCGCTCAATGTCCCATGTCGTAGTATCAATCTTTGTGGCAGTTCCTGGCTTGCTCTTGTTCTTTGTTAGCTCAAACTGCGTGTCTACCCATACTTTGCCTACGCCTGCGGTTGATGGGTCAAATGGTGCTTCAAGAGCAATGTCGTTTCCATACCTTGCATTTAGAACGGTTGGAAGGTTCACTACTGCGCCGCCTGCAATTCTAATATCAACATTCGGATACGTCACATGCCATGTTGACTGCCTGTAGTCTTGCCAGTTGGATGGTGCTGTAGCAATGAAGAATGTTCTCAGCAATCTTGTTGCCAAGTCGCTGCTTGTTGGTACTGTAATGCCATTTACTAGGCTGATGTTCTCACCAAGGTCAAGTCCTTGCGTCTGTGGGTCGTCAACAATCACCGCTCCAAACATGTATGGATGTACCTTGCACGTAAACACGTACAGACCCGGTGTCTGAAGTGTAACAGACTGCGAGCTCTTTGATGCCTTTGGCTGGTCAAATGGCATTCCTTGTGCGTTCTGTGGGAATATCAGGCTTGTGACTGTGTGGACAGTGTTTGATCTGATGTTAAAATCAACCCTTACCCCAGGTGTTCCAACAGCTAGTGATTGTGTTCCACTGTTTGTGATGTCACCTGCTACGTTTTTGAACCATCTGCCTGGTTCATCGACTAGGTCGAATTGAACTCTGTTCTCTGAAGAGCTGCCGCTGCTACCGCTTCCACTTGCTGCAAGCGCCATTTGAAATGAATTTGTGATGCTCAATGGCGCTATGAAAATCATTGCAGTAAGAATCAGCGATACAGCAACTCCTGAAAACATTAGCTTATTGAGTGCTGTCATAGCGCCATCGGGTAGAAGACTGTTCCATATAAAGTGCTGAGTAGTTTATCCAATTTGAGAATAGGGCATGCCTTTAGGTTGGATAAACCATCCAAGCTCTTAAATATGACGCGTAGCGCTCTGCTTCAAATGTCAGCAGACATAAAGAGAAATGTAAGCCAAACAACAACGGGACGGAAACCCAAGATCACAGTTGGAATATTGCTTGGCGTCATGGTTTTTGGCCTTTTCATAGTAGGATTTGATCAAGGTCATCTTTTTAGCATTGCACAAGGTGAACAGGCGTACGAGGACCTGTGGATGCACGAGTTCTATCACGATATGAGACACGCAGCAGGATTTCCCTGTCATTAGTGGTGGTTGAAAAAATGAAAGCAAAAACATTCATTGCAATAACCATTCTTGCTGGAGCTATTGCAAGCACGATTCTTGCGACAATCAACATTGTAGTTATCGAGCCGTATATCGACAGAGCTATTGAGATCGAAAACCAAAATGCTGCAGCAGCTGGTGAAATGATCAATCCTATTGAATTCCTCAATTACAGGCTATTGTAAAAGGGCGGCGAAATATCCACTGGCACTATTCTTGGGATGTCCCTCGGCGCGCTTTTTGGGTAGTCTTTGCATACAGCAGAAGCTCGATACCGGCATCAAATAACAAAAAGAAGGCTCTGATTCTGGCTGGAATCATGTTTTTCGTTCTCTTTCTAGTACCCCTCAAACCCACCAGCAGTAGGCGATCCTGAGACAGTCTACTATCGGCAAAGTCTGTACTTGGCAATATCGGGTTTTGGAGCTTTGGGACTTGCATTTCTCTATATAGAAAGATGGGCACAAATCAGGTAAAGAAAGTCATTATTCCAGCCCTGTACGCTACGGTAATGATAAGCGCATACTTGGGAATGCCGCCAAACCCTGACGAAATCACAGCGCCAATGGACTTGGTAACCTGCTTCAGGATCGCAAGTGCCTTTATGACGGCAATGTTCTGAGGACTGCTGGGACTAATCCTAGGTGCGTTCTGGGACAAGACAAAGCCACATGAGATGGCAAGGATTTCCATATAGTGGGACTTTTTGGTTAAGCCGGTTCTTCTTTATAACCTGACCTAATTATTTAGTATAGAAAATATATATTAATTTTCTATAGGAGGACTATGTTTTCCATTTAAGTACTATATTGCGTCGTGGATACGGCGTGACATTTTTGAAAGAAGTCACTAAAAGAGTAACTGTAAATGCACTGTTCATCGCCAGCATGCTTGTTTTTTCAGTGCTTGCTATGGCTAGTGTATATGGGATAGAAGGACCCGCCCAGAATCCCTCACAACCTGGAATTGACGAAATAAATTCTGGCCCCCAACCAACCACCGATAAACTGAATTTGCCTGAAGGCTATTCTGCAGAAGCGGTTCTATGGAACCTGACCCTTCCAACGAGTGTTACATTTGATGGCAACGGATCAATGTATGTTGCAGAATCAGGCTATATTTACGGAGAGCTGAGACCACAGCCAAAGATACTGAAGGTCGATCAGAACGGTAATGTCTCTGTCTTTTTAGACAGACTTTTGAGCCCTCCTGTCAATGACATCGAATTTAACAAACACAATGGTTTGCTGTATATTTCGCATAGAGGAATGGTATCTACAGTAGACTCAGGCGGTGTTGTAAAGAACATAATTGTTGGACTGCCTTCAATGGGCGACCATCACAACAACGAAATAGAGTTTGGACTGGATGGCAGAGTATACGTAACTATCGGTGTACTGACAAACAGCGGAGTTGTAGGACCAGATAATGCCTTGCATGGATGGGGACCGCTTATGACGAAGTTGCATGATGTGCCTGGACAAGATATCACATTGACAGGACAGAGCTTTGAATCAGACAATCCGCTGACAGCAGATCCGAATGATAAAGCAACAACAGGAGCTTTTGTACCTTTTGGTAATACAACTGAACAAGGTCAGGTTGTAAAAGGTAATGTATTGTGCAATGGATGTGTAATTAGTGCCAATCCTGACGGCTCTGACCTTCAACTAGAAGCATGGGGACTTCGTAACCCATTTGGTCTGGAGTTCAATGACGAAGGAAGGCTCTTTGCTTCAGACAATGGTGCAGATGAAAGAGGCAGTAGACCAATAAAGGATGATGATGACAAATTCCAAGAAATCAGGATTGACGAAGACAAGCCGCGATTCTATGGATGGCCAGACTTCTTTGGCAATGCAGAGCCGGTGACAGATCCCAAGTTCCAGTCTCCTAGAGCAAATGGCACACAGCTAGAATTTCTAATGGAAGACCATCCAGAAGTGGAGAAGCCGTTAGCATTAATTGACCATGCCGCTGCAGCAACCGCTGTTGAATTTGCTGGCGATGAATTTGGCTTGGAAGGAAAGGCTCTAGTAGGCGAATTTGGAACAATGGCACCAACAACACATTCACCACATGGTGAAATAGCTAAAGCATTAGAAGGGAAAGCGATTATTGGACAAAAAGTCATTGCGATAGATTTGGAGACAGGCAACTATACTGACTTTATCTCGCTCAACACTCCAGATCCTGCCTTTAGACCCGTAGGCTTGGCATACAATGAAGACGAAAATGCGCTCTATATTGTAACCATTGCAAAAGCTGAAATAAAGATGGAGACGCCTCTAGGCAAACCACTGCCAGAGCCGATACCATGGGGCTATCCATTCACAGGTGCTGTATGGAAGGTAACGATGGACGATACAACTACAGCAGGTGGCGAGGAGGTTATGACTACCAACAACCAGACGATAACAACAGCTGACGTCACTGCAGACACACCATCTAGTGCCACAACATCTGCCAATATGACAGGAATCTGGCCGGTACCAAACGCTACAAACAACACAAATACCACAACAACACGCGATGATACCGATGACGACGATCATTAACCACCCACCTTTTCTTTTTTTGACTTCCAAAAATGATATCTTGGTTGTTTTATATGGTCAGGATAGGCGAAGCCTTATCCAATTTGGACACTCACTATCAGATTTTTTCTTTTTAGATATCCCAAAGGACTGTCAAGCTGCTGCAACTCTGCCAAATGCTTCAATCTCTCGTATGAACTCTAGTCCTTTTTTTGTCACATACTCGTAATTTCTGTCCGCTATATTTGGTTCAAAGCTCACATAACCATCGTAGCTGATTTTCTGCAGACTTGTTACGATTGTTTTAAAGTTGATGTGCGCAAACCCTGGCATCTTTCTATTGTTATCGGCAAAGTGAGTATGTACAAGAAAATCCCTGCTGGCAAATATCGCTTCTTCAAATGAATCCTCTTCAATATTCATGTGAAATGTATCCAAAAGAATGCCAAGATTATCCACATGCCGGGCTAACAAAAGTGCATCAGACGCAGTGGCGCAGTACGGCGTGCTATATCTATTGAGGGGTTCCAGAACCAGGCTAATGCCGCTGTCTCTTGCTTCTTTGCATAACTTTCGTAACATGGGCGATGCCCTTGAAAGAATTTGCTTTTTCTGTTCAATCGTAATTGTTCCATGCGTTTTGTCAAAAACTCTGCAATTTCATTTGCAAATAGGCAGATATTCATCTCCTTGCCGCCCAGCTGGCTGCACATTCTAATACAGTCCTTTACATATTTCTCAGATGCTGTCACCAAGCTATGGTCAGTGCTCAAAAGTTTCCGTTTCCATCCTTGCGTACTTGCTCTTCCCCACATGCCTGTTATCCCGCACACTGGAAGTCTGGCTGTGCTAAGGGCATCCTTCAATTTCTTCAAGTCTACCTCCTCTGGCTCGCCGTACATTTCTACTGCATCAAAACCCTGCTTAGCAAGTCTTGCAAGCGTTTCCTCAATTGGCTCTATCTTTCTAAATGATGCAAGAGTGATTGAATACTTCATCATCATGCTGCTGCCAAACACTTTATGATATCTGTACATTTTGCAATGCCAGATTTTGTGATGTCGTGTTTGCTGCTTGAAGCATAAAACGCAAGCCCCTCGCCTGTCTCAAGATCAGCAGGTCTCCCATGCGAACCCCTGACCAAGCTTGCATCAAGCGGTATTGATTTTGTCTTTGGGTCAACAAAAAGTTCCACTGGATCGTAACCGGGTTTTCTGTGTATGTCCACCTTGCGAGCAAAGGCGGGCGCCTTTTTTTCATCATGCCACCAGTAATAGCTAAACCACTTGTCGCGCTCTGCGATGGCAACAAGCTCACCACTTCGCTCATGATCTATTTTTAGTCTCTTTTTTCCTTCACTATCTAACACTTTGTCAATTCCAGCCGTTGCTTCAAGTATCTTCCTTGCTGCTCTCTCAAATCCATCCTTTACAAAAATGTGTGCCGCTTGATGGTCTACCATCGCAAATGCCTTGCTAAACTCAAAGTCAAGGTATTCTTTGTCCTGAATCTCTCGGACTGCAAGCAAGCCAGCATCACGCAAGACAAGGTTGAGCGGAATGGCACCTTGTACATCATTAAATGAATATTCTGATATTATGATAAATTGTGTCTTATCTTTAATTCCAAGCTCTGATGTTTTTTGAACCAGCCTGCCCACTATATCATCTGCTTTTTTCAAATCGTCACGTGCGCGAGCATCCGATTTTCCAAAGCGCTGTACTGAATAGTCAACATGAGGAATATATGCAAAAAGCTGGTTTGGCCGGTGTTTCTCCAGCGTGTATTCTGCTGCATTAGCTATCCACTCGCTTGACCTAGGCGATGCAAGCGGCCCCCAGTAACTTGCCAGATCAAACTCTCCGAGCTTGTCCCTCAGCTCTTCATAGTATCCTACCGGCTTTGAGTAACACCACATTACTACTCCATCATCCAGGTGAATTGGTCGCGGAGTGACTACAATATCCGAATTGGCGTACATCGTATTTTGCCAAAACAGCACAGCTGAAGTACAGCTATTACGCCTATCCCAGATTCGTTCTGCTCTGACAAGTGAGCTGGGCTGCTCCCAAAAAGACACAAAATAGGCGTTTCTGTCGTAGAGTCCATTTGCCACAATGCCATGCTCATTTGGGTATTTGCCAGACAATAGGCTAGCTTGAACTGTACATGTAACTGCTGGAAAGACCGGCTCTAATTTTGCATACTCGCCGTCGTTAGCAATCTTTGCAATATTTGGGACTAGTCCAGAATTAAGATGCTCCACCTCCAATCCGACAATGTCGAGCACGATAGAATATTCTGGAGCGACCATCTTCTTGCCTGCTTGTCATATCCCTGTATTGCTTAAATGAGTTATAATACAACAATATCAGGTGACGTACAGCTTTTTTGCCAGTAGCACTGCAGGTATGATAAAGAGCAGAGTTGACAGACTATACAGCAAGCCGGCCGTACCTGCAACAAACACAGAATCAAGTATTATTATCGAAAGGACCATGTTCTTGACGGCTTGAGGAACAGACGAGCCAGAAGTTGCCGTCAACAGCTGCTTGAAAATGACTGCCATAACAGCAGTAAATATTGCCAAGTTCATAAGAAATACCCATTGAAACTGCACTAGTAAGCCAATGGCAACTATTGATGCAATAACTCCAAAGATAATTGAAAATGCTGCAAAAACCTTAGGCTTTTCATTCCCAACTTCCTTTCTGCTAAGTATCATAATCGCAATGACATATGCAAAGAGTAATGCGGCAGCAAATATCGCAGTTCCTATGCCCGATGATGCGGACATTACAATGCTTGCACCTAGAATTACGTTGAGGAACCTTGTGCTACCCATTGAGAATGCTGCTGCCCGCCCGCGCTTGAGGCGATAGTCGTAGGCAATTATGGCTGCCGTCAGGGTAAGGGACATGGCAAAGCTTGTGGGGCTTGCAGCCAGCGCAATTATGTTTGCGGCAGCTATAGCCGCCAGCGCAATTGCCATGGCATGTTCTTTTGGAATACTGCCAGAAGGCAGCGGCCGGAAAGGACGCTCACGCCTGTCTACTTCGATATCAAAATAATCGTTTAGAACAATGCCGGCGATGTAAAGCAGGCCAGAAGAGACCATGAGTGACGCAAGGTGAAAGCCATTTGTCTCAACAAGCGGAATGGTAGCAAAGTATCCCACCATTATGTCTGAAGGCGCGGTAAATACATTTGGCAGCCTGATTAAAAGCAGGTATTGTCTCAGCGTATCGATTCTATGATGCTGCAAAGATGGCTGTACGCCTCCTGTGCCGCCTGCACGGGACTGTCTTGATAAGGATAGAGCTCAACTGTGACAAAGCCCTCGTAGCCTATATCCTCCATTGCTGCAAAGACAGAATGAAAGTCAATCTCACCTCTTCCGGGGATCAGGTGGTTATGCACCCTGTTTTCAATATCGGCAAGGTGAAAATGCTCGATATAATCCACTAGCTCATATACCAGCTTGGCAGGGTCTTCATTTACACAGTAAAAATGGCTAATGTCAAAGTTGAGCTTCACATAATCAGAATTGACATTTTTAATGAATCTTTTGAACTGGCTTGAATTTTCAATGAGCAGACCTGGCTCCGGCTCGATTAGGAGCTTGATGCCTTCCTCTTCTGCTGCCTTTGACGCAGGAACTAAAGTCTCTAGGAATACCTTTTCAAGCTTATTTGAATCTCTGTTAGAAGGAATCGGTCCGCCCGGCTCTGTAGATAGATTTTTGGCCCCTAACTTTTTTGCGAGCTGTACACAGTCAATCGTATGCTGAACGCGTACCTGCCTTGAATGCTCATCCTGTTCTATCCAAGAGGGGTGGTAGACATCGCCACCTCCTACTATTGCATAAAGTGTAAACGCATTAAGGTTGGAGATTTGCATTCCATGTGATGATATAACATCTTTCAGCTGCCACGCCTTATCATCTCCAAAATCAGGTGGGTATGCATGTGGTACATCACAAAGAATCTCTACTCCTTTATATCCTATTTTCGCTATCTCTTTTATCGAGTCTTGCAGTGAATATTTTTTGAAAGCATTTGTGCTAAATGCAAGCTTCATGCTAAGGCTTCCATGTGAATTTAGGTGATTGTCTAAAGAACTCATATGCGTTGTAAAAGGTTACACGTTCAATCTCGCTGATGCTGAATCCAGCTTTCCTCATTTCCCTTGCAACCAGAGGGACGCTCAATGGGTCTGATACGCCCCAATCGGCTGCACTATGTATCATTATCCTCTCAGTGCCATACTTTTTGATGATGCTCATCGCGCGCTCTGGTGACAGCTTTGTAACAGGGTAAACAGATAGACCTGCCCACATGCCAAGCTCCAGCGTTTTTCCAATCGTCTCTTCAACATTATGGTCGACCAGTATCTTGTTCCGCTTGTACCGCTTACCATTTTCACTATTCAAGATGCGCTCAATCCTGCGCATGCCTTCTGGTTTGTTGTTGTGCGGCAGATGAACAGTCATTAGCATGTCCTTATCAGCGGCAATGTCCATTTGCTTTACAAAGACTTCTTCTTCAAGATCATTTATCAGATTATAACCTAATTCACCTACTGCAATAACTCTTTCTCGGTCTAGATATTTTGTCATAGCCTTCAGAGCATCCAACGCAAGGGGCCTTTCCATGGCCTCTTTTGGATTTACAGAGATGCACACAAAGTGCTCTATCCCAAAGTCCTTCGCTCTCTTTGTTTCAAAAGTTATCATGTGCTCCCAGTAGTCTTCGAATGTGCTAACCCCTGTACGGGGAGTGCCAAGCCAAAAAGATGGTTGAACTATTACCTCTATTCCTGCTTTTGACATTGCATCATAATCATCGGTAGTGCGAGAATACATATGGATATGGGGCTCAAATAGCCTTGTCATTATAATGACACAGATACTATAACACTTTTTAGATTTGTAGAACAAACTTACTGTAGTCTGTCGTTTGGAAGGAAATTGCAACAATGGCACGATGATGAAAGATATGCAAGCAGCGGTTTTTTACGGCCCAAATAATATCTCGGTGCAAAGCGCACCCTTTTTGCAAGATCGGGCCGCGCTCAAAGTAAACGCTTGTGCTGTATGTGGCTATGATGTACGCGTTTTCAGAAAGGGGCACCGTAAAGTTAGTCCTCCTGTAATACTTGGGCACGAAGTGTGTGGTCAAATAACAGAAAATGTCAATATGAATTCTGGAACAATACAAGCGGACACAAGGGTGGCCCTGTGCCCAATAATTCCGTGCCTTGACTGTCCGTACTGCCATAGTAGTCAGTACAACATGTGCACAAATCTCAAGGAGGTAGGCTCAACCGTAAATGGCGGTTTCGCCGAGTACGTCGGAATACCAGAGCAGACTATCAAAATAGGAGGGCTGGTTCGAGTTCCTGATAACCTGAGTGATGAAGAGGCCTCGCTTCTTGAGCCACTTGCCTGCTGCTTAAATGGTCTATGTCAGCTAGGTCCCTTTGCAGAACCAAGACCTGCAGTTATAATTGGCGATGGCCCAGTGGGGCTGTTGCACCTGCAGCTGTTCAAAAACCTTGTGGGTGCAGGAGCGGCGGTAGTAGGCAAGGTTCAGTCAAGAATGCAAAAAGCAAGGTCCATTGGCGCAGATGCAGTATTTGAATACAGCGAGAATGTTGCATCAGACATACTTGACTTTACTGGCAAGGCTGGTGCAGGCACTATCGTGATTGCAACGAGCAGCCCCTCTGTCTTTGATCTTGCAGGAAAGATTGCAGGCAAAAACTCCAAGATAAGCCTATTTGCTGGCATGCCAAATGAGCAAAAGTTTTCCATTGATGCCAACTGGTTGCATTATAATCAGGTGACTATCGTTGGAGCCTTCAGCTCCCTTCCGCCCACCTTGGAAGAAGCTGCCAAGATTGCAGAAGAGGGAATAGTCGATTTGTCGCAGATAGTTACTCATCGATACTCGTTAACAGAGGTTGAGAAAGCGATTCAGACGACTGAAACATGCAGCGGTCTGAGGGGGGTTATTAACAAATTTCCTTCTCTTGGTAAAGAGAGGTTATGTTAACTTACTGTCAGCTAGATTCTATATAGTGTATTGTTGAGCAGGTGAAAAGTTAACGATACCCAATTCAGTTACCTAGCCGTTTGGTTGGATATTTTGTTTCAACAAGCTTGAACTAGTGCAATTGACAGGACAGTAAATTAGTTGTTTACTGGTAGGTTATGTTGCTTTCTTCCTCTAATCATTCTTCAGTCATAGAATCCTCATCCTGATGCAGCCTCTTGCTATGCGTACTCATATTTGTCACCTCTGAATGGTAACCTACAGTCATGCTACTTTTCGTATTCTTTTCTCTTCCAGAGATTTGCAGCTTCTGAATGATAGCCGATATTCATGCCATGTTTTTGATCGGCTATTGGAAGATTGGCGCATTCAGAGTGATAACCTATTACGCATACCATCTATGTCTTCTAGCTTACATTCGCAGCTTCTGAATGGTAGCCCACTCTTATCCCGTTTGTCATCGTTGGATCTGTGGTTGTGCTGGGGACATCCTCCTCCTTCTTTCTCGTGTCCTTTCGGCGAGTTTTTGGATGCAGCGGCCTGCCTTGATTATTTTTACTGGTTACTATCAAACTCCTTCTTTCAATCTCTCTTAATGACTATGTCGCAGGAATCTTGTACCAAGGCCTCCTTGGCCACAGGAACCACTTTACTATCAGCGATATGCCCCAAACCAGCCTATTGCTATTATCGGTTCAACCCCGTTGGGATTGTTGATGCCCGGTTGGATTCCCATCGCAGGCTCTATTCCAAAAAGCAGAATTGCACTTATTGCTGCAGGCATAATTGCTGTGAATGCCAACAGATCTCAAAAGTGATGTGGTCAGGAAAAAGTCTGTTAAGCAAAGGCTTGATGTGAGTTTGTTTGCCCGCCCTTAGGTCTGCGGGTCTTTCTCCTTTTTTCTAATTCTGATATAATTTGCTGGCGAACAACCTCAGCCGTATTTGCTCCAAGTATTCTGTCTAGCAATTCATCAAAACGCTCAAGGTTAGAAGGTATCGCATTCCTTTCTAGCTTATAAACCAGTTTTAGCGTTTTGAAAAACAGCATTTTGGTTTCTGCTCCAAGAGCATGCTCAATACCAGTCTCTATGGCTTCTAGTATATGCTGCTCATCTAAACCTTTGGCAGCCTCTTGTAGCGTTGAAGACCGCTTGTTATCTTTCTTCATGAGGTAGGATACTAATTGGTTTCAGTAACCAAATAAAGAGTGTGAGCCGTCACACATTTTCAGTTGTTGTTATTATCATAATTTGGAATTATTATGATACGGTCAGCAAGAATTAATAATCTATTATGATTTCTGCAAGAAACAATAATTTTGAATTACAAGCAGCTATGCAAGCAGATACTTCAAAAGGATAATGCAATTAGGTTTGCTGGTGTTGCTACGGTAGAAGAAAATAATGCTGCTGAAGAGTATCAGGAAGGTCTAGTTCCATTATTGACACGCGAAGAGTCAGAGCTTTCTATCATGCAGCCTGTCATAAGGACAAGCACAAGAAAGACATTTGAGTCTAAATTGGGCAAAACCATTTACTCTTACACAGAATACCAAAAAATAAAGCGGGCATCCTTTGTCTTGTACAACCAAGAAACTTGAGTGCAAATCCATTCTACTCTTGTCCTTTGACAAAGAAGCCGACCATAACAGCATAGTTGGAAACAAGATAAAGCTTCTCTTGAGAGAGATTGGGAAAGGTCTTTGACACAAGGTATAGCTAGGACACATATCATATTCTATAAACTCACTAGCTGAAAAATGGAAATTCCTTGATTTTATCATGACCTGTTGCTAGTTGTTGATGCTCTTTGGCATCTTCTGCAAAAATGAAGATAGAACTACATTTTTCGCATAGAATCTGTTGATGACATTTTTCTTTTGCTCTTTTTCAAGGGCATAACGAGCCCTCGGAGTAAGCACTTGCATTTACCTTTTTCATTCTGCAGAATCAAATCAAGCATATAGAAGCTACATTGCTCTTGACTAATAAACACCGGTTTTTTCTTTGCGTTGGTCTGAACGTCAGGTCTGAAATAATACCGCGCAAATACAACATAAACTTTATCCACACAAGTCTTCATTGGTTTATATGAACAGTGATAATTGTGACAAGATTCGCAATATTCTGTCCGAGATGAATATGCAGCAAATCTACAACAGCTTGTAAATGCAGATACTGTCGCAGTACTAATTTTTGGAGCATATGAAAACCATGGAGACCACATACCTTTTGGTTCTGATTTTATCATGCCATATGAGATGGCAACATTGTTCCTATCGAAATAGCTTCAAGAGCAATAAAAGAAAGGAACCCACATGTTATCATTTCCTGCGTTGAATCTTGGTGGACTTTAGTTGGACAAATTGACAAAGGACTTTTTGATGTTTGCGGTGGTATGGGCCATGGAAGCGAAGGCGAGACCTCTGTAATGCTTGCTGTAAGGCCTGACCTAGTTGATATGACCTTGGCGCCACAAGAGGTTGTACCAAAGTTACCAGATAACATTAAGATATACTGGAAGTTCAATGAATTAACTACGACAGCGGCCACTGGAGCTCCTAGGAAAGCTACTGCGAAGAAAGGTCAGAAAATAATGCAAATTCTTGAAAATGTACTGCTAGGCTTTATTACCGATATGGACAAGAACCAATGGAAATATGGCAATGCAAGAGTCTAAGAGAATATGGTAGGGTTAAAATGTATTCTAGCAACATTTTTTGAACCTCTAAACAACGTCTTCCTATAGGTTTAGAAGTGATTCTCTCCCAGAAAAGTGATTGGCTTATTATCTGTCTTCATAAAATAGGCTTAACTTCATCGTACTTTTTGATGGCATTTTCTATAGGTGTAGAGGGAATCATCTTTACGTTGTTCCATTGTTGCATTCCACTCTGATTAATGAACTCATCCAGTGTTTCTACATCTTGCGCTTCAACAACACACGTAACCATATGTTCATTGTTAACTAGGGGCTCGCTCACTAACTTCACTCCTAGTTTCTCTGCCATGTTCTTCCACTCTGGGACAGCCTTTAGGACATGCTCTCTAACCTTGGAGTTTGTCAGAGGGCACATATCCGGCGAGTGTGTTGCAAGAATAAGAAAGAGCATATTGTGGCTATAACCATAGCAAAGACCACCAGATATTATTTAACTATTTTTACTCTGATAGGTTGTTGCGTCAAAAAATGTGTGCATATGTAACTATTCTTGACTGTCCTACATAGAGGGTGGTGATCTCTAAAGGAAGATAATAAACATGCTACCCAGTTTTCCGGTAAATCTTACTGTTATAATATATATATGCTGATTGATTCACCGCGTTAAAGAAAGGCTCAAAAAGGAACTGAAAGCAAGAAATGACGAAATTATAATGCTGAAGAGGGCTTTCACTAAGTCACTAGACAAAATAATGACGTCTTCTCTTGTATTAACCATAAATCGACCTACTATAAAACAAAATTGCCCGAAAAAAGTAGTGCAGGGAGATACTGATTCCTACCAAGAGAGGTATTTTGAACCATGCAGGAATATTGTAGTAACTTCTAGAGCAAAAGGAGATAGCCTAGACAATTGTGGCAACAGACATAATGATGGGTGCCGCAGCTGAACAAAAGAAATAGCAGCAACTATCGCTAGGATGTACTAGTTCATTGGACTAGATATGTGTTCCATAGTGATTTAAATTGCAGGATCTTGTACAGCGGATGGAACAAAGAAAAAGACCAAAGAGTGGTGAGTAAAGGATAGAATGGCAAAAGGAAAGCGCATTTATGTTCTAACAAATCAAATAAAAAATAAAATACTTAGAGAGAGTGCAATAACAATGCACAAACGTATTGCCGGAAAGGTGTTTCTCATACGGGGTAAACTCCGGACCATTCATTGCAGACGATGCAGCAAGGAAATTGACATAGGCGAAGTCGTCGTAAGCAGCAGAGCAAGGAAAAGACAAAACCTTTACCATGTCAGATGCGCAGCTTCCGTTAATTTGATTTGATCTTGAATAATGACAATATAACAGTAAAAGAGACCTACTTTGACTTCCCACTATTAATAATATGGGCCTATTACAGGAACGCTGCTTGGCGGGCACGATGCAACGGACTATGAACCAATAGATGTTCCCGGTTTAGAGCTGGGAACTGATTACCGTATCAAGTGGGCGGACAACAACATACAAAGTGGCTGTAGCAGACTATGGCAGCTATGTCTTTGATCACTGGTCAGACGGCAGTACAAACAGATTCCACGATGCTGCAGCTGGTGACAGCCTGATGGCGGTATACCGGAACTAGAACCCACTCACCTTTTTCCTTCTTTTTTAATTAGGCAAGTCTCAGATGCAGAGAGTTATTTGATCACGATCGTCCCCTTCATGTACGGATGCAATGTGCAAATGTACTCGTGCTCACCCGCCCCGATCTCTTCAGCAGCTATGCTATAGCTTTCACCTGGGTTTATGATGCTAGAATCAAACAGCTTGCCGCTCGTAGCCGTGTGCGGCACTGAATCGTCATTTTTCCACACAACCGTCCGGCCGATGCTTGCCTGTGCAGTTTCAGGGTCATAGGCGGGATTGCCTTGTACAGAAGCACCCTGCAATATGGAGATGGTCACTGCATCAGGAGGTATGGCGGCAGTCTGATCTCCACCTGTAGTGTTTGCGCCCGACTCTTGTCCAGCTCCTGCAGTGGCAGTCTCTCCTTCTTGGCCCTCCTTTATCTCTCCAGTAGGAATCCCTGCAGGCGTCGGCTCGAAAAATTGTCCCGACGTAAAGAGCGGCCCGGGCGCTGCCTGGCTGAAGAGTATGTATGAAAGGATACCGGTAACAGCGCCAAGAGCGATGATGATTGGAAAGGCAACTTTTCCTGGCTTGATTGGCATATACATTTAGTACATGGTTTTTCTCGTTATTAAGAGGAAAGGTGTGCATGGAGAACCCTCTGTATGAGAGAGATAGTTATGTTTATCTGTAATGAACTTGCATCATTTTTAATGGCTTCGGAGGATCTTCAGATAAGAATCAACGGCGTGCTTCCTGACATCGACGCAGGGGCAACAGCAGCAAACACTTCACTTTCAATGTTCTACCAAGGCTTTCACCTGCTGGTTGACGCGGGCAGCGGGGTGCAGGAAAGCATCAAGAAAAATGCCGGTATGCCGGACGCGGTATTGATTACCAACGCAAAGATGCAGCACATAAGCGACCTCCCTTCGCTGGTAAAGGAGAAAAATGCCAAAGTGTACTGCACGGCCGAGTGCGGCCAACAGATCGCAAAAGAGCTGCCGTCGATTGGATCGCCGTCTTCATCATTCGTTCACGTTAGCCCCGGGACACCGTTTGAAGTAGGCCCGTTTTCAGTAGTTCCGATAGCAGCCGACAATGCCGGCGACCGGCCCGGCATGCCCGGCTCTGTAATCTATGTCATCAGGGCAGGATCAAGGAAGGTGGTCGCAGGGTGGGATTTCCTAAAGCTGCCCGGAGCTGACGAAAGAATACTATGGAATCCTGATCTTCTTGTGCTTGGGACAGAGACGTATAACGAACATCCGTCCACGGGCATGATCTCTGTCTCTGAAGCCTATAATATTGTACGGAGATGGAACGCCAAGCTATGCTACGTCCTGCATTACAGTGGCGAAAAGGACAGGGAAGACGCCAAGAACCAGTGGCACAGGGGGCCCGCCAGACCGCTGTCGCCGGACGAGCTCCAAAAGGCCATAGACGATCACCTGCTGGTGTCGGGCGCAGAAGGCAAGTACGTGATCAAGGTTGCCCGTGAAGGGATGACATGGAGCCCGGCAGAAGAAACAGTCGAGGAAGAAGGGCCTACCGGCAAAAGGATAGAAGTCGATGCGCTTGACCGGCACACGTTTGCCATCGAAAAAATGGACGATGGCAAGGTAGCGCTCACCATCGAGGACAGCATCAACCGCCTGACTGCCGAGTTCGTCAACCCCAAATCCGGGGAAAATTCCCTTCATGGGAATGCGATAAAAAACATGATGATGAAGGGGCCAGAGCTTGAGCTGACTGTCTCTGGAAACACTGTCAGGATCGATATAACAAAGGGCAAGAAGACGCTATTCGCAGGAGACATGCAGGTGAGCGAAAGAGATTCCAAGAGGATAATCCGGTACCTTCATGAGAACTTTCACTAGTTCTTACTCTTCTTCTTCCTCTCCTCTTTCTCTTGGACCGGCTGCCTTGACCAGCTCTGTCTTGTCAGAAGTTGTCAGGTCGTAGATAGGCTCAGGTGGAGGCCGGCCCATCACACCTTCACCCTTGTTTTTTCTTTCTTCATGCCTTTCTGATGATTTTTCGCTCATACTGCGAGATGATGGATCATTATCGTTTAAGAAAGCTGCACACACATACATACCGCACCGAATTTGCAGATATATACTAAAAAGATCATATGACACATTCTCTACCAACTGCTAGAATATCTAGTCTCCATAATAATAGCAATCAAGCTGGAGCAATGTTTTTCATTCTATTATCAGAGAGCTGCACCAATGGATCCTGACGATTTCAGGGAGCTGTATATGCGTACAATCACAAAGTCGGGACAAGCTACATCGAATCGCTGCGCAAGAACCTCTCGTGGGACGATTTCGTAAAGAACTGGGAGACTGCGTGGTTGTCGATCAAGGATACGCTCTTGCATATAATATGGGCAGAGGATTCGTGGATCAACTATTCCATCCGCGGCCTGGAAGACCTGCGCCGGCCTTTTCCTTTCAAGGATTACCAGAGCTGGGAGGCGATAATCGATTACAACGACAAGGTGGTTGCACAAGTGAACGAATATCTATCAGAACTTGCAGAACCTGAACTTGGCCGCAAAGTATGGCGGGTAAACAACGACGGCATCAGGTGAACGATCGCATTCAAGGATGTTCTCTTCCACATCTTCACTGAAGAGCTGCACCACAGAGGAGAGATAATCGCGATGCTGTGGCAGATGAACGTCCAGCCAGCAGACATGGGTTGGCCCTCAAGCATGGGCAGGATGGATCCACCTTGGACTATATGGTAAATGAATTGATTGTCTGAATTATTTAACACCCTTAAATGTTTGATTATAATTATCGTGGTTCAAAGCTTCAAGAACTTTTAGCAGAACTAAAACATTTGCGCTGCCGGCCTGTCCAGATATCGCAAGGCAAGCGGACTTTGAAGAAAGGTGATAAGGCAGGCATGCCTGTCCTGCGTTCTTCCTCAATCCTTCGCAACATCTGCCAGAGGTTCCTTTCAACTCTTGCAAGCTGGTCTTCGTCCGGGTACGTCTTTCTCAATGCGTCGGCATCGATTTCAACTCCATATCTTTTCAGCTGTTGGCATACGTCCTTAAGCGACACGGGCAGTCGCCGTTAGCTGGCGTTCTCTTAATAACCACATGACAACTAGTTCTAGAACATTTTAATATCTTGTTGAGACATCGATCAACACTATTTTTGACCACTCTTGAATATTTTTGAGATTTCAAAAATATTGCCAAGCGTTACTCACAGCTTGTGAGTAAGTTTTAAAATTAATTTTTGGATTACTAATGCCGAGGTGTCGATAGGAAATGGTGTCAATGCCGACAATTCAACCTTTGGCAGCGCTCTTGCAGCAGACAGGCCAAGTTCAGGAAATATTGGAACTGGCAAGGCAAAAAGTAGAGATTGCTACAAACCCAAGTGCCTTCGGTAATGGAGTGCCAATATTCGATAACTTCACAGAGGCTCTGTCTGCTGTTGGAATGGCAACTGCTATAGCAGCTGCCGCAACGGCTGTTGGGGGCTACTTTCTATATCTCTGGACGAAGAACAGGCGTGCTATGCTCAAGACCGTTAGCACGGCCTGACAGTTTTTCTTTATGTTTTGTACATAATCAGTACTTGGCAATAACGAGTTTGTGAGCAGCTTTTTAGTCGATTGTTGAAGGGCGTCCCTGGCAACAGCTAAAGCTGCCACCAGAGACGCATGGTTTGTGAGAACCCTGCCAATCCAGTGCGGTACATTTACCCAAGAACCTACCGACAAACATTTTTTGACACATGAGAGAGTACTTGGTAATGCAGTAAACGTACTGCTGCCAGTCTTCAGGCCAGCCGATTTCAGAAAAAGGCGGTATTCAGTAGTCGATATAGCAAATTCTGTGGTCTATGCCTGTACCGGTGGGACATCCATAACACAAGCCTGCTGTACTCTGGCCAGCACCCCGTCCAGGAGGGATGTCCAGTACCACGTGTCCAAGATTGACATTTCGTGGATTCAGTCGGCCGCCAACAGGCTGCTGCAGAAAAGGGTGGCGGAGACCCTGCACAATCGAGCTGTCGACATAGCCATCGACATGACAGACGTTCCCTACCACGGCGAGCCTGAGAATGAGGGGGATGTCAGACGCGGCAGGGCCAGGAGCGGCACGACCCACTTTTTCACGTACGCCAGCGCCTACGTGATGCTCCATGGAAGGAGGTTCACCTTGGCCACCAGGTACATCCGGGAGGGGGAAGCACTGGTTGGAGTAGTCAGGTACCTGCTTGCAGAGGTACAGAAGGCGAGCATCGTGATAAAATGCCTGTTCCTTGACAAGGGGTTCTTTACAGCAGCTGTAATGAGCTACCTCAATTCCATGCGTATCCCGTACATCATAGCCGCTTTTCCAAGAGGCAGGAAAGGCGGCACGTTATCCAGACTGACCCGGAAAAGAAGGGATAGTTTCGTCGTACCGGACTGCGAAATGACAGATTCTGCCACCGGCGAGAAATGCACATTCAGGCTGTATGCCGTTGCCAAATACCGGAAGAAAAGGTACAGGAAGAAACGCGGCGTCCAGTACATGTACTATGCCGCAGGCCTTGTCAATATCCCGGTAGGGCGGATGTTTGACGAGTACCGGAGGAGATTTGGCATAGAATCGTCATACAGGGCGATGGGAAAGAGCAGGGCCAGGACGTCATCCAGGAGTCCAGCACTGCGCTTCCTCTATGTTCTGGCATCGCTTGTTATACAGAATGAGTGGGTGTACATCAAGTGGCAGTACCTCAGCAAGGCGACGCGCGGAAGGTACGGGAGAAGATACGATGCAGAATTTACGTACTTTCATATGCTGCTTTTTCTGCGGCTGGGACTGGAGCAGAAATACGGCGCGGTGTACTCGGTACAGATCAAAAACAGCAGGTCAGTTATAATTGATGGTGGCTAATTGCCAGGTACTGATAATCCTTATGGCAGCTTGCAATTGCCAAGGATAGATGGTTTAAATAACGCCACTTAATTAGGTAAGCCTAACTACCGTCGCAGGACGGCTATTGGTTGCTTGAAATGATATCCCCGCTCAAAAACCCATCAACGGTGATCGTTCCCACACTCGTGATGCTCTTCCTCATCATATCGCCGCTTGCTGCTTTTGCGCAACAGCAGACCAACAACGATGATGCACTAATAATCATGGTGAACATGGAAAGGATAAGGACGCAACTGCAGCTGGCAGACCAGAGCCTGGCTGCTGGCGACACTGAAGCGGCATTTGCGCATGCGTTCATCCCGCATACGACGACCTTTCCTTCGATAAAGGGACAGCTGGAAGAGCTTGACGAACAGTCGGCAACCGAGCTGGAGGTGCGCCTGACTGACCTGCCGATCGACATTAGGACAGGCGATCAATCGGTAGATGCGCTGCGGCAGGAAATTTCGGGCATAAACGCACTGCTTGATGGCATCCTTGCCAAGCTGGGCTTGCCTGCCTCTGACAAGGGTATGGTGTCTCAGACGGTGGTATTTCTCCTGAGGGACGCAGTCCAGTCCTATCAGTTATCTAATGGCGGCTCTAACCAAGTCGAATATGAAAACACGATCGGGCTTGTCAATGTTGCAGAATCGAAATACCAGTCAATAGCAGCGTCGTTTGACGAGCGGCGGAGCGCAGAAATAAATTCATTCTTTGCCGAGCTGAATAGCTTGCTTGAACAAAAGGCGGATAATGGATCAATAGCGCGACTTGCAACTGCTATAGAGCGTGACTTTGCTGAAGAATTGTCTTTGAGCGCCGGCAGCAGTAGCGCAGGCGAACATGCCACGTACTTTTCCACTATCAGGGAGCTTTTGGCAAACGTAGTGACAGAAGTCAACAATGGCAACTATGAGCTGGCCGACCAGTACGCCATCACTGCTTACCTTGACAACTACGAATACCTTGAAACGCCTATTGAAAAGCATGACCATGAGCTCATGCTCGCAATCGAGATAGAGATGAGGGAAGAGCTCATTCAAATGATACGAGCCGAAGAACCGCCTGCCGCGATTGAAGAGCATGTCAATGGCATTCTTACAAAGCTTGATCAGGCTGAGGAAATCTTGGCAAATGACCCATCCTTCAGCAAAGGCTCTGGCACGCCCGCAGGCTTTGCCAACATTGAAGAACTGGCAGCCGGCTTTGGCACCTATACCGGCGAGCGCAGGGAGATGGGTGAAGCAAACGACCCCGCCAAGGCCGCAGTTCGCAACAACATCGACAAGATAAGGATAAAGCTTGATGAAACGCTCCGGCTCTACAAAGATGGCAATGCTGAAGGCGCGCTCTTGACATCGCGCGCTGCCTATCTTGACAGCTATGAAAATGTAGAGATCCCCCTGAGACCAATCGACCCTGACTTTACACTTGAAATGGAGATAAAATTTGCAGAGCTTCGCAACCTGATCCAGGCACGAGCTCCATACGAGCAGGTGGAAGGAAAGGTAATAGAAATCAGGCGCGGACTTGACGAATCTGAGCGGCTGGTGTCTGGCACGGGTGTGTTGGCTCCTGCAATTGCTTTCTCTACCTCGTTTTCAATCATATTCAGAGAGGGGCTTGAATCTGCGCTCATTGTCGGTGCCATCTTGACGTATCTCGAGGCATCAAGAAATGAGCGGTTCAAAAAACACGTCTACTATGGCATAGTCCTTGCATTTGCTGCAACCGCAGTTACTTGGTTTGTCGCCCAGTTTATCATTGAAATTTCTGGCGCAAGCAGGGAGCTGATAGAGGCCATAGCTGGTGTGTCTGCAGTCGCTGTGCTCTTCTGGGTCAGCTTTTGGATTCTGAACAAGGTGGAGACAAAGAAGTGGATCGAGTTTGTCAAGGCAAAGGTGTGGAAGGCAACCACCACTGGTAGTGTCATGGTCTTTGTCATGCTGTCATTCTTTACGGTTTATCGGGAGGGCTTTGAGACCGTCCTCTTTTATCAGGCCATGATATCGTTTGCAAAGTACATGGAGTGGTACGTGGTCGCCGGCATGGTAGTCGGACTCGGCGTAATAACCGCTGTTACGTTTGTAGTAAGAAGGCTGGGCAAGAAACTTCCTCTGCGCGTGCTCTTTGGCCTGACTATGGGCATCGGCGCATACATGTCGATAGCGTTCATGGGCAATGCGGTGCGCGAGTTCCAAGAAGTGGGCTACATTCCAACCACCCACCTCATTGGCACCGTGCCGAGACTTGACATCAACACTGCCACAATGACTGGCATCCACCCAACTCTTGAGACAATAGTGGCGCAGCTCGTGCTGCTTGGAGTGTACCTGGCCGGCTCGCTCTATGTCCTTGTAATACAGCCAAGACGCAACCGGGCTATCGAGTCTGCAAGAAAGTCACACGCCGATCTGGCCAAGAAAAAGGAAGACGTACAGTAGAACATTCAATCTATCTTTATTAAGAGAGAGTTGCATAGGTAGGTGGGAATATGGTTGACCTGATCTATGGCCGCGGCATAACCGACCTCTTGCGCGAAATGCCGTTTTACATTAGCATATTCAAAAAGATGACAGCGTACAAGCTCTTCCACATCAAGCAGCCAATGTACGGCTCTGTGGATGTCAACAATGTTTGCAACCTCCACTGCACGCACTGCTACTGGTGGCTCAACCGCAAGGAAGAGAGGGACATTACGGTCGAGGACTGGAGGAAGATAATTAAGGAAAAGTTCAACAAGCAGCATATCTTTGTCACCACGCTTGTGGGAGGCGAGCCGACCCTGCGCTCTGACATTATCGAGCTCTTTTGCAAAGAGATGCCCAAGAGGATATGCGTCGTGACAAACGCCACGTTTCCGTTAAAGAGGTACGATGGCCTGTACTTTTACTGGGTGTCAATGGACGGTACTGAGGAGGTGCACGATCGCATCCGCGGGAAAGGATCGTACGCAAAGACAAGGAAGAACATACTTGACTACATCTCTGGGCCGGACAGGAACGGCAAGCCGGCGTGGAAGGACATCTGGATCACGATGACTATCAACTCCCAAAACTACATGACGGTCGAAGACCTTGCAGAGGAGTGGCGCGGCAAGATCAACAAGATCGGCTTCCAGTTCCATACGCCGTTTGCCAAGGGCGACCCGCTGATGCTGCCGTTTGGCGAGCTGCGCAATTCAGTAGTTGACAAGCTGATCGCATTAAAGAAAAAGTATCCCAACTATATAGTCAACCCTATCAGCCAGATGTCCCTGATGAAGGGCAACTGGGGTGGAGTAGGGACGACGCCAGTGGACTGCCCCTCATGGGCTATACTGTCGCTTGACCACATGGGAAGGGTCAAGCAGCCCTGCTGCATAGGCAGCGCTGACCCAAAGAGCATGAAGCCAATATGCGAAGAGTGCGGCCTTGGCTGCTACTCGATTCTGGTGGCGCAGGGAATAAGGGGCAACTGAGAGATTTTCTTTATATATTGACCATCGTGTGCCAAGAACGCTTATAAAAAAGGAGATTTCCTATACGTAGGAAGAATAACTTGGCAAACACCTCTTTCCGGGTGCAGACACACAAGTTCAGTCAGGACAGCATTCAGACTACTCTCGTGTGCAGCAAGTGTGACGAAGTGTTCTCTAAAGAGTTCCCTCTAGACCTTGAGGGGCAGACCATCGAGTTCAAGTGCCCTGTCTGCGGAGCGCCCGGCGAGGCCGACCTTCCCTACAAGAGTGCAGAAGAGCGAGAGGAGCTCGAAGAGGACTTTGAAGAGGTTGAGGAAGAGGAAAGCGGCGAGGAATTCGAGGAAGAATACTAGAGGACTTGTACATGCATATGCGTGTATGTATGATCCATGACTTTCAAAGCCTTATCTTGTATATGCCCGTAAAGGTACCTAATGTCGTGCGATTCATGCGGCCACCCAAGGATGGCGCACAAGGAAACAACCTTATCGGTCTACTTTTGTAACCAGTGTCAGAAGGTGGAGTCACATGTCACTTTCATCCTAGAGAAAAAAGTAGCTGAGAAATCGAATGGGCCTGAAGACATGCTGAGCGAGCTGTACTGGAATTACAAGGCATTCCGGCGCTCTACTCCCTTTACTGTTTCTTAGCTCCCAGTTTTCCAAGCTGGGCAAGGAGCGCTGATAGCTGGATATCTGGGTGCGCGCCCGCTGCCAGCCTATAGTCGTATTCAGCCATTATGGCAGCAAACTCGTCAGGTTTTTCGATCTTCATTTCGTACGCCTCCTGGTTTGCATATTTCATAAAATCAGTCTCGGACATACCGTAGACCTGCGTCAGCTCGAGCAACTTTGCGCGGGCTTCATTGAACTTGCCTGACAGTGCCAGCTTTAACACTTCGTTCACCCTTGCCCTGCCCGAGAGCCCCATGGCTGCGATGACGTTGGCAGAGGACACCGAGCCCATGCCGGCGGCCGCCTGCATGATGTTGATCGAATGCCGCATGTCGCCGCCAGTAGCGTCATAGATCTGGGCAAGCGCCTTTTCTTCAAATTTCACCTTCTCTTTCTCACATATCATTTTCAAATAATCGATGACGTCTTCCCTTGGCAGGCGGGTGAACCGGAAGACGACGCACCTGCTCTGTATCGGCTCGATTATCTGCGACAGGTAGTTGCATATGATGATAAAGCGCGTTGTCCTTGCGCTGTCCTCGATAATGCGCCTGAGCGCCGTCTGCGCCTCGGAGGTCATCTCGTCGGCCTCGTCAAGTATGATTATCTTGGGTGTCCCAAATTCCTTGTCGCCGGCAAGCTTGATAGACGCTGCGAACTCTTTGACGCGCTCGCGGACCATCTTTATCCCGCGCTCGTCAGACGCATTGAGCTCAAGCGTGTTCTTTTTCCACTCTTCGCCTAAGAGCTCCATTGCGATGCACAGCGCCGTGGTGGTCTTGCCGACCCCTGCCGGCCCGGAGAACAGCATATGCGGTATGTCAGGGCTCTTTATCATGTTGCTGATGCCCTTGATTATCTCCTTCTGGTTAACCACTTCGGCAAGCTTTTTCGGCCTGTACTTCTCAGACCACATCAGGTTTGCCAGATCGGTTTCCTTGGCCGACATCGTGAATGCGTTTCTTAATCGAGTTATTAAACCATTAATATCTTGCTATCTCTGCTACTAATCTTCTCATAATGGAGGGTATGGGAACCAAAGAAAACCCACACCTTTTCAAGGGTGGGATGAATCTGGTTCCCGTTAATGAATCTCCCCCCTTCCACCAAGGTGCTCCAGACGTTAAATAGTAGTAGTGCATACAAAAAGAATAAAAAAACGATGCTGAACTACAAGTTCCGCCTATATCCGACAAAAGAGCAGGAGCTTGTGTTAGAACAGACACTTGACGGCTGCAGATGGCTGTACAACTACTTGCTTGACAAAAACAACATGTCAGAATATGACATGAACTACGCATTAACAGAATTGAAGGAGCAGCACCTATGGCTCAGGAACTACCATTCCAAGATGCTCCAGATGGTAGCAAAGCAGGTTGCTGCTGCAAGAAAGGTAGTGGCAAAGGGCGGCAAGCTTTCGTACAGAAAGAAAGAAGATTTCAATTCATTTACTTATAACCAGTCTGGCTTTCGGCTCGAGAGTGACAAACAGCTATCACTTTCCAAGATAGGCAGCATAAGGATTGTACTCCATAGAAAGCCGGTAAACGTCAAGCAGGTTACAATATGCCGCAGCAAGGCTGGCAGGTGGTACGCACTAGTAGCATGCCAGCTGCCGCGCAGGTCCTTCACCGTAATCAGGTACAGAAATCCTGTGGGCATTGATGTAGGGATTGCCAAGTTCTGTCATGACTCTGACGACCATGTGGAAGACAATCCACAGTTCCTGACAAGGATGTTAAGGCCACTGAGGAGGGCTCACAGGAGGGTATCGAGAAGGCAGATAGGCAGCAGCAACCACGAAAAGGCAAAGCACATGCTGGCTAGGCTGTACGAGCGCATAAGCAACAATAGAAGGGATTTCCTGCACAAGCTGTCAACGTACTACAGCAGCCGCTACGACCTGATATTTCTAGAACGCTTGAGAGTATCAAACCTGACCAGAAACCACAGGCTTGCGCGCAAAATCCTGGACGCAAGCTGGTCTACATTCAAGCAAATGCTGCAGTACAAGGCTAATAGAGTGATAGAGGTAGAACCAGCGTACACATCGGTTGACTGCTCAAGATGTGGACACCCAGTACCAAAATCATTGGCTGTAAGAACGCATGTTTGTACAAAATGCAGAGCTGTACTTGACAGGGACTACAACGCTTCTCTCAACATCCGTAAGCGAGGGCTGGAATCACTGTTGCTGCTGCTACCGGTGGAACGCCGGGAAGTCACGCCTGCAGAGATCGTACAGCGGTCGCTGAAGCAGGAAGAAGCCCACGAATTTATTCGTGGGTAGTTCACAGAACGATAGACTTTAAGCTGCAAGCTAGCTTTAGCTGTTAAAAGCTGATATATTAGATACCAAGTTCTATCAGCTCCCCAACATGTCGACAGATGCTCGGGCAGAGCCCAGAATAGAAGCTATACAGAATGCCTACCAGTTGGGCTACATGGCCGAGGAGGTCAGGGTGTCCTACAAAAAGGACGTCAGGATCACTGTGGGCAACATTGACATCGACGCAAAAGAGGGCGATATGTCGTCACTCCAGCGCTGGGTCGCTAAGATCCTTGCCGAGCAGGGCGCGGTCGAAATCCAATCACCTGATTCTGCTGGCTATATTTCGCGGGCAATGAACCGCGAGCGGATCGCCAAGCCCCACGACCTGTCTGGCATCGACATCGACTTTTACGTCCGGGTCAACGACTACCTTGAAGGGCTAAAGGATCGCGAAAGGGAGAACCTGCTAGTCTCGCTCAACACCTTTGTCGCCACGCGGCTTGAAAAAATAGTCAAGCTGGCGGCCGCGTCGCCGCTGTCGCCAGAGCTTGAAGCAAAGCTGTCGGCGGAAGAAAAAGAGCTCTATATTTTGATAAACAACGCTTCAACAAAATTCAAGAAAGGAGTGCTAAAGAAATTTGGCTGAGCAACAGCAGACTGCGGCCGCGCTTGCAAACGACCTTGAAAAATTCCTAAAAGCGTTCAAGGATCGCGACGGCAACTACAAGTATTTTGATAGGATAAATAACATGATGGCGCTTGGCGCCCAGTCGCTCGTGATCGATTACATCGACCTCGACTCCTTCAGCCCCACCCTTGCAAAAGAGATAACGCACCAGCCAGACGAATACTTTGCAGCGTTCAACGAAGCAGTGCTCTCGATCCTACGCGAGATCCACCCAGACTACGAGCAGGAGATCCGGGAAAAGGTCAGGGTCAGGATAGGCAACTATACTGTGCAAAAGGGCCTGCGAGAGATAAACGCCGACCTGATAGACAAGCTTGTAAGCGTCTCTGGCATGGTGGTGCGCTCGTCGGAGGTCAAGCCCCTTGCAAAAAAAGTCGCATACAGGTGCACCAACTGCAACACGGTGACCGAAGCCCAACTGAAGGGCCTCGTGCTGAAAAAGCCGCAAAAGTGCCACGCGTGCTCTGAGAAAGAGCTGGAGATGGACCCGGAGAACAGCCTCTTTATCGACTTCCAGATGGTGCGACTGCAAGAGCTTCCAGAAGACCTGCCTGCAGGCCAGCTGCCGCACTACGTCGAAGTCACCGTCATGGGCGACCTTGTTGATCAATGCAGGCCCGGCGACAGGATAATGCTTACAGGCATAATCAGGATCGAGCAGGAGCAGCTCGCGCCGCAGGCCAAGACCAGCCTCTTCCGGCTCCGCATGGAAGGAAACAACATCGAATACCTTGGCGGCCGAGCGGGCAGCAAGGACACTAGGACGGTTGAGCGGATAGCGATAAGCGCGGAGGATGAGCGCCAGATAAGGGCCATTGCAAGCAAGCCGGACGCCTACGAGAAACTCATTGCCTCTTTTGCGCCCCACGTTTACGGTCATGAGGTGATCAAGGAGGCTATACTTCTCCTGATAGTCGGTTCTGTGACGAAAAAGCTGGAAGACGGCTCAACCAGAAGGGGCGACATCAACCTGCTTTTGGTTGGTGACCCTGGTGTTGCTAAATCGGAAATGCTCAAGTTTGCTGCCAAGATCGCACCAAGAGGGCTTTACACTTCTGGCAGGGGCTCGACTGCGGCAGGTCTTACCGCAGCAGTGATACGCGACAAATCTGGAATTATGATGCTGGAGGCAGGCGCTGTCGTTTTGGGCGATCAAGGTCTAGTTTGTATAGACGAATTTGACAAGATAAAACCAGAGGACAGATCTGCGCTGCACGAAGTAATGGAGCAGCAGACCTGCTCGGTGGCAAAGGGAGGCATTGTAGCTACCCTGAATGCAAGGACGTCAATCATGGCGGCGGCCAACCCGATGTACGGCAAGTATGATCCTTACAAGAACATCACAGAAAACGTGAACCTGCCCGTGCCGCTGCTGACTAGGTTCGATCTGATATTCATCGTAAGAGATATGCCAGAGAAGGAAAAGGACAACCTGATCGCAAGTCACATCTTGGAGATACACAAGGACGCAGAGCACGCTGCAAAGCCGGCGATCGAAATAGATCTCTTCAGCAAGTATCTTTCATATGCGAAGCAAGGCGAGCCCTTGCTAACACCTGAAGCGATCGATATCATCCGCAGCTACTATATGGAGATGAGAAAGGTCGAGTCAGAAGGCATGATAACGGTGACGCCAAGACAGCTCGAAGGCCTTGTGAGGCTTGCGACCGCGCGCGCAAGATTGCTGCTCAAGGACAAGGTGGAAGCAGAGGACGCCCAGCGGGCAATCTACCTTGTAGACCAGATGATGAGGACCGCCGGGGTGGACGTCAACACCGGCAAGACTGACCTTGGAGTGCTTTATGGCAAGCCCCAGAGCGTGGTTTCAAAGGAAAAGACCTTCATGGAAGTGTTCAGGGGGCTGGCTGGCAACGAAAACAACGACGTAGAGGACAAAGTACTGGTTGACGAGCTGGTCAAGACCGGCAAGTTCAGCGACGAAGAAGCAAAGAAATTCATCCAGAAATTCAACCGGGAAGGCCAGATATTTGAAAGAAGGCCGGGCTTTTGGGCAAAAGCGTAAATGCATTTTTAAAATAGCCGGCCTGCCTTTATGCTGCAAGTGTCAGCGGCCATAACCGACGGCGCAGTCAAGGCGCTCCTTTCTAATCTTGGATATTCTTCGCTCTATCCTCCGCAGAAGATGGCGCTAGAGCGCGGTATACTGGAGGGCAAGAGGATGCTCGTCACCACGCCCACAGCAAGCGGCAAGACGCTCATTGCAATGATGGCCATCCTCAAGGCGGTGGAAAAGGGCACCAAGGCAGTCTACCTCACGCCACTCCGCGCTCTGGCAAGCGAGAAATACGACGACCTGAAGGTCCTTGAGCAGCTTGACCTTGGCAGCGGCGAGAAAAAGAAGATCAGGGTGGCCATCGCGACAAGCGACTATGACTCGTCAGGAAAAGAACTTGCCGGGGCAGACGTCATAGTGCTTACAAACGAAAAGATGGACATGCTATTTCGGCACAATGCAGAGTGGTTGGGTGATGTCGGGCTCTTTGTGTCAGACGAAGTCCACCTGATCGGCGATCGGGAAAGGGGCCCCACTTTAGAAATGATGCTTACAAAGATACGCAAGCACTACCCGCAGTCACAGGTAGTGGCGCTTTCTGCGACGGTCGCCAATTCGGACGAAATAGCCGACTGGCTTGGGTGCGAGCTGGTGGAAAGCGACTGGCGCCCGACAAAATTGGTGGAGGGCGTCTACGAGTACGGCGCAGTCAGAATGGGCGACGGAAGCAGGTTCAAGGTGACAAGCTCTGGCGTTTCTTCGGCGGTGGACCTTGCCCTCGATTCTCTCGAAGGAGGAGGGCAGGCGCTCATATTTGCAGAGACGAGAAAGCGCGCGGTATCGCTTGCGGCAAAGGCAGTCGAAGGCACCTATAGGCGCCTTGACAAGGCTGAGAGGGAGCTGGCGGCCAGCGCATCATCTGATATCATTGCCAAGGGCGATGACAGCGAGACTACAAAGACTCTGGCACAGCTGGTGGCAAAGGGAGTAGCGTTCCACCATGCCGGCCTTGGGCCATCAAGCAGGTGTATAGTAGAGGACTCGTTCAAAAAGGGCATAATCAAGATCCTGACTGCGACTCCGACGCTTGCCGCCGGCGTCAACCTGCCGGCAAGGAGGGTGGTTATAGCAAGCATCCTGCGCTACGACTCTGACTATGGTGGCAGCGTCCCGATAAGTGTGCTGGAGTACAAGCAGTTGTGCGGCAGGGCCGGGAGGCCAAAATACGACACCTCCGGTGAGGCGATAATCGTGAGCGAGTCGGGCGTGAACGCCGAAGAGCTTTACGACCATTATGTCCTTGGGAGCCCCGAGCCTCTGAGGTCGCAGCTATCAAGCGACAGCGCAGTCAGGTTCCACCTGCTCTCGACGATAGCGACCGTGCCGGGGATGAAAAAACCAGAGATCCATGAGCTGTTTGCAAGCACGCTCTTTGCCCGGCAGTACCGGAGCGCGACTGTAGAGTTCAAGGTTGAGTCCGCGCTTGAATATTTGGAGCAGGAGGATCTGGTAAAATCAAAGAACGATAGGTACATTGCCACAGAGTTTGGGAGGTGCACGTCGCTACTCTACATCGATCCCGTCACGGCAGTCGCGTTCAGAAACGCGCTGGAGCGAGTTGAGCGCAGGGAAGATGGCGGCAAGCACAAACATACGCTTGGGTTCCTGCACTTGATAACCAGCAGCCCCGACTTTTACCCCAAGCTGTCGCTGCGCAAAAAGGACTATGACGAGCTGAGCCTGCTCATACAGGACCGCGGTAGCGAATTGCTATGCAGCGTCAGTGAATACGACTGCACGCGCAGCTTTTGGGCGCTCTGCGAATGGATGGAGGAGACCAGCGACAAGGTGCTGGGCGACAAGCTGGGGGTCGAGCCGGGCGACATGCACAGGATGGTGGAGACGGGCGAGTGGCTTGCCTACTCTCTATATGAAATGGCCAAGCTTCTCAGGCGTGAGGATCTTCTGGCAGAACTTTATAACCTCCGTACCAGGATAAGGTACGGCGTGAAGGAGGAGCTGCTGCCGCTCGTTGCGCTTGAGGGAATCGGCCGGGTGAGGGCAAGGGCGCTTTATTCGGCCGGCCTGACAGACATCGGCAAGATAGCCAAGGCCCCGGAGGCAAAGCTTGCAGGCATCCCCAAGATAGGGCCGGCGGTTGCAGAAAAGCTAAAGGATCAGTTAAACAAGAAAAAGAGGTTGGGGCAGCAATAGCAAATGCTTGATGTCGTTAACCTGCTAATCTACGGCGCGATCGTGTCTGCGATCTCATTCTTTGTTATCCTGTTCCTGACACCTGCTGCCATCAGGTCGTTGGCCGCAAAGGGCAAGACGGTGCCTGACGCGCACAAGCAGGACAAGCCCCTGATCCCCCGCCCTGCTGGGCCGGTGATAATGGCTGGCATCGCGACGGCAGAGATTGTGCTCTACCTTCTTACGATGAACGCCGCCGTGCTTGCGGTGCTACTTGCAACAGCGATAGCGTTTGCAGTCGGCTACATCGATGACAGCAGGGTTATGCCCGGCTGGTTCAAGCCGGTGGCGCTCTTGGCAGCCGCAGTACCGCTCGTAGCCCTCAACTTTCTTTACCCTGGAGAAGTGCACAGCGACTCGCTCAACCTGATATTTGGCAGGGCGTTCATCCCGTTGCTCTACATCCCGCTCATATTCGTGATCATGCCAATCACCGGCAACACCATAAATTCAATAGACGTGCTAAACGGCGTGGCAAGCGGCTTTATCATAATCGCCACGATCCCTCTCTTGGCAAGTATAGCGATTTTTGGCAGCCATGAAGTGTTCCTTGCGGCCCTTCCGCTCCTGTTTGCCGCAATCGCCTTTTACAAATACCACAAGTTCCCAAGCAGGATATTCCCAGGCGACTCGGGCACGCTCTTGCTGGGCGCGATGTACGGCGCGCTCGCCATAGCCGGCAGCTCTGAAATAATTGGAGTCATTGCCCTGCTGCCTGCGGTCATGAACTCGTTCCTCTTCCTTGCAAGCGTCAAGCGCATTGTGGAGCACAGGCAGGTCAAGGCCCGGCCGACCGTCCTGCTTGACGACTACAAACTGGCAGCTTCTACCGACAGCGCCGCACCGGCGACATTGGTAAGGCTGATAGTTGCAGACAGGCCGCTTGGGGAAAAGGAGGTGGGCTACAAGATATTCAAACTCGCGGCATTTACCGCGCTCTTGGCGTTTGTCTCCATTGCGATCCAGTACTACGTCGTCATTGTGAGGTTGTAATGAAAAATATGGGGCTGGGCGGCCTTGCGCTTTTCATGACGGGGATGTGGGCAATGATACTTGCCGTCGCAGCCTTTCTGGTGGTCTTTGTCGCGCCGATAGACGTACTCCTGTTTGACGGGCAGACATCATCGCGGCTGACTGTGTCTGCAGTGCAGGCAGCAATTGCCATAATAGTGGTAATCGCTCTTGTTTTTGGGTTGAGCAAGATGAAAAGGATTTATCTGCAGAGAAAACTCGGAAAGTAAATAACTACTATAGAGATAGACTTCATAACCGTTAATATTTTCGGGAACGTTTTTTCATTGAAAAAGGGGTAGGGTAAGTTGTCAGCTAAACTATGGCCAGTTTTGGTGCTCTTGATAGCCTTGGCTATACCTTTGGTTGGCTCAAGCAGCGCACAGAGCAGCAACAGCTCTATGGCGAGCAACGTCACCGATCCTATCGGCAACAACAATGTCACTGCAGACGATCTTGCTGATAACAATACTAAGACTACTACTGCTACTAATGATCTTGATGACGAAATAGGCACCGCCGGCGATGATAACCTGCAGGTTGTCAACGATACAGAAACATCGATCAATGACGATGTGGCCAATATTATGATAAACGAAGTTGAGCTCAACCCACCGGGCAGCGATTTGGACGGGGAATGGATCGAGCTGTACAACCCGGTTGACGCCGATACCAACCTGACCAACTTTGAGATAAGGACATCGTTCAAATCCGCAACCATACAGCTGCCGCCAGAAGCCGTGATAGAGGCCAACGGGACATATTTGATCGAGCTTGACGGGCAAATTCTATCAAACACCGCGGAAAGCCTCGTCCTTGCAAATTCCTCAGGGGAAATAATAGACAGGACGCCTTCCCTTGTGGACAGGAGCGATGACGAGCGCACTTGGCAGAGGGTCCCAGACGGGGGCGACGAATGGCAGTTTACAGCTGGCACCCGCGGCCAGCTTAACGATCCCGGCGAGCAGGCCGACGCTACACGCAGCGCTACTTCAAGCTCGACAGCGCAGTGCCAAGGGACTGCTGGGTGCGCTGAGGGCATGGCGATAAGGATAGTGGACGGCGACACGCTCTATGTGAGGGTGAACAGCACCATCCACAAGGTGGACCTTGCGCTTGTAAGCGCGCCATCAAGGATGGATGATGGGTTCATTGAATCGACGTCGTTTACCAGGAGTCTGTGCCTTGGCAGCCATGTGCTGATAGATCAAGATGACAAGCTGCTGACGTCCGACTCGAGCATCATAGCGGTCGTATACTGTGAATCAGCCAACCTCAATAGCGAATTATTGAACAACAACTATGCCGCGCTTGATGCGGGCCAGTGCCAGACAAGCGAGTTTGCCAGCCAGCGCTGGGCAAGAGAGTACGGCTGCTAAGAAGAAGCCTTACTTTCTTGTTCTTCCTTCATCGCAGTGGATGGGTTTATCTTGATAGTGTAGACGCGCCGGGCTTCGATCACATTTATCTGCTCTTCAAACAGCTTTTTCATGCCGGCCATGATGTCCTCCTGCCGCTCAAACGGCTTTAGGCGCGACTCTGCCATCACGCTGTTAAAGCTGCTCACTATTGCATTTGCCAGCTTGGCGAGCGTCTCGCCGTTCCTTTTCGGGACGCTCTGGAATGTTGACAGAAACTTTGTTTCTTCTGCCTTCTTTACGTCCTCTGCCTGCGCCTCCTTGGCACGGAGCTCGTCCTCTTGCGTGGGATAAGGAGAAGACATCAACGCAAACTGGGCTGATATTGCGTTTAATGATATGCGAAGATAATTCTAGCTACTACAGGAAGAGCAGCTCTCCTTGCGTCCTCACCTTCACTATCGGTGCAATGAGCGACTTTATCTGGGCGCAGCAATGGAGGAACTTGATCCCTTTCTGCGTTGTCCGGTAAACAAGGTTGTCGTCAGAGTCCTTCTCTGCGTCCAGCAGGCTGTGGTGCAGCAGGGTGTTAAAGTAAAAGTTCATCTGCTCGGAGCTGAGGTTTGCGCGGGACATGATGTGAGTCTTCCTGACCCCGCCTGTTGCCGACGCAAGGATGTCGTATATTATGTCAAGCTTGCTTCGATTTCTGACTTTTTCTTCCCTCTGCAATGCAAATCGCTGCATATCTCAGGGGGGTGTTTATAGATAATTCGGTGCAATATTCGGTAGTCAGGTTTCACTTTGGTATTATTTTTGCAGATTTTATGATAATTGCATTGCAATCGCTGTTTATAGTTATATTCAACCGTGGCAGACTAATTATTTGAAAACCTTATATTGCAACTTTATTTACAACGAGACATGAAGCGTGTAGAGGCAATCATAGCTGCTGAGAAGGTTAGCGCTGTTAACGAAGCTCTGAAAAAGGCCGGTGTGGGCGGGGCGACGATCCTTGACGCAAAGGGTCGAGGCAAGGGCGAAAAGCCTCAGGTCCAGACCGGCAGGGGAACAAAAAGGCTCGCTGCAGAATTTTCGGTTAGAGCTAACGTCATGACCGTGGTTGAGGATTCGGAAGTCGAGAAGGTGATCAAGGCCATACTCGATACCGCAAGCACGGGCTCTGCCGGTGACGGCAAGATATTCGTCTCCACAGTCACCGAAGCGATCGACATTGGAACGAAAAAGCGCGGCCAGACGGCCGTCGTATAACCTAACCTATTATTTTTTAAAGAATTTTTTAGTTTCTCCAAGCGTCAGCACCTCTGCTGCCGCCACCCTTACCACCACAGGCAGGTCGCACACTGCCTTGCCTATTGCCAGGCAGTGGCGCTGGGGCAGCGTCCGCACTATGGACCGGATAGTGTCGCTGTCTGCCAGTGAAACCCTTGCTATCTTTTCAAGGTCGCCGTCGTTTGTAAAGTTGAACAGGAAAATGTTATCGACCTGCCTGTAGATGCTGTCGCTTATCGCATCAGGCTGGTTGGTAATAAAAGTGGTATAGACACCAAAATGCCTCATGCGGGTGATAATGTCCTCCCAGTATGTGTCGCGAATGTAGAGGTGCGCCTCTTCTGCAAAGAGGAAGATCGGCGGGATGATCTGCCGCTCAAGCAAGTCTACAAGCTTGCTCAGTACCAGCTCGACTACCATCCTGCGCACAGTGGGCGAGACTTCGCCCATGTTGATCACAAGCGCCGCCCCTCCGCCCCCGGCAGAGATCACGTCCTCAAACCGCAGGCCGCTGTCGCCAAACAGGCGTGATGACTGGATGACGTGATATCTTGAAACTAGTGCGTCGCGCACAAGCTCGTTTATGTTCCAAGTGTTGACGGCATTTCCTATCGCGTCTATTGAAAGCGACTGCTTGTTTTCAAGCCAGTCCCATATGCGGAAGAATTCGCGAAGCGACGCCGCGGGCATATCAAGCGCGTTTTTCAGCATTCCAGACACCGCCCCCTTGCCGCAGTAATTGAGGGTGAACCTCAGCGTCTTGCCCGGCTCAAGCACCTTGACCTGCCGGTGTATTGCCGAAGGCGTGCCATCGCGGTTCCACCCAAGGCCGCTGTACTCATTGTTCAGGTCGAAAATGACTACGAAAGCGCCGTGCTGCACCAGCGTCTTGACCAGCATCTTTGACAGGTGAGACTTACCCGATTCTTTCTTGCCAGTAATGATTGTGAGCTTGCCGTCCAGATCTTCGGCATAGATCTCAAACTCTTCGCTGTCGCCTGTCCTTCCAAGCGGGATCGGGAATATGCCGCGCCTACCAAGGAACGAATCCAACTCTTTCATGGCAAGCCGCCTTATCTTTGATTCTACCCTTGATGGAAGCCATGTGACATCGCTTGATAGTTTTCCATCCTTAACAGAAGCCCTTATCTTGGCTCGAAATATCCGCGCGTCTCTTACCAAGCGCGACAGGCTGCCGATGTTGAGCGGATCATGCAGGTTCTCCACGCTTGAAGCATTGACCACTTCTTCCTTGACGATGTCTTCGATCAGTGCCTGCGACGACAGGTATTCCTCGTCGTAAACCTGCACTATCATGCTCCTGCTCCTGTCCTCGATCAGTAGATAGTCGCCCTTTGCGGCCGAGTCCTCCTTCATTGCAAGCAGCAGCAATTCGTTTGCGTTCTTTGATAGGATCTTCATACTGAGATCGACCCCAAGAGCATGCTGCGGATGTCGTCTGCCGCAAGCTCTGTCACGTCGTAGCTGTTCAGCACATGGCTCCTCAGGCAAGTCATGTCTGTGCTTGTAAAGGTAGAGATGTAGTGGGCAAGCCTCAGGGTCTCCGGGTAGCCGCCTGCCACTGGGTCGTTTCCAAGCAGCATGCCAAGCGCCTCGGTCCTATTGCCCACAATGTCGGCGCGAAGGATTGGGCTGTTCTTTTCAAGCTTGACCATCGAGTTGCTTCCAACCGTGTTCCTGATCAGGCCCTTGATTATCATGTCGACTTCGATGTATGCCGGCCCGGGCACCTTTGTCAGCGGGGCGGCCGCCCTCTCAAGCACCTTGAGTCTCGTTCCCTTGCTAATCCCGATCATCATGTTCTTGCGGAGGACGCAACTTTCGGCTATCTTGCCAAGGCTGCGCTCCCTGTCCTCAAACACTGATGCCTTGAGCGAACCGTCCACTAGGATTATCGAGTTTGTGAAATGACTTGCAAGCTCTTTCTGCACTGCCCTCTCTGCTCGCACCCTTATCAGCCTCTTTGCAAAGTCGTCATCTAAAAGCACGAGCTTTGCCAGTCGATCTTCAAGATCAGAATCTCGGATCGTGCTTTCGCTCAGGTAGAACAGGACAGGGCCGATCTTGAAGTGCATGAGTGCGCGGCCGGCATACGCCGTTGCAATGCCACATTTTATCGCATAGAGACTGCCCTCCTCGGTCTCGGCCAGTTTGACGCTGCTAGAGTCAATCGCAGCCACAAGCGCGTTCTCTTTTATGGGCCGGATAGTGGTCACCGTCGTGGCTGCACTATAGGAGTTGGATCTCAGTCCCCATCCGTCAACCGGTATCATTTTCTTGTCGTCGCAGCTGAACACTATTTTTTTGCCCTTGAGCTCGTCAAGCTTGGGCGCGAGACAATTGCTCACCGACTCGACTATGCCGAGGTCGCCGAGGCTCAGGCTGGCGTGAAAAAGAGGATTTAATTGTGTGGCCATGTTGGTCAACAATAACTGCGGGCACAATTATATTAATATTGCGCAACATGAACAATATGGTCAGCAACAGGTTTATCAATAGCATGTTGAGGGGTATATTTAAGAAGTATGGGAGATCGCCCCCCTGAGGAAGTCAAGATAAAGCTAAAGCATGGCGAGTGGGAGGTCGAGATAACCTGCGTTGAGAGCAGGGTCAAGCAGGTGGTAGAAAACGTGCTGTCCAGCCTCGACACTGCCAAGATAGTGGGGCCGGCGATCCAAGGCCAGTTTGATGAACTGCGACGGGAGATAGAGTCGCTGAAGCTTCGGCCCGCAATAGTAGAACCAAGATCGGATGAGCAAAAGGTACCGACCAAGGGCGGCATGACGTGCCGGGGGCTGCTTGAAAGCCTTTGGGTTGAAGGCTACTTTGGCTCTGAAAGGTCGCTTGGCGAAGTGCATGAAGAGCTGTCAAGGAGGGGATACAACTACGACAGGACGGCCGTGTCGCATTCGCTTACAGACATGGTGCGCGAAAACATCCTGACAAGGATTGGCACAATGCGCAACTACCGCTACATACAGAAAAGGCCGCCGTCCAATGACGCTGCTACTGCTGCCTGACCTTTTTTGCTATCGTAGAATTGAGCCAGTGGATGCCTGCAGTGGTTATCCTGTATTTTGTCGGCTCTTTTTCGTCGCGGGCGACATGACCGGCCTTGACCATTTCAGATATCCTAGAGCTTATCGATTTCGGGTTGAGCGCGGTGGTTGCGTGCATTTCTGCCACCTGCATCGCGTCATCCTGTAGCCTGCCAAGGTCCTTTGCAATCTTGGCCGCGACCAGCTGCAATGCCACAACATCCTTGTCTGACAGTCTGGTGTCAGAGTCCGATATAACGCGCGGGCCTTCTGGGGTTATCTTGATTAGATGCGAATACGCCTCGACGAGCTCTTGTGCCGAATAATTGAGGGAGATCTTTTTTGCCAGATCCATCGATGGCACCTGCTTTGATAGAAAGCTCATGACAGAAGCCATTACGGACTCGGCAGAGCCGCTGAACTGGACCTTTACGTCGCCCACAGTCACAATAACGTTTACGTTTTCAGCTTGGCTCATTTCGCTTCTACTACAAGAAAGTGGCGGCCTATATATTGAATTCGGAAATTAGTGATGCTTGTGTACCTTGGAATAATCTGGAATATTCGGTACTATGCACTGGTAAATGTTGTTGTTGAATTCCATGCCAGACCAATTTCCTTCTTCTTACGCCTTCTTTTGTAAAGAAGGCATGTGATGAGTAGCAATATCTCAGTGAATATCATACTGCCAAGAGATCAAGAATTCAAGATTCCACCAGTCATTCATGATGTTTCCCCGACGCTACATGAGAGACCTACTACCATTCCATGCAGAATGGAAAATTATGGCAAACCATCCTTTTCCACTCGCCCAAGCTCTAAAACTGAAGATTAGGTGGAAAATAGTGAACAAAAAGTTTCCATAAGCTAATTACTGATGCCAAAAAGCTCTATATTTAGAATATGAATCAGAGCCCATAAACTCCCAACTCCAAGAAGCACGTAGTGGTTGCCAGAGGCGTAAAAGGGAAGCCAAACAATAGTGCTTCTTCTATCGGGCCTGCAGACAATGCATCAAATAAAGTCAACAGAAGATTCGGAGTTTCGTAGAAAGGATCAAGCTCTTCAATTAAAATCGTTTCTCCGATGCCAAAAGCAAATCCAATACTGTGATAGAACAAGCCCATCTTTAACAGATGCTTTATGGACGTCTGACGGAATTTTGAAAGCCACGTTCTAAGATGAAAATCACTCATATAGCTTTTATCTTGGAATGGGGTATCAGCTAGAACAATATGCTCTGCAGTCTGGAATGATTTTAGCTTCCTTTCAAATCTAATTGTTATTACAACCAGCAAAACTGCAAGTGAAGTAACAATAGCAATGAGCGTTATATTACGCGCTAACAGTTCTGTAAAAGATAAAGAGCTCGACTCCATTTCTTGTCCTGATGTAAGACGGTATAATAGAGACTGTGAGTGCAGACATGTTTGTTCTACAAGATTATGATGGTTAGGACTCACGTGATAATCTACCCCTTGTGGTCTTTGTGAGCTTTCACAACTTTTTGTCGTTAATAATAGGTGCATGTGATAACAGAGTACATACTAGATTCGATGAGACTGTTAGATTGAGAGATTACCCTATGGTTGACACAAGTTACACAGCCAGACGCTGCCGCTCCTTGCCCTCCTTTCTTTTGTAGAGAACATAGGTCGCACCAATCAAGGCTGCAGACAGACCAATACTTATCACAGTAGTGTTTGCGTCACTGTCAATTGCCGTGCACGTGAATTCGCCTGCAGAACACCCGGCGGCGAAGAAAATGCCGTTCCAAGCCGAGTGTGTTACTACTGAAAACCAGCCCTTGCCGCTGACCCACGTCCGCAGGCTGAAAAAGAGTGACGGTAGCACAAAGAGCAGGTTGCCAAATGCAAGGCTGTTGACGGAAAGCGTGTCAGTGTTGAGCAGATGCATCGCGACCCACACCGCCCCAGTGACAAGGACCGAGTAAGCATTGCCAAAGATGTAGAATGGGATCCCGAAAAATGTTGTCTCTTCAAGCGGCCCTGCGGCAAGCACGCCAGAGAGCGACCGTGGGATGCTTGGCTCTTCATGATCAGGCAGCGCTTGCTCTATTATTGCAGAGCCTACAAGCAGCAGTCCGATCCCTATTCCATGGTAAAATAGCAGCATCTTTGTGAGGTAGCCGATCGAGGTGCGCCTGTACCTTGACAGCCACGACCTAGGGTGCATGTCAGCCTTTTCATCAGCGAATCTCCCTCCTGCCAACCGGCATTACGGTGCTGCAAAACATCTAAAGAACGTTTCTCACACTCTATTCTACTGCATCCAGTCTTCCCATGCCGATGCGTATCGCTGTACCAGCGCGCGGGCTTGCGGCGACAGGTTCGCCGATTTTTCCACCTGCGCAAGGCAGTCAACGAACAGCTTCAGCGGGCTTGGCACGCGCTCTAGCGCCATCATATCTTTGTCGCATTCTTCCACTATCCTGTCGACGTTTTCCTGATACAATTTTGACACTGCGTCAAGGAAGCTCTTGATCTCGCCTGCCAGCACCGACTGGTCGGCAAGCTGCCTTTCAATGCTTGCAGAATTGACTGAAAGGGATTCCATGTAAATGTCTCTTGTGGATTTGGGCTTGTACATATTATTTATTTGACCAGCTTTTGCAACTTGTCCCTTACCATTGCGTTTATCTTTTGGCCGTCGGCCTTGCCCCTGTACTCTGCCATGGCTCTCCCCATAAGAGCGCTCTGTGCGTTCATGCCTTTTTCCTTTACTACTGCCATGTTGTCGCTTATTATCCTGTCAAGCCCCCTGCTCAGCTCATCGTCGCTTATTGAAGCAACGCCTGCTATCTTGATCGCCTCGTCGATATTCTTGACCTCCTTTTTCATCAGCTTTTCAAAAATGATGTTGACGGATTCTTTGGCTATTGCGCCGGCGTCAAGCCTGGCAAATACGTCCTTGATGATGTCGTCTGTCAGCACTGATGGGTCAAGTCCCTGCCTTTGCAGGCTGGTTATGTCTTCGGTCAATTTCGACGCGACAAACGTTGGCTGCACCTTTGTTGTGCCGGCAATTTCTTCAAACACACCAAGGTAGTCAGAGTCAAAGATCTGGCTTGCCAGCTTTTTGTTAAGGCTGTATTTCTTGGCAAGGCCGTCCACTATCTCATCCCACGACCTAGGGACCTTTTCTTCAAGTGCCTTCAGCATCGAGTCCGTGATGGGGATAGTCGGGATGTCCGTCTCAGGGTACATCCTGGCAGCGCCCGGCCTCGGCCTCAAAAACACCGTCTTGCCGTCAGGGGTGGCCGCCCGCGTTTCTGCAGGCACGCCGTCAACTGCAGCCTGGAGCCGGCGGATTATCGCATCTGAGGCAAACCCTACCTTGTCCTTTGGGCCGCCAACTATGACGAAGGCGTCGCTGCTGCCTGCCTGCAGCCTTGACCTGACTGCCGCGACTTCTTGCTCTGTTATCCCATAGTTTGGAAGCTCGTCAGAGTGGAACACGCCGTCCAGATCGTAGAACCTGACAAGCTTGCCAAGCTCCTTCCCTATCCTGATGTCCTGGTACGGCTCGTAGCCGATCATACCTGCAAACTCCGGCACCCTTATCGCCCTGAACAGCCCTCCGCCGTCTAGGATCTTTTTCACGATCTTTGACTGGGCCTTGCCCAGAATGTCCGTGACATCTTCGATCCTGTCGCCTACCTTGCTTACATCGACTTTTCTCTCCTTCAATTTCTCGGCAATTACTATCAGGCCGTGCTGCCTCTGCATCTCGTGCTCGATTACCTTGACCAGTTGGTCCAGCTGCTGGACGCCCTTGACCTCTACTACGGCGCCGTTCTGCACCGAGACGTTCACATCCTGCCTGATGCTGCCAAGCCCGCGGGCAACCCGCTTGCTCGCGCGGAGAAGTCTGCCCAGAGTGAGGGCAACCTGCATTATCTCGTCAGGCTTGCCTGTCACCGGCTCTAACGCAATCTCCACAAGCGGCACGCCCAGCCTGTCGAGGCCAAACTTGCGAACCCCCTTGTCGTCGCCTATCAGCTTGGCGGCGTCCTCTTCAAGGCAGATGCTCTGCACACTCACCCTCTTGCCTGCAACGTCAAGGTAGCCGCCAGACGCGACCAGCATCGTGCGCTGGAATCCGGTGGTGTTCGAGCCGTCGATTACAAGCTTGCGCATAACATGCACTTCGTCCATCACCTTGGAGTGGAGCGCCAGCGAAAATATGAGTGCGATCTCGAGCGCCTCCCTGCTTACGTCGTGTGGCGGCTCCTCGTCAGCTTCTACCAGGCAGCTTGATCCAAGGGCCGCATGATACTCAACGGTGCGCATCTTGCTAAATTCAAACATCGCCGCCGGGTCATATGCTCCAAGCTCACTCTGGGTCGGGCGCAGTTTCCGAACAAACGAATGATCATATTTCTGTGCCTCTTCGCAGCTGCAGTTGCAAAAGAGCTTGCTCTTTGTTGCCAGCTGCTGGTGTATCTCAAAGCCGACCTTGAGGTCAAGAGATGCGGGGTCGATTGTTGTCACTGGGCTAGAATTTCACTTAAACATGTATTAAGTATTGCCTATTGTCTATATTGGGATGCTTGAAGAGATCTCGTTCGCAAGGTTTTCCTGCATCGTCTTTTTTGGGTCCTTGCTATTTGCAAGCGCCCACATTGCCTTTACCGTGGCAGTCTCGGATATCATGTCTGACAGCGGCACCACACCTATGTCAAGCAGGTCCCTGCCGGTGTCATAGACAGTCATCCTTATCCTGCCCCATATGCACTGCGATGTCATGCAGACCATCATTCCTGAATCAACCACCTTCCTGAGAGCGGGAAAGCATTCCTTGCTCACGTGCCCAAGCCCTGTGCCTTCCAGAATTATTGCCCTGTAGCCGGCCTTGGCCGCATGCTCGATCAGGCTTGGGTCAAAGCCGGGGTGGTACTTTAGCAGCGCGACCTTGCCGTCAAACTTAGTCTTTACTGTTGCAAGGCTGCCGCTGCCTTCGGATCTCTTTGCCAGCTTGATCTCGCTCTTCTGCATCTCTATAGTATTGTTCCTGACAAGCGCGACCGGCGTCACATCTATCGATTCAAAGGCGTCGCGCCTGCTCGTATGGTTCTTTCTCACCCTTGTCCCGATATGGCAGGCTATCGCATCGTCTGACGTGCTGGCGTGCATCGCCACAAACACGCCAGCGTACTCTGATTTTGCAGCAAATACTGTAGCTCCAAGCAGGTTCAGCGCAGCGTCAGAGGAGGGCCTGTCAGAAGACCTCTGCGCGCCAACCAGCACCACCGGGATCGGTAGGTCCTGAAGGGCAAAAGAGAGCGCGGCCGCTGTGTAGTGCATTGTGTCCGTGCCATGCGACACTACAACGCCGCGATATCTGCCGCTCCTTACTTTTTCAGCCACCTTGTCTGCTATCATTGTCCAGTGATCCGGCCTTAGGTTCTCGCTGTATTCGCTCAGCAGCACTTCGGGGTCTATCGAGGCATGATTTGCAAGCTCGGGCACTGACGCATATAGTTCAGAGGCGGAAAGGGCCGCGTGTACGCCTCCTGTCCTGTAGTCTATCTTGCTTGCAATCGTGCCGCCGGTGCTTATCAGCGCGATCCTTGGCAGGCCCTTGTCCTCAGTGGTTTCTGGAGCCCTAGCGGTTGTGGCCGCCGGCTCGCTTTTTTGCAACTTTGTTATCGACTTTATCCTGCCGACTTGGATGCCGGTGTTGTAGCCGCTCTTTAGTTTGATTACAATGTAATCTTCACTGGCAGACTCATAGCGTGGCATCAGGACTCCGGACATCTCACCATCGTTGGTAGCGACCTTAACATTATCGCCAACCTCCACGCCATGCTTTAATAACAGCTCAAGGCCGGCTCCCCTGTAACCACTGCCACTACTTTCTCGCTTTGCCAACACCTTGAAAGGCGATTGCTGAATATATTAACAAATCCATCTGTGTGTATATGCATCCGCGACTTGAAACTCAAAAAATCAGACATTTTCGGCACAAAATGTCAGGGCCAGTAGTAGCTAGATAGTTTCCGTGCCGATAGCGGTTCTAACAAGGATCTCAAGCAAGAATATGATTGAAATTATTGAGTAAACACGTTTCTGAGCCGTCGACGAGATGATAAATAACCCGATGGTTTGTATATTGAAGAAGTGGAAGAAGCAGAGATATTTTTCTTCATATCTGCACTGATCGCTGAAATAATAGGAACAATGGCCGGCTTTGGCTCGTCAACAATATTTCTTCCACTTGCACTATTGTTTGTTGACTTCGAGACAGCTATAATTTTGACAGCAATATTTCACCTGTTTGGCAACATTGGAAGGATAACGTTCTTCAGACAAGGCTTTGACAAGAGGATAATTCTTCAGTTTGGGGTGCCAAGTGTGCTTTTGAGCCTGCTTGGCGCGATTCTGATGGGAGTATTTCCACAGCCTTTGCTAAAGCTCATTTTGGGCGTTTTCCTTATCGTAACGTCAGGTTCTTTCTTGGCTAGGCCGGGACTAAAGTTCCCTGCAAATACCGGCACGTTCATAGCTGGAGGAAGCATCACCGGCTTTATCACAGCATTGGTGGGCACAGGAGGAGCCTTGCGAGCAACCATGTTGCAAGGATTTAACATTGAAAAAGTAAAGTACATAGCGACTGCCGCGACAATAGCTCTTGCAACTGATGTAACTAGAATTCCAGTCTATATTTCGCAGGGCTTTCTGACAGAGCAGTATTATGTGCATATTCCCATCCTCTTTGGCATAGCGCTTGCCGGCTCTTTTATAGGAAGAAGGATGGTCAAGAGGATAAATCAGGAATTGTTCAGAAGAATCATATTGGTGGCGATAATACTGGTAAGCATCAAGTTCATCATTGATGGATTTTTGATCTTATATCTGGTTGTATCTTATTTTGACTGACTACTATTTTGAGGTCAGCTCAATTCTGTAAGGGACGATTCTACTGTCACCTCATTTTTTAAATTACCAGAAGAATGTTTTTGGGATATATAATGACAAACTTGGGTCTGATCGAATCAGAAGACCACAATTCTTGAACTGCATGATATGCATTCTCACTGCTGAAAATCATCCTATAGAATCGTATTCTGAATTATATTTTCAACTTGAATCCGCTAGCTCAGCAGTATCAAAAATTAGACAAAGAACCGTTCAACCAGCTGCCATCAATTCAAAAATGGATAACCTACCTAAAATCTGGCAAGATTCCAGCCAGAAGAATCAGGTACATGACCAACATGATCCATGAGTTATCTGATCTGCACAGGAAACGAAGCTGTGTCGAAGGAAGCGAGCATCATAATAAACGACTGGCGGCCGCTCCGGATTGACAGCAGAGGTTGGGTTGTGGTTGTAAAAAACGTAAACGGCCTTGACAATGTAAAGGAGTTCTATCCTGCAGGTGAGTGGAAAAAGGCCTATGAATACTTGAAGATCCAGTCCGAGCTAAGGGCACTCTTGTTTTCGGAACTTACTGCTGAGCAGATAAATGAATACAGAATGGCGATTGGACTGCCGCCGTCAGAGGGTCTGTAAAATTCACCGATTCTGTTGACTGTCGTTTGCTAACTAGATCATGAAGCAAAAGATTCTAGCCAACACCAAGTTAACAGAGCCTCGGAAAGATACCTGCTGAAATAATAGCTGGCATCAGAATTGAAGGCAAGAACAAGTGGATAACGCGTAATTCAGAACCCTTCCAAATTACAAAATTGAGTGCCGCAAATAATCTTCTATTCAATGCCACCCTTTTTCATATAAACAAAAAAGTGCGTCGAATTCTGTAATTATGAGTGGCAAAGAAGAAGTCATATCAGCAATGGAGCAATTTGAAAGGCTTCAAGAAAAATACCTGCCAAAAGTTGATCGACGATTAGCCATTGACCTGCTCTTGAGATTAAGGGAACAACCAAACATCAAACCAATGTATGTTGTCGAAACATTTCTTGAAGAAGGCGGCAATTCCGAAGAAATCAGAAATGAAGTAATCAGAATGACTGGTACTGCTCCACAATTACATGATAGAGCCACACACTTGGTAGCTCGCCACAGGCTAGATTATGAGTTGCTAAAGCAGATTCAAGACCATCCAAAAGTCAAGGAAGTAACAGGGACTTATGTTGGAAGCGAAGCATCTATTGGAGCATCTCATGAGCCCTCAACGGCTGCCAGCAGAAGGGAAAGCCAGCGTAGATACTACTAATTACAAACCAGCAAACAACGATTAACACATAAAAAATTTGAGCCTAGCAAACGATAGCGTTACAGAACCACGTCCAAGACTGTTTAAATATTAGGTAAGCCTAATTAGGCTTACCTAATTGACAGAGATGTTATCTTTTTACTATGAGGATGCCTTGACTATACTACAGGAGCTTGCCGATGCGATTTCCCAAAAAATAATCCTGTCGACAATTGATACCGCAAAGCCTGCCCAACAAATTGCCGCAGACAATGGCCTGCCGCTGAGTTCGACTTACAAGAAAATAAGAAAGCTGTGCAACATGAAGTTGCTTTGCGTTGACAGGATACAGATTGACAACAGTGGCAAGAAGGTATTTTTCTACAAAAGCAAAATACGATCCTGCCAGTTTTACCTCCGCCAAGACGGACCGTTATTGCAATTTGAAAGGAATGAAGCGGCCTGCGTCATAGAGGGCATAAGGGTTAGTAGATGATAGTGTGCAGAGGTTCTCTGCTTAGAGAATCCAAATAGGCTTTATATATTAGGCTAGCCTAACTCACCTTGCCTAACCAATCGTGGATGATGAAATGCTCCAATGAAAAACGTGTCATTGTCTTGGGAGAAGGGCAAACTGGCATCTGAATTCACCGTCCGACTGTCACCGGCACATGTACACCTGCAAAATCAACAGAGCAGTCATCATTCAGGATTCCTGCACGAAAAAGCCAGGGGATGTGAGGGAGGGTTCCACCCTCTTCCCCATATGGCATAGGAGTTCGTGCCGCAATGCTCATTCTCCAAACTGAGAATTGTGCTGATCCTTAAAGCATGAGGGAGCGCATGAAAGGAAAATCTGCAATGGATTCAGGACGATCGGTTGCTCATTCAATCTACGGCTTTTTTACCGACTTTGTGGAGATGAAGAGACACTTTCGCTACCATTCATACATGCATCTGGGCTGCTCCAGACAGCGGTGCCGGTATTGCCAACAAGAATACAAGGCATCATCTAGCAGCTGATCGCAGCTGCGCGCTTTAACAACTGCCGCTGACCGTGCGTATGTGTGCATCCATACCTGCAACTGATCGCCGGATTTTCTCTGATTTTCTTTTTCAAGAATCGACACTCGGAATAAATATTCCTGTCGCGATATCTGATTTATGGAATGCGCTGTCTATGACACATATGTTACAAAGAAAGACGGCAAGATAATGCACTTTGATGTTGTGGTTCAAGATGGCACGCCGCATGAAAAGGCCATAGAGTACGGTAAAAAATATCTGGAAAGTGTGGGGCAAGGCGGACAGAAAATAACTCAAGAAGAATGCCAGTTCTGCCACATACAAGAAGCGCCTCCTTTTGTAGAGAAGGCAATCAGGCAGAACGGCTACTGGATACAAAAGATGGAAGGCTGCCCCAATTAGTCTCTCTCTATTTGGGACCGCAAAACGCGGAATGGCTTATTATTATGTAGCACCAGATTTTTATCAAATCTATATAAAGAGCTCCCTGACGCCATCCACCACGTACTGGACCGCGATAGCCGCAATGAGAACCGCAAACACCCTTGTGATGATGATCGAACCGCGCCTTCCAAGCACCCTATAAATCTTGCCGACGTACTTTAGGATGACATAGGTTATGCCTATCACTATCAGGATCGATATCGCCGTCACCGCCAGCCCGGCGGTCTGGAACGAGATTATCACCGCCGTTATCGCGCCGGGGCCGGCGAGCAGCGGGAACGCAAGCGGCACTACGCCCGATTCGCCCTGAGCGCTGGTGCCGCCGAATCTCCACTCGCCGTGCGTCAAAAGCTCTATAGCCACTATGAAGAGCAGTATTCCTCCGGCCACCATGAAGCTAGAGAGGGTGATGCCAAAGATCGACAGGAGCTGCGTGCCGGCCACCGCGAACGCAAAGAGCAGGCCAGCTGCGGTGATTATTGCGGTCTTGGTAACGGATGCCCTTTCGGCCCTTTCCATCTTTTGTATGAGCGCCATGAACACCGGCACGATTCCTATCGGGTCAATGACTACAAAGAGTGCGACTGTAGAAATGATAAGGTCTTCAAAGAAAGTGCTAGAAATCGCAAAAGGGTCCGCCACGCACGGTACTGGCGCGCATGGACTATTTTTAGTAGCTGCTGTGCTCAGTTATCTCGATGTTCCTCGATTCCAATATCTTCAGGATCGCCTTTTCAATGTCTCGCTCGGTGATGTAGCCAAAGTCCCATGCGTCGATAAAGTGGCGGAACTCGCCTTCAAGCGTCTTGGCGGTGTCCTCAAACTCAGCCATCCTATCAAGCGTATCAGGCGACCTGTAACCCTTGGCGACCATTATTGGGCATCGCTGGTCCCCGCCAATCGGGATGTACCAGGCATTCTTGGCGAACCTGTAGTGGCGGTCAGAGATCATGGTGTACATGCGCATTAGCTCATCGTTGTTGAGCTTTTGCAGGTCGGCAAACCAAGGCTCGTCTATGAAAGTTGACGCTGGCCGCCCTCCTCTTTCATCATTATCTTTGCCGCTATTTCTGCTGCCGAACAATACCGTACTTTATGGATATTCAGCTAGAAATATGTTGTTTTTCAATGGTGGCTCCTTTCGGCGATTGCCTTAACCCTTTCGACGCCGTTGATCTCTTTGATTATTCTTGCTACCGGGGCGGGCACAAGACCCTCCCACTTGCTGCCCGTGATCATCCTGTTCCGGATCTCGGTAGCCCGCATCTCGCTCCTGTCGACGAGCGGCGCTTCGATGGTCTTGATGCCTCTCTCCCGGAACAGCATGAGGGTGAAAGGGTCGTTGGCAAACACAACATCATATTTCGGGACCAACATGTCCACATGCCGGGTCCAAAGCGAATGCACGTCGACATCAGGGACCGGTATTATCAGTATCCTGTCAGCATCAACTTCTTTTTCAGAGTCTAGCGACTCCTTTACCATCCTGATGCGCTCGCCGGCTGTGAACGGGTTTCTGGGCTCGTGGCTCTTTTGAGCGCTGCCGACCACAATTACCAATAGATCCACCTTGCCAAGGGCGAACTTGACAGTCGCAAGGTGCCCCTTGTGGAAGGGCTGGAACCGGCCGACGAAGAGCCCTGTGGTCGACAACAGGAGTATATGCTGCCAGCGACCTCTATTTTAAACATATTTAAGCAAAGCAACAATCGGTACGGGCGTTGACAGAAGAACCGGTCAGGATCGACGGCTCGCAGGGCGAGGGCGGCGGCCAGATACTGCGCACCGCAGTTTCGCTTTCCGGGGTGACCGGCAAGCCTGTCGAGGTGACCAACATCCGCGCCAGGCGCCAGAATCCCGGCCTGCGGCCGCAGCACATGACTGGCATCAAGGTGATAGCCGACCTTTTCCATGCAGACGTTGAAAACTTGAAGGTGGGGGCGGAATGGATCAAGTTTGCGCCATCAGAAAGGTTTGAGGGCGGCTCAGTCAAGGTCGACATCGGAACGGCCGGCAGCATACCTATGATATTGATGGCAGTCGTGCCGGCGGTCTCGCTCTCTGGTAACAGCCTAGAGATCGAAGTCACCGGCGGCACCGACGTCAGGGCAAGCCCTACCATCGACTATGTGAAGTACGTCGTGGCCGAGGCGTACCGGAGCATCGGGATAAAATTTTCCGCAGATGTGCTAAAGCGCGGCTATTACCCAAAGGGCTGTGGCATAGTGCGATCGATCATCGAGCCCTGCAGGGCACCCGGCACGATGGAGCTCCTGACCACAAGGGACGTGCCGCCCAAGATCACGAGCGTGTGCGGCCAGCTGCCGCGGCACGTGGCAGAGCGGCAGATATCCTCTGCCATGATCGCGCTTGAGAAAAAGGGGATCCGCTGCAGCAACTATTCCGCGTCTATAGAGACGTCAGTATCACCGGGCTCTTCGATCCTGATCTACTCGGCGTCCGACTTTGGGCCGTTTGTAGGCGGCGACTCGATAGGCGAGCTTGGCAAGCGCGCCGAGGCAGTGGGCACCGAAGCAGCCGAGCGGTACCTGGAGAGCACACTTGCGCAGGCGCCGGTGGACCCGTTCCTTGCAGACATGCTCGTGCTCCCGCTTGCGCTTGCAAAAGGCAGATCGAAATACAGGGTTGCCAGAGCGACGGAGCACCTTCGCACGAACCTGCAGGTCGCAAGCCAGATGGTTGGATGCAGGTACAGAATAGAGCAACAGCAGAAGGGCAATAATACCTATGTCGTCACGATAGAAGAGAAGGTTAGCTAGATGCCGCCGTCAAGCATGGCTGCCAGCAGCAAGATGGCTATCGACAGAACGACGATTATTTCGCCGAGGATGATTATCTTTGTCCTTACCGACTGGACGTAGATGTTGCCTCCTTGCCCTGACATTATCTTGCGCTCCATGTCTGCGTTCAGCAGCCTGACGTGCACTATGTACGTCACCACCGTGGCGATTACCAAGCTGATCTTTATGAGCAGAAGCGTGCCGTAGGTCGTGTTGAGCAGCGCGCTGGGGTCGCCGATAAACCCGCGCGAGTTGTAGATGCCGGTTGCTATCAGGATGCCAAACGCCGGCACCGTTATCTTGTTGAAGCGCCGGCCCACCTTGACCATCAGCGCCACCAGCTCTTCAAGCGTTTTTGTGTTCGACTTGAGTACCGGAACTAGGACAACTCCGATAAAGATCGAGCCCCCTACCCATATCGAGGAGCATATGAGGTGCACCCACGTGACAAGGCTTTCGGCAAGAGCCATCGCCCATTTTCACGCCTGCACGGTATATTATCGATGCTGTCTTCCAGAAAGGTTTTAATCAGCTCTGCGATTCAGCTAGGATCACTTGATAATAGGTCCAAGAAGGCTGGTGCTCATTGGCGCCATCGCCGCCGTTGCCCTTACTATCATATTCTATCCCCTCCTTGTGCGAACCCCATTCGATCCGCAAAAGGTCTCCTTTGAGCTGACCAAGGTTGAGCTGATCTCTGGCAGCGAGGGCGAGCAGCAACTCGTTGTCCAGCCTTCGCTCAGGATCACCAATACAAACGACTTTACCCTCACCACTTCAAAGATCGACTATGAGCTTTTCGCTGACGGCGTCTTGGTGGGATCGGACACTATATCGTACGAAGACGTTCCAATCAACGGAAGGCCAGCACTGTTCCCGAACCAGCCGGTGACCCTCAGGGACACAGACGGTCTCACGCTCCGGTACTCTGACGCAAACGCAGACCTGTTCAACAGGATACTGGGCAACAGCACAGAAATCGGGTGGAGCATCCAAGGCAGCGCAAACATCGAGTCAGGCACGACACTTGAAACGACGCAGTTCTCTACCGAGCTTTAGCAAAATTATAAAATGCGGTCACCGGGATTTGAACCCGGGTTACGGGCTTTCTTCGCATGAAAGTGCATGGAAGGCCAGTGTCCTAGACCAAACTAGACGATGACCGCTTTTTTACTGTATAGCCGGCATTGCCAAGGATATTAAAACCTAATCAGGAAAGATGATGTTGAGCAGCACGTCGACTGCCTTGTTCTTGGCCTTCTGCTTGTAGTACTCTATTCCCTTCTTGGGGACGTCGAGAGCTTTTTCCTTCTCCACCTCGTCCACCGGCCGGTGATCCAGCGCGCCGTAGAACTGTATTCTGTAGCCCTTGAGCTTTGACACGACGGTGGAATCGAATATGTCGTGGAGCCACACCGAGCCGACAAAGTAGACGAAGGGCGGATTGGGCTTGCTCTTTATCATGCCCGCTATCCTGTCGATGGTCTGGGCCATGTTCTGCGAGTCAGTGTCGATCGCAATAATGTCCGGCTTGACGCCTCCTTGCACTAGTGCCTCTTTCACTTTTTCAGCCGGCTCCTGCTCGCCCACGATCATGACCATTGTCTTGTGCTTGTCCGGCCTCGACCTCATGACCATGCTGTACGTTTCAAGCCCGAGCTTGACGCGCTCTTGAATATAGTCTGGAAGCCCGCCGTCAGCAGACCTGCCCTTGTGCACCGCGTAGAGGACAATCAGGTTGCCATCGGTAAAGCGGTACTCAGACGACATATCTTACTCTAGTACCACGTGGTTGCCACTTTTTTTGGCGCCGAGATCTGCCTTTCAAGCTCGTCGAGCCGCTGGAGCGACTCTGGGTTCTTTTGCAGGTCCTTGAACTGCTTTTCGTGCCTTATCCTGTGGACGACGTTGAGGACTTCGTCCATCGTGACCCCGTGCTTGATGTCGTACTCAATCTGCTTGGCGCAGCTCGAAACCGTGCTGTATTTTTTGTAATTTCGTTTTTCAAAAGAAGAAGCGTCGGGAGATATGCCCCTGACAAAACGGACAATGACCTTTTCAACATGTTCAAGATGCCAGTCTTTCATGGCAAAATTGTTAGGCTTCATTGCTCCTAAAGGCTTACCACTATTGGCTATTTAATCTCTTGTCCCGCTGTTTTTACTAAAGGTAGTCGGCAAGCTTTATTTTTTCCTCGCCGGGAATTTTTGCGATCTCGAATCTTTCCTTTGACTTGAGCAGCGACGCGGTCGCATCGATGCCGACTTTTGTCGTAAGCAGGTTCGCCTGATCGCTTGATGGGTCGAGGCTCGATCCTTTTGTGTTTGGCATTATGAGCAAGTCCCTGTCGGCCTGGCAGCGGGTTGCAATCGCGTACTCAACTGCAACAGGATCTGTCGGGTCAATGTCATCGTCCACAACGGTTGCCATCTTGAGGGATGGGTGGGCAGAAAACGCGGCCATCAGCGCGTTCTTGGGCTCGCCCTCCAGCCGCTTTTTGATCTGTATCACTGCGGCGAGCCAGTTGCTGCCACCGTCTGTCAGGTGCACAGCCTGAGTGGTCGGCACGACGTTCTTTACATAGTCAAACATCTTGGCCTCGACAGGCAGGCCCATGAGCAACCGGTGCTCTGCATAGCCGGGCAGTATGTCGTGGTAAATGGCGTTATCGCAGAATCTTATCCTTTCTAGCTCAAACACTGGCTGCTTGCGCTTAAAGTCATAGGTGCGCAGCATTTCAACCATCCACTCCTCATGAGTCCTGTCCTTGAGGATCCTCCCCTCAAGCACTATCTCGGCATGGCTTGGCACGTATAGTTGCGAATAGCCGGTCTTGGCAAGTACCAGCCTGCCTCCAAGCAAAGAATTGGCTATCAGCATCTCGTCAACTCCGTACGCCGCCTGGTACGCTGCAGCGATGTTGACTGCCGGGTGTACTCCTATGGCTATTGCAACTTTCAGGTCCTCGCCGTGGTCGCGGGCGTAAGTGAAACACTTGTGAAGGTGCCTGCCCTCAACCATCCTGATCGCCATGTGCCGATCGTCCAGCCGCAACAACCGGTGGGTCGACTGGTTCTGGTTGCCCTTCTCCTGATCCTTTGCAAAGACCACCGAGGAGGTGATGAAGGGGCCGGCGTCCTTTTCGAAGTGCGTGACTATCGGGAGGTCGTGAAGGTTCCTTGAAGAATTTTTTTCAAACGGCACGCCGCCCTGAACCTTTGATGGAGGCGACAGGCTGCCAAGAGCTTCGGTGATACGGGCGTGAATCGCCTTCTTGATGTCGGCAGCTGCAGCCTGATCCACTTTGCGCGAGTCGCCTGCTATTGCAAGGTAGAATCTCCTTGGCGTGCCGACGACGTTGCACGCGACTGCAATCTTGCTCCCGCGCACCTTCTCAAAGAGCACGGCCTGCTTGCCGTCCAGCTTTGCTGTGACTGCCGCCAGCTCAAATTCTGCGCTGACATCCTGCTTGACCCGCACGAGCTCGCCCTCGCTCTGAAGGAGCGACAGGAAGCTCCGAAAATCACCGTTATTGCCCTTCATGCTTTTTGCTACCAACGATACTCATTACCTCTCCCATAATTGCTTTCATGTCATCAAGCTGGAGCTGGCTCTTGCTGTGGAGCGAGACCAGGCAGATGCCGTTTATCATGGACGATACCTTCTCTGCGACGGTATTGATAAAGATTGAATCGTACTTGCTTGGGATCACCTTTGCCACGTTGGCCTTACTGTTTGGCGTGCTGATGGCGACAGAGACCGCGCCTATGCGACGCTCGCCTTCAGTTATGATGAAAAAGCAGCCGTTAAGAAAAAAGATTGCTTGGAGAAAAAAATTCCTCCCAGTGCTAGAGCTGACGATCTTGTTGTCTACTACGTCAGGCCCATTATCCATTGGCTTATCTTACGCGAACAGTGATCGGCTTGGCGGCGACCTTGAGCTCCTGCTGCTTCTTTGTCCTTGCCCTGAGCTTCGCCTTGTACTTCAGGTTCCTTGGCTTTGTCCTAAGACGATAGCCGCAGCATGGGCACCACAAGCCATCCCATTTGATGAATATCTCACAAATCTGGCATCTCTTCTGTCCGCTTGCGTACCGGCCTGAGCCGACTGGCTTTTGAGCCTTGTGACGGATGCATATACCTTTACAAGTCATTTTTTATTTCACCCGGTTGATAACCGACTAGCGTGCATACGTACGTTAGTTAGTTACTTTACCAACGTTTGGTACACATAATATCTATTTAAGATTTGTACAAATATTTTATTTGCAAAACCCAAGATTTGTCAAAATTTGTATATTGCTAACAAGATTAGTGTTATAATAGTTACAAATAAAGTGTTGGATATGCGAATTTATTAGGCTAATGTATTGTTTAAAATGGAATATTTTTTCAACATTTTATCATGAAAATTATCGACGATTGTATAAAATCCTGATATCTGCCAGAAACCGCGATCTATTGCAGCTATAGCCAATGCTGAACCTTGAGAAAGTCTTCTATAGGCTCCTTTCTGAGCAGTTTGAGGAGCGCCTGCGCCTGAGGGACGGACAGCATCGGCTTTTTGAAGTGATTGTCGGTCGCGATCCTAGGGCAGGCGACCTGCACAAAGGCGTCAATGCCCTTGAACACCTGTATTCGGTCGTCCGTTATCTCGGTAAGCGCGATCATTTGCACCTTCTTGCCCAGCTTCTCAAATTCTTTCTTTAGCTCTAGCGCGCGCACGTGGGCGAACTGGCCCTCCTTGAGGCCGATGATGATCCCGATCTTTTCTGCGTCCAGTGCCTTGTATATTGAGAGTATCATGCGCTTTTGCATGCCCTGCGCAAATTCGTTTACTTGGCTGTACTCCTCAAAGTACGGGTCGAGCATGAACGTCGGTTTTTCTGTCGACATTGCCACGCTTGCAGAGTGAAACACGCTCTGCCCCAAAAAGATGTAGGCATCGACCTGCTTTTGAATGTTGTAGGCAGGATAGAACTCGCAGCCAAACACCTGCGCGTCGCGGAGCTGGCCCTTGCCCCTCCCGATTATGACATTATAGCCGTGGTCTTCGAATATCTTTTTCACGCTTTCTATCTGGTGGAGGTGCTGGCTGTCTGTCAGGAGCGATACTGTCTTGTATTTCCCTTGCAGCCCCTTTGCGCACTTTGTCGCGACCGAATCAAAGCTGATGTCGTCAAAAGCGCCGATCATGATCAGCTTTTCGCCAAAGGTCTCCATTGCTATGGTATGGCCGATGTTGAACAGGATGTCTGCGCCAAGCATGTCTGCCGCATGGGTGTTGAGATCACACGAGCCCCAACAAGTGTCGCCGATGACATAGGCTTCGATGCCAAACTTTTCTGTGATATGGTCGGCTGCGTCTTGCAGCTTTGACATCAGGCCTTCAGGCCCATTGAGCGCAACAGATCTTGGCTTTCGCTGCTCTATTATTTCAAAAATCCTTTTTTCGTCTATTCTTATCGTCATGTTATGGCTTGCTCACCCTTATCGCAAATTTCGGGCAGACCGCTTCGCATCCAAAGCAGTAGATGCAGTCGCGCTCCCTTGACGGGAGAGCCTTCCTGTCTGCTCCCACGCCCTGCCAGTCAAACACGTTGGTAGGACATACTTCGATGCACGCGCCGTCGCCGACGCACAGGTCAAAGTCGACTGCCACGTTTGTGCCATAGATCCCGAGGTTGCTTATCTTGTTCTTCCATACCTTCAGGTTCTCAAATGTCGTTGCGACCCTGTTTGCCTGAAAGTTGGGATCGATTGGCAATATGAGAGAAAGGACTGCCCAAATTCAATTTAAATCATGCTGCAGTTGCCAAGATGTAGTGACAAGAGCAATCAATCCTAGTGCAATAGAAAGCGACTTTACAGTATTAACTCACTGGACGTTGTGATGCCAGAGCTGAATATCAATATACAGCCTTTCCAAGAAATCCATGGATCTTGTGTTAGAGGTATTTTCGCAGAATTGGGAAAAATACGGCTAGAAAAAAAGGAATGGAAGAAACTAGCTGGCGCTAGCCCTTCAAAATGTTAAACCAGTTTCCTCTGTTCCTCGCGGCAGCAAACGCGATTATCGAACCTAGCGCGCCTGCCATTACAAGAATCGATACTGGAAACTCTGGCGTAACGTTAGTGCCTGTCACTTCTACAGTGTGCTCGCTATGACTGTAGTTGATCTCGAATGTTATCTCTGTGTCTGTGTGTGACTTTACTATGACATCATTTGATTCCGCAGTTACTACTTCGCCGTCAATCAATACCATCATCTCGCCGCTTAGCATCGCCTTTGGTATGGTTATCTCTGTCACGCCGGTCGTCCCGGTTTTGCCCTCAACTACGAACGACACTCTCTTTTCAGCCTGTTTAAATTCTACATTGTCAACGTTTGAGTTGCTTGTGATTTCTATCTGGAATTCCTCTCCTTCATCGCTCTGAACTTCAAATGCGTTAGATCTTGCGACAATGAACTGTGCAGGCGGTGATTCTAGTTTAGCAATAACCTCCGCATCGAGCAGTCCAAGTACGCTTGCCTCTACTTCAATTTTTGAGCTGACGTTATATTCACCTTCAGCTGCTGTTGGCGGCAAACTTATGGATGCCGCGTATTCTCCGTTGCCGTTAACCGTGGCCTGCTGGTTTGCTACGACAGTTCCTTGTGCATCCATTATTCTGACCATTACTGAATCTGCATCAGTCTGCTCTTTCGCTTCTGACGACATCTGACCCTGTATCTTCACAGTGTCGCCGGGTTTGTAAATGTGGTATTCGGACTGGACGCTGACTGAACTACTAGAACTTGTGCTTGCCTTTGGGTATGAGGATTTGTAGACAGTCTGGACTTCGGTGCTTGCACCAGCTGATGACGACTGTGCATACGCTATCTGAATTGCTGATGGAAGCAGTATTGCTGCAGTCATCATCAATACTATGGAGGTTGCCACGGGGTTTGCCCTGTTGTCACGTGCTGTTGTCATTTTCAGTCCGATCAGAAAAATTACATATAAGTTAGATAGGTATCTCCATATGGTAGTTTATTCTAGAAGAAAATTAAAACAAGTAGTCAAGGGCTCAAGAGTAATCTGTAAACTGGGATAATTTATCAAGTGGTTGACCTAACCAAATAATGATGAAAATCATAGCGACGACAGCGAAGCTCGATTTTATTTTGGCCATCCTTCTAACACCTCTATTTTGTCATGCATAGTTGCCTCTTGATGCTCTTCTACATCACAAATGAAAAAGAAAACAACGCGACATTCGCGGCAAAAGTAAATTTGCAGTTTTTCAGTAGTATTTCCTAACATTTGGCATGCCGTTATATTATTGACCTAATTAAGGAAGCTGAGGTAATGTTAAGGATTGGCGCTATAGAGGCGCAATCAAGAAAATGCTGCCAGTTCCGGTAACTTAAGGGAGATCACTACGGATTTACTGCGTAAAATTGTGCTCATCTCTAGCCAAGTTATCAGTGTGGCGTTTGCCACTCCTTTAATAAATAGCGCACAAGCCACTAAATTCAGAATCAGCAACTAGGCAGCCTTTTTCTTGTTATTATTGCATTCCTTTCACTTCTGCCGCAGTGGTCGTCGTCTGCTGCTCTGTTGTAGTTACAAACTCAGCCATCTCATTATATATTCTTAGGAATCTAGTTCCCTTCTCTGTAGTCTTGAAAGTCTCTGTGCTTTTATCATATTCCAAAAGACCATTGTCTGTAAGCATTGATAGGTATTCCCTTAGCTGAGAATAAGAGAGAAATGCTTTGTACATTATCTTGGTCTTTGTAGTGCCGCCATTAGCAGCTTCAAGCATCTGTGAAGCAATGTCTGTTCGGCTGCGGTATTTTATCATAGGGGTCGAGTGATTCTAGATTACAGAGAGAGATATAAGATTCGCGAACTAGAGTTATAGTAGAATCTCCTATTGATGAGAAATGTGTTCTAAAAATACTTTTCATCGCTTCCTTTTCCTAGGCATCCTTTTATCCTCTGCCAGTCTATAAAATGAGCTATCCATGAATAAATTCATGGGTTTCCTGCTTTCCTTGACTGAAACTTACTTGTTTATCCTTTATCGGACAAGTATAGAAGGGATTCAGTCTCTGCAAGGGTTTATCCCAAGCCCAATTTTAAAACGTTCCTTGCTGCGTTTAGACCTCTGTCAGTGGCCAAACTGTAGCTCTAATTTGCCAGACCTTTTCCAATTTTCTCTAAAAATGGCAGTATCTTCTCATTAATTATAGCTTCATGGTTTGCTTCTCTTTCAAATGATACCATAAGGTATGAGTCATTTTTCTCTTCTTCATTAAAAAGTGGTATGGTAGCTCTCTTTACTTTCTCATACACAGCAGTAGCATAAACAGTCCTGCCCAGCTTTCCTTCAAGGGTTCTTCGTATGCTCATGCGCATCAGGGATTGCATCATTGATAATTCTGATTCTTGCAAAGTAAGCAGTGGCTTTTGTATTATTATATCTTGACGATATTCAGCTGCAAGTATCTTGCCATCCAAAGAAGCAATGCCTGCAAATCTTATCTTTGTGTCCAAGCCAATAATATGAAAACAGATGGACGAATAATTCATGGTCAGCATTATCTAGTCCATCCAAGTATAAAATAAGAACAAAAGGCAAATTCAGAATTAGCAGCATATATGTCCACATAGCATTTTAGATGGATGATGACCGATAATGGCTAGCAACTATTGCCCAATACTAAGAAGTAAATGCTCTAAACAAAGGTAACAAATTTGTTAAAAATATCCATCGTTTGACAGGACATTCAACAAAAATGGTTCTTGGTCTTCCTTTTTTGTGTGATAGAAGCGGAAGAAGAGGATTGAGAGCAAAAACTACTCTGTAGTATATATACATCGCACCATCGCAAAAGCAAAGTACATCTATCATCGGGCTATGCTGTTGTAAGTGTATATATGTATGCCGCAGAAGATATCTTACTGATAGAAGCGGCATTGAAGAACTTTTTAAATGCAACAAATATTGATACAGAGACTTTTGCAAAGAATATTGGGAATTAACAAAATCAGAAAGCGGAAAAACCGGCGAAAAATCATAAAACACATTATATATAGCGATAAAAAAGCGTCTAGCAAAAAGTCCCTTCTCCTTGGAGGGCATCAAATAAAGGAAAATGAAATCTAGGCCCAGATGGCCTGCCTCTCATCTAATGGTAGGAGGAGTGCTCGCTTTCTCAATCTTCGGGTTTTAATTTTTAATGATGTTGAAATTATTATACCTCTTTTTCCTGCCTCTTCCTTACTTTCAAAACACAATGTGATGACCATCTACAACACCATGATGATGATAATCTCGTCCATCATCATTACTCTAGAAGCTGTGTACGCTTACACTTCAGGTATTTTTGTTGTTATTGTTTCTTCAATGGCACAGAGAGACCTCTTTTCTTATCCGCAAGACCACGGTTTTTGCGTATGGCTTGATGTATATGCTGAGCTATCGATAGCGAATTATGACAATGATTCTCCTTCTTAGGTTTCTTTTCTGGCTTCCTGATCGAGAGTTTTTCCCCTCAAGTTTTAAAATCCATACTCTGCAGGTATCAGTCCGTTTTGTTGTATATGTCTGAAACACCAAGATGTACAGAATGTAAAAACAACCCTGCAGAGATATTTCACACACTAGGAGAATTTTGTATCGATTGTTGGCAAAGAAGGACAGAGCCCGATGTGTGATTGATTTCAGAACCCATAGTCAGCAAAAACTTTTTTCTCTTAATCATGAAAGGCTGTTGCTAAATGAGAGCCTCTCTTCCACCTTTCTACACTAAATCACCGCTATTTTTCTATGGGCCATCCCTTTCTTTTTGTTCTTCTTGGAATCTGTGCTCTCGTCTTTGGCAGCATTTTTGCCATACTGCTTGTTACCCCTTTTGTTTCCAGCCATATATATGAATAAACATAATCACAACATGATATCTAGATAGAGGTACTACAGGCAAGTAAAAATTGGTACCTAACCAGCCATTTCTAACTGCGTGTATTTATCAGAATATTTTTGTATAACAACAAAGGTATTGCTCGTTCTGCTGCTCGTAGCCAACGAGAGAGCCTGCTCAGTGCTGATTCTGCCGCTGCCCCAGCAGCGCTTGTGCACGCGCACCTAAAAGACCTCCTTCTTCAGCATTGTACGCCTTACCTCTACCTTGGCGTATGTATCCTACTACACAAACTTGCAGATCCAAAATATTCGTCTTTTTGAAATTCTAATTAGAGCAACCACAGCTTTGAGAAGAACACGATTGCCACCCCCCACGAACTCCTCTGCTTCTTATACTAATTCCACAAAAGAGGCAGTAAAAAACAGTGTGGCCAGAATGATGACCAAGACTGTTCAGCAACGTGCTAGATGTCCCCTGTATGAATATGTGATTGCGGTGCTATGTATCCGATAAGAACAAAAGAGAACCAAGTTAAGCCCTAGCTCTACTTGCCAAGGATCTAGAGCTGATACACTATTGGCTTTTTATGGCTTGGGCTTGAACAAACCCGTTTCTAGCTGATGTTGTCGTGTATATCACCAGACCGCGCAGCATATCTTAAACGAATTTTATCTTGCTTTTATCTAATAAAACCAAGCAGTTACAGGCAGAATATAATATCAGGTGAGTGCCGGGGAGCATTAAATAATAATAGTAACAATAAAAAATAATTAGAAATTACGTGCTTCTTTCATGCTTTCACTCTTTGTAAGAGTCGTCTCTGTTGTTGTCTGTGTCTCTGCCGCTGCCTCTGTTTTACTTGCAGCACGCTTGATCGTATTTATCGCATCGACACAAGCAACCCTTATTTCATCGTAAGCTGTAACATTAAAGACCTCTTCTAATGCAGATAATGCATCGCTGCCATATGCTGAAAGCTGTTTAATTGCTGTTTTCTTTTCCTGTCTATCGTCAGACCATTTTGCCTTTTCTTTCAATTCATAGATGATGCCACTACTACTTTTGTTTGTTAGCAAAACATCAGTGCTCATGGTTGTTGCGCTTTAACTGACGCTTTAGCTTATTTACAATACGGTCGCTTCTCTACTACAAGATAGTAACAGATAGTAAAAACTACTAAAAATTTGTTCTATCTACAAGAATTTGGTAATAATAATTCTTGGTCAAGACAAAAACTCTTTAAAATTATAATTTCCAAAATATGTTAGCAACCATATGCTCATAGCGTAGCTATATGTGCACATGGTTGCACCTCAAAGACCAATCGAGCCCGAACGCCGCCAGTCTTTTTTGCAAAAAACAGATACGTACATACGCACGCATTATTTGGCGGCGAATAGGGCTTCACTATCTACTACAAATATTCAATGGCGGGGCCTAGTCTCACCAAAACTTTGTTTTAAGGGTTGCTTTTATATCTGCGCAGGCTGCTGCTGTGGCTGGTCTTGACTAAGACACATATGCACAGCTACAGACAGCTGCGGCCATGCGACAGAATGAAGAACCGCTTTTCGCCTTTGATTGCTTGCTTGCCTGGTGTGTTGTTGCTGATTTGCATACCTTTTGTCAATTGAAGAAGAAGTTCTGCACTTTAGGCATGAGATGAGAATTTATTCTATCTGAGCATAACGAGTTCAGATTCGATAAGCCAAGTGTTTCATTCAAGCTCTCCTTAAGCATCAAAAACCTCTGTTGCGTCTCTGTGAGTCATCTGCGTTATCAGAGATACTTGAGATAACAGTAGGGCATTTTAGGTTATGGTTATTTTTATATCAAATCTAAATTGCCATAGAGCAAGAACTGTTCAGATGTTTGACAATAACAACAAACAAACAACATCAAAATTGGGTGGATCCTTTTCCCCTAATAGACTAGCAAAGGATATTATCCGTACCCACTTGCATCAGACCACTTGATATCAGGTATCACTCCCACATCCTCTACCTTACGCAGTCCTCATCGGCGGATGGCTTGTGCTTATTACTCAATATCTGAAGTTCCTAACAAAGCCAGTCAACCTAAGACTTGACAGAGCCGGTATTGTTAAACAATAGAAAGGCTAAAAGTACCGAAGCTTGAACGGTATGGAAGATTTTACAATAACTATGTAGTGTCGAATAGAATCTGACTCCCTAGGGCTTATAGACATGGTTTAATTGAGCTGTCCTAAAAGATGAATGAAGACGAAAAGCCCACTCTTAGGCTGGACAGGGCTTACCGCTGCACAACATGCGATGCCGTCTACCTTTTTCCACACGAAAAGGAGGAGCACTGTAGAGACACCGACCACAAAGAATTCATTGAGATACTGCTGTGAAGACTTTTGATGGATATGTTGTTATGTATATAGTCTCCATTACAGGCAAAAGCGAATCGCTTTTATCCCAGTACACGACATGAAGAACCATGAAATATGCCTACAGGACGTATGTTGCCGCCAGGATTTTAGATGCTGTAAAAAATGGAGCAAAGACAAACAGCAGCATAATGCACGAAGCTTTTGTTTCCTACGATGCATTGAGGAGGCATCTTGATGTCTTGATTGGAAGTGGTTTGCTTCAGTACTTTGAGCCAACAAGAAGGTACTACCAGATCACAGAGAAGGGCCTTCAATTTTTGCGCCTGTACAACAGGGCAGAAGAAATGATCTGTATGGCGAGCAGTTGCAGTGCATAGAATATATAACATAATCACTGTCGGCTACAACAATGGTAGTTCGGCTGCGAGTAACTGACAGGTCGTGTCAGAGATTCAACAGTATGACAATTGTTGTTAATTTGCTCAAAAACTTCACAAATTCAATTTATATTGGCCAAATGCGAGGCGTCAGCTGAAGTAATGGGTACAGACCATAAAAGAAAGGAAAATCAACAGCCTATCGTCATGATGCTAACAGATCAGCAGGACATCATAGACAGGTTGACAAGAATCTTTGTCAACGCAGACTCTGAAATTTGTGCATGCATAGAATCTGAAACGCCAATTGCAACTACAGATATAGAATCTCTGGTAAAAGCAAAGCTTGCTGCAAGGAAAAGGGGTGTCAAGCTAAGATACATCACAGAAATCAAAGAAGGAAACCTGTATTATTGCAGAAAGCAGATAGGAATGATAACCGAGCTTAGGCACTTGGACTTTGTAAAGGGCAACTTTGTAGTAAGCGACAAAGAATTTCTATCAGTCCCTCTCATACCGGAAGAAGGCCCGGTTACCGAAGGCATCTATACGGATGTAGACGCAATTGTGCTCCAGCAGCAATTAATTTTCGAAACTTTATGGAAAAAGGCGAGGCCTGCCGAGGAGCGCATTAGAGAATTGGAGAGGCGATATAATTCACAAGAGAAATTCGTAGAAGAAGAAAACAACAAAAAACAACAAAAAATCATTGACAGGATATACCTATGCATGAAATGTGGTGCGTCCTTTATCTACAGAGGGGAGGCTTTACAACATGTTTCAGAAACAGGTCATGATGAGACAAGGGAATTTCCTTTTGGCAATTCAATCTAGAATTATGACATAATAACTGCAATGAAAGATCAAGATGAACCCACGTCTGACATCCTCTCAACCCTGAAGGGTTTGAGGTTCCTGCCTGATCACATGGTTTTCCTGTCTTCTTTTACTACTACCATCACGGAGGTTCTGGGCTTTGTCAGTTGCAGCCCCTGATACAGACAGAACAATGTGTGTGTGCGCCCGTGTACCTCGGTGGAGCTTCTTCTCACCTTTTTTCTTCTTCACTAGCTCTGTCGCCGTATTGCTGTTGGCGACCGGTTGTTGACTTTGCATCGCACGGCGTTGATCCACTGAGAAGCCTCGCTTTCAAGTTCACCATCTCGCAGCAGCCTCTCGCTGGATGGATAAAGCTTGCTATCAGCAGCATCTAAAAAATATAACAGCGATTCATCCCGCTGTAAATGGCAGGGGCTTTTTCTCGCCGCTGATTCCGTAACCTAGGCAGCCACCTCCGCACACTCCTGCTGAGCAAACAAGAGGCCACCACCACTACTGCTACAGGTAGATGCTAGGACAGGTCACAAGGAAGAAGTTTTCATACTATTGTTTGTGATGTGGTGCTTCTGGTCTATATGTCTCTTCAGATCTACCTTTGATTCAAAATACTACCCGCACATGTCACAACGTGAGGGCTTTCTGTCGTTAAGAAACTATTAGAGAGTTATCTCTCTATAAGATTTTTCTTACGCCGTTTGACTAGTGATTGGGAATCTCATGCTCGCCTGCATTATGACAATTATTGGATGTTGATTTCAAGTTTGTGCCATACATTATTGCGGTACTAATTACTGGACGGTTACTTTGTGCAGATTCGCCGCCAAGGGATACGGATTGTTGTACAAATCGTTCAACACAAAGATCCGAACCATATACATCCCCGGTTGGAAGCACCAGCATCATTTCTTTTGGAGTTGACTTAAAAGCATCACATTCCATAATAGACTTGTTAAGCGTCTCTATCTTTTTGATCTGTGTCCTTGTAGATATGTACGGATCCGATAGCCCAACAATGTCCATGAAGAAAAAGTTGGCATGTATCAAGTTGATATTGGACATGAGGCTCAAAGGGCTTACATGACCCCTTTCTTTCGCTTCACGATAAACTATTTTTGCTGTTCCAGTCATAATAGAGGGTCACTACAATGATATGCCCATTTGCTGGAGAATAGTATGCCTGATGACATTATCTTCTCGATATCGAATCAGCCCTCTATGATCCTAATCCACTTTTACCCACCAAAGGCCACAAAATCAAGATCTAACCAGAGAGATACTTCTATGCAATTGACTCTAATTGAAGCTATATTTGCAGTAACTTGCTACGCTACAATGCTAACCGTTACGAACCTAAAGAGGAATAACAAGAATGATGACAACAACAAGCACTCTAAAGGCAGTACTCTGGCAATCAACAAGCCATAATAGTCAGAAAAGTGAGAGAGAGAGAGGAGTGGCTTCTGTATCAAGAGTGGTCTGTGTTTGTTCCCCCACCCTGATTCCCAAATTTGGAGACAATGCCACATGAGTATAATATAGAGATATCTTCTATATTTTTATATCCCTATTGTGAATAGAATACGGGTAAACGTATTGGAGAGACATACAATCAGAATAGACTCTTCATCTGGCAATAATTCTAGCAGTCGCGGCATTGAACTGCAACAAATGCATTGGGACATAGCTAAATTGTTAGAACTAGGCATTAGTGAGGAATGGTTGTCTGAATCAAATATCACTCCAAAACAGGCAAGAGACTTGGTAAAAGGACTATTATACTTGAGAGAAAAATACACGAAGAAAGAGGCAGGTTTTTAGATACTCTAAGGTACTGCTGAAACTGACCAACCAAAAGGAAGTATCTACAGCAGTGGAGAAACACAGTCAGATCCCGGGTGATATCCAGAGGAAAGCATTTGATAAATTCGATGTTTTTGGTATTGTGTTTAGAGATTATTTAATTGAAGAAATAGAACGGCAAGGTATTGTATTTGATTACAAGCATCACTACAGACTTCAAGAAATTGAAGAATGACTTGAAAACTTGTTTGGTGATGATGCTACTCCATTGCTTATAGAGAGAATCAAGAGAATCTTGAATGATCTAAAATTGTCGGTGATCATATAGTGCTGCCGGCACTGCAATTTGGTTATCTCTATTTGTGGCCATACGATCATCACCAGCCTAGGAATATATGAAGCCAGAATCCAGCGCTGCAAAACCACTACCACTTGGAATATTCAAATATAGATAAGAGACCGCGAACGCTCTAAATCCGGTCATGATCATTGTTATTGTAATTATTCTTCTAGTGCCTTCCACCATCTCTGAATCAGTAGCTCAGTAGCATCTTCTCCCAATATGTTTTCTAATGCCTGCTCAATCTGCTTAAAAGAGTATGGATTCGTTCCATCCAAGTCGATCCCCTTATTCTGCAAATCATGCAGTAACGCTTCCTTTGAACTTTGTCCCAGAATACTCAGTGACTTATCAAATGCAATTTTCAAACGTTCCGCAGAAACGGGTTCTTCGCAGCTAAATTCTTTTTTTGACAAATCTGGAATACTTGCCAAAAAGGGGGCACCTTATATTAAAAGTATCTCTATTGTGCTTTGTAATACTAATAATAGGAGGCTTGCAAGATACTCGAAAATGGACTATTCAGACCTTTGCCAAAAGGTTGATTTCCTCGGACAAAATCTGGTGTGTGTAATTGTAGTCAAGAAGGGAAAACTAGTGGCTTCCAAAGTAAAGCCAGGCTTGGAAGCTCTCAATGAAAAGAGATTTGCAGACATGTTCACCCAAGTTCAAATTATGGTAGGTGTTGCCCAGACCGCAGAAGATATCCTTGGTGGCATGGAGCATGTCAAAGTAAGATATGGCAATGGTTTGGATGTCTACCTATTTCCTTTGGAAACGCCATCCGAAAAAACAATTCTTGTAGTTGCGGTAATGCGACCGTATAACACTGATGACCTGCTTGAAAAAATCGTTAATGTTATCAGAACCTGAATGGTGAATTCCATATACAATGGACTTTTTCGTGTTCGACATCCTTGATTTCTGCTTTGATTATCATTTCCGGTTTTTGTCTAGAAAAATATTGATTTGAAGTTCCGCTCGATCTCTTTTCGTGTCTTGGTTCCCCGACTATAGGAGCTTCTTTTATCCAAGATACATATTCCCATTTCCACAGGTCATGGTTGTTGTCATGTGGCCCCATCGCATGGTTGGATGTGTTGATAAACACAATAGGATGATACTGATCTGCAAAATAGTATTCTATCTCCCTGTGAGGAGCCGGCGGCTTGTCAAGATGAGTGGTATCGTATTCCAAGTTATGATTTCCGCTGTATATTCCTTCAAAGACAAAATAGTTGCTATTCATGCTATCTTTGACAAAGTGGATTTTGAAAGTCTCTATATCTATCAGGCGCCCATAAAGGATCTTCCTAAGCCACCGATAGATCCCGTCAGCAAACCTGAATTTGCGCAGCTGCTCGTTATTGAACAGCAGTGAGACCTCGATATCCGCGAGCCGTCAGGGTTTGTTGATTTCGCACAGTGCATTTCGCGCAAAAAGTTATCAAGCGAATCAACTGCCGGTTGGTAGATAACAGGTACAACATCATCGAGCTTTTCGACCTCGACTCGAAAGATGTTATTATTGCTTGCAGGCGTTGGAGCCTCCTCCAAATATTTCCGTATCTTTTCATAAACTCCATACACCACGCTTGACCGGATATCAGCAGAACCGGCCCTTGTCCACTCCCAGACTTGCGACCGGCTTCCAAGATCAAAGACCCATCTATCGTGGACGATCTCTTTGACTGATTGTGGCAGATTTTTCCTTTTTGATGCTGAAAGTGTATAGTCCTTTTCAAGCCGCGGTTCAGAGATTTCACTTGGGTCCACGTCCACTCCAAGCATGAAGCGCAGCTGCACCGGTATGGAGCCCATGTAGTCACTGTTGCGGTTGGTCTTGCTTCTGATTACAAAGCGTATCTTGCCATCATCAAGCTTTTTTGCAACATCTACTGTGCAATTGTCCCAATCAAGTTTTATCACACGGTCAGTGAACGCAAATTTTTTCTTGGCATTTGCCACCTGCAGTATTTCGTATTCGTTTACAGCATGGGAAAACCATACGAGATCCCTGCGATAGGTAGCAGAAGACATTCAGATATTGTTTGATGTTGTACCTGCCTCTGTACTTATATCTTGGTGTAGAACTTTACCAACTGGCACGATGAAGTGAGAATGGTCACTGATGATTTCATGGTAGGAAAATGGTGCTCGCCTCCAAGTCAACTTGGTCTCGGCGTCTTTGCGCCAAGCTTCCTAAGCGTAGAGCGAGTCCCAGAGGGCAGCAGGCTTTGCCTACGGTTTACGCTAAAGCGCAGAGGATAAATTCTGCATTGCCTTATCTTGAGGCCAGTATCGATATCGCCTTTTTGTATAGGACGCTTTCCATCGCAGCCTTGTAAAGACCTTCGGCCTCATCCCTGTATGCAGGTATCCAATACTGCGAGCCATCGTTGCACGTTACCTGCACCGAAAAGTGCTTCATGCTGTTCGCGACTCGCACTATTCCCCAAGCATGGCTGTTATCCTGCACGCCTTTTCCTCTCCGTCGAGGAGGCCTGCTCAGAGCATCAGCTACGCTTGCGTACGTGCTAGGATATCTCCCTTAGCCTTGGGCGCCTGACCTCGATCTTGGCTATCCTGCCATACTTGCGTATGCGGAATATCCGTGCCTTTGAGATTGCCACAAGAGCAGCCAGCGTCGGAAAGAACCCTAGTGCCACCCACATTGCGGATTCTATCGGTTCCATGTCATAGTAATTCCATGCAAGAATGATTAACCCTGCTTAGCAGTACATTAAACGACTCATGTCAATAGCGTGATAATCATATCTTTTACTGATTAATCATAATCCTGATCAACAAATTAAGTATCTGCAGCCTGTCGGCAAATGATGACAGGATTTTGCTATACCATCAATGCGAATAGTCCTTGCATTTGCAGATTCCACACGGCAGCTTGTCTGTATTTGGATTGAAAACACGAGTTCTCAGGTCATGGTTGCACTTGCAAATGTTGGATGCGCTGGACATATTCTGTGCTGCAGTAGTGTCATAATTTTAGAATATTTCGGTTGTATCAAAAGACATTGGTTGGTATCGCAATTGCGAACCACATAAACTCTTTAAAACTATCAAAGGTTTTAGCATCGCAAAGCGAACGCTGGCTTTTTGGCGGTTTAGGACGAGGTATACTCAAATTTAAAAAGAATTGAAGAAAATTGAAAACAAGGAAAAGCTATCCCGAGCGATTGCTAGCCTGGATTCAGTCATGCGAAGCACATAAGGGAAAAGGAAAATGAAAAGTACGCTAGCTGAAGTGATTGCCATGCTAAACAATGAGGATAGCTCTATACAGGTGAGAGCTGTCAATGCCGTAAGCAGTTTAGAAAATGTGACGCAGCTCCATTGGCTAGAGCCCTACCAAAGAGTAGCCATATGGCAGAGGCTCTATCGGAGCTCGAATCAATAAGGGGATAATAATAGAATGTGCTTGTGCAGCACAGTATAATATAATATTTCTGAGATGCTACATATTGCTCAGCAAAGGTCTTGAAATACAAAATAATCGAGAAGGCAGGATCAGGTGGATTTGGAAATGTGTACAAAGTAGAAGGTAATGATGGCAATATCTATGCGATGAAACTGCTCAAGGATCTAAATGCAGTCAACAAGCAACGATTTGACAGGGAGATCAAGATCCTTGCCCAGCTTGACCATCCAAACATTGTTAAGATAGTAGAGTGGAACCTAGGCGGCGACCCACCCGATTTTAGCCCGTGGTATACCATGGAATACCTCCGGGGTGGCTCCCTCAGGCAGCATATGGACGAAAAATTCAGGGAAAACTATGTCTTTCAGAGGAACTGGACGATCAAGACAGTAATTTTACCTATCCTGCACGCCTTTGGGCAGGCACATCATGCGGGCATTTACCACCGCGATTTGAAGCCAGATAATATCCTATATACAGATGATCACAGAGCTCAAATCAAGATAACAGACTGGGGCCTTGGAAGAGATATCGATAGAAAATCATTAGCGTTAACTGCCGCAACAGGAGAAGTAGGGGGAACGCCAGGCTATTGCGCCCCCGAACAATGGTTCTCCCTTGATAATATTGACGGGCGCGCAGATATTTTCTCGCTTGGAGTCATATTTTACGAAATGATGACAGGGAAAAGGCCTCCATCATATAACAATGACATGAAGAGGCCGGTTATTGAACCTCCTTCGAGATTTCATCCTACTATCTCCAAGGATCTTGATGCCATTATTTTGAGAATGGTTGATCTCGATCCTGAAAAACGGTACACGTCTGTATTGGAATTAATACCAGACATAGAATTGCTAGAAGACGCTAGATACTATTACTAGAAATCTTGACCTTTTGCAACAGGAAAATTTCGAGCCCAAGGTCAAGGCCCATAGCAGAATTCTTCCTTCAGAAAAGCGACCCGATGTAGCCATTTTGCTAGTGCAAAAAACATCCTTTATAAGGACATGGCGAGAAGACCACTGGACTTGTCCAGTGGATGAATCGCCACCATATTTTTTAAGTAGCACCAGTGAAAAATATGCTGCTGTACTATCATAATCAATCAATCATCATGACGCTCATGACTACAAATTCCGACTATATATCCAACAACGAAAGAACAGGAGCTTGCACTAGAGCAAACTCTGGATGGCTGCAGGTGGATATACAACTACTTTCTCTCACTACCATCGCCAATGTCAGAGTACGACATGAACTATGCCTTGACTGAATTAAAAGAGCAACACCCATGGCTTCGCAAATACTACTACCACTCTAAAATGTTGCAGATGGTAGCAAAACAGGTTGCAGCAGCAGCTATAAAGGTAGTGGCAAAGGGCCGCAAGCTTTCATACAGAAAGGATGAAGATTTCAACTCATTTACATACAACCAGTCTGGCTTTAAGATAGAAAATGACAGGCTGGTACTCTCAAAGATAGCAGGAGGCAGCATAAGGATTGTACTACATCGTCAACCTGTCAACGTCAAGCAGGTCACAATATGCCGTAGCAAGGCTGGTAATAAATGGTACGCAGTTGTAGCCTGCGATGTACTGCGCAGGCTGTATTCAACGATAATCAGGTACGTAAAGCCAGCAGTTGGCATTGATGTAGGTATAACAAAGTTCTGCCATGACTCTGACAACCATGTAGTGGAAAATCCGCAGTTTCTAACAAAGATGCTAAAGCCATTGAGGAGAGCTCACCGCAGGGTATCGAGAAAGCAAAGCGCATGCTTGCCAGATTGTACGAACGCATCCATAACAAGCGCCGTGACTTTCTACACAAGCTATCCAACTATTACAGCAGCCGCTACGACCTGATATTCCTGGAGAGGCTACGAGTGGCAAACCTCACAAAGAACCACCGTCTTGCAAGAAAGATACTGGACGCAAGCTGGTCTACTTTTAAGCAAATGCTGCAGTACAAGGCTAACAGGGTAGTGGAGGTAGAGCCAGCATATTCCTCGGTTGACTGCTCAAGATGTGGACACCCAGTACCAAAGTCATTGGCTGTACGTACACATGTTTGTACAGAGTGTGGTGCTGTGCTTGACAGGGACTATAATTCTGCCATCAATATCCTCAAGCGAGGACTGGAGTCGTTAGTGCTACTACTACTACTACTACTACTACCGGTGGAACGCCGGGAAGTTACACGCCTGTGGAGATCGTACTACAACAGCGGTCGCTGAAGCAGGAAGAAGAGGCTATCGGACTTGTCCGATAGTAGTTCACATTATTATTGGTAAGCCATTATTTTTGACCCGAATTTTTACTAGTGTCTGTTCGAGTCGTTCATGCAGATCCAGAGATGATATGTAGCGGCTAACCACCTCTATTGGAGATTTCGTGGAGGCGGCAATTTAGTAATGCTGAACTCTGAAATTGGCAGACATGAAGACCTTTTCAAATGTCCTGACGACATTTGGGTTAGAAAAGAAGCCTATTACCCTTGCCGTATCGGAACCTATGTTGTTAAAATTGTGAGTTTCCATCACCGGCACCACGCCAAACTTGCCTTTTGAAACACTCGCCTCCCACAACATTCCCAGAATGCATGAAATGGAGTCTATCTCTATATGCCATATCTAGAAAAGTGTTATATACTGGTTCCCTATTTTGGGAATTATGTACAATAGTCACAAAATAAAGTACATTTTGAATTTTGTATCGCCTAACGAAGACGATCCTGGAAGGAGAAAATGGATGTGTGACAAGTGTCAAAAAATATTTTCAACATGGAAAGAGGTTAGACTGCACAAGAGAGATGTACACTCCTACTAGCAAGGGGCTTGTTGAAAATGTGGTGGTGTTATTATTATTGAACATGAAGAATAGTAAGCATGCTCCCACGACCAAATTATTTGACAGAAAACAGTGCCGCTCATGCGGCAGCAAAATTACGGTAAGGAGTGTTTGCCTCGAATGCAACGAACCTACTTCCGCGTGGTGCGAAAATTGTTTTATGCTAGAGGAATTTGAACACGTTGGACACTTGGAGCTTGATCTGTTCTAGGCATATAACTCTTCAACGGGTTTACTTATATGCAGGAGAGAAAACCTTGGGGTTACCATATAATGCTCCATAAGCCGAAGATATCATTGCCCTAAGGCTGTCCGGGATAATAGAGGCGGTCACTGTTTCTGCAACTTCCAACCAGAAATCCTCAAGGTCTTTGTCTGGGCGGTCATTCTTTGAAACGGCCGCTATGGCTGCGTTGATGGCGCCTATGAGGTACCAGCGACAATGTCGAACTTTAAATCATGTTTGGATAACGCTTTATACTACACTCCACACTCATACTCACCTAGCGAGCCTCCGCCCTGCATAACGAGAACCGTTTCAGATTGCAGTTTTTGTACATGTCTTATTTTTAATTCACGCACTGTCATGATAGTAAAAATATTATTGAAATTGTTATTAAGATTATGTACGGCAGTTTTGGTAACTTAGCTGGAGGTCGGCTTGATTTTACGAGGAGACAGAGAAACACCATCTTTCCCAAAGTTACCAGAACCGTCAGAACTGTGCTACTACTTCTATTAAGAGCCTGATTCATATCACAATCTCGGCAAAATAGAAAATAATTAGGCAGCTGATTTACCTATGATATGGTGCAATTAGTTATAGATGGACAAGATTCTCACAGGCTGTTCAGGCTGGAATTACTCGGATCCAGCAGAAAAGGGCGGATGGGTCGGCACATTCTACCCCCGATTCACAGACAAAGCGCCTTAGATACTATTCTGAATACTTTTCAACAGCAGAGCTTGATGCCACATTCTATGAGAAGTTTTACAGCAAGATGACAAAAGGCACGTTCTACGGCATGGTCAAGGCAACGCCAGATAGCTTTGAGTTCTCTATAAAAGTACCTGAAACTGTTACGTACATGAAAAGGCTAGATGCAAGAAAGCACGCCACAGTATCCTTTAACGAATTCCTAGACAAGATATCACCGCTAAAAGATGCAAACAAGCTTGGCGCTATCCTGATTCAATTACCACCCTCATTCTCAGTCGATGAGTTTTGGCAAGTCGAAGGCTTTCTAGAACGTTTGCCTATAGGTTATGAGTACGCTCTAGAGTTCCGCTACCCATCATGACAGGCAGAAGGCGCGCTAGAACTGCTCAGGCAGTACAATATCGCTTCAGTGATTACAGATTCGCCTGATCCAAAGTTGCAGTACCTATCAAATGTCGTTCTGACCGCCGATCATGTTTCCATTAGACTGCACGGCAGAAACAAGGGTTACCGGTACAACTACCCCTACAGCAAGGAAGAGCTTGAGCCCTGGGCGGATAAAGTCAAAAAATAAAGCAAGACCCAGAAGTCAAGCGATTGAGAATTTATTTCAACAATCATTATGGCGGAGAAGCAGTTGCAAATGCTCTGAATTCAGAGAGATGATTGGTGAAAAGCTATCAAGAGAACAGAAAGATAGGAAAGAACAAGCTTTTGTCAAGCTGAAGGAAATTGCTAGTCAGACAAAGCTTGGTCAGTTCGCAGCATGATTTTGTTGCATATAGCCTGCAGGTGAGATCAGCTTTTCGATATCAGCAGTTTCTGACAACAAATATTTGATAATATGCCAACCAATACATGAAAAGAGATGATGACATCACGGCTTTTGCTAATACAATACATCTTTTACGTTTTTGACAAGCCATCGGACAGCTTCGAGCTGGCACCTACTGTGATCAAAATGTCTGTTGTCTAGTTCGATGGTTCCACGGATTGTTCTTTTTAGAGAATGGACATTTTTGAGTACATCTTTGATTGGAATTTCTCCCTTCCCAAGCATCAAGCCCTCGCCGGCAGGGTCAAACCCTCTTGCGTCACGGATGTGAAGCTGCACTAAACTGCTTGATAGAATGCCTATGCACTCTGACCAGCTTGGAGGTTTCGGACCATGAATCGCCCTATCCAAGTCTCCCAGTATGTTACCCTTGCCGTGTCAGATGTAATTTGCATACAGGTGATAATGCGACAGATCGAGAACCGTCTTGATTCCATGTTTATCCAAAGTTGCAATGTCGTTAGGGTGGTAGGGACCTGCTACAGAATGATATTGAAAGTACTTGGAATAGAGATTCTCTAGCGCCAACACTATCTCTTTTCAATTTTCAATTCCCTCTTTTTTAATGAACCGGGCGAACATCCCTGACTGAAGCTCGAGCTTTTTCTTGGCAGTCATTGTTGCCAAGTCATCTCTTGAAACAAAGTAAGCGAGGTGAAATACTACTACTGCATCGTTTGTAATCCCGGATCGTCTATTACTTCTTTAGCTTCTTCGATGTTCTGCATGATTGAATCCAGAATTATTCCGCCCCACTTTTCGTCACAGATGTTCTCGCCGTTTACAAAAATCGGTGCGTGATACGTCAGGTACTCGATTTTATTCCTTGAGCAAAAACCGGAGACCATCTTGACTCGCTCGGCAATCGTCGTCTTTTGCATAATACCTGCAAGCTGTTGTATCTCGTGGCCCGGATCTTGTACTCGCTGCTCCGAATCATGGCAGAAATGTCATCTATGTCCTGTTCTTTTTGAGTAGACTTAGCTGTAACACAATATGCATGACGGTTCTTCTTTATTAATATCTAATTAGCTATGGCATCAGCCTCCAATTCATACTTGTCATTGGGCCGGCTAACTTTGAGTTTTGGCTGAATTATGTTAATGCCAGCGAAGTCAAAATGAGACGAAGAAATGTGATTATTTTGAGAGGAAAAATTCTTTCCCACTTGATTGAGGATGATGACCAGAGTCTGCCTGTCTTGCCTTCGGTGCATGCACTCCGAGAGCATGGAAAGACAACATTTCACCGTGGCTAGACTAGCAGATAAGGTTTGCCTAATAGTCTAGCTTCTCTTTTGTGATCAATGACCTTGTTCTTGTACTCTATCACTTCATCGTATGGCGTATCAAATCATCTGTTTTTTGTTACTATTTCCAGAAGTGTCTAGTTTTTTGTCTTATCAGGCAGCGACAGCAGTGACCTTTGAAGGTCTTCCCACTCTTTTATTTTCTGCAGCAGCAAGAAAGTAAAACATCCTCTTGCCTATCAGTCTCTTTGAAACGTGCTTTTGATTTTCCACCATCTTCCTGATCATGGGAAGATGATTGGGAACATAAGAGATGCCTTTGAGCAGGTGCGACAGTGTCTGTGGATTTGAAGATAATCGTTTGTTGACATGGTCAAGTATTGATTTTTGCTTGGCATCGCTCATGCCAGAGAATGACCTTTTGTGACTCTTGCGGGCACTCTTTCGTCCTTTTTTCCTTCTTTTTGTGCTTGTCTGGAGGGTCACATTCTTAGCGCGGCCATTGTCTTCTTGAACAAATTTGCCGAGACCTTTGATGAGCTGTTTTGCTTCATCTATGTTAATCGTTATTTTTTGGCCGTCACTAAGTTCTAAAGTCACAGAAGGATTAATTTTGACCATAACCTAGCTAGTTTCACGTTGTTAATATAAGTATACATTCCTATACAGCTTTGGCAAATTATATAAAAAATTGAAGCTAATCTGTTAGCTGGCAGAGTAAGAAATTCGTTCTACCAGCTTCTTCCGCTCTTTTCCCTGTATGCGTTGTTGTACCAAGAAAGACTTTCTTCTACCTTCTGAGCGCCAGACAACTGGTCTTCTAATCTTTCCAACCGCTCAACTGCTTCAGCGTTCTGCCTCAAGTCTGCATAATTTGCGGCCAGTCGGATCTTGCGCAAGATCTCCATTACTTCGGTCTTGTCAACGCCATGCTTCATGTCGTATTCTATTTGCTTTATGCAATACGAGATAGTCCCGTATTTTTTATAATTCCTTTTCTCAAACGAGGATGCATCGGGGGACAATCCTTTGATAAAACGCACAATGGTTTTTTCAACATGTTCAAGATGCCACGCTTTCATGGCAAAATTATTTGGTTTCATGGCTACTAACAATGTTCTGTAATAATGCATATTTAATTCATAGAGCGGCTTGTGTAATCATTTTTCTAGAATGGCATTGCTTGCTATGTCAATGGCAGAAGAAGGACCGAGGGTGTACGGGTGAGAAATCAGCCAGGAGAGAAACTTCGCAACTTTCCTTTTTTGCCTGAATGGATTTCTATTTTACCTATCGATGGGTTCTTGAATGATGTTGAGAAGATTATGGCGGGTCTAGGGTTCTGGCGGGTCAAATGTCGAAGTGAGTTTTGCACCATGTGCGTCAATTCGTGTGCAAGTAGCTGCATCCCGTCAAAAGTATAGGGTTTGTACTGTCCTGCTCCAAATATGATACTGCTGCCTACTGTGTACGCTAGAGCATTTATTGATCGGGTTGACCTAGCTGCAGCATCTCCGCGTATATTCTGACACTGCCAAAATCACAGCCAAATCTTGATTCCATGAGTCCGCGTGTAGAGTCGTCAAGCCGGGAATAGCCGCCGGACTGCAGCATATATTATTGATTTCTGATGGCAATGGTTCAGATGTTGCTGGAGGGATTGATAGAAAGTGAATTTCTTCGTATCATTCCAATTTTGTGATCCCGAATTACGTTCTCGTTGGACTTGCCAGATTGCAGAGAAATGACTCTTGGCATGCCGCGTGTCATGGACATCACATTTTCAGCGACGCTCTCTGCCTCTTTTTCATAGATAATCCTTAGGATGGCCCACTTTCAACTTTGGATAAATCCCAATTTTGCGAAATCAAAGTTATCTATATTTGTGCGAATATATCCTTGCGTGGGATTGCTATTAGAGTCTTGCAAGTGAACTGTAGTATCAGGAGATTCTTCCTTCACTGGCAAATCATCAATGGAATGATAAGATGAAAGTTTAGAGGGGGGGTTAGCGCTTTGTCATTTGCTCACTTGCTATTACTTTGATGGGCCAAAGCAAATAACAATTAACAAGAATTACGTCAAGTAGAAAAACTTTGTCATTTCTAGCTCTGACAGCTCAAAGATTTAGTGTCTTAATTTCTGAAAGAAGTGGAAGAATCAAAAGCAGTGTATGTTCATTTTTAGGCTGCGAAGCCACGCACCCTTGCAGTCACCTTGATTAGATCCTGTTTTGTAATTATTCCGACAATTCTCTTTGATGCACTGTCAGAAACTAGCACTGCTGGTTCGTCGGTTAGGATGTTTCTAATCGTAGAAATTGTTGTATCTTGACCAATAATTGGGAATGGTTCTGACATGATGTCTGAAACTTTTTTTCCTTTAAAATTACTATCGCCGTTCCAAGCAGTTAGAAGTAGCCTTTCTGTAAGTCCTCCAACCACGATATCTGTAGCCGCCTCTCTTGATAATACTGGCATCTGAGAGATGTTATTTTCCAGCATAACGAGGGCTGCCTTGAAAAGAAGATCTGTTGGTGCGGCGGAAATCAACTTTTTTGTCATAATATCTTTGGCGGTAATAAGCCTTGGGATGCGATTGATCTCCTGTGCCTCTAGCCTTTCTAGAGTCTCGAAAATCTTGATGGCAGTGCTATACGATGGATCGGTCCTGCTGTTCTCTATCTTGGCTATCATGGACTGGCTCAATCTGCAGACCTGGGCAAACTGCTGCTGGGTCATGCCTAGAGCAAGGCGTCGCTTTCTTATAGATGCAAGGGTGGGCAGCTGCACAGGCATTATATTTGGATAATGTAGTCATTGAAATTTATTCCTATCGGAATATAATTGACAAGACTATTCTTATAGGCATACATATATATCAGGCGTATGAATGATAGCAAGAGCGTTCGCAATGAAATCCTGCATCTTGTGGCATTAATACGTGATCTGAGGGCAACATTATTGCAGGAGAAGCAATCTGATGTGTCTGTCTCGTCATCATTGCTTCCTCTAGGAAGTAGAACAGAAGCCAATATCGATATCACTATTCAGATACTGGATATCGCAGAACGAGTCGTGGATACGTATACAAGGTTGAAGGACTATCGAGATGCGGAATTTAAGATACTAGCGCGCCCGACACTATTCTGGCCAGATGGAAGAAGCCTTGGATTTGGCTTTGCAGCGCACATGTGTGTGGAATAGCTCAAAGTTTTACAAGACGTTTGAATACTGAGGCTTTAGGGGCCTCACTGAGTTCTACTCGCTGCCTGGGACAAAGAGGGACGAGTTCATGGATAGAGCGACGGACAAGTGGCAAGAGCTATTCAGTCGTTATGGCGAGTGGATAAGGAACTACTGTGTAGAAGCTGCCGCCGTGGTAGCGCCGACGAGAGATATCAATGGCGGCGAAGATTTGGCGACAGCGACAACGGTAGTGACAAGGATCCATGACGAATAAGCATGGGAGCGAGCTCGTCGTTTGGGATGGAGGAATATGCCGGCCGCAGACGTTCATCAGGCTTTCCCGACAACCTTGGAGTAGCTCTCCCTGCAGGAGAGCCTGCGGGGCTTGGCTCTGGTCCAGAGTTTATCAGAACCACCCTTCCAACAAGTGCAATCCGGCAGAGTCTGGGCAGAACCACGCCGCTTCCGGAAGAAAAGGAAATACAAGAGATCCCGGCCGGCTCCACCCAGTCTGTAAGAGTCGGGAGCGGCGGGCCAAGCCAAGGCTCCCTTTCAGTCGGGGATCAGGCGGAGGCTATCTTTCAAATGAAATCTTTTTACCGGACCAACTTGCCGAGACTTGGGACAGGAGCCAGCATACCTGTAGGGCACCTTCACACGTCGCTCCTTGAGCCATCCAATGGCGGAGCAGTGATAAGTGATCAGCAATTCCAAGATGCACGTAATAGTTACTCTAGAATGGGAGTAATAGATGATTATAATACATGTCATTGCAGGCATCCTAGCCAAAGTGATGGTGGGCAGGAGAAGCTTTTCCTAGAGTTTAGGGCTTCTTTCTATAACAGGTGGCCATCTTGCCGAATCGATTGAAGGTTTCCCTCAACCACTCAGAAGTAGAGTTAGTGTTTCTCACCATATCAAAAAGAAATGCAGACATGCATGAAATTATTTCAACAGACACACACAGCTTTATAACGACAAGCAGGCAAGCTCCCCATTGTCAGCTGACTATGATTACCGGTATTGATTTTGAGCTGGTACGCATCTTGCTTGCGGCAGGAATGCTTGGTAGCGCCTCTTTCTTTGATATACGCAGACGCGAAGTCAGTGATATGCTTTGGGTCTTCTTTGGTATCACAGCGCTGGCGGTTTATGCGCTCGAGTTTGCCTATGGAGGAGCGTTTGATCTTCTCAATACATCAGTCCCTATTTTAATTGCGGCTGTAGTCTCCTTTGGCATTTACAAATCCGGCCTATTTGGTGGCGCGGATGCACTGGCCCTGACTACCTTGGCAGCCATCCTGCCCACTTTTAGTGGAGGGATCGCAGAAAGAGTCCTGCTGCCGGCAGGCAGCGCATTTCTGGTGCATCCTATAGCTCCTCTCATTGTATTATCAAACGCAGTCATACTTTCTTTGTCCCTTATAGGCTTCAACCTAGCAAGCAATGCGGCGTATGCATCAAAAAATCCGGGCAAGCTGTTTGAGGGGCTGGAGCACGAGTCGACGGGCAAGAAAATTCTAGCAGTCACGGTAGGCTACAAGACGGGCAGCAAGCCAGGCTATGCCTTTCCCATCGAGCAGCTGGTGGACGGCAGGCGCCAGTTCAGCTTTGCTCTCAAGAACGCCGAGACTACAGAGTACGAGACGAGGCGAGACGTGTGGGTGACAAGAGGAACGCCGTTTCTCGCCTTCATGCTGGCAGGCTTTGTTTCAATGCTTTTCGTCGGAGACATTGCTGCCATTATCATGAGGCTGCTCTTTTAGCCACCTGATTCAATCTTACACAGTTAGCTACTTAGCAGCTTAAGGGTACATCTTTATATGCATCCTTTTTCGATACAGGTTTGATCGCTGCATGGCAATAATAAACGCCAAGGTCGACGATAACTTGGTCAAGGAGTTCCGACACGTCATATACGAAAAATATGGCCTGAGAAAGGGTGACTTTAAGAATGCACTTGAGGAAGCGATACTTGACTATATCCGCAAGTATGCCGCTGAAAAGGCAGCTAGCAGTGGCCAAAAAGAAGGCGCTGCCCCGGCGGCGCAGCAGCAATAAGACTTAGGTTTCTTCCTCTTCCGTCTCGTCATCTTCCTTGTCTTCTTCTATTGCTTCTTCAACAACTGTTTCTTTAATCGCTTCAGCTGCTTCTGCTTTCTCAGTTGTTTCTTTTGCAGCGCCTGCTTCTTCAATAAGAGGCTCTTCGTCTTCTGGATTCTTTTGCTTCTTAAGCATATAGATTCCGCTGCCTACTGCTGCGACTCCTCCAAGTACTGCGTAGCTCGTCCACGAAGGAAGGCCGGCAAACATGTTCCCAATTATCGGAACAGGCGGCAGGACGGTCGACGAGCCATCAATCTCCACTATCTTGCTGTACCGGGATGTCTGGTATCCATCCTTGTACGCCGTAACCATAAGCGTAATTAGGTTAGAGGATTTGTCTATGTTTGTAGGTGTGTAGATAAAGGATGCAGTGCCGCTTGCGTCAGTAGTTACGCTTGATACGAACATCAGGCCGTGTGGTCCGCTGTCTTCCACTTTTACCGTTGCGCCCGGAACCGGAGCTCCGTTTACATCCTGTACCAATACTTTCATCATCACAGGTTGGTTGTACGCCAATATCGCGGCTCCGTTATCTACTAGAATGGCATTCATCTGTCTATGGTATTGTCCGACCATCACCTCTTTTGTTATCCTGGTCGGCTTGAAGCCATCTTTTAGCAGAGTTGCATCTACTGTAAATGTGCCAGGGTTTTCGGAAATCACTTGCGCTGTAGCGACATACGAATTGCCTGCAGGCTTGAATGTTGTTTTGTCGCCCAGCGAGAGGCCACTAGATGTTCCCCACGAGATAGTTACATTCGGTATTGGTGTTGATACTGTGATGACTGCAGGAACGGATGCGGTAAAAGTGGTGGTGCCTATGAATGAGGCGGGCAACTCTGCCACAACTGGCGCTAGCATGACAGACGATGACTGGAGGCCGTCAGCTGTAGCGTAGATTGTAAAGTTGTCTGCCCTTCCAAAAGTAGCGACGTCAAAGCTGGCAAATGACTTGCCTTTTGGTATGGTTACTACAGATACAGGTAGCACGTTAGAGAGGGATGACGCAAACAGCCTGACTGCAACATCATCAGGCGCAAGGACAGGATTTCCAGACACATCTCTAAGCTGAATAATGCCGATCGGGTGCGCCTTGCTGAAGGCCACTATGCTGTCAAATGGGAGTAGCACTTGGCTGGCGGTGCCTGTGTGGAAAAGCAGATGCATATCCGATGTTGTCTGCAGCCTAGAGTCTGAATTCACACCAACAGGCACTGCACTTATTTTCTTAATTGTATTTTCTACTATGGCGCTACCGGTCTTGAAAGAGTTCTCACTGATGTGCATGCTGGCAAAACTTGATCCCGGATTGATTTCAGTAAGCTCGTTGATTGGCTTGACCAAGTACTTGACCCCTTTGTCAGAATTTGAAGGTCTGCCAGAGGAGTCAAGTGTAATGAAAAATAGATCGGTGAACCCGTTGCGATCAAACAGCACCCTGTAGCTACTATCTGACGCATATCCGCCGGGAGAAAAGATCTTTGTCTGGACTGGGTTTAGGCCGCCTACAACTGTTAAGGTGTTTGATCCAACGGCAAAGTTTGAGAGCGAAACTGAAATATCGACATTATTGGCCTGACGCCCGCTCAATATCGTGGCTGTACCGTAGGAACTGCCCGAGGAAATATAGCCTGGATCGAACACTCTTGCAGCCAAGTTGTCACCAGACACGATATTGAGGTTACCCTGAGTTGGGCTATAGATCGATATCGAGTCTATAGGGTAAAGCGCGCCATCTCCTAGGTCATCTACCGGATGCCAATCCTTTTCGTTGATTACGCCATCTTTGTTAGAATCCCTGTGCGTATCAAACGAGCCATCATTGTCGCAATCATCACCATCGTCTGTAAGGTCCCCGTTATGGTTGCAGTCAACATCATCGTCATCGCGCTCTATTGCATTGAGCTGGTAAACAGCTATCGAATCAGAATCACTTGGCATATTGTCAACGGTGAATACCTTCAGCGTCCTATCAAGTGCCTTTGGGTGCGTCGGGCCAAGAGAATCTTCTAGCACTTTAAACGTTGCCGTGCTGGACCCGAGTCCTGATGCGGATGCCCCTATGGTCACTTCTTGGTCTCCGTAAAATCTCATGTACTGTCTTAGGTAAAAGCCGAATTCGCCTTTCTTTATTACTGCAGGGGCACTTTCAATGCCTGCCAGCTGGTAAGCGCTTGAAAAGAGCTCCAGCTTGATGTCTTCGGCGGCAAGCGTAGGCTGCCCTGCAGCGTCAAGTACCCCAACAAATATATCGATAGTGTTTTGGTGCAGGCTAACTTGGTCTGGAAATACATAGACTTTCAGCGAAGCAGGCTGCGTCTGAGATATCTCCACATTGGTTACAGTGTTCAGATGCCCAATGGTGCCGACTTTTGATTCAGCCCTGATAAACGCGTTGCCTGATTTCTCAAGTGTCTTTATTGTGCCTGTGGCATAGTAACTGCCCTTTTTAATCACAAGGCTGTCGGAGTCCAGCTGCACCAGCGAGCTTTCATAGTCTAATTTGACCACAATATCTTCTGGTGCCTGCAGAATGTTCCCATTGTCTTCAAGATATACAGAGAAAGGCATTTCTGAGGCCACCTGCATCTTGTTAGATGCAAGGTTGATAACTAGATCAATATCTTCGATGAGGTTCAAGGCGTCTACTACTTTGAAGGTTCTAGTAACCTTCTGGTCGCCATATTGCGCAGATATTTCAGTCTTGCCTGCCAAGTCGCTGACTTCGACATTAAACTGAGCATAGTCGCTCCCTGCAGGGATCGTGACCCTTGAAGGCACAAATGCTATTGAAGCATCTGTAGAAAGCAGCCCGATTTCAAGATCGCTTGGCGCAATGACCGGCTCACTGGTGTCGTTTGATACCAGCCTGACATAGCCTATCGGATAGGTGGCTGCTCCGGCCTCGACTATAGAGGTTGCAAAATTCATGTCAAGCCTGATGTCGTTCTCAAGCGCCATTGCAGGTAAGGAGATGGGTGGGACAATGAATATCATGAGTGACAGTATGGCAAAGCAGATTAATGTACAAGTCAATTTACCTGTCCTTCTCAACCCTTCTCTCACTATGTCTCTTCTAGATCGTAGTCGCTTGCTTATTGTAGCTTAGTCTGTAAGTGAGCTATACAGACACGCGCGTATGAGAGAAGCCAGAAAAAGGTTACACGCTATCGATCTATGAGAAGAATACCAACCATGTAGAGCGCCTATGGATCAGACAGTGTGTCGCGTCCATGCTCCTCAAATCTATACCTTAGTCCCTCAGGTGTGCCTGTTTCCTATTGCCATGAAAATAGCCCGATCAGACGATTCTGCCAGTTCTCCCATGGATCGAGAAAAATAGCTCTGCGGCCAGCTGCCTAGGCTGTGAGCAGTGGCACTTTTTCGTCTGGGCAGCTCTCAGTGATGAGTTCGCTCATGCGCGAGTAGCACACGAGGAATTCCCTTCCTTTCTCCGTCGTCCTGTACACAAGCGCTCCATCTACAACATCCTGGGCTATCAATCCCTTGCCCAATAGCTGGTTAAGGTAATAGAGTATTTGCTCATAGCTAAGGTTTGCCCTGTACATGATATGGGTCTTTTTTATTCCCGCTGTCGAAAGAGACAGGATATCCGCCATGATCTCGATCTTGCCTCTGTTATTCTTGCGTTCAGACATAGGATTGCCTAAGTCTTCCAATATATATTAGGGGGAGGGCGGAATTTTCACATGGAACGGCCGTTCCAGTTCCATGCAGATAGTTTTCGTGCCTTCAATGCTTTTGCCATAGAGCTGTGTTGCCCAAAAATTAGCTGAAAAAGGTCCTATTGGCCTTCTTTGTCACTGTTGCCTCTGTTAGAGCCCTTCTTACCACTTTTTTTAGAATCTTCACCATCGTCGTTAGATGATTCTTTTGAATCATTGTCTGAATCTTTGCCCTTGCTAGAGGCCGAAGTATTGCCATCTTCGTCATCCTCGACCAATTTTTTTGTATAGTTGATGGCATGGTATGCCGCTGATAAGTTCTGTCTTGCGGATTCAAGGTCCCCTGCTTCTATGCTTGTTCTTGCATTTGCAATGAGAGCAATCACTTCTTGCACTTTTGCCTTTGCCTCGGGGTCAGAGCTGGTCTTGTTGAGTAATTCAAGCACAGTATTCTCATATCTTGCCGCAATCTCGATAAGTTTTCTAGCTAGCTCTTCGTCTACCTCACTGGTACTGTTTGTTTCAGAGGTGAGTCTTTCTTTACTCTCCCCTTCTTCAGAGAGAGTAGATCTTATTTTCTCCAAGATCATGTTTACTCGTTCCAGGTTTCGTCCGGCGGCTTCATAGTTGCCTTCGCCTATCATCCGCTTGATGTTTGATAGAAGCAGCGCGGCGGCTTTGAATTCCTCCTCTTTATCCACGTGGTTCTTTTCGGCTACCAGTTGAAGCCTGTAGTAATATCTCTGCAGTATGTCGTACATTCCGACAATGTCTGGGTTGTTGTCTGTTGCAGTCTGCTCGAACCTTGCCACGTTCTCAGAGAGCGCATCCAGGACTTCCCGAAAGTCCCTCAGAGCAAATATGATGTGCTTCTTCGCCTCTGCCGCGTCTCCAAACTCGATTGCCTCAAGGGCAAGTGATGCCTGCGAGACTCCTTCGCCGTATTTTTCGGCAATCTCTTCAGGCAGGACGTAACCGCCCTCTACCAGATCCTTTACTTTTTGATTGACCGTTTCCTGCGCCTGCAACACAGTATTCTTTAGTATGCGGAGCTCCATCCTGCTTCCAGCATCTGCTTGGCTACTGCTTTCAGAGATTGTGAAAGTGGAAGTTGCATTCAGCTCGGCATAAAAGGCGGATACCGAGATTTCTCCAAAGCCGCATCCATCAAGCCTTACGGGTCTTGAGCGAAACGAATTGTTCTCCGCAGGCAGTATGTTCTGGGTAGCGCATTCTCCCCCTGGACCAGTTATCTTTATGATAACGGCGTAGCCATCAGGTGCATCTGCAGGTATGGCACCAACTATTATCGCCTTTTCATCAGGCGTATAGATGTCCTTGTTTGTGATCACGGTAAAGGATTCTGCAAATGCCGATATTGGTATGACCAATACCATCAATAGTAGTAACGACGCAACCAGAATTCTTGTACTTAGCAATTGACCGGCAGTGGTATACAACCTGTTACTACCATCTATTACTTTCGGTAGGCATTATATCAGGAATGCTTGGAACGACCGTTCCACCACCTATTTGGGGTCAGAAAAATGGTCGATATGCGGCGGGCGCTGCTGCGAACTGGCTTAAAAGGAATGCTGTGCCAGTGTTTGGCACGCTTGCAAATATAAAATCGCCTCAAGCCTGGAATGAGGAAAAATAGAGGTAAGCTCTTGCAAAAGAGATTGTCAGGCACAAATGATAGCTAAAGGGCGTGGGAGTAGCTATAGTGGACAGCGTGACCGACGAATAGCGGAGCATGGCGCTAAAATTGAGAGATAAAAGAGAAGGTATCTAAAAAGGCAAGGTCGTTTATGGAAGAAGTATCAGAGAGAAATGATCATTGACTAAGATGGCAGTGGAGTAGGCGCTGCCGCCGAGTCGTATATATTACTAAAACGACTCAGTTGTCCCATATGCATCTGCTGCTTGTGCTGATCACAGCTTTGATATTGTTCCTGCCCCCCTTCGCTTTTGCGCAGGATCAGGACTACCAAGTGATCAAGTCTGATAGGAGCGAGAGTTTTGTGCTTCCTTATACTGCTTCAAACCAGGATAAAGACAACCCTCTCGTCTACACCTTTGACGAGCCCAAGCAGCCAAGCTGGATATTAACGATACAAAACAACCTCTCATATGTACCTGGCAATGACTCAAAAACCATCATCAAGATACAAGAGCCGGCTCCAAGCGAAAAATACATTGAAATTGCAATGTTTGGTGGCAACTCGACAAGATACTGGGTGGCAGTCAACACCCCGGAAGCAGGCTATGCCAGAATATATGACCAAAATGATGGTTGGACGGCAGACAACCCCGTATCTGTGACTCACTCTGAGAATGGGGGCTTGTCAGTCACAAACGGCAGGAGGACCGTCGTGGACAGTCTGAACCTAAATGGCTTTGCCGCAGGGTCGATCGCAGTATATGGAAACGATGACGAAAAGGTTACAGCTAATGCCTTTGCAGGCGACATCTCGTTTCAGATTCTGTTTGGGAGCTTTGAGCAGTCACCGCTATATCTTGTGCCCGCTGCGGTCATGGCAGGAGTTGGGGGCTTGGTCATAGGCCTTCTGATATTCAAGAAGAGGAAGCCAGAGTAGTAGAACTAGAAGAAGAATAATACCTGCACATCTTTTTCAAGTCGCACGCCTTGCAGTTCGGCCTGACAGGCAGGCAGATGTTCTGCCCGTACATGACAAACGTATCGTTAACCTTTGTCCATAGCTTCCTGTCGACAAGCTTGCTCAGATCCTGCTCTGTTTGCTCGGGCGTTTTCGTGCTGACCAACCCCAGCCGGTTTGATATCCGGTGCACATGCACGTCGACTGGTATCGCAGGCTTGTCAAATGCATAAACAAGTACGCAATTGGCCGTCTTTCTGCCCACGCCCGGCAGCTTCAGCAGGCTATCGATATCAGAGGGCACCCGTCCACCAAACTTGCTGATCAGCATCTGCGAGACCTGCTTGATGCGCTCAGCCTTGATGTTGTAAAAGCCGATGCTGTGGATTATCTTTTTTATTTCATCAATGTCTGCAGAGGCCAAGTCTTGGGGCGTCTTGAACCTTGCAAAAAGCTTGTTCACCACCCGGGTAGTGTTTTCGTCCCTTGTCCGGGCAGACAATATCGTGCCTATCAGTATCTTGAACGGGTCGCCCTGCTCCTCCATCTGAAGCCCGCGCAGCGCAGTGAGCCGGGGCGGCTTTTCCCTGTTAAGTGCCTGCTCCATCTTTTTTATTATGACGCCCATTGAGAGCCTGGTCAACTTGAAGGATTATGCGTACAGAGCATATAATTGCTTGACTACTCCCACAGCTAAGGCATGTGAGATTCCTCTGTGATCATTTTGCTCCAATCTGCAATCACCAGAAGTTCTTCATTTGGGATAGTCAATGTGCCCCTGCTCCAGACAGTATGCCAAGAGCTCGTTGCATGATATATTCATGCTACCATTATATTCGGCGTTTGTATCCAGTCCGCAGTTCTTGCACACAAACAACCCTTAAGTCTTTCTTGCAGCTTTATGGCAGTTGTGGCATATTTGAGAGGAGTAAGCCCCGCTTACCTCCATCACTTTGACACCTAACCATTCTGCTTTGTATTTGATGTATGTATAAAAGCCTAAAGTATGGAAAGTTATTGATCACCCTGCGTACTCACCTACTACTATTTCTTATTCTATTTCGTATTCCTTTCAGCTTTCCAGCTACTATTACCACGTTGGTCCTCTATGCTTCTTCGACCATTGCCTCTGAAATTTTGTGCAGCTCGTGATTGACCTGCAAGAACTCTGTATGTTTGAGTTGTCTCTTTATCTTGTAGAACACCTTTTTCTGTCCCAGCTTGCGCCGTAGGTTAAAGTAGAACCCTCTTATCCTGCGTAAGTCTTGTCCATAAAGGTTGGGTCTTTTGTTTGCGGTGTTCGTTGTCACTGCAATGTGCCGTACTCCCAAATCTATTGCAAGCACGTTTGTCGCTGGCCTTGGATATTTAGTTTCTTTTTCTATGCCGAGAAAAATATACCATTTACCTGCTTGTTGATTTACCTTGGCTTCTCTCAAATCATATTCTGTTAGTTCATGTCTATAATCGGTATGTATTTTTAGATGTAGGCTCTTTAGATAGACTGGCACCTTCATCCAGTAGACGCTTGGAAATTTGCTATCTTTTTGTATGTCTATCAGATCTCGTCGGAGAATCAATGGATACTGCTTTTTACTATTGATTTTGCCGCCATTTCGAATTATTCGTTCTGCCAGCCTATCAGCCTGTTGCTTTGTAGCAGAATATAGTTTGGCACCTTTTCTGCCTTGAATATATGCTTGGAAGTTATCGTACTCGCGATTGAGAAGTCCTAATTTGATTCTGCTATCGTTATCGTCTGTCACTTTTGCCTTGATAGTTAGCTAGCTTTGCAAGAGTCCTCGACTCTTTGTATGACACAATTATAGGCGGCAGCTAATATAGGCGGCGACTGGTTTCACAAAGACTGCGGGCTTTCTCACCGTTTATAAAAATAATGGTTCTTATAGTCTCTGCAGAGACTCTATATCGGGATTGGAACTTTCAAAGGACGAGGAAGAAGCGCTTGCCGGCAAGCACAGCGAGGCGCTTGCGTCTGCATACAGGATTCTTGTTGCCATAGGCGAGGCGACAGGCGCAAAAAAGCTCGTCCCTGTCAAGTGGGCCCACGTTTCTGGCGTCAACTATAACACAATAGGCGATGCCGGCGTCCAGTTCCTTGACAAGTTCAGTCGCACAGCCAAGGTTGTCGTAAGGACAACTGTAAACCCGATGGGCTATGACAGGAACAAGCCAGAAGGCATCCCTGAAAAATTTCAGGAGAAACAGGCAAGCATAGTCAAGTCGTACGAAAGGATGGGCGTCACTCCATCGTTTACGTGCACGCCGTACGAAGTTTTTAACATCCCCGACAAGGGCACAGCTGTCAGCTTTGCAGAAAGCAACGCGGCCGTGTATTCAAACTCGCTTTTAGGCTTGATGACAAACAAAGAAAGCGCGCTTTCTGCTCTTGCCAGCTCTGTCACTGGCAAGGCGCCGCTCTCTGACCTCAGGCTCGAAGAGGCAAGAAAGCCTAAGGTGGGCATCAAGGTAGACTTCAAATTCGAAAGCGAGCTTGACTATGGGCTCTTGGGCTACTTTGCAGGCAAGACCGTCAAGGACAGCTCGGTTGCCTTTAGCGGTATACCCAAGCCTTCGACAATTGAGGCAAAGGCGCTGTCCGCGGCTATTGGGACATCGGGCTCTTGCGGCATGTTCACACTTGGAGAGGCTAAGGAGAGGGTTTCATTTGGCAAACAAGAGGCCAAGGCGGTGATGGAAGAGCTGAACACTGCCGAAGACGGCGACATCATTACGCTTGGGAGCCCCCAGCTTGGCATGAACGAGCTTGATCTCTTGGCCAGACTTACCGAAGGCAAAAAGTTCAGCAAGCGCTGCATGATATTCTGCTCAAGGGCAATACACAACCAGGCGGCAAAGGTGGGCCTGGCTGGCAAACTCGAAAGGGCAGGTGCGGAATTCATGTGCGATTCGTGCACGTGCCTTACCCCCTATGTTACAAAGGAAAAATATGACTCAGTCGTGTCAAACAGCGTCAAGGGCGCCTATTATCTGAGCAACTCTAACAAGGTCAAGGTCGCTCTGAAAGACATCAAGACGATAGTAAAGGAGTACGCCAAATAATGATAATAATCAGCAACTGCAGAAAGATTGTCGGCGGGTCAGGCGAAGGCCAAGCTCTTGTCACGGCGCAGCCGATCAACTTTCTTGCAATGGTCGACACCAAGACCGGCAGGATAACCGACCCAAAGCATGATCTATACGGCAAGTCGCTCAAGGGAACAGTGCTCGTATTCCCATATGCAGTTGGAAGCAGCGTGGGCGCGTATGCAATCTACTCATTGAGGGAGTGCGGGACTGCGCCAAGCGCCGTCGTGTGCTCCAAGGCAGACATCACCACCGCGTCCGGCTGTGCAATAGCCAACATCCCGGTAGTTGACCTACCAGAGAACGCACCGGCGATAAAGCAGGGCTCGATCACAAGGGTCGAAGCCGACATAGGCAGGATCACAGTAAAGGTTTTATGAGTCATAAATATTGAAGATTTGCTCCAATGCGAACTTCTATTTAACATCTCAATCAAGATTCATCCAGAGTTAATCTGTTACTATATTGTAAAGCTGATAAATCTTAATTCAACTTGCTAAATTTAGTGGTCATTAAAACATGAATAAACAGTAAGGGTTATTGTTAAAATTCACAAATTTTTGCGCGGTTCTAACAAAGGAAGCTTGCTATCTTTTTGCAGCCCATATGACGGATATAGTTATATCGATTCATCAAGAAGTGAAAAATTGCATAGCTGTAGCCAGTAGGCTTTTGTTATCATAATGAAGAGTACGGGAACCAAAGAAAACCCCACACTCTTTAGAGGTGGGATGAATCTAGTTCCCGTTAATGAATCTCCTCCCCTCCCACCAAGGTGCTCCAGACGTTAAATAGTAGTAGCAGTGCATACAAAAAGAATAAAAACGATGCAGAACTACAAGTTCCGCCTGTATCCAACATATGAGCAGAAGCTTGTGCTAGAACAGACGCTGGATGGCTGCAGATGGGTGTACAACTACTTGCTTGACAAAAACATGTCAGAGTACGACATGAACTATGCCTTGACTGAATTAAAAGAGCAGCATCCATGGCTTTGCAAATACTACTACCATTCCAAGATGCTTCAGATGGTAGCAAAGCAGCTCGCAGCAGCTGCAAGAAAGACCGCAAGTGGAGGAAAGCTGTCTGTCATACAGAAAGGATGGTGATTTCAACGCTTTTACCTACAACCAGTCTGGCTTTAAAATTGAAGATGGAAAGCTCTACCTGTCCAAGATATAGGCAGTAGCATAAGGATTGTACTGCATACACTTTGTTTAAAAAGTCAACAATCCATGCTTGGATAGCTGTTTGATTGCATGACTTTGTTTTTATGAGTTATTACTTTTTACAGAAAACCTCTAAGACATATGAAGAATTATAGAAAAGGCCAGCCAAATTTTCTGATATCAGATCGGCTAATAGAATTATTAAAAATTCTAAGTTCAGGTATTTCCTTCCTAATCCAGATTAGGGCGGCATACAAGTACTAAGAGATGAAATCCCACGCTAATAGGTTGGGACTAATATCGTTCATTTCTGCAACGTTGGTTATATTAGCAACAGCGCAACCAAATTTAGTTGTCCTCTCTTCTCAACAGCCTGCGAATGTAGAGATTGCAGGCGTGTTTAACATAATATATGATGACAAGCCTCAATACATACTAACAGATAACAGCGGAAAATCCTATTCACTTGATTTGGACGAAAATCTAACTGAAGAACAAGGCGGACCGCTAAAGCTTAATCGCAAAGATGTTGTGGTTAGTGGTATCCTAGATCCTGTAACAAACACGATCAAGGTCATCGCGATAGAACTGGCTAATGAACACGATCTTGCCAGCAACAATACATCCTCGCAAAATTTAACCGAGGTAAAGGTGACTGGTGTACTAAACACAATATGGCCGCTTATGGCACCAAATGATACAGGTGATCATACAATTGAACCTAAGTACTACCTAGTAGATAACAGCGGAAAATCCTATTCACTTGATTTGGACGAAAATCTAACTGAAGAACAAGGCGGACCGCTAAAGCTTAATCGCAAAGATGTTGTGGTTAGTGGTATCCTAGATCCTGTAACAAACACGATCAAGGTCATCGCGATAGAACTGGCGGATTCCCCGCCAGTAGGCGTTCATAGGCCTACAAGTTCTCATTTGCTGGGTGCTCATGTTTCCGGCCCTCAGAAGTGGGCAGTCATATTATGCCGCTTTGGAGATGCAACGAGTGTGACACCACAGCCGACGACATACTTCCAAAATGAAATGAATTTCTTGGACGGTTACTGGAGAGAGTTATCGTATGACATCATCAATCTTGGTGGAAGTCAGGTTTTTGGATGGTACAACCTGCCTAATCCACGATCAACATACATTCCCGCTGGAGGCTCAGCGGACCTAGTATCTCTTGCTAATGATTGTACGGCGGCTGCCGACCCAGATGTTTTCTTTCCAGACTACATGGGTATTATATTGGCTTTCAACCAAGACCTTGATTGCTGCTCTTGGGGTGGCAGTCTCGGCTTGAATAGGGATGGAAGCGTAATATCATACAGCATGACTTGGATGGCCACTTGGGGGTGGAGTAATGCAAATGTAATGGGGCATGAAATGGGTCATGGTTTTGGTCTTCCACATTCCTCAGGCTCCTACGGAGCAACTTATGATTCAAGGTGGGATGTAATGAGTAGTTGGCCTACTTGTCCACCTGCACATCCTAACTTTGGCTGTGTTGGGGTCCATACCATTGCCTTCCACAAGGATGCGCTAGGTTGGATCTCTGGTGCTCAGCGGTATGTTGCTACTACAGCTCCAGACCAGTCAGTCTACATTGAGCGCTTGGCACTACCTGCAACTTCTGGCTATATGGTAGCACAGATCCCCATAGGTGGCTCAACTACAAATTTCTACACTATTGAGGCACGAAAACTTGTAGGATTTGATGATAATGTACCTAGTAACGCAATTGTAATTCACAAAGTTGATACCACTAGAGGCGACAGGCTAGCACAAGTTGTAGATGAAGATGTCAGCCCGAATACTAATCCTAACGATGCTGGAGCTATGTGGGTATCCGGAGAAATATTTAGAGATAGTGCAAATAATATAGCAGTAGAAGTAGTTGAAGAGACAGCGACCGGTTTCAGAATAATCATTAACCCTAGCAATCATCCACCTGTAGCGAATGATCAGTCTGTAGATACCAATCAGAATACTCCTATCTCAATTACATTATCTGCTACTGACCCGGACGGTGATCCAATAGCCTACTCAATAGTAACAAACCCCTCTCAAGGAAATCTGAACATGTTCAATCCATCCACAGGTACTGTAACCTATGTTCCAACCGCTAGCTACTTTGGTCCAGACAGTTTTACATTCAAAGCAACAGATAGTAGAGGAGCAGATAGCAATATTGCTACAGTGTCAATAATGATAAAGGGTCCACCTGATTGCAATAACCCAACTATAGTTGGCAATGATAACAGAAATGATATCATACAGGGTACTACGGGCAATGATGTCATCGATGGATTAGGTGGGAACGATATCATAAATGGTAATGGAGGTAATGATGAAATATGTGGAGGAAACGGCAATGATACAATCAACAGCCGCGGTGATAATGATCGCATTAACGGCGGCTCTGGCAACGACATAATCAACAGCCACGGTGGTAACGATCAACTATATGGTGGAGAGAGCAATGATATAATCAATAGTGGTGCGGGCAATGACTTGATCGATGGCGGATCAGACAATGATATTGGCAACGCAGGTCCCGGCACAGACAAGTGCTTTAATATAGAGACTGCCGCAAATTGCGAACCTTGAAGAAACGAAGATAAAAAATACAAAATAGTAAATGGTGTGATTGATTGCAGCAAAGCACGCACTAGAGTAAAGGTTTAATTGCAAAAAATGCAACATCATGTCATTCGGTGCATGGCGCTTCGACGGGCGAACCGACTGCGACAAGCGGAATGACGACCAAAGTCCATGCACCGAAAAATACACTAAATTTCTGATGCTCTGGTTTCCATTTGCAGCAGCTCGCACATTCTGTTGAGCGCCGCAAGGTACTCTACGCCTTTTGGCGTCGTACGGTAGTACTTTTTGCCCTGCTCTATGTCGTTTACCACCAAACCATCTTCCATCATCTGTTGCAGATATGCTGTTGCCTGAGAATGGCTCAGGCAGGCTGAAAACATTATCCTTGATATGCCGGCACCAGGGCCCATTGCCGTCTGCAATACATCTCTCATCACCTCATCCCTCTGCCTATTGCGCAAATCCCGTTCCCAGTCTAAATGGCGATTGCTGTCAGCTTAAAAACAATCCGCTATAATCTTCTATAACTTTATAGCACTTCGACTACCTTTTTTCGTGATGTCAGGCCCGAAACTATCCTGATCCGATCTTCCCCTACGCCGAAATGTGCAGCCAGTTTTTTCACCAGCTCCCTATTTGCCTTTCCGCGCTCTGGTTGCGACTTGATCGATACAGCTATTTCGTCATCGCTTACCTCTAGTCGGTCGTCAGAGCTGAACCTGACTAAAACCAAGTACCGCACCGGTTATAGTGGAAATGTGTGCTTGAAAACCTTTTATTAGCGAAAGAGCGATAGCATCACGATTGGCAAGCTTTTGTCCTGAATGCGGAGGAGAGCTGAAATTTGACCTTACTAGTAAGAACTTTATCTGCAAAAGCTGTGGCCTCTTTGCTTCCCGGGAAAAGATAGACGAGCTGCGCGACAAGGCTGAAAGATCTAGGGACGATCCGAGAAGAAAGCATCATGACGACTACCTCGATTGGTGGCAGTCGTCAAAGAAGGACAAGCAACAAAAGTAGCTCTATGTCGCAGCCGCTGTAGCGTCTGAAATGTCCCTTTTCAACGATACGGACTGCTCTTCCTTTATCGTTTTCAGGACTGTCATCAACTCTGCTTCGGTTATCTGCGGAAGCCTCCGTATCTTGTTCACCACAATGTCTCTCATTTCGTCGAGGTTCCTTGCGCGTATTTTCAGTAAAAGATCGAACCGACCATGCATTTCATGTATCTCCAGTATCTCGTCGACCTGCGACAGGAGGGCCGTAACTTCATCCGACGAGCCTTCCTTGATGTTTATGCCCATGAAGGCAAGGTGGTCGTAACCTAAAAGCCGGTTATCAGTCGCAATTGTGAACTTGCGGATAATTCCGGCGGCCATGAGCCTGCGGACCCGCATATGCACCGTCGCGTCTGAGATCTCGAGCTCTTTGGCTATCTCTACGAACGGCCGCGACGCGTCGCGGCTCAGTATGTCTATTATCTTCAGGTTTATCTCGTCTAGTAGCAGATCCGGTGGAAATGGCACTAGAAAAGTACGAACTTTGGATCTAATAACGGTTCATGCTCGAATGGTTAATAACCCTTGCAATGCGCTAGCCAATGTGTATGTTTTGCAGCAAGTGCCAGAAGGCAGAGAGCGTATACCACAGGGCGTACTCTGGCGAATATCTATGCAAAAAGTGCTTCATGCGCTCCATCGAGGACAAGGCTGCAAAGACAATTTCAAAGTATTCGATGATAGGCTACGGTGACAGGGTCGCCGTCGGGGTGTCAGGCGGCAAGGACAGTTTGTCGTTGCTGTACGTGTTAAAGGCGCTTTTTGAGCAGCACCCAAACAATGGCAATGAGCTGGTGGCAGTCACCATCGACGAAGGCATCAAGGGCTACCGTGATGAGTCGCTTCGGATAGTGAGAGACTTTTGTGCGCAGCTTGGAGTAGAGAGCAAGGTGCTCAGCTACAAGTCGTTGTTTGGGGTCGACATGGACGAGGCTATGGTGCTGAGGCCATCGGAAAAGAAGATATCATCCTGCTCGATCTGCGGCACATTCCGCCGCCGGGCAATCGACATCGCCGCAGAAACCGTCGGCGCGGATGTCGTCGCGACTGCACACAACATGGACGACCAATTACAAACATTCATGATCAACCTGCTCGCTGGCGATGTGGAGCGCATCGGCTGGATCTATCCCGAGCCGGTGCAGTACGCAAACAACAGGATGAAGAAGGTCAAGCCGTTCATCGAGATCTACGAATACGAGATCGCATTCTATGCACTCCAGCGCGAGATCCCATTCCAGTCAGAAGAGTGCCCCTACATGAACGAGAGCATACGTACCGACCTGCGTGAGTTTTTCAATAGGATGGAAAAGGCCCATCCGGGCATAAAGCACAACGCCTACAACTCTATGATGAAGGTGTCAAAGACGCTGCGCAACATCCCGGGCGACCAAGGCAAAAAGTGCTCGGTGTGCGGCCGGGACTCTACCGGCGACGTCTGCTCGGTATGCAAGACCGTCAGCGTGCTGACATCGTCATCCAACAAGCAAATATAGGCATACTGCAAAATAGTGTGCGGAGGCAGGGAGGATCGGGGTGCCAGCCGTACCCCATACTGGAAATCGGCTTTATGCCAGGATCAGTAACGGCCGGGTAAATCCGCTGGCAGGAGGTTCCCGCTTGCCTTGCTGAAATGAAATCACGCCGTGTCGGATGGTTATGAGCGGCGAACTGCGCGAAGGCGCGGTCTCGACCGCGCATCGTCGAAATGGGTGAGGTCCGGGAGGGAGCAACCCTAAGGCGGCGTAACCATGCTAGCACGTCTACGTGGTGGATCTTGCGGGGCCTGAAATGGGGCCTTGTGCCAACGGTGGTACCGGTCGGCTGCCTCCATATTTTCTATTATGTTTTCAGTGGAAAAATGTTACACCGTGTGGCATTTTACGCACAAAAAATGCTACAATTTACTATCTGTGCTTCTATTAAAAAATGGTGTATACAATGCACCATTTCACGCATGAAAAATAGTGCAAGGTACATGCGTGTTTCCAGTGGTCCCAATCTAGAAATCAATTAGTTCTTTTATAGCCTGTTTGAAAGAATCAAGTAGCTACACAATACAAAGGCGATAAAAAGAGGAAGGAAAGGAAATGCATCTCTTCTTCTCTGCCCCATAGCCCAATTCTACTACGGGTCTCCGAATTTCTCGCAACTATAGTATTTTGTGTCCGAGTATTTTTTGTTTACAGTGTCGTACCCAGGCCCGCAATAGACAATATCATCCCCGTCCATGGTGCTGATGTAATCGTCCTGACTTCCCCCGTTGACCGTGTCTGCGCCGGTGCCTGCGTAGAGCCTGTCGTTGCCTTCCCCTCCTTCTATGTAGTCGTTCCCGGGGCCTCCGTCAACCATATCTGCTCCTCCTCCGCCATACATCCTATCATTTCCGCCTTCCCCATACATCCCATCGTTGTCCTTTTCTCCAAATATTTGATCACTCTCTTCGCCGCCATAGAGAACATCATCGCCTTCCTTGCCATTGACATAGTCCTCTTCCAGTCCGCCGTAGACGTGGTCGTTTCCAAGCTGGCCAAAGACAAAGTCGTAGCCGTCGTCTCCATATACATAATCATTTCCGCCTTGGCCGTACAGCCTGTCATTGCCGTCGCCCCCGTGTATTGTATCGCTTCCCAAGTCGCCAAAGACTTTGTCGTTTCCAGCCCCGGAGTTTACTTTGTCATTTCCGCCTTCCGCGTAAATCTTGTCTGCGCCGTTTGTTCCGGACATTGGGTTGTTTCCACTGTTTCCAAATTTCCCTGCAGCAAGAACATTTGCCGCCGGTGCGAACAAAATAAGAAATGCCAGAGCGCCTATCGTAGCAGCGCCTGCAAGCAATGCTGTTGTCGTAGATGAGATTTTCGATTGCATCATAACGCGGCACACAAATCAGATGTACTTATTTAAAACGGAATCAAATTCCGTCTCTTCTACCTTAACTATGTTAGTAAACAAGAATATGCGGTTCGATTGACTGGGATGAAATGCCTGCAGATATAGAAGTGATGGTATAACGCTTATTTGATTGGAGATCATGAAGCAAGATCAGATCCATTTTAGAGCGGAATTTACCATAGAAGACGGGAAAATAGAAGAATACAAGGAGCTGGTACAGGACATGAGCAGACTAGTAAAAGCCAACGAGCCAGATACGATCGGTTACCAATTTTATCTTAATAGAGATGAAACAAAGTGTATTGTACATGAAACATACGCAAACTCAGAGGCGGTACTTGCTCACAATACAGGCATTGCATCGCAAACAATACTTCCAAAGATTTTCAGTGTGCTAGGATAAGCAGGTTTGACGTTTATGGCAATCCCAGCAAGGAATTACGAAAGCTGCTAACAAGTTTTAGTCCTAGTCCACAGTTTTACAACCTATTTGCTGGATTCAGCAGTTGACAGTTCGGCATTTCATGTCCCTTTATCGAACAGAATTGCGAACAAGAAACACGGCTATTATTCTTGGCTAAGAATAGTCCTGATATCATCAGCAGCTTCTGGAGCGAGATCCTATATTCGGAAATATGAATGAGCAGAAAGATGGTCAAAAAGATATGTCATGTATGCAAGGTTCTATTTTGCATAAAGTTCAAAGAACCATTGCTTTTAACATAAACAGGTTGCTCAAGATAGGCTATTGGCTATCTCTGTTTGGGATTTTAGCTATAATGATTCCAAGTGGACTTGTTTTGCTCTCCGGAATAGGGGCAAACAATAATGCCTACGGTGCAACCCCTGACGTCATACACTATATGTCTGGCCCATCTTTGCATAACATGGCTGGCGAGGAAATAACCAGCTTGCAAGTTGGGCGGTAGGCAATCGTAAGGATATCAGTACACAATAACAATCCGGAAGCAGAATCCTTTGTGATTATAGTTGAAATAAGGAACAAGTATGGCATAACCGAGTACTTGGCACGGCATGGTGCCTTGATTGAACCCAATGGCGATTAATACTATGGAAGCCTCGTGGATGCCACATGCAGTATGTGGAACTTCAGAGGAAGCATATAACAACTAGCTATCAGAAGTTTCGCTTTAACTTCTCTTGAGGAACCTCAAATCTATCGTCTGTTTCCGTAACTGACGGAATAATAACTGTGACAGGGTTACCGCCTCTTTCCAGTTCCGGAACCTATGATCTATTTATAAATAATCAGACATTTGAGATCGACTATTCGTTCTCCGGAGGAAAAAGGAAAGATATAACTCAAATTGCAGTCGATCAAAGCACTCCGACTATGACTTTTTCCTTAAGGACAGTAAGTGATGGCCAGCTTATTATTACGATGCCAATGGAATTGGCAGAACAGGTATTCAAGAGTATTCTTGTGGATGAATTGGCAGTGTTTGTTGATGATCTAAACGTGGCAATTGAGCAAACAACCGACAGCACTACAAGCTCATTCATATTCGTAGTACCAGTCGAAAAGAGACCAGAGACATTAGAGCTAGTTGGAACATGTCCTATTTGACAGAGTTCTGCTGCAAAAAGATGAACGTTGAAAGAACACATGTTAATCCTCTGACTTTCTCGCAGTGTGCCCTAGTGAAAAGCGAAACCTCTTTTAGTGTTAGTTGTTCGCTTTACTGCAGAGGCTAAGTTGAACATTGCCAAGCCCGAAAGCTGGGTTAAATGTCTGCCGATCGCCATGACCAGCCCGGCGAGTAGGGCTTGAACTCTGATTTTATTCTCTCTCTTCTTCAATGTATTCTCGATGCCCAGTCATGGCCTTGTGAAATGTGACCTCAGACAGAGAAAAGAAGAGAGCCTTGCATGTTTTACAAGTGTACTTTGATTTGGGTTCTCCCAATCCCCAAACTCCTTGACAAGCAAAATAATGATCTAGAGAAATCAAATATAAGATTCATGATAGCTTGCTCTAGAACATTTTATCGTGCCGAATACAAATTGAACTCATGGCATTCGTATTGATAATTCAGTAACAACCCTTCTAACAGCTTTTTAATATTACTGGTCTGGATAAATGATGAGGGAGCGCCTATTGCCACCACCCTCTTATGCTTGATAGACTTTCTTTTCGCTTTCAAAATGAGAGAATACCATGAGCGCAGTAGCTTATCAATATCGAACTGATTTGTGCCTGAGTAAACTTCATCCTTATCTATGACAATTAAAGCACCACTAGTAACGTAATTCTCAAATTCCACATCTTTATTGGAGACAGCGTGCTGACTCTTCACCTTTGACATTTTCTGTATCACGTTTGTTTGATGGATTTGGCTCTGCGGCATAGATGACGGCTTGATCATTTGAAAGGTAATTCAATATTTCTTCGTAGATAGCATGTGTTGATCCTTTATCTGATAGTATTATTATTGAATGAATATTATGAGAAGCGTTGCCTCTCTTTGACATTGCAGTAAGTTAGTTCTCTAATTATAAAGCATTACTACACTACCACTTATTTTTCCCTTTCTATAGCTTTTTTTATAAAAAAGTAATACAAGATATAATAATATCTTAAATTCTCTTGATATGAAAGGTTTGGTGAACTTTCGCGAACTTTGTCAAAGGGTATTGGAAAAAGACAAAGCAATACGATTTGCGGGCGCTGCCACTTCCGATGGCGAAATACTTGCTACGGTATACCGAGAGGGCTTAACTCCGTTACTGACCTCACAAGAATCACAACTTTCCATCATGCAATCATTAATCAAAATGAATATGGGAAAGACTCTTGAGCCAAAGTTAGGCAAGACAATTTGCATATTTACAGAATACCAGAATGTAAAAACAGCAACTTTTGCATTGTACAATCAACAAACTTTGGAGCAAGAAGCTATTGTACTAGCGTCATTTGATAAATCAGCAGATGCTTATTTGATAATAGAGGAAAAGATAAAGCCATTAGTTAGGCAAATTAGGAAGTCAATAGAAGTGGCATAAACCGACGCTCCTTACTTGCGCTAACCAAACTCCTATCTCTCCAATAGCCTATGTTATGTAGAAAAACAATATTTTAGACGCTCGTCATATATAGGAGATTCTACTATAACTCTAGTTCGCGAATCTTATATCTCTCTCTGTAATCTAGAATCACTCGACCCCTATGATAAAATACCGCAGCCGAACAGACATTGCTTCACAGATGCTTGAAGCTGCTAATGGCGGCACTACAAAGACCAAGATAATGTACAAAGCATTTCTCTCTTATTCTCAGCTAAGGGAATACCTATCAATGCTTACAGACAATGGTCTTTTGGAATATGATAAAAGCACAGAGACTTTCAAGACTACAGAGAAGGGAACTAGATTCCTAAGAATATGCAATGAGATGGGAAAGTACGCATCTCCTGAGACTGCAACTACCGAGACAAAAGGAAAAATGCAGAGTAGACAATAGGGCTTTATGAGCTCTTAATAGTTCTGGATTTGATTTTTCAGTGACTTGTTTTTGATCCAACGGATTCTTCTAGGTTCAATTTTTTATTCACACCTATTTTTTATGAAAGAAAACAGGAAGACTCTGCTAGCTAGCAAGAGTCTTGTCACTCTATGATTATTTTACCCTTCATGAATGGGTGAACTGTACAATAATAGTCAAAGGTGCCCGTCTCTTCCAAGCGACTTACAGGCAGACTGAACTTCTGTCCTTTGCCTATTGAACCTGAATCAAACATATTGCCTGTCTCTGGGTCACTAATGCCGATGCCGCTTGTTACTGTATGTGGTGCTGCATCTTCATTTACCCAAATTATAACACTATCTCTGCTTGCAGTCACTATAGTTGGTTCATAAGCAGGATTGCCTTGAATCGACGAACCTTCAAGTATTTTTATAGAGATTTCATTAGCTATCTGTTGCCCGCCAGTGCTAAATGCAGCTTCTTCTCCATTGCTACCTAACTGCATTACAGTCGGCAACTGACTCCAATCTAAGCTGGCTTTTGCAAAGCCTGTTCCAATGCCAAGCGACACCAAGAAGAATATCAACCACGTCCTCAGGTTACTCATGCTCTGCCTGTGCCGGAGTGCAAAGAATAGCCCTACCCACAGACTGCCCCATATCACATTGCTGTAGAAGAATATGCCACCATATTGCGAGGCTGGCTCATATACAACAAGCCATGTCTTTAATGGCTCCATCTTGCGAATATATGCCAGTATTCCCATTGCAGCGATGGCAATTGATGCAGCCACTATAGCCGCCACTACTGCGCCGGATACCTGAGTTTTTGATAGGCCAAGTGATGGTATCAACGACATTTTTCCTTTCTCACTCTCCTTTCGCCTACCCTTGCACCGACGCAATCTTTGTCGGCACTATGCCCATCAGTGAAATGTAGAGTGCATAGAAGATTGCAAGCGATATCAGAATTATCATCATGTTTTTCACGCCTGCATCTGTAAACATCCTCTCCTTGAAATGCCATGTGAGATATGCTACAAGCCCTGTCCACATGGTGCCTACCAGTCCTAGGTATTCCATCACCTCAAACATCGGCGCATGAGCAAATGGGAATATCTCCAATATCTTGGACTTGGCGCTGTCTGGGGTCGGCAGCCTGTATTCAATATAGCCTATTGTGCCAGTGATTTCAATGAGGAATGCTGAAGCCACTGCGGTAAATGCCAGAACTTTCAGCACATTGATTGAATCAAGACGGCGCTGAACCTGCTGTCCCATAGAAGTTGAGCCAAATATGAGCACTCCGATAAATCCTGCTCCGGACATTATGGCAAGGACTGTGTAATAGTCATGTATGATCATGACGCTTTCAATTCCTTTGCCGACCATCTGGCCGAGTATTACGACGCCTATCGACACAAGAACTGAACCTCCGACAACAAGTATTGCAAGCGCTTTTGCAGCAGTTAACGATGATCCCTTGTTAGATTCAATTTGCATGAAATCTCCTGATCGCAAAAATACTATTTTAATCAAGAATACGTTTTTCAATATGTGCTCTTAAGAATGGTAATCACACTAGATAATCAGCTATTAAATTAAATGTGGCTTAGAAGCGGAAAAGATACTGAGCTATACCATGAAAAGGAGAAATAATGATGTCACAACACAGACCTTGCATAACGAGCCAAAGGATATATTATTAATGCTCCAAGAACTGGGGGACAAAATATCATTCTCGATACTGAAATCAACAATAAAGAAGTGCAAATCGGTCGCTGAAATTTCTAGAGAAAATAACATACCACTAAGTTCGGTTTATAGAAAAATTCCAGATTTGCAGAACATGGGTATTGTTGCAATAGAAACAATAGTTACTGATGCTTCTACAGGCAAAAGGATTGCAATGTATAGGAGCAAGATAAGGTCAGTACACTTTCACCTAGATGAAAATGGTGCAAAATTAATGTTCGAGAATAACAACAATAGTTCGCTTACAGAGAGGAGTAATAATAGTAGAAGTGTGTCTACACTAATAACAGTATAATAAAGTAGTGATACAACATTTTAAGTACAGCTGCAAACTCGCGGTGCGGGCAAAACTTTACCTGATCATCGTATATCTCATAGTATGCAACAGTGGGCTTAGAGTAAGCACACAGAGGCTTTTGCAACATAATTATTACATATATTTTACATAATGTGATTTGACAGGTAAAACTTCCACATCAGGTTTTCTTGGCTATTTGACCACAATTGTTAGTTTAAAAGAGTATATACTTGCTTCTTCATCAATAATGCTATTTTCGTTTACATATGTGGTAGAAGATTATTCCCGTCCATTATTCTTATCCTCTATAGTGAGAATCCTATTTTCGTTTATATTCCAACATCAGTGCCCTTCGGATTATGAAGCAACATCTAAGACTAGCAAGTATTGCATTGGCAGCCATTCTAGTGATGGCAACAGCAGCAGCCACTACATCTGTTGCAACAGGATCTCTTGAAAAAAGAGCACAGGCACAGCATGCAGACAATGAGGAAGGAATCAGCAGTACTACTGCACTAGTCAGATTCGTAACTAATGTAGAATTTGTCAGAGGACATCTTGAAAAGGCTATAGAGAACAAGCAAGCTGGCAGTACCGAACTAGCTGTAGCTCATGCAGGACACCCAATTGAAGAAGTGTATACACTGATCCATCAGGATATATCTGTCAAAGATAGTCAGTTAGCCTCTAACTTAAAGTCAAAATTAGAAGCATTACCAAACACTGTTTCTTCAGATTCTATTTCAACCTTTACACAAAAAGTGACAGAGATTAATGGATTGCTTGACCAAGCTGTACAAAAAGTAGCAGCAGGTAGCGAAGCACAAGAGGAAGCCAACTTTACTATTGAGATAATAACGGGTCTATTAGAAACAGCAAACATAGAATATGAAGAGGCGGTAGCAAACGGACAAATCATCGAAATGATCGAATACCAAGATGCCTCTGCCTTTATCAACAGAGCAAATGTATTATTCAAAACCATCCAGACAGGGATAGACGATCATGAAGCTGAGGAAATTGTTGAATTTATGGATGAATTGAACTTCCGCGTAGCCTCAAAGACAGACCCCTCGCAGGTAGAGACAGTCATCCAAGGAATAATACGTGAGCTTGAAGAAGCATCATCTGCTGCAAACGAGCATGCAGAGTTTGTCGCTAACTTGGAATTCATCAAAGGACACTTGGCTCAGGCAGTAGCCAACAAGCAAGCTGGCAGTACCGAACTAGCTGTAGCTCATGCAGGACACCCAATTGAAGAAGTTTATGCTCTAATTGAGCCAGAAATTTCAGAACACAATTCTTCACTTAATACAAAGCTTAAAGAAGCATTGACAAACCTTGCAAACCAAATCCATTCCCTTTCTACCTCTGCTGTTCAGACAATGGTGACAGAAATTAATGGCATGCTAGACGAGGCCGGGACATCGGTGGTAAGCGAAGCTGAGAGAAATGACCCAAAGTTCAATGCAATGGTAATCCTATTGCTTCTAGCAACTGCGCAAGTTGAATATGAAGAAGCTGTTGAAAATGGCGAGATTGTAGAGATGATTGAATATCAGGACTCTACGGCATTTATTGCGAGATCCCAGATCATTTCAGATTCCATAAAGAGTAAGATCCCGGCCCACAAAGCAGAAGAAATACAAGAGTTTTACGCGGAGCTCAACAGCCTTACAAAGTCGAACGCCAGTTTTGAGCAAGTAAAGACGGTCTTTGGAGGCATAATACACGAATATGAGGAAATATTTGGATTGGAAGCGATGGAAGAAGAGGAGCCAGGTGAACATGAAAACAGTTCAACAACAACTACTAAATCACTTGGATACATCGAAAACATCAGAAAGATACTGACTAAGCTATCAGAAGCCTACAGGGCAGGCAATTATGCCGAAGCAGACAGGCTTGCTGTTGATGCGTATCTTAACAACTTTGAGTTTGTAGAGGGGGATCTTGAAAAAAGCGGCAACAGAGCTCTAATGCTCGAGATAGAGCAGTTGATGAGAATTGAACTAAGGGAGATGATAAAGGGTAAAGCATCTGTCGGAGAAATAGACGCACATATCGCCAAGATCAATTCCAAGCTTGATCAGGCGGTTAATGCGCTATCTCCAGATACTATTGCCAAAACGACAGCAACAAGAGGATATCATATCGTCAGGACAACAATTACACAACAATCAGAACCTCATGATGCAGAAGGTCACTCCGCGCACCAAGTTGTATACATGGTGTATCCAACGGAAGGTATGATATACGAGGGATCAATCACATTCACATCAACCAGAAGTGTAGACGTCTTTGTCTACCATGATGTTACATGGGCAGAAGCAGAAGACACTGCCGGCCTGAACATACACAAGGTCAACGGAAGGCTCTACGCGGTCACCACCTTGTTGAAAAATGCAAGCTCTGGAACAGTACAATTTGCTGGTGCAGGTATACTAGCGCACGTCCACTCTGAGACTGAGGGCGAGGGAGAGTACAATTTGGTTGCAAGCATGGAAGTATATGGGAGGTTGTTGAGTAAACAGTAAAAGTGGGTTAAAGGAAGAACGGCGACCTTTTTCTTTTTTATTTTCCTTAATTTGTAAGTAATAATATATTATTATTTTGCTAGTCGTGAGCAAAAAATGAGTCAAGGTCCAGTAAGACTATGAAATAGATAGCGGCTTCATCACAATACTGATAACAACTCCGTTTTAGGGATCACATTGGCTAGTATTTTTTGAAAATTTTTTTGTGATATTCTTTTCACTTCTCAAAATTACCAGAACTGTGATATAAGATATTCTCTTTGCTCCCGAGAATCAAAGTTGTTTTTATGCTAGGAAGCAAAAGGAATATCCTCATCTTTTAATGCCTGCAGAGTTCAAGAATCATAATCTACAATGAGATTTGACCCTCTGTTCACATACACAGCTTATGTCGGTTAGTTATTGATGTTGTATAGATTTTTTGCACAAATAAGACAGCTGTGAATCTTTTACTGTTCCTATTTTTCGCAACCATTAAAAGCATAGGCTAGCCTAATTAGGCGAACCTAATTATGAAGCGTAATGAAAAATTGAATTACAAATACCGGCGTTCCATCATCGTAGTTGGAGCTGCTGCAGCAGTTTTTCTTGCGTTGTCTTGGGGGACATATCCTCACTCGTTTGCAGCACAACACCTACAGTCAGAAAACAATCTGCCACCCAATGATGAAAATAAAACCACAATGTCTTCTATTACTACTACTGCTACTACCACTGCCGACGGCACTACTGGCGTTGCAAATGCAACGGCTGCTGATATGCCAAACGCTACGTTTGTAGAATTTGTATCAAACATAGAGCAAATAAGAGGTCACCTTGATCAAGCAGTTGCAAATAAAGAATCAGGAAACGACACCTTGACGCAAGCGCACACGCTGCATCCAATCGGAGAAGTATATTCAAGTATTGAGGTCTTGCTAGCAAATCAAAATAGCACATTGAACCAGACCCTCTCTGAAGCACTTAAGGATCTTTCATCCAATGTTGCAACTACCTCAGTCCAGCAATTTGAGAATCAGACACGTGCAATCGATATGATACTGAACCAGACTGTACAGGCGGTAATACCTACTTTTGAATTGAATAACACAGCATTTAATGCAAGTGTAGTGGCGCGCCTGCTCGATATTGCAGGGCATGAATACGAGGAGGCCGTTGCAAACGGAATGATAAAAGAAATCGTAGAATATCAAGACGCGCAGGCATTCATCCATAGGGCAGAGGCCATATTCAATTCTACATCGGACACCATAGATGAAGCAATGGCACATGAAGTACAGGAAGTGAACGAATTCTTTGCAGTGTTGAACAGCACAGTTGACAGCAAAGGCGACCCACAAACTGTTGAAACTACTATAAATGGCATCATACATGAGCTGGAAGAAATAACTGGTTTTTCATCGAGTCAGCTGCTGGGAGGAGAAGAAGCTGGCACAACAGCGGAAGAACAGGACCCTATCGCAATAATAAACAACATAAAGTCTCTGCTTGATAAATTGCTATCGGCATACCAGTCACAGAACTACGATGAAGCAGAGAGCATAGCTATAGAGGCATACTTGGAGAATTATGAGCATATTGAAGCGCCTATTGCAGAGCATGATGAGCAGTTAATGTTACAAACAGAAACAATGCTAAGGGAAGAGCTCAGGCAGATGATAGAGGATAAGGCTCCAGTGGATCAGATACAACAGCATATTGCAAATATAGAGGCCAATTTGGATAAAGCTGCCAGCTTGCTGCAGCAATAATCCTGGGGGAAATGGAAAGATCGGATGAATGCCTGCAGCAGAACCATATTTTTTATGTCCATGGCGACAGTTCTGCTAGGCACAGCTGTGGTACTACATCTGATCAATCATGAAGTCTTTCATCATAATGCCGCCTACGCACAAGACACTACTACAGTCCTAGCTGATACAGAAGCATTAATCGTCATAGTCAACATCGAGAGAATCCGCACGCAACTCGAGCTCACAGAAAAAAGCCTCAACACAGATGATTTGGAAATGGCATTTGCTCATGCATTCATCCCGCACACTACAACATTTCCTGCGATCAAAAGTCAGCTTAGGGCCATTGACGAGCAGCCAGCCACGCAGCTTGAAGCAATGCTGACAGACCTTCCAATCAAGATTAGGACTGCGGGGAAAGATTCTGAAGGTGAGGCTAGGGATGACATAAAGCAGATTCAGACTCTGCTAGATAAAATCTCTCAAAAGGCTATAGGGTCCCAACTGATGTCAGACAAGGGAATGGTATCCAAGACAGTCGTGTTTCTTTTGCGTGACGCTGCTCAATCATACCAAGTATCCAATGCCGCCGCAGGAGGCCAAGAGCAATTTAGCCAAGTTGATTATGAAAATGCGATTAGCATTACAGCAAGAGCAGAGAGTACTTATCAGATAATTGCACCGGAGATTGACAAAAGGCGTAGAGGCGAGATTGATTCTTTCATTGCCGAGCTTTTGACCGCTTTTGATCAAAAAAGTGATATAATGAATCAATATCGCGTTTGGTTACTGCGATAGAACGAGACTTGGCTGAAGAGATCTCTCTAAGCTCGGGCAGCACAAGCGCGACTGAACACCAGCAGTACTTTGCGACTGTACGAGAGCTACTATCAAAAGTGGTCGCTGGAGTGAAAAATGGCAATTATGAGCAGGCAGACCAGTATGCGATAACTGCTTACCTTGACAACTACGAATATCTGGAGGTCCCGATCGAAGAGCATTACCCTGAGCTAATGCTTGATATCGAAATGGAGATGAGGGAGGAGCTTAGGGCAAAAATACAGGAAGAAGAGTCGCCAGAGGCTTGTAGAGCAAGCAAGGAAATCACGTGCGGATTTAGTCAATGATCGGCGGCCGCATGATGAGGGCGAAAGATAGGTATTATTGTAGCAGCGCTATACTCGCGTGTATGTAGAGGCGCATATTATCATAACACATACCACCCACCCATCTAGTATGTGCTGAAAATGGTAGAATGAGCTGGATCCATAATGCCGCTTATAATACATGCTTCAGGCTGCACGTGCCCTTACATTCCACATAGGATATAGTTAACTAACATTCAAAAATTGGTATTTGAGAACATTCATCCCAACGGGCTATGAGCTTCGCATTTTGGTTGATCTTGGGATCGCCCTTGCAGCCGGCTTTGCCATAAGTGCGAAATGTGAGTCTAGAGGAAAGCCTGCCGGTATTGGCACGCACTATCTTGTGATTGGTGGAGCTGCTATCTTTTGCATTTCTTTCATCTCCAGTTGATCCAAACTCTGCGTCAAGAGAGTGGTGATGATACAAGTGATGAGCCCCGGCTTTCGGGCTTGAATGGACATAACCCGTTCTTCCCTTTTGCTGGCAACTTTGAGGGGTCACACACGGTTGTTGCATGTTGCTCGTTCATCTTATATTTTCAATAATATTATAGCTTAAAGAGACTGTAGAGACCCTTCTTACGAATTCTAGGTATGGAAGGACGATAAGTTCCCGCCTACCAAGTTTTTATTGTAAAAATAATGGAAGCGCCCTTTGGTTATTTCAAACGATTCTCTCTTCCTCCCTCACGATCATGGGTCTGTTATGTGTGGTGGTAGTTGATCGCAGACGTGACAGGACCACGAATGATGATATATGCACACACATGCGCGCACATAAGTGCAGATGCATATATGTATTGGGGGTAACAAGAAAACCAAGAGAGTGGGGAGAAGTGATATCAAAATATCTGATTAATCAAGAAAAGTCTCTGGAGCTCCTTGCATTTTACCCACTGAAATGAATCGGTGAGCTAGAATTTCGTACCATTCCGGTTTTTAATTATGATACGCAGCAATGCATTCACATCAATCACCATGCTTAGCTGCCCTCAATGCCAAAGCCTCTTGGAGAAACATCGTAGGAAGGTAACATTTGCAGAGGTTGAAGGATGGCGATGTACAGTTTGCCGAGCTTTTTACAAGACCAAGGAGCTTTTAGAATTGATTTTTACCGTCTGACTCTATGTGTATATGATGTTATTACTATAAAATAATACAGCAAGAGAGAGCCTTTGGAGCTTGAATTACGCAACAATCTGCTAAATATATCATAACGTAAAAGAATTAAACTGGTATTTTGTTGCATAACGAGAAGCAGTCAGACCGGGAGTAATAATATATGCAACACGATTACCTTTCTTGAGGAAAGAGGAGCAAAACACTCGGCTAACGTTAAGAGCGAGTGCTTTTACTCAGTCAATCCCCATTATTCAAAAATCACTTGCGATTTATCTTAGTTAAAGCTTCTAGATTTGATCTAATATTCCTTAAATCTCAAAGCTGCTTCACTATTAGAGAAACAAGCATATGCATTGAAACTGGCTTTTCAAGCATGCCATTCACTTTGATTGAAGGCAATACTTTTTCGAATTCAGATATACTAAGCTCAAATGCAGACATTAGAAAAATCTTGATCTCTGGATTTGCCGCTTTGACTTTTCTTGCCAATTCAAATCCATTCATGCCGGGCATTCTCATATCAGATAATAGCGCAGTGTATTCTGTTAGATTTTGTTCAAAGTGCTGAAATGCCAAAACAGGGTCGGTAAATGCCTTGACAAACCATCCGCATTTTTACAGATAAGCTTTGAAAATAATGACAATATCCAGCTCGTCGTCAACACAAGAATTGGTTTGATTTGCCAGTCTTATCTCGCCAATGCCGTAATGGTTAGGCTGTGTTGGCGCGAAATCCGCTCCTTATGGCTATGCTTGTTTAACACTGAATTTGGATGCGGGCAGATAACTGTGATCTTTTGATTATTCTTTTGCCATTCAAGGTGAGTTTCTTGCCACCATCTCTCAACATATACACACTCGTCAAACTTTTCATTTCTTGATAAATTGTCGGCACAGTCAGCCACGACAATAACTTCGCCGCTTTTGCCGGCAGCGATTCTTTCATTTACTATCTCTTCCAATAGAGCCTTGAAGTCCTTGAACGGTTCCAAGTCGCCATTTAATGCGCGCTCGTAAAAAGGTTTCAAACTCAAAATTAGCAGGTTGCCGTTGTTCACGTTATCATCATAACCCACAATTTTTGAGGATATTTTTGACATGAACATCTTGTCAGATGCATTGACAGAAGCATAGACGGCCAGCTGACCTTTTCTGATTCCTTCGTTAATGTAGTTTATCGCAACCTCATTACGCTCATCATCACTATCATATAACAATATGACATGTTCGCGGCAGGATGGATCAACTAAACTTGACATATCTGCCACCAATAGACACTCTGTACAAACTTAAGAACTTTGCCCGATTAATTGCAGTTTTGTCAATCATGTTTTATCCTCACGCTCAGCTATTGCTAATAATCTCTTAACAGTAGAACAGAGATCGACTATGCGTACTGGCTTTGTGATTAGCCCGTCCACCCTTATTGAGGGCAGGATTGTTTCAAATTCTTTCAGATGCATCTCGAAAGCCGTCATAAAGCATATCTTGACTTTTCCATCCAATTTTCTTATCTCTTTACACAATTCAAACCCGTTCATTTTTGGCATCCTGATGTCAGAGATGATCAAGTCATAGGTTATTGGGTTTGAGCTGAAATGTTCCAAAGCGCGTTAGGAGATCGACGAAGAAACGGACTATAAAGACAGATACTGTATTGATAGTAAATCCTAATTCATGTAGTGGGCTGACAGGCAAGAACTGGGATCAGCTGTACAGCCAAATAAAAAAGGTGCTTGGCAAAAGCAGCATCAAAGTGGCCTTTAGCAAAAAGGCGGGTGATGGCACCAGTCTAGCAAGGGGCTATTTGAGAAAGGCTTTACAGAGATATATGCAATAGGAGGCGACGGAACAATTAATGAAGTTGCAAACGGCTTTTTTGAAGAGAATACGGGGATTCGGAACGGAGCAAGCAAGGCAGATGCCATACCTCGATTAAAGCCGATCAATCCAAGCGCCAAGCTAGCCATTGTTCCCTGTGGCACAAGAAACGTGCTTGTTAAGTCGCTTGACATTCCGGCAGGGGTAGTAGAATGCTGTAAAAATATTGCTTCTGTAAACAAGTCCGTAAAGCTGGATGTAATTGGTGTGCGGGCTACCCGCAAGGAAGATGGTTCAACAACACCTATGCGAATAATGCTTAACGCGGCAGAAATGGGTGTTGCCGCTGAAATTATCGACAGGTCAAAAAGGTAAGAAATGTGGTAAAAAGCAGGCTTGCATCAACTGTTGCGGCGATAGTCTCTACGCTCCCTGCCTATGAAAGCAACTTGTGTACAATTTCACTGGACAACAACCCGCGCAAAACATTTGACACAAAAATGACAATGGCTATCGTTGCCAATGGCAAGTTTCTTGGAGGCGGCTTTGTGGCTGCTCCCGACGCAGATATGTCAGACGGTTTGCTCGACGTAGTAATTCTGAAAGACTCTGGAAGCCTGAAAATGCTTGACGAACTGATCAACCTCAAATCAGGCGACCATTTCGATGATGATAACATTATGTATGCTCAGGCAAGCACAGTATCAATAGAGTCAAAGGAAAGGGATGTAACAGTCACTTTAGACAGCGAGCCAATAGGCGTTCTTCCAGCTGACTTTTACATCTTTCACAATGCTCTGAATGTAATCACTTGATGATGGGTAAATCAGACTTTTGTTCCGTGTCCTATCTTTACAATAAAACCACAGCTCATCTTTGGTTTGAATTTGCCGGTTATCAATAGACAGTCGCCAGAATACAAGTAATATTTGCAGTCCTTGCATTGATAGCCTGGCGCTCCTTCATGGATAACATGACCTTCTTTGTATTTCAATTTCTTACCTGTTTGCTTTACATATATCCAGACGATGTCTCCTGGCAGCATACCATCGCCTTTAGGGGAAAAGAACTTTGAGACGCCTTTTTCGTTGTTGATCTTACCTCTGACTATGTGGCATTTGCCTTCATCGCCCAAGTTGAATTTGCATTTGACACATGATTTGCGCTCTCCTGTTCCATTTAGCACATAGTTTGCTTCATCTTTTGCAACCTTTTTCTTTTGAGAAAGCACTTGTAGAAAGGTAGTATCAGGCTGAGACATGTCAAGCTCATTCTGCGAACCTTTCGCCTTTGCATCAGCCGATTCTTTTGCTCCCAACGGATAAGATCTGAACTCATACTATTTTTAGCGACGCGTTATGTTTTTTGGAATAAAGATTGCTATTGTTTTTTTATGCTTTAAAGTTCTAATTTCTCTTTATATCAAAAGTTGCCTATTAACAGCAGATAAATCGTTGATAGGAAAAATTATGGTTGCAGGAGTTATAATTGCAGTTGTGGCTATCACAGCAGTTATCGTATTTTCAATGCAGCAGGGCAGTGGCGGCGCCAATGTAGCTGCTGCTCCAAATGTCAAGTTTGTCTCTTTTGACGCAGACAGAAAAGGCATCAAGGTAGGCGAAGCCACGAATATGTTTTATAATGTTCAGAACTTTGAAGAAAGAGCTATCGAGGATGCCAGAGTAACGATAATGATCGAGCCATCTGGCTTTGAACCATACCTCTCAATAAGCAATCAAACTGTAGATTTACCTCAGTTACTTGGCAAAGATGCGGCAACAGGTGAAATCAAGGTATCAATAACTGCAAAAAGTACACCTGCGAAAGAGGCAGTCTATGTAGTAAAAGGTGTTTTGCTTGTCGAAGGCATCCAAACAGATACTAAACAGTTTGAATTGAAAATTAGTCAACCCACGGGTATTGCAGAGTAATTAGAAAAATATATAAACACTTCTTGATTTCTTGCGGGCTTCCCTCCTACGATCCTTAATATTGTCGTTACTGCTATCTTGTTCGACCTTTCCATCTGGCAATGGTTCAGGTCTTGGTTCTTCTCCAAATTGCCCGTGAGTTGGATCATGTAGTGCCTGATCTCGCTTTAGAGGCTTTTTCTTTTCAATACCCATACTTACACATAATGTTATAAAATGAGATACTAATGGAAGGCTAAATGATATTTAGCCTTCCAGCACACTCCACATGATAGTATCTTCTTGGATTCTTGCCAACTGCTACAATTTCCTCTACATCTTCGATATTGTGCCTGCAAAAGTGACAGAGGCCATCTTGTTTAACAATGATATGTTTCTTGCTCTCCGGGTAGAGATAATGGCAGACATTTGCGATCTCAGTGATTCTGCTTTCTTATTTTTCTGCTTCTTTCCTTGCCTTCTCCATCGTTTCCCTTGACTTTTGTTTGACAGTTTCAGCGCCTTTTCTTACTGCTTCAGTAGTCTGAGGAGCCGCTTCTGCGGCCTCCCTTGCTGTTTCTCTTACTGTCTTTACAGTATCTTGTGCCATCCTTGTAGTCTCTTCCACAGCGCCTGCCGTGTCGCTAATAACGCCGCGCTCCTTCAAGTCTTTGGCAGTTTCATTGATCTCTTTGGCAGTATCCCGTGCTGCGGCCGAAGCTTCCCGGATTGCCTCTGCAATTTCGTTTATAGCGCCACTTTCGCGTAAAGTTCTGATAGTATCCCTTAATCTAGTCGATGAATTGCGAATGGTTCTTGCAATATTCTTGATGTTCTCGGCAGTTTGTTCGGGCGTAAGCCCTGTCTTTGTATTATCAGTCAGACTGGCATCAGAATTTGCAGAAGACATGACAAGTAATGGCTTTCTTTTCTTAAAAAGAGTGTGATAGACTTTGGGATCTATCTTTCTATGTCACGCTTGACTGTCTTGACAGTGTCTGACAATTCTCTTGCTGTTTCTTCAACACTACGAAATGTTCCCGACCTTTTTGACTCAGCGACAGTAACTTTTAGCTCATCTACAAGACCTTTGATCGACTCTAGCATTTCTTTTACAGCCTTGCTCATTTCCTTCAAGTCTTGCATACCCATACTTCCACCGCCTTCTCCACTACCACCAAACGAGCCAACCTTCTCTTTGGCAGTTTTGATGAGCTCTTTTGCATCGTCAATTACGCCGGTTTCTTTTAGCTCTTTCATGGTATTATCCATCCTTTCCGATGCTTGGTTAAAGTTCTCCGAAATCATGCGGATGTTTTCCATATTCCGCTGCCATTCTGGGGTCTTCATTGTCTCCATTATTTCCTTTGCAGTTATCGCCACCTCTCTGATTTTGTCAAACGTCTCTTGGACGCCGGGCGTCCCAAGCTCGCGCATTATTTCTACTGCATCCGAAGCTGTCTCTTTGATGTCTGAAAGCTTGCTTCTGCCTGCCATAACTATGGAAAGATGTACTTTGCAAACTTAAGTGCACTTGGGTAAAATAATACGAGTAGAACGTTCATAGTTTTGTTACTAGAGAAAGGTGGAAAAATAAAGTAATCGTTAACCGAGTAAGCTAGGTTAACTTTGTTTTTTCTTTGAACTTTTCCTTTTCGTATTTTGTGTTTAGATCTTTGTCTGGGTCTTCAACCTTTTTCCCTAATGCTTTTACTCCTGCTTTGATTTTGTCACCAGCATCTTCTGCGTCTCTGCGTGCTTCACTTTCTGTCATGTTAGTAATGGTTGGCTGATTGTGGATATAACAAATTGCATAAATTATTCCGTATATCTATTGCTTGCTGCTAGTCAGCAGCCGCTACTTCAGCTCTTTTGCGATCTAATGCTTTTTTAGATGGCTGCATATTCAGATGCCTGCCCCTATAGCGATATTCATATCTGTGAATTTTGCGCCTTTTCAGAAGCTGCCCGAGGAATATCAAAGACACCACTGCCAAGATCACATTGAATATCCCCGGCGCAATATGACCCCAAACGAACAGATCGAAATACGCAAGAATCAAATTAAGCGTAGCAAAGCCTGCTATCATTAGGGGAAGGTATTTGCCTATGGTAATTAAAAGGCCAAGCGAATGTATCATTGCTTCTAGCTTTGCCGTGTCCGAGATTGAAATGCCGCCTGCCATCTATTGGTTCAATATGCTATATTGCTTTTAATCATAATAGTTGCAGCCCATTTATTTACTATAAGAAATGTAGGCTCTATTTTTATAGATTGTTGGTGTTCTGTCAATTGTAATGGCTACAAGAACTGGTGGCAGATCCAAACCTGAGAAAAATGATTTTTCTCCAGAACAAGCTGCTGAAGCCGTAAAAGAAGCTGCCAAAAAGATCCGCGAGACATCCCAGCAAGTAAGGGATAGCGTGAAGACCTTCAAAGATAGTGGGGCAGTAACAGAAATGGCTGAAGCAACACGGGACGCTGCCCTTGCCGCGCGTGATACAACGAGAGATGTCAGGGATACCGCAAGAGAAGTTAGAGACACCAAAGTTGTAGCAGAGACAGCTAGCGCACTAGATGAAACAGCCAACGCGGCTGTGGAGACAGGTGGGGCTGCCAAAGATACTGTAGAACAGATACCGAGGTCAGCACCGCGTACTACAAAAGCGGTGAAACGTGGAGCGGCAGAAGCTAGAAAGGGAGCAAAAACTGCGGCGCGTCAGACAGAAAGGGCTGTCAAGAAAGGTTCTGCGAAAATGCGCCGTACTGCAAAAAGGGCAGTAAAGAGGCAGGTAAAGTCTGTGAAACGCAAAGCCAATCAACAAAAGAAAAAGACTCGCAAAAGATAGATCATTCTGTAATGCCTATGAATGGTTGGAAATCGGATAGGCAATTGCAGCATTCAAAAGTGTCTATCAATATTTGAATTTGTAGCATTGAGGATAAGACTATCAAACTTGACGTGAATTGATTTTGCTATCTGCGTCTTGATATGCTCTGGAATGCCGCCATAGAATTAAGGTTATTTTGTTGCATAACGGGAGGCATTAAGACTAGGGGTAATATTATATGCCACAGTATAATCCGTACGCTAGCCGTCAGTATAAAGTGTCATTTTTGCAGACTGCTAGCCGCTTGATAATTTGATTTCATCTGTTAGTTCCAGTTCATCTCTTATCGTATTTGCTAGCTCTTCGATCCTGACTGGCTTGCGGACAAAGCAGTTCACACGCAGCTTTGGAAACACTTTTCTAAATTCGTCGTAATAGATTTCAAATGCGGTGATGAAGCACACCTTTACTTTGTCGTCGATCTTTCTCAGTTGCTTGAACAGTGCAAATCCGTTCATCGGCTGCATCCTGATATCAAGGAGCACCAGATCGAAGGCACCGACCTTGAAATGCGACAACGCTTCCGTGGGATTGTTAAATGCCTGAACCTCAAACCCTTCCTTTTCGAGGCCTTTTTTTATTACACTGGTGATGTCCGGCTCGTCATCAACTACCAGTATTTTATATTTTTCCCCTTTGGTAGCCATCAGCCGCTAAGATGATGTAATGGCATTAAAGTCTATTCCCGGGATATGAAAACGCATTACATTTTATCATTCAGCATAATCAACATGGGTCAACATGGAAAACATGTCTTCATAGTAGCAGCATTTGCAGTTGTTGTGGATACAATCTTCCCTGCAATCATGCTTGCATTCATTGCATTTGCATGCCTTGTAAGAATCCCTGATTTCAGATACCGCATTGTTACGCAATTTGCCAGTGTGTTATTGCAGAGTTCAAATAATTAAAAATTGTTTCTCCTATTAACTTTGATGAGCGAAAAGAGGTCAGGGGAGTTTCCTAATTTCTCTACCGATCGAACAGCTCTCGGATAATTCTGAATGTTGTTACTAGCATTGGGATCCTCTAGACTGATTTGCTCAGTGCCTAGGGTCAGGGTTTTTGTAAGCTGCTGGGTCATATGTTATCTAACATTTTTCCATGAGGTTTTAAATTACCACTCTGCTGTTCTTTGATCAGTACCTTGGAGTATTTCTATCCTAACGATAATTCTAGGCCATCTCATGCTGAAAAGACCGAAGTGTATCATGGGGAGGAAAACGCCATGAAAATACTGCTGCAAGCAATGCGGAACGTAAAAAAAGAGGCAGTTGTTTGTAGCGACGCGAACTCTCCTGCCTTTTCTATGGGCACGGAGTCTGTAAAGAGAGGATATGTTGACTTCAAAAAAAGAGGAGTAAGGATAAGGCAGATAGTTGAGATCACCAAAGATAATCTGGAATATTGCAAGGAGTTCATGAATTATGCAGAATTACGACATATGGATAACGTCAAAGGCAACATGGCAGTTAGCGAAACAGAGTATGTCGCGACTGCTGTACTGGAAGGAGCCAAGCCTATAACCCAGACTATATACAGCAATGTCAAAACATTTCTGGAACAACAACGATACTTTTTCGAGAATCTGTGGAGCAGAGCAATGCCCGCAGAACAACGAATTAAAGAAATTGAGCAAAATATTGAGCCACAACAGATAGTGATAATCCATGATGCAAAACAAGCGCTAGAAATATATCAATCATTAATATTATCTGCCCAACAGGAAATAAGAATTGCATTCCCTACTGCAAGGGCAGTCATACGTCAAGAAAAGGCCGGAATAATACATCTTCTAAATAAAGCTGCAGAAAGACGGTGTCGAGTAAAAATCTTGATGCCAAACGATGAGTCTGTATTTAAATTTATACGAAAGGGTGACGCCAACACCGAAACTAGGCTTGTCGCGCAAAAAGACCTTGGTAAAGCTACGATTCTCGTTGTGGATAACAAAGAATCTTTGATCATGGAGCTAAAAGATGATGACAAGGAAACATTCCAAGAAGCAATAGGGTTTTCAATACGTTCCAATAGCAGACCCGGAGTATTATCTTATGTTTCAATGTTTGAAGGTTTATGGAAGCAGACTGAACTATACGAAAAAATGAAGGCCAGCGATAGAATGAAAAGCGAGTTTATTAATATCGCGGCTCATGAAATAAGAACGCCGGTGCAGCCTATATTGGGAAGAGCTGAGATTTTAAAGGAGGAGATTGAGTCGGGAAATTATGATATGGAATCTGTGCGGGAAGCAGTGGAGATGATTATAAGAAATTCCCAAAGACTACATAGGCTTACGGAGGATCTTCTAACAGTATCCAGAATTGAGCGTAATGTCCTGATACTGAACAGGCATGACTTTGATCTAAATTCTGTCATCGACAATGCCATAAATGACATCAAAAATCAGCTCCAGATTATCACCAAAGATATAACAATACTCTATCAGCCAAAAGAAAAAATCATTGTTAATGCGGACAAAGATAAGATAACTCAAGTGATACATAATCTTTTGAACAATGCAATCAAATTTACAGATAGAGGAACTGTAACCATCATGGTTGAAAAAGAAAACAAAGATGGTTCGACTTTGTTTAAGATAAGAGATACCGGCATTGGAATTGATGCTTCTCTTTTTCCAAGATTGTTTCAAATCTTTGCGACAAATACGATCGGTACATCTTTTAATCAGTCAGGCTCGGGTGTGGGGTTGTATATTTCGAAGAACATTATTGAAGCTCATGGCGGCAGGATATGGGCAGAGAACAACGAGGATGGAAAAGGTGCAACTTTTACCTTTATGCTGCCGTCAGTCAAACCCAATAGATAGTATGTGATCGCTATACTGTAAAAACAATTGTCTTATTCTTGTTTGCATAAATTGCAAAGCTGTGCGCATCAACATATTCCCTTTGTTCCCTGTTCACCATCTTGTAGTATTCGATAATATCTAGATCTTTGGATGCAGGTATCAGTTGAGCATCGTATCCGCAGACTATTGTTAGAGGTATTGCAAGCTTTCTTTCCAGTGCATACTCTAGCTGAAACCATTGTTTTGCTAGCCCTTTTGAGAGAAAATATGATGATAGATCTGCTGCGACTCTGACCCCTTTCTTTCCTTTGGCGACAAAACTATCACAAATAGATTTGGCGACAGCCGTCCACCCTTTCAAATCAGGATTTTCCGGGTCTTTATACAGGTCTTCTCCCCTTACTATCACCAAGCTCCCTTCATTTTCATGCTCTTGAACATCTATCCCAAATTGTTTCATGTCATCTCGCACTTTATTCACCGTCTCTGTAGCTGTAGTATATACAACCCCCCAATTCTGCTCTAGTCCTGACTTTACAAAAGTAAATTGAATACCCTTAAAATCTTCTCTAGATGTAAAGAACACACATCCGTGCTCTCCCACTTTGAGGTTCTTGACAAATTCATTTGCATGCTCTGAAATTTTCCTACCCTCAGTACTTAACATGATGATATGTACTTGTTAAACACATTAATCAAGATTTAAACTATCCACGACATTAGTTGGAGCCCACTATGATAAAAGCGGTCTTGATGCCCAACATCATCCTAGATGGTTTTGCAGAGCGACTTGTATAATTAGTCTTCCGGAGTTCTACAGTTTCAAATTGCAGCTCACCATGTGCATGGGATAGGCAGTTCTAAGAATTAGAAACAATACAATTCAATCAGCATTTGTGTGATGAAAAATTACATCAATATTGAAGATTCTCGAAGCAACACAAACAGCGCAAAATACTAACATAGACATATGGATCGGAAGGATCAGGATTTTCGTCAGAGAAGCAAGGTATGTTGGTTTTGCCTCCCGGGAATGCAAATAAATGATAAATCCGTGTCAGTAGTATAAGTCCTTGTCAGACTCTACAGAACTATGCTCGCTGCCTCTAGTACTTCTTGGTCCCATTTTGCGTAGAGCTGAAGAAAATCAAGTGTGCATCTGGTTTGCGTGCAGCAAACCCGTAATGATAAAAGCGGAGATTCTTAGATTTGCTGATTTGAAGGCAGGCCAGACCACGCCGGTTGGATTGGGAATTGCTAAATCACTGCGGCTAGGTCAGCACCTTCATATGGTACTTGTAGTCACTCGGCCAAACAATTTTTCAAAAATGGCTTTCCCTACTGACGAACTGCTTGCTTATGACGTTGAAATTACAGATGATGTGGGTAAAACTATGACCCTAAAGGATCTGGGTCTTATAGGTGGCAAGAACTCCATCGTCTATCAACGCGAAACACTGCCAACTTTCTTTCTAAGAGGAAAGGATGCTCCGCTAAACTTTCTTCATGGTTCCTGCCGCAAGCTGCATGGAAAGGGCGAGGACTGCCTCGCCGCGGCTGACGATTTGATAGAATCTTCATTTGCAGATTTGAAAAGAAGGCCGAATGTGCTCTTTCTAACAGGCGACCAGATATATGCTGACGATGTGGCAGGCCCGCTATCGCACTACCTTACCCAGTTAGGAATCAGGCTTTTAGGATGGGAAGAAAAAATCAACGGTGTTGGGAAAAAATTGACTGAAATAAGGATTGGCGAGCGGCAAAGCCTAGTTAAAAAATATGCTGGATTTACGTCACCCAATGCTGGCAACCACCTGCTTTCCTTTGGCGAATTTGCAGCGATGTACCTGCTGGCATGGAACGCGGAGAACTGGCCTGCAAAATTCCCAGACATCTCAACAGTCTCAAAAGAGCACCAAAACAAGTACCGTGAACAAATCAGGCAGCTGGAGCACACACGTAAAGATCTTCCTGCAGTGCGCCGTGTCCTTGCCAACATTCCTACGTATATGATATTTGACGACCACGAAATAACTGACGACTGGAACATTACAAGAGAATGGCAAGAGAACGTAAAAGGCAGCAAATGCGGCAAGCAAGTCGTGGCAAATGGTCTTGCAGCTTACTGGGCGTTTCAAGGATGGGGAAATGATCCTGCCTTGTACAGCAGCGACTTTATCGGCAAGATTGTGGAATTTCTTGGAAAAAATGGCGAACCAACTGAAGCTGAAAGGGATGCCTTTGAAGATCTGTTATGGAATTTCGATAACTGGACATTCAGGGCGCCCATCACTCCACTGACAGTTGTTATGGATTGCAGGACTCAGCGCCAATATGACAGCCATGATGGGCCACCTCAACTGCTGAGCAGCAAGGGCTTTCATTCAATCTTGCAGGCTGCAAAGGAAGCCAATTACCAAAAAGGCGATCCAATTATCATAGTTTTGCCAACGCCGGTCTTTGGTTTTCTCCTTCTTGAAGCGTTACAAAAGGCTGCGGCCAAGATAACAGGTGTCTACAAGCTGGACCTGGAAACATGGTTTGCAAACGAAAGTGGACTTGTGAATTTCCTTTCGTTCCTGATGCATTCGCTTGGGCCAAGGCACTGCATATTCTTGTCAGGCGACGTTCACTATGGTTTCACGATCAGCGCCGCCTTTGCGCTATTGCAGAATGGGCATGAATACCTTCACATGAGTATAACGCAGCTCAATAGCAGTGCCTTAAAGACCACCAGTCTGGTCAAGATAGCGTTCATAAGCGAAATTATGGGCAGAATTCGCCAGCTCTTCCCTTGGAGGCAGGTGGTGCGTATAGGGTGGGTCAATGGTGGTCTCAGTAACAACCGGTTCTCATCCAAGTCTCTGAGAATAAAGGGCAAGCCGACGCGGCACCTGTACGTTCGGCCAAGGAAAAGTCCTGAGCTCTCAAAACAGCGGTCTCCAGATTGGATAGAAGCCAGAACCATTGTCAAAGCCTCTGGCTCGATAATACCTCCTCTGCTGATTTCCGACAACAACATTGGCTTGGTCAGCATAGAGGATAGCAAAGTGATCCAGAGGTTCCTAGTCCGCAAAGAAATAACAAAAGACACGAGGATTCATCAAACGGTAGTTGAAATGAATCAAGGCAGAAATGAATTGGATGAGCTGATCAGCGCGAAAATGCGTGAATTTGCAACGGAACATTCCACCGTTTCCTCACATGAGAGCGCGAACTAGACTCCGACATTTTTAGGATTACTGTGATTCGGTCTTTTCGGTGAATATCATCTGTATTTTCATCCGCATATGATAATGGTCGGGTCTTGGCTCTTCTCCAAATTGCCTATGAGTTGCATGATGCAGGGCGTGATCGCGCTTTTCGGAGGATTTGTTTCCTCTTCTGACTCTGCCCATTTTGCTAACTAACAGTGACATGCACTATGTATATAATAAAATAGCAGTTGTCAACCTTGCAAATAAGGGAAAAATTAGTTTAAAAAAGAAAAAGGGAACGGATACCGAACTAACGGTATCATCGTTTGGTTTACGACATATGCTGCACTATTTTGGTCCAAGGGGGAGTTCGTATCATTGTTCTTTTTTGTTGTTGTCGTAGTTATCTCCAACAATGTCGTCGATGGTTGTCAATTTTACTTCCGTATCTTGGTACACCAAGAATGTGAAGAACAGCGGTTGCTCCGGATTGGCTACCGGCCATGTTGTTGACTGTGGTTCTGGCTCATCTATTGTTCCCTGTCTTGGTGCTGGAATCTCTACTGGATAGTCTACTGGTGGCGGGTTGTCAAGCGATACATCTTCTGGCAGAGGTGTGAATGATTGTGCTTGCTCTGCGCTCAATTGACCAACACCCGGAAGTTCTGTGTCGTTTGGAATGTTGACTGCAAACAATAGCACCAAGTCAGGGCTTGCAGGCAGGTCTTTCATGCTTCTATAGAATGCGTCTTCGTCCATTATGTGACCGACCATTACATGCGTGAATATGTCTTCTGCAACTACCCTATCCTCAGTTAGGTCTGTGACTTTTGCGTGACCATACAGAAATGCCACTTTTAGCTGCGGAACGTCTGACCTGTCAATGTGCGAAGAGCCATGTTGTATCTGGTCTAGACCAACGTTGTTTACCATCTGTGCAAATTCTGGCTGCCTTGTCGGCATTGCAGCATCGCTACTATTCCATTTTAGGTCGGTTAGCTCAATTTTGTATTGGTGTCCTTCCATCTGCTGGTCCCCATAGGTGATAGGTGAAGTGTATGTTGCTTCGTAGCCGGTCAGTTCATTTTCATTTCCTTCTTCAAATACCCCTACGAATTTTGCATTGTCTCCTGCCGACACTCCGCATTCTAGCGAGTCAGCGCAGTCAAAGACGTTTTCAAACGGGAACAATCCGCCAGGTCCAAACACGTTGCTCAAGCCAGCTGCTGGCTGAAATACTGCATTTGTAGCTTCAGCGGTCAAAACTTTTTTTTCATCATTTGGTTGTGGGAGTGCGTCTGTATTTGCTGTGCGTTGCACTGTTCTGTCTATGTCGCCTCTATGGTTGTCATTATATTCGTCTGCCAAGACTGTCTGGCCCTGCATTGCTGAAGGGAAAACAGCGATTGACAGAACGAGCATTGAAGCCGCAATTATTGCTGCAGGCATCAATGCAAAAGTTCTTTTTCGTCCGTTATTGTCGTTCATCGCACTCAGCGTGAATATATCGTATTTATGAAAAAGCCCAAATCACACCCAAATTCATTGCAATGGCAGCAAGCTTGAAGAAGATCGCATTAGGGCGAAAACTATGATTTTAGCACAGGCCAACATCATCATAGTTATTCTATAAATAATATGTTGTTGACTATCTACGACTAATCCACAGTAATATTGAGAGTCCGGCAGTCTGTGCACTGTTAATTGCAAATAGATAAGGAGCTGCCGCATCAACAATATTCTTTATTGCAGGACCAGCGGCGTACAGATTAGACCAAAACACTACGATAACGATATTCTGCACTATGAAAAGCGATGCAACAAGTATGAGGCCATAGGTGAAGTAAGATTTGATTAACCGGGCATTTTGAATATAGGTAGCAATAATGACAGCTAAAAGCCCTATGTTTGTGATGGCCGCAGCGGCAGCGGCTAACATAAAGTCCATTTTGCCTATATTTCCCCGATGACAGCACTTCCGCGGCGATGGTGGGTTAATTTACTTTGTCCCAAATTCAACCCGCATTGCCACTGCTCCTTTTAATTTTGGCTAGAATTTCAACAAACGACTGATAGTTATTTTCCATAAGGGGCGTCAAAAAGTAAGCAGCGCCGTACGATTCTTTGTTATCTGTAATTATCAATCCATTGTCTGATAAAACTTTCAGATGGTGCAGCACAGTCTTGTAGTCCAGTTTTAATTCATTAGCTATCTGGTTTGGGTTAGCAGGCCGAGAGTTGAGAAGCTCTATAATTTTAGCCCTATTGACGCCACCTTTTGTGCTGCCAATCAAATACCATAACACCCTTTTGAATCTAGGATCTACATATCCTCCAGATGACGGCCTGCCCGATGCTAGAACGCGAAGATAGCCCAGTAGCCCTGAAAATTGAAAAAATGAGATAGAGCCAAGACATGATAGCGGCAATAAATGCACAACAGCTAAGACTCTGGATTTGCGATATAAAGTTGTCTGACTGCAGATTTGGGCAAGATTTGGGTGTCAGTTGGGAAAAAACCCTTTATTTGTTGTGCAGACCGACCAGTGATGATACCTACAAAAATCCGTGGCGAAGACGGAAGGATTCGAGGAAACGCTATCATCGGCATGGTTGTAGCGGCCATGATTGTTGCGATGGTTCCTGCTATAGTGGCCATCAACAATAATGGCAACGCAGACATGATAGCAGAGGCAGCAAATCACAAGAACAGACCATACTTCAAAGTGATAGCTAACAACGCGCTCTATGAGCCAAATGCAGGCAAGACAAACGTGTTTGGACCCGGCGGGATTTTCCCGTTCTTCAACGATACTTTCTCGTGCGGTGACGCAATCACATGTGGCGTACAAGTGGAAGGCGACAGATTCAGAGGAGTCTTCAAGGAAGGCGGAGGGGAAGAGAACAAGTTCATTGCTGAATATGTCTCACCGATCACATACGGCGACCACCAAGTAGCTGGGCACAAGTACAGAATCGAGCTGATAGACACGCTATGGAACAGCAGTGAAGTAGCTATGCCAACTAGACAGGCGCAATTCCTGGCAGAGAAAGGAAATGTAGCGTTTAACCAGATACAGCATGGCCACTCAAACATTGACAGAGCCGATGTACCGATGTTCTTCAACGATGTAGCACTCTATGGGCATGTCAATGTCTACGATGTAACAGACGGAAACAAGCTGGTAGCAGAGAACCTCTTCACTCACCTAATGGTAGGAAAAGTGGTTGACGAGGAGAAGGCATTTGAGAACCTACAGTTCACCCCTGCCACACAGACGGTGGTAGCATTATTTGTTGTGAACATCCCAAGCGGTGTTGAGTTACCCGGTGGGATAGGTCCTCTGACTCCAGAGCAGGCAATCAGCTTCACTCCCTTGGGTGACGACACATCGCTTGGCAGCACACCTCCTGTTGACTATGGACAACTTGAAGATGAAGGATTGTCTACGCAAGAGCCAATGTCACAATCCACACCCTGGCCTGTTGACAACCCCGAGCAGCCAGTGTTCTTTACATTCCTGCTGTTCACAGATGTAAAGGCAGGCTTCTCTTCGAATGGCCAGATGGCTGGATTGTCTTAATTTTGGACAATCAATCCCTCTATTTTTTTATGCACTAGAGCAATTCTTATACGTCTACGGAAGTTGTGGAGAAAATATTAATACTCTATGGGTTCAGAGTGATGTCTTACATGGACGCAAAAAAGGTATTAAGCAAATTAACAGCTGGACGCTATGAGCTTTTGTCATTTAATTCAAGATGCCCGAGATAAATGGCCTTGACCTGTATGAGAAGACAAGAGATTGCCAATCAAGCAAAAGTTTGCTAACCTGTGAATCCAAAATGTGAGAGTGCAATGCACTAACTACGGCTTTACCTCTGATATTCAGTTCCATGCAGACTGTGCTAATGCGGAGCTATTTCTGCGATAGCGCTCTTAATGAGGAGCCTTTGGGTTAATAAAATACTTGTCAATAAAAAAGAAAAGGCTGTGGGATTTTTTACACTGTCATGCTTCAGAAGCTTGATCACGTCTTGTATGGGTAGAGATATTATTATTACATCGTATCAGGTGCCCATCCTGACCCCTACGTATCTGTTTTTCCGCTTGTTGGTTGTACCAAATACGACTGCGATAAGAAGGGCGAAAGCCGGTTATTACAGCATATATATTCATAAAAACATCGCATCGGCCATAATGCGATTAGGCAAATGTCGCAGATAAAGGTGGGTAGGCATCACATCATTACCATCCCTTGGAGCTTTTGTCAAGGACGGCGGCATTAGTCAGCAATTAGATAGAATTTTTCCTAGATGGGCTCAAAGAACTTAGCCATAGTAACCCCTACGATGATGTACGCAATGTAGGTCAATATCTTGGCTGCACTAAAGAATTTCCGGAATCGTTTAGTCATCAAACCACAATACAACCGGCGCGCATAGACTATAAGCAATTCTGACGTTAGATATAGTGGCAGACTGCCATCTATTATCTATCTTTGCAATTCTTGGAGCTAATAAAGCGAGCCAAAGATAAAAGAGGTTAAACGCGCGATCCACCCACTCTGTGGATAGAATGGAGTATATATATGAGATCGATTGGATGTGTCCAGTTCAAGTCCAAATCCAGAAGTGAGTCGACTTACTGGCATTATCATCATAGATTCAGGGCAAGAACGAAGCATCCGAGAATTATCAAAGATGGCAGAACGGGTAGCGCAAAAGAATAAAAATTCTTGACCTGCAGCGCGCTTTGAAAATAATTTATGCTATCAGTGATCGACCCATTAATTTGATAAAAAGAGACCTGCTTGAGCCTTTGATCTGGGGATTTGCAGAGTGGCGCTAGGTTTCACTCCTTTACCATCGTAGTAGGTTCTTCTGCTCCTTGACTATGCTTCCTTATGTCGTCAAGTGCTCGTTTGTTAGTTCTGGTGCCGTGTTGAATGTCGCGCCATAGTCGCTAGATGTGGCTTGTCTTGATCGTCTCTTGTTGGTGCTGTGTGTATATGCGCCAGATATGAGCCGCCCATCTTTTTTCAGTATGGTATTTTTATTACTGGTTATGGAGGAAGAGTAGAAAAAAGAAAAGCTATATTCGATCTTGAATGACGATGATGATTGGAAACCTGTATTCTGAATTATGGCGGCAGCAGCAGCTTGGCAAGTGGTGCAAAAAATAATTTGCACCTGTTAATTTTTTGAATTATGGGTTACAAAGAAAGAAAGGGTAGGGCCCTCTTGCTACTTTAATGCTACTGAAAGCCCCTTCTTCAAATCATCCAGAACCATCGCTGGGTGAAACTCTACCTTTGCACCCATCAAAAAGAATGGTTCTGCAATTACAGGAATCATGTCTGCAGATGGAATATCCACGATAAAGACGCCAGTTCTGTCTCCATTTATCTCTGTAAAATATGCCGCTTCAGCTTTTGTGTTCTTCATAAAATCCTCAATGTTTTTGGTAAAATTTGGGTCTTTGACTGCTCTATTTCCTGCTTCGGTTGGAAAGATTGTGCGAACAATAAATCTCATTTCAAAGAAGGCATGCGGTGCCGATGAATATAAGATTTTATTGATATTTTTAGAAAAGAAGTAAGTAAAAACCAAGCCCTACTTGCCGGGATTAGGGAGAGAGCTAATACAGTCATTATGGCTTTCGGGCTTGGCGTGCGTACTGCGTTGTGCATGTATGGGCCCTTGTACTAAAATAACAGTTGTAACATAGTTCTGGTAACTTGGCCGGACATAAGCAGGATTTGACGAAGGAACTTTGGCCCCTTGTCACTTTAAGTTACCAGTATCCAAATAGTGTATATATATGTGTGCAATTTTTCTGCGTTAGCCAGGGTTTAACCATATATCCTTGAGCTTCGGAGGTACCTGCCCTTGCCCTCATCCTCTTCTTCCTGCTGCTCCTTGCGTACAGAGTCTATGAATTCCTTGAGCTGCCTCTTGATAATCTGACCTTCATGCCGAAGCGGTTCAACATCAATCTCCAGCGGTATAGTAGGCATCCTGCTTATGGTCTCTAAGAGTATTGCAGCCCCTTCTGGATCGGGGATCCCGCTGGTTGAAGGAATAAGGACAGCAGTGCAGGACATTCCATCTGACAGACATGCAGAAATCAAGCCGGCCGATAACCCCACCATCATGGCACCCTTTACTGAATGATCTTTTGGGGCATCGGCTGGCGAAGAGCTTGATAGAACAACCGGCTTTCTATTCTTAGCCGGCAATCCTCTTACTGGCATGCCATCCAAGATCAGCAGCTCAGAAATGTTGCTCCTTAAAGCCCATGCAACTACCATATCCATGATGCTGTGGACACCATCTGGCCTCAATGGCGCTTCGCAGACCATAACGCAAAGCGTGCTAGTGTCGTCAGCATAAATACGAAAAGGATGCCTGAGCTTGCCTCCTATGTATATTGCAGAGGGAACTACGTACTCTGAATCAACAAAAGCTATCTGGTGCAGATTCTTTTTTTCAATAATGTAGTTTGCACATATCGACCCTACAAGACCTACTCCTGGAAAACCGACAATGAGCACCGGTCCTCTCTTCTTATTGTTCGCACGATGCTCGTCTTGATCTGCTGCTGCATCTTGCTTTATTGCTTCTACTACGTTGGAACTGATGGTGACAGGCTTTATCCTACTCTTTCCATCTAGAGATTCTATTACACTGTCAGAGTGCCCTTTTCTGACGACAGAATCTTCATTGGCATTTTTCTTTTCAAGAGCGCTATTGCAAGTAATAATCATATGACGCTAGCTCACAATCTCTGTCAATTTGATCCAATGCTTGTAGTAAAATGTTTCCTTTAGGGGCACTGCTGAAAAATCAGGTGATGATGTTAATCTGTGCTCAATATCGCTTGCGAGCACCCGCAAATTCAATAACACAAACTGAAATGTCAGCAGAAAAAGCCTCGTGTCAGCAGCAGCCGGTGCAGTAGAGTCACATAACATCACATCTTACCATCACTGCTATACGAAGTTAATGATCAAGTTCATTGATTATTCCGTCATATACTCCTCTTGCCCCACAACAACCCTGCCGGCCTTGATTCTTGGTATCGATTTTGATACGGAATCCGGAGAAAATCAAGCCTAGGCCGGAATCTTTCATGCACTAGCTGTCGAGCATAGTCATTGCAGTTGCAGGTCTGGACAGGACGTGACCACTTTTTAACTTGAATTACCCTTTGACTCTATAACATTTTCATATATCATCATAATAGAAAAGTAGAAGCGGTTTGTTTATTTTGTCGTTAATGGAAGGAGAGACTGCATACAAACATCTTTATGAAAAACATCACCAAACTCATACTATCAAGGTCAAATATCATATTACTTGTCATTATTGGAGCTGTTGCGATATCACTATCGGCCCTCTCTTACCAATACTCAACTTACAATGCAAGGCAGATTGCTGCGAATGCTGACGAAGATGTCAGAAAAGACACTGAAAGACAGGCGACAGATATCAGGGGAATACTGGAAAACAAGATAAATACAGTAGTTTCAAACCTGCACATCATTGCAAACACTCCTTCCGTTGAAAGAGGAGAAGAGCTAGAATCTCGCGTTTTGTTTGATACTGCAGAAAATACAATTGGAGCACCGCTTGACTTTGTGGCCTGGCTCAATTCAGATGGCAGGCTTGTCTGGTCAAGCAACGTCAACGCGTCTACATGGGCGCAATATGGGGGAGTTGATTTGAGCATGCGACCTTACTTTATTGAGGCAAGAGACACACGGGAACCGTATTTTAGTAGCATCATAGAGTCAGTAGATGATATCCCAAGGGTGTTCATGTCAGTTCCCGTAATTGACAACGAACAGAATTTCAGAGGTATAGTGTATGCAGGATATAGGCTTGACACTGCTGCCCAATTGGTAAGGGATGAAGTGATAGAAGAGGATTCAGAGAGCAGAATACTCTTGATGTCAAAAGATGGTGTCTTGCTGTATAGCAGAAGCCCTGAATTTGTAGGGAGAAACTTGCTCGATGAAGCCGTTCTAGCTGAAATCATCCCCTCCAGAATACCTGGCGAAGAAAGGGAAAAGGTAAATGTCGTACTTCGAGATGCTTTAGCAGGCAAATCTGGCTCTATAGACATAACAATTAACGATGTCCGAAACACTGTTGCATTTGAACCTGTGATCCTCAATGGAAAGCATTTTCTCACTCTGTTTATACTGACACCCCATATTTTCGCTAAAGGTACTGCATTTTTGATAGAGCAACAAAATAATGTCAACACCATCATAATTGCAGCAATTGGAGCTATGGCGTTTGCTATGTCATTTCTGGTTCTTGGCTGGAACAAAAGGTTGCAGGCAGCTGTTGATGCTCGAACTGAGGAATTGCAAGAGGCTAATAAACGCCTTATTGAAGCCAACGAGCAACTAAAAGTCGCCAGCAAGATGCAAAAAGAATTCATCAATATCGCTGCTCATGAGCTGCGTACTCCCACCCAGGCTATCTTGGGATATATTGAACTTTTGGAGTTACAGAAGGAAGAGACAGAAGACGGCAAGAAGATGATGACGACGACGGATCTAAGAGGAATTTCTAGAAATGCAAAGAGGCTGCAGAGGCTGACTGAAGACATTCTTGATGTAACAAGAATTGAAAGCAACAGCCTACACCTCAATCTAGAGAAATTCGATTTGAGCGAAGTAATTCAAACTGCAATATATGACGCACAAAGTAGGCTGGCAAATGGTAAAATCAAGTTTATATATAATAATGAGCCTAAAGAAAAAAGAGTCGTCATCACTGTCAATGCCGATAAAGAGAGGATAATGCAGGTGCTATCAAACCTGCTTGATAATTCTATCAAGTTTACAAAGGAAGGGACCATCTCTATTTCTGCACAAAGGGCTGGCGACAGACAGGTCGCTATGGTGAGCATAAAAGATACTGGCACAGGCATACATCCGGATATCATGCCAAAACTGTTTACCAAGTTTACCACCAAATCAGAAAAGGGCACAGGTCTTGGTTTATTCCTAACAAAGAGTATTGTAGAGGCTCACGGCGGTGAAATATGGGCGGAGAACAATAGCGATGTAAAGGGAGCGACATTTACATTTACAATACCGCTAGAACAACAAAAGACAAAGGATGATGATAATAATAGTGACAACAGATGTTAGCACAGGATCTTGATTCTCAAACCTTATAAGTTAAGCATTCAATTCTACATTTTATCATATCGGAGGGTACGGGAACCAAAGAAAACCCACACTCTTTAGAGGTGGGATGAATCTGGTTCCCGTTAATGAATCTCCTCCTCTCCCCCACCCTCCCGCCAAAGTGCCTGAGACGTTAAATAATAGTAGTAATAGTGATGTGTACAAAAAAATGCTCAACTACAAGTTCCGTCTCTATCCAACAACGAAAGAGCAGGAGCTTCTGTTAGAGCAGACACTTGATTGCTGCAGGTGGGTGTACAACTACTTTCTTGACAAAAACATGTCAGAATATGACATGAACTATATTCTGACTGAATTAAAAGAGCAGCACCCTTGGCTTCACAAATACTACCACTCTAAAATGTTGCAGATGGTAGCAAAGCAGGTTGCAGCAGCTAGAAAGGTCGCTGTTGGCAGGCTTTCGTACAGAAAGGATGAAGATTTCAACGCTTTTACATACAACCAGTCTGGCTTTCGGATTGAGAAAGACAAGCTCGTGCTTTCGAAGATAGGTAGTATAAAGATTGTACTCCATCGTCAACCTGTCAATGTCAAGCAGGTCACTGTATGTCGCAGTAAGACGGGAAAGAAGTGGTACGCAGTTGTAGCCTGCGATGTACTGCGCAGGCTGTATTCAACGATAATCAAATACACAAAACCAGCAGTAGGCATTGATGTAGGTATAACAAAGTTCTGCCACGACTCTGACAACCATGCAGTGGAAAATCCGCAGTTTCTGACCAAGATGCTAAAACCATTGAGAAAAGCTCACAGAAGAGTATCAAGAAGGCAGATAGGCAGCAACAACCGAGAGAAAGCAAAGCATATGTTAGCCAGATTGTACGAACGCATCCATAATAAACGCCACGATTTCCTACACAAGAAATCGGCGTACTATGCCAGCCACTACGACCTGATATTCCTAGAGCGCTTGAAAGTATTGAACCTGACCAAGAACCACAGGCTTGCACGCAAAATCCTGGACGCAAGCTGGTCTGCTTTTAAAAATATGCTGCAGTACAAGGCTAACAGAGTGATAGAGGTAGAGCCTGCATATTCCTCGGTTGACTGCTCAAGATGTGGACACCCTGTTCCAAAGTCACTTGCAGTACGTACCCATGCATGTCAAAAATGTGGAGCAGTACTTGACAGGGACTACAACGCTTCTCTTAACATCCTCCAGCGAGGGTTAGAATCGCTGATGATGTTGCTACCGGTGGAACGCCGGGAAGTCACGCCTGTAGAGATCGCACAGCAACGGTCGCTGAAGCAGGAAGCCCACGAATTTATTCGTGGGTAGTTCACATAGTATTTCATATACATGGACGCTGGCTCAAAGCACTTCCGATCTAATGTGAGCAATTAAATGTAGAGATGATGACTTTAAAATTAATCATGTACGTGAATTTTTTCACATACATGATTAATAGCTGCCAGCAGAGACTTAATATGGAATGATCTCATTGGGCGCACCGTTCATAGGTAAGATACTACTCTAGATTTTTATAGAACATTAGTTATAGCTTTATATTACAACGGCGAATAGCAAAGAGCCAGAGGCAATAGTAAACCGTCTACTGTTTATTGTCATTCTCGTAGCGCTTGCAGCAATTTCAGGTGTTTCTATATTTCTAACTTATACTTCTCTCCAGAGCACTGAGGTTCGCCTAAGTCTCGCTGCTGCACAAGAACTGAGAAGTGAGATAAGAGAGCATACAAATGATGCAGTGGCAGATATTGGTACAGAGTTGGACACCATAAGCAAGAGGATTCAGACCGCCGCATCAAGCCCAATTTTACTCAGAGGAATAGACAGTGAAGAAGCACGTATACTGCTGGATGCGACTGCTGTAGGAATGGAGGAATATGTTCAAAGTATAACATATCTTGACTCAAATGGCGTACTCTTGTACACTACAGAAGCAGAGTTGCTTGATCAGATAGGATCGGATAGATCTGATACTATGTATTATCTGCAGGCAAAGGAAAGAAACCAGCCTATTCTTGCCGGGCCTTTCTTAACAGAGAATAATAGAATGAGCGTTTCTGTTTTGTCACCAGTATTTGCTTCTTCAGGCAGTAGCTTCAATGGAGTTCTGGCAGCAATAATTCCCATAGAATCAATAGTAGACAAAATCGGTCAGCAACTACCGCCTACGACAGGAAAAAACCAGATTTTCATAGTAGCAACCGACGGCACAATCATAGGGTATGGAGATGAGACAGCTATAGGTAGGAACATCTTTGACGAATTTAGGGTGCGAAATGAAATAGCAGGCAGGAACTTGCAGCTTATGATTGAAGGAAGGTCAGGGGTCTTTGAATATGATGCGCTTGACGGTCAGAGGAGAGTAGCAGTATATTCGCCTGTGACATTTTCAGGCGCTCATACATGGTCTGTTCTCATCACTGCGCCGGCTTCCCAGAGTGAGACATTTGCTTCAGTCATCAACGATCAACGGATCTTTACTATAGTGGCTGTAATACTGATAGGGATAACATCTGCGATACTTATGATATTTATTCTTATGATTAACAAGAGGCTACAAATGATCATCCAAAAACAGAACGTACAGATAAAGAATCAGTTAAATGAACTGCAGGATGCGTATGAAAAGCTCACCGAGCAGGACAAGATAAAAGATGAGTTTATCAATGTAGCAGCTCATGAGCTGCGCACACCTGTTCTGCCAATAATTCTAAGTGCAGAAGGATTGTCTGAGGACATTGGGACTGACAACAGCAAGATAGAGATCATTCTCAGAAATGCCAAGCGAATAAACAAGCTGACAAACGACATACTTGACGTCAGCAGGATCAAGAGCAACACTTTCAGGCTTCAGAAGGAGAGAACCAATGTCAAAAAGCTCATTGAAGAAGCGATTCAGGACATATCCTTCTCTAAAACGGCTGAAAACAAGAACCCCAACTTGAAGATAGCATTTGAATCGCAGCTTCCTGAAAGTAAACTAGAGATCGTCGCAGATAGATCGAGACTCCATCAAGTGCTTGCCAACCTGCTGGACAACGCAGTTAACTTTACAGATGAGGGCACGATCACTGTTAGCCTGCAGCAGAACAAAGATGACCCGAGTTTTGTCGAGATAAGGGTGGCAGACACCGGAAAGGGCATAGACCCTTCGGTAAGACCAAGGCTTTTTGAAAAATTTGTGACAAAATCTACTGCCAAGGGCACCGGTCTTGGTCTGTACCTGTGCAAGGCCATAGTTGAAGCACATGGAGGTAAGATATGGGCCGAGGACAATAGTGTAGGCAGGGGCAGCGTTTTTGTTTTTACCCTTCCAACAAACATCTGATTTGCCGTCTTTGCTATAAATGCTCTTTTTTTCCTAAGGCAAAATCTACTAGGCATATGTTACGATTTTTGCTGTGAATAAGTCACACATATCTGTCAAAAAACTCTGCTATATATATGTGTATATATACATTCATGTATTGCTAGCAGACCGACCACCGGACTTTATCGTGATTTCTTGGTTGGCTCTGGTGGCTTGTCATTCTTTTCCTTTATCGTCTTGTTTCCTTCGCAGTTGACAACTGTATTCCTACCTTCCTTGTCATAGCAATTGTCCGTACCAGCACCGCCGTCTGTATTGTCATTGCCGTTGCTGTCACTTATCTGATCGTTTCCGCTGCCCCCAGCTAGGGTGTCGTCGCCATTCTTGCCATAGATAGTATCATTACCATCCCCTCCGTTGATAACATCGTCTCCGTTGCCGCCGCTTATTAGGTCGTTGCCCGATCCGCCTTCAATCATGTCGTCTCCGTTGCCGCCCCATAACTTGTCATTACCGTCGCCTCCAATGATGCAATCGTCTCCGTTGCCGCCTACAATAATATCGTTGCCTCCAAAGCCGCGGATAAGGTCGTCACCATTTGTGCCAAACAGCTTGTCATTTCCGCTTGTACCATCTATTACATTGTCAAATGAGTCAATCGGCACACCACAGAATTCCTCTACAGGAGGCAGCGGATTTTTTACAGTGATTATAACTGTCGCAGTGGCCGTTCCTCCATTGCCGTCTGATATCGTATAGGTAAATGAATCAGTGCCGACAAATGTGCCTGTTGGAGTGTAGGTTATAGTGTTGTCACTGTTGACAACTGCGACTCCGTTTGCGGGGGTTGTCACTGATTCTACACTCAAGCTATCCTCTGGGTCGTCTATATCTCCATCGTTATCCAGTACGTCGATAGTTACTGCTATGCCTTGGCTTGTAGTGGCAACATCATCTAAAGCCTCGGGATTATCGTTGACTGGATTCACAGTGATCGATACCGTCGCACTATCTGTTAGATCGCTATCGCTAACCTCGAATGTGAAACTGTCCGGGCCAAAATAGTTTGCTGCAGGGATGTACTGTAGGTTGGGCGCCGAGCCTGTCAAAGTTCCATGGGACGGCTGGGAGGTTATGAGGTAACTCAAGTCGTCCTGCTCAGCATCGGTGGCGCTTAAGCTGATGCTTGTCATCATGTCCTCGTTGGTTACCACATTTTGGTCGTTTGCCACCGGCGGATCATTAATAGGATTGATGTTTATCCAAACAGTGGCTTCTGCTGTGCTTCCACTAACGTCAGATACAACATATCTGAACGAGTCTGATCCGTAGAAATTGGCATTTGGTGTATAGGTTATCGTCTTGTAGCCGGCAATAATCGTTACACCATTCTCTGAATCGGACACAGATATCACTGCCGTATCATCATTCATATCAATATCACCATCGTTGGCAATAACATCAATAGTTATCGTCTCATCTTCATTTATCATAACAGCATCATCAACAGCAGTCGGAGGATCATCAATCGCAATAACTAATATCATTACTGTAGCGGGGTTGCTATTCACTGTTCCGTTGCTGGCCGTGAACGTAAAGCTATCAGTGCCAAAAAAGTTTGAATTGGGAGTATATACAAAGTGTGGAGCACCGCCGGCTAGACTACCGTTGGATGGAAGGTCCACTATAGCGAATGTCAATATATCATCTTCATTGTGGCTTGAGCCTGTAAGAGTGATATGTACCTGCGTATCTTCATTGATCACTATGGTTTGACTATTTGCAACAATTGGCTGACCGCAGAGATCAATTGGCTGGTTTCCATTTATAGGTCCATTTATTATCCCAGTGCAAAAGTTGTCGATCATGCCTGGATTATTGAAAATTTCCGCGTTATTGATAGTGCCATGATTATTGATTGTTCCGCCATTATCAAAATTACCCGAGTTATCAACGACTCCATGGTTATTGATCATATACGAATTGTTGATGGTGCCTCCAAAAAGGTTGATTATGGTACTGAAATTGTCTAGAGTATCATCGTTGTTAATTACACCACCAAACAGGTTGTTGATAGTACCATCATTTCTGATAGTTTCAAGGTTGTTGATGCTACCAGTGTTCTCAATAATGCCATTGTCGTTATCAATTGTTCCCTCGTTGTTGATAGTATCATGATTGTTGATAGTACCCTCATTATCGATCTTATCGGCATTACTCAATATGCCATGATTGTCGATAATACCTCCATTATTGCTTATCATACCGTTGTTCTGAAGGGTTATACCGCTGCTGATATCAAGGATGTCGCCAAATTCAAGCGTAAATCCTTCGACAAAGCATGTAGTGGAAACTTCGTCCCAGTTCCCAGATAACGGTTCCAATTTGCACGACTCCTGATCGGTCAGCAAGTACTCATCGGCAAATGCCTGCTGCAAAGACAGGATGGCAGGAATGAACGACAGCAGAACCACTAAGACTATGACAGCTGGCTCTATTTGACTCCGCACCTGCCGATCGTTCATTTAAACGTAGATTTAAACATATAGAGATACTATAGAAGATTGTTTCCTAAATATGCCAATAGTCTAACACCCGCCCCAGTTTTCTTATTTTATGATGGTGATAATAATGTGGAGCATAACTCTACAAGATTGATAGTTGTAGATGCAAGAGTCAGCGGTAGTATTCAGATCCTCTTAACTCTCAATTACTTCATTTATAGACTGCAAAAGCTCTGTCCTGCTGAAAGGCTTGTGCAGGAGGTGCACCTTTGGACTTGAAATCTTTTCAGCAATATCTTTTTGTGAATACTCAAAAGCGGTGATAAATAACACATTAGTGTTTGAGGATATGGCCTGAATCTCCTTGAATGTCTGGAAGCCATCCATTTCAGGCATCCTAACGTCCAGAATGACGACTCCAAACTCTATCTTGTCCTCCCGCGCCTTTTCCAGCGTACGTATGCAATCCCTTCCGCTAGCGCAGAGGGTCACTTGAAATCCTCTTTTTTCTAGGAGTTCTTTAATCACTACTCTAATGTCTGGTTCATCATCAACTACAATGGCTCGTTTGATCTTTGTTGGGAATGTTTTTGATATCAGGTCAAGTAGTTCCGGCATCTTTGCGGCATCAATCAAACCAATGACGATAAGTGAAAGATCGTTGTCAAGTGGCTGCACTACCATGTCCATCGCATTATATCGGGCATGAATGCTCGAGCTGCCTGTCTTGTTCTTACTTGCATTGAAGGCTCCCTTTCCGATGTTGACCCTCATTGCAGTCCTAGCAATATCTTCGGGCGACATCTTGCCAATCGAGCTAGAAGGACTCGGCCTTGAAGCCTTGGCTACGATATTTGCAAATTTGTCGATCACCATGGCAAGATCTATTAACTCGTGTGCCTGCACGATTGACTTACAGGCCTGTTCGTAGTCGCTCGGCATTTCAGCAGGATTAGTACAGAAAAATCATACTAATAAATGATTGTTAGCATAAATTATGAAAAAAGATTACAGCTTGTAGTACTAGGTCACTGAGCTACGCTTTCTTGTTCTGTCACCGGCGTCCGCCCCTCAACCACTACCATTATTATTTGATACAGGTTCTTCGCTACCCTCATCGCTACTACTATTACTGCTGCTACCACTACCTTCTACGTTGCTCTCTTCAGAAGAAGAGGAAGAACTTGCTGTCTGCTCCTCTTTAGAGGCTTCTTCTTCACTGCTGTTCCCTTCTTCCGTTCCAGTGCCATTTGAGCCGGTACTAGGTACTGTTTCCGCAGAGGTCTGGTTTGCCGAGTCATTATCTGCTGTTTGTTCAGAGCTCGTATCTGCATCTGTACTGTTCGAGCTGTTATTATTATCCAAGCCATTCTGTTCAGGTTCTGACTCTTGAGGTTCATCTATGCCCGATTCAGTAGGAGGCTGTTGTTGCTGCTCGGCGGGTGGCAGGATTTGTTGTTGTTTTATTGGTGTGGCAGCAGAACCTGTTTCAAAATCATAAGTTACATGGTTGTTCGTGTAATCTGTATCTTTGGTTGTGGTCGATATGTCTACAGTCCAAGTGTTTGCCTTGCCATATTCTTTTGCAGTAGCGTGAATTGTAATAAGAGATTCCTGGCCTGCCTCTAGCGTGCCAAGAGTGCACTCTATGATGCCCCGGCTCTTGTCTTCACACAGGCCATCACCACCACTATCAATAGAGTTGATTTGGAAAAGCTGCATGAGGTAGAACGTTGTAAGCTTGATACCGGCTGCCCTATCGGGACCATTGTTGCCAGCTGTGATGTAGACGATTGATTGTCCGTCGCCTTCTGCTGCACTTTCGACCCTTATCCTTGCATATGCGTCGCTGGCTAATGCCACTGGCTCATCTGTTTGGGCACTAGATAGCCCATCATCCCTTTCGGCTCTGAGCTCGTCTATCTGGGCCTGCAAATTCTTGTCCTTGATCTGGAGGTCAAAAATCGCATCCCATAGAGCACCAAAAGGGTTATTGTCTGAATTGTCACCAAGCGCTGAGGGAATCTGTGAAATGATGCCACCCGCAAGCACGGCTAGCATTATAGCGACGGGTGTCTTCCTAAAGCGCATACCAATGATGTTTAACTATGGTGTATTATTTAAATCTACGTTTAAATCTAAGTTATACGCTTTCCGCTGAACCTGCACCGCGAGGCGCCCATCGATCTACATTCTACCTCTGTAAACATCCAATTGCCGCCAAATGATGTTGATGAAGCCTCGACCAGCGCGCCTACCATAAAATCGTCTACTGGTGCGGTCTCGGACTCTACTTCTGACCAAATCGAGTCATGCCAGATAACCTCTACCGACCTTTCATTCATTGTGGTTATCTCAAACCTTCCCCATCCCCTAAGTTTGAGAAGTGACAGGAAAGAGCTGATAAAGTTGCTTCCGGTCCTCTTGGCGATACTCTGCACGAGATCTTTGGTCTCTCTGGTGAAGCTCTTGCCCCATTCATAAAAGAATGCATGGACCTCTGACCCGAGCACCGACTTTGTGTATTTGTAAAGGTTGAGAAGTATTATGGTGTGCATCACCAAGACCTGTTTATTGTCTGGATCAAACAGCCTGCCGTCATTCTCTACAAGCGAGAGCGCGTAATCCTTGAAACTGACATTCTCTGATCCAAGCTTGTCTGCCAGAAGGTTGGTCCTGTCAGCGCTTGAAACAAGCTTCCAGAGCTTGGCCACTCCAACTTTGCGGCTGGTTATTATGCCATCAACATTCATCATAGAAAGGTACTTTGACATGGCACCTTGAGTGACGCCAACTATTTCCGCAATTTTGGCACCTGTCATGCCCTCAGCATGATTCTCAAGGGCTTCTATGACTTGTCGCTTTATTTGGTCATAGTCTTGCCAATGTCGCGGTTTTTCGTTATTATCCGCCTTCTGCAATAATCTCGTGTAAATGTAGATTTAAATACCTATTAAGGATTTGGGTGTGTTGCATTGTTGCACAACTGACTGGCCTGTCAAGGAGATTTGACCAAGCTGCATTTAGCTTGATCTTTTGAGATCGCCTCCCATGCATGGTCAACTGGCGCTCTTACAACGAATCCCTGGTCAGGCGTGTGGAGAAGTTATGCCTGACTTTGATGTCATAGATGGCTGGCGTGACGAATTAGAAAAGATGAACGAAGGCAAGGAAGGTGTGCATCATTCAGGTACCCTGACTCTTTTTTGTACAGCTGCTGGGGAGCTACATGCGGGCCTATTTCCACCTGCCGTACAGACACAGGCTACTGTAGGTGTGGTAAAGGCGCATGCAAAAAAAGAAGGTGTGTGCCTTCTATCGCCAACTACAGCACCACACTCTATGTGACCGGCGTATCATCAACAAGCTGGACATCAAGATAAACGAAAGAGTTGGCAACGACATCGTAATCGCACTTGTACAGGTATCAAGGTAGCCAACCGTGCCGAAAGAATGGATGCGGCACAAGTGGCACGTCAGGCGTGGCTACCTGAAGAAGATACACATGGCAGTGGACATCAGGAAAAAGAAGGTCGTCTCGCTTGTAGTTACAAGTGAGGACGTACACGACAGCAGCAGGGTGCTCAAAAAGCTGGTCGACCATGCATCTGAAAACAACGATAATGTCAGCTGTGCACTTGCAGACGGCGTGCGTACACGACAGCAAGGAGAATTTCAAGTACCTTGATGATATGGGTATCGAACCTGCAATCAAGGTGAAGAAGAACTCGTCCGGCAAGTCTATCGGCTGCTATCTAAGGAAAGTGGCAGTACTGCAGCAGCTGTCTGATTTTGGCAGATGGAAGGCTAGCGTCACAGCTATGGGCATAGGTGGATTGCAGGATCTGTGTGTTCTCTGTTCTGCCATGAAGAGGATGATGTTTGGAGAGTATGTCATGGCAAGGAATTACCAGAACATGGCAAAGGAGATGTTTCTGAAAGCGTCGCTGTACAACATGTTTGTAGGGATGAAATTGTAGCCAACAGTCGACTAGACATGCATGGATTGGTCAGTTATGCAACAGAGCAGGGTGCGTTAGACCCTGGGACAGACTCTGGCAGGCAGGCGTTGCTGATGTTGTTTTCGAGTGTTTTACACTAACAGATACTACATTGTTGTTGGCGTTAGAAGATACTATCAGGACTCTTCAGGAACTGGGAAAAAGGAAGCCGCTGCAAGGCGAAGAGAAAAGGCAGAGTGAAGAAGCAGCAAGCGCAAGCCGGGAATTTGGCTTCACAGATAGGCATTCGAGTATTTTATCAAATGGAGGCTTTGCCGAGACCACAATCAAAGAGAAAGCAAGAGGAGCCAGAGTAAAAGATCGTTCGGTAATGGACAGAGAGCGGTAGAGTTGATGGCCCAGATGGTAGCCCAAGGACTTTCTTTTCAAAATGTCAAGGATGCTATCCGCATGAAAGCCATACTTGATGAAAACAAGGTAGATCTAGTAGATATTGCTGCATTGGTGGGCGAAGCGCGAAATGCAGGGGTAAAGCTCCAAGCGGTTGTTTCAGATTACAAGCAGATGAAAGCGTGCCAACTTCGGGAACGGCTCCTGACGCTTTTGCATTCTGCGAATCCATCGTAAACCATGATAGTAAGATCCTCATCGCTTCACTCTTGAAAAATCGTGATCCGCTTGGTTGGTTTGTACGGCCCGGAACACCGATACCCGACCAAACTACTTCAATCATCAAGGCAGTTCAAGCTCAACTAGTTGCATCAGTTGTCAAGGAAAATGAAAGCTATCTTGGGAAGATGCAATACATATTGGTCCGTCAAGAGCTAGCAGATATAGGACACATTCTTGTTCCACTTTTGTCAACCGCTATTTCATGCAACAAAAAAGACCATTGTTCATTAATTTCATGAATCATAGAGTTTTTGCCCTTTTACCGTCTTTGTCATATATCGTAGGGTGTCATTGTTCTCTAAACTTAATTTCCTCATTCAGGTTGACAGTGTAGTTCTTGCCACCAGTAGGAGTTGGGATGTTGCCGCCATCGTTGTCCGGGCCTGAGTCGCCTGGATTTGCCGCTGGCATTGTTGTTGCAATACCAATAGCCACCACTGCCGCAATAACAATACCTGCAATTATAGCAATCAGCAAACCCTTGGACATGAAATTCATCATAAGTCTGTATTATAAAAATCTGCTGAAACTAACAACAGGTTCAATAGCAAAAGAATGGAAAAGAAAGGTAGCCTTGAGACTTTTAGCTAAGTCCCAAGTCGATTGTCCACGTTATAGTTAATGTGTCGCCGTTTGCTAAGTTGACTGGAGAGAAGGTGTTTTCAGCCATCATGGTTCCGCCAGAGCTCGCGTTAAACAGACCAGCCTTTTGGACTCCGGTAGCCGAAGCAGTTGCAGTGAATGTCTTTGAAATTGTCCAGTTGTCAGTGTTTGCAGTGTGTGAATAAGTACCTTGCGCCCTCTGCAATCCACCGCTTGTGAATTCGCCGGCCAGTGTTGTGTCAGTTACAGAGGGGCTAGCTGTATTATTGCTCAGTGCGATATAGTTAGCTGGAGCCGCTGTAGCATTTCCTAGTTGGGTTGCTATAAAGTTCATTCCTGCGTTGGTGATTAGGTTGTGGTCTTCATAGTGGTATATCTCTGCACCATCTCTTACTACAGAGATAGTAACATAACCATGTGGACCCAGTTGTTCGCTCATTTTATTCCCTGCTAATGCACCAATCGGAAGGACAAAAGCCATTACGAGAATGGCCACCATTCCTATCGCTGGCACAGCTAGTAGCAGAGTCTTTTGCCTTGTTAGGGTCATGTGGCCTATTACAAAGTTCTATTATTTAAATCTATGTTTAAATTTCAGCTTATGGTCTGTGTTTATAGGAGTAATAATAATGTGTACATTGACAAAAACATGTCAGAGTACGACATGAACTATGCCTTGACTGAATTAAAAGAGCAACACCCTTGGCTGCGCAAATACTACCACTCCAAGATGCTTCAGATGGTAGCAAAGCAGGTTGCAGCAGCTGCAAGAAAGGTAGTAGTAGCAGCAGCTACTGGCAAGTTGAAGTACAGAAAAGGCGATGACTATAATGCCTTTACATACAACCAGTCTGGCTTTAAAATTGAAGAAGATGGAAAGCTCTACCTGTCCAAGATAGGCAGGATAAGGATTGTACTGCACAGGCAGCCAGTCAACGTCAAGCAGGTGACTGTATGCAGGAAGAATGGAAAGTGGTATGCAGACGTTGCATGCGAAACACTGCGCAGGTCATTTTCAACGATAATCAGGTACAGAAAGCCGGTAGGCATTGACGTTGGCATTACCAAGTTCTGCCATGACTCTGACAACCATGTAGTGGAAGACAACCCGCAGTTTCTCACAAAGATGCTAAAACCATTGAGAAAAGCTCACAGAAGAGTATCAAGAAGGCAGATAGGCAGCAATAATAGAAAGAAAGCAAAGCGCATGCTTGCCAGATTGTACGAACGCATCCATAACAAGCGCCGTGACTTTCTACACAAGCTATCAGCGTACTATGCCAGCCACTACGACCTGATATTCTTGGAGCGCTTGAAAGTATTGAACTTGACCAAGAACCACAGGCTTGCGCGCAAAATCTTGGACGCAAGCTGGTCTACTTTTAAAAATATGCTGCAGTACAAGGCCAACCGCGTTGTAGAGGTAGAGCCAGCATACACATCGGTTGACTGCTCAAGGTGTTGTTACCCAGTACCAAAGTCACTGGCTGTAAGGACGCATGTTTGTACAGAGTGTGGTGCTGTACTTGACAGAGACTACAACGCTTCTCTTAACATCCTCAAGCGAGGGTTAGAATCGCTGATGATGTTGCTACCGGTGGAACGCCGGGAAGTTACGCCTGTAGAGATTGCAATGCAGTCGAGGAAGCAGGAAGAAGCCCACGTCTTAAGACGTGGGTAGTTCACAGTGAAATAACACAGCCTAATAACACGAGATTTAAACATAGATTTAAATAAAACACTAGCATACGATTATTGTGCGCACAATAGGACCTTCGGTAGGACTAGCTTTTGGCTTAAGTGCGGCAGGGTTAGGGGCAATACTACTAGTTGCCTCGTTCATCCCAGCTGGCATTATCAAAGCTGCCAACCACGGAGGTGCAAATGAGCAGTTTCTGCAACTTCACGGCAGGCTTGATGTCCTGCTTTACGACGAATCTGGCAGGATAAAAGATGAGCGACATATTGACAACATGATCGTGGATGCCGGATTTGAAGGAATCGCGTATAGGATTGCGCCGCACGATGGCACAGTGACTCCAAGCAATCCTTGGAATTATATCGCGATAGGAACTGGCAACACAGCTACAGCGGCAGGCGATACTGCGCTTGTATCCGAGTTGGTTCGCATTCAAGACACACAGGCTGAGTACTCTACATCAAGCAAGCAGTTGAAACTTCAAGTATCGTTTGACCCCGGCGTTGGTACGGGCAACATCGCAGAGAGCGGGCTGTTCAATGCTGCAAGTGCAGGCGACATGCTTGCAAGGCAGACGTTCACGACTATCTCAAAAGGCGCAAGCGACACACTGACTGTCACTTGGACGATAACGTTGGCTAGCACGTAACAAGAGCTAAAGAAATACCGAAGGAACTCTGTAAGGAACAAAGAAAATGAAAGAGGAAAAATACAGGCTGTCGGATCAGGCCGATGGTAAGGCCAAGATTGTCTTAGCTGGTGCTATCGATAATCGCCACATTGTTACTATCATGCTTTTGTTAGCAGTAGGCATTGCAATACACTTTGTCAGCACAGAATTGCTCCAGCCAGTATTTGCAGAAAGGTATTTGACGCCGCTTCCAGAAGCTTCGAGCACGCAGCAGGTGCCAGCAGGCAACTCGTACTATCGTTCTATGTCTGAATCGATGGCGGTTGTGGCATCTTATGGAAGTGGCAGCGCAAACTCGCCCATGTCTTACCAGCGCTCGATGTCGGAGTCAATGTCTGTGACTACCGTTCAGGGCAAGCCGACGAATTCATACTCGCGCTCCATGTCAGAGCAGGTGTCACTTAGCACAGGCATGCCATCAGCTCCAATGCAACCAGCCAGAATAAATGCCGAGGGCAGTGGCGGATCTTCTTATTCATTATCAAATCTGAGAAGTGATGAGAGATCAAGAATTCTTGGAAAGGGCAACAACGCGCTTGGAAGAATAGCTGGAAGTGGCACCAGCATATACAGCAGCGGCTCGAATCAAGGTATAACTGAGGATGAAACTGCTTCCTTTGATATCATTAGCCGCATTTTCCGCCGTACATCCTCTGGAGACGATGGTTCTGACGGAGAGTCGTCTCAAGAAAGCGACAGTAATAGTAATAATTTTGTGCTAGATTACACTGGTCTTGACGGCAAGTTCCTTGAGAAGAGACTTGCAGCCGGAAATGTCGGTAGCAACACTAGCAACTTCATAGGCTACTACTATGTCAATGTAATAAATGGATTTTATAGCATAGGAGTAATTGCGATTGTCGCAAAGCGATCACGCATTATCCTTAGGAGTAGGCACAAGCTTGCAAAGACAGCAGAACTAGTTGGATTTACAGTAGAGTCCAAGGCGTCAAGAGCTTGCCTAGTTGTACTAGTACTCTTTATCGTGATAGCAGTAGCAGGTAGCTTTGGCGCTTTGCCGATAGATGCAGTATTTGCAGACGACGCCTTGGCTTCTGCTTACGTGTCGGCCACTGGTACATTTGGGACCAAAAGCGCCAAGTACAGAGAGTGGAACCCTATCACAAGCACATGGAGCAGCGAAGTTGAGCTGCCTGACACAGGATCCCCTATTAGCTCTGTCAAGATTTTGTTTAGTCCAATAAACTCTATGCGGGTAATTATCTCGTACAGCAATAATGGCGCACTTAACCTATTCACGTGCTCAAGCGCCTGCACCACAGCCAGCTCTTGGACACGCGTTGGAGGGGCAAGCTTTGCAACCGCAGCACTTCCATCCAGCAACCCTTCCAAGCCATACGACATCGCATTTGAGCAATCAAGCGGCAGGCTGGTAATAGTATATGACAAGGACCTGAATGAGGAAAACGACTTTTACTACCGGACATTCAACGGCGCGACCATATCGGCTGAATCAGGACTGAGCTACATTGGCCTGCCCCTACTAGGAGATTCAGAATTCATAAGGACATTCAAAATGGCATCCAAGCCAGGAGCAGATGAGATAGTGATGATACTTGAAGACGTCACCAACCAGGATGCCTATGCCTTTGTATGGAATTCTGGCTCTTCGTCATTTGGAAACCAGTTTACGGTCTCATCTGCAATGGGCACTACCTCTGTGGCTGGCTTTGCAATAGATGTTGCGTACGAGACGAGCAGTGGTGCGGCCGTTGTGTTTGCAGGAAATGGCGCCAATAGCGCTGCATATGTTAGATGGGATGGAGCCTGGCCGCTCTTGTTCGCCTCGACAACAGATCCAAACCCCCTATCAAACAACGATGTCAGGTTTGTCACCCTAAAGGCAGACCCTGTCTCTACTTCTAACAAGATAATGATATGTCAAGTGGATGACCTGAGCGACCTGACATGTGCACAGATTGATGGCGGCGTGCTTGGAGCTTGGACAAAACATGATGACAATGTAGATAATACAAGCAGAAGAGTATTTGATTTCGCATGGAATCCAACAGGCTCTGCAGGAGTGCTCGTTTGGGGTACCACCTCGGGTTCCATACACTACAGACAGTGGTCTGGCACAGTGTGGTCAACAGCATTTTACGCGGTACCTTATGCGAATACAAAGGCATGGGTTGTTGGAACAACAAACCCTATGAGCCGCAAGTCGGCCTTTCTTGTGCTCAACGGAGCAAGCGACATAGGCAGCCTGATCTACGACGGTCTTGAACTCAAAGTCATTGGCACGCAGACGCATACAGCTGACACTGCAAGTGTATTGAATGAGGCATTGAGTATAGATTACCAGCGCAGGCCTGCCGTGAGGGCTATCCTCGAATCCGTGTTTGTTTCAGATTCGGTTGGCAATCGCGCCGACAACCCTGCTGCCATAGTATATCGCTCTAATACTGGAGCGAACGGCCTCCATTCTGTCAAGTACAGGGAGTGGAACCCAACCACAAGCACATGGAGCACAGAGGTTGAGCTGCCTACAACGGGCAATGACGTCAGAGACGCCAAGATCTTGTTCAGCCCAACCAGCACCCTGCGAGCTGTTGTGAGCCACAGTGCAGACGGCAGCTTGAACCTCTTTACCTGTTCAAGCGCTTGCACAACAGCTGGTTCTTGGACACGCGTCGGCGGAGCTAGCTTTGCAGACACTGGCTCGCCGATTGGAGACGTACCATACAGGCCATACGACATCGCATTTGAGCAATCAAGTGGCAAGCTGGTAATAGTGTATGATAAGGATTTGACTGAGAACAATGACTTTTACTATAGAATGTTTAGTGGTGGGATACTATCCTCTGAGACAGGATTTAGCTACATAGGAGGAGCGGCAGACAGTGAAGAAATTCGCTACTTCAAGTTAGCATCAAAAGCTGGTTCCAATGAGCTGACAATGATACTCGAGGATGCGACCAATACAGACACCTATGCCTTTATCTGGAATTCAGTGTCAGGGACATTTGGAAATCAGAAAACAGTATCCACAGCATTGAGCACTGCAAATACCGAAGGAGAGTCGATAGGGGCAGCATATGAAACGAGTAGTGGCGCCTCGGTGGTCTTTTCAGGGAATGGTGCAAATAGCGCAGCGTACGCCAGATGGAATGGAGCTTCATGGTCAGCTGTCTCTACGACTGATCCAAATACAAATTCAGGCAACGATGTCAGGTTTGTCACCCTAAAGGCAGACCCTGTCTCTACTTCTAACAAGATAATGATATGTCAAGTGGATGACCTGAGCGACCTGACATGTGCACAGATTGATGGCGGCGTGCTTGGAGCTTGGACATCACTAAATGCTAACTTGGACTCTTCTACTTCAAGACCAGCGGATTATGTCTGGGACAGCAGTGGCTCGACAGGTCTTGCAGTATATGGAACAACAACAGATGTAATAACCAAGAGGGCATGGGACGGGGCAAACTGGTCAGGGGCTACATCAGTTGATTCCGTTGGCACGCACCTATGGATCGTGCTGGTAAGAAACCCCCTGGGTTCCGACAAAAACAAGGCGCTCATGGGCATGATAAATTCCAATGCAGACATTGGCACGATGGTTTATGATGGTACAAATGTGAAAAATCTTGGTGACTCTATCCATACAGCATTTTTGACTAACATGGACTTTGAAGCGGTGAGCATAGACTTCCAAAGGTACGGCAGGGTTATTTCCAGACCAATCAATATCAACTTGGCTGTTACTGATGCGATAAGCGTTGCTTTCACAAGGCAAGTATCAGAGCAGCTTCACCTGACGGGTACTATCAACCGTACGCTTGGCTCTCCCTATACCAGATCTATGTCAGACCAGATGATGACCGTGACAGATATCCTTGCCAGATCCGTTACACTGTCAAGATCAATATCTGAAGTGTTGGCAGTGAATGATGGTATAACAAAAAATATTTCCAAATCAATGACCGACCAGCTAAGATTAACTGACAGTATTCAGAGAACAGTAGTTGCCGCCAGAGCTTTTTCAGAAGGTCTTGGCGTGACAGAAAAAATAACCAAGGCGCTCTCGAAGACAATAACACAACAGCTAACACTTACTGAAGCAATAGCAAGGTCAACAACAGCTTCAAAGTCGATAACTGAGCAGTTGGCTATACAGGATACCATAGCAAAAGCCTTCGCACCTTCAAGATCACTGTCAGAGAATCTTGCAGTAACGGAAACAACTACAAGAACAATTGTAACCAGCAGAGCCCTCTCTGAGCAAATAACACTAACAGAGACTGTTGCCAAGAGCATATCTGTGTCGCTATCTGAACAGCTAACGACAACGGATCAGTTGGCTAGAGCTACTATCACCTCAAGGGCAGTAACAGAGCAGCTCACCACCGCCGAGTTCATAGCTAACTTAGTATCCAAAGCAATAAGCGAACAGCTCTCAATAACAGAGAATATTGCTAGGTCTATTGTCACCGCTAGGAGCGTGTCTGAAGAGCTTGGACTAACAGAATCAGTAGCTAAGCGAATAACCCATTCATTATCGGAAGATCTCTCTGTTACAGACACAATCGACAGGTCTAGCACGCTTTCAAGATCCATATCTGAGCAGCTCGCTCTGACGGAAACTGCATTAATAAACACAAGTAAACCACTGACAGAACAGCTGGCTGTGATAGATAGTCTAGAGCGATCAATAACCACTACCAGAACTCTGTCGGAGCAACTTGGAGTGACTGATGCAGTAAGTAAAGCCTTCTCAACAGCGCTGTTAGAACAACTTGGCATTACAGAATCACCCGCCAGAGTTGCAGCGCTGTCAAGATCTATGTCGGAGCAGTTTACTTTGGTTGATTCTATTTCGAAGGATGTTTCTGTATTGCAAACAGAGCAGCTCGCATTTGCGGATACTTTGACGAGAATTACGGCTCTGACAAGGGCAATGATGGAGCAGCTAGCGGTCAACGAAACTATGACCATATCGATCTCAAAGTCGATGTCAGAACAGCTTAGAATGACAGACGAGCTCCAGCGGTCGATATCTGTTACCGCGGCACCATCAGAACAACAACTTGCACTAACAGATTCAATAGCTATATCCTTATCCAAGTCGCTATCAGAGCAGCTAGAAGTTGAGGACACCATTGCCCGGTCCATTGCATTGTCAAGGTCAATATCTGAAGAGCTGACAGTGAATGATCAGATATCAAAGGCGATATCAAAGGTAATATCCGAAGATCTCGCGGTAACAGACGAGATTCAGAGAACGATAGTTTCTACCAGAAATATGTCAGAACAGCTTGGAGTGACGGACACTGTGACAAAGGCTATCTCTGTTGTATTGCTAGATCAACTTGGAGTAACTGAATCAGAAATAGGGTCTATTGAAGTTGCAAGGTCAATGTCAGAGCAGCTTACCATCACAGATTTTCTAATTGAAGGCAGAGCGTTCCAGATTGCAATTTCAGAACAGCTATCGTCTACAGAGGCGACGACGGCAACAACAACGACATCATTGCCGTCCAGTCTGATAGAAGGGCTTGCCACATCCGACGCCATCACTACTACAACATCTACCTTTGCAAGAGCAATCACTGAGAATATGGCAATTACAGAGAATGCGTCACGAACAGCATCCATAATAATACTTGAAATACTGCAAACCAGCGATCAATTTACTGACATCTCCATCCACTATCACCTAGTCCTCGGTGAGACACTAGTTCTACCAGATTCCTTTGCTACCGATCATGCTAGCTATGTAAATTCATTTATAGGCCATAAAGTAATCATCGAAGACTCGGTACTATTGGCCCTGAAGTCAACTAACAACCCAACAGAACAGCTCGTAGTTCAGGATCAGCTATCGGCGATGCATACAAACAGAAGAGTGCTAACAGAAACTATGCAGTTGCGTGATTCGCGAATTATTGTTGCAACACGTCCGCCACCAAGTCCACCTTCTGCAATCGTAGCCATGCCCGTAGTAACTATGACTGAGAAAGAAACTGTGAAAGAATATCCCAACAGCATGACCTCTCCCATGGTAGCGGTTCAAGTGCAAGGCACATATCCGATGGAAAGGCTTGACAATACAGCACTTGGATCTCTGCTTACCACTATTGGTATGCCAGTCTACGATGTCAGCACAGAGGCATCAAGCACAGGCATAGACAACATGACCATGATCCTTCCGACCTTCAAAGTCCCAATAGAAATGGATGGAGCGCCATTAAACGGAGGAGCGTTCCTTACACCTGTATTGTCAAACGTACCTGCCAACACACAAGTGGTAATTCCAATAGACGTAGAAGGCAGCCTTGGAGCTGGGACCATAGAAACAAACCGGATGATACTTAGCTTTACACCTAAAGTAAACTCTAGCAACTTTGCGCTCTTGATTAGCATATTGGATAACAATCCCGAAGAGGCGATAACCCAAGAAGAGCCAGAGGGCTTGTCTGCATTTTACATTGATGTATCATATGTGGGCACATGGCCAGGCGGCATATCTCCTTCTGACCCGGCATTCTATTTCGAACCACCACAGGTCACATTTACCATAACGGAAGAGTGGACAGAAGAAAATCATGCAAAGAGAGATCTGAACAACATTCCAATGATCAATCTGTTCTTGCTTAATGAAGTTACAGGCACGTGGATAGAGATATCAGACGACAAAATAACGCCACTAACATCGGCAGTAGGCAATGTCTATCAATATATAGTAACACTGCCCCACCTCTCTACCTATGTAGTAACTGCAGACACCTCCTCAAGTGAATCTGGAAATCGTGGTCCTGGAAGTGGTATAGGAACAAGAGGAAGTAGCAGGTTTGGTCACATCGTGCAGCTTGCTGAATCGCTTTCTGTCAGTGGCTCTATAAACCTAGTCAAAGGTGAATCGCTCTTTAGCGATTTGACAGGATCGTTTAATATCAATAAGGTAGATTCGAAGCCGTTGGATCAGCGTGTTATTTCAGTAGATGATATTTCCGTTACTGTTCATGTCTCCGGTATCAGGTCTTCAGCTATACTTGGAACTGCAGTTGCCCGCCTTAACTTTGAAATTGAGAACAAGGGTGATATTGGACAGGAGCTAATGCTAAGATACTGGTATTCTGACCCGACAACAAAGATGAGAATATACGAGAACAAAGAAACCGTCATGGTTGGAGCTGGCCAGTCCATCGTCAAAATATTTGAAGTTCCATTCACTTCTCCTGGCGACTACAGCCTAGTGATAGAGGTAGAGTCAAAGGAGGGAACTGTATCTACTACAGACATTGCGATCAATGTCCCGTGGCTAACGGTTTACCTCTACATCCTTGTCATTATAGCGGTAATCGTAATCGGAGTATCAATGGGCTTTGTAATATTTGCAATTCGTTCTAGACGGTTTATTATTACTGGTGACGACAGATAGCTTTGGGTCTGTTGGCGATTGGCGGCTTGTTAAGGTATCTATTGACTGTATTAGTAATGCTTGGGTCATCAACCATGGCCTTCGGTCAGTATCAAGGAGATGATGATATGATCGTGGAAATTGTGTCCAAGCATTATTCTTCAGGATATCTTCCAGTTGTTGGAAGTTATGTGGAGTATAAGGTCAGATTGACAAATATTGGCAGTGTTGCCGTTGAAAATCAGTCTCTACGGGTATCTCTTGTATCCGATGGAAATAAGACACACTCTTCAGCTGTGTACTCTACGGGGCCTTTGGAGCCGGGTGAAAGCAAGAATCTCCACCTTGGCCCCTTTAAAATGGAAGATGAGGGCAAGCATAGACTACTGCTGCTTGCAGAGAGCGAGGGCTTGGCTCTGGACTATCCTCATCCTGACTCGTTCATAGTCTACCAACAGAGCACAGTCCAAGTCATCATATTTGTTGCAGTTCCCCTAGTAGTGGCCGGCTCGGGAATAGTTGGTTTCTCACTGTACCAGAGGGCAAGGCGCAGACCACTGCCAACTTTTTAATCAATGCTTCGACATTAAAACGGCCATCAAAACTCTCTGCTATCTATCTCTCTCTATTGTTGTAACTTAAAATAATAATAATACACAAGCCCTTACTCGCCGGACAGAAGCAGGTGAACCGGCTTTCGGGCTTGGAATCGAGGCACTAGTTCTTGGCCTTTGTATGTGTACAACTCTTGATAGTAATCTTAAGCCGTTCTTCACATTGCTACACTTGAAAGTTAAAAACTGAAAATATGAATTGGAAAAACATAACATAGCATATTGGGGCCAAAGAAAAGAAGGTCAAGCAAGACTCTTCTTCTTCTCCCCCCCTCTGTCTTTTTTACCCTCCTTGGCGCTACTATTTTACAGTAGATTATTTTATTGTTTTGTGGTTGTGACTTTTACTTATTATATTATATTTTATACGGCGGAATGGAAGAGAAAAAAAGAGAGAGTAGTAGAGAATACAGGATGGTCTAATTTTGTGTCTGGCGCTACATATCCAGCTTTACCATATAGAATGTAGATGCACATCGCCGGCTCCAACTAACAAGTAGTCACAATGTAGCGTGTGCAACCGCTCAAAAGGGCGAGACAGACAGGTGAATCAAGATTCTCCTCTCCTGCTGGGATATGCCACATATCCTTCTTCCTCCAATCTCCACTTTGCTGGCACAGCAGTGCCTTCTTTGAGGGCTGTGCCCAACCATGTCATCAAGGGCTTCGCTAAACGCCGTAGTTGAGATTGTCGTCGCTTGTGCCAACTTTGTATCATCAAAAAAGACAGAAGTGTGTGTGTGCACATGTACCCAACCTTACAAAAGAAAATTTGTTTGTGTCCTGTAATACGTGATATATATATACACAATAAGGATAATAAGGTAATTATTCGTGATTCAGGTAAAGATAGCAGTAAAATGCCCGAAAAAAGAAATAATGATGTTGATAATAACAACAATATAATTTCAAATACAGACCGTGTTCTTATTCCAAGCACAGTAATAAAACAGGTGATAGAGACAAGTCTCAATATGCTGATGCCAACATTCAAAGACCAAGTCCTTTTGGATATGAGAAATGCAGGGTTGAGGCTGGACGACGAGATAGCCTCTTACTCACTCTCTCAAGTTCGAGATTATTTTCATCTTGCGTTTGGCGCTGATGCAGCTGACTTGCTCTTGGATGTAGTGAGAAACACGCTAGAGAAGACCGGACAATTTAAAAAATACGGCTGATGAGAGAAGACGGTAAAAATTTTCTCTCTCTATCTGACACCAGCGTAAGTGAATATAGTACTACATACATACGTGTACTATGCCCATCATCATGCCTGCCCGCACAGGTAAGTGATTCTTCATAGAGGCGGCAAATCTCTGCGAGAAGCGTATATATGCTATTATATAGGTTAAGCCGGCCTATGAGCCTCGTCCGGCTTTGCTATCGGTATTTTTCTAAAACATTTACATTCCTGGCATTGGTAGATCTCAAAGCCTGATTTACTCCTATAGAAAAAACTCTAAAGCGATAGATTGCTAGGCATTTGCAACACACCTGCCGAGGACTGACTGTTTTTTAAGCTTAAAAAGTAACGTGCCCATGTGGCTTTATGGTTTATAACCTGTCCTATCTATGTGTGGTGTGGACTAATCAGGCAGAGTCTCTTAGTATTGTCCTAAAGTTTTTGGGAAGGGGGCAATAAGCTAAGTATCATCAATTATGCTCTCGTTGTGCCAACAATGTGAACTACCCACGTCTTAAGACGTGGGCTTCTTCCTGCTTCCTCGACTGCATTGCAATCTCTACAGGCGTAACTTCCCGGCGTTCCACCGGTAGCATCATCAGCGATTCTAACCCTCGCTTGAGGATGTTAAGAGAAGCGTTGTAGTCTCTGTCAAGTACAGCACCACACTCTGTACAAACATGCGTCCTTACAGCCAGTGACTTTGGTACTGGGTAACCACACCTTGAGCAGTTAATCGATGTGTGTGCAGGCTCTACCTCTACTACCCTGTTAGCTTTGTACTGCAGCAGCATATTTTTAAAAGCAGACCAGCTTGCGTCCAGGATTTTGCGCGCAAGCCTGTGGTTCTTGGTCAAGTTCAATACTTTCAAGCGCTCCAGGAATATCAGGTCGTAGTGGCTGGCATAGTACGCCGATTTCTTGTGCAGGAAATCGTGGCGCTTGTTATGAATACGCTCATACAGCCGGGCTAGCATGTGCTTTGCTTTCTCTCGGTTGTTGCTGCCTATCTGCCTTCTTGATACTCTTCTGTGAGCTTTTCTCAATGGTTTTAGCATCTTTGTGAGAAACTGCGGGTTGTCTTCCACTACATGGTTGTCAGAGTCGTGGCAGAACTTTGTTATACCTACATCAATGCCAACTGGTGGCTTTACGTACCTGATTATCGTTGAAAATGACCTGCGCAGTGTTTCGCATGCAACGTCTGCATACCACTTTCCATTCTTCCTGCATACAGTCACCTGCTTGACGTTGACTGGCTGCCTGTGCAGTACAATCCTTATCCTGCCTATCTTGGACAGGTAGAGCTTTCCATCTTCTTCAATTTTAAAGCCAGACTGGTTATATGTAAATGAGTTGAAATCGCTGTCCTTTCTGTACTTTAACTTACCTGTAGCTGTCTTTCTTGCTGCTGCGACCTGATGTGTTACCATCTGAAGCATCTTGGAGTGGTAGTATTTGCGCAGCCAAGGGTGTTGCTCTTTTAATTCAGTCAAGGCATAGTTCATGTCGTACTCTGACATGTTTTTGTCAAGAAAGTAGTTGTGTACACCCACCTGCAGCCATCAAGAGTTTGCTCTAGTGCAAGCTCCTGTTCTTTCGTTGTTGGATATAGGCGGAACTTGTAGTTGAGCATTGTTTTTTGTACACATCTCACTATTACTACTATTATTTAACGTCTCAGGCACTTTGGCGGGAGGGTGGGGGGGAGAAGGGAGGAAAAGAAAGATTCATTGACGGGAACCAAATTCATCCCACCTCTAAAGAGTGTGGGTTTTCTTTGGTTCCCGTACCCTCCATCAATATAAAAATATAATTCCTAGGAGGTAGCAGCAGCTGATAATGATGAAGCATTACTACTTGCAGATTGACCAGAAGAAACTCTATGCTTCTTTTCGCCATTTTTAGATGTTATAGTACGATAATAGGTTCTCTTACCGATAATCTGCTTTGCAATATTTGGTTGATTCTCTATTATGTTCCTGATCGCTGGAAGATAGTTCGGTGAATATGAGACGCCCTTGAGCAGGTTAGACAGTGTCTTAGGTTCTGTAGATAATTTCTTATTCACATGCTCTAGGATCTCTTGTCTCTTGGCCTGGCTCATAGACGATGATGCTGCTGGTATTTTTCGCCCGGCCTTTCTTGTCGTCGTTATCATCATCCTACCATTTCTTGCTATTCTCCGCTTTACTACTGCTGTTGTGGCGTCCTTGATATTTTGTCTTCGTCGTAGTCGTCGTTGTCTTTCATTTACAAATTTGGTCAAGCTCTTTATAATATCGTTGACTTCTTGGAGATCCAGCGTTATCGTCTGACCACTCTTAAGCTTCAGTGTGATGGATGGTCTAACTTTTGCCATGATACTAACCTTGCTATTATACGGGAATATATTTCTATGATGATAACAAATTCTATAGCATTTTCATACGTAGTATCTTGTGTTTATATAATGATCTTATGTTTCTGCTGTCCCGGTCTTTTGTTGTTCAACAAGCGAGGGAGGACCACCGCCACCATAAGAATACGCGATCACTGCGCCTACTAATACAATGTGACTGCTGCAATTGCCGCGCCACTATGGTAGCTTAGCTTTTTTATTCAGAGACATTATCGGTTGCTCTCTCACTCATTCACACGCAAGCATATAGAGGGCACAAATTGAATACTTACGATATGCTTAACCTAGTAAAGTGGTCAGCCGGCCACTGAAAATACATACTTTTTGTCGCTGATATAGGTATAGGATATGCTTGTGAAGGCTTTATCCAAAATGTCAGGAACCGAGTGAGCGCTATCTATATCTATACTATTTCGGGAGCGAGTAAAAGAAAATGTAAAGTTTCAATGGCTCCTCCATACTGCTTGATACAGGTAGGTCCTGTTGCAAGCAAGATACATCTACGTGACGTGGAGAAGAAACAAAATGAATGCCGAAAACCTCTATATATCAAAAGTTCTGTCGAGCAGTCGGGTGGTATCGAGTGCTGTTGTGTATTCAATGGTTCTGAAATGATGTTGCAGCTCGGTGGCTCTATGCCTTTATCGGAGTGCCTTGCAGCAAAAGCATGCTGATTTTGCTCACCAGTGTGGCGATGCTGAGCGGTTTGACTGTAAACTCGTCGGCTCCATAATCCAGCACTCTGGTCTTGTGTTCCTCCTCAAATCTCTCGGCTAAAACGAATATCTTGGCTTTGCTATTCATTTTTCTGATATTGACAATCAGCATCGTGCCCCTGTCAGAAGCGAGCCTACCATCAATAATTATAGCATCAAGCTTGTCGCCCAATTCCTTTACTTTGGCTAGACAATCCTCTGAAGTCATTACTTGATGTGGCAGAAAACCTTCCATTTTGAATGTGCCCATTATGAGGTTGGAAACATGCAGGTCTTGCTCTGCCACTATGATGTTGGGCACACCCTTTCCGTCAGTCATATAATTACTTGGGAAGAAGGCAATTGCATTTAACAAATAAGGAATATTGTTGCAGTAAAAATTATTTTAAAGAAAGAAACGTGGCGAGAAGAAGTCCACTGGTCTATCTATGACCGGCGGATGAATCGCCATTATATTTTTTTAAGCAGCACCAGTGAAATAGACACGTACCATTATCATCACCATCAATTATATGCTCAACTACAAGTTCCGCCTATACCCAGACTTGCTCAAAAATCTTGGACAAAAGCCCGGAGCTGGCTGCAGACAAGGCCATTGAAGAATTTCCAATGGGATGCTATGCTATTCGATGCAGAGGCACCGGAGTTAATCCGCAGCGCCACCACAGGCACAAAAACCAAATTCATCAATTCTTGAATTACAAATCGGGCAGTATCCAAAAAGGTTGTAATCAACATCCCAAGGCTCTTTTCTAAATGTTGCAAGGTGGACGTCAATCTCCTTCGGGATCTGGTCTGGCTGCGGCAGCAACTCGTCTAAGATTGCAGCCGCTCAAGTTGATAAAAAACTTTCTGCGAGCTTTTCAATAGTAGATGAATCTATTCAAATCATAAGCCTAAAACCAAAATGATCTTGCATGCATGAATGAATGAATATGGTACAAAAACAATCTTCTTAAATAATTATAGTGAGAGAGTTCTCAAAAAGACATCATGTGTTAACATATCATGCATATGGAGAGACTCAATAGCACTGGAAAGGCAAAAAATGGTGGTAGAGTGAGACACATATCGGTCGGCAAGGATGGATGCTACCGCGATAAAGCTTGGAGGGATAAAGAAAATCCTTGCTCAGAAGGGAAGGCTACCATTCGTCGTTCCCATTTCCATAAAGGACATCATAAAGGTATATCTCTCTCTACCGAGCAGCAGGTAGAGCCCAGATGGCTTCCTAAGAGCAGCAGGCTTGGAACGAATGCATGTGCATAGTGTTTTTTCTTTATGGCCAGGCCATTTTGGCTTAGAAAGGATAGCAAAAGAATTGATAAAAGCAAGACCAAGTGAAATAAATAAGTAGAGAGAGGCTTGCGAAAAGGGTTTGTTCTCTGGCTGACAGGACTACCCGGATCAGGTAAAACCACTATATCTGGCATATTAAAGCAGCAATTGCAAAGCAGGGGTTTGCAGGTTGAAATACTGGATGGAGATGAAGTCAGGAAGAACCTGAGTCCCAATCTGGGGTTTTCAAAAGAAGATAGAGAGATCCATGCAAAAAGAGTGGCTTATGTCAGCCAGCTGCTGGCAAGGAACGGAATCAACGTGATTGTTGCTCTGATATCGCCTTATCGTTCTTTTCGTGATAATGCACGGGCAATGATTGGTGAAGGATTCTTTGAGGTTTGGGTTAAAGCTTCTCCGGAAACGTGCCGCCAAAGGGATCCTAAGGGTTTATACAAAAAGGCGTCAGCAGGCCAGATATCAAACCTTACAGGCATACAAGACACATATGAGGAGCCGCTAAATCCTGAACTAGTTGTAGACACTGAAGCAAGGAATGTAAATGAATGTGTGAATATGATTCTTGGCCTATTAAAGCAATATAGATACTTGTCTAATCATGACTGAACTGCGTTTTTACATTATTAGGATATGATTGTGCATATGCTTCTTCTTCTTATTATTATTTAACAGAGTTGTGCTGTGACATAATATACTACTTTCACCGGTGAACTACCCACGTCTTAAGACGTGGGCTTCTTGCTTCCTCGACTGAAACTTGCTTATCCGTTGTCGCTGGACAAGTAGAGGTTCTGTCTCTGCATGGGCCTGTTCCAGACCCAGTTTTTCAATATTTTTCGCTGCATTCAGGTCACGGTCAATGACCAGTCCGCAGCTACGACATTCAAACGTGCGTACCGACAGGTCAAGCTTTTCCTTTGCTTCCACCCCGCACCTAGAGCATTTCTGCGATGTACCACCTGGATTGACGACTAGTACCCGTCCACCGCGCTTTTCTACCTTGTAGGCAGTGTATTGGCGCAGCTTTCCCCAGGTGGCATCCATTATTGCCTGTGCAAGATGGTGGTTCTTGACCATGTTAGCGATATTCAACTTTTCAAATGCCACAAGAGTATATCCTTGGTCTGCAATCGTCCTTGACGTTTTGTGTACAAAATCATCACGACATCTTCTCACCTGTCTCCATGCTTTTGCCAGAGCAATCCTTGCCTTCTCTCTATTCTTTGAGCCCTTCTGCTTTCTTGCAAGGTTCCTCTGCAGCTGTCTTATCTTCTTTGCTTGAGCCTCAAAATTCAGAGGATTTTGAATCTTATTACCATCACTTAGTGTCAACCAGTTAATTAGACCAACATCTATTCCTAAAGGCTTGCTCATGTCATATTCAGTGGAAGTACTGACAGTACGAGTAGTTATATCGTCATCATCCGCAGTTATACAAGCATACCACTGATCAACATCGCGGACGATTGTACATGTTTTCAGGGTACCAACAGGAATCTCCCTATGCATCTTGATTTTGATGGCTCCAATACATGACAACACAAGCTTATTGTTGTTGTCGTCATCTCCTATTATCTTCCAGCCATTGTTGTATTGAGGATATGTAAACGAATTGTACTTGCCCTTTCTCTTGAATTTGGGATACTTGGCAAGTTTCTTGAAGAACGCCTGGTATGCCTTGTCGAGTCTTAGCAAGACATCTTGCAGCACCTGGCTGTGTACCTGCTTTAGATATTTGTTGTCTTGCTTTCTCAGTGTTAGTAGCTGTTTTTGTTCATAGAATCCGACATCCCAATCTACACGCCTTTCGCCAAGTGAATCATTGTAGAGATGCCTGCACGTCCCGATAGTATCTTCCAATTTTTTCACCTGTTCTTCCGTTGGATAAAGACGAAACTTGTATGTTCTTATCATGTTCCCTTCTGTTCCTCGATATATTTTTTGATTACATCAGCTGAAACATGACCGTGTGTTGAAACAAAGTAACTTCTAGTCCAAAGAGTTGGCAATCTACTCTTCAGTTCGGGGAATTCTTCTCTCAAAATCTTTGATGTGTATCCTTTCAAATTGGCAACTATTCTGTTTGGAGTTGCTGTAGGTTGTGTGCTTCTACAAAGATATGTACATGATCTGGCATTATTTCAAGAGATATTAATTTACAACCAATTTCTTTCACTCTTTCTACCAGTAGCTCTTTCAATCGCTTTTCAATTTTGTTACCAATTAAGACCTTTCTTCAATATTTTGGACACCACACAAAATGGTAGTTCATGAAGTGGACTGATGTCTCTGATCGAGAAAGTACCCCTTTGGCAACAAGATAATAGATGTATGTTATGTATATAAGATTTTCATGATGGGAAACAAATTCATCCCACCTCTAAAGAGTGTGGGGTTTCTTTGTTTCCCATACCCTTCATTAGGCTAAAGCGTGTGTGTGGGGTCCTAAGGTCGCTATCGTTCTTCGTAGCGTTGCCGCCTTAGGCGTATCAGTGCTCTGCCTCCCTGCAAATCCTCTTGTCTTTGCAGGATTGACCTATGCCAAGGATGCAATAGGATATATCGGTTTTCTGATATTGAATGAGCCATTTGCATCAGCATGGTCAACAAGGCGCCCACAGCTGGGGCACTTGTGTTAGTAGTAGTGGTAGTGGTGGTAGTAGTAGGCGCCAGCTTGGAGCTGTGATATGGCCTTTTACTAGTGTAAAAGGGAACTTATGTTAGTGAACTATATTATAGAATTTACTGACACAATAATTTATTCGATAACTACATCTATAAATCAATGTCGTAGATTGAATGTAGTTAGAAGCTCTGCTGATACACTAGTGGCCATTAGGGAAGCAGCAAAATCTAGACCAACAAGATTTGCCATAGTGGTCCTAGCATTAATAGTTGGATTTGCCCTTGGCTTTTCGATTTATTTTCAATTGGTCAACGAGCAAAGTATCAAAGCCACACTTTTTGAAGAGCAGAGAATCAGACAATCTCAGAGTATGGAAGCGCGAGCGCGACAGATTAGCTCAGAACTAGAATCCATATTAGGAAGGTTACAAGGCATCGCTAATTCAAATTATATCCAAGAAGGAGAATTATCTGGTGACAGAATATCAACGCTCCTTGCTGAAAACTATAACCCAGTAAAAGAGTCGGTAAGGAGCATTTTCATTTTGGATTCAAATGATGTAGAGACGGCGACGACAGTTTTACTCGATGATCAAAACTATATCGGTTTATTACATTTTGGGAAAGATTATGTGGCTGAAACAAAGGTGAAACTAGCACCGGTCCTCTCAAGATCTTACAGTGGTGTAAATGGCACTTCGTATGTCATCCTATCATATCCTGTGATCCAAAGGGAATCTGGCGAGTATCTTGGACTAGTGGCTGCCGTAATCCCATTGCAGCAGATCCTTAGCGGGCTCGGAGGCCCGTACACTACGCAGGAGAGTGAACACGTCCTTGTTACTGACAAATCCGGCACTTTTATCCTAGCTGATGATAACGACCTCATAGGAAAGCACTTTGAAAACAAAGAGATACTACAGCGATTAGATAACCCAGATGATTTTCAAAATCTTTTCACACAAGCTCTTGCCGGCCAATCCCGCAGTATCGTAGTTGACGGCCTCTATCAAAATGAGCGCCTTCTGGTTGCGTATCCTGCCAACCTGCGGCAACAAACAGTGTTCGTCATAGCTAGCTCGACACCTACAGAAGGAATCTACTCCAAGATCGAAGGCATAGTGTTTACACAGAGGATTCAGACTTTGGCCTTAGTTGGAGCTGTAGTAGCATCAATCGCAGTAATCCTCTACTTTCTAGCTAGATGGAGTGAAACATTGCAGAGAGAAGTAAAGAAAAGGACAAAGGAACTTGAGACAGCGAATAAACAGCTTGAAGCGCATGATAGAATGCAGTCAGAGTTTATCAATATAGCAGCACATGAGCTGAGAACTCCGGTGCAGCCTTTGCTTGGCATAGCCGACCTCTTGCATTTGTCTTTTGAGCAAGACCCGCACAATGGCGAGATTGCGATTTCAAAGGCTGACCTTGACTTGATAAGGAGGAATGCTAAACGCCTTGAGCGCTTGTCATCTGACTTGTTAGAGGTATCAAAGATCGAGAGCAACTCATTCAAACTGCATAAAGAGTGGGTCGACCTTGACAAGAAAATCAAAGAAGCGATAATAGATGCAAAGAGCTCATTGCGCGATGAAAAGAAGCAAAAGATTCAAATTCTAAATGCTCAGGCAGGCGCTCCAATTGGTAATAGTAACCGCCCATTGCTCGTCTACTGTGACAAGGTAAGAATTTTTCAAGTATTGTCTAACCTGATAGCAAATGCCATAAAGTTTACCGAAGAGGGACAGATAACCATCCGGTCTGAGGAGAGAGATGATGGTTACGCTGTCATCAACGTCATAGATTCCGGAAAGGGAATAGTGGAAGAGATGATGCCGAGGCTGTTCAAAAAGTTTGCTACAAAATCTGACAGCGGCACAGGTTTAGGGTTATACCTATCAAAGAAAATTATTGAATCGCATGGAGGCACAATATGGGCAGAAAATAACGCCGGCGGGAAGGGAGCCACATTTTCATTTGCATTGCCAATAGCAGGGGGAGGAGGAAAAGGAGGAGGAGAAGAAGAAAAGCAAGATTATTAGTTAGTGTATTTGGAGAGGGGAGGAAGAGAGAGGGAGAGAGCTTTTTCAAACCAATAGGCGACCATGATTTATTTTATTATATAATTGAGACTTGGGCATAATTCCTGATTCATATTTTTGACAACGCCGATTGATGAGTAAGCATAAAGCTGACCTCATCAAATCGATCCTGACGAATTGGCTCCGACATTATTCAGGTCAGAATCCGTCCTCTTTGGCATCCTGTATCTGATAGGCTGCATCCCGTGGCCCACTCCGGTCGGAAAGAAGCGCGGCCACCCATACGTCTATTCGCCGACGGTGATCCTCAGGTGTTTCATAGTCAGGATATGGTTCAGGATTGATTCCAACAATGCATTGCACAAGTTTCTGGAAATAGATTCTCCGTACAACAGGAAATTGCTAACGGTCTGCAGTCTAGCGTCGATACCAGACAGGCGTACTTTTGACAGGAGGCTAAAGACGATATCTGCAGACATCATGCAGAGAATAGCTGCAATGGGAAAACTGTTTGCAGCAGAAAAGCTGGTTGACCCGTACATCGTTACTGCAGACAGCACATTGCTGAGGGCCAGAGGCGCTGTGTGGCACAAATCCTCCATGAAGAAAGGTGAGGTACCCCATTCAGGCATCGATACAGATGCAAGGTGGGCTATAGCCGTACTAAAGGTTGGGTGTTTGGTTACAAAAGCTGCACGTGGCATCAAGTACTGGTCCTCTCGCAGTGCTGCTGTGTCTGCAGATTTTACAACAGCCAACGTACCGGACAACCAGATGTACGTTCCGTTGATGTCGAGTTTGCCGCCCGGTACAAGGTATACAGCAGCCGATTCCGGCTACGACGACCAGAAGCTGTACGATTACAGCAGCAAGGTGCTTGGGATAGGCCTAGTCTGTCCCATAGAAAGGTACGAGCACACACCCATATGGTGACAGGCTGGAACTGATGCATTTTTATGAATCTGAAATAGGGCAGGCAATCTACAGCTGGAGGAGCATATCTGTAGATGTAGAGCTGCTGATAGAGCATGTCAAATCCGTGTTCAGAATCGACCCACTGCCAGTACGCGGGTACCACAAGGCGGCAGCTGCAGTGCTGTTATCTGTACTGCTATACCAGGTAATGGTCTATTACAACTGCAAGACCTGCAAAGACAATCCAAAATCCATCAAGTACATGATCGGAAGTTACTGACAAGTTGCATCAGAGACAAAGGAGAACGGTGTTGAATTATGCCCAAGCCTCAGGTAGTTCTTGTGGAGATCCATGCCTACGAACATGGATGCTCTACCGTCTGAACCGGATTTAGCGAGTTCGTTCACATATGGTTAGGCTCTTAGTCTCTGATCATGTGTCTTCTATGAGCAAGCAGTAGTCTCATGTTATTCCGTATCATGACGGGCAAATATACAAGATCCGTCTTATTCTTTGGTACTAAAGAATTAAGTAGCACAGTGATCAAGTTCGTATTGCGTTTATTTTTTCCGGTCAAGATGTCACGGAATTGTCTGCTACCTGAAAATATTTTATCTTCTACTGGCAAGATAATCTTTCTGTCATTTAGCAAAGAGCCGTTTGAAAGAACATTTTCTGAAGCTTTTCTTAACGTTATGGCTTTCAGATCCAGATCGTCTTGTAGATATTCAATCAGCTTGTTTAGCTCTTTTATTCTGTGCAGACTCCCATCCCTAAACGGATGAAGAAGAATAGTCATGTGTGAGAAGCTAGTTTTCCGAAGCTTATTATAAACAGAGGTAACCATGCCCTTCACAGGCAGAAATTCTCTTCCATAGGTCTCAACCTGTACGGGAAACATCACCAGCATTTTTCCCTGTTCATTTCGAACTACATATGGTAGGATTTCTGTATCGCCAAACCTTCCTAACAAGAAATTCTGGATTGAAGGAAATACTGTATAGTGAATATCGTTTCTAAACATTGCTTCTAGTGTAAGCGAATTCATCCTTGAGATAAAGTTTGCACCATATACTGGAACTCGAATGTGTTCTTTCATTCTATGGATCATCTGATCTTGGAGATTCAAATCTCGTTTGCTCAGAAACTCATGATAGAGGCCGTGAAGGGCGACCTCGTGGCCGAGCTTGTGCACTTGTTCAAAGATTTGAGGGTAAATGGATCCCACAAAGTTGGTGAAGAAGAATGTTGCTACACAGTGTTTCTTATTCAATAACGACAGAATCCTTTCAAGCCCAATTCCAACACATCCGACCTGTTCTGTGTCAAAAATGAGGGAAAAGGTACCGTTTCTCGTAGGTGATTCATCATTTACCCATAAATCTTCTATGCCAGGTACATAATTGTTGCTAGGATCGGATGTAAGAGCGTTGAAGTTCTTCAATGTTTGCTCATCTGTATTCTGCAGATCTATTCCTCCAAATGAGGAATAACCCAAGCGAAATCTCTTTAACAAAGGACCCTTATCGAACCGGTATAGATGGCGCAAAAAATTACTGGAGAATATAAGAAAATCATTATTTTCCGAGGCTATCTTTTTTTCAAGCTGACTGACAAAGTCATTACCATAGATTCTTTCGTAATCTACTACAATACTTGGATACTTGCAGTCATTAAGATTAAGGAATTGTGCATCTTGCTGATTTACAATGATTAAAGGATTAGCCTCCTTTAGTATGTCTATATTCAAGTACGGTTTACCAACCCCTTCAGATTTCGGCCATTATATGGCGAGCCGGAAAAGATATATAGAATGTAACTAAGTGATTCGATACATACTCCGCAAATATTTAGCTCCATTAATTGGTGTAGTTACAATTGTAGTGGTATTTATTCTCATTTTTCAGTCTACAATTAGGGAAGAGCATCGAACCGGCAAGCTATATGCTCCTAGTGGCGCATTTCCGGCCAGCTTTGATAAAGTCACCGAGGGAAGTACCATCATGAATTATAGATTCAGTAGCGTGGCAGATCATGCTATACTAGAGCCACATGGCAGAAACGCAATAATTAATGGGGAATACAAATTGTCAAATGGATTCTTGAAGCTGGTCGGCAACAAATCTAATATCTCGATAAGTGATTTTCCGGAAATAAATACGGAAAACATAGCCTTTAGTCTAAATCTGAAAATAACGAACATTGGATCAAGACAGGCACTATTGGTAAAGGGATATCATAGTGAGCTCGGTTATGGTCAGTATGGAATCAACATCGAACCAAACGGCAAGCTAAGATTAATTGTAAGAAGTGACAACGGGAACAACCTCATTCTTTATAGCAACAAGACTTTGACAGAAGGTACAGCTCAAGTAGGATTTGTCATCACCAAGTCATCTGCAGCCATCTATATTGATGGGCATTTGGAGAAAGTAGGAGAAATACCAAGTCATCTCTTGACATCAAATCAAAAGCTTGTATACAAAGATCTGACGGTCGGAAACCAACCCGTTGCTTTAAACGAAGTCTTTCGTGGTGGTATAATAAAACTGACCATTTTTCAATTACAATAGACCCGTTGCGTAATTGATGTAGAGTGCAAGGATAAGTGGCTGCTTTACCGATGTTTCTCTGTGTCGCAAATTAAACAAGGCAACCATTGATGAAAGAGTCAAGGCAGTTTTTTGTATGTTCAAGGGATCCGGTCAGCTAGGGAGATCAGGGAGGTTTTTGGCATACCTGAACGAACACTGAGAAGATGGACCCATGCATACAGAAATTACGGAATTTCGGGATTGATGCCAGGGAAGACTGGCTCCATACAACCTGCTAACTCCATCCACTCTAATCTTGAACAGAAGATAGTAAAGCTCAAGCAAAAAACATCCATCATGGGGTGCAAGAAGGCTCAAGTACCAATACGACTTGCCATGTCATTGGAAGACCGTCCACAATGTCATAAAGCATCGCGGTTTGCTCATCAGAATCAAACCAAAACCACAACCGTCAAAACGATTTCAGAGAAGGCATGTAGTAGACTCGTTGTGGCAGGGCGATACCTTCCAGTTCCGCATCTCAGGCGTGGGTAGAGTGTACGTTACTGGCTTTACTGACGACGACCGTTCGCGCTATAGAATCGTATCAAAGGCGTACCTGCACAGGGGAGCAAAAGAGGCCATCAACGCGCTTTGCCATGCGCTAAAGAAAGGCAGGATTCCAAGAGAAATGTACTTTGATAACGAAAAGCAGTTCATAGCCAATGATTTCAAGAAAGAACTGGCCAAATTCCACATCAAGCCAATCTACGGCAAACCATACAATCCAAAAGGAAGAGGGAAGGTAGAACGATACCACGAAGTCTTGCACCAAGAACTGATATCCCAGGTACATTTCTCGTCTTTATCCCATTTCAGAAAGGAGCTAAGGAAGTTTGACAGGCGCTACAATTACTGGAGAAAAAGTCAAGCTCTTGGATGGAAGACTCCTGCATCAGTCTATTACGACAGAAAATACTTCAGAAAAAGTGCCATAAAAGCGGCCACAAATCCTTGCAACAAAACCGGCCATAAACGCTTGCACTCTACAGTTACGAAGGTAGAACGGTCCTAGGATGTCCATCTGGACCACCATCTGGTTAGGTCGTCTCTTGCTAAAGCGCCTGTACCTTCTTATCTTCAGCTTGCAGCTCAGCCTGTTCAGGCCCCATGCCTTTTCAGTACCCTGTACACTGTCCTGCTGCTCAGGGATGCCCCTAGCCTCTTTAGCCTGAATTTTATTCTGGCAGTACCAAACCTGCTGTCCAGGCGTAGTAGGCCGGGGATGATCTGTTCCAGCTCAGGGGTTACCTTCTGTTCCGTCGTATTGTGTGGTCTCCTTGACAGGTCCTTCAGTCCGTCGATGCCGCGTGCAAGGTACCTGTTCTTCCACTTGTAGCATGTCTTCCTTGATACGCCGTACTTTTCTTCTGCAGATGTTGTTGGTGACGCTCTCTCCAGTACGTTCGTGTTCATGAATTAGGTTGAATCTTGTCTCTTCTATCTCTGATGACACTTCCTAGCCGGAAGTGTTACCTATGTCAGTAATCGAATCTGTTACCTATGTGTGTAAGTACAACATGTAGTCAAGGTCATGGCATTTTGGCGGGTTCATTTATTTTCATGAGGGGATTGGCGCATAGACGTTAAACCGTGAGAGGCAAGCAAAATAGTCAAGTAAAACTTCGTTATTCAGCGAATTGTGTAAGTCCTAAAGCTAAAAAAGTCTAGATGTTCCTGATTTTCTCACGTAGCAATGCCGCGATGGTATACAAGATTACTGCAGTCACCAAAAGTACTACGCCTATGACAGCTGTTCCGACAGATACTATTATCATATTTGTAGAAACATACCGCGTGTCAGAGAATAGCTCCAATGCACTGAACATATAGAAACCCGAAATGATTAGAAATGCCATACCAGGAATGCCATAGAATGCCAGAGGATGGCGCAGCGACATGAACCTAATGATTGTAGCAAGTACTCCTAAGCCATGCAAGATAGGATTATGTGTTGAACTATTCTCTACCTCATAATTAACAGTAACTGGCACCTCCTTTATCGATAGGTTCTTTTCTCCAGCTCTCATCAGTATTTCAGTCGAAACTGCCATTCCTTCTTCGATTAGATCTATTTTTGATATAGCATTCTTGCTATATGCTCTGAAACCACTCTGAGCATCAGTAATATTGTTGTATGATACAAGTTGAGCAAACCTTGTTATAGTCTTGATCCCAAAACTCCTGTAACCAGGTACCTTTTTTCTATCCTCATCGTTTAGGAATCTTGAACCTATAACGATATCAAAACCTTCATTCAGAATTGGTTGGATAACATTAGGGATCTGATCCGGATTATGCTGACCGTCTGAATCTAGGGTAACCATGATGTCAGCATTCCTTTCTTTTGCAACACGAAATAATGTTTTGATGGCTACACCGTAGCCCTTGTTATTTTGATGTCTGATGACAGTAGCACCTGCTGTCTTAGCGATCTGATATGTATCGTCCACCGACCCATCATCGCATACGATTACTTCTGTACCATATATCTTCGCCTTTCTTACAATATCTCCGATGCTTTTGGCCTCATTGAAGGCTGGGATACAGATCAGGATCTTTGTATCGACGTTAATCTTCATTACCTAATACAGTAAGAGCCTCTAAAACAAAGTAATATAAGAAAATTCCGAAATTAGCATGTAGGTACTATAAAAAGATGTAGTCCGGACCCCGCTAGAATGAGAACACCCGTCAATGGAGACATTTTTACTCCGCAAAGGGGAGGTCTGACATATGCCGGGTGGTAAAGGACACCTGACGACAAAATACGGATAGTGATGGAATCGCTGACCACAAACATCACCGTAGCCGAGCTGTGCCGCAAATACACGCAATGCAGGGATTGGCGCATAGACGTTAAACCGTGAGAGGCAAGCAAAATAGTCAAGTAAAACTTCGTTATTCAGCGAATTGTGTAAGTCCTACCATAAAAATCTGTGGGCAGGCGAAAACAAACTCAATTATCATCTAAAATACTTTTGTACAACTGTAATAGGTTTTCCGAGATTCGTTTCCAATTATATTCCTCAGCTATTACTTTTCTTGCATTATAACCCAGCAAATTATTGGTAGTGTGACCTTCCGTTATCGCCTTGCATATACCTTCCGCAAATGACTCTGGGTCATCAGCAGTTACAATTCCCGCGTTCTTACTTTTAACCAAATCAGACCACCAACCGACATCCATCGTGACTATCGGCAAGCCCGCAGCCATGTAGTCAAACAGCTTAATGGGGCATGCGACTTTGCGAACTAGATCCACAGAGGAGGGTAGAACTGCAACATCTGCTTCAAGCATCATTTCAAGGGTTTTCTTCCGTGGTTGTAGACCTAGAAATGACACAGATTTGTCAAGATTGTTATTCTTTACCAATTCGGTTAACTCGTTCTTTAGACGACCATCCCCGACGATCAGCAATTTTGCATTTGGAAATCTGGATATAACGAAAGGCATTGATTTTATCAGGACATCAACTTTTTCCCAGATATCTAGAATACCTGCATAAAGAATCACATAATCACCGTCACTTTTCTTGACCCTTTCCCCTTCTGGAATGTTTGCTCCATTCGGGATCACCGTTATTTTCTTACCCTCCACACCATAGCTATCGATCAAATACTTCTTCATTGGTTCACTGGCGCAAATTAAAGCAGCTGAATTTTGTATAACAGAACTTACGAACCTTTTGCAGCTGTTATAGAATATACTATTTTGCTCAAAAATTTCTGCTTGCACAGCTTCTTCGACAAGCATACCGCCCATGCCTCCAATAACCGGGATTCCTAAATGTTTTCCAACGCGTATCGCAACACTGCTTGTAGTGGCCTGTGTTCCCTGCAACAAATCCAGATCATATTTTTTAGCACTCTTGTAGACCATTTTAGCGCTCTGATTTGATATGAAAGAGAGCGCGGAATTAAGATAGAAGTACCTGCCATAACGCTTGGATTTAGACCATTTGCGCAAGAATTCTCTGATGTTATCATAGTTGCGATTGCTCTTACCCGAGATGTTGTGTAGGAAGACATTGGGATATGGCTCACTCTCTTGGTCCACAGGTGAAAAGACGTGGACTTGGCATCTCGCATTGGCAAGTCCTATTGATAGCTCTCTGGTCCTAATAGAGAATCCCAGATCCCCATGAAATGGATTTTCCGTTATTATTCCGACCGAAATAGACATTTAGATCCCAAATTCTGTCTGCATTATTCTTGTTATAGTTCTTCCAACTTCAGACCCGTATGGATTCTTCCATGATGCTTTTCTATTCAGAGCGTACTCGACTTCCTGCAGAATCCTTGCTTTATCGTGACCCACAATCTTGTTTGCACCTATAGTTACAGTTTCTGGTCTTTCAGTGTTATCGCGTAGTGTAATACAAGGTATTCCAAGTATACATGCTTCTTCTTGGATACCCCCACTGTCTGTCAATACAACAGAGCAGTTACTAAGAAGCTTCAAGAAGTCAAAATAGCCCACAGGGGGTATCAATTTTATGCGTTCATTCTTGAACGATATCCCGAACGATTTCAGTCTATTATCAGTCCTAGGATGAATCGGAAATATTATTGGTATGTCAAATCTTACCGCCAATTCTTCTATTGCATTACAAAGGGCGCTGGTTATCATTTTGTTATCCACATTTTCTTCCCTGTGAATAGTACACAGAAGATATTTTTTCTTGTTAATATTCAAGGTTTCAAGAATCTTACTCTTGCTTTCTGCTATGATTTTATTTTGATTTACTGCATCAGAGATTGTGTTGCCCACAAGAAATATCTTGCCTTTAACTCCATCAGTTTTGAGATTATTGACAGCCTCTGAGGTTGGTGCCAGCAGAATATCAGATATATGATCTATTATCACCCTGTTATGCTCTTCTGGCATCCTCCAGTCGTTACTTCTTAGTCCTGCTTCCAGATGAACAAGGTTTATACCGAGTTTTCTTATCGCCAATGCCCCGGCCAAATTCGTATTAGCGTCTCCCCCAACAATTACTGCTCTTGGTTTCTCTTTTAGCAATACTCTCTCGATGCCTACCAACATATGTGCAGTCTGCTCCCCATGATAGAAGGTTTTTTCCATTTCTGGGACCCTGTGTGATGGAACAGGCAAATCGAGCTCTTCAAAGAAAATCCTGTCTAATCCGTAAGAATAGTGCTGACCTGTATGAATTATCAATGGTTCGATCTTCTTCTCTATGAAAGCTCTGATTATGGGCGAGAACTTGATTATTCCTGGTCTTGTCCCGACTATAATGCCTATCTTATCTGTCAATTCATCTTTTGTAAGTACTTTTAGATACATGCAGAGGAGATCATATTAGATGATTGCTTATTGAACCTTTTGATGCTTAGTGCCTAACCATATGTGACGACATGAAGTAATCTACTGAAGTTTGGCAAATCGCTCCTATCCCAAGTAGCCCTTTGACTTTGACAGTAGCCCTGTTAGCATGGCAAGGATCGTATCACTGCCTATATCCTTCCGCTGCTGCGCCATCTTCTTCATGACAAACGAGATGAGGGAATGAAAGACCTGCACGCCTGCAGCCAGCCTACATCTTGAGCCGATCGTCCTGAGGTTGCCCTTCAGGTTGTACATGATGCTGCCAAAGCCAGAGCCAAGCTGCAGCAGGAGGTTGTATAAGCGAAAAAGACCGGTGCGTGTGGCGTATGCCTGCAGTATTCTTTCAAGCAGCATTATCCACCTTGTCAGGTACCGCATGCAGTTGTTGTCAAGCCGGTTCTTTGACGCAAATGCAGGGCGGAGGTACGCGTTTCTGCATCCTTCACGATGGAAGGATATCCGTTATTGGAACAAACATCGGTTCAACGTTGCTACAGGATTGTAGCTAAGAGCCTAACCATATGTGAACGAACTCGCTAAATCCGGTTCAGACGGTAGAGCATCCATGTTCGTAGGCATGGATCTCCACAAGAACTACCTACAAATTGCTGTGATGGATGAAAAGGGAAAGGTACTACAAAACTCCAAGATAGACAACGACTTGAAAAAGGTAGGCATCTTTTTTCGACAAAATCAAGAACGACAAAACTCAGGTTGTTATGGAATCTTCCGCTGTATGGTACAACATCTACCAATATCTGTCAGAAGAGAAGCATTTCGACGTTGTGCTATCAAATCCAATCAAAACCAGAGCCATAGCATCGGCCAAGATAAAGACAGACAAGCTTGATGCAGCCAAGCTGGCTGACCTTCTAAGGGGAGGTTACATAGCTGAATGTTATGTACCTGGTAGAAGGATAATGGACCTTCGTGAGCTTGTTCGACATAGAGCTGCCCTGGTCAGGATGAGAACGAAGCTGAAGAACAAGGTTCATGGCATCATGCTTATGAAAGGAATCACCATACCTGATGCTCCATATCCGTTTACACAGAAATACAATGAGAAACTGAAGGAACTGAATGATTACAGAATTAATGGATACCTTCGTGTAATCGAATCCTTAGATCTGGAGATAAAGGATGCGTCGGACAAAATAATACAGTTAGCCAAGAATGACGAAATGGTCAAACTGTTGATGACCATACCAGGAATTGGATACTACTCGGCCCTACTGATTGTAGGTGAAATCGGCGACATAAACAGATTCCCTGATTCATATCACCTCTGTTCATATGCAGGACTAGTGCCATCGACTCACAGCTCTGGCGGTACCACATACAACGGCCGTATTACCAAAACCGGCAGCAAACATCTCCGATGGATAATGCAGGAATGCGTTTACGTCCACATCCGGACAGCGAAGGACAGTAACATAACTCAATTCTACGACAGGCTGGCTAAAAAGAAGGGTAAATCCAAAGCAGCCGTTGCAGCTGCCTCCAAATTGCTGAAGATTGTTTACTGGGTAATGAAGGAGAAGAGAGAATATCGCAGTTAAGGGACTAACCACGATTTTCGGATTGAGGGAAAGAGCCTCGTGAGCCTAACTGTGGCAGCTCTTAACAAATGGATGGAGAGACGGTAGTGAGGGAGGAAAGCCTCGAATGGGTAATTATCCGTCCACATTTCGGGATGCAGGGAGGTGGAGAATGAAAAGGCAGCAAGAAAAGTTTAAGAGCAGTTCACATGGGTATCCCAAAATTAACCTCCTGTATACAATGATGCAGCAGGCCACAACTGCACCAGCCCAAGGTAGTTCTCCGATTTCTTCTCGTACCTGACAAGCAATTTCCTGAACCTGTTATGCCATGAATTGGTTCGTTCTACGACCCACCTCCTTCTTTTGTATCGTCTCTTCTGCTTCTTCTCTCCTCTGTGGCGGATGTGCGGCACACGTACATTCTTTTGACAGACTCGCGCTCTATCTCTGGAAAGTCGTACCCCTTGTCAAGGCACAGGTTCTGCCTCCTGTACTTCCGGGGTCGCTGTCGCTTGACTACGATGCTGTCTAGCGTCTCGGCAGCTGCTTTCATGTCATGCGTGTTAGCTCCGTCGACCACCACGCCAATGGGCACGCCCCTGCCTTCTACCAGAAGACTCCTCTTGGTACCGGATTTGGCCCTGTCTGTGGGGTTTGGACCTGTGCTTTTTTCCCCCGAGGGGCGCTTTTGTCATCACGCCATCCATCGCCTGCCATTCCCAGTCGATTCCTTTCTTTATGTCGTATTCCAGCAGGCCCTCGACCCACATGCGCCGGAACACACCAGCTTGCCGCCACTCCTGGAACCTGTCAAATACGGTGGTAGATGCGCCCAGGCTGCGCGGGAGCGCGTTCCACTGGCAGCCAGTACGCAGGATGTAGAAGATGGCACTCATTGCTTTCCTGTCGTCCATCCTTGGACGGCCAGCCTTCTTCTTTTTCTTTGGTGGCGGCAGCAATGGCACTATCCGCTCCCACAAAACATCCGGTACTTCGTACAGACAGTCAACTCCAGCAATTTCTGATATCAAGCTGTGGAAGTGGTAGTGCAGCCTCAGCTTTGCTGCCCAAATATGTTATGCTAGCTACTCAACTAACCTGGACTACTTTCCGAATAGGTTCTAAATCGGGCTTGAAAAAAACGGGTTAGACCAGCTTGTGAAGGCTGTTTGCCAAACTTCAGTTAATTGAGGCTTGGGCATAATTCCTGCTTCATATCTTTGACAATGGCAATTGATGAATGAGTATAAAGCTAACCTTTGGAAGGTTAGTTTTGTTGAGAAACAAGCCTGTCCAAAGATTAGCTGTCAGAAAATACGAGTCGATCCTTTTTAGCATTTTGCATCTGATAGGCTGCATACGCTGGCCGGCGCCATCGGTAAGAAAAAGAGGTCATCCGTACGTCTACTCCCCCACCGTCATCCTGCGATGCTTCATAGTCAGGATATGGTTTCTAATCGATTCCAACAACGCGTTGCATGAATTTCTGGTGTCAGACAGCGCGTACAGCAGGAAATTGATTGCAGCCTGCGGCCTGAAATCCATACCGGACAGGCGCACGTTTGACAGGCGGCTGAGAACGATGCCCTCAGATGTCAAGCAAAGAATAGCTGCCATGGGAAGGCTGTTTGTCTCAGAAAGGCTGGTTGACTCGTACATCGTAGCGCCAGACAGCACGTTGCTGAGAGCCAAGAGTAGGCGCGTCTGGCACAAATCATCCATGAAAAAAGGAGAGGTCCACATTCTGGCATAGACACCTATGCCAGGTGGGGTTTCAGCCATACCAGAGGATGGATATTTGGATACAAGCTGCACATAACGTCAAGCAATGGCAGCCTGATTGTACCGTTTTCTGCTGATTTTACCCCAGCCAATGTATTTGACAACCAGCTGTACGTTCCAATGGCATCCAACCTGCCGCCCGGGGTGCGGTATATGCAGCAGGCGATTCTGGATATGACGACTACAAGCTGTACGAGTACAGCAGCGATGTCCTCGGAATAGACCTCGTCTGTCCAATAACAAGGTACGAGCATACCCCGGCTGACAGGCTGGAACTGATGCATTTTTATGAATCTGAAATAGGGCAGGCAATCTACAGCTGGAGGAGCATATCTGTAGATGTAGAGCTGCTGATAGAGCATGTCAAATCCGTGTTCAGAATCGACCCACTGCCAGTACGCGGGTACCACAAGGCGGCAGCTGCAGTGCTGTTATCTGTACTGCTATACCAGGTAATGGTCTATTACAACTGCAAAACTGGCGTTGACAATCCGACATCTGTCAAGTACATGATAGGGAGCTACTGATGACAGGAACAGGGATGGAGGAGAACGGTGTTGAATTATGCCCAAGCCTCAGTTAATTACTTTATAGACAGCTGATTCACCACTTTTAAATGCAAGCCGGAGATTTGGATTTTCATCAAATAACTTAAGATAATCTTGCTGACTTAGATCAGTTTTATACTTATATTCAGGTCGAAGTATTCCACCTTTCAAGACAGGGTTCCAATAGTCCAAGTAAACTTGGCTAGACGAAACAAAGATGTATGAAGCATTGTATTTTTGCAATAATGCTTGGTGCGCTTGATAGTTTCTTGGCTCGAGAAAAATGGTAGTTAATTCTAATGATCTATGAGCAAATTCATTATCGATAGGGACATCAGAAGCGAAGGACTGACTGACAATTGCAATTTCACTAGTGACATTTTGTGCAGCAACACTCGTAAGAAAGAGCCCCTGAAATGTCATGTCGTTAACAACAAGATCTTTCCGACTAACATTATTTGAAATCCATTCCATCACTCTTCGGTCATCTGCAGTTGGAACCTGCCAGTTTCCAGGATTAAAATAAAATGCAAATATCAACATTACAGCAATTCCTATCGCCAACAAGGAATATTGAGTATATCGCAGTAAAGCACATACTCTGTAATGTTTTGAAATGTTTGCCAAGATGACATATGAGGCCACAATAGAAATTCCAAATAGTGTAGGCCATATGCGACGTGTTGGAAACATCCATAATGATTGCCAGTCTATTGGAATGAAGACGTTAAAGAGCATTGGGATAAAGAGCGTTAGCATTGACAATATTATGCCTGTAGCCAATGAATCAGGTTTCAAGAAAATCAACCAGAATGGAGCCAAGATTATTACTAGATAGATCGTATCAATGTCATCTTTAGTAACTGTGTACGTTTTCATCCTAAGTTTAAAATCGTTTATTGTCTGTGAGATGATATCGCTAGAGAAGGTAAACCAACCCTGACCAATCAGTAATCCTACAAATACTACGGCCAGCAATATTATCGGTTTCTTCGTATCAAAGAGGACGCCTCCTATGATAATACAAATGAAAATAATGAAGACTAGATAAATGTAGTAGGTGAGAAAGGCTGCAATAGAAATCACCATTATCAGGATAATGTGGCGAAGATTTGGTCTAATTTCAGAGTCTTTTAAGAAGCACAAAATGCCGACTAGTCCGATTATCAATAAATTAGCAGTATGACTTGGATATGTCCCATTAAGTATATTTGAATACAACAGATCATGCACTGGGCTGGCTTCAGAGGTAAATTGCGGGGCTAGAAATGCGAGTAACGAGGCAGAAACTGCTAGAAAAATACGTCCAGATACAGATAAAATTGAAGAGAAGATCAACAAAGGTATAAGCATGGAAATAAACACTGCCATTGAGACCATGGAAATAGCTGGAATTATGTTAAAAGTGAAAGCGAAAAAGTATGTGATGACATGATATCCCAACGGATATCTCCAGAGATCAAATGAGGCATTAGATATAGGCTGGTAACTCTCCGGCCGACCGTTATTTGAAAGAATTAACGATATTATTGTCCCGTGCGATGTAGCATCGCCAGCTGGAGACCAGACGCTCATCTTGACAAGAAACCAAGAAAAGAAGACGATAATGAAGATAGCAAGTGCAATGATCGCAATTTGATGGCTATACGATTTTGAAAGTTTCTTTAGCGTTATGTATGCATCAGGATATTCTAAATGATTGGCTTCTTTCTTTGTGTGATCACGCCTGAGTGTTTTTACCCAGTATGAAATACCCAAAGCCGATATCACACATATAGCAATTGAAAGTGCATTAAGGGGAAGGTTCGATAGTAAGCCCAGCCACAGTATCAGAAGTATCGAGGAAAATCCTACAAGTGAATATATAGGAAACTCGATCAGTTTTGGATTTTTCTTGATTCTAGTACGCGAGAGAACAAGCCATCCAAAAGAGGAAGTAATAGCAAAGAATAGCGGCAGTGTCAAAAAGATTATAAGATTGTCGGTCAAGCTAATCACGATGTAGTCTTTCTATAACATTTAGCATTTTTTCACGTACTATGTGATACGAAAATTCATTTTCTACAAACGTCCTAGCGCTAACTGACATATTGTTCAGGATTGTTTGGTCATTGTAAAGACGCAGAATTGCGTCTACAAGGGCTTGCTTGTCGCCAGGGGGTATCGCTATCCCCGCTTTGGAACGATTGACCAAGTCCGCAAGTTCGCCTCTTGATGTGCATATTACCGGTTTTCCACATGACCAGAATTCAAATATCTTTGATGGATGAGTCATGTCGATACTTTTTGAATCTTTCATGGGAACGACACATATAGAAGCTAGATTGATGTATGATACAATTAGGTCCGTACTGTCGACCGGACCTAGCAAGACAGTATTTTTGAGATCCAACGAGCTGATCTTTTCTGCAATATGGGATTTTTGTGCTCCATCTCCCCTTATTATAAAATTAATATTCGAATTATATTCTTGAATAGACCTTGCGGCTTCAAGTAGCAGATCAAAATCGTACATTTGTCCGAATGAGCCCGAATACAGAACTATGAATTTATTATTTATTTTAAGCTCGGCGACAAGTTTTTGATCAGCAGATCTGGGCGCAAACGTCTTTGTATCTACCGCCAATGGCACAACAGAGATCCTTTCCGGCTGCACACCATAATGGATTAACCTTGTCTTCAGTTTGTCGGTGATGACCATGATATGATCTGCATTTCTATAGGCTTGTATACAAAAGTATCTAATGATGTCCTTTGCAACCTTTGACTTTACAAGACCGACATCAAAAGCGACATCTGGTAGCATATCAGTCAATAGTGCCAAATTTCTTGATGATTTTATTCGGCTCAGAATTGGCGTAGTCAAGCTGAAATAAGGAGGATCGGGCCCGACTGAAAAAATCAAACTGTGTTTGTCAATGTACATAGCTGCAAATATACATGATATGGCGAATGAAAGATAGGTCAATGCTCTTGGGAAAAAACCTTTTCCATTAAACCTCTTGAACGGAATTCGAATGATCTTCTTTTTTCCCTCGTACTCGACAACAAAAGATTTGCCTTTTGTCTTATCTACATGTGTAGTAATTATCGTCAGATCGCAGTGATTCTCAAGTAATTCGGAAATGACTTTTGGATGTCTAGTGCCTTGACCTGGAACGATTGGCCAGTAGTTAACAGCCAAAATACAGACTTTATACAAATTCAGCTTTGAACTATTAAGGCCGGTATTAAACATACGTATAGTTCTCATGTCGTTGTTCTTGTCAGAGCGTAGTGTCTAGAATATAGCGATATGAATGCACATTGTATACTTAGGGCAGAAACTATGGCAATCGCAAGTCCTAATGCACCTAAAGCATGACCTAATATGAGGATCAGGCCATACTGGCTGCCTACAAAGATTGCTGCGCTAATGAAAACAGGTTTTGTATTTTCACTTGCTAGTAACGATGATTGTGTATTGTAAACTATCGCCATAGGCAAGGCACCTATACTAATTAGCTGGATAATAGGCACTGCCTCACTGAACTTTGGAAACACTATGGGGATTACTGATGGTGCAAGCACTATAAACAACAAACTCAGAATCACAGTCGAAACAATGCCAAAAATTCTGGTGCCTTTCTGTTTACTTCCACTCGCTTCTTGTGGAAGAGTATATGAAAAGAATACTGATGGTATTACAGCCAACAATAACAGAAACTGCATGCCCAGTTGATACATGCCTAAAATTGCAAAGCCGAAAACCGGAGCAATTATCAATTTATCTGCAAAGAGACTCAGGTTCTTTGACAGGTCTACTGCATAGCTATGGATCGTGTATCTTAGATGTGAGCGTAGAGAAGATAGATCAGTTTTGAAATGCAAAAGATGTATTATAAATGGCCAGCTGAATGTAAGATACCCTGCCGCATAACCAAGAATAATACCCCCAATCCCGAGAAAATAGAATAACAAGACAGATAAAGAGATCTGCAATACCCTATGTGCTATGAGCATTAACATGTATTCCTTGAATTTTCTTTGTCCGAGCTTTTCGGCAGTGGTTATGGTGAAGAAAGATAAACCTAACAACGCTAAGAACATTTGTAATGGGAGATTAGAAAATAGTAGAAATGCGCTGCATGCGAGTGTTGTTAACAGCAAGGGCAGAGAAAATGATTTTACTATGTTCAACTCATCTTTTGCAACATAAGTCGTAACTGTCGTGGTAGACCCTATCAGGGCAACTGAGCCCAAGATAGATATTAACGCAAGATCGTAGCTAAGAATGCCATAATCGTCTGTTGAGATGATGGAAGCTACAAGAAGCCAGAAGAGTCCTGCAGAGGCAGCAGAGACCATGTTCCCCATTGCTACATAGCCTAGACCTTTTGTCAATGGGAGGAATCTTGGCACAATAAGTCTAATTTAATGCTTGAATATTACTGTATAGCGGGGGGCGGGGGTTGTTGCCTCCCATGTTGGTTTCCACAGCATCCCATTTATCCTTGTTGCTGGATGAGCATACTCCCATTCGCGCCTGATGCGCACTGTGGCTTTACGCGAGCCTTGGCCTAACCTGTCAATGGCATCATCTTCCTTTGTCAGGAAATGCAAGAACCTACCAGGCCCTGTTCGTTGCTCGACCATCTTCTAGCTGGATGAAGGCTTGCTTTTTGTTGCCTTCGTACAATATAATATTTAAGTCGAGTCCCGGGGTTGTTGCTTAATTCTTTCCGCTCTTATTCTCAAATCTTTCAGCCAAGCTTAAAGCTCACCTCTCGCAATATGCTCCGATGTTCACCCTGACCACATCCCTCCCTGACGAAGAGTGGTGCGCTGAATTACTGAGAAAGGTCCGGTGGAACGGTCATGTAACATGCCCGTACTGCAGTTCAGGTAATGTAAAGAAGGATGGCAGGTACATGTCGTACACCAAAAGTACCGCTGCAAGTGCTGCAGGAAATGGTTCAACGATAAAAGACAGGTGGTACCGTATTATTCCACTACTCGCACACGCCATTAAAGACGTGGTTCCTGGTCATGTACCTATTCTTTTTGTACTGTGGCCAGGGTGTTCCATGGGGGAAGCGGCATTTTGGAGGCTGGCACACCCTATGCCCGATGTTACCGGTTAGTCCGGACTGTCATGGAGAAGCTAAAATCATTGCCAGAGGTCAAGCTCGGTGGTGGTACCTCAGAAAGCGACGAGTTCTACATCAAGTCGGGATTGAAGGGGAGGGGCTGTACCACGACGAGATAGTAAAATCAGGAAGAAAGCCCAGAAAACGCGGGCTCAAGCCATGGAGGGGAAGGGGGGGACTTTTGAAAAGGAACAGCCGATGATAACATGCATCCATGAGGGAGAGGCGGCGGGATGACCGTCTTTGATGTACCTGTACAGCAACCCTTGGTAGATGTCGTCTGTGGCGCAGCGTCAGCTATGGCTCTACTCTCTCTATCTGTCTGTCTGTGTGTGTACACAGACGAGTACGGGGGGCGTACGACCAGCTGCAGGAGGAACATGGGTTTGTACACGAATGCGTGAGCCACTCCGGGAAGGAATATGCCAGAGGCGATGTTCATGTAAACAACTGCGAGTGCAGAGGGAGCAACCAACCTGTGCCAGCTGTGGCTGAAAAAGTTCATGGGCGTCAACAGGTACAATTTGCAGGCGTACATGAAATCATTCCAGTTTGTACATAACCTGAGAGACAAGACAAGGGAAGAGAGGTTCGTGCAAATTCTCTGTTACAATCAGCTGAAACATTTGTCAATAAGAGCGAGTTGATTTTAGCGATCCAAGGATTGCACTTTGTCGGGCAACCAGCATCGTAAACGACATCCATGCCATTGTTGATAGATGTAAAATAATGAAAACTGCCAATTCCAAGTCCGTTTCTATAAATAGACGTGGTAGAATCTTTACACCATACAACAAGTATGCAAACGATACTGTAAGCGATCCTATCAGCAACAGATAGCTCACCTTGTCAATATTGTTGTACCGTAACAAAACAACCGTGTCCGGCTGTTCCTTTTTAAACGTCCTGTTTAAGACGACCGCTGCGGCGGCTGCTAGCAGCAAGGACTCTATCGTTTGATGAGCAAGCGTTCCATAGCCTATCCCGCTACCTACTACCATTTCTCCAAATGGGTACAGAATGTTGATAGAGCCAACCGCAATGTCGCCCATTATTATATGCTGAACATACGCTAAAGAGTAGACGAACGCTGTGACGGCTGACACCTTTTTCCACCTTGCAATTGCAAATATTATCGACGGAACTATTGTTGCTGATAAGATCAAACTATGGGTGTATGTCTTGTGAGACATAATCCCTAATGACTGGAATATGATATCGATATCAGGCAGGCATGCAATAAGCATCACTAGGGCAAATGATATCCCGCCCACCTTGAACTTTTTCGAGATGGTATATGCAATTAGAAATCCGACTATAGCATGCCCGACTAGGTACATTAGTCCTGTACTTGATTATCGGTCTGCCATAAAATGTGTGCTATGAAATAATTCTAACTTTTGACGATAACTTATCAAGCCCGTGCGCGAACTATAAATTAACAATCAGCCAGCTAACCGAAAATCTACATGAGCTACCGGTGTCTTGTCTTAACCGTTAACCCTTATGTTGTTGACTACCGCGCCAGATAGCGGTGTAGGGTTGCCAAGGCCATCCCACACCAATATCTTGACTGTGAATGTGCCGTCATATCTTGGCATCCAAGATCTCGACAGGTCTTCTACAGTCTGGCCGCTTGTTGTCGTGCCTTCCTACCAGCTGACGTCTATTGCATATCCGTTTTGGTCAACTATCAACATCACAATGAATGCATACTTTTGCGACACCTGCTGTTGATTGGTAAATGTGCTTGCTATGCTTACTTGCTGACCAACGCCTGCCTGAGATATGCCGGCTCCGGCTGTATTGAGAAACACGGTGTTGGTGATTTGAATCCTTGCCAGCGGGAATTCTGCAAAATAAGCAGGACCAAAAGTGCCATCGCTGGCTATCCCCACAACAACAGGCGAGGTGGTAGATACCCTTCCTGTCACAGTGTTTGCAATAATATCAATGCTTATCATTGCATCCTCCCACAATGTTCCATCATAATGAAGCGCACATTGCCTTCTGAAAACCCGCCACTGGTCACCAATGACTCGTCATACAGGATAGCAACATCAATAGAACCGCATGGATGTTCCATACCATTCTACTACAGAACGTCCGCCGTCTTGGCAAACCGGTAGCCCAATGATTCAAGCTCGTCTACCGTGTCTGTCAGGATCTTGAACCGCTCCGGGTCTACTTGGTTGGTGCACTTGCCCATTAGCTCGTCGATCACGCAAAAGTCCGCGTGGCGTGCAGGACAATGATAGCATAGCCATACTTCTCTATGTTGGTCTCTGCCCTCTGCACAATCATGTCGCGCAAAGAATCTCCAGCATAGTTCAAAGCCATGAACCCCTGGTAAGAAATGTCGTGGCGAAGATGGTATATATCCTGATTCCATTCACGTCAGATATCTCGACGATGCCTCTGCCCGTGTCGTACATGAGTTCAGCTTGTACACGGGTTCGGTGTCGTGTCCTCGCTTTGGTTTCTGGCTGAAAAGATGCTTTTATCGGCGGATTAGAGTCTGCCATTGCCCGGATCGTGTCAGCATTGAGCTTGCCAAGGGGCGGCACAAAGAGCTGGGAGGGAGAGCCAAGCAACCGCGTCAGCTTTCCGTTTGCAAACTTGAAGCGCTGGAGCTGGGTTTCATAGTCCAGCGTATCATACGTCGTCCCGCCGCTGTACCCGTGGATCCCTACTTCAAACAGTCCAGAGTCATAGCCCTCTTTCACCTTTTCATATATCGCGCCACGTGGCTCGGCATTGCCCAAATTCTCGGCAACGACTTCTTCTACTGAAAGCGGCTTCTTTTCAGCGATGAAATAGTCAAGAACCGCAAGGTTAACGTTGACAAGAGAGTGGTCAGCTACACCACACCAATTTTGAATGTCACGGTGTTGAGTCTGCCTGTTTCCTGCTGCGCTAGGTTCTCAGTATAAAAGAAAAGAACCCCTCCCTGTATAGGAAAAACCTATCACAACCGCCGAGAGCGGCACTATCGATATCAAAAGAATCAGGAAGGTTCTCTTGCCCACGTTAATCTTTAAAATTGCACACTTCATTTATGGATGAACAAAGATTGTTCTATTCGACGTGCACACAATTTGTTATAAAATGTATTGATCTGGGTAGTGGTAACAATTCGTTGACTGCAAAACTGTCTCGATATTTCATAGCCGACGATAAGTTAACAGAGCCGGAGCCGGAAATCTTTATATGCTTAGTTATATCAATATAACTGAAAATGGCCGCCAAAGTAAGGGTGAAGGCAAAGCGGTGGGGAAGCTCACTTGGATTCATAATCCCGAACGAGGTGGTAAAGGAACAGAAGATAAGAGAAGGCGATGAACTAGAAATAGAGCTTCAGAAGGTAAGCAACATTGAAAAGTTGTTTGGTCTAGCCCATGGCAAAAGGCCTGCCGGCTTGACTACTCAAAAGATAAAGGATGAGCTTAGAGCCGGCTGGCATGATTAAAACCACTGACAGCAGGATTGAAACATCCAATGGCATCTTACTATTATGACTCCTATACGATTATTGAATTCCTTGACAAAAACCAAAAGTACAAAGAATACTTTACAGAGCATCGAGGCATTCTAACAGCACTCAACCTGATGGAAGTGAGCTACAGCCTTCAAAAGCACTTTGGTTTCAGATCTACTGCAGAGCATCTCGAACCATTCCTGCCATATGTGGTAACTTTTGATCTATCCGATATCGACGCTGCGATGAAGTTGAGGCTCGCGCTAGAAAAGAATAAGAAATTGAATATTTCCTATGTTGACGCTCTTGGTTACCATCTTGCAAAAAAGCATAATGTCTTGTTTCTGACCGGCGACAGGCATTTCAAGGGTTTGGATAACGTGGAATTTGTCAAGTAGTGCCAGGTGAACTACCCACGAATAAATTCACGGGCTTCTTGCTTCCTCGACTGAAACTTGCTTATCCGTTGTCGTTGATGTCGGACAAGTAGAGGTTCTGTCTCTGCAAGGGTCTGTTCCAGACCCCGTTTTTCGATGTTTTTCGCTGCGTTCAGATCACGGTCAATGACCAGTCCGCAGCTATGACATACAAAGATACGTACCGATAGGTCAAACCTTTCTTCTTCCTTTGCTTTTTCCACCCCGCACCTGGAGCATTTCTGCGATGTACCACGTGGGTCAACGGTTATCACACGTCCGCCACTGCGTCCTTCTACCTTATAGGCAGTGTATTAGCGCAGCTTTACCCAGGCGGCATCCATTATTGCTTGTGCCAGACGGTGGTTCTTGACCATGTTTTTGATATTCAGCTTTTCAAATACCACAAAAGTATAGCCTTGGTCTGCAATCGTCCTTGATGTCTTGTGTACAAAATCATCACGACATCTTCTCACCTGTCTCCATGCTTTTGCCAAAGCAATCCTTGCTTTTTCCCTGTTCTTTGAGCCTTTCTGCTTTCTTGCAAGATTCCTCTGTAGCTGTCTTATCTTCCTTGCTTGAGCCTCAAAATTCAGAGGATTTTGAATCTTATTACCATCACTTAGTGTCAACCAGTTAATCAGACCTACATCTACTCCTACAGGCTTGCTCAGGTCATATTTGGAAGTACTGGTGACAATTCCAATACCATCACAATCATCATCAACAACATCAACAACAGCAGCAGTTATGCAAGCATACCATTGATCGACATCTCTTACTATGGTACAGCTTTTCAATGTACCAACAGGACTCCTGTGCATCTTGATTTTAATGGCTCCAATACATGATAACACAAGCTTATTGTTGTCCCTGATGATTTTCCAGCCATTGTTGTATTGAGGATATGTAAACGAATTATACTTGCCTTTCCTCTTGAATTTGGGATACCTGGCTAGTTTCTTGAAAAATGCCTGATATGCCTTGTCTAGCCTGAGTAATACGTCTTGCAGCACCTGGCTGTGTACCTGCTTCAGATATTTGCTGTCTTGCTTTCTCAGTGTCAGTATCTGTTTCTGTTCATAGAACCCCACATCCCAATCGGTACTTCTTTCGCCAAGTGAATCATTGTAGAGATGCCTGCATGTTTCGATTGTGTTATCAAGCAGTATCTCTTGCTGCTTTGTCGGATAAAGACGAAACTTGTATGTTCTTTTTCTTGTTGTCGTTGTTGTTACCATGTGTACCTTTTCAGTTCCTCGTTATTCTTTCAGTATGTCAAAACAACACAAGTAACTTTTTTTACGTATATAAAATTTTCACGATAGGAAACGGTCCTGTTAACTTAACCTCCATCCCTAGCCAGAAATAATGTGAACCGCATCCTGTCTGTTCCCATGTGCAGATATAGGAAGAACAGCCTGAGCCAGTTCCACACATGCCGCCTGTTGCAATCTGCCTTTTTTCTACATGGAAAATAGTCGTCGAAACATTCTGTGTCCTGTCGTCCTTGACCTGCTGGATAAACTGCTCTACCATCAAATTCTTCAGTTCAGTACCGTATACCAGGTGAGGTAGCCTGAGCCACCTGCAAGCCTCGTTGTACCATCGAGCACCATCTGTGAATATTGGCTTCCTACCTCTACCTCCTTTGCAACTGCTTGAAGAACCGGTAGCACACGAAAACGGTTCTGTCACGTGAGAGGTGCATGGCCAGACACGTATCGATTGCAGGTGGTTCATATGCAATCCACAACCAGTAGAGTAGTCATGACCATCTATCTGAAGCAAGGTCTCATCTACAAATATCGTACTTACAAGGCGTCGGTCTGTACGATATCTATCTGCACAATCTGCGTATTTCTGTACCCATTTCCAAACAGCTACATGGCTCCTTCTCTTGATTGGTGCCAAGGATTTGGCTGCCACAGCCTGAAACTCCTAGAATTGAAATACAAGTACAAAGCATATGTGATTACAGCTGGGTCTGTCCTCCTCTTTCTCTTCATGTCTCAACAATGGAAAGCTATACCCCGTAGCACATGTATGGTGACATACGTTTGAGGTGATTGCCGTCTTTTATTGACAGGAACAGCTATCAGCTTCTTCCTGCCACCTGAGACATGGCTTCCGACATGTCAGAACTGGAACGCCTTTACAAGGCGGAATCCGACCCGGAGGTAAAGGAAAGGCTACTGCTGGTACTGAAGGTAGAAGAAGATGGCATGGTTCCATCACGGGTCGCAGAGGAGCTCCTCCACAGAAGCAGGACTTGGGCGTCTGAATGGATGGCAAGGTACAGACAGGAAGGAGTAGATGGTCTGAAAACCCGGCCAAAAAGCGGCAGGCCACCTGACATCCCTCCAGAGGTGGCACTCAGGATACAGAAGAAGCTGAAGGAGAGCAAGCAGGGCTGGACCACAAGGCAGGCGTACGAGTTGATAGTAAAGGAGAGCGGCGTCAAGTACCATCACAAGCACATCTACAAGGTACTTCACAGGTGGGGATTCAAGCAGAAGGTACCAAGGAAGGTACACATCAACACTGCGTCAGACGAAGAGAAAGAGTCCTTCAAAAAAGGGCGAGGGAAATCCTAGACCACCTGCCGGACGGGTTCACGGCAGTATCTGAAGACGAGTCGTTCTTCACTTTTGACGTGCGCATAAAGAGGGTATGGATTTACAAAAACACAAGGCCCGTTGTCAGGGTGACAGGCTCACACCAGCGCTCATGCCTGTTTGGAGCCATCAGCCTGGACGGAAGAAGACAGCTGTTCAGGCAGTATGACTGGTTTGACGAAGACACTTTTCTGGACTACCTCAAGCAGATACACAGGAAGTTTCCAAGATGCTACCTGTTCTTGGACAAGGCGCGTCAGCATCACAAATCAGAGAAGGTGAAGAGATATTTCCATGATCACAAGGACACCCTGATACCGGTCTGGATGCCAACTGCGTCACCGGAGTTCATGGTACTGGAAACATGCTGGCAGTTGTCAAAGGACGCCCTGCTTGTCATGACGTACTATCCATCATTTGGTGATTTGAAGAGGAGGATACAACATTACTTTCGGACAAAGCGCTTTCATCTTGATATGAGGAAATATCTGACTGAAGGAGTGTCAGCTTAATTATGCTACTTGGTATAGGTTCATACCCTGATTATCTTGATCAGGTTCTTGCTTTCTAATGCTTTGAACTCGGGATCAGCGCTAACCACGAGCTGGCAGTCTAGTACCCTCGCTGTAGCAGCTGCGCATGCGTCAGCCAGCGAAATTGGATGACTGGCCTTTAGCTCGGCCGCTATTTGCCATATATCCTCTCCAACGACAAGTGGGATGATCTTCATACCAGAGCTGATTAGGCTCTCCTCTGCCAGATCCTTTCCTGCTCTGGCAAGTATGTAGCGCAGCTCGATCAGATTTACGATATTGATATAGCCCTCACAGCTTCCCCTTTCGATCTGATTGATTAGGTTCTCTACCTTGGCTGCGCCCTCTTCTTGCAGGAAAAAAGAGAGCAGAGGCTGGCTATCAAACACGATCTTCTTTGGCATCTACTTCTTTTCCTGTTGTCGGTGCTTTCTGGATCGCTCGACTATCGACATCAGTCTTTGCTCTCGTGCTGCTTCAATCCTGCGTTCTTCCTGGCGTATTCTGTCAAAATCTATTTTGGAATCCTTCAGGATCCCCTTCAGCTCAGAGAGTTTTGGCACACGCCTTACAAGTACTCCTTCGCCGGCGTCAACAAATAATACTTTGTCGTCGATCTTGTATTTTTTCCGCAGGTGTTTTGGGATTGTGACCTGCCCCTTTTCTGTTACATTTCCTACGTCCAAGGTCATGTAATACCTATCCTACCGCGCTTTATAAGTAATGCTTTATTCATGCGCTGTTGCACAACTGACTAACCCCTGCTTGTCTAATTGTTGTACTTACACAGATAGGTGACAAAATCGATTACAGACATAGGTGACACTTTCGGCTAGGAAGTGTCATCAGAGATAGAAGAGACAAGATTCAATATTATTCATGAACACGAACGCACTAGAGAAAGCATAACCGAGATCTGCAGCAAACACGGCATATCGAGAAATACCTACTACAAGTGGAAGAACAGGTACCTTGTACAGGACATCAATGGACTGAAGGACAGGTCTCGCAGACCGCACACCATAAGGAACGAAAAGGTAACACCTGAGATAGAACAGGTCATCCTCAGCCTGCGTCTTGAAAACAGGTTTGGTACTGCCAGAATCAAGTTCAGACTAAAGAAGAGGCTTGGAGTATCATTGAGCAGCAGGACAGTGTACAGGGTACTGAAAAGGCATGGGGCCTGAACAGGCTGAGCTGCAAGCTGAAGATAAGAAGGTACAGGCGCTTTAGCAAGAGACGACCTAACCAGATGGTGGTCCAGATGGACATCCTAGGACCGTTCTACCTTCGTAACTCAAGCACAAAGAACTACATCATCGTAAGCTGCATTGACGACTGTACTCGAAAGGTGGTAAGTAAATGGACGGAAAGAAAGAGGGGGTACAGATGTCCTTGACGTGCTGCTGCAGGACTGGATATACGTGCCAATGGGAAGCCAAAGAAAGTGATGCATGACACAACGGGAAGCAGTTTGTATCAAAATCGTTCAGGAAGTACCTGAAAGAGAGAGAATGACATCAAGGACAAACCCATACCAGCTGCTGCTGCGCATCCTCAGCTTCAGGGAAAGGTGGAGGCCTACAACAAGATAGTGAAAAATGAATTCTTGGCAGTTGAAAACATCCCTGACAGGGAAGATGGAAAGGCAAGGTACGCCATGTTTGTCAATGCGTACAACAACATGGACAGGGAGCATGGCGGCATAATAGGAGGACTGACTCCGCAGGAAAGGTGGCTGCAGTTGTTAAACACGCCTACAAGGAACAAGAATCAGCTGAAGAAAAGTGTTACCTATGTCTGTAACTGAAAGTGTTACCCATCTGTGTAAGTACAACAACTACATACATACACTTCCTCGTAGCTGCGCAGAAGGTGTTCACCTGCACAGAAGCTGCCCGGTGCCATCCGGGTGACGAGCCATCATCGTCACCATCCCACGACGCTTTTACCCGGCTGCTGCGCAGACAGCCTCCAGACCCTGAAGCGCTGTGGAAAAAGAGGGCGGGTTGCTGATACTCGATGACACCACTCTGGACAAGCCGTATGCAGAGAGAAGATGGACCTTGTTACGTATCACTGGAGTGGCAAGCACCACGACGTGGTAAAGGGGATAAACCTCATCACCCTGCTCTGGTCTGACGGCAAGGCGCTGGTACCGACCGATTTCCGGCTGTATGGAGACTACCCCTAAAAATTGTGTATGACTGTAATGCATGACCGCTGTCATATATTCCATCCCAGTCGTCACGCCACTGCTTCCTCCTCCTTCAGCTTGAACTTGACAGCATGCAGCTGCCGCAGCTCGTAAGACATGGAGTGTATCATTCCCACAGGCTTTCTGACACTGTTGAAAATTCGGGAGATTTGCAGATTTTCCTTCATGATATCGCTAGCGATCACCCGCAAATTCAACAGTGTCGTGTCTCGCTGGATCTGTGCCACGCGACGCTCTCAACATTCTGTCTGTCCTCCCAAAGGCTCTCGAAGGGAACATACACAGGGAGCAGAGCCCTGCAGGAGCCTCTATGAAGTCCGCCGCAGAAGTGCGCAGGAACGATAGAGATGAACTACATATGGATCTGGCCAACATGCAGTATATAGCGTCGGCATAGTAGATTACTTCATGTCGTCACACCTTTTAAACCCTGCAAGCTGGAAGGCCGACTGCCGCATAGCACGCATAAACTTCCAGCAAACTAGTTTGTACAAACTAGTTTGCTGTTCTACTCACTAATTTTCAGGCCTTTAGAGCCCTCTCTACTCACTAATTTTCAATCATAAACAGCCTGTTACTCACTAATTTAAAATAAAGGGTAGATAACAGACCTATTGCGTAATTAGGTGACATGTTCGCCAAGGATAAGACGTAGAAAAGCCACTACTACCACTACCGATATGTATGCTGCATTGGATCTGGGTGAAAAAGAACATCCAAGCGGTTCTGAAAAGAGATGATGGCAGAATTGTCAGGGAAGCAAAGTTGAAGAAGCAGGCTGACCAGATACTTCAATTTCTGAAAGGAACAGATGCTGCCGTGGTCATGGAATCTGGATACAACTACCAATTTCTGTACGACCTTCTGAAAGAGAGAAGGACTATGATGTCAAGGTAGCACATCCACTCATGGTAAAAGCAATTGCATACGCAAAGGTAAAGAAAGACGGATAAGGTAGATGCTAGGACACTGGCAGGCAGACCTCTGTTGAGGATGGATATATGGTACCTGAATGCTATATATTCCAGACATAAAGAAAGACAAGGGAGCTGCGAGACCTGGTTCGAAGGAGACACTATTATTTTGTAAAAACGAGGACCATGTTCAAGAACAAGGTAGGTACATGTTGAGCTGAGCAAGAGGTGGATTGACTATCATTTCTGACCTGTTTACAGAAAAGGGAAAGGAATACCTGCGTTCACTGAAGATATCCGCCGTGGATGATTGCCTCGATGATACCATCGAATTTCTGGACAGAAAGATACTCCAACTCGATAGGGAAATCAAAAAGATGGCCACCACAGACGACAGGTACGCAAGACACCTGATGATGACAATACCGGGGATATCTTACTATGCCGCGCTGCTGATATCTGCTGAAATAGCAGACATAAACAGGTTCTCTGACTATGAACACCTGTGCTCATATGCCAAGCTGATACCTGGGACCTACCAGTCCGGTGACAAGCAGTACCAGAGACCTGACATGAAAGGAAATGACATGTTAAACTGGATAATGATACAGTGCACTCATGTGCATGTACAGTACTGTCATTCGATTCGTCATCTATAACACGGCATTACAACAAAATCAAGGTTCGGAAAGGAAGCAACACCAAGATTGCTATAATGGCAGCTGCTCGAAAGATGACGTGTGTGTGCGTGCCATATACGTCATGCTAAAGGAAGAAAGATCCTTTAGGCTGGATGGTTGAGCAGTGGTGATAACTGGGCCTCTTGTTGTCTTGCATCTATCTCTCTTCTATCCGAGATAGGATGCCCGAATTAGGTTAGGCCAAGGCTCGCGCAAAGCCACAGTGCACTGATGGTGCGAATGGGAGTATGCTCATCCAGCAGCAAGGATAAATGGGATGCTGTGGAAACCAACATGGGAGGCAACAACCCCGAGACTATCACAAAGCATATTTACAGGCAGACTTAACTTTTGCTTATTGCTTCCTGAACCGTCAAAATGGGCAGACATATCAGTTCTTGTAACTGGAGGTGCTAGCTTTATTGGCAGCCACCTTGTCGATAAGTTAGTTCAGCTTGGTGCGAAAGTAACAGTAATTGATAATCTTTCAAGTGGCAAGTTGGAAAATCTTGCTCACTCAATATCAAAAATCAAGTTTATCAAAGCTGACCTAGAATATATTACCAAACAAGAAATTATAGATATGTTCAAGGGGCATGAGAGAGTTTTTCATCTCGCCGCCGTACATGGGGGCAGGGGCTTTATTGCGACTCATCCTGCAGATGTAAGCTCTAACCTGTCCATTGATCACCATGTATTCGAGGCATGCACAGATGCAGGTGTTGAGAAAGTAGTATTTGCGAGCACTGCGTGTGTTTATCCAACGAAACTGCAGAAAAAGATAGGCTCTGACTACAAGCTCAAGGAAGTTGATTCCAATCCATTTGATCTTGATGGATTCATGAGCGCCGACATAGAGTATGGCTGGGGAAAATTAATGAGTGAAATACAAATGATATCCTTCAAAAAACAATATGGCTTGAAGGGATGTCCTGTCAGATTCGTAACTGCTTATGGTCCTAGAGAAAACGAAACACATGCAATTATTGCTCTTATCTATAAGGCAGTTGAAAAAATGGATCCATACGAAATATGGGGCGACGGACAACAGGAAAGAGACTTTACATATGTAGAGGACATTGTAGAAGGCACTATACTTGCTTCTGAAAGAATATCCGATTGTACACCGATAAATCTTGGCACAGGTAGAAGGTACAAGATAATTGAAGTTGTCGAAATGATATGCAAGATACTCAATTGGCGACCATCTAGGTTCAAATTTGATACATCAAAGCCTGTCGGCGCGCTCTCAAGAGCGTTGGACAATTCGCGAGCATATGAAATGATAGAGTGGAAGCCGAGATTTACGCTCGAAGAAGGATTACAAAAGACTATTGATTGGTACGTAAAGACGCATAAAAAAGAAGGTAACGTAAGCAGCAAGTTGCTACTTGAGCACAAGACCTAACCATTATCAGTACCTGGCAATTAGCCACCAAGTATGGTCACTGACCTGCCATTTTTCATCTGGACAGAGTTCACTGCGCTGTACACCATCTCCAGAGCCAGCCGCAGGAATTGCCGCATGCGAAAGTACGTAAACCGGGTGTCGTATTTCTTCCCGTACCTTCCACGCGTCGTCTTGCTCAGGTACTGCCACTTTATGTACACCCACTCGTTCTGTATCACAAACGACACCAGTATGTGGAGCAAGCGCAGCACTGCACTTTTAGAAGAGGTACGACCCCTGCTCTTTTTCATGGTCCTGTACGACGATTCTATTCCAAAGCGCTGGCGGTACAGGTCGAACATCCTCTCAACTGGGATATTGACGCCGTTGCCAGTGGCGTAGTACATGTACTGGACGCCATGCTTCTTCTTCCTCCTCCTGTACCTTTTCTTCCAGTACTTTGACACGGCATACAGCCTGAACGTGCATTTCTCCCCGGTGGCAGAGTCTGTCATTTCGCAGTCCGGTACAACGAAACTGTCCCTTCTTTTCCGGGTCAGTCTTGATAACGTGCCGCCCTTCCTCCCCCCTCGGAAAGGCAGCCATGATGTACGGGATGTGTACCGAATTGAGGTAGCTGATGACGGCTGCTGCTGTAAAGAACCCCTTGTCAAGGAAGAGACACTTTATCCTGACACCTGCTCTCTTCTGTACCTCATGCAGCAGGTACCTTATCACATCGGCCATGGACTCGTCAGCCCTGACGACATGTTTCAGGGCCAGGGTAAACCTCCTGCCATACAACAGCATCACGTACGTGCTGGCATACATGAAAAAATGGGTCGTGCCGCTCTCCGCAGCACCGCGCCTGACGTCGCCTTCTTTTTCAGGCTGGCTAGCCATGGTAGGCACCTTGGTTATGTCGAAGGCCATGTCGGCTGCTTTTGAACCCCGCACCTCCATGACCCGTTCCTGCTGCTGCAGCACCCTGTTGACAGCCGCGTTGACCCGCGAAATGTCAATCTTGGCCAGGTGGTACTACACGTCCTCCCGGGACGGCATGCGTGCCAAGGAGCCGCACGTCTCTGTGATTGATGTCGCACCGGTACAGGCGTAGATGATAGAATCTACGACGTCCGTCTTTGAATACAGCCTCTTTTCTTTCTGAAGTCCAGTGGACTGAACAGCGGCAGGAGCGTGTTGAGGGTGTTGGCGTGTATTCTCTCTCGTGTGTCAAGAAACGTACACCGACAGGTTCATTGATACATGTACAGGGACACGCTGATGGGGTTATCACAAATCCAGCGTCTCTGGTGGCAGCTTTAGCTGTTGCCAGGGACGCCCTTCAACAATCGACTAAAAACTACTCACAAACCCGTTGTTGCCAAGTACTGATTATCGATATTATGGTGACGGCAAAACGAGATGAAAGTTAGATACAAGGATAAGCGATATTGCAACCAGCCAGATAAAAATTGGGATTGACCTCAATAATCCACTATCAGTTTGTTTTATTATAGTCAATAAAGCTATTGAGGCAGGAATCTGAAATGGGATGTTATAGAATACTCGGGTCTGGATCACCCAGTCTCCAAATAGAAATGGAAGGATTCCTATTGACAGGAATATTACCAAGGCAATATTTTCTCTTTCTTTCAATTTAGAAGTAAAGAGCCAATATATTCCCAATCCCAAGATTAGAAAGTTTGCAAATAGGCCTCCCACGTATACTGTTGTACCATACGTTAGATTATTCCAGCGCAGTGCAAACTGTTCAATTCCAGCCAATTTACTTCCAAGCTCCAGATCTCTTTCAATTCCACCAGATGAACCAGTCAAGGCCACTCTTCCAATGTCAATAGCAACAGTACACAAGAGTACAATTAGAATAGCCATAGCATTTTTCTTTATTATAGAGCTCTTGCTACCTTGGTTTTGATTATGAACAGTTTCAATATGGATATTCCATCTTGTTATACAAATTGCCAAGAAGACGCCCATCACTATTGCCAAGATGCTCCATGTATACACATGACTGAATAGAGTTAGTATCATGAGGATACCATACAAAGACAGATTCACTGCGCCGCTTTGTCTAAGGAAGCGTAGAAGGAAGAAAAATGCCAGATAACCGCAGATAAGGGATATCCAATTAGAATAAAATCCCGCATACACCCCTATCAGTACGTGGTACGATACACTTGTTAGGAAAGCGGCAAGTAATGATGTTTTATCATTCATCGTTAGCTCGCGTGTTAACAGATAGGTTGTCAAGACAAGTAATGGACCTAGCAAGAGTGGAAGATATTCTAGTCTTAGATCTGAATTGTTTTCATTACCCGCGGGGATTAGCTCCTGAAAGGCCAACATCAAAATCAAAGATAATGGTCTGTCTCCACCGTTTATCTCTACGAATGCTTTTCCAAAGTATTCTTGGACATCTTTTGCACCACTAAGTTCATTCAACCATAGGTTATACACAGGCGTATCAACGCCTATATGCTGATTATCATTGTTTATTGCAGGAAGATGCGGTATAATCACCATCATCATTGAGATGAATACAAAGATAGAAAGATAGATTACCTTCATTTTAGAGTTAATTGTATCGCTATTGTCATATCCTGGAGCGGCAGGTACATTTAATCGTCCAGTCACGCTTGATACAAAATTGATTAGCAGTTTTGCAGGGTAAGATGTCAGTAATAAAAGAATTAGAATAGGCGAAACACTTGAGAATAAAAGGAATATTTCATGCGCGTAATTTCTATGCAATGTTTCATCATTAGATAGTGAAGATATAGATAGAATTGCAGAGGTAAAACTGATCAGACCAATAATTATTCCAGTTATTGCGATATAATTTATTGCAAGCTTTAATTTTATATTATCGAGAATCTTTCTTGAGTATTGGTTATAAATTATTAGTAAGACAATTGCTGGAAGAGCGGCTAATGCAATACCATCAAGTACTGGATCATAGTTTGTGATTGCAGCGGCGACAAAGAGTGCAGCAAAAGTACCGATCATCATCCGGTGGATTTTTGATTTTAATGAAAATACTAGCCAGAGCACTGAAAAGGATCCGATTATCACATGATCCACAAATTCGCTGACAATATAGAACTCGAAATTGGTAAAGTGGGTTACTCGATCAATTAGAGTATAGATTCTTACTTGAAATTGAGTGCCAATACTGAAGATATAAAATAAACAAAGAACTGCTAAACTTGCAGATGCCACTATGGTTAACAAAGATGATTTACTGCCCAGTATCTCCAAAATGCGATTGGAAAAAGTGGTCTCTTGTTGCAAGCTAAGCTTCCCCTAGACAAAGGCTCCAGAGCGTTTAAAGCTTGTTATACTAGAGGGCTGTGAATAATCGGCTTTAGAAGGCTTTTTCAAAGGTGGTGTCCTATTCCTGAGCACCATTCCAGACCGCACATATCGACATTTGTAGAAATCAGTGAGATATTTACAGCCCTCATACTACTATATTTTGTAAATTTGTTGATACAAGTTTGTCTCAATGATATTCCTCAACTCCACTTCTAATGTCCGTCGGGCAACAAACCCCAAAGCAGTCGACGACCGCTTGATGTCTGCACAGCTATGAAGGATTTCCCCATGATTTGCCTTTTGATGCTCAGGTCTTAGATCCAATCCAAACATCCTCATCATTTCTTTAGCTAGTTCATTTATTGTGATAGCCTTGCCTGTACCAATATTAAACACTCCAAAAGTGCCAGATCCTATGGCTAGCATTATTGCGTCGACAACATCATTTATAGAGATGAAGTCCCTTGTCTGCATGCCATCACCATAGATTACTGGAGGCAAACCTTTTGACAACCTTTCTGTAAACTTTGTTATCACACCAGCATATCGAGGATTCTGGCCTTCGCCGTAGACGTTAAAGAATCTAAGTGAAATTGCATGTGGAATCTTGCCGGATTTTTGATAGGATTCAACAAGCTTTTCCCCAGCCACCTTGCTTTCACCATAAGGCGAAATGGGCCGCAATTCCTTGTCTTCAGGCACCGGCAATATCTTGGCTTCTCCATAAACTGCTGCGGAAGACGCAAAAACAAAGCTACCCACACCGGCATTCGTACATGCCTCAAGAACGCTTGCAGTACCATTAACGTTTACATCCGTGACTTCATTTGAGAAAACAAGCGATTCAGTAACGCTAGTAATAGCAGCCAAATGTATGCATGCGTCTATCCTTTCCCTCTTGACAATATCAGATATCGTTTCCATGTTCCGAACATCCTCTTTGTAAAAAACAGCATTCTGGTGTCTTGGAATGTTTTCAGTCTTGGCCGATGACAGGTTATCGATAATGACAACTCTATAATCCTGCTGCAGCAGCCTGCGTACTAGATGATGGCCTATGAATCCTGCCCCGCCCGTCACCAGTATAGACTGCATGCAAAGCCATATGACATCCGTCTATAGAAAAATGTTTGGGTAACTGTGGATTGTTGCACGATTAACCATTCTGTTTGTGGTATTTGACCAGGCTGCATAAAGCTAGCCTCTTGTCTCACTATTTGCAGCATGGTACACTGGCCTTCCTACAACGAATCCCTGGTCAGGCGTGGCGAGGTGATGCTGGATTTTGATGTTATCGACGGATGGCAGGAAGAGCTTATGAATGAAGGCAAGGTTGGAGAGCCGTCCACTATCCCGACTCATTTGTACAGCTGCTAGGGTACATGAGAGCATACTTCCACCTAGCTTATAGACAGGCTGAGGGTGTAGTCAAGGCCCATGCAAAAAAGAAGGTGCCGTCCATTCCTGACTACAGTACCATTAGCAGGCGTGTCAACAAGCTGGACATTGATGTTGACGAACATGTTGGCAATGATATAGTCATAGCATGGACAGCACAGGAATCAAGGTATCCAACCGTGGTGAATGGATGCACCATAAATGGCGAGTGAAAAGAGGCTACCTGAAGATACACGTTGCAGTTGACATTAGAAAGAAGAAGGTAGTCTCTCTTGAAGTGACAAGCGAAGAAGTACATGATGGAAAGGTTATGAAAAAGCTGGTTAAAGGGGCATCCGAAAATAATGGTATCAAACGTGTACTTGCAGATGGAGCATACGATTCAAAGAAGAATTTCAGGTATCTGGCCAGAAAGGGCATCGAAGCTGCCATTAAAGTAAGAAAGAATTCATCAGGCAAGGCTATGGGTTGCTACCCAAGGAAATTAGTGGTATTGCAGCAGCTGTCTGATTTTGATAAATGGAAGAGCAGCGTAAGCTATGGACAGAGGTGGATGGCCGAATCTGTGTTTTCTGCCATCAAGAGAATGTTTGGTGAATATGTGATGGCCAGAAATTATCAGAATATGGTCAAGGAGATGTTCCTCAAGGTGTCGCTGTACAATATGTTTGCTGGCATGAAACTGTAGCTATAAACATTGTGCAGACAGTGGATAGTCAATCATGCAACAGAGCAGGTAACTGTTTACCTTTTTGAAGTGGGATTTCCGAGGTAATCAAGTGCATAGTCATAGAAGAAGTCCTCCTCCCTTCGCAGCCTGCACGTCTCCCTTATACTCATCAGCACTGCATGCGCCCTGGCCCCTGTCATTGACCGGTTCCCCATAGGTGACCTTCCTTACAACAACGCTTGGGCGTATGGCCCTTTCAGCAGAGCATGTTGTTGTTCCAGTCGCATTCCTTTTCTTTTCTTTAAGGAATGTAAAGAAGAGCATGCCCTTCTCCCTCTTCAGCCGCTTTACAAGCCTGAGGCAGTTCCTTTCGCGGTAGTGTCCCTCTATCAGGACTTTGATCCTCTTTTCAAGCAAGCCTTGACTTTACCCTCAGCCAGTCTTTTGCCTTGCGTACTTTTTGTCCGACCTTATGGCGTCTCCCAGTATATCCTCCTGAGCCTTTTGCCGAACGGATGAAACTCCTTTCCGGGGTTCTTGTACCTGACGGTATCTTGTATTATCTCCCTCAGGTAGTGTACTAGGCACTTCTGGTGGCTGCCGCTTGCGTGGTTCCACGCAGGCCACGAGTCGCTTGTTACAGTACCTGCATATCCAGATAGGACTCTTGCCGGTACGCCCTTTCATCTTGACCGGTCTACCTCGTATACGACAGTCCATGCCTTCCCACAAACGCCCACAGCCAGTGGTTCTTGCCGTTTATAGGCCACTTGTTTCGTCGCCTCTGGGGATGTTCTTCTCTTTCTGCAGGTCGTCTCTACCAGCTGGTTGTACCTCGGATCAAACGCCTCTGCCACCTTCATTACGGCATGGTTTATTGCAGCATCTGTGATGTTCAGGTTGAACAGCAGCTGGAAATGGCCTGATATCTTTTCATAGGACAGTCCCAGCAGCTTCAGCGACACTATCAGGAGCATCAGTCTGAGCCCGAACACCTCGTTTGGGAGTACTCCCGGTACAGGTGGAGACACCTGCCTTTTGCAGGAGGAGCAGTACCTCCTTTTGACTGTGTACTCTAACCACGGGCCTTGCAGGTACGATATCTGTAACGACGCGGCTGTACGAGCCTGTAGGCTTTGCAGACAGGGTACTCTTGCCACATATATGCTGCAGGATGTCTGGTCGATGGTGACCCTGGCGTCTATGTGTTCAGGCCTTTTCCTGCTCTTACCGACGTGACCTTTCTTTCGCCCCGGCTTTTTGCTGCGCTTTCTTTTGACTGTCGGTTTGACATCGATACTCTTGGCAACCACAGCTGATAGCGTGGCTTTCAGTGACTGCAGTTCTTCCCTCAGGCGTTTGTTCTCGACTTCGAGCTCTGAGCAGCGATTGCGGTAATACTCCAGCTCCCCGAATAGCTGGGAATAATCACGCTGCTCCAGCTGCATCATACATTGAGGTGGTGGATAACCAAGCTGAAAAGATAGCGGTCAGAAATGTTTGTCCTGCATGTGTACGCACTTCAGAATGGTAAACTATTACGTTTTTTCTAGGATTGCTAACAAATACAAGATCAGTATGGCCCAGCAGTGGGCCATCCGAACCTATAATACTTATGAAAACCTTTCAGAATATTCCCAAACAAAATTGGAACATTATAAAACACAAGCGAATAAGGAATTCTCAAGCTTGATAGATGATATAAGTGGTAAATTAACAGAGGTTGATGACAAGGTAAAATGGGTAATTACTTTTGTAAATCCAATGGAAAGATTAGTCTTGCATCTCGAACAGAATATCTTGCCATTAATAACTTCTGGCAGTGAAAATCAGCTTGCAGATATTCGACCATATCTTCTAAAGCTAACAACCTACTTCTTGGCACCATCTGAAGAATTGCTTAAAGAGCTTTTGCCAAGCGGGACATCTTCAATAGAATCCATTTCAACGTCGACGGGATTACGTATGATTGATCAAAACATTCATGGGGGACAGAAATTAGCACTGCCACAAAAACATGTGATAATTATGGGTCTTTCAGTCTTGGTTGGCATAGGAGTATATTTCTTGGCAATTTTCATTGAGGTAGATAAGAGTTCAGCTTTTCTCGGCAGTGTCACCCTCGCTGGTGCATTAATCGGCGGTTATTTAGCATACACCAGCAAGTAGGATTTCTTAAAAGGTGAGGAGTTGCCTTGTTGTCGCGAATGCTTTCTAATCAGCTCTGAATGGAAGGCCAGATCCAAGGGCTATAGAATGTCCACGCAAAAAGAGATATGATGCCTTTACGCCATAAACTTGAGGTCAATGAACGAAGGATATTATCATGTCCAGATTACTAAAAAGAGCGGACAAAGGGCCTATGAGATAGATTTGGCCGAATCTCAATTATTGGAAAGAATTGTTAACCCCATAAAAAACAAAAGTGATTTCATGTGTGGCCACTCGTTACTGAATCGATCCGAAATAGAGAATGTTAGAATCACTCGAACCTTGGAACATTCCTCAAAACTAAAATGGGCCAAATTTAATACTGGTATGGATAGATGGATCGGCAATGTTGATGCCAGACCATTCGAATATTATGTTGTTCGGAGTGGAGAAGATGTTACCACAAACTACCTCGATTCTTCTGCATTACAGGAGCGGACAGATGAGAGTGTATCTAAAAGCGAATCAAAAAGATATTCAGAGCTCTTTCATGATACTCAATTTTCTATAGATGAGAAACTTTGTTTCGTTCTAATGCCATTCAATGAAGAATACAAGTTTGTTTATAATGATATTATCAAACCAGTTGTAAACGCTCTTGGATTAGAGGCCAAGAGAGCAGATGATATATTCGAACCTGCTCCCATCATTCAAGGAATTTGGGAGCATATTAACAAAGCCAATGTCATTATTGCTGATCTTAGTGGTCGAAATCCGAATGTATTCTATGAAGTAGGATTGTCGCACGCTCTTAATCCGTAATTTTGCTTGCAAGAAGTATGCAGGATGTTCCGTTTGACCTACAACACATCAGATGCATAATATATGAAGACAGTTCGGATGGCAGAAAGAAGCTGGAGCGAGACTTGTCAAATATGATTAGACAGATACTGCACGATAAGGTAGTCTAGACTGGTATTAAGGACTCTTACGTTTAGTCTTGTGGAATAACTTCCGTTTCTTAATTCCCATGTAAATGAAGAATGTGGTAATAACTACTGCAATTGCATCTAACGTCACAACGACTTCGTTAACTGCTTTTTCTTGTTATCGACGATGTTTCTTTAACTTGCCAGTAAAGAAGCCCTTCAAGACGTACTGAAGGTTGTTCTCATATACCATTTCATTACCAGCATACTGAACCATTTTTGCCCGCTTTGATATCTGACTTTTCTTGAGCTTGAATTTCTTGATGCATGATTCTATGTCTTGTATATCCCTTTCATTCAGTCTTCCAATCTTTGTAGCAACTATATCTACAGGGTGCAGTGCCCTCAAATCAGTCTTCTTTAACTTTGTCTTGATCGGAATGCTGTTTTTCAGATAATCATCAGGCAGCTGTTGACTAAAGACCATTCCATTAGTCCAAGTCTGAACCTCAAAGCCATGTGGAATGCTTTTCTGTACCCTGTTGAATTCTGCTATATCTTCGTGAGGCCCGGTAAAGTCGATATCAATGGTTGAAGGCTTCAGGTCTAATAGAGTCATGGCAGTGCCTCCCGCCGCAACAAGTGTTATTTTCTTTGTCAGTTCATCATCAACAGCTTCCAGTAACCCTAGCAGGCCAGACTTGTCAAGTGGCATTGTATAGCCCCATTTTTTCCAGAATGCTCTTCTTGTCTGCCGGAATTTCCTTTATCTTCATGGCTTCCATTGCCTTTATCACTGCTTCAGAATCATTCCGAGGCACTGCTTCTTGCAGTATCTTTAACAATCCTAACATTCTTTCTGAGAGTCTGTACTTCTGTGAGAGGAAGAGTAGAATGTCAAAGTTGACAGAATTTTTTGCCAGTATTACGGGAACAGCTTCTATCCTTCTGGCATCTCCCTGTGCTATCAACGCTGTTGCAATGTATTCTATGCAGATATTTCTTCCATGAGCAGGCATTTGAGTGCCCATTTCCTTGTATCCGAATCTTGCGAGATTGTAAACCAGATCCTGTTCAGGAATCTTTGCTGGAGAGATTTCTTTCTCCTCCGCTTTTACTGGTATGTTTCTTTCCGCAGCCACTTTTATCGCCATCCAAAAGTTTTGTGGATTAAAGAATGTGATCTTGTCAGAAATCATCTCCTTTAGGGGATTGATCTCATCTGAGGATAGCATGTCAAGGAACTTTGCATCAGTCAGTATCAGAAAGTCGATCTTCATGTTATGGATGGCCTGAAGTTGTAGTACCATATTACGCAATGTCTCTGCTTCTTTTTCATCGGGATAGAAGCTCATGCCATGTGCGCGGATAAGAAAGAGAAGCTCGGCTCTGTTCAGCTTGGCATTTTTGTATGGCTTTATTATTGAAATTGACCTTACAAATAGCAGGTCTCTACAGTAGGTTTCTAATTCAAGAAAGAGCATCTGCAGCTCTCTATGTTCCCTTAACAATGTTTGCTTATTTCTGAATTCCATTTCTGTGAGCAGGTCTGTTATCATGTACTCTTTGAAATTCAAACCAACGATCAGCGAATTGCCCATTCTTGTCAGGCGTACTATGCCTTCTTCTGCAAGCTGTTGCAATTTCTTGTATATGTTAACATAATAAGCAGAGCCATAGAGCTCACCAATCTTTTCAGTAAGGGCTTTGATGGACAGCTCTATCCCTAATCCTCTTGCAAGCGTATCAAGTATTCTGAATGTTGTCTCGTCCAAACAACTCACCTATATAGTTTTATTACTATAATACTATAGCATGATAACTATAAATACTTGTGCCTGTATAATCTCAACAGCGTCCAGGTGAAGAATACAAATTGGATAATATAATACGAACTGCAATAGCCAGCAAGAAGCTTATAGAGTTTTCATACGAACAGAAACATAGGATTGCAGAGCCGCATGTCTACGGCATACTGAATGGAAAACGCCAGCTCCTTGTTTATCAGATAGGCGGCCAGAGCTCTTCTGGAAATCTGCCAAACTGGCGCCGCATGGATGTGAGCAAAATTTCCAATATGCAAATGCTCGATGACCATTTCCCCGGGCGCAGACCATATCCCTCAGGCGAGCATAGCAGCTTTGATACAGTCTTGGCAGTAGTTTCGTAGTAAATGCTCTATGTTGAATAGCCTGTTGCAGCTATTGAAATATTGAGACTCAATGTATCAAATCTGACATGTACGGACTTTGCCATCTGTGCCTTGATGTGCTCAGGAATGCCGCCATAACACTTGTTTAGTATCTCTGTGTTCTCCCATCCGCCTAAGCTTGCCACATAGGCAAGTGACCAGTTTGTAGCTGCCAACAGAGAAACCCCACACCGTTTACGGGTGGGATGAATCTGTTTCCTAGGCTCTGTTAACTTAGGGTAATTCGTAAAGCTAGGACTGTCCTATACCAAGTAGCATAATTAAGCTGACACTCCTTCAGTCAGATATTTCCTCATATCAAGATGAAAGCGCTTTGTCCGAAAGTAATGTTGTATCCTCCTCTTCAAATCACCAAATGATGGATAGTACGTCATGACAAGCAGGGCGTCCTTTGACAACTGCCAGCATGTTTCCAGTACCATGAACTCCGGTGACGCAGTTGGCATCCAGACCGGTATCAGGGTGTCCTTGTGATCATGGAAATATCTCTTCACCTTCTCTGATTTGTGATGCTGACGCGCCTTGTCCAAGAACAGGTAGCATCTTGGAAACTTCCTGTGTATCTGCTTGAGGTAGTCCAGAAAAGTGTCTTCGTCAAACCAGTCATACTGCCTGAACAGCTGTCTTCTTCCGTCCAGGCTGATGGCTCCAAACAGGCATGAGCGCTGGTGTGAGCCTGTCACCCTGACAACGGGCCTTGTGTTTTTGTAAATCCATACCCTCTTTATGCGCACGTCAAAAGTGAAGAACGACTCGTCTTCAGATACTGCCGTGAACCCGTCCGGCAGGTGGTCTAGGATTTCCCTCGCCCTTTTTTGAAGGACTCTTTCTCTTCGTCTGACGCAGTGTTGATGTGTACCTTCCTTGGTACCTTCTGCTTGAATCCCCACCTGTGAAGTACCTTGTAGATGTGCTTGTGATGGTACTTGACGCCGCTCTCCTTTACTATCAACTCGTACGCCTGCCTTGTGGTCCAGCCCTGCTTGCTCTCCTTCAGCTTCTTCTGTATCCTGAGTGCCACCTCTGGAGGGATGTCAGGTGGCCTGCCGCTTTTTGGCCGGGTTTTCAGACCATCTACTCCTTCCTGTCTGTACCTTGCCATCCATTCAGACGCCCAAGTCCTGCTTCTGTGGAGGAGCTCCTCTGCGACCCGTGATGGAACCATGCCATCTTCTTCTACCTTCAGTACCAGCAGTAGCCTTTCCTTTACCTCCGGGTCGGATTCCGCCTTGTAAAGGCGTTCCAGTTCTGACATGTCGGAAGCCATGTCTCAGGTGGCAGGAAGAAGCTGATAGCTGTTCCTGTCAATAAAAGACGGCAATCACCTCAAACGTATGTCACCATACATGTGCTACGGGGTATAGGTTCTCACCCATGTCGATTCCTTATCCATCTCAGCTGGATGAGCATACTCCCATTCGCGCCTGATGCGCACTGTGGCTTTACGCGAGCCTTGGCCTAACCTGTCAATGGCATCATCTTCCTTTGTCAGGAAATGCAAGAACCTACCAGGCCCTGTTCGTTGCTCGACCATCTTCTAGCTGGATGAAGGCTTGCTTTTTGTTGCCTTCGTACAATATAATATTTAGTAGCTTTTGCTATTTTACCATTTTTTTCATTACGCCGTCTGCGCTAGAGTGTGATGGTAGTGGCTTTTCTTGGCCTTATCCTTGGCGAACATATCACCTGTCAATCGTACTGCAAATTATCTGTTGTTCGTATGTGATTGCCAAGAGTCATCAACTGTGGACACCCCAACTGAAACTTATCAGCTCCTTCGTCAAATAGCTCGAAATATCAAATTATCCTTTAGAATAAACTCTGCATTGTACAAAATACCTTGAGAAGCTTGGATTGGATTTTATGGTTTGTACTTGACGTGTTTGACGACCGATTTGACCTGGCTGACGCATTTGACAGGACATTGCCGAGCGCAAGCCCCCATCCTTCAGGAGGGGGGTTAGCGAGGCCGTCAAAGCCTTAAGTACTTCCACCAGCTATACAAAAACTCGTTGAGGGCAGATACCGTCTACTCAAGCCTACGAAAGAGCAGGTACGAGAGCTGGAACGTATTGCCCTCCATACTTCCCTACTCTGGAAACGAGGCCAATTACCAACGTAGGCAAGCATTTCTCAAGAAGCAGAAGAAACTACCGAACTACTCGCAGCAATGTAGACACTTCAAGCACTCCGACAACTTCAAAGCAATTGGCACAGGCAAGGGTCAGGCTGTACTGAAGAAGCTTGATGAAGCATGGAGCTCTTTCTGGACGCTAAAACGTCTGCAATCAGAAGAAGGTAGACTGCCGCCTAACATCAGGAGAGTGAGAATGCCTAGCTACCTCAAAGACAGAGATTCAAAACAAACAGTTGTTAGGGGGTTTTATGTCCGAAACGACTGCTACAGGCTGGACAGGAAACGCTCGACGATAACAATAATAGGCAAGAACCTGAGGCTACGATACGCAGCGGACAGGGTCAGGGAAGGAAAGAAAGGAAGACTGGACGTTATGTACGACAGGTTGAAAGACGCTTGGTATGCATTCATACCCGTCGATACTGCGCCTGCAAAACAGGCTGTTGTATCTGGTCAACCCGAAAAGGTGGGTTCTATCGATCTGGGAATATGCAACCTAGTAGCCTTCTACGCCGAAAACGAACAACCGGTCATATACTCCGGACGTGCAGTTCTGAGCGACTATGTGTACAGGACGAAAAAGATAGCAGAGCTGCAGTCAAGGCTTCCACAGAAGCAACAACATACATCGAGAAAAATAGGTCTGTCCTACCGCAAAAGGACGCGGCGCTTCAAACATGCTACAAGAGCTATGCTCAAAGACCTATTCGAGAGGATGAAGCAAATAGGAATCACAAAGGTGGCGGTAGGAGACCTTAACGGAATAAGGGATGGCAACAACCTTGGAGCACACACCAACCAAAAGCTGCACAACTTTTGGTCGCATTTGCAGACAATAGAATGGATACGACATATGTGCGAGGACTACAGCATGGAGTTTGTACAAGTGTCGGAGAAAGGGACGTCCAAGACCTGTTGTGTGTGTGCGGTCAAGGACATAATGGCAGGGTACATAGAGGCTTGCACGTCTGCAAAGAAAACAGGGTGATGATGAATGCAGACGTATGCGGCGCTGCAAACATCTGGAACGTAGCTGTTGTAAAGGGAGAATTGCTGCTGCCCTCAACAACAAGACTCCCTAGCAGTAGCAGGGTTATGGCAAACCCTCTTGTACTGAGGTGGGATTATGCCCACTGGAGGAAGTAACAAGGAACCCCACACCCTTCAGGGCGGAGAGGATGTCAGAGAAAAGCCGGATAACAGTAAAAATTGAGCTCATTGTTTTTACCAATAATTTTTTCTCATTCTTTCTTACTACAATGTTAAAAGATCTGCTATGGTGTATCTGGAGGATACGAGAAAATGCCTGAAAGGGTGCCTGATGTTACCAAGCTCAAGATACTTCGACTATGGCTGGCGGGAGAGAGCAGAGACAACATTGCACGCAAGACAGGTGTAGGTACGGGCACAGTCAGCAATGTTATTTCTGAATGGCGCACATCGTATGCTAACTACAACATCGATGCCTTAAGAGAACTCGGCATAGCAATGAAAAATGCTGGCATAACGCCCAAAGAAGCTGCAGACGCAGCAAGGGTGTTCAACATGCTTACAAAAAATAATGTCAAACTAGATGATTTAGATTTCTTTATCAGTGATGCATACAAGACCTGCTCGAACACTGGACTTCCAACAGAGAGGCTTGTAGATCTTTTAAACCAATTTTTTGCTCTATCATCAAGCCTCAATATTCCGGCAGAAGAACTTCCAATCCAGCTTGCCAAGCTAAAAAATGAGGTGGAGGGCTTGAAGAAGTCCAAAATAGAGCTTGAACAAGAGCTGAGCAATAAAGAAACAACACTTCTGGATCTACAGCAGTTTGTCACTGCAAGGGAGATGTTAAGAGAGCATTTAGGTGACGACAACGGCAACTTTTCTATCGTTGAACACCTTCCAAAGCTTGCAAACATGCTCAGGAATGCAAAAGAAATGCAATACAACCCTAGCAAGATAATATCTAAAATTTCAAAAATAAAATCGCTTCAAGAGCAAGAATCAGCATTGCGAGTAGCTATCGAGAACAAAGAGAGGCGGTACAGGTACTTTGCAAGAGAAAGCCAAAGGCTAGAGAATAAGGTAAATTCGTTGTCACAGACAGTAAGGTTCTACAAGGAGTTGAAGGCTATGGGCTTTGGCCTCAGGCAGCTGAGGCTCTTGCATAGCATCCTTGAGGAGCTTGTAAACGACAGCATTATAATAGACAGCATATTTGCAGTTGAGACCCCCGGCAAGGCCGCTGTTACAAAGTTCTTCAGAGACCTAGAGGAGATGTATCCGCAGCTTCTTGACTACCAAGAGAGGATCAGACAGCTCAAGGTTGATGCAGAAAACTACAATTATCTTGCAGAGAATGCCAAAAAGAGGTATGCAGATCGAAAAGACCTTATTGATACAGTAGAGATACTTACAAACCGCAAGGGCTTCAATCGCGACGATATAATATATCTTCAAAGCATCATCATGAAACATAACATAGGGAGAGCCAACAAGAAAAAGTTCGCAGCTGATCTGGACAAATATGGAAGCATAGAGGATGCCATTGCCGATTCATCCTTCCAATTAGGGGAGCTGCAAAAACAAGAAATATCATTGCAAGCAAGAATAAAACAGCTAAAATCTGATGTAGAGGATCTAGAGGCCAAGAGGATAGCTATAAGTGAAAGCTTAAAGGATGGTGCATTATTTATCCAAGCACTACTTGCACAAGCTGAGGCAGAAGCCAAGCAGGGAATTTCTAGTGTTGTACAAGAAGCACGACAGGGAATGCAAACAGCCAAGGAGTTGCTTGATGAATGCAAGAAGATAAGCTATGAAACCATTGCGACTGTAAGCAAGCTAAATCTAGAGGTTAGCAAGCAGTTCGAATCCATTTCACGGCTTGAAGGGTTCAAGGATCTTGCAGAAGTCATTAGCATTGCATCCGCCATTGATACCAATGAAAAATTAGGGGCCAGCAGTCGTGAACTACTTCCTAAATTAGATCTGCACACTATAGGCGTCCTAAGCATGTTGATTTCAGCCTACGAAAAGTATGGTCCAGAAGCAAAAGTAATAACCGAACCGTTTTCACGTGTGCGGGCACTTTTGGCAACCTTCGTAGCTACAAGTCATATTGGCGCCAAACAAATGTAACAAAGCCAGCCTCCTCGGTGTAGTCAAGAGAATCTACAATAGCAAAAGATAGACTGGAGCAGTAGCGAGCCAAGACAAAGCAAGTTCTAGCCTGACGAAGGGTATGGGAAACAAAGGAAGAAACCCCACACTCTTTACAGTAGATCAAAAAAGCTAAGGGGAACACCCCAACAGCTTGACTTATGTATACACTGAAATCAAGCCGCTGGAACGTACCACGGGCAATCGATAGGTCGAATTATTACATAAGCGTTAAGCAAACAGTTGCTCAGGCAATGGATGTACGCGCCAGAAATAGCGATGCCAAAAATCGTCCTTTTGGATGGTGCATACAACAACTCGGCAGATGTGATAAACTACCTGAACTGGACTGGCATGAAATACATAATCAGAATAGCTGCCCCCTCCTCAAGAGCATCAAACCGGGTGATGATTTCATCTACAGAACAAGGGGCAAGAGGAGAAGGAAAAAAGGAGCAGGCTGCATTCCGGCTAGTAGCAGTCAAAGGAAGGGACAGGGGTGACAGAGTCAGGCTGCTGTTTGTAATGAGCACTACAACAGGATAAAGGCTAGGAAGGGAAGCAGCAGGGTAGCCATAATGGCGGCTGCTCGAAAGATGATGTGTGCGCCATATACGTGATGCTAAAGGAAGAAAGGTCCTTTAGGCTGGATGGTTAGAGGGAGAGCAACGAACAGGGCCTGTCCGGTACTTGCATTTCCTGACAAAGGAAGATGATGCCATTGACAGGTTGGGCCAGAGGCTTGCGCAAAGCCACAGTGCGCATCAGGCGCGAATAGGAGAATGCTCATCCAGCAGCAAGGATAAATGGGATGCTGTGGAAACCAACATGGGAGGCAACAACCCCGCTCAGACGCTGAGATACAATCGGCAGCAAACGAACTGCAATCAAGTGCAGATAAATCATTACAAATATTTTTATATATAACATCTCTGTTCAAATGGTGAGCAAATGCAGTATCCAAAGCTAGCCAAGCATAAGCAGTTGCTAGGCGTTATAATCGCAGCAGTACTGCTTACTGTAATATTTGTTCCATTCCAGAAGGCCAACGCTTTCACAGTTACTACTACTTTGCCCAACGCAGTAGGTGGCGCAATAAACAACTCTGTCTCCGGGGAGAATTTTCAAATCACCATAAATGTTGAAGCTGGCGAGCTCATTTCAATCCAATCAATAACCCTTATTCTTGACAATGGGCTTGCTTCTGTAAAAACAGCAACCTTTAATTCTGCTGGTACTCGGACAGGCGGATCTGACACACTTGTCATTGGTAACCAGCTTACAATATCCTCTTTTACTGCTAACGGCGGCTATGGTTATGGCTATGGTTTAGTTAGCAGTGGATATTCATTCACTTCTCCATATACTTATGCTTTCAACAACTATGGTTATGGCTACATTGGCGGCAACACTGGAGGCTATGCCAATGCAGGAGTAACCAACTTTGTGAACGGCCTTATTGGTCCCGGGCAGATTACAATAACTGGCAAGCTAAGGACCGCTGATCTTGATACTGCAACTCCTCATACTTTGGATGTTCTTATTGATACTGGTGCCGGTGGAAATAATAATGACCAGCTTGTCGCTCCTCAGCTTGGATTTAATGTCAACGCCAATAACAATCTAGTATCCGTTAGCGTAAACGTGTCAGCAAACACTCCTGTCGGTGTCACCGTCCCAAGTACAGGTGACAAAGTAAGCATTAGCTTTGGGGGCAGCGCAAGCGGCGCTGTGGTAGTTGAAAAGAAAACACTGTCTGCAATAAACAGCCAGTTCCCTGGTGCATTTACCTCTGTTGGCTCCTCAACAGCATCATTTAATGTCGGCAGCTCAACAGCAAACACCATTGGAGAGGTGTTTGAATTCGACCTGTCTGCCACAAGCTATTCAGGCTCTGTAAGAGTTACAGTACCCTACAACTCGGCACTCTTGTCGTCCGGACAATCACCATCGATATTTAAATGGACTGGCAGTGCATGGGAACAAGGAACAAATGTAAGCTCTAACTCGACGCACGTAACAGGCACGTTCACAAGTCTATCGCCAGTTGTAGCAGGCGCGCTCACTCCTGCATCGAGTGGCGGCGGATCATCAAGTGGTGGAGGTGGCGGAGGACGCGGCCCTGTGATAATAAGTCCAGACGGAACAACCCCGACAACAGAGCCGATACCGCAAGAAGGTGATGGTAGTGGTGGTGGAGGCACCGGTGCTGTGCAGTGGCAGACCTTCTCACTTGATGTGGAAGGCACATCGTACAACATACAGTACAACATAACCAACGGCTCCGTGGAAGATATGATGCTTGACATAGATAACCGCAGGCTTGTAGTATCAGTCACCTCGACAAATGAAGATGGAAACCTGAAGCTAAGGCTTCCAAGAGAAGTGATTGATTCAAAGTCAGGAGCTGACGGCAAATCCGGTACAGATCAGCCATTCACTGTGTTCTTGGGCGATGGAACTGCAGCTACCTCAGAAGAAGGAACACCAACAGCAACCATAAGACAAATCTCCATTAACTTCCCAGCAGGAACCGAGGAGATTCAAATTCTGGGTACTTTTGCAGTACCAGAGTTTGGCGGAATAGCTGCAATCATACTGGCTCTGTCGATCGTTGGAATCATCATAGCCACTGCGAGGTACGCCACTAGAAACAATAGATTCAGCAGCTTTAGAGGACGACTGTAAGGAAAGAACGGGAAAAAACTCGTGTCCTCTTTTTCTTATTCTTATTCTTCTTCTTTTGGTTATTATTATCTACAGTCTATTATTAGAAGGCTGTGAATATCTCCATGATTTCTACAAATGTCGACTCCTTTTCTTTTCTTTAAGGAATGTAAAGAAGAGCATGCCCTTCTCCCTCTTCAGCCGCTTTACAAGCCGGAGGCAGTTCCTTTCGCGGTAATGTCCCTCTATCAGGACTTTGATCCTCTTTTCAAGCAAGCCTTGACTTTACCCTCAGCCAGTCTTTTGCCTTGCGTACTTTTTGTCCGACCTTATGGCGTCTCCCAGTATATCCTCCTGAGCCTTTTGCCGAACGGATGAAACTCCTTTCCGGGGTTCTTGTACCTGACGGTATCTTGTATTATCTCCCTCAGGTAGTGTACTAGGCACTTCTGGTGGCTGCCGCTTGCGTGGTTCCACGCAGGCCACGAGTCGCTTGTTACAGTACCTGCATATCCAGATAGGACTCTTGCCGGTACGCCCTTTCATCTTGACCGGTCTACCTCGTATACGACACAGTCCATGCCTTCCCACAAACGCCCACAGCCAGTGGTTCTTGCCGTTTACAGGTCAGACGGTCTCGTCCCCGCGGACGTTCTTTTCCTTGAGCAGGTCATCGACAAGCTCGTTGTACCTCGGATCAAACGCCTCTGCCACCTTCATCACGGCATGGTTTATTGCAGCATCTGTGACCTGCAGGTTGAACAGCAGCTGGAAATGGCCGGATATCTTTTCATAGGACAGTCCCAGCAGCTTTAGCGACACTATCAGGAGCATCAGCCTGAGCCCGAACACCTCGTTTGGGAGTACTCCCGGTACAGGTGGAGACACCTGCCTTTTGCAGGAGGAGCAGTACCTCCTTTTGACTGTGTACTCTAACCACGGGCCTTGCAGGTACGATATCTGTAACGACGCGGCTGTACGAGTCGGTGGGTCTTTCCGAGAGAGCGCTGCCGCATTTGCGGCATGATGTCTGGTCGATGGTGACCCTGGCGTCTATGTGTTCAGGCCTCTTCCGGCTCTTGCCGGCGTGGCCTTTCTTTTGACCAGGCTTTTTGTGACGCTTCTTCTTCCTGGCGGCCTGTCTGGCATCCACGCTTCTGGCAACCACAGCTGACACGGTTGATTTCAGGGCGTGCAGCTCTTCTTTCAACTGTTTGTTCTCGGCTTCAAGCTCTGAGCAGCGATTGCGGTAATACTCCAGCTCCCTGAATAGCTGGGAATAATCACGCTGCTCCAGCATCACAGTCTGGGGGATGAATGAGAACCAAGCTGAATATTTTTCGGTCAAAAGGCCTTGTCTTGCAGGTGTACGCGCTTCAAAAAGGTTAACTTATACGTAAAAACCTGAACCACCTTTCAGCATCCATCGCACTAACAGAATTTTTTGTTCTTTGCAGCCTGCTCTAGCCGGCATGCTGTAATTAGCTACTTTTATTAGTAAGAATATTCTTACTATTACCAGTATGACATCTTCTTCTCCTCCTCCTGCTGTTGAAATTAGAACCATAAAGGTATCAGATAAAGGCCAAGTATCTATTCCTAAGGATATTCGTAAGAATATGAGAATCAAGAAAGGTGACAGTCTAGTTATGATGGTGAAGGATGACAAAATCGTCTTGGAAAAATCTGAAAAGATCGCGCTATTACTAGATGGAGAATTCAAAGACATTGAAGCATTTGCAGAGCATTCGCTAAAGAGTGTCTGGGATAACCCATATGATGAGGTTTGGAATAAGGATGCGCCTGTTGCTACGCCAAGAGGAAACAAAAGGAAGAACCAATAATGTCTAGCTCGTCATCATCATCATATTCAGCCTCGCAAAGAGACATTGTTCTAGTTCCCTATCCATTTTCCGACCTGAGTCAAGCCAAATACCGGCCTGCAATTGTCATTTCTAATAATACCTACAACAGGAAATTCAAGGATTTTATCGCCATACCGTTGACATCAAATCCTAATACAAGAGACCATACCATTCCTGTAACAAGCAAAGAGATGACATCAGGAAGTCTTACAGTGGCCAGTGTTGCAAAGGTAGACAAGGTTTTCAGCTTGGAGCAAAGATTAGTGGTGAAAAGATATGGTCAGCTACGTGAAGATGTATTTGATAAAATAAGAGCAGAGTTAATCAAGCTGATTAACTAACTATATATCTATCTCTCTCTACTGACGTACTCCCAAACCTAAACAGTAGTTGCGAATCAAGCATACTCAAGCATGTAATTGTCATTTAGGACAAACCAGAGCAGAGATAGTTTCATCTGCACCACTATCACAGGGATATTCTGCTCATTGTAAGTGACCCATGCGTTGTAAATCAGACACGCAAAAAGGTAGTAGAACAACCTGACGATGTACTTTTTTGACGTGGTCCTTATCAGAAACTGGTTGCACATCCTGTAGCTTGTCTCTATTCCCCAGCGCCTGTTGTACAGTTTCAAAAGTGTACTGGATTTGTACAAAGATGGCATGTTTGTTGCCATAAGGTAATAGTAATCCTTGGTTCTGTCGTATGCCACTACCACATCAAACGATACCTGTTCTAACTCTCTTCTCTGGTGGTGGTGGTGGTTTGTTCTGTACTTGAACCTCATGCCGTCACTCAGTCTCATCTTCTTTACCTTGCGCGTCGAAGGCATGTGCAGTATGTACTTCTTTAATCCTGATTCTTTCAGGAACCTCATTGTGTCTATGCTAAAGAACCCGCCATCAAGCGTCAGGTACCTGATCCTTATGCCCAACGTTCTGACTTTTTCGACCATCTTTTTGACAAACCTGTATGCGTCACTCCTAGATTCTAGTGGGATTACCGCTACGATCAGCCTTTGACCGTCGACCAGAACAGATGCTGTGAGGTACTCGAAGGCATAGTTGCTCCCATTCTTGTGCTACGTTCCAATGACCATCGGAGTCTCTTTGGGATCACCATAGTACATTATGTCATGCCAGTCTACGGCTACGGGAACAGGCGTAGTCAGTTTCCTGCGTCGCCTTAGCATTCTTACATTCTTGTGCACCGTCCTGTCAAATTCTTGCAGCAGCTTCTCTCTGTCCTGAGTCTTGATGTAGGAAAGCAGGGTCTCACCGGTAGGCGACCTGTTCAGGGATCTTGATACACCTTCTGCAAATCCGTTTACCAGACAGGCTGACAGAAGGAGCTTCAGGTGGTCTTCCTTTGAGTATCTTACCCTGCCATTTACATCGTATGTTAGAATATCTTTGACTTGGCGTCTGGTAAACTGGTAGAATTTCTTGTCTGTTCTTGTCAAGGGCAGAAAAGTGATACTAGCACAAACAAGCTATAAGGATTTCATTCGCAACTACTGTAAAGGGTCCGGGGTTCTAGAGGGTCGCTATCACTCCTAGGCGATGGAACTGCAGCTACCTCAGAAGAAGGAACACCAACAGCAACCATAAGACAAATCTCCATTAACTTCCCAGCAGGAACCGAGGAGATTCAAATTCTGGGTACTTTTGCAGTACCAGAGTTTGGCGGAATAGCTGCAATCATACTGGCTCTGTCGATCGTTGGAATCATCATAGCCACTGCGAGGTACGCCACTAGAAACAATAGATTCAGCAGCTTTAGAGGACGACTGTAAGGAAAGAACGGGAAAAAACTCGTGTCCTCTTTTTCTTATTCTTATTCTTCTTCTTTTGGTTATTATTATCTACAGTCTATTATTATATTATCACCAAAAGGTATGTTGCCATATGTGTTCTACTAATTCCGCCAGTCTTTAGTTCAGTGTCGCGATAATAATTTCAGAATCCATATGATGACAGTATATACATACGCAATATTTGTTGTTCCTCTCTCTCTCCCCCCACTGCTTTTAGCAGTCGAACCTTGCGATTATTTGGTAATAGTAGGCTGATCTCATGTAATTATTATCATTATCCTCATCATCTTTTGCCACCTTCTTGAGACTAGGTTTAAAATGGTTCTCATGCACCTTATCGATATAGCAACCCTTTGGATATCCTTCTTCTTCAAGAACAAGATGCAAAATCTCATGGCTCAGGCTTTTGGTAGTATAAAAAAGGTCGCTTCTCACAAAGGCGATGTTCTCACTAGGATAGGACACACCAGCTGCATTCTCTATTTGAAATACTGCTTTTGAATATTGGGTAATGAACACCACCTGTTGTTGTTTTTGCCGTTCCTTTTGCTGTTCCTCAGAGTCGTCATTGTCATTTGTGCTATGGTTCGAGAGAAACAACAACAACTTGTCAAAGTAAGTCGTAAAATCAACTGGGTGATGAACAATAGTAATAATATCTGAAGACATCATATTATTATCGGTGTCATCCACATCATCATTATTATTATTATTTTCTTGAGCAGCCGCAACTGCTGCCGCTATTATTGCCTCTTCCTTAAGATCTCTATAATCCGAGAAATCAGATGGGAACTCATCCAACTGATAGCAGCTTGTAGTTGTCATGATGATGTTCCATTCATCTATCATTGCACTATCAAAGCCCTCCCAGTAGTTTGACTCAAAATCTTCAGTACAATTCAAAGAAAGCATGAATACAAGAACTTCTAAAACCACATAAATGACAAAATATCACATAATATCTAACGAGATCATCATTCAAGTTCTAAAATTATGCTTTCGATGAATTTAGCGTCATAGAGTACTAAATGACTGGCTCAGGGCAATCTACATTTTTAAATACTCTTCTGACCAAACAAAAGACTCGTTCTCTCTCTCGCTGAAATAAAGAAGGTTTTACTTTACAGTTCTGGTAACTTAAAGGGAGATCAGAACCAAAAATCCCACAGTAAAAATAAGCTCGTCTCCTGCCAAGTTACCAGCATCGAAAAAACGTACGACGTGGAAAGGGGCGAATAACACTCTGGTATACATATACATATATATATTATAACTTAAATGCACATGGCGTGGCGTTATTGTTGTTGAAATTGCATATCATGAAAAAATCCTCATGCTGCTTATGTCCGGCCAAGTTTTTGCTCGAACCTGCTCCTCTTCCTTCTCTCTAAAACGTAGGTATTCTTCTTCTCCTTCTTTCTTGCCGCCGCCATCATCATCACCATCACCATTATTATTATAATACATAGGAAGAGAAATTGAAAAGGATGCTCCAGGTCCGTCTTCGTTATTCTGTCCAGAGATTTTTCCGCCATGCGCCTCTACGATCTTTTTAGAAATATACAGACCAATTCCTGTGCCCTTTTCAGACATGGTGGCGAATCTTGTAAATAATCTGGGAAGGATTTTAGAATTAATGCCGCTGCCAGTATCCTTAACAGTTATCACAATGTAGTCATTTTCTTTCTTTGCGATAATTGAGATAGATCCTTTATCGGTAAACTTTAGAGCATTATCTAGCAGGTTCCACAGAGCTTGCGTAATCCTGTTCACATCTCCTTTCACTGGCATCTTCTTGCCGCCTTGAATAGAAAGGTTAATCTTCAAATCCTTGCCGTTCATAGAATTCTGAAGATCTTTTACTAGTGGCATTATTACATCATTATTCAGATCAAATTCTTGGAGGTTCAGACGCAAGTTGCCACTTTCTATTCTTGCTATTTCAAGAATATCCGATGAAAGTTTTTCCAAACGCTTTGCATTACGAATGATTATGTTCATTTCGTCTTTCGTTATCTTGATTTCTTCTCCTCCTCCTTTTCTGTCATCTTGCAGTTGCAACTCCTTGATATCTGCCAAGCCAAGTATTGGTTGTATTGGAGTTCGCAACTCATGAGCTGCTATATTGATAAATTCCTTTTGCAAATCCTCTCGGATCTTGAGTTGTTCGTTTGCCTCTCTCAGTTCAGCGGTTCTTTTACTGACGACTTCTCTTAGTTTCTTGTTCCACATCAAAACCACAATTGCGATTCCAATTGCTATTATCCCAATTCCTGTGACTATAACTGTGCTGTATATCCTCTGCTGGTCTATCAACAACACCACATCTTCTGCCAATATGTGCGGAATAGAAATGATTACTGTGAAAAGATGATGATGATCATCACGATCCTGCTGGTTATAGAGAAAGACGGGCTGGTATGCAATAGTAGTCATGATCTGAGTGGAGGTTGCCACTGCGTCAACAGAACCAGATTTGCCCTGCAGTATTTCATTATAAATTTTGGATATCTGGGTAGAGTCGAGAGAAAGACTTCTCTCAATTTCTGTCCGTACTTCCTCACCGTAGATAGTCCTGCCGATCCAAGAGGTATTTGCGTTGTACATAAAGACTCCATTCCTGTCGATTAGACTGACCCTACTTTCGATCCCAGGAAATAATTCCTGCTTCACCTGCTCTGCAAGAGTTGTAGATTTGATGGCCGCAACTAACACACCTTTGAATGACTTGTCTTCGTCGCTTAATACTGGCATGGAGAAATAGATCCTTGGTATGCCGTCTAGAGATTCTACCACGCTACTATAGTATGGCTGGCCCGTCTCCTTTGGCTCAATAAAATACGCTCTGAAATTAAGATTTAGCTTTCCGTACTCTTCCTGAAGAGTTTGATTTGTCGCAAATATGCTGTTCCACACGGTTGTGCCATCTTTATCGAGCCAGAAATAGCCCTCTGTTATATCGGCGGTGGATTGCTGGCTTTGGTTGATGAGGTCTTTTCCACCTTCAACATCGAGGCTTTGTATATTCTTTGAGGCGGTCAGCGTGTTCAAAACAGCAACAACCTTGGCTAATTTGTTTTCAACTATTCCAGAAAGGTCGTGAGCTTCAATTTTGGCATTTAGCCTAATGTCATCTGCAGCCATTTTCGCAATTCGATCTGCATTGGATGAATAGTATTGGAATGATGAAGCCGATAATATCACTGCCACTGCCACTACAATGCCAAGCAGTGCAATGTTATTCCTAGATAATAGTCCACTATAGGACCGTAATTGAGAATTCAAAACGTTCTAGATTTCACAAGACTATCCTATAAATCAGGTAGCAAGAATCTTCTAATAAATTCTTAAGGAATGAGTATTGATTTCGGACGAATGCTTGCACTTCACCTTTGCAGTTACTCCAGCTGAGGTGCAGGTAACTTGGCAGGAGATGGGCCATAATTTCACCAAGGAAATTGATGTAGATCTCCTCCATCTAATTACTAGGACTTTAAATCGGACACCTATGAGAAATCGATGAAACAAAATTTTGCTGTTAAAAGAGATAGAGAGATAGAGTATTGAATTAGGGTGATGCTAAAAAAGACACACGACCATTTGCGCAAGATTACCGTGATTTACAAACAAAATATTTTTTTTCAATGCTGCATTTATGGCATGCATGTATACACACACATACACCATCCGCCAACCATATTCTGTACTGGCAGCCATGAGACTGAGCTCTAGCCAATATCTGTTTTAGCGGGTTCGCCATAAAAGAAGCATGTGCCTTGATCCAGCTTTTCTTCAACGATCTACTACCTATGTTATATGCAGAAAAACCTCTATTGATGATGGTTTTTGTTTAACGATAGCTTTCAAAACAGATCGATTGAAAGGTACCGCAATAAGATAAGGTTGGTAATTAAGAGTTAAAGCGCGGTCTTGGCAACGATAAATCAGCTTCGATTTTTCATTGATGGCTATCACATATACAACAACTATGTCAGGCCTCATACATGTCTTCTATCAGAGCAGCAAACACCTGCAGAAGCTACAAAAAGATTAAGATCTGTTGCGCTGAATCTGCAGAACAGGCTAAAGGATTTGATCGTAAAAAGCGCTGAGCAAAAAGAAATTATTTTGATGACTATTACAAGAAGAAATAGAGAACCGGGGCTTTCAATCTACGTGTGCGTGTATATGGTGGCGGTAGTGGTTATGTCGCAACCATCAATAAAAAAGTGCAGAGTAATAAACTGAAGAAGAAGACATGCGCGGCACGGAGGGCGAGATAAATATAATATTATACATCGCTATAAAATGGCGCAGATTCTAAAAATAGTGACATAGTAACAGCAGAGGCGGAGCACCGTGGTTTTTGTGCCGATAATGGTTCTAAAAGTGGATCCAAGAGTGGAGACTGACTGCTCAAACAACAAGCTCGGAAAGATTTTTTTCTTTTATATTTCTAGAACGATTGAAAGTATTGAACTTGACTAAAAACCACAGGCTTGCAAGGAAGATACTGGATGCTAGCTGGTCTCTACATTCAAGCAGATGCTGCAGTACAAAGCTAACAGGGTAGTAGTAGAGGTAGAGCCATCATACACATCGATTAACTGCTCAAGGTGCGGACACCCAGTACCAAAGTCACTTGCAGTACGTATTCATGTTTGTACAAAGTGTGGTGCAATACTTGACAGGGACTACAATGCTTCTCTTATAACATCCTCAAGCGAGGATTGAAATCACTGTTGTTGCTACTAATACCGGTGGAACGCCGGGAAGTTACACGCCTGTGGAGATTCCAAAGGAGTCGTTGAAGCAGGAAGAAGCCCACGTCTAAAGACGTGGGTAGTTCACGATTGGATGCTCTCTGGATTGGGCGTGGTTGTACACGCTGGTGGGTCGTTCATTTCCCACAGCCTTGTAGTTTTGGCAATTGTATTTTTTTTGAGACTTTGGCTACTTCGATAAATTCCTACCCCATATCTGCATAGATGGATAGGTTGTGACCTTGCATGCTTTGCTTAGCTTTTATTGCCGCTAAATCAATTGACTAAAAATTTCCTAACATAACACTTTTACATTTGTAAGTGGGATCCTTCTAAGGAGGAAGACAGCAATAATAATGAACCCTGACACAAAAAGATTCCTTTCTGTGCAGATGATGTGGATAGGCATTTCTATTGCCATAAGTCTCACATTATCTTTCCTTCTACCATTTCCCATATCACTGGTAGCTATAATTGGAGTTTTCATTGCAATGAACTATTATATGCGCAGGCGCCAGATGCGGCGAATGGGTATGGGTATGGCAGGAGGTTTTGGTGGTATATTTGGCGCTGGTAGTGGTGGAGGCGGCGTTAATTATGTCTGCATGGCCTGTGGACAGAGGTTCAAAGGTGGATCATGTCCTAGGTGCGGCTCCAAGATGAGAAGGGCAGACTTTTGAGTATTGTTGCAGCAAAAACTGATATTGGAGACGTGACCGCTGGAAGTAACAAGGAACCTCAAGCCCTTCAGGGCGGAGAGGATGTCAGGAACTGCAACTGGTCAAAGCATTAAAGAAAATTGGGATACAGAGCTTTGGCAGATTGAAGAAGGAAAATTCTATACTTCTAGAAAAATTGAATTCAAGCCTACTGGCGATTCAGAGCCATCATTGTATATATGGCAGCGATAGAAGAAGCGGCCAATTGAGAATAAACAGCAAGACAGCTATTCCTCTTCTTCCTGAAAAGATTATTGTTCTTAAGAGAATGAGGATAAGGAGGAGGGGAAGAAAGAAGAAGGAAGACAACAACAACGACTGATAATAATATCCAAGACGAAGAGTAAAAATATTTCACTCTTCAAGTTAGCTGCTAGCTATAACTGTCACTTCCTCTTGGACATGCCTCTTTTCTTTCTCTTGGTAGTGGCAGAAGATGCTCTTTTCATGCCTCCTCCTCCTACTGCTACTCTTTTTTGCTTGGCAATCTTTTGGAAGCCTTTTGCCTGTGCTTTTTCAAGCGCCGCAACTTGATGCTGAATTTGTGTAATTTGTCTTTGAGAGTCTCTGATGGCGGATTGCAACAGTCTTACCTGCTCTGTTGCTTTACCTATGCTCTTTTCAATGCTTGCCAGTGTTTTTAAGCTCTTTTGAATTTGGGTGATCAGATCCTGCTGACGCTTTGCCCGCCTAAGCACCTGAAGGAGTAAAGTGTGCTCAGGCGACATCGTTGTAGTAGTAGTTGCTGCTGCGGCCGCTTCTTGCTGCTGTTCTCCTTCCTCTGTAACACCTGCTTGTATAGATTCTTGCCCTTCTTCATTCGCTTCAGCAACTGCACCATCTTTTTCTAGATGTTCTTCTTCTTCTTTTTCATTTATGTCGCTATCTGCTTGGGTTAAACGCCGTTCATCCTCTTCAGACACGATCAGAACTATCCAAAAGGCATCTAAAAAACATTTTTTGCTGCTTTTGCACTATCAAGTTACGATCGAACAGCCCTCATTCTCTCATGATCATTATTATTGTTGTATGTCCGGGGTTGCATAAAGAAGCTATATGCACGACAACCTCTACTACGTTGAGAAAGCTGCACCGCGAGTTTTGGATATCATTGGAATAAGCCAAATATCGAACTTTAATATGGCATGTATCTATCCTCCATACCATGCGAGTGGCACACATAGCTAGGCCAGATACGGATGATATGTTCAAAACTTCAAATATAGACTCTATCGCTCTCCTAAAGTGAAGAGGGACTACTCAGTGGTGGGATCTTGGTTATTTCTCTATTGGAAAGGGTGTTTTACAGAAGCGACATTCTTTTAGTGATATATGTGTCAGTCCAATACACTTTCTGCATGATGCGCATATATTGTTGTTATTAGAAGGTAATTCAACCATATGTGGCTGCTTTTGGTAAGGGCACAACTCCTATTCTTGAACCTTTGCTATCTTCTTCTGTCTGCGTCCTTCTTAAAATCAAGAAAACAGATGGTGGGATAGATCAATAAGAAAAAAATGTATGTTCAGTCTATCGTCGTAACAGATTTCTCTCACTAGAATAAATAATAATAATCATCTGCCATTGCTATTTGTATGTACAAAAAGAATTGCTATCCTAACCAAAGCGCAGCACGGCTGCCATGGGCATCATAATGCACTCACTGTGCATTCATTTATAGTCGCAATTTCAGCTCTAACAACAACAAAAGGTGGTTGTTTTCCATTTTTTGTTATGGAAAATGTCACCATTGCGGATTTTACCATGTATGCTAGCCGATCTTTTGATTCCTTACAACCATTCTCGTTTTATACATTCTCACTTCTGAAAGATAAGTTGCCAAGAGCAGCAATGTCCAGTCGTCACCTTCTAGCTTTTAATGATGATTGCCTGGTTGCCCTTGATCTTTTTTCTTCCGCTCTTTGCATACAGTGATTATTGATTTTTGGCGTGCTATTAGGTGAAAAAAGAATTGACGAGCTAGAATTTCGTACCATTCCGGTTTTTAATTATGATATGCAGCAATGCATTCACATCAATCACCATGCTTAGCTGCCCTCAATGCCAAAGCCTCCTGGAGAAACATCGTAGGAAGGTAACATTTGCAGAGGTTGAAGGATGGCGATGTACAGTTTGCCGAGCTTTTTACAAGACCAAGGAGCTTTTAGAATCGATTTTTACCGTCTGACTCTATGTGTATATGATGTTATTACTATAAAATAATACAGCAAGAGAGAGAGCCTTTGGAGCTTGAATTACGCAACAAAAACAATCTGCTAAATATATCATAACGTAAAAGAATTAATTGATGGAATACATTGTGGTTTTTTGCTCTTCTTGAAATTGCAGTGAGATCGTGTTCTTGATGGGCATATAATGTGGTATTATTTATCAATCATGGCGTGGAGTCAGAAGCTGAAGAAACAGATAGCGCAGATTCAAAGTGGCCCCAGAGTGAGTCTAACTAAGGAAGAGACTTGCGCGATATCGATTGAGCTATACCTTTTACAGCCCTTAATTTGGGGCGGAAGGACATAAAATACGCATATATATACAAAAAGAGTTCTTTTTGTGCTAGTGATTTTAAGAGAGATGATGACAACCATTTCTATCTCTTAGTAAAATCAAGCCGATCTCCAGCCAAGTTATCAGAACTATGAGATCTTCAGGGAGACTCCGTGGAAGAAGCAAAATGGCGAAATTCGTTTGAAAAGACGAGACGCGACAGCCGCAGCAGTAATAATACTTAGCCGCTCGCATGCACACACATGTGCGCACATACACACATACATACATATTCACAAACAGCTAGTCAGCAAAAGCCTTTAATATTTACCGGGAATTATTGCTTGCATGACTGATGACATAGATTATGCAAAAACATCAAAACCACATCCAAACATCGTTGCAATCGAAGTTTTGAAAAAGAACGGTGTTGACGTTGACAAGCTGATAAAACTTATCACCGCCGGAGTTGGTGCAGAGTTCACGACCTATTACTACTATACTATCTTGAGGATGCACTGCACTGGGCTTGAAGGTGAGGGCATAAAAGAAATAGTGGAAGATGCCAGGATAGAGGACAGGAACCACTTTGAAGCTATGGTCCCACGCCTGTACGAGCTTGGAGGCGCACTTCCACGCGATATAAGGAAGTTTGCTGACCAGGCAGGGTGCCCAGATGCATACCTGCCAGAAAACTGGGAGGACATCAATTCAATATTAAAAGTGCTCTTGGCAGCAGAGCAGTGTGCCATCCGCTCGTGGGGCGAAGTATGTGACATGACAGCAGGCAAGGACCCAAGGACATACGATATTGCCCAGAGGATAATGCAAGAAGAGGTCGAGCATGAAGCATGGTTTATAGAACTTTTGTCAAAGAGGCCATCTGGGCACTTTAGGAGAAAGTTTGCTGGCCAGTCGCCGCACACAGGCGCACAGGGGAGCCTAATTCACCTTTAGTGCGCCATTTCTTTTTTTACGACCCACTCTTTTTTTCCTTCTGGCAAAACAAAAAAAAAAACAAAAGCAACATCTTTTTCCAGTCATAGAAAAAACGGGTGTGGTTGTTATTGTGAAAGAAAGAAAAAGAGTGAGGCCCTCGTGGAGGGAGGTGAGATCTCCTTTCTTTTTCTCTATTGAAGATCTTTTTGGGGCGAGCTAGATGCCGCGACGATAATACTGTCTTCACAAAGGAATCTTCCTATGTATGTGTACGTGCGCACACATGTTCTTCTTATGACGTCATTACTGTTGTTATCGGAATGATTGGCAGTGTGTCTTTTCCTTCTTCTTCTGGTTGAATGACGAGCTCCTTTCTCTTCTGCTTCTGCTGCTGTCGCCTCCTCCTATTCTTCTTGGTATTGTCAAGAAGATGATGATAATGGCATTTGTTCCAATGCAGGGTGAAGAGCTCGATATTTCTATGCATCCTCTCGGCTGAACGCGTGAAATAGCTGCTGACAAGCTCGAAGCCTATCTGCCTGCACTCACTGCATTCCTGTACGTATTCTCCTGAAAAACCGTGTGCCTCTCCAACGACGCACGTGTCTGCAAATGCTATCTGTAGTCCCCATGATATGTTGTTTGCAGAAAACAACGGGGGAGGAAAGTGCTGAAGTCTCTTCGACCATCGTGGGGCTATCTGCTCAAAAGAGATCATACTATTGCTACTAATATTATTCTGCTCAAGCATGGTAGTAGTACACATCTTGTTGTAGCGTCGATCTCGTATTTATGTGGTTTTTGACCCTCTCTCCCATCCATCCCTTCTTCCTACTACCAGTAGGCGCTTTCACTTGGCTTTTCATAATCGTGCTTTTCAGAGAGATATTGCCTTACACCTTCCATTCCTTTGAAAACTCCGTCTGGTGCAAAGACAGATGGCGCCTTTGTCGTAGGAAGCTCGCCGCAGCAGCTCTCCTCAAATTTTTTGATGTGGTATTTGACATATTCGATCCCTGATTTATCAAACAGCAATATTGCCTCCTGCGACTCAGAACTGTCGTCAACGAATAGCACAGGTTTGCGCTTTGCCAATCTTGCTATACACCCCACCTTCCTCCTTATGATTATTTTTCCTCTTCTGGTGTGAGTCTGTCTCTTAGATCTGGGTTAAGTGAACTACTATCGGACAAGTCCGATAGTAGTTCACTGAAATGTCTAGCGACAAGAAATAGATAAACTATATAGACTATGGTAATTATGAGGGCAACCGTTAAGAGAATAACATTCGTTTTAACGTGCGTTAGATGCGCAAGAGAGCGGCATTATTAGCAATAACCGCGATCGTCCTGCTTGTCCCTCCTGTTTTGACCGTTTTTGCACAAAATCCTGTAACAATAAATGGTGCTGGCGCTACATTTCCATATCCGCTAATAGATACGTGGCGTACACAGTACCAATCAGTTGAGCCCAGTGTAAATATCAATTACCAATCAATTGGTAGCGGCGGAGGAGTAAAACAATTTTTGGAAAAGACGGTCGATTTTGGGGCGTCGGATGCTCCACTCTCTTCATCTGAGCTGGAAAGAGCTCAAAATGCAGTCCACATACCTGAAACAATAGGATCCATTGTTGTGTCTTATAATTTACCTAGTGTTCCGGAGAAGGGTTTGAAGCTTACAGGGCCTGTAATTGCAGATATTTTTCTGGGCAATATACGCAAATGGAACGACCCGCAGATTCAATCTCTAAATTCAGATATTTCGTTGCCTGACAGGGAAATAATTGTGGTGCATAGGTCAGACGGCTCCGGCACCACATTTGTATGGACAGATTATCTCTCAAAAGTAAGTCGGGAGTGGCACGACAAAATCGGCACAGGCAAATCTATTCAATGGCCGAGGGGGATAGGTGCTCCCGGAAATGAAGGCGTGGCCAATGCGATCAAAGGTAATCTGTTCACAATTGGTTACATCGAGCTTTCTTATGCACTATCAACTGGTATGCCATACGCCTTTTTGCAGAATAGAGAAGGTGTCTTTGTAGAACCGTCCTTTGAAACAATACAGGCCGCAATAGAATCCTCTGCTACCAGCTTACCAAAGGGAGACGAATCATGGGAGGAGGTTTCTACTACAGATGCCCCCGGCGCCAATTCATATCCTATTGCAAGCTTTTCCTACATTCTGCTATATAAGGAATTGACAGATAACCCTAGTATAGATCATAGAAAAGCCGAGACATTGGTTAATTTTCTGTTGTGGGCTATAACAGACGGTCAACAGTATGCAGATGATCTGGGATATGTACCCCTACCAGAGTCTGTAGTAAAGCTCAACCAAGAAACTATTTCTTCCCTCACTTTTAATGGGCAGCCAATAGTAGTAGCAGCCGGTGGACAAGCAGGAGCAGGTCAGATTGATCAGCGTCTGGAACTTGCTGCTCTTGCCGGTGTTACTACTGCTGTAGTAACTTCTGCTGTATATATCACATATCGAAGAAGAAAAAGTCGCTTTGGATCGATAACAAGTAGAAAAGATATTTCATCTTTTCTTGTAAAGGGATCACCGCGCGGCGATCGGGTCTTTCGCTTTATTGCCGTAGCTACAGCAGGATATACGCTCTTCTTGATTGTGCTTGTTGCGATCGCCACGTTTGCAGGGTCATCCGAAGCATTCGTCAGAGAAGGTTTTAACTTCATAGTAGGCACTGATTGGAATGCTGTCGAGGGAAGAGAATCATATGGCGCATTACCCTATATCATAGGCACGCTTGCTAGCTCTGCAATCGCCATGGCAATTGGTGTTCCGATAAGCCTTGGGATAGCAATGTTTATCTCTGATATGGCCCCTCGCAAATTAACCGCGCCACTTTCTTTTGTAATAGAACTGCTGGCTGCTGTGCCAAGCATCATCTACGGGTTATGGGCGTTATTCGTTTTTAGGTTCTGGGTCAGAGATTTGATTGAGTTGCCATTATACAACGCATTCGGTGGATCAATCCCCTTATTCGCAAGGACGCCATTTGGTCTTGATATTTTTACAGCAGGAATTGTTCTTGCGGTAATGATCATCCCTACAGTCTCTTCAATATCCAGAGAAGTAATGAGAGCGGTGCCAAATAGCCAGCGGGAGGCCGCATATAGCCTTGGCGCAACAAGGTGGGAGACTCTAAGGATGGCAGTATTTCCATACGCCAGATCTGGACTCTTTGGCGCTTCGATACTTGGGCTTGGGAGAGCTGTGGGCGAGACCATGCTAGTAACAATGGTTATTGGAAACGCAATTGGATTGGCCGCCATTCCTAATACGCTATTCTCTCCAAGTCAGACGCTGGCTAGCCTTATTGCAAATGAGTTTAATGAAGCTGTTACATCTTTCCATACTTCAGCTCTAATAGGTCTTGGAGCAGTACTATTCCTGCTTACGATTGTGATAAACATAGGAGCACGGCTAATGGTCAGTCGCATTCAGAAGATTGAAAGGGTGCATGAATAATAATGGAGAAGACAAACAAAAAGGAACTTCGGGAATTGATGGTTCGCCAGTCGCTCAAGCGAAAGATTACAGACAAGGTCGTATCTGCTCTTGCAATTGCTTGCGTCGTTGCCGCCATCATTCCGCTCGGAAGCATCTTGATAGAAGTCGTGAAAAACGGAGTTTCCTCTCTCAATGTGGAATTTCTCACACAAACTCCGGGCTCCCTTGGCTCTGGAGAAGGAGGAATCGGACCGGCGATACAAGGTACACTAATCGTCGTCGGTCTCGCCTCGCTTATTGGCGGCCCGATAGGTGTTCTTGCAGGGATATATCTTTCTGAATACGCCGGCACCAGCAGGTTTGCTTACTCTGTAAGGTTCTTGAATGATGTGCTTACAGGATTGCCATCGATAGTAATTGGAATTGTGGGCTATGTGGCCATAGTCTTGACAATAGGATCGTTCTCGGTTTGGGCAGGCGCTTTTGCATTATCAATTATAATGATACCGATAGTCGTTCGTGTAACTGAAGAGACTTTGAAGATAGTGCCAAACTCTATCAGGGAAGCTGGTCACTCCCTTGGAATACCCAAGTGGAAAGTTACAATGTTCATAGTATTGAGCTCGGCTAAAAGTGGAGTATTGACTGGTGTTGTGCTTGCCATTTCTAGGATAGCAGGAGAGACCGCGCCGCTGATAATGACAATCTTGGGAACAAGCTTGTTTTTTACAGGATTTACTTCTCCTGTAGACGCTCTGCCTCTACGCATATGGAGGCTTGCGTCTCAACCATATGAATCAGCCCACTCATTTGGATGGGGCGCTGCGCTGATTCTGATATTGATTGTACTTGGTTTGAGTATAAGCCTAAGGCTGCTTGCTCAAAAGAGAGGCTTCCGGGCTCATTCAACAACAGTGACATAGCAGCACACAGTGAACTATATAGTCAATATAGGCAATACATAACTAGCCCCTATATTGAAAATAAGGTTAGTGTCTGAGGAAGAAACACTAGCGGAAAGAGAACCTCTTCAAACTGAGAATTTGATCACGCCCAAAGTTTCTATCAAGAACCTAAATGCTTGGTTTGGCACAAAACAGGCTCTCAAAAATATCAATATGGATATTCGGGAAAATACTGCCACTGCGATAATCGGACCGTCTGGCTGTGGCAAGACCACTCTCATCCGTTGCCTGAATAGAATGCACGAGATGACTCCTGGAGCAGCCGCCAAGGGGCATGTTATTCTAGACGATACTGACGTTTATGACAAGTCGGTCGATCCTGTAGTGATAAAACGCCGAATTGGAATGGTATTTCAGCGGCCCAATCCATTCCCAACAATGAGCATTTATGATAATGTCGCTGCAGGGCTTCGCCTAAATGGCATCAGAGACAGGAGATTGCTCGACAACATTGTACAGGAAAGCTTGGAGCATGCAGCCTTGTGGGAAGAGGTAAAGAATGACTTGTCAAAGCCCGGCTCTAGTCTATCCGGCGGGCAGCAACAGCGTTTGTGCATTGCACGGGCTCTTGCGATGCAGCCAGAAGTTCTTCTTATGGATGAGCCTACCTCTGCGCTAGACCCAATCGCATCTTCAAAGATCGAGGAATTGATACATGGTCTGAAGAAGGATTTGACAATCGTCATGGTGACTCACAACATGCAGCAGGCAGCGAGGGTGGCAGACTTTACTGCATTTATGTATTTGGGAGAGTTGATAGAGTATGGAAGAACTAAGCAGATATTTGAGAACCCGCAAAAGGAACTTACTGAACGCTACATTTCTGGCAAGTTCGGCTAAAGTTTACACAAAGAGGTAGGCGAGAAAGCCCACGTTCTTTAGACGTGGGATGAATCGCCATCTGCTGTATTTATTAGGAACCTCTGAAAAAGATAACACAAAGGAGTCGAGGACTCACCAATTGCCAAGACTGACCATAAAAGCAAAGGTGACAGACGACAGCAAGACAAAGCTAGAGCTACTTAACAGGGAATACGGTGCATTTCAGGCATACGTGCAGGGGAACACAACAGTTCAACTCTATTCTGCAACAAAGCAGCAGGCAGACAGGCTGAGAAACAGGATACTACGAAAACAGAAGGGCAAGATAAACCCAAAGAAGCAGTATCCGCTCATTCTGAGAAGAGATTTGATTGATGTTCAGAAAGACACCAAATTCCCATGTGTATACTGGATGAAGGTACCTGTCTATCCAAAGAGCATCCATCTTAGAATACAGACTGATTGTAGGTACGACCTGATTGAATACAATCTGAGAGAAGCAAAGGTCATACAGCAAGCGGGTAGCTGGTACATATTCCTGTGCATAGAAAAGGAAGCTGAACAACCATCAAGACCACCGCCGACCAATGTTCTTGCAATCGACCTCGGAGTACACAACATTGCTGTCACTGTAAACACGGCAAACACAAGACCTAACTTTTATGGACAAAAGTTGAGAGCAATCAGAGGCAAGTACTTTAATCTTAGAAGAAAACTAGGTCAGAAGAAAAAGGCGTTCTACAAGATAAAAGCACTGAAGAATAGAGAGTTTTTGCAGGTCAACCATGAACTGCACAAGATAAGCAAGGAGATAGTAGAAGAAGCTAGGAGGACAAATGCTATCATCGTTGTAGGTAAGTTGAAAGGAATAAGAAAGAGAATCAAAGAAGGCGGCAGCAGTAGGCGAATCAGACGCCTTGTAAACAACTTTCCGTACTACAGGCTGGTGCAGTACATCAAGTACAAGGCGGCGTGGCTTGGCATAAGAGTGATGGAGATAAGCGAGGCTTGGACATCACAGACATGCCATCACTGCCATGAAAAAGGGGAAAGAAAGACTCAGGGATTCTTCAGATGCAAGCACTGCGGGCTGGAGACAAACGCCGACTATAACGGCAGCATGAACATCATGCAACGAGCTCTTGGAATACTTTCAAGAGCAGGGGGCATCTTGACTATCCCCATTGAACCTCTGGTGATTGCAGACAGGAGCAAGGTGATCACAGGGGAATCCCACATGCTTCAGCGGTGGGAGTAGTCAAACAAAGAGAAATATTCAAGCATGTAGGATGGAAACTAGTATTTGACAAGGCTACTTGACCTAGGAATTGACCGAATAAGGAATCTGATAATGGACATGTCAGAAATCTCTGAGCGGTCAGTTATCACTGCTATAGAGTCGTATGAGAAGGGGAGCAGTGTAAAGAAGACGATATTTAACTGGTCCGAGCAATTGCGAGTCCTGCAAGATGAAGTTTCTGACCTAGCTATAGAGCTTATAGCAAGATACCAGCCTGTCGCAACCGACCTTCGATTCATACGGTCATGCATGGAGATTGCATATGGCTTCTCTAGATTTGGTAGGTATGCCTATGATATTGTAGATGTTCTTGAGACTATGGGATCCGTGGGTGAATGTGACAAGAGTGCCGTTCTGGAAATGTCATCAACAGCAAGGGAAATGATAAGGATGAGTGTGCTGGCGCTTCGCTCTAAAGATAAAGATGCTGCCCAGCAGCTTTACAAAATGGATGACACGGTTGATGCGCTTTATCGGAAGTATCTACGAGAGGCGCTTACCCCACCACACTCTACCGCTAATAAGGATAAGAGATTTGTAGATCCCCGCTGCTACATCTCAGCATTGCTTATTCTAAGATACCTTGAGCGCATTGCGGATCATGCGTGCTATATTGCTGACTCGGTTCATTACATAGTTACTGGTGAATCAAGCCCAAGGCGTTAGCACATATGGTCAAGATTAAAAACCATCATCCTACAACCTGAAATGGTTGGGTAAAATCAGGCTCAATTTTTTAATGTAAAAATTCTCTACTTAAATTTTGATATAGCTCATCACCGCATATCCATGGAAAATCAGGAACTCCTGCCACTACTACTCCCTTGATATTATTGCCATCAATGATTGTTTGTAGTTGGTACACACACAGACGTGTATTATTACCCACAAAATCTCTCATTTTTCTCTTGAGCTCATCATCTGCCATATTATTTACGTTGTAGATCGTTTACGAGCAGCAGCCCTTACATTTGCCAATTCCAATCCTGTCTGTGTTACCTGCATGCACAGAGGACACAACCGACAGAGAATAATATTTCGCGATAGCATCTGCGCTCGTTTCATTGTATTATTGTTGATAATTTTTGGGCATATACGCAAAAGAGTCAGAGGCTCTGTTGACTTATTGTCAGCTATGCTTCTATCTCTCCCTCCAGTGTATTATTGAGCAGACGAAAAGTTAACAGCATAGTTTTAAGGCAGTCCAAGAATTCTCCAAGCAACCCTTAAAACAAAATTCTCCTACTATTATAGCAGAGAGAGCAGTAGAGAGATATAAAATGCGGAAAAAATCCACAGCCGGCGACTCGCCACCATCATCATTTGAGCGAACAACAATCTTCTTTACTGACGAGCAGGATATGGCCTTTCTCAAAGACGATGCAATATTTTCTGATACATTCAATTCAAGAAGAAAGGCGGTAGACGAGCTAGCAAAGCGCTACAAACAAAGAGCCATTCCAGTCATCAGAGAAATCATTGATGCTTGCAGCACGCTCAAAGGGCAGGAGGACAACGATGTGTTTATCCGGTACTGTCAGATGTTTATAGAGGAGCTGCTAGAATCATCAAAAACTGCCAGTCGCCGTAATAATAATAGCAACAGCAAGTCCACTGACTGATTCAATATTAGGTAGTAAAATAAAGTCCTGTTATGCTTCAGCCATCCGCTCCTCTTTTGGTTTCTTTACTCTCTTACTACTACCTGCAAAAAGGTATTGCCGCAGATGGCCACTCACATGCTCCATCAGAGACAGCTCGTCCCGGTGTTCCCTGCCGCATATTTTACATTTCCAAGCCGCCATAGCCAGTCAGTATCTCGCTCTCTTACTCTGTCTTTGTTCTTTTTGCCATTTGTATCTTATCTTGTGCCATTGTCAGCGCTATGCATATACATTTTTCTTGCATCTACCATATGTATGTGACTGCCAAAATGTGAGTGAGAGACCACATCATCTTTTATTCTGGTATTGTCTTGTGAGAGGCAGAATCTTTTTTGTTATCCGAGACCAAGGGTCGGGACAATCCTTGTATATAGAGACTATCAGCACCGACCCTTCTTCTATTCCTTTACTTTTATTTTCATCAATCATTATTGTTGTCCTGAATACTTGTTCATATTCTGCGATAGAAAAGATTGTCATGCCCAGCTTGTTCTCCATAGTTCTCCTCATGTTCATGCAGATTAAAGATTGCATTGCAGCTAACTAGGACTCTTCTTGCGTTAGGAGCGGATTTGTCAATCCCTTGCGGTATTCTGCTGCCAACAAACTGCCATCAGCAGTTACCAATATGCCTGCAAATATAATACTCTCATCCAGCTCTAGTATTCGCAAGCAAAGTTGCGTACGTTCAATTTGTAACGTTGAAAATCTGTTTGCAAGCTAGTAGAAAAAACTTTATGTATATTTTAATAGCAGCGCTAAATTCTTCTAGAAAATTAGTGTAGAGCCAATAGAATTAATAAATATGACATATTGTGCACAGCTTTGAGTCGTTGGGAGACCATTCCATCTGTATCTTCGATAATAGAGCAAAAAATCATTTCGGTGCCATTTGTCGCAAAATCAATGACTCTATATCGGCTGGCCACGCAGTAATCTACATTGCTAAAGGTGAGCCTCTAAAGATATTGGCGAGGATGAAACGACATGGGATAATAGAAGGGGTGGAAGACAATATCCAAATTGGAGCGCTTAATCTTATGAACATTGCTACCATTTTTCCAGAAGCCACAGAGACAATGAGTGGAGAAGCAACAGATGCCGAAGTTGCTGCCGCTCACCTGCTGCAAAAATGGAAGAATGTAATCTATAAGACAAAACAACAAGGTGATAATAGAAGAAGAAAAAAGTACAAGGGTATCTTGATAGTCGCCGACGACATCTCTATTTTTGCCACTACAAAGAATTTTGGAATATTGTTGTTGTTTGAACAGAAAATAAGACAAAATGCAAGAGAGAAAAACTGGCTAGAGGTAATCTGCTGCTATAACAAAAAGATAATCAGTACCTGGCAATTAGCCACCATCAATTATAACTGACCTGCTGTTTTTGATCTGTACCGAGTACACCGCGCCGTATTTCTGCTCCAGTCCCAGCCGCAGAAAAAGCAGCATATGAAAGTACGTAAATTCTGCATCGTATCTTCTCCCGTACCTTCCGCGCGTCGCCTTGCTGAGGTACTGCCACTTGATGTACACCCACTCATTCTGTATAACAAGCGATGCCAGAACATAGAGGAAGCGCAGTGCTGGACTCCTGGATGACGTCCTGGCCCTGCTCTTTCCCATCGCCCTGTATGACGATTCTATGCCAAATCTCCTCCGGTACTCGTCAAACATCCGCCCTACCGGGATATTGACAAGGCCTGCGGCATAGTACATGTACTGGACGCCGCGTTTCTTCCTGTACCTTTTCTTCCGGTATTTGGCAACGGCATACAGCCTGAATGTGCATTTCTCGCCGGTGGCAGAATCTGTCATTTCGCAGTCCGGTACGACGAAACTATCCCTTCTTTTCCGGGTCAGTCTGGATAACGTGCCGCCTTTCCTGCCTCTTGGAAAAGCGGCTATGATGTACGGGATACGCATGGAATTGAGGTAGCTCATTACAGCTGCTGTAAAGAACCCCTTGTCAAGGAACAGGCATTTTATCACGATGCTCGCCTTCTGTACCTCTGCAAGCAGGTACCTGACTACTCCAACCAGTGCTTCCCCCTCCCGGATGTACCTGGTGGCCAAGGTGAACCTCCTTCCATGGAGCATCACGTAGGCGCTGGCGTACGTGAAAAAGTGGGTCGTGCCGCTCCTGGCCCTGCCGCGTCTGACATCCCCCTCATTCTCAGGCTCGCCGTGGTAGGGAACGTCTGTCATGTCGATGGCTATGTCGACAGCTCGATTGTGCAGGGTCTCCGCCACCCTTTTCTGCAGCAGCCTGTTGGCGGCCGACTGAATCCACGAAATGTCAATCTTGGACACGTGGTACTGGACATCCCTCCTGGACGGGGTGCTGGCCAGAGTACAGCAGGCTTGTGTTATGGATGTCCCACCGGTACAGGCATAGACCACAGAATTTGCTATATCGACTACTGAATACCGCCTTTTTCTGAAATCGGCTGGCCTGAAGACTGGCAGCAGTACGTTTACTGCATTACCAAGTACTCTCTCATGTGTCAAAAAATGTTTGTCGGTAGGTTCTTGGGTAAATGTACCGCACTGGATTGGCAGGGTTCTCACAAACCATGCGTCTCTGGTGGCAGCTTTAGCTGTTGCCAGGGACGCCCTTCAACAATCGACTAAAAAGCTGCTCACAAACTCGTTATTGCCAAGTACTGATAATAGATGAAATGCCAATACGTCATCTTGTTCCTCTGCTCAAGAGCCATAGCCACAACCTGCTTGGTAGAGATTGGATAGAGAGAAGAATTGATGATTATCGAATATTGTCTATCATGGAGAAAGGGATAGATGATATTGTTGGAAAAAACTCTGGCAGACTTTTCTTCCACACACTCAGACTGGTTTATGGAATTGATGAGGACAAAATTATCCAGCAACCAGAATTGCTAGAAGAAAAACTGCAAAAGCTATTTGGCAAATCAGGCAATGCAGTCTTGCAATCTGTTGGTAATCGACTTAGAAATGAAATCTATGAGGGGTGCTAAAGAGAGAACTATGTCTCTAGTGTTCTCGTCTTTTTGTATAGGCACAATGAGGGCACACATACCAAAATCATAGCCTCTTATCATTTCAAGTTCGACACACTTGCCGCAGATGCCGCATTTACCAATGGTCTTGACCCTGTGGGCTTGGCTCACGTCACATCACCTCTTCTCTATATCGCTCAGACGACGATCAAGTTCGCTTTATGACGAATTTTGGTCTGTCTAAACTTGCCGATTGAGAACCTGTTTAACTCCCACCAAGTCCGCACTTGAATTGCTGCGGCGCAACCTTGTGCGACCTACTGTCGAATTCTTGGCCAAATGTAAGGCAATGGCTGTGGCTGATCGATTATGGCCAATAAATCCTCAAAAGCAGCGTTTGGATAAAGCGATAAATGCAACTTTGCGGGCAATAATCATAATAACTATAAGTTGAGCTCTGCCAACGGGTCAAAGCTGTGTCTGCAAATGATGAATGATGGTAGAAGAAAGTTTTGTCAGAATACTTACGGTAGTAGCATTATTTTCTGTAGGCACAGTATCAGCAATTACAACCGCCACAAAAGAATCCAGAATAGCAGCAGCGCCTGCAACAGTACACAGATATGGCACACTAGCAGAGACAAAATGGCATGAAGTTATGATAGACGATTATTACAGAATTGAAAGCGCTCTTTTACATGTCAAAGAAAATGGTTTTGCTTTCTCTTAGTTGTTGATGAAGAAAAAACAACACTACACAGGATATATTGCAAATAGCAAAGATGCACAGCCATGCACAACATATTATGATTACTACTATATCTTTGGAAAGTAAAAAGCTCGCATTTCTGAAGAGGTCAACAGAGAAACGAAGGCTATGAGCGAGAGAGCTGGATCAACGCAGAGACTGGCGAAGTTTTTGCTTTCTGAAATAAGTGGCAGCGTGTGATATAATACTGAATGATATATAATATAGGCAGCGGTCAAAAAGGCTCAGAAGAAGAGGGCACATCTGGGAAAGCTTTAATGAAATAATGAGAATGTATAACTCATGGTTCTCCTCGATGCCCTACATTTGAAAACCATATTCTCCAATGTAGGCAGGATGATTAGGGGAGCAACAGATGAGAATACGTCAAGAGCAATTGATGTACTTTCAAGCACTCCGGATTACTACAAGAAAATTGCCCTTTCTGATATCGAAATTGTACTGAAAGCTAAATCTATAATCTCCGAAGACTTGGATAGTATAGCACAGAAAATAAACCTAGCATTCAAGACTTCAGATGTCAAGCTTCTAAATGAAGTCATGAATAAACATGGAAAAACTATCGCCATTGTACTAGCTTTATCTACGGCAAGATGGGAAAATCAAAAACTGCTCTGGCAGCATATAAATCAAAATAACAGCGAGCAGATGCCCGTAGACATACTAGACAAAGAAATAGCAAGAATTGACGAGCTTGCCATGAATTTGGAATTGACACTGCCATCACTCAAAGGGAATATTTTCCAAACAGAAAAGAAACACAAAGAAGAGGACTATCACTATACTTTGAGAGGTGGATACAACGTCCCTATCGACAAGATGTACAACCTTGTAGTGTACAACATCAAGAGAACCGGTTTTCTGAAGATAGTTGAAGCAAACGAGGGTGCCAGAGTAATACGATTTACAAGCGACAAAATAGAAGACCCAAGGGGAATTATTGAGTTTACGATAACTCTAGTGGATAAAATTGATGGTGGCTCTTATTTCAGGCTGCACATCGAAGACGAGTAGATTCTGGCTGCAGTGCGTGCAGACGGCCTTCAGACGCGCATGGCAAAGAACTCAAATATGAAAACACCACAGGAGGGCTGTTGCTAAGGGAGCCGCCAGGGGCAAAAGATAGGGCAAACATCGAAACTGCATTGAAAACCTATAGTGGAATGATATCCTCCACACCGCAGATGCGGCAGGGGCTGTCTGGAATAATGATGCCAGGCGGAAAGGAAATGGCAGAAATGGTCGAGTTTGCTGAAAAGTACAAGGCCATTTACACACCGGAGAGAGCAAAGTCACCAAAGAAATTCAAGACCTTAGATATTCAGTCGATGCTCAAGAGCGAACGGCAATCATTGTGCAGGCAGAAAAGAGCTTGATTACCGTCAGCCTTGTCGCATACAAGAAATATCTGCAATGGAGCCTTGTTATGCAAAGGCAATTTCCATCGAACAGGATGATGCCGGGTCTTGTACAACATCTAGAAGATGTTCTAAAGATAGTTGATGAAACTGCGTACAATTACAATCTTGATTTATCGACTCTTCTATGAGCAAATGCTCAAAAGTGATGATACCTAACTATACTATGATGAGTGAGTAGTAGCAGTGATTGATTGCCATCAATGATGCAATTACTGACATAGACACTAAGATTGCATATCACCAAAAGAGATGGAACACGTTACAATACAAGCACAGGCGATTTTACAAAGGAAGATTGAACACCACAGGAGATGGAGGAACTTTATGTGAAGATGAAAGAAGAGAAGCAGCGGAATAGTAGTAGCTCTGCACAAGCTGCTGCCAAAAAAGACAGAAGGGATTTAGAGCTAGCCAGGAAGAATAACAAGCAGTAGAGAATCTTTATCTCGTCTACACAATCTGGGTGCTTCTAGAACAACTTTTCATTCATCATTTTTATAGGCAAAACAAAGCTAAATGTCGCCCCTTTTCCTCCTTCATTATTCTTTGCACTTATCCTACCGCCATGGGCTTCAACAATGTTTTTGCATATATACAAACCCAAACCTGTGCCTTTTTCAGATTTGGAAGTAAATTTGGTGAACAACTTTGGCAGAATCTCCGGGTCGATGCCACTGCCACTATCTTTGACAGATACAGTCAGCAGCTGGCTACTATCATCATTCCTATCTGCAGTTATTGAAATAGTGCCCTTCTCTGTAAATTTGATAGCATTGTCTAGCAGATTCCAGATTACTTCTGCAATCCTGTCTTTATCTGCCCTAAGCATGATATTATTATTGGATGGTCTGTACTCTATCTTTACCTCTTTGCCTTCCGTCTGCCTTTTAGCATCCTGTACGAGAGGCAGTATCGCATCATTCAAGTTAAACTCACGTATGTTCAGGCGCAGCTGGCCAGTTTCGATCCTTGCAATTTCAAGTATGTCTGAAGATAGCCTCTCAAGCCTTCTGGCGTTGCGTATAAGCAAGGCAAGCTCATCCTTTGTAATTTCGCCTCTTTCCTTTGTCTCGTCAGAGAACTGGGATTCAAGTAAATCTGCTATCCCTAAAATAGGTTGAATTGGTGTCCTAAGTTCATGTGCTGCGATATTGATAAACTCACTTTGCGCCCTCTCCTGCATCCTCATCATCTCATACAGCTCTGCCTGCCTCCATAGGTTTTGAATAATTGCCGCATAGGAAAGCACAATTGATTTGCTGCTAGAATATGCTGTAACACCTACTGCATCAAAAGAGTTGTCGGCAGTATCATCTTTGAGTTCAAATAGCATGCAGTGCTTCCTGTCAACTACAAGGATGGTAATCTTGGTTTCTAGACTCTTGTCAGTACTTCTAAATTCGGCCTGCGGCACAGCCCTCTTTACTTGCTTTATCGTTTCTTCAACCTGTTCGTCTTCTGGAAGTAGAACTTTCACTTTTGCACCGCCCTTTAGTGCCCTCATTACAACCTGCAGCGCTCCTGTCGCCGCTTGCCTTCTGAATGCATTTGTGGTTGAAAAGAGCAGCAACACTTCTTCCTTTGCAGATGCTACAAGACTCCAAGCCTTGTCGAGCGCCTGCTCAGAATTATTGATTATATCAATATGTGCCTCTATATGACCCTGTTCCATCTGCCTTATCCTGTTTGCAGCATCAACACCGTTTCTCCAAAGCTCCTCAAAAATGAGCCTAAAATGGTTGACATAGAGCGGCTCCGTGCTGGTCAGAAGGCTCTGCGCAGGTAAGCCGGCGGGCATTTGCTCTATCGTTGCGTTGAGCATTTTGTCACTAACTGCAAAATTTACAGGAATCAGGTTCTGGACGTGTCTTATCTGGATGCCTGCGTCTGCAAATATTTTCACAATTTCAAGATCTTCTTTTTGTATAGTTGTCACCAATCTTATCCCCCTGTGCTTTCCATCTGCGTGTCTCTTCAACACCTGAAGGATATCTGCGAAGAATTCAGAGTGAAATAGCCTCATACCATTGGGCACTGTGCAAATCAATAGTTCATTTGATATTTCCATGCTCTTGATTATTCTATTGTGTATCTCGTCTGGCTGGTCTAGTACTTTAGTTTCTATTGGCAATATGCCTTCTTCAATCTCCTTTACCTTCTGCTCAGCCGGCATTGCTTTCTTCCAAAGTGTTTCAAAGAAGTATTGATTTTGCTCTACAATCTCAGGCACGTTGCTGTAAATGACTTTTGGAATTGGCTTTTCTTTTTGCATGATGGTAGTAGCCATATAGCTTGTTTCGCTCACTGCAAAGTTGCCCTTGATGCCATCCAGATGGCGAAGCTCAACCACGTTCATCAGCTGCTTGCAGTATGGCAGGTTCTCCTTCGTTATCTCTGTAAGATAGCGTAGTTTGATGCCCCTTTTTACTACTGTGTTATTGAGGATGTCTCGGTATTCCTTTATTTCAAGCGTCAAGGATGGAGCATTAGATTCAAGACAGAGACATGCAGTTTTTCTGACGTTAGAAAAGAAATTCTGTATGATGCGGACAGAGTTCTCGATGCCGTATTGCACTTCTACCTTTTCGGTCTGTCGCGGATTATTATTGTAGGTGTTCTGTTCCTCCCTTCTGAAGCCATTATCTGCATAACCCAAGAAAATTTTCAAAAAATAGCGGCTATACTCACATTTAAAATCATGCGAAAGAATGTTCTAGAACACATCATTTCAATTGTCGGCCGGCCGGAAGCACTGCATTATAAACAACGCCGCATGAAAACTCTTTTCTTCTTGTTCATAACCTGTCAACAGACCAGAACACTCGTCGGGACTGTGCATCCCAAGTCCGTCTAGCCCAACAACAATTTTATCTGATCTGTTATTCAGATGTATAATATAATACAATACTGGTTGCAGAATTATTTTTTAGCATTTGGCTACGTTAGTAGCTCCGTGCCGAGGTTTCCGTGCTTAAAGCGCTTCCAAAAGTGAACCAAAGCAAAACAATAAGGAGGTCAAGAAGATTTCTTCTGCTCAAATGGTGGTGGGCCTAATATAGGGGGCTTGATGTTGTGTCATAGTGCAGACCCGAGCCTCAAAAGGAACTGTGTAATTTATGATATACACGCATAAATACAAATACATTAGATTACATTCCCAATTGCTAAATCGGGAACTCTTTCATCTCCTTGTGACCTGTACTTACTTTGTGCTCTTCTGAATCTTCCATATAGACAAATACCGATCCGCAGCGGGCGCAAACATAGAATCTATCAATTACTTTACTCCTTCTTTTTCTGCCGTGCTCCGAAATCTGATCAGGATCAAGTTCAGGTTCATGTCTGATGCCGTAATCAATATCCTCTGATTCTAACTCTAATTCCCTAATTCTCGCTTCTGCAGGTACTGAATGATGCCAGAGTGTTTCAAACATGCACCGCAGCTGATTTAGCATCTTCTCATCGCTACTGTGGATACCCTCTGTTAGTGGCTTTGCTTGTGAAATATCAGGAGCGGCCATGAATTCCTTATCACTGAGGATAAAGTTTCCCCTGATACCATCCAAATGACGCAGCTCGTCTACCATATTCATCTGCCTTTTGCAATATGCAAGGTTATCTTTTGTAATGTCTGTAATGTATCGTAATTTCACCCCTCTTGCTCTAGCAGCTCGCTTTGGAGCCTGCAGTTGCTCCTCATCTGTTGTTAACGTAAGCACATATGAATTCAGGCATGCAAGCACTTGAAACCTTGCATTGTCAAAAAACCTAGCCAAGCTACCATACACTTGTTCTTGATCGCATAGTTGCTTTACATACTGCTGCCGTCCTGCCGTCCTCTTACGTTTCAACTTCAGATCAACCCTTGCAAAAATCACTTATAATCTTAGATCATTTTTTGCTATTGGTACCCGTTTGGTTCCGTCGCTTATATGCCATCTTCTGTCTAAATTATTTAGAATCGATCCGGGCTCCATTGCATTATCTATGAGATACTGTATACTCAACAACTTTTGGAGGAATTTCCCTATAGGCTTTTATTGGTGCTGGTGTTCTAGATGGGAATAAAAAATGTCTTAATTAGCGACAAGCGGCTCGGCGGGTTTGACTTATTCTTTTTCTATAGCCAATGGTATTTTCGCCAGCAGAGACTTGCCATGTATCATTTTTTCCCGCAGTTTGGCTTTGTATTTCAAATTGCGGGGTTTTGTTCTCAGCCTATATCCACAACACGGGCACCAAAGACCGTCCCATTTGATGAATATCTCGCATACCTGACAGCGTTTCTGTCCTGTCGAATATCTGCCCGCATTAGTTGGTTTTGGTGCTCTATGACGAACACAGATGCCTTTGCATGTCAATTCTAGATCGCCTCCTTAGAGGAACTATGCATTAGCTAAGCCGGTTTTACTAATTATTATATTAACTTTTATAAAATTTTCCTTTCAAGTTCCACCTTCGAATATTGTGGCGATAAAGCAAAAAGCTCGCAAATAGCGGCTTTGTAATAAGGGATATTGTGCATGTACGAATTATCATATGCCTGTGGAAAAAGTTTATCATAAAGCCAAAGGGGAAATAATCAAATACACGTGCGACTTTTGCAATGCAGAATACGACAACCAAAAGGACCTGTTTGAACACGCCAACTTCGTTCATAAAATGAAGCAATAGGATTTTGCATAGAGCCATCGCTAAGAAGGCAGTCGTCTTATTCACGCCAGTACCTGCATGCCTATTATTGGTGCAAAACCTGAACAAAACATTATAATTCATTCTCATGAACCTAAAATGAAGGTCCCATCATGAACCCCTGAGGCTGGGATGGTGAAATGCCGTAGCAAAAATCATCATCATTTCGATTGCACAAAGAGAAAGGGTTACAATGACATCATACCTACCGGCGATTCAGAGCCATCATTGTATATATGGCAGCGATAGAAGAAGCGCCCAATTGAGAATAAACAGCAAGACAGCTATTCCTCTTCTTTCTGAAAAGATTATTGTTCTTAAGAGAATGAGGATAAGGAGGAGGAGGGGAAGAAAGAAGAAGGAAGACAACAACGACGACGACTGATAATAATAATATCCAAGACGAAGAGTAAAAATATTTCACTCTTCAAGTTAGCTGCTAGCTATAACTGTCACTTCCTCTTGGACATGCCTCTTTTCTTTCTCTTGGTAGTGGCAGAAGATGCTCTTTTCATGCCTCCTCCTCCTGCTACTCTTTTTTGCTTGGCAATCTTTTGGAAGCCTTTTGCCTGTGCTTTTTCAAGCGCCGCAACTTGATGCTGAATTTGTGTAATTTGTCTTTGAGAGTCTCTGATGGCGGATTGCAACAGTCTTACCTGCTCTGTTGCTTTACCTATGCTCTTTTCAATGCTTGCCAGTGTTTTTAAGCTCTTTTGAATTTGGGTGATCAGATCCTGCTGACGCTTTGCCCGCCTAAGTACCTGAAGGAGTAAAGTGTGCTCAGGCGACATCGTTGTAGTAGTAGTAGTTGCTGCTGCGGCCGCTTCTGTTGTTGCTTCTTGCTGCTGTTCTTCTCTTACGCCTAGAACTCCTGCTTGCATAGATCCTTGTTCTACTTCTGTTTTAGTCTCTTCTCCCTTATTCATTTCATCAGCTGTAGTAGCACTTTCTATACTCTTATCTTCACTTTCACTTATTTCGTTATCTGCTGTTTGAGTCAAACGCTATATCTCTTCCTCCGGTACATCAGAACATGTCCGAAAGGTGGCTAAAAACATTTTTGCTTACTGGTTATTGCACACCAATGCCAAGCTACAGGAAGACAGAGATCGCTATTTGGGCGAACCCATACATACTGACAATTTTGAACAATAAAAACTGAGTTCATAAAGTGTCACTGAATAGAAGACTACTGCTAACCAGACCAAGGAAGGTGTCAATAGCGCCTATCCGATACCTGACGATATGGGGTCAGGTCTGCTATAGCACATATTATACAATATAGGAAGGCGAGAGTGCTTCACAACAAAAGGGATCGGCATTTCCAAGGAGTTATACCTTCCACAAACTCCATATTCTGATGTTGTTTCTCCTGTCAGCGCACTCCCAGATTACATATGCATGCATGGGTGCATGCCTTGTTAACTAACCTTTGCTTTTACTGACTGAACTTTCTCTTCCATTGTATTTGGCTTGTCAAGCCTCTAGTCAATACATATTGTTGATGTTATGCGCTTTGCTCCCGCAGCAGATCTGGTCGAATTATGGGCAAGGTGGTTGCCTGCACGATGTCATCAATATTATCTGATTCAATCTGAGTGCTCATTGGGGTAAGTGTTACTTTCTTCAAGTTCTGAATATTGCGGATTGCATCATAGGCTGCAGCTGTTTCTTTACCTATGCTAGTATCGGAAGTGCCAATAGGCTCTATGCTGATTTCAGCGTCAACTACAGGCAGGTTGTTGTTCATATGCGAGCTTCTACCTACCTGTCAGTATGGCGAATTTGATAATTAAGAATATCCTGAGTAGTAGTGAGAAAAAGCACTTCCTCTGAATATATGCCTAACAAATATGAAGCGAGTTTTTGGTTCATGTTTTTGCTGCATTGTTACGCTCCTGTATTTTTGGGCTGTAAATATCATATTAGGCTTCGAGAGATTCAACGATGCACTTCGACTTATGCATGATTGCTCGTGCATCTTGAAAACTATAATTTTAAGAGTTTATCTTAACCAAATAGTAGTGCAGGTGAGCGGCCTGCAACAGGTTAAGAAGATGTTATTTTATGATTCATACTTTGCTCGCAATTTCCGCATTGACTCGACCAGCTGCTTTAGCTGCCTGTGAGTTGGATTCATTTCTTCCCTGATCTTCTTTGCATTGCCGCCTAATCTTTCAATCTCTTCATAAAGTGCCTTGTCTTCTACTACCTCTACTAGTGTACGTGGAGATACAGGCTTTTGGAATACTTCAATATCTGCTTTGAGCTGCCGCACAGGTTTTTCTACAAACTCTTTGACATAAGCAGAAACAAAAATAATTCTCTGCTCTGGTGCCAATTTCAATATATCAGCTGCAACCATCAAACCATCTTTCTTTGGCATCCTATAATCCAAGATCACTGCATCGAATGGTGGTCGGTTGATGTCGGTGCCTCTACAACATATTTCCTCGCTCGCTCTTGTCTCTTCCTTTTGGCGTAAGCATTTCTGCCAATAGGCCATGCGGTATAATTCAATGCACCGTTCTCCGTCAGCTACGGTAAGAATCTGGTGGCCTTGGCTCTGCAACTGAATGGAATATATCCGTGATATATCGTGCTCATCTTCCGCAAGGAGAACAAGCATATGTTAATAATGTCTTGGCGGCTTGTTTCTAAAGTAGTTTTCTAGGCAAAGCACATGGGGCCAACAGATTGAAATTGTCTAATAATAATACTTTGTTATAAGCGCGTAATAATTGGATAATAATTCTACTAATGGCGAATCCAGAACAACTGGAAAGAAAGAACCATATTTGTAATTGTGCTGATAATAATAATGTCGGAGGGTATTGGAGAAGGATAAGAAAAGTGATGATTTGTTCTACAATCGGTGTAATTCCTTTGCGATGAATCACAGCAGAATAATTCAAGAATATCATCCTGCGAATGAAATATCCTTTGCAGTCTTTTATCGTGAATTTTCTTTTTCATAACTATGAGGATGTTTTATAGTTTTGATGATAGTATATTCTAGAAAATAGTTTCTGTTATACTTTTAAGTAAATTCTGCTGAAACTAAATATCAAAAGAAGGAGTAGAAAGCTCACCTGACGCCAAAAATAGAGAAAAACAGAATTACAAACTTAGATCATGTTCTAGTGCCGACTGACGTGTGGAGCAGAGTTTTGGAATCAACTTTGAATCTACTTATGCCTAAAATCAAGCAGCAAATAATTGAGGACATGACAAAAGCAGGATTAAGGTTGGACGACAAGACCGCCTATTATTCTCTTGCACAAATTCGAGATTATCTGCATTTGATTTTTGGCGAGGATGTGGCGGAATTGCTTGCAGATGTACTGAGAAATACTCTTGAGAAGACGCGCCAGTTTGAAAAACATGACTGAAGTGCTTCAATCAATCCTAAATAACAAATGTGGATATAGACATTGGCTTAATAATTGAAAAACAAGAATCTCTAGATATCTGACAATAATCATTACACGTCCTTTACTAATCTACGAATTATTCGACCAAGGCAGGAAGGACAGCACGGACTACCATTGAATTCAGACATCCTCTGCTTGGGTCTCTTTGTACTGCAGAAGCTGCAGACAGTAACAGTAAGTGACATTGTATATAGTATTTACTTACTGATTTTGCTATGAGGTAAACTAGCACATGTATGAAAAAGTGACACACCCATAGTATATACAATAGTCTCACAGTTGATCAATGTTACCATGGACTGTCAAAGTTTGGCATCTCTCAAGTAGCGTGTGGCCTTTGGCAGTGAGCCAGTACGACCATCATATGTGAGCAAACCATCTCCTATTAGGATAGCGAGGTATTCCTTCACTTGAGTAAATGAGAGATATGTAAGGTACGTTTACTGTAATCTGTTGTATTGTTTCGCGATGGTAAGAATGCTATATACCATCTCCGTTCCTATTCGGTGTCCCATATTGTGCTGGCATTTAAAATACCCTATTGATTTAAGGTTGAATGATGAAACATTTTTTATTCTGCTGTATAAGTAAATTGGCAAAATCGCGAATATTCTGCACAACAGGAAATTGATCGCTGCCTTGGCAAAAGTTCCATTAATGAGACATGTGAAGACGCCTTGGCACTGTTAATTAATCGATATGTGTGCCGACAGCTCCGCATATGTGACGGCTTGTGATGATCCAATGCCCTGCAGAGCGATCAATCTGAAGAATTAGGGACCATTTCATATCTATCCATCCTGAACCTTCACAGTTTCATCCATTTTTGACTTCTCTTGAGCAATTTCCCTGATCATATTCATGAGCTCATCTTGAGTAGTAGTATTATTCTCAGATCCTCGGTCATTACTGATTTCTTCGTTAGCGAAGAATTCTGTATGTGGTATCAGAGCGCCCCTCATCTTTCTCGATAACAATTGGGCATAGCCCGCAACTTTTTTGGCTTCAGCCTTGTGCAGCCGTTCTTGAAGCTGCTGAATTTCGGCCTCGCGGTCATCCAAGGCCTCCCTTAGCTTCTTTATCTTCAAATCTGCAGCCATCTTTACTTGCTCTAGGTTAGAATTCTCGATGTTTTGTTTCTTCTCAATCAATTGAGCGATAAGCTCATCTTGCAGCCACTTTTGCAACTTTTCGAGTTGACCTTGGTTAGCTGCAACCATACTTTCAAAACTATCCTGATTAACTCTAGCTTGTCTGTCATATGTATTGACCAGCTCTTGACGCAGCAGGGATGTTTGGTTATCGTAAATGTGCCGGATATGTTCTAACTGCCACTGGTAGCTCTTTTTGAGTCTTGCAAACTCTTGTTCAAACCGCTTCCTGTCCGCCTTGATTTGGACTACAAACTTCTTTTGCCACATCTGTTTCTCTATATGATGTTTAGAATTCATAGCTAATATTTTTCTCTGATGAGCCGTCTTAAGCAGGTTCGCCTTCTTCTCAAATTCATTTCTTTGCCTACGTGATTCAGTAGTAAGTTTCTTTAACCTCGTCATAGCCAGACGATATTTCCTTTCCTGTTTAGTAGCACGATCGATACAAAGCCGTTTCGAAACATCCTGTGCCTTGTTCCATCTAGCCAATTTAGAAATTCTAAAAATAGTTATCCTAATAAGAAATTGTGTGTAGAAATTTATTGAACATCCTAGATTTATCCAATGTTGTCAAGTAGGAGAAAGAGTCTCACCATGTCATTATCTGTTGGCCTGTGCGACTTAGTTGCTCTTTAGCTATGTGATGTTGTCAAAGTATCTGCTATTATGTTGCCACTTTCTCCAAGCAACTCACTTATGTCATTCTGCCAAAGAGGTAATCAAACGTTGATATGAGGGCACTTTTGTTTGTATAGAATCCTGTAAGGTCATGGATCCCTTCCTTATCTTCTTCGCTTATTATTATCATCCTGTTGTCATCGAATATGATAAAGTTTACTGGCAGAGGGCTGAAGACGTTAAATGAGAATGCCTCATTATCAAGACCTTCATACCCTTCGACAGTTTTTTTCGACTCTGTTCTGATCCTCACGTTCACACCACGTTTTGACAGTGCAATCAGCATGTCTGCTATCTCTGCGTGATAAAATTTCACCAACATCTTTTGCGAGAGATATACAGTCACCTTGGTGCTAACTTCTCCAAGCATGCTCTTGATCCTTGAGTATAGACTTTCCTCATTAAGCACCTGATAGCTGTTTTCCTGTCTAGTGGGTTTGGTAACTTTGATTATCTTGTCGAGCTTTTCCTGACAACGTTTCTTTGCATTGAGAACTGTCTTGAGCGTGTCGTACTTGCTCTGAACCAAGCAATCGATGACTTCGTCAAAAGACAATGCATAGTACTTTTGGGGTTTGCTAAAGCTTGAAAGAACAACTCCTTTTGCCAGTAGCGACGAGAGATAGTGGTACGTATCTGTCCTTTGAATACCTGTATGCCTGGAAATATCACTTGCAGTCGTACTGCCGTTTGACATGAGAAAGATCAGGATCTTGGCCTCGTTTGCACCTATGTCCAGCTTTTTCAGCTCGTTGATCAATTCCTGTTTTATTTGAGATTCTATATAGTCCTGCGAGGTTGTCAGCGCTTCAACTTCTTGCGAGGTAAATGTATCCAAGATGTTTTCATGCTTTGCAGTCATATGGTGTAAAGCGGATTTAGCTTGGCATAAGATAAGATATTGCATGTAATCTGGTACTCTAACAATGTTCTGAAATTCTCCTATAATGGAGATCGAGACAATTGCTAAGGTTATCATATTATGTCAAGTCCTCCGGACACTGGTAGGACCTTCTACACGCTCCTCCCTTTATCGTCGCCCCTTATAGCAACCAATAATGAACCATAAAGGCAAGTTCAGAAGGTCCCGTAGGGGAGTCATCGGCATCGAATCGGCCATAGTCCTGATCGCTTTTGTGATCGTGGCAGCGGCCTTATCGTTTGTCGTCCTCAACATGGGATTCTCAACAACACAGAAAGCAAAGCAAACAATCGGGCAGGGCCTTGATACGTCTAGCAGCGTGCTAGAAGTAGGCGGTTCAGTTTCGGGCCACCTCAACTCTACTGCAGGGGCACTTGACATTGTCACCATCCCGCTGAAGGTTGCCTCTGGCAGCAAGAGCGTGGATCTGCAAGAAAGTCTCACAGCGGTGAGGTACTTTACAAGGACCCTCAACTACGACAACATCTACAATGGAACACTGAGCTCGACAACATATGGTAGCGTTTCAGACGCACTGGCAGCAGCAAAAACGGCAGGCATCTTGGATAAGAACCCACTTGCATCTTCCGGTGCAGCCAATCCAACTAAGACAGTAGCCATCATCTACTGGACTGTCAACGAAAACAACAACGATGTGCTAGACAAGTCTGAATCAGCTACGCTGGCCATCGTCTTCCGCAACGCAGACATGCCAAAACAACTCGACAGAATCAACGCAGAAGTCATACCGAGCATAGGTGCGCCAATGACTGTCGCAAGAGACGTTCCAACACTGACAGATACGTACCAAGACCTGACTTAATTGGAGCGAGTTCATCAAAAATGAACCTCCACCTTCCTTTTTTTAATCTCGATTCCATGAAAACCCGCGCGATATTTGCAGGTGCAGGTGCAGCCTCATTCTACGGATGGCTTCAGTATACCTCGCCTGATGCTTTACTGGGCCTGCTTGATACAAACAGCATCATGGCAGACCCTCTTAATCCTATGATAATCATTCCTCCGCTGGCCGCAGCTGGAGTCCTCCTTCCAAAGTTCATAAAAATGCCTGGAAGAATCGGTTTGCCAAAATTCAAGCAGAATGGAGTAAGCAATAACCAGTATGTCGAAAGCGGGGCTACATTGCTTGAGTTCGGCAAGAATCAGGATATCAAGGGGCCTAATACAAACAGCATCCCTTTCCAGATGGTCAGCGCTAGTTCAACATCATCATCGTCGGCAGCCACTACTGCTACTGGCTCTCCAGGACAATCAAAAGATGCATCCCCACCATCACAACAACCGGCAGTTGCTGCAAACCAGACCGGCACAACTACTCCCGTCCAAGTTGACGAATCAAAGTTGTCGGCCATTGTAGAAAGCAAGACGAGCAAGATGGTTGAAGAAGTTGAAACTATCAAGAAGGAAATGGGCTCGATAGTACAGGATGTGCAATCTCTAAAGACCGACATAAAAGAGCTCACCTCAACATTTGAATCATCGCTAGTAGAATTGAAGGCATTTCAGTCAGAAATGGTAAACCCGGTCAACTTTATGAGGAAATACTTTGAGTTGCTCGACATAAAGAATGTCTCTGATCCTGTAAATGTAATGATGCCAATTGAGCAGCTGGTAAACAATATTGGTGGTGCTTCCGATACCAAGCATGGCGGTAATGCAGCTACTGCTGCCACAACAACAGAGCCGGGCGTTAGAACAAAAGGAAACAATATCAAAAATCAACAACAAGATGGCGATGTAAAGATTATTGAAAGCCAAAACACAGGAAGTGATAAAACTACCAGTAGTAAAACAAGGGCGCAGACAGATGAGGCATTTTCGATCGAAGAGATATACAACATACTAAGACAACACCGAGCTGAGGGATTTGAAGAAGATGATGATGGAGCAGAAGAGGACAATGACGATGAGCAATATAGCAATAGGAAATATCGAAGAACTCAGGCTCATCGATCCCATTTCTCTTCACTAGCGCGATCCAAGATCAAGAACAGAAATTTAATGAGTAAAAGATCTATGATTGGATCAGAAAATGAAGAGTTCCTAGGAAGTTCGCTTGAATCCAGTCTGACACCTGGCAGGATAATGTCGATTGTCTCCATTGTAGACGAAATACTGGCTAGCATGGGGCCAGATGGTATAGAGCTTGTTTTGGAACAGTACCGGGCGATTGGACTAAGGCCTGAGGAAGAACGATTGATCTATGGCGTAGTCAAAATGCTCAACGAATCAAAATTATTGACAGATGACATAATCGCAATGCTGTATCGGTTTGGACAGGTTCTTGGCATTAACGATCAGGATGCCGAGCTCCAGTACATGAAGATTGTAGCTAACAAGCGCAACAAGAAGAAGCGCATAGCCCGTGGCATGATGCCTAGGGAGGATGAAGAATAGTCAGATGGGAAGCCTCATAATAAGCGAGGGGATAATCTTGATAGCATCGATCATAATTGCAGCTGGATTTTCAGTCACAGTCCTAAACCAGATGGGAGTATTCAAGTCGACGCTTGCAACAGCTGGAGCAGCTGAAAAAGAGATCGCATTAACCAGAATAAAGATCCTTTATGCCACTAACTCATCAAGCACCCAAATAGATGTGTGGGTAAAGAACATTGGAACAAATCAGATCGTATCATTGGACAAGATGGATGTCTATCTTGGCAAACTAAATAATGTTCAAGGAATTCCGTACAATGCGGCGTCACCTCCAAAGTGGACATATACCAATTCAAATGGTAATGTTTGGCAGCAAAAGGATAGCATCAAAATAACTGTAACACTCGATTATTCTCTGGAAACCAATGTCAATTACTTAGTAAGGATCGCCACTCCAAATGGAGTGAGTGACGATTACATCTTTTCCTTGACTACAACATAGGAGTGTGAAAATGGAGAATGGGTTTTAGCGCTGCAATCAGTGGTGGAATAATGATGACAATGATCATAGTTGTATTAATTATGGCAATACCTGCTGTCATAAATGCGAACATTACTACTAGTCGGGCGTATTCTGAACGCGCACAGCTTGATAGCGAGTACATAAAGACCTCAATTCAGATCACAGATCTCCAAGCTTTGCCAGACACTGATATTGTAAATGTAACACTCAGCAATGATGGATCAAGTAAATTATGGAATTACCAAAAGTTCAATGTACTTGTAACATATGATTACATACCAGATCCCTTAGCATCTCCTCAACGAATAACTGAAAACTTGGATTATGCTGGAATTACGCAGATCGTATCTGCTGCTGGATCATGGTCCATAACAGGATTTATCGATGATAATATTGATCCGCAGATTCTGAACCCTGAAGAATCTCTTACAATAAGAGGTAGACTGAATCATGATATTGCTATATCCGCTGAACTTGTTGCAGTAACTATATCGACAGACAATGGCGTAATAGTCAGCAAAGCGGTGATACTCTGATGGCCATTATAACAGTGTCAACTGGCAATGAAGAGGTTGACAGACAGATAGGAGGAGGTCTGCCGCTTCCGTCGCTCATGCTGATCGAAGGAGATCATGGGACAGGGAAGAGCTCTATGGCTGCCCAGTTCATGAACGGTCTGCTAAAATCACAAAGAAAAGTGTTGTTCATCACCACGGAGAGCGCCACCAAAGACTACATTGAAAAGATGAAAATGATAACCTATGATTTCAGAAGGGATTTTCTGAAGAACATGCTGTCAATACTTCCTGTGAATATCGATGGAGTTTCCTGGTCAGCAGCCAGGTCAAAGCAGCTTTTGCCGGTAGTAGGCAAGTACATCAGCATCAATTCAAAAAAGTTTGATGCGGTCGTAATTGATTCTCTATCCGCCCTTACCATGCATGCGGATACTAGCACAACGCTTGATTTCTTTACAAAATGCAAGAACTTTGTATCAAAAGGCATGACTGTCATCATCACTATTCATCCAAAGGCAGTGCCCGAGGAGGTGGCAATGAGAGTAAGATCAACCTGTGACGGATACATGAAGATAACTCCCGCTACGATCGCGGGAAAAAGCGTCAAGGTTATGGAAATTGTCAAACTGATCGGCTCGTCTTCGCAAGTGAGCTCGCAATTCAGCTTTGACGTTGACACATCCTTTGGGATAAAGATAGTGCCGTTATCGATGGCAAACGCATAAGAGGAGAGAGACAAAGAGATGGGCAAAAAAACACCACAAATACCAAAATCTGGAAGGCGGATAGTAACACCATCTTCCTGCTATTTATGCAATGATAAAGTATATGGAGGCTTTGCAATTGCTAGGACTTAGGAAAACTACCACCGCTGTAACTGAGGATCCCAGTCAGCCGGGGGTCAAGACAAAAGGATCTTTTGTCCCAAAGCGCGTAGACGAGACTATAGTATACTTTTCGCTTCTCCTATTTGGCATATCTACAGGTCAGATCCAGCCTTCAGACTTGATAAAGACATCAGGCAACACCAAGCAGTATGGGTACTATTCGCAAATCTTTGCCAAGATCCATCTGCTTGGTGTCAAGTGGCAGTATGGGCTTGCCAAGGCGTGCGAACTAGTAGCTGCAGAGATAAAGGCAGAAGAGTTCAAGCTACTTCTGATGAAGCTTGCGCAGGTACTTAGACTAGGCGAAGACCTGAGTACATTCCTCAGTCAGGAATTGCAGGCTGTCATGCATGGATACATTACGACGTACGAGAGGGCCATGAGGTCGCTTGATATGCTGCTGGAAATGTACTCGACAATGATGTCTACTTCGTCTTTTCTGGTGGCATCAATGGCGCTCTTGACAATGATCTCCGGCGGAGGAGACTCTTCACAGCTGGTAGTGATAGTTACTCTAACCATCCTTATGGGCCTTGCATCATTTGTATTCATGGCCTATTACCTCTTCCCAAAGGATCGCATCATGATAAAGGAAGGGCACTCGGATATGGTCAAGATAAAAAAGATGCTTATGATGGCTCTTGGCACTGCAGCCTCAATTGGAATCAGCCTATCATTTTTGAACATTCTGCCAATTCCACTGGTCATAGCAATTGCCGGTGTACCGCTCATCCTTCCAGGTCTTCTTGCCCGCAAGCTTGATGCAAAGATCAGAAAGCTGGACGATTCCTATCCGTCGTTTGCCAGACACTTGGGGGACGTTTACTCGACCGTAGGTTCACTTGGCCAGTCACTCAAGTCCGTTCTCAGGAGCGACTTTGGCATCCTGAACACACATATCGAGTCCATGACCAACAGAGTCATGAGCAGGATAAAGATAGAGGATGCATTTGACTTGTTTTCAAAGGATACCGGTAGTGTGCTAATCTCTGCAGGTAACGACGTAATGTCCAATGCCTTGGTAAAGGGAGCAAACATGCTTCAAGTAGGCTCAAGGCTTTCGGAGATCACTACCAAGTTCCTCGAGATAAGGAAGAAAAGGCTGCAGTCTGCCAAGGCGTTTGAATCCACCATCATAATAATGCATGTGCTGACACTGGCAGTCTTTAGCCTCATAAACCGCCTACTGAATTTCCTTGCACAGTATTTTGCACTGCAGCAGTCAGTAGGCAGCGAAGGCGCTGCCATTCTGTCAATAGCGGCAGGCGACACAACACTCATGAGCATGATCTTATCTTTGCTCATAGTCGCACTGTCTGGGGTGAACGCAATGGCTCTCAAGGTATCACAGGGCGGTCTATTCCACACGATTTGGTTCAACATGGGGGTACTCCTTGGAATAGGTGGCGTCGTAGTTTACGGTGTGGACATTTTCCTAGACAGCATGATAGGGGACATACTGGACATCACAGAATCGCTTGAAGCCAGCGCAGGCTTGGGAGATGCTTAGAGATATGCAGAGCACCAAGCAGGCAGCCGATCAGAACCAGCCACAATCTCAGATGGATCCCAAGCTTATGGAGCAGATGCAGAAGGTTCCATACCTTATGGAGTACGTGTCGGCCTTTATACAAAAGGGTAATCCTTCTCCCGCGTTCTATGAAAAGATCGACGGAAGTTTCAAGAGCCTCAAGATGCCCAATCTGATCTACCCGATCAGCGAGAACAATTTGATACATATCAACGCCTACGCATCTGGCGGGGACGGTTATTTTGAGTATGTGGTGATAGGTCCTCCAGAGCCGGATGCCCGCCTGCTGGGTGCAGTCGACAGGATGTTCGCAACATATGCAGGGTCTTGGAAACCTCCAGACCAATTGCAGGAGCGTTTCATGGCGGTGGGCAACTTTCTGGACAAGATATGTGTCAAGTCGCCCACACCTGTGCAGTACGACAAGATAGACGCAAAGAAAACCAAGACGATCCCAGTGTATGAAAAAGAATACGAGTATCTGAAGTATCATTTCCTGACCAAGAGAGTAGGTCTTGGAATCCTTGACCCCTTCCTCACTGACCCTCACCTTGAGGATATCTCTATCGTCGGTGCTGGTAACGTATACGTAGTCCACAAGATCTTTGGGCCTCTCAGGTGTACCGTATGGCTCACAATGGATGACATTGATGACATGGTCATAGGCATGTCTGAACAGTTTGGCAAGACTATATCGCATGCCAGGCCGCTGGTTGATGCGACGCTGCCTGAAGGTTCCAGAATCAATATTGTCTTTGGCAAGGACGTAAGCAGGAGGGGAACGAACGCGACCATCAGAAGGTTTGCAAGCGTGCCACTATCGATAACCCAGATCATTAACTCAAAGAGCATTGACGCGCGTGAAGCGGCCTATATGTGGATGATGGTCGGCGAGGGTATGAGTTGTTTCATCAACGGGGAAACCGCGTCTGGCAAGACAACTACCATGATGGGGATTACTCAATTCATTCCTCCGACATGGAAAATAGTCAGCATAGAGGACACGCCAGAAATAACGCTGCCACACAAGAACTGGATCAGCGAAGTTACAAGAGATACTGGAAGCCCATCGTCCAGCGTGGTAATGTTCGACCTGCTCAAGGCAGCTCTCAGACAGAGGCCAAACTACATACTTGTAGGTGAAATCAGGGGCGCAGAGGCCAATATAGCATTTCAGGCCATGCAGACAGGGCATCCTGTCATGAGCACCTTCCACGCAGCACAGATGTCATCACTTATCCAGAGGTTGACAGGCGAGCCTATGAAGATACCCAAGCCGAATGTAGAAAACTTAAACATTGCTCTGTTTCAAGCTGCAGTGCAGGGCAAGGATGGCAAGCCGGTTAGGCGAGTCTTATCCATAAACGAAATAGTAGGGTATAACGGCGGCGCAGACTCGGTCATGTTCGTTCCAGTCTTTACATGGGACCCTGCTTCTGATACGGTGACGTACAGAGGAAAGGGAAGCAGCAACCTGTTCATCACAAAGATACTTCTCAAGAGGGGTCTCTCAAGGAAAGATGAAGGCAGTCTTTACGATGAACTTGAGCTACGCACAAAGATCCTAGAGACCATGATAAAGAAAAAGATATTCAACTATTATGACGTCTATGACCGTATTGTGCAGGCAAAGGAAATTGGACTTGAAAAGTTCAAGAAAGAGCTTGATATGCTCTAACTCTTCTGGTAGACCCTCTCTCTGGTATAAATGGTCTTGAAAAGGGAAGATGTCCTTCCAATCATTATCTCTGACTGGCCCATTATTAAATATCCCTTTGGCTTTAGCGCATCGTAGAATTTCTTGAGTAGTCTCTCCCTGCTTTCCTTGTCAAAGTATATCATTACGTTCCTACATAGGATCATATCTAGATCCGACGCAGGAGGAGCGACCTTAGCAAGATCGCCAACATTAAAGATGATCGCTTCTCTGATCTGAGGGCTGATTTGCCAAGACTTTTTCCCTGTGACTTGCTGAAAATACTTTGACTTTATTTCATCCGATATGTTCTTTAGATTCCTTTCCTCGTATATCCCTGACCGTGCAAATCTGATGGAATTGGGGTTGATGTCTGTCGCAAAGACGGAAAGCCTGTGCGATCCGGGCATAGTTTGCAGCAACTCGCTGGCTACAAGAGCAACACTGTACGGTTCTTCCCCGGTTGCACAGCCTGCACACCATATCTTTGTTATTCTATTTGAATGAACCATTGAGGGTAGCAACGTTGTTCTCAACAGATGGAATAGCTGGATATCCCTGAAGAACTCTGTCACCGTAACGGAAAAAAGTGAAGTTAGAGTCGCGTGCTCGACAGGATCGTTTGATAGCAGCTTTGCATACTCTTGGTAGGTCCTTATCCCTTTTGCTCTCATTCGATGATCTATTCTTCTTATCAAAAACGATTTCCTGTACTTTTGCGCGTCTCCGCTGTCTGCCAGCCTGTTGAGGATGAGATCTAGATTTGGATCGGCAGATTTTTCTATACTTGACATCAGAGGATCACTTCAGATGTCTTGTTCCTTACTGTAACTTGACCTGTGCTTACGTCAAGCTTAACCCATCTGCCCTGTGTCGATCCTATATCCTCTGCTAACACGGGTATGTTGTATTGTGTGAGAAGAGATTTGATACTCAAATAGTTACGTTCACCGATGTTGAACAAGTCTGCCGCGCTGTTTTCATTTGTGAACGTCTTGGCCCCTCCAATAAGCTTAGAGATCAATAGATCGACTCTGGCACCTTTTTGTTTCATTCCTTCCACTACTACCTTAAGAGCGTGGTCGGCATACTTTGCTTCATGGCCATCTGCTGGCATATATCTGCCTTCGCTGCTTGGTAGCATTATGTGAGCAAGGCCACCTACCTTTGCGGCCGGCTCATACATGCATAGCGCGATGCAAGAGCCGACAAATGTGGTAAGCGCAGAATTTTGATGATTGCTGATCGAATATGATCCCATTTTAACATCAATTTCGGCTACTCTACGCCAACTGCTCGCTTCTTCCAATGCTATTCGCTCTTCCTTTTCGGAGTGCCAGTCGACGCTGCCAGCTTCCTTGCGTCTGTAATGCCCATTATGATCAAGACCTTTATCCGCGTTCCCGTGATCTTGCCGACTAGCTCTGACTCGGCTATCACCAGAATATTGTCTGTGGCAGCAATGTCGCTTATTGGAAATTCAATGATGCCATGAATTGTGTCTGTGGCAAAGCCGGGGACCGAGCACTTCATCTTGAATCCCGTATATTTGGCCATGTCATTTAGGAATGAACCGGCGAACAGGATGTTGCCCACTTCAGAAATTGAAGATCTGCCTAGAATGTCCAGCTCCTTTAGGTCATTGTTGCCAAGTAGACGTCGGGCAAGCTGTCGTGCCTGCTCATGTGTTAGAAACAGCATCATGCCAACTGTGACATCTCCGTCCGCTCTCAGATATACTGCGCACAACTCTTCGTTGAAGAGCTGCACCAACTGGTCAACGTACTGCGGTTTTACTTCATTAATCCTGCCAAATGAATACGTATATTCTTCTCCTGTCATCATAGCCAATGATTTGGATGTTCCAGACGCAAGCATGGATATTGTTGTGCCCAAATCTGTTATTTCTGCTTCAGATATTGATACGTGGTTATTCTTGACTATCATGTCTTCTTTTCCTCCAGCTGCGTTAGATCAAGTATCAGTGCCACTCTTCCATCTGAAAGGATGGTTGCGTCTGTTGGGACATTTGAAGAATTGTAACCGATTCTGTCAATATGCTTTAGCACGATATCTTGTTTACTCTCAAACGAGTCCACCACCAAACCTAAGGGTTTGCCACCTTTTTCGACTATTATGACCGTCATCTTGCAATGCGAGTCCTGTGCCGGCGTTTGCGGCACGTTGAGCACTTCTGCGCCATATACCAGCGGAACTACCTGTTCTCTGAACATAACGACTGGCTTGCCATGGATCCTCCTTAGCTCATCTTGGTCAATTTGAATGGTTGACAACACGTTTGAAATCTGAATGACATATTTTTCATTTCCTATCTTTACCAGCAGGCCTCCGATGATTGCCAAGCTCAGAGGTATTGTCATAGTAAAGGTCGTTCCATGGTTCTTTTCAGTTTTGATCCTTACCGTCCCCCCAACAGACTCGATCTTGTTAATTACAACATTGAGGCCTACTCCTCTTCCGGAAACGTCTGTGACTTTCTGCGCAGTTGAAAGACCGGGTGAACCTAGGAGATCAACAATGTCCTCTGTTGTCATAGCCTCGGCCTCCTGCCGGTTTATGATGTGTTTCTCAATGGCCTTTTCCTTCACTTTTTCAAGATCTATGCCCCTTCCGTCGTCAGACACCTCTATCAATACTTTGTCTCCAAGCCTTGATGCCTTTAGCTTGATTGTTCCATGCCGCGGCTTGCCCATCTTTTCTCTCTCCTCTGGCAGTTCTATCCCATGGTCCACAGAATTTCTCAACATGTGCAAAAGCGGATCCCTGATAGCGTCGAGCACAGTGCGGTCGAGTTCTATGCCAGTCCCTTCCATTTCCAGCCTAACTTCCTTTCCTTGGCTATTCGAAAGGTCGCGGACCATTCTTGGAAAACGGTCAAAGATCTGCTCAATTGGGACTAGCCTAATCTTCATCGTATGGTTCTGGAGATTGTTGATCAGGCGATCAAGGTTTCTGAGGACCTGCCGCGGCTTGCCTGCCTGCTGAGAATCAGAGAGTACCTGTTCAAGCCTCATTTTGGCTATCATGATCTCGCCTACAAGGTCAACAAGAGAATCCAGATCGTCCATCTTCACCCTTATGGTCTGCGTCTTAGTATGGGATTGGTTGTTGCCTGTTTCCTCAGAAATCCCTGACTGCTCTGCGGCCGGTATAATCATTCCATTTGCTGCCGCAGCCGAAGCATTAGGCGAAGACAGATCATATCCTTGTTGCCCGCTGGCATTCTCTGATCCTGAAGTTACCTTTTGGAATTCTTGCATGAATTCTTCCATATTGATGATCTTGTTCTCATCGTTTACCATCTTGTCTAGCACATCGAACGACTTGAAGAGAAAGTCTGCAACACCTGTTGTCAGGCGAACTTCTCTCTTTCTTAATCTGTCAAAGAGCTCTTCTATGGTCTTGCATACTTGCCTGATTTGCTCATAGCCCATGGTGGCGGCCATGCCCTTTAATGTGTGAGCCGCTCGGAAGGCCGAATCTAGATGTTCTTTGCTATGCGGGTCTTGCTCAAGCTGGAGCATAGCATTGTTTAGACTCTGGATATGCTCTATGGCCTCCTGTACAAACATTTCGCGATACTTGGAAAAGTCATCGGACATACTGCTGCATTCCTTCCCTCTTTCTTTCACTTTCCATCTCGCCAAGGATCCTGACTATCGCTTCTGCCATCCTGTTGGCAGGCACCATTTCGTCTACTGCTCCTAGGTCATAGGCGGCCTTGGGCATTCCAAAGACAACCGAAGTCGTGCTGTCTTGTGCGATTGTCCTGCCGCCTCTTCTTTTGATCATTTTCATGCCAAACGCGCCGTCCTGACCCATGCCAGACAAGAGCACACCAAGGGTGTTTGGTCCGAATACATCTGACGCACTCACCATGGAAATGTTGACAGAAGGTCTGACTCCTTGTCTCTTGGGAGACTTGTCGAGATGTATGGTTCCTGATTGTGTTACTGTCGTGTGGTAATCTCCTGGTGCAACATATGCAGACCCTTGCTCAAGCAGATCTCCTTCCTTCGCTTCTCTAACATCGATTCTAGAAGCACTGCCGATGTGTCGCGCAAAGGCGCTGGTGAAGGAAGGAGGCATGTGCTGGACAATCAGTATGCTTGCAGGCAGATTTGCAGGAAGTTTCGAGAAAATATCTGTAACTACTCGAGGCCCGCCTGTCGAAGATCCGATTACTATCATTTTTCTATTGCCTGAATGGTATAATGGCGCACAAGTCACGGGACTTTCCTTCTTCCTCTCTTTTAGAGGTACGAGCGCATCCGGGTAGGCACTTGATACAGCCTGGATCCTTGCGATCAGATCCTGACTTGTTTTTTTTCGATCGGTAATTCCGCTATCTGAGGGAAGTGAAATGAAATCCACTGCGCCGCTGTCAAGGCATTCAAAGATGATGTTGTTGTTCTTATCGTCGCCGCTATCACCATAGCTGCTTACCACGATAATTGGGATTGGCCTGTCTCTAGTCATCACCTTGTCGATAAACGTGACTCCGTCAAGGTTTGGCATTTCAAGATCAAGAAGAATCAGATCAGGATCTGCTTGGTCCAGCTTTCTTAACGCGTCCTCGCCGTCACGCGCGGTTTCACACAGGTCGAATCCATTGTGCGACCGGATGACATTGCAGAGATATTCTCTGATCATGCGGGAATCATTGACAACCATGACCCTAGTTTTGCGGCTGTTTTGGATCAAATGCAGTTCTACCTACTCCTTAATACTCTGTTCACGACCGTGGCCACTATACCACGGTCGAAGGGTTTGACTACATAGTCCTTTGCACCCAGCTTGATCGCCTCTTGAACAACATGCTTTTGATCCACCGAGGTGACCATCACGACTTTGGCAGCAGGGTTTATCTGCAAAATCATACGAAGCGCCTGAATTCCGTCTGTGCCAGGCATATTGATATCCATTGTAACAAGGTCTGGCCTATGCTGCTGGTACGCGCTTACAGCCGTAGCGCCGTCGCCAGCCTCCACGATATTCTGAAAGCCACTTGCCGTTAGGATGTCCTTGAGCACAACGCGCATAAAGGAGGCGTCGTCTACGACCAGTACCTTTGCAGATCCTCTATACGACATCTCTACTGGTTCGCCTCCACTATCTTCTTTTGACCAGAAAGCGTAGGTATGTCGTCCAAAGATTTGCCATTGCCGCTAGTCGGGACATGATCTTCCAGGGGGCCTTCATTTGCGAACAGAAGCCGCAGATCCAAAAGAACGTACAGGTCTCCCTTTAGCTTCGCTATTCCTTTGATATACGGTGCAGTTTCAGACAACACAGACGGCACAGGCTCGATATCGCCTGCCGAGATCTCTATCACCTGGTCGACTTCATCGACCAAAAGGCCAATTATGCTCTGCCCTATTTGAGCAACTATTATGCGGTCGCTTGTTCCAGAGGTGCCAGAAGCGGCATCGGAGCTAATTCCAAGCATCTTCCTCATGTCGATAATTGTTATTATCTTACCCCTCAGGTTCATCACACCTTTCACATGAGTTGGTGCACCTGGAACTCGGGTGACATCTTCTAAGGTACCTATCTCTTGGACCTGCTCAACGCTGACTCCATAGTCAGTCTTTTTCTTTGTATTGGCGTCGCTAAGGCTAAACACGACTATCTTTGAATGCGGATTTATGCCTGCCTGATCTTTTGCCGACAAGAGCCCTATTCCCCCCTATTTTCCGCCTCTGCGGACTGCTGTATTTTTTCTACGATATGGTTTGGCACTTTGAACCGTGAAAGCATTTCTTGCAGGGATCTGCCGAGGCTGTTAAGGTCATGTATGGCATTGCTTATTTCCTGCATGCCGGCGGCTTCTTCTTCTGTTGCGGCCGCGCACTCTTCAGTCGCTGCAGCATTTTCTTCAGCCACCGATGCAATGTCAGCGGCTCTCTTGCTAACCTCGCTGACAGCGCTGACTTGGCTCTGCAGGAGAATTGACAGCTCTTTTATGGTGCCGTCAACCATCTGGGCTCTTTTGGCAATATCTTCAAGAGCTTGCAGCGCCTTGTTGATTACGATCCTGCCTTCGGCGATCTCTTTCATCCCTACTTCTATGGTCTCAACCGTATGACGGGCGTCCTGCTGCACCTTGCTTATGATTGCCTCTATTTCTTCGGACGACTTGGCCGTCCCTTCAGCAAGATCCTTTACTTCGTTTGCCACTACTGCAAAGCCCTTGCCGGCTTCGCCTGCCCTGGCGGCCTCTATCGCTGCATTCAGTGCAAGCAAATTCGTTTTGCCAGCAATTTTCCTGATAACATCAAGAACCGATGAAATCTTGTCACAGCGATCAGCCAGATTGCGTATATTCTCCGCAGAATCATGGGAGATATTGATTATTCTGGCAATTTTTTCTTCGGCGGCCGTTGCAGATCGGGAGCCTATCGATGAAGCCTTGCCTACGGATGCCGACATATCTGCAGCCTTTGCCATCTTGACGGCAAGCTTTTTCATGCCACCGTCCAAGTCCTCGGTAAGTTTGTTAATAGCATCGATTTCCTCTGCCTGCTGCTGCGAGCCTTTTGCGATCTGCTGGATCGTAGTAGATATCTGCTGTACCGAAGTGTTCACTTGGTCTGTGGCATTGGCCAGTTCAGTTGAAGTAGAAATGATGTTGTTTGAAGCAGCCGTTGCCTGTGACACTACGTTTCGGAAGCCGGCTACCGCGTTGCCGATATTTTTTTGCAGTTCCCCGATAATTCCATCACCATCCCTAGCAACATCTTTCATGAGGTTGCCTCCTGCAATTTCTTTTAGAAATTCATTGAGATCCGCTATTCTTTCCTCGTCGCTTGATGATTGTACTGTGGCTATCATTTTCTGGTGTCCCTCTTTTTCTCTTTTTGCCAAAGTCGCTCACCTTTGTTTGCTATCGCTTTTCTTTGGCAGTTTTTGTATTATCAGAGAGTGCCAGCCTGATGCATAGGTCTCGTAGCCTGGAGAAAACGCATGTGCTATGCAGCACTCACCATTCTCATATGTAGTGATGACAAAGCCTTTCTTTTCTGCAAGGAGCGTCTCCATACCGGAGAACTGGATGCGGCTTTCGAGCATTTTCCTACGTGAGTCTGCGAGGATAAGCCCGTCGCTGTCAATAATGCAGATTCGTGAGTTGGCTCTTTCCTCCTCATTGAGCGGTGTGTCTTCGATTATCTTTTGTGCCAGTGCTTCCCAGTTAAAGATCACACCAAGAACTCCTATTACTCTGTCCTCTTCGGTCTGGTCATGCACTGAGCATGAGAATATTACAGTGAGCTGATTGTTGACTAGTGGACACCGATGTACCGTCTGAAAGCCAAAGCCGTCCTTTGTCGCTTCAAGCGCCGACTTGAACCATGCGGTTTCGCTCTGGTTCTTGCCAAGGGAAGCATACTGATTTGGTCTGCCGTTTGCTATCACGTTGCCTGCTGAGTCGCATAATACGAGATCAAAGTAGACCGTATATGAATCAAGTATCACGCCGAGCCTTTTTGATGCAAAGGCTATCGCATCCTTGTTGTTCTTGTCAGCAAGCGCGCTTGTAAGGCTGCTATCCTTTGCCCACCACCTAACATCACATGAGCGCTCATACAGGCTTCTGTCTATGAGGTCGATATTGACAAGAGCCAGATCTGAAAGCCTGATGCCTCTGATGCTGGTAATCTGCTTCTTGATTATCTCGCCCATCTCTGCCATTGTACTCATGCTTTCGCGGCGAAGGTGCTCAGTTGTGTCTTCAATTTTCTTTGAGAGCTTGCTCATTTCTTCTGCCACTACGCTGAAGGTTTTGCCGACTTCGCCAGCCCTACTTGCTTCTATCAGAGCATTTATAGAAAGAACTTGGGTCTCGCCATTTATACGATCAATCTGATTGATTGCTGCTTCTGTCTTTTGAGCCAATATTTCGGTCAGTTCTGCGACTTTTTCTAGCGAAAATGAGGACTTGATCTCTTCTTGTTCGTTTGTATTCTGTTGCAGCGTCATCGCTTTTGAACCTTCTTTGCAAGCTAATAAGGTGAAGTCTGTACATTGTCCTACCATTATAGTCTGCCTTGCTACTGGAACCACTAAGGCAGACTGTGCAGATAGGCATTATGGCACTCTTTGTCTCCCTGATAATCTATCGTCGCCCGTATCTCACTATGTCCTTAGAGGGTACTAGCCATACAGGTTGTATAATATCGCAAAATAGAGAAAGAATAGTACAGTTCCCAAAAGAAGGGTATCCATTTTGGTGAGAGGTTGCCCCAAGCCTAAAAAGTCTCCCTCAATATATAAAAGCGTACTATTGAGACGAACGTTTAGGACAATTCATGTTTAAAAGTATATGTATGTATGCTGTTACTACACTCAACTAAGATGGTTGATGAGTTCAATGCCGGAATAGCTCTAGCCATCGCGACAATGGCTTCGCCTGTGCTGGTTTACTTTGTATTGGCAGGTTTGCCCTCTACTGCAACTGCGAGCCAAATTTCTGGTAGACTCGAATCGCAGATAGAGGGGTTAGGTGTGCAAATCCAAGATGGCGATCTAGACTATCTGAATGACATCAACTTTAAGAACAGCAACCCCGAGGAAAGGCTCCGCATTGCCTATGAACGCTCTGCCCAGGTGGAAGTTAATCGCTGCCTTGGCGATAGTCAGAACAAAGAGATGTGCAAAGACACCATGGCGTTGCTAGTTGACAGCTGTACCGATAGCTCTATGTACGTAGCAGCTTGTGATGATCCAAGACTTGCAAACTATAGAACGACCAATCTGAAGAATTAGTACATACACTTGATAGAACCGGTGTGAACATCTACATACAATAGCTTATTAGAATTTGAATATGTTAATCGTATTGCATATGCATTGGAGAGAGATTGCAATTTGATCGCAAACAAAGTTCTCGCATCAGATCTAAGAGAAGCAATTCGTGGTATGGATAACCTGTTTGGAAATTCCTTCATAAAATTGCTCTTGGAGCATCTTCAAGCACATAGAATTCTGTTTGATGATGATAATAATTCTTGTATGTACACCTTTGATGAAATAAATAGTGTACTTACGCCTGTTTTTGGAGAGGCAACACCCCTTTTAATGTCCCAGCTTGAAAAGTATCTCCATGTTGAGAAAAATTGAATGAGTAGCGAGAGCCGGAAGCTGCGGTCTTTACTTCTGAAAATGCTTTAGAAAGCTATTATTATCTTGCTCCTCAAAGAGGATCATAGAAATGCTAGCGAGAAGACCACTGGACTTGTCCAGTGGAGGAATCGCCCTACCATAGGCTTTGTGTAAAAAGTAATAACTCATAAAAACAAAGTCATGCAATCAAACAACAGCTATCCAAGCATGGATTGTTGACTTTTTAAACAAAGCCCATACCATAATAAACCTTAAGTAATTGTTGTACAATTTGCCAGCTTGATGAGGACGGCAGAGCCGTCTGATATGGGAGTATGGGGTTGCCTGATCAGAGCGTAAAACTCCAAGGCAATTGTGATGAAGCTGCTGAATTGACAGCAAAATACGCTGACAGAGCGATGATAGTATATATATCAGATTTCTGTCAGGGATGCCGCATCATCAGTCAACCGGCATGACTTGAAAGATGATTGCAGTGCATGACAAACGAGCAGAGCTCTATATTGGCCGCATGAGTTTCAGGCTATCGGACAAGTTCGATAGTAGTTGACAGACATTGCCGAGCGCAAGCCCCCATCCTTCAGGAGGGGGTTAGCGAGGCCGTTAAGCCTTAAGTACTTCCAGCGGTCATACAGACTCGTTGAGGGCAGACACCGTTCTACTCAAGCCTACGAAAGAGCAGGAGCAAGAGCTAGAGCGCATTGCCCTCCACACTTCTCTACTCTGGAACGAAGCCAACTACCAGCGCAGGCAGGCTTTTCTGAACAAGAAAAAGATCCCCCAACTATTCACGCCAGTGCAGCCACCTCAAACACTCGGAAAACTTCAAGGCGATAGGCACAGGCAAAGGTCAAGCTGTACTGAAAAAGCTTGATGAAGCGTGGAGCTCTTTCTGGGCGCTCAAGCGACTGCAATCGCAGGGCAGGCTGCCTTCTAACATCAAGAAGGTTAGGATGCCGGGCTACTTGAAAGACAGAGATACAAAACAAACCGTTGTCAGAGGGTTTTATGTCCGAAACGACTGCTACAGGCTCGACAGGAAACACTCGACGATAACAATAATAGGCAAGAACATGAAACTGAGATACGCCACAGACAGGGTGAGAGAAGGCAAGACTGGACGGCTGGACGTTATCTACGACAGGCTGAAGGACGCTTGGTACGCATTCATACCAGTCGATGTTGTTGTTGCGCCTGCAAAACAGGCTGTTGTATCTGGCAAACCCGAAAAGGTGGGTTCTGTCGACCTAAGGATATGCAACCTAGTGGCCTTCTATGCAGAAGGAGAACGGCCAGTGGTGTACTCTGGGCGAGCGGTCCTGAGCGACTATGTGTACAGGACGAAAAAGATAGCAGAGATGCAGTCAAGGCTATCAGAAAAACAGCATACATCGAGGAAGATGGGTCTGTTCTACCGAACAAGAACTCGACGCTTCAAACATGCTACAAGAGCGATGCTCAAAGACCTGTTTGAAAGGATGAAGCAAATAGGAATCACAAAGGTGGCGGTAGGAGACCTTAGCGGAATAAGGGATGGCAACAACCTTGGAGCACACACCAACCAAAAACTGCACAACTTCTGGTCTCATGCACAGACAATACAATGGATACAACATCTCTGCGAGGACTATGGAATGGACTTCGCTCAGGTGTCAGAGAGAGGAACTTCCAAGACCTGTTGTGTGTGCGGTCAAGGACATAATGGCAGGGTACATAGAGGCTTGCACGTCTGCGAGGAAAACAGGGTGATGATGAATGCAGACGTATGCGGCGCTGCAAACATCTGGAACGTAGCTGTAAAGGGAGAATTGCTGCCCTCAACAACAAGACTCCCTAGCAGTAGCAGGGTTATGGCAAACCCTCTTGTACTGAGGTGGGATTATGCCCACTGGAAGTAACAAGGAACCTCCAGTCTTTCAGGGCGGAGAGGATGTCAGCACTAGCTATACATCTTAGCTTGTTGTCATTTTTCATACGGACAGCCCGTCTATATACCAGAGCACCTAAGGCACTTGATATTATTATCTTGCATGTAATTGATACCTTCGTTCAGTGGACTTCACCTACATCCATCTCCTTAACGACTGGTCATGCAATCTCATTAATGCATGAGATATTATCACAGTGTTGCCATAGCCGCCCTAGTAATCGCAATCGTTTTCATCCAGCCGGCCTATTCAGACGATGAACCAGGAGTGGTGATTCTTCTCTATCCTCCAACTGATTGCAAGACTGATTTTGATCAGGATTTCTGGGCAAAGTACGATTCTGCGATGGCCCAAGAGTGGGGCATCTCCTCCCAGACGATCTGCCTTGATCAGTTGAACGAGCAAGAAAAAGCTGATTTGCAGACAGCCCTCCATCGTGTTGGCCTCAACGTAATTGTTATGCAGGATAATAACCAGATTATACATGGTATCAACGACAGGGCACAGGGAGTGGCGCAACCTACCGTTAATTTTGGTGCAGTCGAATTCAATTATGAATACTCCGCCAAAGTCGTGTCACATGAAACGCTGCACCTTATGTTGGAAGAAAGAGGGTATCCAAAGAGCTGTTATGTGGATGCAGTCCATGAGCATGCATACACCCTCGCTAGGTATTATGACAACATCATGATAATACAACACTTTGAATGCTAGTTCTTTTTATCCAACTGGATAAAGTTAAAGAAGAGCCAGACCATTTACAAAGATCATATAAAATGAAAAGGCGACACTCTGGCCGACAGACAAAGGTAGTATTGGTTTGTCCAAGATGTGGACACAAGAGATCTGTAGCAGCCATTCAAACTGAACATATGATTGTCTGTCCCAGATGCGGAGCTGCGATGAGAGAAAAAGTATAGACAGAGAGAACTCTTTCGCCTTACTGTACAAATGGCTCGTTGAACGAGATGATTGTTTTCGCTACTTCTGGCCTCATCAGATGTTCTGCCGGGATCTCGCCCGAGCTTACCATGTTCCTCATCTTTGTGCCGCTCAGCTCTTCCCTGAACTCTTGGCCGTGGGGGCAGTTCCTTTCGTTAGCATAGCTCAGACATTTCTTGCAGTAATAGAACGCTGGAAAGAACACCGGCTCTATCCCAAGATCCATGTAATTCTTGAATATCTCATGTGCGGCAAATGGGTGGTAATAGTTGCTCACTCCAGCATGATCGCGTCCGACTATAAAGTTCGAGCAACCAAAGTTCTTTCTCATTATGGCATGGTGGATGGCCTCCTTGGGGCCGGCATAGCGCATCTCTGTGTGCAGTGTCACAAACATCGTCCTGTCTTTTGGATAGTACTCATCGATCAGGGCCACATAGGCAGCAAGGATCACTTCGTCCTTAAAGTCTCCCTGCTTCTTCTTGCCTATCAAAGGGTTGACAAACAACCCATCGTAGAGGTTGAGCGCGGCCTTTTGCAGCATCTCATGAGCGACATGGGGGACGTTCCTTGTCTGGAACCCTACTACTGATTTCCACCCTTTTCGCGAGATTTCCGCACGGGTTTCAGCTGGCGTCATCCTGTACTTGCGCAGCGGAGACTGTTCTATCCTTTTGACAACGTCAATCTTGCCTCCGACAAGCCTGTCTTTCATCCTGATCATCTTGTCCACGCCGGGATGCTTGGTATCGTCAGTCTGGTAGATCGCCTTTGCGCATGCCAGCTTGTCAAATGCGTATGTCTCTTCAACATGTAAAATAGCGAACCTGTCGCTGCCAGTTGCCAGCGCGACCTGTCCCGCATCCTTCATCTTCACAGCCGTCTGCTCGTCAACATCAAGGACAATTGGCACCGTCCATGCGAGGCCATTTTTCAGCCTGCCGGCCTTTACAATGCTCTGAAAGTCCTGTTCGCCAACGAACCCTTCAAGTGGGCTAAAGATGCCGTCTGCAATATTTTCAATGTCGTTCCGCAAGTCGTCGCTCACGGAAACGGTGAACATGCCGTCAGTCTTTTTGTCAGAAGCGACAAATCTGTTTACAAGCCTGCCTCCATGAGGCAGCGGGATTGATCCAGCCAACATACATCACTGGTGTTGTTGTTTCTTTTTCGTCGGGTCAAAGTGGAGGCCGCACTCTTTGGCAGCTGCGTTCTCCCACCACCATCTTCCAGCTCTCGGGTCCTCGCCTGGCTGCACTGCACGTGTGCATGGCTCGCAACCGATGCTTGGAAAACCCTTGTCGTGCAGCGCGTTATATGGAATGTTGTTCTTGCGGATATAATCCCAGACCCTGTCTGAACTCCAGTCAGCTATCGGGTTTAACTTTATGATGCCGCCATGCACTGCATCAAGCTCGATCTTTTTTGTAGTAGCTCTTGTGGCAACTTGGTCCCTGCGCAGGCCGGTTATCCAACCATCAAGGGTGGCAAGTGCGCGGTTGAGCGGATGCACCTTTCTTATTTCGCAGCACAGCTTGCGGTTTTCCACACTTTCGTACATCAGGTTCATGCCCTTTGATCTGATCATTTCCTCTACTTCTTTCTGGTCGGGAAAGTATGCTTCGATCTGGATGCCATACCTTGCACGGATAGCATCCATTACATCATAAGTTTCTTGGTTGAGCCGCCCTGTTTCAAGTGTAAAGACCTTTGTCTTTTCTTTGTTGATCTTGGTCATCATGTCAATGATAGCAACATCCTCTGCACCAAAGCTAGACGCAAGGCCGATCTTGGTGCCAAAATTATCAAGAGCCCATTTCAATACCTCTTCGGCGGATTTTGCTTCAAATTCATCAGCAAGTTTTTCGATTTGGGTTGGAGTGAATTTCGGCCCCATATATGGAAAATTGAGAGCTAGACTCCTTATAATACTTGTTCTCTCGATCTGCTAGGACTTGAGTTAGACATGAGGCAGATAAAAGAAGTTGTTTATCATAATGGAGGGTATGGGAACCAAAGAAAACCCACACCTTTTCAAGGGTGGTGGGATGAATTTGGTTCCCGTTGATTTGATGAATCGCCATCATATTTTTTAAGTAGTACTATACTATCATCACCATGACGCTCAACTACAAGTTCCGCCTCTACCCAACGAAAGAACAGGAGCTTGTGTTAGAGCAGACGCTGGATGGTTGCAGGTGGGTGTACAACTACTTCCTTGACAAAAACATGTCATCAGAGTACGACATGAACTACGCATTAACAGAATTAAAGGAGCAGCACCCGTGGCTACGGAACTACCATTCCAAGATGCTTCAGATGATAGCAAAGCAGGTTGCAGCTGCAAGAAAGACCGCTGCCAAAGGCATATTGTCGTACAGGAAACATAATGATTTCAACGCATTTACATACAACCAGTCTGGCTTTCGGCTCGAGAATAACAAGCTATCACTTTCCAAGATAGGCAGCATAAGGATTGTACTGCATAGAAAGCTGCCAGTCAACGTCAAGCAGGTGACTGTATGCCGCAGCAAGACGGGAAAGTGGTATGCTGTTGTAGCCTGTGATGTACTGCGCAGGCTGTATTCAACGATAATTTACAGAAAGCCGGTAGGGATAGACGTTGGCATTGCCAAGTTCTGCCACGACTCTGACGACCACACTGAAGACAACCCACAGTTTCTGACCAAGATGCTCAGGCCACTAAGGAGGGCTCACAGGAGGGTATCTAGAAGGCAGACAGGCAGCAGCAACTACAAAAAGGCAAAGCACATGCTTGCCAGATTGTACGAACGCATAAACAACAAGAGAAGGGACTTTTTACACAAGACATCAACGTACTACAGCAACCGGTACGACCTGATATTTCTTGAGAGGTTGCGTGTGATGAACATGGCAAAGAACCACAGGCTTGCACGCAAAATCCTAGATGCAAGCTGGTCTACTTTTAAAAATATGCTGCAGTACAAGGCCAACCGTGTTGTTGAAGTAGAGCCAGCATACACATCGATTGACTGCTCAAGATGTGGACACCCTGTTCCAAAGTCACTTGCAGTACGTACCCATGCATGTCAAAAATGTGGAGCAGTACTTGACAGGGACTACAACGCTTCTATTAACATCCTCCAGCGAGGGTTGGAATCGCTGATGTTGCTGCTGCTACCGGTGGAACGCCGGGAAGTCACGCCTGTAGAGATTGCAATGCAGTCGAGGAAGCAGGAAGAAGCCTACGAATTTATTCGTAGGTAGTTCACTAAGCAGTATTTTCTATATATTGTATAAATTCATCTATTAACTATAGTGATTGCTAGGAGAGATTGTGGTTGTCTGATAATTTTTGGGAACATGTTAATCAATACAGGAAACTCGGATTTGACCCGCTCCGGTGGATCCCGACCTGCTCGAACGAAGTCGACAACCATATCATGAAAAGTGCGCTTGCAGACACCAAGCGGAGCAGCATAAAGATCTCCCCTTCATGGTTTGATTCGTTCTACCATATAGACGGCAAGATGCCAGAGCTGACAAGGCGCGTCTACAGCTTGACAAATCCTGTCGTTGACAAGGAAGTCGAAGTCAAGCGTGCGTTGGCGATCTTTCGCGTGCATACTGGTGCCGGCGAATATGCGCCGCTGCTGTCAGAATCGCTACAGAATTTCCTCAAAGTATTCAGCACCAAAGTGTCGGTGTCCTGCGTATCTGCAGTGCTGACAGAGCACCCTGAGGCGCAGTTTGGGATGCTTGACTATATAGAACTCCATAGGGGAGACAAAGTGGGGTATATGCCCTGTGTCACTTCAGCTACACAGGTTACAGACGTGACAAGGGCACCAGACGCAGACGTGCACAGCAACATCGCAATGACGTCTGCAATTGAACTGCTTAACCTCCTTGGGTGCGGTATGCCGTCATCGTTCAGACTGTTCCCTGTCTATGATGCGCCGTCAGAGGAGATCCTCGACAGGATAAGGTCAAATCTTGACGTGTTCACTTCACGCTACAACCTTGCGATGGAGGATTACAGCTCGCTCAAGATAGGCAAGCTGTTCTATGGAACGACTGCAATGGCAAGCACCACAAAGGAGATGCCTACGCGATACGACCAGATCGAGCAGGGAATGGAGATAATAGTAACAAACAAGTTCGGCGGCCTGCTGGCCTTGAACCTCTATACGCTCGGTCGCATGGACTCGGAAAACATCATCAAGTACGAGCAGAACGAGGTATCATTTGCCAGCATCAGCGAGGCAAGAGACGAGGCAATAAAGAATCTAAGCGAGCCCCACTTCGCATTGGGCAAGATAATAACAAAATACTGCCCGGACTTTGGCGCTCCATTTGACAAGAACGCCCATATCATGGCTGTACATCCGGTCGGGTCGCAAGGCGTGTTTGCTCTAGGGTCGCTTGCAGAACTTGCAAATTCGCACCTGCTGGTAAACGAGCTTCCTGTTAGAAATGAAGAGATCGCGAGATTCGCCACCAAGGAATTTCTGGTTGAAAATGCGACGGCATCAGTGAATGGGTGCCACCTGATAGTCGCCGCGAGAGATGTCGCCAGCTTAGTAATCGAAGACTTGAAAAAGCATAACTTTGCACCCGAGAGAATAGGTGTTGTCGCGAAAAAAGGTGCAGCCTCGGTAGCATTTGCCAAAGATATCAGCCAGTTTGTTGCTTCAAAGGCAAAGCTTGCGCGCCTCACAACAAGTCCTGCTACACTGCAATGATAATATATCAAAATAAAGCAGGGCACCTATGCAAGACGAAAATTGCGTATTTTGCAAGATTGCCGGCGACAAGATACCTGCACGGGTAGTGATGCAAAATGACAAGGCAATTGCGCTGCTCGATGCCTTCCCACTTGCCGCAGGCCACACGCTTGTAATCCCAAAATCGCACTACGCCAAAGTTCAGGACATGAGCAAGGAGGATGCGCTGGCGGTGTTTGAAATCACTTGGAAGGTTGCCGGCGCGGTAGAGGCAGGATCACAGGTGACCGCTTCTATAATCGCGATTCATAATGGAAGTGAAGCAGGGCAAGAGATACCCCATATGCATGTTCACATTGTCCCGAGGAAAAAAGGCGACGGCGCAGGTGCCATCCACTCAATGTTCAAGAACCGGCCCAAGCCAAGCCCGCAGGAGATGGACGCGCTGCGCGACAAGATTGCAAACAACCTTTGACAGCAGCCTGAAGAGAAGAACAGGGGTAGTTGATCCAAGATTGCTCTCTATCTTGTGGCCGGCCACAAACATGGCAATAGCTGAGAGCCACATTGCAGCTCCCATAACAGGGTTAGTTTGCATCCCTGCAAAATGCCCAAATATCATTGCAAGGCCGATAATATAGAAAGGCGCGCCTATACAATGGAGCGCCTGATTGGCAGGGTGCCTGTGGGTGTTTTTTACCATTTTAACAACCGAATACATGGAATGCATTTTGCAGCATCAACTGATAATAATGCTTTCCACTATCTTGGGGATCTCTGACAAATGCGCCACAGTGTATGTGGCATACTCGCACTTTTGCGCAGGCATCTGCAGTGCAAAAAGTGAGTTGGTGACCCTTATCGTAGTCATGCCTAGTGTATTGGCCGGGCAGATGTCTGTATCGAGCCTGTCGCCCACCATTATGCATTCATGTGCAGGACGCCCCGCCTGCTTTAGTGCAAGCTCGAAAATTCGAGGATCAGGTTTTTTCAATTTCACAATAGAGGATATCGTCTGCACTTTGAAGAACCGGCCAAGCCCAGATTTCTCTAGCAATTCTTGAATGTCTTCTGACTGGTTGGCTATTAATCCCATTTCGCAGTGTTTTGAGAGCGCCTGCAGAGTGGGCTCGGCATCATCGAAAAGGCGAAACAGGTCGCGCCTGCCCTGCTTTATCTGGGACTCAAGCCTGGATGCGATAACCTTATCATAGCCCTGAGGCGACAGCATTCTGCAGACCTCTATTACCAACTCTCTGACGCTGCCATGGCCTATCTTGCGATCGCGGATAATGCTGTCACGAACGGCACGGTAATTGCGCTGGTCTATCCGTGCTCCAAAGCCGTTCAGCAGTTCAAGAAACTTTTGGTCAAAGTGGGCGATAAAGTCCCACTCGTCAACTAAGGTCTGGCCCAGATCAAAGAACACAAACGGCCTATGCATCCCCACAGATCAGAGCATATGCCGCCGTTATTCTGCCTTTCTGCCTAGACAGGAACACTGCGAACTACCTCCGAATAAGTTTGGGAGTCTAATTCCTGCTTCTGCGATTCACCTAGAATCTCTGCAGACGTAACTTCCCGGCATCCCACTGGTAGCAACAATTGCAAGCCTTTCTGTTTGATATTTTGACTTGCATTGTAATCCCTATCGATTAGCCGCCCACATTTGGCACATCTATGGGTACGCATTGCCAGCATCTTTGGCACTTTATTTTTAGATTTGCTGCAATTAACAGAGGTACTATATGATGGCACTTCAACTACGAGCTTAGCCTTGTATTATAACATCTGTTTGAATAATTATTTGGGAAAATCACTTTCTACGAGCGTCTAATGCACCAAAACCGTTGCGTAACTTGTTGCATAGTCGCCCATCTTCAGATTAGCTCTAAAATTACACAAACACTAAACTTTTTCTTCAGGTTTCATGGAGTATTACTAATAATTTTTCCGACTTTATTATTTGTAATATCAGTACCTGGCAATTAGCCACCATCAATTATAACTGACCTGCTGTTTTTGATCTGTACCGAGTACACCGCGCCGTATTTCTGCTCCAGTCCCAGCCGCAGAAAAAGCAGCATATGAAAGTACGTAAATTCTGCATCGTATCTTCTCCCGTACCTTCCGCGCGTCGCCTTGCTGAGGTACTGCCACTTGATGTACACCCACTCATTCTGTATAACAAGCGATGCCAGAACATAGAGGAAGCGCAGTGCTGGACTCCTGGATGACGTCCTGGCCCTGCTCTTTCCCATCGCCCTGTATGACGATTCTATGCCAAATCTCCTCCGGTACTCGTCAAACATCCGCCCTACCGGGATATTGACAAGGCCTGCGGCATAGTACATGTACTGGACGCCGCGTTTCTTCCTGTACCTTTTCTTCCGGTATTTGGCAACGGCATACAGCCTGAATGTGCATTTCTCGCCGGTGGCAGAATCTGTCATTTCGCAGTCCGGTACGACGAAACTATCCCTTCTTTTCCGGGTCAGTCTGGATAACGTGCCGCCTTTCCTGCCTCTTGGAAAAGCGGCTATGATGTACGGGATACGCATGGAATTGAGGTAGCTCATTACAGCTGCTGTAAAGAACCCCTTGTCAAGGAACAGGCATTTTATCACGATGCTCGCCTTCTGTACCTCTGCAAGCAGGTACCTGACTACTCCAACCAGTGCTTCCCCCTCCCGGATGTACCTGGTGGCCAAGGTGAACCTCCTTCCATGGAGCATCACGTAGGCGCTGGCGTACGTGAAAAAGTGGGTCGTGCCGCTCCTGGCCCTGCCGCGTCTGACATCCCCCTCATTCTCAGGCTCGCCGTGGTAGGGAACGTCTGTCATGTCGATGGCTATGTCGACAGCTCGATTGTGCAGGGTCTCCGCCACCCTTTTCTGCAGCAGCCTGTTGGCGGCCGACTGAATCCACGAAATGTCAATCTTGGACACGTGGTACTGGACATCCCTCCTGGACGGGGTGCTGGCCAGAGTACAGCAGGCTTGTGTTATGGATGTCCCACCGGTACAGGCATAGACCACAGAATTTGCTATATCGACTACTGAATACCGCCTTTTTCTGAAATCGGCTGGCCTGAAGACTGGCAGCAGTACGTTTACTGCATTACCAAGTACTCTCTCATGTGTCAAAAAATGTTTGTCGGTAGGTTCTTGGGTAAATGTACCGCACTGGATTGGCAGGGTTCTCACAAACCATGCGTCTCTGGTGGCAGCTTTAGCTGTTGCCAGGGACGCCCTTCAACAATCGACTAAAAAGCTGCTCACAAACTCGTTATTGCCAAGTACTGAATATGATATATCTATCCCCATACTAGGCCAGTGCTTCTGTCAGTTCTAGGCGCTGTTGCAACCAAGAAGAGGAATACCTAATTGGCTCAGACAATTATCAACAAAATACAGACAAGAAAGAGCCGCTTACGCGTTAAAGGTAACAGTACCAGAGATTAGACAAGGAACATTTCAACCAGCTGCCGTCGATACAAAAGTGGATAATATTCCTCAAATCAGGCCGGGTTCCGGCAAGCAGGATTCGCTATCTCTTAAGTGTCATACACGGAATGTCTAGCCAGCTGAAAGTGATGCCTGAAACTATTGTAAGCTATGGCGTTCCGATAGAAATGAGCAAGAGAAAGGAGATAGCCGTAGAATATTGGCAGAACTTTCTGGCATGGTTTAACACAGCATACCCGCAGATGCAAAGGACAAACACCATTAACGCATACCGAAGCTTTTTGGCAGCTCACAATATCAATTTCGCTCATGGTGAAGGTAAACGCTATGGTTTATCAACTACACTGGAAAGATTGGGCGAATACAAGGACATTATGCTGACGCCTGATCAGATAGACAAGATAAACAAACGGCTTGAGAATGGAAATGATTGGGAGTCATGGTCTTTTATGAACATCGATTTGCACACTGGAGCCAGGGCTTTTGCAATGGCATCCATGAGCCGGGACAGAATAGCTTTTTCTCCATTGTTTAGAGTAGAACAGTTTGAATCGAAGATAAAGCGCGGTGAATGGTACCTGACAAGAGAAGGCAAGTGGTGGGTGAAATACCCAACAGAAGAATGCAAGGCTGTCGTTGAAACTGCTTATGATAGGTTGCCAAAAGACAGAAAATTCTTGTTCTTTAAAGATGCTAAAAGTGATAAGGCGAATTGTTTGCAAGCTGGCTATAAAGTTCAAAAGGATATTTTCAGCGCTTGACAGAAGCAGCTGGCTAAACGAGAAGACAAGAATATACGCACTGGGAGATGGATTATACTTTACAGAACATCCACTACACTTGTTCAGGCATACTATGGCCTATATTATTTGGCAGCTACGAATTGGTCGCTTGCTTATGTAGCAAGCTTGGGTGGATGGGAGAACACAGAGGTATTGAACAAATGTTATGGTGGAATTCCAGAGCACATCAAGGCGCAGATAGCAAAATCTGTACACGTGAAATTTGATACACTAGATCTTAGAGTAGCCAGTACCACAAACTATTCAGCGATAATTTCTTTTAAGTAGGAGAATCCGAAAAGTCTCGGTTCTGCACAGGGTGCGAGTCTGTTGGGCCCATTACATTTTTCTAGAACATATGCACAAACTCTGTTTGACCCACTCAGTCATTACATGCCAAGTCAAATTTTACTTGCTACTTTGGGAAGAGGAGGAATCGCTGTTAATAGGAGAGGACGTCCCGCCTTACAGCAATCCTGATTTAACAGCACTTACAATGCCTCTGGATTGATTTTAGTAGTTGGAGATTCTGAAAGAAAAAGAAGTGGATCATACCTATAAGGTGACCTGCTAGTTTGTGCCCTTCTCTATAGGATTGCCTATCATGTTGCCCCATTCGGTCCAGGAACCATCGTAGTTGCTGACAGACGGGTAGCCGAGCAAGTATTTGAGAACGAACCAGGTATGCGAAGAGCGCTCTCCAATTCTGCAGTACGATATGACGTGTTTGTCCGGTGTGACGCCCTTGGCCTCGTAAAGTGCCCTAAGGTCATTTGGATCCTTAAACGTTCCGTCTTCCTTGATCGCCTGAGCCCAAGGAATGTTTACAGCAGTCGGAATGTGACCTCCTCTTTGGGCATGCTCCGTAGGATACTCTGGCGGCGCGGTAATCTCACCACTGAACTCTTTTGGAGAGCGCACATCGACCAGGACGGTCTCTCCATCCCTTTCAATCGCGCGCCGTACATCTGGGACGTATGCCCGTATTCCTTCGTCTGCCGGCGCTGCTATGTACCTTGAGTTTTGTATCGGAGGCACGTCCTTTGTATAACGCTTCTTCTCTTTTTCCCATTTGATCCTGCCTCCATCAAGTATCCTCACTTTCTTGTGACCATAGTACTGGAACACCCAAAATGCGAATGCCGCAAACCAGCCATTAAAGTCGCCGTACAAGATCAGCTCTGTATCGCGGGTTGCGCCTATCCTTGACATGAGGCTTTCGAACTGCTGCTTGCTGATTATGTCACGGCGTACCGCGTCATTGATGTCTCTTTTCCACCAGACCAGATAGGCGCCCGGAATATGCCCCTGTCGATAGGCATTCTCAGGGTCATAATCCACTTCAAGGATCCTGATGTTAGGATTATTGAGGTTATCAGCAAGCCAGCCGGTATCCGCCAAGACTTCTGGATGAGCATACCCGTTGCCGTTATTACTGGACATGCGGATACTCCTCCAGGAATCTCTGGCGCAGCTCTCTATCCTTGACAGTGAGTTGACGCAAGCGAACGTATCCTTCTGATGGCCTTGTACCGTACCTTCTGTAAATGCCTCGTGCGTCTACTTGCGATACTTGATCTTCTTGTGACCTAAAGTCCATATCGAAGATAATAGACGATATCTGATTTAGACGATTCCAAAGATGCAACTCTGGAAAGAAAAATGCAAGATTGGCATGCAAATGCGCCTGTAAAAGCACATCGTTTGGCATTGGTGATTGTCTGATAGGTATAGTGACTTACCCTACAGAGGCGCCCACGAATTAAAAAATTGGTGGGGGCAATCTGATCTAAACCTATGCCATCAAAACGTGGGAGAATGGAATTGCTCGCATGACTACACCTTATCTGTCTAGCATAACATGATGCAGCTTCCTCCCTCTTTAGGTTGTACTTGGATTGCTATTCTTCCACCGTGGCTGTGAACGGAATCGTCGACATATGGGCAGTTATCGCATTCCCAATTAACTGGCTCGTAGCAATAGCTACAGATTTTCGTCACAGAGAGCTTCTGGCCACACTCTCTGCAGCTTGTTTTGTTATAGCATGTTGTTGGATTACTCATCTCGCTGCCCATTTCCTATGCTGGCGGGGGAGCTACGAGTCTTTCCCTTGCTTTCCAGTGAGAAGTCTAGTATTATTCCGGTACTGGTGTTGTAATCGAATGCGTATCTCTCATTATGAAAGACGGGCATCACTTCTATTGCATTTTTGTAGCAAGACGGGCATCTTTCGATCGTCGATTCAGCACCAAGAGATGAAGCGCACCAAAAGCATTCATTGCAGATGACAAAATTCGCACGTTCGACCGTTATCCTTGATGCTATTGTAGGCGCGTTAAGCATAGCATATTTTGAATTGCACAGGATTTATTCATCGTCAAATGCGCCTGTAAAGCGCGAAATGTGCAGTTCCTGCACAGAGCCTACAGCCATATCGATTGCACAGGACTGTAAACCTTCTTTCTGGCATCGTCAAGGCTGCTTCTTTCTATTATCAGCCCTTGATTCTTGAGCTCATCTATCGCGCTTTGTACAGTCCTTCGGGGAAGCCTCGACATCTCCATGATCTGAACCTGGTCTATAGGATGTCTTGTCTTTATAATGAAATAGACGAATTTTGCCCCTGGTCCTCCTTCGGGCTCTTTGCGCAGGTAAGACACACTGAAGGATGCCTTCGTAGGGAATCCCCTCCTCTGTGATTCTATTGACGATACAGCGTCGACATGGATCTCTGCAAGGTTCACCCTCTGGCCAAACTCTGCAATCAGGGCGGACTGTTGATGCTCAAGCGGCGCTTCAAAGATGAAAGTGTTTGGAGGGAATTTTGCAGTAAGCGCCCCCACAAAGTTCCACTTGATTGCTCCCTTTTCATCATATATGCCAACGTTGACACCCTCGTTGGCTTCAAGCACAACCTTGTCTGAACCTAGCTTGACTGCCTCCTCCACCTTGGCAGTCACGGTATCGATGGATAACTGGTGGCGCGGGTCTTTCTTGCCCACCTTCCATTGAAATTCAAGGTTCTTGGCTAGAATAGCATCAGTGATCTTTTTCTTTTGCTCAAAAGTCAGGTCAAGACTGTTCTCTCCAATTTCTATTATATCAAACCCGATGGTGGCTGCGGCAGCTACAAACTTGTCAAACGCGTTTTCTGCTACCATGTATTCAGAAATGGTACTGCCTGTAGAGACTTTGACGCCAAGGTCTTGGTAAAATTTTATCTTTCTCTGCAATACCGGTTCCGGCAGTATAAGAGGGAGAACACCGTAGATCTTGACCGCATCGACAAAAGGGGCTAAAGCTTCAAAGTTCTCCTTGTCAAGGCCCTGTAATTTGTCAATGACATAGGTCCTCCCTTCCTTTCTCGGCTTTTTGCCATCTACCCGGTTCTTGGCGTAATCTTCAAGCAATTCCGTACATGCATACGCAGTTTATGCGCCTATTTTGGACTTGCTAACTATGCGGATTCTGCACTTTGGCGTCGATTTCTACTAGAAATTTGCATGTATCTTGCATTTCTTGCATCTTCAGGAGCAGTATTAGCCCTAACAGCCGGCGAAATAACGCATGAACAACAAGCTAAAGTTGAGCATCGCTGCAGCTATAATAGTAGCGGTCATTGCTACATCGGTGCCGCTACTTGCGATATCTGGCGGTAGTAAGAATATTGCAAGCAATAACAACCCAGGAACTACTCTTGAATCTACACAGCAAAAGACGATAAGGATAGGATATTTTCCAAATATCAATCACGCGCAGGCAGTTATTGGCCTTGGCAACGGCGACTTTCAGAAGGCTCTTGGAAGTAACATTAAGATAAAAACACAAATCTTTAACGCTGGCCCTTCTGCCATCGAAGCGCTGTTTGCAAACCAGATAGACGTGAGCTACATCGGTCCCAACCCAGCAATCAATGGTTACGTCCAGTCTGAGGGAAAAGCATTAAGAATCATTTCAGGTGCAGCCAGTGGTGGCGCCGTATTTGTTGTCAGAAACGATGCTGGGATTAATTCGGTGAAAGATTTTGCCAACAAGAAATTTGCATCTCCGCAGCTTGGCAACACGCAAGATGTTGCTTTGCGCAAGTACTTGCTCGACAATGGCTACAATACAAAAGACAAAGGGGGCAACGTGGAAGTGCTGCCTGCCAAGAACGCCGATATTGTTACATTGATGATAAAGAAAGAAATTGATGGTGCGTGGGTTCCTGAGCCTTGGGGAGCTAAACTGGTCAAAGAGGCGAATGGAAGAATATTCTTGGATGAACGAACCCTGTGGCCTAATGGAGAATTTGTGACAGCACATATTATAGCCAGAACAGACTATCTGGAAAAGAACCCTGATGTCATAGAAAAGCTGATCAAGGCGCACATTGACGAAACAAACTGGATAAACTCCCACCCTGATGAGGCACGTAAAATCTTTAATGAGCAGCTTCAGATTTTAACAGGTAAGACGATCCCAGATGACGAATTCATGGATGCCATGTCTCGATTAAAACTCATTTATGACCCTGTAAAGACTTCACTATTTGAATCTGCCAATGCCGCTTACGAAATAGGCTTCTTCGAAGAAAAACCGGACCTCTCAGGAATCTACGATCTGAACATTCTCAACAAGATCCTGCGAGAAAGAGGGCTACCTCAGATTACGTAGCTTCCGTTCATCTTTTTATTTAGTTTCTAACTTTCCAACCCGGCTTCGTGCAAAAAGCGGCTTATTTACATTCAATTAGGATCGCAAGTTCGAGGTTTTGTATTCAATTTCTGACTCCTTACAAAACCCTAAAGTCCGTAAATCTTATTTTGCGCTGATGATGACAACACCAATCAGTTTTGACAGATAATTTTGGGTTCTTTCGTTAACTATGCCAGATCGGCATCGAACGCGCAAGTATTGCGTCTTTGAACTCAATTATATTCACTGCATGTGCATGACACTGTGCGATGGCTCAAATCGAACAGATGTATGGCAAAAACGTAATTCTGGAACTGAAAGAGGTCTCCAAGACCTTTCTGCAGTCAGAGAAAAATGATAGCGGCCCTACACGACGCCATGTCGTGCTGGATAGGCTAAATTTGCGCATAAGAGAAGGCGAATTTGTCACAATAGTGGGCACTTCTGGATGCGGCAAGAGCACCCTTTTGAACATAATAGCAGGCCTGGACGCGCCTGATTCTGGCCTAATTTCCGTCAAAAGCAATAATAACAAAAACATAGGAAAAGCAGAGAGGGTTGTCATATTTCAGGAAGGCGCCCTTTTTCCCTGGCTGACGGTCACGGACAACGTCGAGTTTGGACTAAAGATCGCCAGAATCCCAAAAGAGCTCAGAAAAGAGATCGCAAGTAATTTCATAGATATGGTTCATCTGACAAGATTTGCAGATTCATACGTATACCAGCTTTCCGGCGGCATGAAGCAGAGGGTCGCCATTGCACGGGCATTGGCGCTTGACGCACAGATTCTGCTGATGGATGAGCCTTTTGCAGCGCTTGACGTGCAGACGCGGGAGATTTTACACGAGCAGCTGCTTCAGATACACAAATCGACTGGCAAAACGATCCTGTTTGTCACGCACAACATCAACGAAGCCGTCCAACTAGGAGATCGTATCATACTCCTTTCGCCGCATACCAGAAGCATAAAGAGGGAAATTGTGATAGACTATCCAAAACCCCGCGACATTGAAAGTCCAGAGATAAGCGCAATCCGTAGAGAACTTTTGAATGAGCTACAGGAGGATTTCAGATTTGCAAAAACTCATTCTTGAAGCGAGGAAACAGAAACATCGGATAGATACGACTTATATTGCCAACACTTTCCTTTTCCTGGCCGCGTTTGTAGGAATCTGGCAGCTTGTCTCAAACATCGGAATCTTCCCATCTGTACTCATGCCTACCCCTGCAAAGGTAGTAGGGACGATCGCTCGCCTGGTAACCGACTCTTCTCTAGTAGTCGGTATCGGGGTGACTATGTGGAGGCTTATTGCAGGCTTTGCGATGGCTGTTGGAATAGGTGGCATAGTTGGACTAGCAATGGTAAAGTTTCTGGGCTTTGGAAAAACCATGAGCTCCTTTGCAGTTGGACTACTCACATTTCCAAGTATCGCGTGGGTGCCGTTTTCAATACTCCTGATAGGATTCAACGACTTCGGGATACTCTTTGTAGTAATCATGGCGTCAGTTTTCTCTGTAATGACATCAACCTACAGCTCCATTCGCAACGTGCCTCCTATTTACATACGGGCTGCCAAAAACATGGGAGCAAAGGGATTCACGTTGTTCAGGTACGTCATGATTCCTGCCGCAACTCCTTCGCTAATTATGGGCATAAGGCAGGCTTGGTCGTTTGCATGGCATGCTTTGATAGGAGCGGAGATACTGATAACGACCCTTTACGGGCTCGGTCACGTCCTTCACGTAGGCAGGGAATTCAACGATATGAGCCAGATAATCGCGGTTATGATAGCCATCTTTGCCATAGGCTTGCTTGTTGATCGACTAGTGTTCATGAGGCTTGAAGAAAAAGTAAGGGCTAGGTGGGGGCTAAATCAGCACAACGAGTAGAATGTTGTATATAATATTACACCCGGTCTGGCTGCATCTTATTATGCAACAAAACCGAAAGATAATTACTCCAACCACTATCAAGAATATACCTTGCAAGATGGTAGTTTTTCACCATTGTTGAGAGCATGTAATCGTTCCAAGAATATTACGTCATATCGTTTTGAATACTCTGTGGATAGCTTGTACAGAAAGTTATTGTGCTTATTCATAATATGCTCATGTAGTATCTGCAATCTAATCTTCGCCTTCTTCCAGTTGTTAGAGCCTTTCAGTCTTCGAGATAGCACTCGTCCAGCTCGCCTCAATGGCCTTAAGTCATTGTTCAGAAATAATGGATTATCGATTGAGTTATTGTCAGAGTCATGACAGAACTTAGTAATGCCAACATCAATACCGACTGTGATTCTTGAAGGTTTACAAATTGAAATATTGGTTTTGCTGATTGGCAAGTGACAATTGCATACCACTTACTATTATGTCTCTTGACTGTCACCTGTTTGATATTGAATGGTTGCCTATGCAATCTTATTTTGATATGTCCTATCTTTCACAACCACAGTCTGTTATTTTCTATCTTGAATCACGACTGGTTGTATGTAAACGAATTGTATCCTTCATCAGTCAGATAATGCAATCTCCCAACCCTATGCCCATTCTGTTTCAAGGCTTTTAGAACCTTGTTTGCCGAGTATGTCTTGTGTACAACCATTTGTAACATCTTACTATGGTAATTACGTAGAAATCGTTCCTCTCCCTTCAGCTCTGTCAATGCAAACTGCATGTCTTCTAATGAGAGATTCTTGTCAAGAAAGTAATTGTAAACCCACCTGCAACCATCAAGCGCTTCTACAAGCTGTTTCTCCTGAAATACGGTAGGATAAAGGCGAAACTTGTAGTTACGTAACAGCAATCAAACATGCATTAGAAACTAATATATGCGACGACTCCTCGATCGTGCAAAGATAGTAGACTTTTTGCCACCAACACTTTAAATAGTGTTTTTTGCCTTCACGCCTTGTCTAACTGAATGAAAAGAGACTATGACATTATTGTAGCAGGCGGCGGTCTTGCCGGCCTTATTGTGGCAACGTCGGCGGCATACTATTCTCACCAGTCGTTAAAGATTCTGGTCATCGATAGAAACGCGATTCCTCAACAAGGCAAAAAGACGGTTTCTGGCTGGGTATGCGGCGATGCGGTGGGCAAAAACACTGTTGACTATATGACAGAGAGGATCAAGATAAGCTGGGGCTACCCGGAGATCGAGCACCCAGTCAAGGGCGTGATCGCGTATTCGCCTGATCATGAGACAGGCATTTCGTTTGATGGCGAGGGCTATATCCTAAACCGGCGGCTTTTGCCTCAGAGGCAGCTAAAGGATGCCACAAAGGCCGGCGTCGAGATAAAGGAGCGGGTAGCGCTTCGCTCGCTGATAGTAGAAGGCAACACTGTAATTGGAGTGGAGGGCGACGACCTTGATAACAAGACGGTATTCAAAAAGACCGCAAAATTGGTAATTGATTGCACTGGCGTAACCTCTGTATTGCGAACAAACCTCCCGATCAAGTCATTCATCCAGCGCAGGATCAACCGCGACGACCTTGAAGCCACCGGTCGCTACATCTATAACTTCGACCTTGCATATGACGACAAGACCTTTTTCGACCCTGACTATTGCATAATCCATCTGGATCAAAAGCTCGCGCCAGGTGGCTATGGCTGGGTCTTTCCAAAGGGCAAGAGCAAGGTTAACATCGGACTTGGAGTGCAGCAAAAGGCGTTTGATATGCGCAATAAGGCCATGGGAGTCCACCCTGATCTCAAGACGCTCATAGACGAATATGTTGAAGCGAATCCAGTGATCAAAAACCCACGCCTAGCAGACGGCGCTAGCGACGATGGCAACGCTTGGGGAACATGGCAGGTGTCAGTAAGGCGGCAAAATGACTGCCTTGTTGCGAACGGCTATATGCTGGTGGGCGACTCTGCATGGATGCCCAAGCCTCTCGATGCAGGCGGCATTGGGCCGGCGATAATCGCCGCCACAATAGCTGGCAAGGATGCTGTCGAAGCGCTGCAGGCTGGCGACACTTCCGAAAAGGGTCTGTGGAAGTATAACAAGCACTTCATCAATGACTATGGCTACAAGACTGCCGGGCTTGAAGTGTTCCGCAGAATGTTGCAGGGGTTGACAAATGAGCAGATCAACTATGGCATGAAGCACTTTTTGAGCAAGATGGACATTGACAAGATAACAAAGGGCGAGCATCCAGAGTTCAGCACCGTTGACAAGCTCGGCATGATGATAAGAGGCGCAATGAATAAGAAACTTGCAGAGGACCTGAGGTACTGCGCTAACATGAACAAAGTGCTGGTAGATCACTATTACAACTATCCTGAAGCGCCAGAAGGCTTCCCAGAATGGCACAAGACTCTGACAAAACATCTTGAAGAAGCATTTGCAAAATACAAGTAACCCTGCAGTCTGGTTGCCACAGAACAATAGAACAGAATAAATCCTGTCTGATACGTACACACTTTTTAGTAGTAATAATTATGACTGACAGTCCCAGCTCACCTTACGCAAGATTCCCAGTGCTGGAGACGATCGACATAAGGGAGGCGTCAGACATCAGACATGCGGTAGACAGGCTGATCGAATCCTATATCACACAGGTGCCAGAAGGCAAATTCAGCTACCGTATCCTCTTGCCAAGAGATCCGAAATCAACTGCGAAGGCAAAGCGGATAGGGCTTGCTTTTCAGGGCGAGTTCGTGCTTGGATTGCGGAAGCGCAACATCGTGCCAAGGGTGCGTGAGGTGCGCTACGTTCATGACGAAAGCCATTATGGTTGGCTGCTGGCAAACCCTGAAGTATACGAGCGGTTTGAAAGGAGAACAACAAGCTAAAAGTATCTGGCCAGTATCTCATCCAGCTCTTTATGGAACTTGATGTACAACTGCCTATTCTCACCGTCTTCAAGACTGGCCTTGCCCACCTTTTCGATGTCGCTCATCACCTTGTCAAATTCTGCCAACCCCTGACTTGCCTTTGATAGCCGGTTTGCAAGAAAGAATATCGATGAGAGCATGTAATTCACCTTGTCGCTTTCAAGCTCAACTTTCTTCGAATCTGGAAAAGCAGCATCAAGGCATTCCCTCAACTGCCTTGCTGAATGCTCCAAGCACTCTGCGCTGTCGTTGCAGGCCGCCGCTCTTTTGCCCCATTCTGCAATGCAGCCAGCTACCGCTTTTGAAAATTCGGTCACACTATTGCCGGATCAGACATCTAAAGATAAATGAGTTTCAGCTGCGCCTATCCAGACCGTCGATTGCATCAATGAGTGCCTTTCGCCTATTCTCCTCAGTGACGACTGCTCTGATGTCTTCAATGAGGATCCTTGCCACGTCCAGCTTTTTGCGCAAGCCTGACACGATGTTGTCATAGACTGCAAAGGGATAGATCGCGTTATAGATCTCTTCCATTGTTGCAAACAATTTCTCGGCGTCCTTTTCGTTGCCAGATCGCATCCTGTCATACACAAGGCGCTTTATCTCACCGACACAGTCAAGAAGGCCGGTAAGGTAGGATGGCCCTGTGACGTCTAGGTCCTGCATACTAGGGATAGGTGTGTTCTCCATCACTGCCCTGAGCGCGTATGCTTCGACAAGCTCTTGTTCTGCCACCGAAATATAGCGGTAGAGGTCTTCCTTTGCATATTTACGAAACTCTTCAAGCATCGTCTTTGCTTCTTCCATCTTGCTCTTTGCGTCATCTATTTGGCCGTGGTGCAATGCCACTATTGACTTGCTGCATGACATCACCACATCACGTGTACCCTTGATCAGTTTTTCACGCCTCTCCTGCACGTCCTTGAGGCTTTTGTCTATTACTTCAAGCGATCTTTGTATGTCTGACATATGGTTATGGAGTTGGCAGTTTTCAGTGAACTACTATCGGACTTGTCCGATAGCCTCTTCTTGTTCCTGCTTCAGCGACCGCTGTTGTACGATCTCTACAGGCGTGTAACTTCCCGGCGTTCCACCGGTAGTAGCGGAGCAGTAGTAATAGCAACAACAACGACAACATCATCAGCGATTCCCGCCCTCGCTTAAGGATGTTGATTGCAGCGTTGTAGTCCCTGTCAAGTACTGCTCTGCATTTTGGACATGAATGCGTTCTTACAGCCAATGACTTTGGTACGGTATGCCCACACCTTGAGCAGTCAACCGAGGAATATGCAGGCTCTACTTCAACAACGCGGTTGGCCTTGTACTGCAGCATATTTTTAAAAGTAGACCAGCTTGCGTCCAAGATTTTGCGTGCAAGCCGGTGGTTCTTGGTCATGTTCATTACCCGCAATTTCTCCAAGAATATGAGATCATAGCGGCTGCTGTAGTACATTGTTGATGTCTTGTGCAGGAAATCGTGGCGCTTATTATGGATGCGTTCGTACAATCTGGCAAGCATGTGTCTTGCTTTCTCCCGGTTGCTGCTGCCTGTCTGCCTTCTAGATACCCTCCTGTGAGCTTTTCTCAATGGCCTGAGCATCTTTGTGAGAAGCTGCGGATTGTCTTCAACGTGGTTGTCGGAGTCATGGCAGAACTTGGTAATTCCAACATCTATACCCACAGGCTTTCTATACTTGATTAAGGTTGAGTACATCCTGCGCAGTAGCTGGCATGCCGCAACTGCGTACCATTTTGAATTCTTCCTGCATATTGTAACCTGCTTGACGTTTACCGGCTTTCTATGGAGTACAATTCTTATGCTGCCTATCTTGGAGAGCGACAGCCTGTTGTTGTTCTCAAGTCTAAAGCCGGACTGGCTGTAGGTAAATGAGTTGAAATCATCATGTTTCCGGTATGACCGCCTGCCTTTGGCAGCCTTTCTAGCTGCTGCAACCTGCTTTGCTACCATCTGAAGCATCTTGGAATGGTAGTATTTGCGAAGCCATGGATGCTGCTCTTTTAATTCGGTCAAGGCATAGTTCATATCATATTCTGACATTGGCGGGATTGAAAGAAAGTAGTTGTATATCCACCTGCAGCCGTCAAGGGTTTGATCTAACACGAGCTCTTGCTCTTTCGTTGGATATAGGCGGAACTTGTAGTTGAGCATATGATTGATGATGGTACATATCTGTTTCGTAAGTGCTACTTAAAAAATATGATGGCGATTCATCCACTGGACTTGTGTCCGGTGGTCTTCTCACCATGTTACTATAAATAAAAATACTTGCTCCTGACAAGCTTTAAAGATATGAAATGTTTAACGCTAGCTGATTGGGAAACCTTCGTCGCAGCAGAGGTTACAGCTATGAACATACGCTTGTACAGAGGCTGAACAATGGGGTTTGGCACGCCCGGCGCCTTGGAGGCTCAAGCACTGGTCTGCCCGACATTGTCGCAGTCAACAATACCAGCGGCATACTATTGATCATTGAAGCCAAGTCAGGGACAAGCGACATACTTTATGTGCCGCAGGATCAGATAGAGCGCTGCCTGATCGTCCGCAACATGTTTAGCATCTACCCAAAGAGGCACATCATACTTGCATTCAAGTTCATGAGCAAAAAGAGGTTCCGGCGAAAAAATAAAACTGTTTATGAAAGCCGCAAGCTGCTAGAGTACTATAAGGTTGCAGACATTGTCGCGGACATGAAGGTTCTCCCGATAATAAAGTGCACATACGACGGCAGGATGTATGCGATACACAAGGACAAGACCGTGGCTCTGGGCTTGCCTGACTATTCTATGCCGTTTCAAAAAAGTGTGCAACAGGTCGCCAAAGTGGCAGCAGCCACGGCAGAAGGAACAACATAGAAAAACCTCCACTCACATTTTATCTGTAAGGATGAGAAAGGCGGTATCGCTAGAGTTCTCGGAACTGCATGAAAAGGTCATAATAGAGCTTGACGATTCGCAGTCGCCAAAAACTGTCAGGGCCATAATTAACAATCTGCCCATAAAGGTGACGGTAAATAGGTGGGGCGACGAGCTTTATACAGACGAGACACCTGTTAAAGCAGGAGAGGAGAATGCCAAATCAGTGGTGAGCTTGCTGGATGTCGCGTACTGGCCTGAAGGAAGTGCACTATGCTTTTTCTATGGTCTAACACCTATAAGCAAGCAGGGCAAGATACTACCCTACTCGCCTGTCAACATAATTGGCAGGATAATGTCCAAGCCAACAGCAAACATACAGGAATTTTTAAAATCCGTTGAAAAAACGCATGTTAGCAATAAAGTACCGGTGACACTAAGCCAGCTCTAGCTCCACAAGACATTATTACTTGTTTGCTGGATTGCAGGGCAATTGCAGCTATTGGTGGCTATATTGCTCGCAACAGCATTACTTCCGATACATGCCTTTGCTACTGAAGAAGATGGCGCATTGAAAATCGTGTTTATCGACGTGGGACAGGGTGATTCTACTCTAATCATACTTCCAAATGGAAAAACTCTGCTGATTGACGGAGGTGAACGTGATCAAGACAAAACAGTGCTGTCTGCACTGCAAGAACACAATGTCAGCAAGATAGATGTCATGGTGGCCACGCACCCGCACGCAGATCACATCGGTGGTCTGATTGGCGTCATTGACGCAATGGATGTTGGCCAAATAATAGATTCAGGTCAGGTTCACACCACACAGACCTTTCTAGACTTTGTAGAGACGATCGAGTCAAACCAGATACCGTTGGTTTCTGTCCATGAAGGAGATTCGATAGAGCTTGATCCTAACATCGATATTCGAGTCCTCAATCCACCAGCAACGCTGCCAGACAGAGCTTATAATGAAGAAGAGTTTAACAACAATTCCGTGGTAATCAAGCTTACATACGGCGAATTTACAGCGATATTCCCCGGTGACATTGAGCTAGAGACAGAATCAAGATTATCAAGTAAAGATATTGATGTCGACATATTGGTGGCTTCCCACCATGGAAGCAGGGGATCAAACACAGCGCAATACCTCGAAGCCGCGTCTCCTGAAGTTATCGTCATTTACGCGGGTGCTGACAACGATTACGGGCACCCGCACGACGAGTCGCTTGACAGAATAAATGCGGCAGGCGTGCAACACATATTCCGGACTGACATTGATGGAACAATAGTTCTCACGACCAACGGCAGCAGCGACTATACTCTGGAAACTGTGGAAAGCGGCAAGATAGTTGTCGTGCCGGAGTTTGAATATGCGCTTTTGATTACAAGCATCTCCTTAATTTCATTGATTGTGTTGATAAATAGTGGAAGGATATGGAAGTCGTCAAGGCCAGTCTAGACAGGTTCGAAGGCAACTATGCCGTCGTTTATTCCGATGATGGCAAAAAATTTGATGTGCCAAAAGATATGATAGGCGCAAAAGCAGGATCGAGGATTCGGCTGTACATAGAAGGCAGCAAAATCTTCAGAGTCGAGGTTGATAGCAAGGCAACTGATGAGGCACTTGACAAAGTCCGCAAGAAATATGGGCGCTTGAAAAGAGGGGATCACCTACTTTGAGACGATTGTACCGGCTTGTATCGCAGAGTTTGAAGGGATGTAACGACCAGGCAGTACTATCACGCCTGCTCCAATCATGCAATTTGTACCAATTACCGCGCCAAAGTGGTGCAGACCAGTGTCTATCAGCTGATCGCCAACCTTGTATTTCACGTTCTTGCTGTTCAATAGAACGTTAGTAGTCCCTACATATCCTCCCATCCAAGTGCCTTCTCCTATTATGCTGTCAAGAATGACATTGTGATGTGCTATCTTATTTTTGCCTGCCAGATATGACCTTCCTATTTCGCAGTTAAAGCCTATGCTTGATTCGCTGCCAACCATGCAGTTTCTAAGGAGGCTTCCGGTTCCCACCTTGCTGTTCTTTCCTATGTAGATCGGCCCCTTTATCTTGCAAAAGTCGTCGATAAAAGTGCCATCTTCTATTATGCATGGGCCGCTGATTATGGAAGACCTGCAGATGGTAGCGTTTGGTGATATCAATGTCGTCTTGACCTCTGACTCGAGTACCTTATTCATTATCCTCAAAAGGTCCCATGGGTACATCATCTGGTCGGCAACCAAATCGCCCATGCTGGACTCTACAATTATGGAGTTGAGCGGCAATTCGAGAAGATCGCCTGTGGCAGAGATAAACGCCTTATCTTTGTATTCGTCAACCCGCATTGAAGGGTAGCTAGCGGATATGACGTTGGCTACATGAGTATAGCCCTCCGGGAACAAAACGCCGTCGATGCTTTTGCGTGATGCAAGCTTGGCAATGTTATAAAGCACAAGCGGTTTGCCCATGACACTGAATGAGCAGGCATCTTGCGTTGTCATCTTACTCAGATGATGCGGCGCTTCCTTGAATACAATGATCAAGTCAAAAGAACCACACATTTGCCACGTTAAATAAAATGCATAACGATTCTACTAGAAAACAAGGCAGTTGCAGCTTGCACTGATTTCAAGCAGTGACAATTCGTCATTTTATATGCATAATCATGAGATAATAGGCAATTCATATGCTGAATGTTAAGAAATTGTCATTGTTTTGTCCAGAACTATTTAGAATATTGTTCTAGATAATTATTAAGATAGATTACACTATATGATCTTTAAGAAGAATGTACTATATTGCATTTTTCCTAATTACATTAATACTGCTTGCTCCTTCCTTTACTACGTATGTTTCGCAGAATGCTGCTGTAATCGTTTCTTTTGCAGATGGCAAGTATAACCCCGCCATAGTTGTTACGGCTGGAGGTAGAATATTTGAAGAATTCAAAAACATGGGAATGCTTTATGCAATTGTTTCACAGCGTGCTTTAACCAGTCTAGAACAGAACCCTGCGATAGAGTTTGTAGAGAGTGATGGGCGGTTTGAGATTGCCGAAGAAGCAAGCACATCTGAATATGCTGAATCGTGGGCTCTGAAGGACATCAGCGCAGAGCCGGCGCATTTGTCAAACTATACTGGCAGGGGTGTCAAGATAGCAGTCCTTGACACTGGCATAGACTACAACCACCCAGAGCTTGCTCCAAACTACAAGGGGGGATATGATTTTATCAACAACGACAATGACCCAATGGATGACAATGGGCATGGCACGCATGTTGCAGGCATACTTGCTGCTGCAAGGGACGGCAGGGGGATTGTTGGAGTCGCGCCAGACGCCGAGATCTATGCAATAAAGGTGTCAGATGAAAGAGGCAAGGGCTCATTCAGCGGCCTTGTCAAAGGGATCGGCTGGTCAATAGAAAACGGCATAGACATTGTTACAATGAGCATCACTGGCAATAGTGGCAGCAAGGCTCTGGCAAAAGCAGTAGAATCTGCTTACAACGAGTATGGGCTAGTGCTTGTCGCGGCTGTTGGCAATGGAAATGGAAACGTATTATACCCTGCAGCCTATGAGCAGGTGATTGGTGTCGGTTCGGTAACAGAGGACAACGAGCTGTCATCGTTCTCGATGACTGGAAGCGAAGTGGAGCTTGTCGCCCCCGGCTCCAGAATCAAGTCTGCCGCCATTGGTGGAGGGTATCGGCTATCGAGCGGCACATCTATGGCCACGCCGTTTGTCACCGGTGCCATAGCTCTGCTATTTGGAAGCGATGAAAAGGCATGGGGCAATACAGGTATGGTGGATGGCGATGGCGCATGGACAAACGACGAGATAAGAAACGTACTGAGGTATACTGCAAAAGATCTGGGTGACAAGGGCAAGGACGACTTGTTTGGGTATGGCCTGCTCAACCTTGATTTCCTACGTGGTCAGCCAAGCATCATCACTCCTTCAGTACCAGAGACCGAAGACAAGCCCATTGTGCTGAAACTTGCATGGTTCACATTCAAGGTAAGTTTGCAACCCGCAACTTAGGCAACAAGAATCTCCCAGAGCATCTTTTACTGCTATAAAACCAAGTTAGCATTAGGGTCAGACAGAGTGCCTACAATTACAAAAGATCGTTATATAGGATGACAGACACTTTGTATCGTGGGGTTAAGGCAGCAGGACAAGGTCCAGACTATAATGCTGATAGAAGACGAGGAAGACATCCTGCTGGTTTATCGGGACTTTCTTGAAAGGAGGGGATATAGAATCGAGGTTAGCGCGCCCACTGCTAACGAGATACTGCGTGACTATGAAGCATATCAGCCAGACCTCGTCCTTCTGGACTATAGGCTGCCTGGGTACATGAATGGGCTTCAAGCTGCTGAAAAAATTCTGCAAAAAGACCCAATGGCAAGAATACTGATAGTCACGGCCTATGAAGACGCAAAAAAAGAGCTTGCAGAAAACAAGTTTTTTAATGGCAAAAAGATCTCAATCTTGATAAAACCAGTCCAACTGGGGCAACTTGCCCGGTTAATAGCAAGGCTATAGCTGAAACCTTGCTTGGATAAATTGCCAAATTCATGCAGTACACAAATGCCAGAATGGTCAGGAATATATTGATAAATTTATAGTAGTTTTGCTAATAGATACAATTCCAAGCCGTCATGGCGTTATATCAAAAATATTTCCAGATCAGCATTATTTATTAGGTTGAATTACGATAGTAATGTTACCTCATTCTAGAAAAAATGCAAACGGCAATATTGTGTAGTATATGTAAATCCGATCAGACGGTCACAGATCCCGAGTCCGGCGAAATCATTTGCAGGAATTGCGGACTAGTGCTGTCAGACAAAGCACAAGAAAGCCGCCCTGAATGGCGAGCTTTTACAGGCGAAGAAGCAAACGACAGGAGCAGAACAGGGATACCAAGCTCTTTGGCCCGCCACGACATGGGTCTGTCTACGGTAATCGGTAGAACAGACAAGGACGCCAGCGGACGCGCAATTGATGTTGCGATGCGCTCGACGATGGGCAGGCTTAGGGCCTGGGACTTTCGTACACAGGCTCATTCGCCTACCGACAGGAACCTCCGTCAGGCATTCTCTGAGCTTGACAGGCTCAAGGACAAGCTTGGCGTTTCAGACGCGGTGATCGAAAAAACTGCATACATTTACAGAAAGGCTCAAGAGCGCGGCCTTGTCCGGGGAAGAACAATATCGGCCATGGTTGGCGCAGCACTTTACATAGCGTGCAGGGAAACCGGCGCGTCTAGGACGTTGAAAGATATTGCAGAAATTGGCAACATCAAGCGCAAGGATCTTGCGAGAATATACAGGCTCGTTGTGATGGAGCTCGATCTCAAGATCCCAATGATCGACCCGATGAAATGCATTGTCAGGGTGGCAAACAGAGCTAACCTGAGCGAGCGAACAAAGCGCGTTGCCATGAACATAATGAAGGGTGTCACCAAGAGCGGTATATCTGCTGGCAAGGACCCGATGGGGCTTGCGGCATCGGTGCTGTATCTTGCATGCCTTAACACCGGCGAAAGCAGGACTCAGACAGACATTGCGGAAGCAGCCGGCGTCACCGAAGTGACCGTCAGAAACAGATACAAGAATCTAAAAAGTCAGCTTGATTTGAATTAGGGACAGTTAACAGCGAATGTTAACTATCAAGGAAGCACGAATTGAGGCGCTAGATCGGTGTGCCTTTACCCATTTTAATTCGATTTGAGATTTAAAGTTTTGAAAAAGCACCTTTTTACTATTGTTGAACTACTACTATTATCGGCTTTGTTTAATAACAACCCAATTTGACTAAGGCTTCGACAACTGTGAATGACATCAAAGCCTAGTCTGTAACAATTCTTCTGGCAATTTTGCTTTCAGTTAGAAGTAAAGTCCATACTGCGGGTGCTTTCTAAAATAATTGCATGACCAAAAGTCTTTCCGTTATCCTCACTAGCTCTAAAAAAGACCTCCCTTGTGCCAGTCGTATTATCCCACCATGTTACATAGACATTTTCATCCAATGCAACTACCTGTGCATTCTCTGAACGCCCTGTATTGTTGCTTAGATTTAATGGCTGCTCAAATGTCCTCCCATTATCAGTGCTTCTTGCAAAGAATATCTCCCAATTTTCTGTCTTGTTATCCCACCATACGACATAGACATTGTTCCCAGATGCAGCGATTGGAGCCAAAAGTAACGGAAGACAGCATGTTATTGTCATATTAGCATCATCTTCTATTGTGATAGCACTTGAATTCGTTATCTTGCCATCGTTGAGAAAGGTCGAATTGCCCTGTGGAAGCAAAGAAGAACTATTAGTAGTGCCATCAGCAGGGACAAAACCTGCAACCATAGGCATCAACGCAAGAAATGAAAGTACAGTTTCCAAAATCCTTATTATGTTATTAGGTCGCACTGTTCGTGTATTAAGTAACCAAATGTTATATGCATTTGTGCTTTTGTTCTTACTCTTACTGTCGCGTAGTCATACGATAAGTATATGGCTCTAATCAGTGATAGCACGATGTATCTATACTAGTATTATACAATGCCTTTCAGGCGTCGCCTGTTCATAGTTTTCGCTGGACTTTATCATATTGCTGTTCTCTTTTTTGACAGCTTACGATTCTTAAAATAGTCAAGTACGTATGTTGCCAGAGCTCCGCCGAATCCTGCTCCTACTAGACTTATGATAGCGCCATACGCACTCCAGAACTCCTTGATCTGCTCCTGAAAAGTTAATGGTTCAACCACAGATATTGTTAGATTCACTTCTTGTACAATATTTCCCTCTGCGGGTATTGAAAAATTGAAATTAGCAAGTTCGAGGAATTTAGACGGAAAGATCGAGCCTGTCGATATGTTTGTTATTACAGGCACAACATACTGACCAATCTGCGCATTTTCAGAAACTTTAATCTTAAATGGTGCCGGGCCATTAATTCTACTGCTATTATTTGATGAATCTTCATCATAGTGTATTTCTATGTTAGGATAGTTGTTGATGGGCAGATAATCGACGACCTTCGGAATAAATCCTGAAGCAGACTCCAATTGAACGCCAATGTTCTTCTGTTCTCCTTGTCGCAATACCACCGGATTTGGTAGGGTAGATAAACTAAATTTTTCCGGGGGGATATCAATCCAGCTCGTAAGGTCTATGATCATGTTTGAATAGTTGTAAACCACTATGGCATAATCAGTACCTGGCAATTAGCCACCATCAATTATAACTGACCTGCTGTTTTTGATCTGTACCGAGTACACCGCGCCGTATTTCTGCTCCAGTCCCAGCCGCAGAAAAAGCAGCATATGAAAGTACGTAAATTCTGCATCGTATCTTCTCCCGTACCTTCCGCGCGTCGCCTTGCTGAGGTACTGCCACTTGATGTACACCCACTCATTCTGTATAACAAGCGATGCCAGAACATAGAGGAAGCGCAGTGCTGGACTCCTGGATGACGTCCTGGCCCTGCTCTTTCCCATCGCCCTGTATGACGATTCTATGCCAAATCTCCTCCGGTACTCGTCAAACATCCGCCCTACCGGGATATTGACAAGGCCTGCGGCATAGTACATGTACTGGACGCCGCGTTTCTTCCTGTACCTTTTCTTCCGGTATTTGGCAACGGCATACAGCCTGAATGTGCATTTCTCGCCGGTGGCAGAATCTGTCATTTCGCAGTCCGGTACGACGAAACTATCCCTTCTTTTCCGGGTCAGTCTGGATAACGTGCCGCCTTTCCTGCCTCTTGGAAAAGCGGCTATGATGTACGGGATACGCATGGAATTGAGGTAGCTCATTACAGCTGCTGTAAAGAACCCCTTGTCAAGGAACAGGCATTTTATCACGATGCTCGCCTTCTGTACCTCTGCAAGCAGGTACCTGACTACTCCAACCAGTGCTTCCCCCTCCCGGATGTACCTGGTGGCCAAGGTGAACCTCCTTCCATGGAGCATCACGTAGGCGCTGGCGTACGTGAAAAAGTGGGTCGTGCCGCTCCTGGCCCTGCCGCGTCTGACATCCCCCTCATTCTCAGGCTCGCCGTGGTAGGGAACGTCTGTCATGTCGATGGCTATGTCGACAGCTCGATTGTGCAGGGTCTCCGCCACCCTTTTCTGCAGCAGCCTGTTGGCGGCCGACTGAATCCACGAAATGTCAATCTTGGACACGTGGTACTGGACATCCCTCCTGGACGGGGTGCTGGCCAGAGTACAGCAGGCTTGTGTTATGGATGTCCCACCGGTACAGGCATAGACCACAGAATTTGCTATATCGACTACTGAATACCGCCTTTTTCTGAAATCGGCTGGCCTGAAGACTGGCAGCAGTACGTTTACTGCATTACCAAGTACTCTCTCATGTGTCAAAAAATGTTTGTCGGTAGGTTCTTGGGTAAATGTACCGCACTGGATTGGCAGGGTTCTCACAAACCATGCGTCTCTGGTGGCAGCTTTAGCTGTTGCCAGGGACGCCCTTCAACAATCGACTAAAAAGCTGCTCACAAACTCGTTATTGCCAAGTACTGATAATACATTATCTTGAATCCATCGGGAAAACCTATATCATCCAAATCAAGTGATAGCATCGCATACGGTACATCAGTGACAAGAGATGATGTGTGGTTCCTTCCTATATCTAAGACTCTAAGATGACCAAGCGAAGAGTATTCTACAAATACCTTATTCCAATTTTCAGTTTCATTATGCCACTGGATTTCCATTTGGTAATCTACCCCTTCCTTCCCAGTTTGCAAATTTGAATCGACATCAATTAGCATTCCATAGACTGCGGCATCGATTCCATTTAGAGAGGAACTATTTCCGACGTTGGCACCTAACCAAAGCGTTGCATTTAAGTTCATTCCGTTACTCAAGTAAGTGATCCTCTGTATATCAGTAGAATTGTCTAAAGCATCACCATATTCATCTCTTGTCTGCACAAGTTTAACTCCGTTTACATTAACACCATCACGGATATCATCGCCAATTTCCTGTCGAGGGAAAGGTGGTGAAAATCCAAGTACTTCGTACCGAATTGGGTGCTCGTGCCAATATGATATTGTTATTAGTGTCACTGACAGCGACAACAAGGCGTATCTGCCCAGTTGCTTAAACCAGTACATTTTCTAGTATTCTCACACGCAATAGGTAATAACATTTTATTGGAGATACATAGTTCCATCAAAACTCTACAAGTTCGAATGTCCGAAAAGCGGGCTTCTATGATAGTCAGGATGATGCCTTTTTCATTCTGGCCAGACGGAGGATTTTGTCAGCAGTGGTACAACTACCGACTTTGAATTAGATCCGCCACTTATTTTTGAAATTAGCTTGTTATAATTTTGGTAGCTAGTGGAAACACAAATGCCTAAATAACAATTTTTACTTTGTATCTTGTTAACAGTGGCAGAGCGGTTAAAGACAGCCGATGCTGGAGCCATCAAGAGAAATGCCTTACGACTGTCGCTTGTCGCCATCACGTCTGTCTTTGTGTTCGAGTTTACCGCTGGCATTTTCACTAACAGCCTTGCTCTAATAACAGACAGCACCCACGCCTTGCTTGACGCGGTGGTGACTGCAATCCTGATAATCGCCACCACACTTGCACTCAAGCCAAGAGACATCGACCATACTTATGGCCATGGCAAGATCGAAACCATAGGCGGGTTTATAGGCGGCACCGCACTATTTGTGGTCGCGATATTTTTCATCTATGAGGCCACCGTCAGGATATCTCTTGCGGGACCAGTCCCATTGGTCAACCCAGGCATGATAGGCTTTGCTGCAGTAATTTACACTCTGGCAGTAGACGGCTTTAGGATAATAGTGCTTGGGAGGGCAATGAAAAAGACTGCCGCCGGCACGACTGCCTTGAATGCCGATTTTTACCATGCATTTGCCGACCTTGCTTCAACCAGCGTCGCATTTGCAGGACTGTGGCTCGTCACTGCCGGCTTTGGGCATGGCGATTCTGTCGCAGCAATGATACTTGGAAGCTTTCTTGCATATCTTAGCAGCAGGTTTGCGTATCAGAATGCGATGGAGCTCACAGACGTAATATCGCCCAAGCTGGTTGCAAAGGTAAGGCAGGCTGCAAACGACACCGAAGGCGTGCTGGGGAGTGACGACATCAAGATGCGCCGCGTAGGAAAGGAGATTTTTGTCGAAGCCACCATCACGCTACCGGCTGAAATAAGTTTTGAAAACGCACACGATATCAGCGCACATGTGGAAAGCAATATCGCCAAGAGCCTGGCAGGCTCGGGTCTTAATGTCAGGCCAAGGAACATCACCGTGCATTTCGAGCCGACGACAGGCAACAACGCCGACCTGCCGCCTGAATCTATGATCGAAAAGGCGGCGAGCGGGGTAAGCGGGGTAAAGGGCGTGCACAACATCCTCGTGTCAAAGATCGGCAAAACCGATTCTATGGATGTCTCGCTCCACATACAGGTCAATCGTTCTGCGACGCTCACCGAGGCCCACTCGATAGCCAACGCGGTCGAAGACTCGATAAGGGGCCGGCTGAAGGGGGCAGAGACTATTACCGTGCACTTGGAGCCTCTGATGCCAGAGATAGGCGGCATCGAGCCCGTAGCAGATGTCAAAATGCAGGACTCGATAAGGGAAATAATCCTTGGCGCGAGCGACGTCAAAAAGGTCGATAGGGTCGCAACCTACAGGGCCGCCGGAAACGTCCTGAAAATAGACGTGGCCTGCGCTTTCAATAGCGATATGACAATAGAGCAGATCCATGAGCGTGTTTCAGATATCGAGAAGCAGATACGAGCAAAGTATCCCGGGTCGATAGTGACGATACACGCCGAGCCCAACTAGACGGCGGCCAGAATTGCATTCAATTTTTCTATCAGTTCAGGAATCCTTATCGGCTTTTTGATAAAGTCCTTCACCTTTATTGAGGGCATGACCTTGGAAAATTCATCCTCGTTTATTTCAAAGGCGGTGATAAACGCGATTGGTATCGATGGGTGCTTTTCTCTTATTCTCCGGTACAGCTCAAAGCCGTTCATCCCGGGCATCCTAATGTCAGTCAGTATGAGATCGTAATAATCTGGAGCATGACTTGCAAAAGCCTGCAGAGCTGCCTCGCCGCTATTGAATGTCTCTGCCGCGAAATTCCCCTTTGTCTCAAGACCTGATTTTAGAATCGCAAGAATGTCTTTTTCATCATCAACAATCATAATACGCGGCGGCGAATTCTGGTGCCGCCCACCACTTGTCATTCTATGATAAAATATGTCATGAACTATTTAACAGGATCGTAAGATCGTTCCACCCTGCATCCTGCGACATGTATGTGTGAGCACGATCAGCTTGTTGTTTTTGTGCTAACATCTTTCTACCTACATCGGATATTTTGCACATAGCATATCAGGTCCTGCCTCACAAGGCATTGGGAAAGTTTATTCGCCCATGTACAAGTACTAAAGCAAGTATATTTGCCAGCGGCAATTGCAGTTACACCGAAACTCGTCCGGCAGTTGATGCCTCCCCGGTCGATTCTATCGAGAAAAGGCGACAACGGGATAGTGCTTGTAGCCGGCGGAAGCAGGTTCTATCACGGCGCGCCAGTGCTTGCGTCGATGGCTGCTCTGCGTTCTGGAGCCGATCTGGTCTATACGGCAGTCCCGCGCTCGATAATCACCGCTGTCAGATCGTTTTCCCCTGCAATAATCGCACTTCCACTCCCAGATGACAAGCTCACCGTGGGCTCGGCAAACAGGCTTGTTGCCATGCTGCCAAAACGCACAGATGCAGCCGCCATAGGCATGGGGATGAGCATAGAGCCAGAAGCAATAGTCGCGCTTATCAAAAAACTGAAAGAAGCTGGGACAAAGATCCTGCTTGACGCTTCGGCACTAATCCCTATGGTGCTGGGCGAGATTTCAAACACAGGCAGCATTGTTACGCCGCATGCAGGCGAGTACAGGCGGCTTTTTGGCTGCGACTCTGGAACGACCAAGGATGAAATGACTTCAAATGTGCGCAGGCAGGCAAAAGAGTACGGCGTCACAGTAGCATTGAAGGGTTGGCTCAACGTCATTTCAGACGGCGACAAAGTTGCGACAATAAGGAGGTCGACGCCGGCAATGACTGTGGGCGGGACGGGCGACGTGCTGTCTGGCTTGGCGGCGGGGCTACTTGCCAAGGGCATGAAACCGTTTGACGCGGCGATTGCAGCAGTGTATCTCAACGGCGTCGCAGGCAGCATTGCCTTCAAGCGGTCGGGTCTGCACATCGTCGCTACCGACCTTCTTGACAGCCTACCGGCAGCAATGAAGCCGTTCGATAGGATCAAGCAAGAAAGACCGTAGGGATTTTTTCCGTATTCTTGTACACAGTCAGTAAAATCATCACCGGCGCTTCAAACGGATTGACGTAACCAATTTTAATGGCACGCCCTCCCTTGGACTGTGTGTATATGTATGAGTGAGTCAGCGTCAGAACAGTTTATCACGTTTGAAGAGTTTTCAAAGGTGCACCTGAAGATAGGCAAGGTGATCCATGCGGAGAGCATGCAGGGGATGAAGAAGGTCTTCAAGGCGACGATCGACCTTGGAAGCGAGCAGAGGGAGCTTGCGGTCGGGGGCGCACTGCACTACAAGCCGGAGGAGTTTGTCGGCAGGATGGTCGTGGTATGCACAAACCTTGAGCCAAAAAAGATAGGCAGCATCATCTCAAGGGGCATGCTCCTGGCGGCTGATGGGCCGGAAGGCAAGCCAGTCTTTTTGACAATAACAGAGGATGCACCGCTGGGCGCGACAATACACTGACTGGTGTGTGTTTCCAGTGGAGCATATCGAGATACATATGTGCACGCGTTTTAGTCCAGAAAAAATTATTCCATCCTTAGCTTATCGCAAAGCTATGGCTAGTTAACATTAGATGACAGTGGTCATTTGTATTATCAAAGATTTAGTTCTAGGTTGAATTTGTGTAACCTAAAGCACAAAAGTATCTATGTTCCAAGAATGATTGAATATTGAAATGGTAATATGGTCGCCCATTCCATCTGCTCCAGAATTGCGGTGCCGCATCTGTGGGATAAAGAAGGAAAAATTCGATGTCCAAAAAGATGAGCTGACCTTTGATGGTTTTAGCAATGTAAAAGGGACATGGTATTGCGATAACGGGCACCTCAATAGCGAAGGCATTGACCAGTAGCCAAAGGCTTAAAAGCAATCATCAATTGTGTGCAATAAGGCTCGCAGGACTTGCAGATAGGGAAGAAATAGTATTTGTGTTGCGCAGCAGGAGAGATCCAAGATGATCTCGGGCGAAAAGCTGTTGATCTATCTTGGAGTCGTGCTCATGCTGCATGGTACTTACATTATTCTTTATGATGCCACTGCTCAATCATTAAACCCGTTAACAACCATGGGATGTTTTTTCTCGGCAACAGGGCTGATAATAGCATACGTGGGACTCAAGGGACGAGATAAGGTAGCAGAAAAACTAGGGTTTGCTATGCCTGAACTTGTCGAGAAACATCCTCTAGCCTATCATGCCGCCTTGGCTGAAAGCAACGTACAGAATCAGAAAAATTCCAGCGGAAACAAGGCTATTGGGTTCATACTCATTTCCGTAGGAACGTTTATGGTTACACTTACAGGTCTGTTCCCTCTTTCCCTGAATCTGTTATCCAGCTGTTGCGGCTGGCCCGATCCTAGCGCCATCTTCAGCTTTTTGTTATTACTTTTGGTATCCCCGCTGTCCACGTTTGGGATTATTTGTCTGTCATTTGGAATAACCTTCCGCCGCATTGCACACCGCTAATTAGAGAATGATAATATTGCTTAGCCAAAGGCTCAATGGAATAGTATTTTATTGCATTTGTGGTATGTGCTGGAATGAATAACGTACTGGCACTGGCTTTTGGCAAAAAAGATTTGGGAGGGAAAACCATGCTTCTCTGTGTATTTTTTCCTCCCGTTGTTGTCAGATTGCCGAATCTGGGGTCTTGGCTGGACGGAAGTCAAGACGATAAGGTCTGGTTTGATTCTCCTCTCATTTCCGATCTGGTCGTTTCTCCGGCAGTAGTAGTCCGTTGCCGAGCGGCCATGCCGTCAAGGATTGACTTTGCCTCGCTGGTAAGGGTATCGATGTCAGATACTCCTACAGCATGTACGAACATCATTTTTGGCGACTCCATTGTGACATGGTTGTGCACCGCGACTACATTCCAAGTAGAGTTTGATAGAATTCTCATTAACGATGGAATCTGATCTTCCGGCCCGCCGATTTCTGCAAATCCGTAAACTATACCTTGGCCTGCTGCACTAGTTGTTGCATTGCCCTCCTGCCGCTGACTTGTTCCAGTTGTTGTTGTCGTAGTCTGGTTGCTTGTGGCACCATCTTCGGTGCTATTGCCAGTGCCGCTGGTGTTTGTACCCGAAACTGGTGTGAACTCGAATATCGGGTTAATTACGAGCAGATTGCTAATGTTTGCTCCTGTTGCATTGTCGGTTACTTCCAATCCTCTCATTGGGACTGCAACGTCACATACGTCAGTGGGGTTTGGAAGTACCACTCCACCCAGCTGGGATGCTATGTTTTCACAGTCAATCATTCCTCCGCTAGCGTTTCCAGTTGACGCTGTAGGTGTGTTGTTGGCCCTTTCTGATGTTGTTGTCTGTGCCGCAATTGGACTAAATGTTCCAAAGGTCGCCAGTACTGCTAAGGCTATTGCTGCGGGTACCAATAACCATACTGATTTCTTTAGAATGTTCATCGAGCACTACGATTATGCAATGTTCTTAATCATTATGAGACCATATTAGAGCTGTAACGTATTGATCGAAAATATGATAAATTATCTCAAAGGTACTCTTGCACATTTTTTGAATAACCATGCTTATGATACATTATTATTACCAGTTTGAAAAATAATGAAAAGCTGCATCTAGACTGGTGGCAGTGACTTTATTCATGTATTAGCAGAACGGGCTTTTTCTCGTGTTGTCTAGCACACGTCTTGAAGTGCTTCCCAGAATGCGCACCGGTGAAACTATCTTGCTGCTGCCCATCACTATCAAATCATATCTGTTCTCTTCAGACGCCTTGATTATTTCCTCAGCGGGCTTGCCTGCCCTGATTTCATAAGATACCACCATCATCTTATAGTCTTCTCCTTTTTCCAGTATGTCCCTGCAAGCCTGAACCCTCTATTCAAGCATTTGTTTCACGCCTTCTTCTATCGTATCCCTTATCCTGTTTTTTGCCTCCTCCCGCGTTGTCGCCGTGGTGTCATCACTACCGCCCTTGCCTAAGAATGCCAATGCAAAACTTGGAAGTACTAGCTCTGTTTCAATAACGTTCATGAGCGTCAATTGAGCCCCTAATGCTTTTGCAATATATACGGCATGTCCCAATGCCCTATCTGAAGTCTCGAGCCATCATGGGGCACCAATATCTCGCGGTATCCCACTACCGACTTTGACACTTCTTGCGTCTGCGTTCTCTCTGTGTCTCAGCTTAACCGATATAGAATTTAATGCTGGCTGCGAGTTATTTCAGAATAACAATCTGTCAAAATACTTTAGATTATTCATGGATAGCTATCTGAAAGCATCTTTGCCTTTCTAGCTTCATAATCAAATTATATGCATATTAGCAAAGCATGCGTTTGCAAGCTTGACAACTGACGAGCACCGATGAATTTCTTCAGACAATTTCCCTGAAAGTAATGGAAGAGAATATTGGGTTTGGCAGAGCTAGAATAGATAAAGAAGTTATGAAAAGGCTTGGTGTCGTTGAAGGTGATATTAATTCGATTAAGAGCAAAGCGGGTGATATACGCAAGATGCCTTCCTCTCTCGCGCGGGTGATGAACATCTCAAGTCAAAACTGTGATCCGAATGGATAGCATGATCAGAAACAATCTGGGTGTTATCATAGGAGATACAATTCTGGTAAGCAAAGCTACAGGCAGACTGGCAGAAAGTGCTATAATTAGACCTGTAGAAGCAATATCGCCGATTGATGAGCGGTATATAGCTGATGCTTTAGAAGGAATACCTATCACAGAAGGCGATAATGTTCTAGTTCCATAATACAATCAAAGACTGAGAGATACTCTGATGACAATACGGCAGCAATAGTGACAGCCCAAACTGAATTCAGTCTCATAGAGAAGGAAGCACAAATCTATTTGCAGACAAGTGAATTCCTGCAAAAGGAGAGTGGGGATACTATTGTCCTAGGTTCCAAATTCTCGCTTTACTGCGATGACATCATGGAATCTGACGAATTTCAAAACAAGCTATCACGAAAGGCGGGAGATAAGCAAAAAACAGATCACGATAGATTATCAGAAGTTTTACAAAGTATAATGAAATATCAAAGGAGATTGCAAAGAAAGCAGAAGCAGGTGTTAGAGCTGCCGATTAAGGAAAAAGAAATGCATCCTGATGCAGTTATAAAAATACTCAAGGATGCAAAGTTTGAGATATTACGGAAATGCGCAGGGATTGAATAAAAGCTCAGTGCTAATATTATTGCGCGCGGCCGGTATTCGCGTAGGCCACCGGTTCGCTCAGATATGTTCTTCTAAAGTACCTTACAATAGTCATTGTACCAAGGGCAACCATCATGGTTCCTACTATTACGGTAGCAAATAGATAGTCTACCATTCCAGAAACATTGGACAGCAGTGTTGCTAAAGAACTAGTGCCATCATTGGTGGCAGTATTTGCTATGCTGTTGAGCAAAAGCCTGAAGGATTGATGGCTGTAATATACATAGAAAGCGCCTATAATGATCATTATAAAACCAACAATGCCCGAACCCCTTCTTATTGTCAAAGCAAAAGCGGTGAAAATGAGAACCAGTGATAATATGCCGCCAATCAACGCGTTTCTATAATCTTCACCATGTGACAGGTATGGCAGTCCGATTACAAAAAAGATGGCTGCAAGGATTGCAAGTATAAATGCAAATCTTGTTGTCGGTTGTTTCTTGGCAAGCATCATCAAGTATGTGGCTGGCTTGACTATTATAGTCTGCTTGATGGCGGTGGATGGTATCTAGCCTATGCCAGGCCCGAATTTCGACGACCCTTTCGTTTTCTGGATCTCTTCAAGAATCGACTCGTACTGCCTGTCAAGCGGCTTGGTGTCTATCGGTATGTCCTCCAGCTTCGAAAAAGCCGAGATTATGGTCTTTGCGGCAAGCGGCTGGGGAACGGTCGTCTCCGCTATCTCACCAAACAGCCCGATCGCGTCGATGCCCCTTTCTGCTGCAAGCCCGAGGATCAGGCCATTGAACCAAGTTATGCTCGTTATCTCGTTTCCGACAAAATCGATGCCTGCCTTTGCAAGAACCCTCTTTAGCTCCGGCCTGTTCACCACCCCACAGACCCGGGGCGCGCCTGTTACCTGCTCGCGCAGGTAGCCGCCGGCGCCGTAGAGCCTTGTTACCTTGCCTCCTATCGACTGGACATAGTCAAGGAGCATGTTGCAGAGCCTGTGGAGCTCGGCAGGGTCCTGCGGCTGCGACTCGCCGGTGAATATCAGCAGCTTGTGACGCTTGTCATAGAATATCTTGTAAGCGTCGCTTGCGCTTTTCACCACGCCGTCAGTATATGAAACCCACGGCTTGTCGCTTGATGTTATCTCTGCTACCTGCTCTGCCTTTAGGTGCTGTGACAGGAACGACGAGACCAGCCCGCCGACCCTGCCCATGTCCGGGAGCGAGGCAAACACCATGAACTCGTCTGCCTTGATGTCCTTTAGCTTATCAAGCTTCATTTCTCCATCCCGTTTATCTTTGCCAGAAACGCGCAGATAGAAGTGTAGTCCTGCTCGGAAAAGCCGCTGTTGTTTGCCGCCCTAAAGATCTGCTGCGCAAGCGCAGTCTGGGGGAGCGTGATGCCGGCGGCCTGCGCGGTGCCGGTGGCAAGCTCCAAGTCCTTTAGCATATTCTTGAGGTGGAATGAAGGGGTAAAGTCGTTCTTTACCATCTTGGGTCCCTTCTTTTCAGAAAGGCCAGTCTTGAAGTAGGTCGAGTTCAGTATCTGGACAAATATCGCCGGGTCAATGCCGGAACCCTTGGCAAGTGTTATCCCCTCTGACACAGCGCTTGCAATCAGCGCGATGTTCAGGTTGAGCGCCAGCTTGATAGCGTTAGCAGACCCGTCCCTTTCGCCAATGTAAAAGGTCTTGCCCAACTTTTCAATAACCGTCTTGGCTTTTTCAAACGCCTGTCTGCGGCCTGCTACCATCGGCACGAGATCGCCTGCCTCCGCGGCCGCCGGCCCTCCCATAACAGGCATGCCAAGCATCTCTATCCCTGCCCTGCGCAGCTCTCTGGCACAGTGCTCAGACTGCATGGGCGAGATCGTGCTTGCGTCTGCTACTATCAGATCGCGGTTGGTCGATTCAATCACGCCGCCCTTGCCAAGGAGAACGTCTTTGACAGCATCAAAGTCGGTAACGACGGTTATGACAAGATCGCAATTGTCCGCAAGCTCTTTTGGGCTGGACGCTATACTGGCGCTTTTTGAAAAGCGCCTTGCCTTTTCGCTTGAGCGGTTGTACACCGACATCAAGTGACCTGTGCTGGCCAGACGGGTCGCAATACCAGAACCCATCAGCCCGAGACCCACCACTCCTACTTTCATCATAGGTGCTCCCAATGCAGGCGACAATAAAAAACTATACTTTGGAAGGCACCCCCTCCCCTGCCGGTGCTCCCTGCTTTATTAGGCATGCCACTGACATGCGTCAACATGTCAGATCTTTGGTACAGCGGAGCGGCTACGCTTGAAGAAAAAAAGAGCAAGTCTATTATCCACCCATTTACGGTGAAGAGCTACAACGGCCTTGCAATAAACCCGTACCAGGGCTGCGGCCACCGCTGCGCCTACTGCTACGCCACGTATGAATGGTCGCCCGAGTTTTACGACAAGATCTACGCCAAGAGCAACGCCTCAGAGGTGCTTGATAGGCAGCTTGCAGAGTGGAAGTCAGACACAATAGAGCCGGTAATGGTGGCCTCTGCAACCGACGCATACCAGCCGGCAGAGCTCCGCTACGGGCTTACAAGAAGGTGCGTGAAGGTACTCCAGAAATACAACGTGCCCTACATTGTATTTACAAAGTCTGTGATAATCGAGCGCGACTTGGAGCTCCACCGGCAGTACAGGGACAACTGCTTTATCATTTGGTCGATCACCACCTGCAATGAAAAGATAAGGCGGGTGGTCGAGCCCGGGACTCCACCTGCAAGCAAGATGTTTCAGGTCATGAAAAAGTTCACCGATGCCGGGGTATGCTGCGGGGTCTACGTTGACCCCATAATCCCGCTTGTCACGGACAGCGACGAGGATCTTGAGGCAGTGGTCAGGAGCTGCAAAGAGGCCGGCCTGCGCTACGTCTTTGGTGCGCTGATGCGCCTTAGGACGGATATCTGGGAGCGCATGAAGCTCGTCCTGCGGCTGCTTGAAATCCCTGATGGTATCGAAAAGTACAAGCAGATATACAATTTTGAAGAGCCGCTTGATGCCAACTATGTCGCGGCCAACAGGCGGTATGCGGAAAAGATCATTGGCAGCCTAGAGGATAGAATCAAGAGCTACGGGATGGAGTGTGGATTTCCAGATTATATGGGCCCGCGCAGGATAGACAGGTCGCACCTTGGCCAGACCACGCTGCACAGCTACCTAGTGTAAACTAGAAAAATGCCCGTACGTATATCTGCATCTGTTCATCTGCGCCTGTAGGCTGCGAAAAATATCGCTTCGCAGTCGCAGTGCCCGTCTATCCTTACCTGCCTCCCGCACCTTGGGCAAATTGTAAGCGGTGCAGGAGATTCTTCCGCCTCCAAAAAGATGGCAGCAGACATATGTCATAATTAATGGCGGTACATATTAATAAGAATTTAGCACATTTCAGAAATACTATGGTAATTTTAGTTACATTTTCATTTTTCAAAGAGCTTGTTATGAATATCGACATTGATATTGTAATTTTTGCAAGCATTAGAACCATTAATACCATACCACTACTGATATCAGGCTGTGAGATATAGCAACCCGACCCCGACTGTAGATATCATACTTCAACAGGGTTCCAAGGTTTTGATGATAAGACGCAAGAAGGACCCATTCAAGGGACAGCTAGCCCTGCCCGGCGGCTTTGTCAACGAAGGCGAGACTGCCGAGGACGCCATGAAGCGGGAGGCTATGGAGGAGACGTCGCTTGAAGTTGAGCCGATCGACATCCTTGGAGTCTATTCAGACCCAAGACGCGATCCCCGCAAGCACATAATGAGCGTGGTCTTTGTCGGGATAATCATAGGTGGCTCTGGCAAGGCAGGCGACGACGCCGAGGGCATCGAATGGGTCGAGCTTGCAGACATTGAAAGGCAGCAGTTCGCGTTTGACCACATCACGATACTGCGCGACTACAAAAAGTGGAAGGCGTCTGGCGGGACCTTCTGGTCGACCAAGAGAAGAAATGAGTGAACTACTATCGGACAAGTCCGGTGGATGAATCGCCGTTATATCTTTAAAGAAACGTGGCGAGAAGTCCACCGGTCATAGATAGTCCGTGGATGAATCGCTGTAACATATTTTAGGTGGTACCGGTGAAATAGAAGCATACATACATACATGCTCAACTACAAGTTCCGCCTATATCCAACGAAAGAACAGGAGCTTGTACTGGAGCAGACTCTCGATGGCTGCAGGTGGGTGTACAACTACTTCTTCGACAAGAATATGTCAAAAGAGGATATGCAGTTTACTCTAGTTGAGTTGAAAGAGCAGCACCCTTGGCTTCGCAAATACTACCATTCCAAGATGCTTCAGATGGTAACACATCAGGTTGCAGCAGCTAGAAAGGCTTCCAAAGACAAGCTTCTTTCGTACAGAAAGAATGAAGACTTCAACGCATTTACATACAACCAGTCTGGCTTTAAAATTGAAGAAGATGGAAAGCTCTACCTGTCAAAGATAGGCAGCATAAGGATTGTACTCCATAGAAAGCCGGTAAACGTCAAGCAGGTTACAATATGCAGGAAGAATTCAAAATGGTACGCAGTTGCGGCATGCCAGCTACTGCGCAGGATGTACTCAACCTTAATCAAGTATAGAAAGCCTGTGGGTATAGATGTTGGAATTACCAAGTTCTGCCATGACTCCGACAACCACGTTGAAGACAATCCGCAGCTTCTCACAAAGATGCTCAGGCCATTGAGAAAAGCTCACAGGAGGGTATCTAGAAGGCAGACAGGCAGCAGCAACCGGGAGAAAGCAAGACACATGCTTGCCAGATTGTACGAACGCATCCATAACAAGCGCCGTGACTTTCTACACAAGCTATCAGCGTACTATGCCAGCCGCTACGACCTGATATTCCTGGAAGGCCTGAAAGTAGCCAACCTCACAAGGAACCACCGGCTTGCACGCAAAATCCTGGACGCAAGCTGGTCTGCTTTTAAAAATATGCTGCAGTACAAGGCCAACCGCGTTGTTGAAGTAGAGCCAGCATATTCCTCGGTTGACTGCTCAAGGTGCGGCCATCCAGTACCAAAGTCACTTGTAGTACGTACGCATGTTTGTACAAAATGCAGAGCTGTGCTTGACAGAGAATACAACGCTACAATCAACATCCTCCAACGAGGGTTAGAATCGCTGATCATGTTGCTGTTACTACTACCGGTGGAACGCCGGGAAGTTACGCCTGTAGAGATTCAACATGAGTCTGTGAAGCAGGAAGAAGAAGAGGCTATCGGACAAGTCCGATAGTAGTTCATAACCCTAGCTGTTGCAATGGAAGGTAGTAATTTGCGCGCCGAGAAGGACATTAGGCTCAGGATAGACCTGCTGGAAGGCCAGTCAAGCTCTATCGCCAAGATGCTGGCCAAGGCCATCCGCGACCACAACGAAGCCGCATTCAAGGAATACTCCGAGCGCCTTGCAGCCAACCGCAGCAGGGTCGAAGAGCTACTGTGGGTCTTGGGAGAAAAGGCCGGCCAGAGCGTGCTCGACCTTCAGGTTGCCGCTGCTAGTAATAACAGCAGCCTGTCTGTCAAGGAGGTCATTGAAAAACTCAAGGCTGGCGAGCTAAAGATGGATGATCTGTCGCCAGACGCACAGGCTATGGTCCGGAAAGGAGCGCTAGAGATGAAAAATAACAACGCCCACAAGGATTGACTTTGCAGATTTCCGGGGTTAGCTTGTACAAATTCTCTGAGGCGTGCTCGCAAAATGCAAAATATATATAAAACATAACAGCGTTATACCAAGCGTATGACTGCAAAAGAAGACCTGAACATGGATTATAGCAAGTATGACTTTAAGGATTCTACAGAGCTATACATATACCTCAGCAAGAAGGGGCTCTCTAGGGGCACGGTCGAAGAGATCAGCAGGCTGAAAGGCGAGCCGGACTGGATGAGGGATTTCAGGCTGAGATCGTACGAGGTCTTCATGAGCAAGCCTATGCCAAACTGGGGAGGCGACCTGAGCAAGATCGACTTTCAAAACATCTACTACTATGCCAAGGCTTCAGAGAAGAGCAGCAAGAGCTGGGAGGACGTCCCAGAGTCGGTGAGGAACACCTTTGAAAAGCTCGGCATACCAGAAGCAGAGCGTAAGTTCCTTGCAGGCGTTGGCGCTCAATACGAGTCAGAAGTCGTCTATCACAATTTGAGAGAAGACCTGCAAAAGCAGGGCGTAATTTTCGTCGACACCGACACGGCGGTCAAGGAGTATCCCGAGATCGTCAAAAAGCACTTTGGCAAGGTGATCCCGCCGGAGGACAACAAGTTTGCAGCGCTCAACAGCGCAGTGTGGTCTGGTGGCTCGTTCATTTACGTCCCACCAAACGTCAAGGTCGAGCTGCCGCTGCAGGCTTACTTTAGAATAAATGCGGAGAACATTGGCCAGTTTGAAAGGACGCTTATCATCGCAGACGAAGGCGCCGAAGTACACTATATCGAAGGCTGCACCGCGCCAGTCTATACAACAGAGTCACTCCACTCTGCAGTCGTTGAACTGATCGCCAAGAAGGGCGCCAAGATCAGGTACACGACAATCCAGAACTGGAGCAAGGACGTCTACAACCTTGTCACAAAGAGGGCTTATGCTTATGAAAACGCTCGAGTCGAGTGGATCGACGGTAACCTCGGAAGCAAGCTGACAATGAAGTATCCGGGCGTCTACATGCTTGGCAAGGGCGCGCACGCCGAAGTCGTGTCAGTCGCATTTGCGGGCAAGGACCAGCACCAAGACGCAGGAGCAAAGGCAGTGCACCTTGCGCCAAACACCACTTCAAGGATCACGAGCAAGTCCGTGAGCAAGGACTCTGGCAGGACGACGTATAGGGGCCTACTGCATGTGGCAAAAGGCGCGACGGCTGTCAAGTCAAACGTCAGGTGCGATGCTCTGCTGCTGGACGAGCACTCTAGGACAGACACGTACCCATACATCGAGGTCAATGAGGACGACGCGACAATCACCCATGAAGCGACGGTGGGCAAGATAGGAGAAGACCAGATATTCTACCTGATGACCAGAGGATACTCAGAGTCTGATGCGCTGTCAATGATAGTGGGCGGGTTCATGGAGCCGTTCACAAAAGAGCTTCCGATGGAGTATGCAGTCGAGCTCAACAGGCTGGTCAAGCTCGAAATGGAAGGCTCGGTCGGTTAAGCCAGCCCTCGCAACTTTTCCAGTGATCCAATAATGATGACCACTACTGCCCTATCCTCAATCAGCAACGGGTACATCGATTCGCTAGCGGACAAAGATCCCGGCTGGCTGGCAGCCATGCGAAGGCAGGCGTTCTCGCAGTACGAGTCGCTGCCGGCCGAGGTGTCGCCGCTCTATTCAAAGTATTCGGACGTCAATAAGATCAAGCCTGCAAGCGTGCACTTTGCTGCACAAACGAGGCAGCAATCTGCGCTTGGTAAGGACCTCACAGACAGGCTGAAGGAGCTAGAGCAGGAGACGGGCGTGCTCCAGGTGGGACAGAAGATACACAGAGTGTTTGTCCGCGACAGCGTCGCCAAGCAGGACGTTATAGTGTCAGGCATAAAAGAAGCCCTGTCAAAGCATGGCGACCTGATCAAATCGCGCATGGAAGCAAACCCGCTCAACTATCTGGAGGACAAGTTCTTGGCACTTGAAGCGTCAGCCTTCCAGTCAGGCATATTCATTTACATCCCAAGAAACGTGGTTCTTGAAGATCCGATAAGAGTTATCACTTCGCTTGCAGACGACGGCACTTCTCTTGTATCAAGGAACATTGTAGTCGCAGACACTGGCTCTAAGGCAACCGTGGTGCAGGAACTCTATGCACCCGGCTCGTCGGGCAGGCAGGACGTCCAGCAGGGATATTTCGAGTTGGTAGAAACGCATGTGAGCCCAAACGCGCATCTTGAAATGGTTACCCTGCAGGCGATGGGTGCCGATACCGTCAACGTGTCAAACAGAAAGGCGTTTGTTGAAAGGGACGGCAAGATGTCCTGGTACATTGGCATGTTCGGATCGCTCCTGTCACGCTACAAGACAGATAGCGTGATGAAGGGCCCTGGCGCATCCGCAGAAGATGTCGAGATCATTTTCGGGGTGGGCAACCAGTCGTTTGACGTGATGTCAAACCTCATACACCATGGGCAGCACTCGCGAGGAAGGGTGCTTGTCAAGTCGGTGCTCAAGGACACTTCAAAGTCGCTCTTCAAGGGTATGATCAAGATAGGCAAGGAAGGCAAGGGCACCGAGTCGTACTTGGCAGGTCATGCAATTCTGCTTGATAGGGGCGCAAAATCCGACTCGATACCAGGCCTTGAAATTGAAACTAACGAGGTCAAGGCGACGCACTCAGCATCAGTCGCCCAGATAGACGAGAACCAGATTTACTACCTAATGACGAGGGGCCTGAGCAGGGAAGGCGCCAAGCGCGAGATCGTGTCGGGCTTTCTCGAGCCGCTGTCGCGCAAGATGGGTCCGACCATTAGGGCGTGGGTCAACTACCTTATCGAGAACAAGTGGCAGGGCAGGCAGCTGATGCTCAGGACCGACGAGGCTATGGAGCAGATTCTGGAAGTTGAAAAGTCGCGCTACCGCGAAACGCAGGATATTTTCGAAAAGCACTACAAGTACAGGTAGCATAGGCCATGCCAGAAGAAGGAGAAAAATGGATCAAGGTATGTGATGACAAGGCGCTCAAGAACGGCGACATGCTTGACTTTGATCACGGCGACAAAAAGATCCTACTGGCAAGGGCCGGTGGCAAGGTGTTTGCCACCGACAGGATATGCACGCACGCCTATGCAGACCTGTCGATGGGCGTCATGAACGAGGAAGAAAAAACTGTTACCTGCCCGTTACACCTGTCTGCGTTCAAACTGGACAGCGGCGTCCCACAGAACCTGCCTGCAGAAGAGCCGCTTAAAACTTACAAGGTTAAAATACAGGATAACGCAATTTACATTCAGTTAGGATAGCCATAGATTATGCAAAAGAGTGCTCTTAACATCGAGAAAATAAGAGCGGATTTCCCGATCCTCAACCGCAAGGTGAGCGGAGGCAAGCCCCTTGTCTACCTTGACAATGCCGCGACCACTCAAAAGCCCCTTACAGTCATTGACGCTATCCACGACTACTACATGAACTACAACTCTAACATCCACCGCGCAGTGCACCAGCTTGCAGAAGAGGCCACGCTTGCTTTTGAAAAGACGAGGGAAAAGGTAGCGAAATTCATCAACGCCAAGTCGACGGAGGAGATCATTTTCACCCGCAACGCTACCGAGGCGCTCAACCTTGTCGCCTACTCATGGGGCCGGGCAAACGTGAAAAAGGACGACAAGATCGTCATCACGGAAATAGAGCACCACAGCAACATCGTGCCTTGGCAGATCCTGACTTCAGAAAAAGGAGCCAAGTTAGAGTACATTGGGGTCGACGACAACGGCTACCTAAAGATGCACGAATACAAGAGCCACCTTGACAGCAACAAGGTCAAGCTGGTGTCGGTGACGCACATGTCAAACGTGCTTGGCACGATCGTACCGGTAAAAGATATTATCAAGATGTCTCATGAAAAAGGGATACCTGTCCTTATCGACGGGGCGCAGTCAGTCCCGCATATGACAGTGGATGTCCAAAAGATGGACTGCGACTTTATGGCATTTTCTGCTCACAAGATGCTGGGCCCGACAGGGGTAGGTGTACTTTATGTCAAGAAGGAGATCCTTGAGAAGATGCCTCCATTCATGGGCGGAGGCGACATGATAAAGGAAGTCCACAAGTACGAGACGAGGTACAACGACCTCCCGTACAAGTTCGAGGGCGGAACACCAAACATCGCTGACGTAATTGGCTTTGCGGCCGCGATCGACTACCTGAACAACCTAGGAATGGACAGGGTCAGGGAGCACGAAATCGAGCTTACCAAATACGCGATTGACAGGATCTCTGGGGTAAAAGGCGTGACGCTCTATGGGCCCCGCAACACAAACGATAGAGGCGGCGTGGTATCGTTCAACATTGGCGACATTCACCCGCACGACCTTGCGACGATAATGAACGACCATGGAGTCGCAATCAGGTCCGGTCACCACTGCGCGCAGGTGCTCATGGAGAGGCTGGACGTATCAGCGACTTCTAGGGCAAGTTTTTATATCTACAATACAAAAGAAGAGATCGACACTTTCATTGGCGCGCTCGATGAAGCAAGGAGGCTATTCAAGATTTGAGTGACGACATTTACCGTGAAATAATCCTTGACCACTACCGCAACCCGAGGAACAAGGGCAAGCTGCCAGACGCCGATGTGAGCATACATGACAGCAACCCGCTATGCGGCGACGAGATCGACATACACCTCAAGGTGGACGGGGACAGGATCAAAGATATCAGGTTCGAGGGCAGGGGCTGCGCCATCAGCCAGGCAAGCGCCTCAATGCTTACAGAGATGGTGCAAGGCAAGCCATTGACGTCCGTCAAGGACCTGAGCAAGGACGACATTCTGGAAAATATTGGCCTCATGAACTTGGGGCCGGCCAGAATCAAGTGCGCTCTCTTATCGCTCAAGGTGCTAAAGCTTGGCATGGTAAAGTACTACGCGGACAGGGACCCTGCTTCTGCCAAAAAGCTGCAGGAAGACTCAAAGGGTCTGTAAATGCCCAAGGTAAGCAGCCACGATATCCGCAAGATAATATTTGACAATTTCAATGACGCCGATACCAGATTCTCAAACGACGAAATACTTGGGTATCTGAACCAGATTGACAAGTACAAGCAACTGGATGATGTGCTTGACTTTGAGGACGTGCTCTTGGAAATGGAAAAGTCCGGCATGCTAAGGCCGATAGCCCAGAACTTTAATACGCGATACTACCGGCTGTGGAACACGCTTGAGCTGGCCACCTGCAAGGCGTGCAGCTCCTCTACGTATTTTGCGCCAAACGAGGAAGGAAAGGCCTGCCCCCAGTGCGGCGCCAACATGTAGTACTAGCGGGCTTTGTGTAAAAAGTAATAACTCATAAAAACAAAGTCATGCAATCAAACAGCTATCCAAGCATGGATTGTTGATTTTTTAAACAAAGCCGTACTAGGGAAAACAATTAAACACCATCAGGCACGCTCTTTTCATTACTTGTCTGCTGCCGCCACTGCTGCTACAAGGCCTCCTTGGATGATAAGGGCGCGCTCGATGCACTTTGTCGCGCTCATAGCCGCGTTTGTAGCGTTCAGCACGCTGGTTGCCTCTGGCGTGACTCTTGGAGCCGACGATGCGGCAAGCCGCTACTTTAAGTCGATTCATGGCAACGCCGGCCTCGACGCGGTAATGATAGTGATCACGTCGATGGGTGACGTCACCACGCTCTTTATCTTTGGGATCATAATCACGATAATCAGGCGCACTAGGAAGGCCGGCATGGTCTTCCTGATAGCGCTCATTGTCATTGTCGTCCTTGTGATGTATATCAAACCGCTGGTAGGAAGGGAGATCCCGCCATACACATTCGAGCCGGCGCTAGAGTTGCCTTCTAACTTCAGCCTGGAAAATGACAGCCTCGCACCGTTTGCAGCTGGCTTTTCGTACCCATCAGGGCATGCTGCGCGCGCAACCGCACTTGCCTTTATCGTGGGCTATGCGATCTATAACAAGTCAAGAAAAGCAGGCTATGCCATATGGGCATTTCCAATCATTATTGGCATCACCCGCCTTTACGTCATGCAGCACTACCCTACTGACATCATTGGAGGGTTCCTGTTTGGAGGTATGGTGTCGGTGGTGCTTGCAAGCGCGATGAAGCTTGAGCAGCCGTTCTTCATGTCTAGGATAAAGGGCAAAGAAGACCAGCCTCCACAGGGCGAACCGCAATAATGTAATTGCCATATGCGCGCGTAGACGTTTTTAATACACAATATTCATGCGATTCAGCTTCCATGTTTTGCATCTTTAATTGAAGAAGACTGGAAAGGCAAGACCTCTACTGCCAGTCATCATTCTCATCATTATTATCAATGCCATTTTGCTCCTGACATTGCTTGGCAGCAATCCCGCGTACGCAAAGATACTTCCTTCGAATCACCCTGATATCGAGGTCTCTGCCAGAATGGTTCCTGAGGAGATAGAGCTTGAAGAAGATGGAAGTGTTGACACGGAATGGGACTAAATCACAGAGAAAACATTTGCAGATATAGCAAGAGATCTAGGAAAGATCGGTGTGGCATACGATCTGGTGGCAATACCGACAATCCATGACTTTTTCGAGCGGCACAAATCAGAGATGGCAGACAAATATGTCGATACACTGTTTGTTATATACCGGCCCCATAATAATGAGATATTCTTCTCAATCTGGTACAGCTTGCCCCTATACAAAACAATGAATGCCACTGTCATGCCAGATAGATACACACTAACATCATTGGATGAAATATCTTTCAAGATTCCGATCCTAAAACAATTCCCTGAATTGAATGATGAAAACTACCAGCCTTGGATCGACTTTAACATTCTGCAATACAATTTTTGTTGCCGGCCGCGTCTGTAAGGGTTGCATACCTGTCTGATAGGATGCAGCAACTGTATCTCGAAAAGATCCTAAAGATGATGCAACTCTCGATCTGCCAAAGAACCCATTATACTTGGGGACATAACGGCAGTAATGTTTGAAGAAATGGTCAGAATTTTACAGCGGCAAGATACTTGAATATGATGCTGGAGCAACGCGACTTGTGCAGCTGAGATTATTCGGCAGCAACCTCAAGCCAAACGAGCCGATCCCCTACTTCAAGCCCGTTAACCCGACTGTCAAGATCTACTTTACAGTGCATATACTTTTGAAAAGGATGTAAACGCATGGCTTGAATACCTGTCTGGTGGAATGCAGATTTTGCTCTACCCGGTAAATGTGGCTTCACAAAATATGCCGATGGGACAGAAGATCCGACGAAAACCCTGGCCCGCGTGGATTACGAGTATATTCTCAGTAAGGATTGATCTTCCTGGGATATACAAGATCCTGATCAGGCGCCTGAGGAGGACGTGGCTACAGCGTGGATAAGTGCACATGCTGAATTCAACGCCAGCAGCAACAACATTCAGACAGATTCCGAACCTACCGCTGAGCAGCTGCAAGAAACTTGGCATTTCAGAGGATCAATGCTATGACGCCGTGACGATACTTAAGGAGGAAGAAGACAACAAACCAAAAAAGTGGTATCGCAGGATTCAACAACCGACCAATTTGTAGTAGTAGGAATAGGGACTGCCATAGCGGCCGGCATAGTGCTTGCAATGTTGAAAAAACACAGATAGATATAGAGGAGCATTTCAGTGGAAATCTTTAATTCTGGTTGGTAGGTAATACCATTTGGATGGAAGAAGCGTCAGCCGCCTTGCTGATGAGCATCGCCGGAACAGAATGGATCATAATAATACTGCTGGGCCTGGTCCTGCTCTTTGGCACCAAAAAGCTTCCCCAGTTCTCTCGCAGCATGGGCAAGGCCATGGGCGAATTTGAAAAGGCAAGGATCATGTTCAAGCGAGAGATGGAAGAAGCAGCGGACCCTCTTAGGAGCGTCAGCAGGATACCCAAGATAACTGGCCCCGTCGCAACCGAAAGGGAAAAGCTTGAAACAATAGCCAATTCTCTTGGTATAGGGGGGTACGCCGGCATGACCGACGAGCAGCTCCGCACGCTCATATCAAAAAGGATAGCAAGCTAGCTGACTTGTTGCCATTGCCCTTCTCCCTCTATAAAAGGCAAAACCTGCTCATGACGCAGGGATATATACTTGCTGCAGTTTGCACACAAAACTTATAACATTAACTTTTCCAGAACAATGGCATGCTAGATACGGCTAAAAGCTCTGCGGGCTCTATAAACCCGTTTGAGGTTGCTCTAAAGCAGCTTGATGAAGCTGCAAAGCTGATAAAACTAGACAAGGGTTTGCATCAGGTTTTAGCAAACCCAAAGCGCGTTCTTACGGTTTCGTTGCCAGTCAAGATGGACAATGGCGAGATCCGCGTCTTCACTGGATTTCGCTCGCAGCATAATGATGCCCGCGGCCCATACAAGGGAGGCATACGCTACCACCCGCAGGTCACAGTCGATGAGGTCAAGGCTCTGTCGATGTGGATGACTTGGAAGTGTGCGGTGGCAGACATCCCCTACGGCGGAGGCAAAGGTGGCATAATCTGCAACCCCAAAGAGATGTCGACTAGCGAGCTGGAGCGCTTGACAAGACGCTACGCTTATGCAATCGCCGACATCATTGGTCCGCATACTGACATCCCTGCGCCGGACGTCTACACAGGCGGCAAGGAGATGGCTTGGATAATGGACACCTACTCTGCCCTCAAGGGTAACTATGTGCAGCCCGAAGTCATTACTGGCAAGCCGATCGCAATAGGAGGCTCGCTTGGCAGAAACGAAGCGACAGGGCGCGGCCTTGCGTTTACAGTAAGGGAAGCGGCAAAAAAACTAAAGATAAACATGAAGTCTGCCACTGTTGCAGTACAGGGCTTTGGCAACGCCGGCCAGTTTGCGTCGCAACTGGTGGAAGAGCAAGGTGCCACAGTCATAGCGGCGTCCGACTCGAAAGGCGGCGTCTACAACAAGGCTGGGATGAAGGTTGAAGCGCTGCGCAAGCACAAGGAAAAGACCGGCTCGGTGGTAGGGTTCCCCGGCGCCAAGTCAATAAGCAACGAAGAGTTGCTCGAAACTGACTGCACTATATTAATACCTGCTGCACTTGAAAACCAGATAACCGCAAAGAACGCCGGCAAGATAAAGGCAAAACTTGTCGCAGAAGCGGCCAATGGCCCCACGACCCCAGAAGCAGACGACATACTCTACAAGAACAAGGTTCTGACGATCCCTGATATCCTTGCAAACGGAGGCGGCGTAACTGTATCGTATTTTGAGTGGCTGCAAAACCTGCGCAGAGAGTACTGGTCGGAGGCCGAGGTCAACGAAAGGCTCGACCGGAACATCACCAAGTCGTTCCTCGATACCTACACGACATCGGAAAAGTATGGCGTCAACATGCGCAAGGCAAGCACCGTCCTTGCGGTGAACAGAGTAGTCGAAGCAATCCAGCTAAGAGGACTATGGCCATAAGCAGGCCATCTTCTTTTTTCTTGTTTTTCTTCTCTTCTAAAAAGCATCCGCTACCTATATAATGAAAATTGAGAGAAAAGAGGAAAAAGGTTTTTGTTTACTCTGTGCTGAACGAGTGTCCGCACGAGCAGCTCTTGGTCACATTGGGATTGTTGATCTTGAAGCCAGAACCCATCAGGCTCTCGATGTAGTCGATGTTTGCGCCCTTCAGGTACCTCTGGCTGTAGCTGTCAAGCAACAGCTTGACGCCATTCTGCTCGATGACCTTGTCGTCCTCATCCGGCTTTTCCTCAAACCCCATGCCGTAGGACAGTCCTGCGCATCCTCCGCCTGAAACATATACTCTCAGGTAGAGGCCAGAGTTGCCCTCCTGCTTCATGAACTCGGCGACCTTCTCGGCAGCCTTGGGGGTTATCGTTATCGTTTGTTGCTGAACGCTTTCCATTAGCATATTTTTGCTCCTTTTAACATAATAAACTTTTGCCCCTTTTACTTCTTGGCTTCAGGGGTAGTAGTAGCCTCTGCCTTCGGCTGCTCCTTCTTTTGCTCGGCAGGAGCAGGCGCAGAGTAGTAGCTCTCTATGAACTTGATGTTCTTGACAGAGGGCACGAACTTGAAGATGTCATTTGCAATCGCGCGCTTGATCACCTGCAAGCCTTCTGCCAAAAATGCCTCCTCTGGAAGCTCGATGTCCAAGTTGGGCGCGGACAGGTTGATCTTGACTTTGCTGTCTTCAAGGCCCGTTCTCCTTCTTACGAGCGCACTCACCTTTTCACTGTCGCTTTCCAGCTTTTTCATGATGTTGACATCATACAACAGAGTCTTGCCGGCGAACCTGTGGTTAAAGTCGACCTGTATCCTACCGGAGCCGACGTAGCGAACAATTCCTGTCCTGTCGTCGACCTCGATGACGTCTCCGACGCCTACTTCGTCAGCCTTGTCGCCCAGCTTGCGCTGCGGGATCATCCTCACCTTGTTAGGATCGCGCTCACCAAAGCCCTTGTCTGGCGTGACTTCGACGCTGAGCTTATCGCCCACGTTTGCCTTTGCAAGCGCTTCATCAAGCCCCTTCAGGACCCAGCTTTCTCCGACAGAGACCAGCCGCGGCTCGTACTTGCGCGTCGGGTCGTAAAGCTCTGCTGTCTTTTTCGCGTCTTCTTCACGCGTAGTCTCGAAAACTTCGTTAGTATCTTTAACTCTAGCAGTATAATCTACCAATACGAGAGAACCCTTTTCCAAAGGCATAGAAATCGGCTTCTGTTTTACCTTATATTAATCTTCAAAAAATGATGAGGAGAGGCTTGCTTTCAGCCAAGCGCCTTTAGCTTGTCCATCGCCACCGACGTAGCTTCTGGATTTGTCTTGACTCCAAGCATGTTCATCGCAGACGCTATCGACGATATCGTCCTCATGACGTGATAGCGACCGACCTCGCCCATTGAGCCCACCCTGAACACCTTGCCCTTCAGGTCGCCAAAGCCGCCGGCGATCAGCACCTTGAACTCGCTTGACAGTAGCCCGCGGAACTTTTTATCGTCCATTCCCGGCAGGTAGTTGACCGCGATGATCATGTTGCTCCTTGCGTCAGGCTTTGCAAACGGAGTCAGCCCAAGCGCGCTCAAGCCAGCGTAGAACGCATCAGCGCATATCCTGTGGCGCCTTATCCTGTTCTCCATACCTTCTTCAAGCACCATATCAAGCGCCTCTCTGAACGCATAGTACAGAGGCAGGGCAGGAGTGAAAGGAGTTTCAAAGTGCTCCTCGTAGTACTTGAAGTAGCGCTTCAAATTGAGGTACTGCGTTGGAGGCGGGTTCTCCTGCATGTACTTTTTCGCCCGCTTGCTCACAGACACTGGTGACACGCCCGGCGGCGCCGCAAGGGCCTTTTGCGACGCAGTGACGCAAATGTCGACATTCCACTTGTCGACTGGCAGCTCGTCGCCGCCAAGTATCGAAACGGCATCGGCAATGAAATATGCGCCCTTCCTTGACGCAAGCTGTCCCAGCTTGTCCATATACCTGATGGTGGTGCCGGTGGATGTTTCGTTGTATACTGCATAAAGCGCCTTGATGTCCTTGTTCTTGTCAAACGCCTCCTCAAACTTGTCGTACGGCGGGTTCTCGCCCGGCGGCGCGTTTATCCTGATAGCCTGGCCGCCCCAGCTGTCGATCAGGTCAGCAAGCCTCGTGCTGAACTCGCCGTTCACCGGAATCACGGCCTTGTCGCCTTTCTTGATCAGGTTAACAACGGACGCCTCGACAGCACCGGTGCCAGAAGTGGTAAGCAGCACAATGTCGTTTGAAGTTTGGAAGACTTTTTGCGTCTTTTCAACTATTGACTTGTATAACGTCCTGAAATCATCGCTCCTGTGGTTTATCACAGGCGCAAGCATTGCGTTCATGACCCTGTTGGGCACATTCGTTGGACCGGGGAGCATTACGAGGTATTCCATGATAATCTCGAGAGAAGCGGGCGACCCCGCCATATTTAAATTAATTTACAATAGAAATGCCCATAGGCCTTCTTTAAAAAAGAGCTTTTGTTTGAGTTTCTAAATAAGTAATATGGTATGATGTTTCTAAACAACAAATAGCCAACGCCTTCAACTTTAGGAGATCAAAAGAAGAAGACTTGTTTCAAAATTCCCTTCATAGGTGCAATTCTACTTTATAGATCTCGGCCAGTGAAAGATCTGAAGCATCGCGTAAATAGTCAATTATCGATAATGCTGCACTTCGATGTGGCCTAAAATATGGGAATGAAAATAGAAAAAAAGAATGTTGTCCTTCTGATAACTACTACCTTATTGCTATTGCCTCTACTGCTATTCTTACCTTTATCGCCTATTGAGGTTCTTGCTGCAGTAGTAATAAACGGGACGCCTAGAGGCGAAACGATAAACGGGACACCTGAACCTGACACCATCAAAGGATTCGGGGGTGATGACATTATCTATGGGTACGATGGCAATGACATGATTTCAGCAGGAGCAGGAAATGACAGAGTTTATGGCGGTAATGGCAACGATAGGATATATGGATACAAAGGAAACGATGTTCTAAGCGGGGATAAGGGTAACGATTTCATTAAGGATTCCTACGGTGACAACAAGGCATATGCTGGTCCCGGTGACGACAGGATCGAGTTCGTTCACGTAGACAAGTTCGGCGGCTGTTCAGGTGAATCAGCATACGGCGGAAGTGGTAACGACTACGTAAGAATTGCATTAGGAGGGGGAGATTGTAATATGGACGTGCATCTCGGAATTGGTGACGATATCGTAATTTGTGAACTTGGTAATTGCTACACAAGAGGCGGCCTTGGCAACGATAAGATCTATCTGAATGATGGTACAGAGACTGCAAGTACGGCTGCATTAGGCGGAGATGGAAACGACTACCTGTATGGCAATGGCATACATAGTCTCTATGGCGAGGAAGGTGACGATACCCTAGAATATGGGCCAATGCGAGGAGGCCCCGGAGCAGACCACTTCATATGCAATGTTGAAGGCTCGGAAGTATTTGACTACAATCCAGACGAAGGAGATACATTTGAAGGCAAATACTGCGTAGATATAGATGGTAATCCGCTTGTAAGACCATCATAGTATCCGGCACTGTTTCAAAACTCATTTTTATCATAGAAGACGCAGAAGCGAAAACTGTGCCACATTTACCGATAAGAAAGGCTAACCTTGTAAAGTGCATATGTGGCTATGTATGACGCAAACGGGATGCGGTATGGAGGGATAGATATATGCCCCTTGGCTGATGTAGATGCCACTTTAGACAAGGCTAATGCCCGCATAACGTTTTATAAAACTGGCAAATGCAGTGTTATTATTACCAATGATGAAAGCACGCCGTTCCGCCATCCTGCAGCATGCAAGGCAGGCCGCCGGCTGCAGCGTTGTTGCAGCATTTGAGCCGGAGAACGTGTTCTACCTTACGGGCTTTTGGGGCGAGGCCATCGCAGTGTGCACAGAAAACGGCACAAAGCTGATCGCGCCCCGGCTAGAATACTGGAGGGCGGAAAAGACATCGATTGATTGCGAAGTCATCCTGACCGAAAGAGGAGGCGAGCTCATTTCCACCTTTGTATCGCAGATAAAGAACAGCAGGGCGTGCACCGATTGCAGTGACTACTCCACAGTCGAGTCGGTCCGCAAGCAGGGCGGCGACATCATCGTTGTCAACACCGAGCCGTTCTTCCAGACGCGCAGGATAAAGGACGAATCAGAAATTAGGATAATCGCAAAGGCGTCAAGGATTCTGGACAAGCTATACGGGATCTGCGAGGACGAAATCAAGGTCGGGCTATCAGAGCGCGACCTGCAGGCAAAACTGATCTACGAAGCGATGAAGATGGGCGCAAACCCGCCATCGTACAAGTCGACTCTCAACCCTCTAATCATCGCAGGCGGGCCGAACGGAGCACTGCCCCACGCAGAAGTTACGGACAGGAAGTTCAGAAAAGGGGATATGATAGTGGTCGACCTCACGCTCAGGCACGCCGGCTACATCGCCGACGCCACTAGGACATTTGCGCTTGGCTCTGCATCGACAGAAATGAAGAAGGTGTATGCCGTCGTGCAAGAGTCGCAAAAGGCCGGCCTTGATGCCGCAAAAGCCGGGGCAACGTGCGGCCAGGTCGACGCGGCATGCAGAGACCTGATAGCAGAGCGCGGCTATGAAAAACTGTTCATACATTCCACCGGACATGGAATCGGCCTTGACGTGCATGAGCCACCATGGCTTCGCATGAAGAACGGCGAAGTGCTCCAGCCCAACATGGCGGTGACGGTCGAGCCGGGGATATACCTGGAAAACAAGTTTGGAGTGCGGATAGAGGACAGCATCATTATTGTCAATAATGGCAAGCCGCAGGTGCTCAACAGGTTCACAAAGGACTTGGTTGTAGTAGGATAACATAGCATAAAAGTAAAGAGCGGGCCAGCTTATCAGACAGTAAAATGAGGATCATTGCCATGCTTGCCGTCTTGGCGATCCTTGGTTTTACTCCTACTGCTTTTGCGCAGCTGTCTGAACAAGAGCTTGATTTTTACCCTGCATTTCCAACAGATAAAAACGAAGTCACGGCGATCATTTCACTAACAACCGGGACGCCATGTGAAAAGGTGGAATCACAGGGCCATGAACTTGATGGCAACAACCTATCGATAAATGTGCGAATAGTCCCGCCACCACCTGATACTTCGTGCGCGCAGGTGGTAACGCAGCACGTGCTAGAGCAGGACATCGGCCGGCTTGAAGCAGGGACATATGCTGTACAACTTTATGTTGACGGTACGCCGAGAGCAAGTGCAACGCTCCATGTGAGCGCCGATGATGTTGCAATCCTTTCAACCGGCAAATACACTGATGATCAGGGAGATATCAATCTCGTAGGTGAGGTGCAAAATGTTGCCGATCATCCAGTCAAGCTTGTGCAGATTGGCGTCTTGTTTTTTGAAGAAGACGACGGAGCATTGGTAAAAGAACAGAAAAAAATCTACACCATGATGGCACTCATTATGCCAAACAGGACATCCGGCTTTAGCCTCGGTCTTGGCAGCGATTTGCAGGACAATGCATACTCTGTTAACATAACGTCTTTCTCTGTAGAAGACAAGCCTGTAGAAAGAGGGTTGATGCTTGTAGTAGAGCCGGCTCTTGGCAGCGATGGCTATGGCGTGGTCGGGGGCCACGTGCTCAATAGGGCGGATCACGATGCTACGCAGGTCAAGGTCGTGTGCGCTATTTACGACGATGATGGAAATGTGGTCGATTCGATATTTGGCTACACCAATCCCGACACGATACCGCCAAGGCAGACTGCGCCGTTTAGCATCCTAACCCATAGCAAGATATCGCAAGGGTTTACGACAAGCTGCAACGCCGAGTCCATCGAGCTGGCGATAGAAGAGGTGCAAGTCGTGCCCGAGTTTTCAGCCATTGACGCAGTTGTTGTTGCCGGAGCGTCACTTGCGGCCGTCCTTGCCGTTAACAGACTGCGCAACAAGCTCTAGCAGCTTCCTTGCTATTGCTTGCTTGCTCTCAAGCCTCAGGTGGACGACCCTCTTCTTCTTGTCGACAATAAACACTTGGTTCTTGTCTGAACCAGCTTCAGAGCCCTTCCTGCCAAGATCGTTTGCAACCACGATATCGGCGTCCGATTCATGCAGCTTTTTGTACGCCTTTTCGACCAGCACAGAATCAGGAACGTCATAGTCTGCCTTGAACGCGACAAGGAACGTGCCCTTGCTTCTTTTTTTCACTTCATCGATTATTTTCCTTGTGGCGACAAGCGACAGTTCCATCCTGCCCGCCCTGGTGTCGAGCTTTTTCTCTGACTTTCTGGCAGGCGTAAAGTCGGCAACAGCGGCGGCCATTATCGCAATGTCGTACTTCTTGGATGACAGCTCTGAAATTACAGCTCTGTACATCTCTTCGCTTGTGTTCACGCGCACTGCTTTTTCGTCTGCCGGCTCGCTTCCGTGCCCGTAGACAAGCGTGACGTCTGCGCCCATGCGCTCTGCCTCATGCGCTATCGCAATTCCCATCTTGCCTGAACTCGTGTTGGTCACGATTCTTATGGGGTCGATGTGCTCAACCGTGCTTCCGGCTGTCACGAGCACACGCTTGCCGGCCAGCGGCCTGCCGCCGGACAAGATTGCAACAGCGGCATCGAGAACCTGCCGAGGCTCGGCCACCTTTGCCTTACCCTCCTCCATCGTGGGCTCGACAAACGTGATGTGCCCTCTCAACCTGTCAATGTTTTGCCGTATGAACTTGTTCTCATACATTGCCTCGTGCATTGCAGGCGCGATGATTATCGGGATCTTGCTGCCAAGCGCGACGCTGAGCACAGACGTGACAGGCGTGTCATCGATGCCGGCTACCATCTTGCCAAGTGTGTTTGCCGTGCATGGGTAGACGATGATCAGGTCTGACATGCCATAGTCTGCAAGCATGACATGCTCCAAGTTCCCTGTCAGCTTTGTGACTACGTCGTTGCCGGTGGCCCATTTCATCATCTCTAGATGAAGGAGCGTCGACGCCGTCGACTCGGTCATGACTGCGTGCACGTCTGCGCCATGGCGCATCAAGAGCCGCGCAAGGTCGATCGCGCGGTAGGCAGCCACGCTGCCGGTAATGCAGAGTACTATTTTCTTACCGCCAAGCTCGTTTCCGTCGCTTCCAACGATGTCCTTTGACGGATGGCTTCCTCGTTTTACCCTCATCATCTTCACTTCTTTCTCGCCTTCCTAAATCTGTCAAGCTCTTCAGGGCTCATGTGGAAAGTGTTCGACCCTTCTGGGAACTTGCCTTCTTTGACCTCGCGGGTATAGCTTGCAACAGCATCAAATATCGACTTGCTCAATTCGGAGTACCTCTTCACAAACTTCGGCTTGATGTCTTCATAGATGCCAAGCATATCATGGAGCACCAGCACCTGCCCGTCGCATCCTACGCCAGAGCCTATGCCTATGGTTGGCACTGTCACGCTCTTTGTTATTTCATCTGCAACTTCGCTTGCGACCATCTCTAGCACAATGCTAAAGACGCCTGCCTTCTCAAGCGCCTTGGCGTCTTGCACCAACTTCATCGCAGATACCTTTGTCCTGCCCTGGAGCCTGTAACCTTCCCAGAGCGACGACGTCTGCGGCTTTAATCCGATGTGGCCCATCACCGGTATGCCTGCGTCCACTATTGCCTTTATCGTGCCAATGATCTCAGAGCCGCCTTCCAGCTTTACTGCGTCGCAGCCTGCCTTGATCAGCTGCACCGCGTTTTCAACTGCTACACTCGCGCTTGGCTGGTATGATCCAAATGGCATGTCGCCCACTATCATGGCGCGCTTGGCTCCCCTTGCCACGGCGCCGCAAAACATCGTCATTTCGGGCATGCCGACTGGCACCGTATTTGGATATCCAAGCACTACCATGCCGGCGCTGTCGCCAACGAGCAACACGTCCACGCCCGCCCTGTCGCATATCAGTGAAGTGGAATAGTCGTACGCTGTCAGGACTGAGATCTTTTCCATCCCTTTCATTGCAACGATGTCGTTTACGCTCACCTTTTTCTTGGCCTGTATCTCATATCACTCCCCTGATGATCTTCAAAGATTCTCGCAGGTTCTTTTTGTTGTCAAAGCCGTCCACGATTCTCTTGAGCGATTTGCTGCCATTGAGCTGGTGCGCCGCTTCTGCCAACGCCGGCATGGCCCTTACAATATTGTCGACGATCGTAATGTGAGCGGCCTTAGCCGTTCTAGAAAGAGGGTTGAGGTCAATTGTAATCACTTTTTTGCCCATCTTGACAAGGGCCTCGGTCCTGTCGCCGTCTTCAAGAGGTACAAACACCGTGTCTGCACTGTAGATGCCGTCTGGGTCGACGCGCCGGCGCTCGCTCTGAAGCTCTGGGATCGTTGCCGACGCTCTTGAGCCGACACCAAGAACATTCTCTGCACCGTGCGTTTCAAGCTCGGCCTTGATCGCCCGCTCGCGCTCTTCTGTCCTGTAAAAGAGATTGATCTCGATTGCGGCGCCAGTAGCCTTTGCAAGCTCAACTATTGCTCCCGGGCAGAGCGCAGCAGCGTTGCCGTTCACAGAGATGACTGGGTGCCTTGAGAGCAGGAGCATGGCTGCGGCCGCCTTGATCGCCCGCTGCGCAGTTTTAGTGGTGCACTCGCCGATGAGGTAGTCATATGCCTCGCCTCTTCCGTGGGCGATGAGCCCCTCTGCCACGACCAGGCCGCGCCTGTAGCCATCGACCAGTGCCTCGCGGGTGTGGAGAGACTTGGCGCGAGGGTGGTTTGGCGGTATCGAAATGCGGTTTACGTGCAATTCCTACAGCACTCTGGCCCCGTTGCTGTCGACATTGCAGACAAGAAGCGTGCCTCCAAAGCCCTTGAGAGCGTCCCTTGCCTGCTTTGACCTTGTCTGCGGCACAAGTGTAAACACCGTCTGGCCAAACAGCGCAACGCTCGATTCTATGCCCAATGCTTTGAGGGCGGCAATAGGTTCCTTACACTTGCCTTCCGTCAGGCCAAGCGTTTCTGCAAACTCGTGGGACATCCTTAGAAACTCGTCCACACTTCTTGATTTTGATAATTTACTCAGCATGACGCCGCCAAGGCCGTTTATCTCGTCCATCATGTTTGTGAGAAACGACTTCGTGGAAATAGGAGCGAGGCAAAGCACGACCGCCTTGTAATAATTCTCTAGATCGATCTTAACGACTGACCCGACGCCCGGCGCCCCTGCGCCGGTGCGCATTTCAAAGCCGCCGGCAAACTCGGCAATCACCGTGCCAAGACCGGTCTTGCAGGCAATCTCTGCGTGGTGCGCTATCTGTGCCGCTTGGGTCCTACTGAGACTTGCGTCAAGCGCTTCATTGAGCGCATATGAAAGGCTGAGAGCCGCTGCCCCGCTTGAGCCGAGACCAAAGCCAACAGGGATTCCAATGTCATGCTCAACATTCACAAAATATGGTCTGTCAGCAAGTTTGAGGTATTCTTCGACTACCCACTTTGACACATCGACATTGCTGGAGCGAACGCCATTGATTGAGATCTGGTAATCGGTTGTGGCGCTTTCGTAGACGTACGCCGTCGTGGAGATGCCTCTGTCTATGGAAAAGCCGGCGCCCTTTGATCCCTTGTGGAGAAAGTGAGAATAACTGCCGTAGGGTATCTCGAAAAAGCCAGTTATGTGGCCGGGGCTGAATGCCTTGGCCACAGCTACGGGCGCTGCAACCAGCGCTGATGCCATACGATTGTTTATAAGTCGCATAAAATATAAAAATAATGTTTAATTAGTTTAAATGGGTATAAACATACAATATGCCAAGGTACGCAAGGCGCCTGCAAAAGATCGGAAGCAGCATCCTCATATCGCTGCCAAGCCAGTGGGTCAAGAGCAACAACCTGAAGAAGGGCAGCATAGTGCCGGTCGATATCAACCGCGACAACTCGATCTCGATATTTCCTTCAGAGGACATGGCAGACGAGGCAAAGGAGGTGACAATTCCGTATTCGCCGGCGTCGATGGATACGCTCGTCAGCCAGGTATACGGCGCGTACCTGCTCGGGTACGATATGATTCGCATCAAGGCAAACTCGCAGATTTCGTTTGAAGACACTGACAGAGTCAAAAAGGCCATGCGCAAGCTCGTCGGGCTTGAAATAGTGGATGAAGATGGCTTCCACATTTCCGCCCAGTTCCTGCTCGATGCAAACACGTTAGACGCAGAAAAGATACTGCGGCGTATGAGCGCCATAGTCGCCGGCATGTACCGCGACCTGCTTGAAGCCATAAGGTCAAAGGAGAACAGCATCCGCAGGGTGATAAGCGGCAGGGACGACGAAGTAGACAGGCAGTACTTTTTGCTGGTCAGGCTCATCCGCAGTGCCATGATGGATCAAAAGCTGGCAGGCAAGCTCAACCTTAGCAACATTGACATCTTGGACTACAGGATTGCCGCCAACCTTCTGGAGAGCGCTGGCGACTATATTGTCGACCTTGCAGACACGATACAGGACTTTTCCAAGATCAGGATCGTGGATGAAATTGCCGAAGCCGGCGCGCTCGTGGAAAGGATGCAGGAAAAGTCAGTCGCCGCGTTTGTGAGCAAGAACAGGGCAGAGTCAAACGTGGTCGTTAAGACGTATGATAAGTTCAACGAGATCTTAAACTCGATCAAGAACAGCACAGAATCGAAAAACCCGGAATCTGCAATCGCAGTACTCAACCTGACTTATTCGATGGACAAGATCGCACGCTGCTGGGTCGATGTCGCGGACCTAGTCAAGCCTGTGCACTTGACAGCGCCACTCAAAAACGCATAATTACAAAAAGCGACCATCTCACCCCATATGGTCCGCGATCACGGTATAGAAAACGTCCTGGTACTGCAGGGAGGTGGCTCGCTTGGAGCATTTAGCTGCGGGGTATTCAAGGCATTTGCAGAAAGGAACATCAACATAGAAATCCTCGCCGGCACATCAATTGGAGGGATAAACGCTGCAATAATCGCTGGCAGCAAGGACAGACACCCTGAAGTTGCATTGGAGCAGTTCTGGCTAGAGCTCGCTGAAACTTCAGTCGATCTGACGCCGCGCTGGGAGCCGCCGATCGATAATGAATCGGGAAGCTATTATCAGTACCTGGCAATTAGCCACCATCAATTATAACTGACCTGCTGTTTTTGATCTGTACCGAGTACACCGCGCCGTATTTCTGCTCCAGTCCCAGCCGCAGAAAAAGCAGCATATGAAAGTACGTAAATTCTGCATCGTATCTTCTCCCGTACCTTCCGCGCGTCGCCTTGCTGAGGTACTGCCACTTGATGTACACCCACTCATTCTGTATAACAAGCGATGCCAGAACATAGAGGAAGCGCAGTGCTGGACTCCTGGATGACGTCCTGGCCCTGCTCTTTCCCATCGCCCTGTATGACGATTCTATGCCAAATCTCCTCCGGTACTCGTCAAACATCCGCCCTACCGGGATATTGACAAGGCCTGCGGCATAGTACATGTACTGGACGCCGCGTTTCTTCCTGTACCTTTTCTTCCGGTATTTGGCAACGGCATACAGCCTGAATGTGCATTTCTCGCCGGTGGCAGAATCTGTCATTTCGCAGTCCGGTACGACGAAACTATCCCTTCTTTTCCGGGTCAGTCTGGATAACGTGCCGCCTTTCCTGCCTCTTGGAAAAGCGGCTATGATGTACGGGATACGCATGGAATTGAGGTAGCTCATTACAGCTGCTGTAAAGAACCCCTTGTCAAGGAACAGGCATTTTATCACGATGCTCGCCTTCTGTACCTCTGCAAGCAGGTACCTGACTACTCCAACCAGTGCTTCCCCCTCCCGGATGTACCTGGTGGCCAAGGTGAACCTCCTTCCATGGAGCATCACGTAGGCGCTGGCGTACGTGAAAAAGTGGGTCGTGCCGCTCCTGGCCCTGCCGCGTCTGACATCCCCCTCATTCTCAGGCTCGCCGTGGTAGGGAACGTCTGTCATGTCGATGGCTATGTCGACAGCTCGATTGTGCAGGGTCTCCGCCACCCTTTTCTGCAGCAGCCTGTTGGCGGCCGACTGAATCCACGAAATGTCAATCTTGGACACGTGGTACTGGACATCCCTCCTGGACGGGGTGCTGGCCAGAGTACAGCAGGCTTGTGTTATGGATGTCCCACCGGTACAGGCATAGACCACAGAATTTGCTATATCGACTACTGAATACCGCCTTTTTCTGAAATCGGCTGGCCTGAAGACTGGCAGCAGTACGTTTACTGCATTACCAAGTACTCTCTCATGTGTCAAAAAATGTTTGTCGGTAGGTTCTTGGGTAAATGTACCGCACTGGATTGGCAGGGTTCTCACAAACCATGCGTCTCTGGTGGCAGCTTTAGCTGTTGCCAGGGACGCCCTTCAACAATCGACTAAAAAGCTGCTCACAAACTCGTTATTGCCAAGTACTGATTATAGTCAATATTACCAGCGGGCAAGCGTATCGCTCAGGCATGCGCTATCATTCTACAGCTCGGCAGTGTATGGCAACAATATCATGTTTCTGCCGCGCTGGTTGCCCGGATATGCCGCTACCGATCCGCAGTATTTTCGGCCAGACCGGTGGACCTACATTTACGATCATTCGCCGCTGGTGTCAACGCTTGAAAAGTACATCGATTACTCCAAGCTCAGGCCGGGAGGCAACCCAAATGCGCGGCTGATAATAACCGCAGTAAACGTCCTGACTGCGGAGCCGCTTACCTTTGACAGCACGCGCCAACCGATAACGATCAAGCACCTGCTTGGCACATCTGGCTACCCGCTGTACGGCTTTCCTTGGGTTGAGGTGGAAAAGGGGCTATATGCATGGGACGGGAGCCTGCTTAGCAACACTCCTCTGAGAGAAGCCATAGATGCGGCGCCGACTGTCGACAAACGCGTCTTTATCGTCGAAAACTATCCAAAGAAGATTGAAAGGCTGCCGCAGAACCTGCCAGAAGTGTACCACCGGGCGCGTGACATTATGTTCAGCGACAAGACTGCGCACAACATAAAGATGTCAAAGGCTATAACGCGGTACCTGCAATTCATCGAGGAGCTGTATGAAATAGTGGAAAGCAACCTCGAAGTCTGCAAAATAGACAAGCAAATACTGGAAAACATACGCCACAAATACCAGAAAATAATCAAAGAGCATGGGGCAGAAATCAAGAAAATAGCCTATATCACAAGGGAAGAGCGGTTCCCCTACCTTTACGAAAACACCGATTTTTCGCCCGCCGGAATAAAGAACCTGATAAAAGAGGGCGAGTCAAAGACAAGACAGGTACTGCAGAAAATAGGGATCTAGATCAAACCTTTGCGATCTATTTCCACTTCAAATGATTCATAGCCTGCTGCCCTCGCACGGGCCGCTATTCTCGCGCTATCTTGCTTGGTGGCTGCAAGCGCTATCACTGCCCCGCCACCGCCGGCGCCTGTTATCTTTGCCCCAAGCGCGCCGGCCTTGCCGCATATGTCTATCAGGTCGTCAACCTTATAGTGCGAAACCCCGATCTGGCGCAGGATGGCCTGGTTTTCATTCATAAGAGTGCCCAGCTTGTCGCGCCTGCCAGACACCATCGCGCTCTGCGCCTGTGTGCAAATGTCGGCGGCTTGCTTTGCAAGGTTCTGGAAGAGCGATTCGTTTCTCTCCTTGAATCTCATGACGCCCGCCACAAGGTCGCCGGTGGAATGCCTGACCCCTGTGCTTGCAACCACGAGCGCAAGCCCGCCTTTTGACCTTATCTCTTTGAAGCCTTTTGCCTTGCTGCTGTAGTGTATCAGCCCGCCAAACGTGCTGATGTAGCAGTCCGCACCGGAGGAGTTTTTGTGGATCAGGCGTTCGGACTCGATCGCCATTTCGCATATCTTGTGCCTGCTTGGCTTTTTCTGAAAGAGCGAGTTCACTGCAGCCACAGTGGCAACACATGCCGCCGCAGACGACCCAAGCCCAATGCCTGGCGGCACATCGGAAGAAATGGCTACCTTTATTCCTGTCCTTTTGCCCCTTGCCACAAGGACCTGCGTGATTGCGCTATGAAGCGGGTCCAAGGCCGACCTTGCCTCCGTGCCGCCTTCAATTGCCTTGAAGCCAGAGCTACTGTATTCGCCGGCCAGCCCTATGTCAGACCTGATGACTATTTTATCTTCTTTGTCTATTGTGCGGGCGTCAACTGTTATGCGCCTGTTTATCGATGCCAGAATGGCCGGGTTGCCATAGACTACAAAGTGCTCTCCAAACAGGATTACCTTGGCCGGTGCAGACGCCCTCCCGCCCTTTGTCATATGAACACTATCGAAGAATACCCCACTACCGCGCTGGTGTCCCCGGTGATGTCTCCGCTTGTAGCATACTTTAACAGCTCGCCTCTGGTGGCTCCAAGGTTCTTTGCCGCGACCATCATTGTTGCGATCGCCCCGTAGCCGCAGGCAGAAACATCCAGCCTCTCAAGGACTGCATAAAACTTGTTAACGTCAAGGGCAAGGATGGCCTTTATCAGCTCGGCGTCCTTCCTGTGTGCCTCATTGTTTGGCTCATAGTGCGTAAAGTCGGACGACGCGATGAGCAGCGTGGAATCGGCGACCCTTTTCTCGACAATGGTTTCAGATATCGCGTTTCCCAAGTCATAGGCAGTCTCGCTCCGCTGAGAGACAAGCACTATTGGCACGATCCGAAAATCCTGCTTGATGTACTGCAGGAACGGCAGCTGGACTTCAAGGCAGTGGTCGCGGCTGTGGGCAAAGTTGTCAAAATCAAGCGTGGACGACCTTGCCGCGATCCCTTCTGCCAGCTCTGAGTTTACCTTGACCTCGCCCAGCGGTGTTTCCCATTCGCCCTCCTTCATGGCAGCGACCCATGACCCGATCCCATAGTGGTTTGGGCCCACCATTATGACATCTTGAAAGTTGATTGATGAAACTTCGTAAAAGCCATTTGCGGCGACTGCGCCAGAGTAAACATAGCCGGCGTGGGGAGACACAATGCCGTAGATCCTGCGTTTGTTGGCGGAAGGCGGGGCCCTGCCGGGTCCAAAGCGCTGGTTGCGAAAAGATTCGTCGACAAGCCCCCTCAGCTCTCGGGGGTTGTCGGGATAAAACATGCCGGCGACTGCTGGCGCCCTTTTTGTCAAGATACTTCCTCGACTAACTTTGTCTCAAAGTCGTCGATTGAAGCCTTTTCCAGCATTTCGCTGTCGGACTTGATCGCTCCCTGCTTCTTGAGGACTTCTCTTGCAAGGAGCCAGTACACAGTGGCCAGAGCCTTGCGTCCTCTGTTGTTTGCGGGTATCACCAAGTCGACCTTTGAAGTGACGTTGTCGCTGTTGGCAATCGCAATGACTGGCACTCCTGCCCTTGTGGCTTCAAGGACTGCCTGCTGGTCAGCCTGCGGGTCGGTCACTACCACTATTTCCGGCTCCATGTAGTTGGGAAGCGACGGGTTGGTGAACGTGCCGGGCATAAACCGGCCCAGAATCTGGGTTGCGCCTGTCAGCTCGCAGAACTTTTCCACCGGGGTCTTGCCGTATTCGCGGGCAGAAGTCACGGCAACCTTGGAGATGTTTGCCCTGCCGATGAACTTGGCGGCAACGTCGACCCTTGCCAGAGTCTTGCTGATGTCAAGGATGTATAGGCCCTCGGGGTTGGCCTTGACAATGAACGGTGCCATGAACTTTGTCTTGACCGGGGTGCCCACGCGGATTCCTGTGGAAAGTATCATCTTTTCTAAATTATCGGTATCAATTGCCTCCTGACCCTCTTGGGTTTCAACCGGCGCAGAGTCTGACAGTGGTGCTTCCTCGTCTATCCCTGCACTCGTTTTATCATCAATATCGTCAGGGCGATCTTTAGGATTACTCATATCACGTAGAGGTCAGTCGGCCATACCTTCTATTAAATCATTCCTTGGAGGTAGGCAGCCACACTATTAGAAAATCAATCACCTCAACAATGATTTACAGAGTGCGCAAGTGCAGATAGAACCGACTTGTGTTTAAGTCTTTGGAGAAGGATAGAATAGAATAGCCAAAGGCTCAAAAGCAACCTACTAATGTTATTGTCAAGGGAATGGCGGTAGTAGTCAGCTGATGATGCCAGTAATTGCAAAGATAGGGCTTGCTATCACTTCTTTTCTAATGCTGTTCCTTTCTTTATTCTTGACAGCTGCCTTTGACTCTCACGCTTTTACACAAACACAAGAAGCACCTATGAATTATTTCAAGGCAGAAGGAGTTGTCACTGAGATTGACGTATCAGAAATGCAATCTGAGATAGTATCACCAACAGGCAACGATGATGATCATAACAGGACATACTTTGAATTGCACGATTGGGATTCTCAATCAGGAAAGGTGCTCTTTACCTCCGGCCAATTTATCGGGATAATGAACGCCAATGCAACAGATATTCAAAAAATCATTTTGCCATCTGAGTTGCACGATGAGCTTTGCTGGGAATGTAGCCCTGTAAGAAAAGCTCTATTCATCAACAACACAACAATCTATGCTCTAGCACAAAATAACCTTCTAATTTATGAAATTACTAATGATGCATTAGTCAATGCCGGACAGTACCAGCTAGCGGGTTCTATTACATCATTTGACATTATCAGACAGACAAATGGTGATAGCAGTAACAACAGCAGCGACACCAATTTCAACCTTGTACTTGTCGACTCATACTGTACACTGTGGCTATCCGACCCTCTTGGTAAGAAGATATCAAAGCTCTATGAAGCTCAAATGGCATCAGATTTTGCCGTCAGTCCTGATGGAAGAAAAATTGCCTTTGTAGTTAATGACAGTATTGAGGGGCATGTTTACTTGCACACGGTGCGATTAATCATATTGGATATTGAAAATAGCAGCAACAACAAAACACACCAAGTCTATGAAGAAATGACAGACACAACTCCAAACTGGATAAAATGGAGTCCAGATGGCAAATTGATTTTATTTCGAGAGGTTGGTGGCCGTCATAATCCCACTGCAACTCTTGAAGCTATAAGTACTGATGGTTCATATCGTGAGATACTTTATGGTGGACTAGATGCCCCAACAAGCTATGTTGTGAGCAAAGATGGCACTACAATTTTGATTGGTGTGTCTGCTTCAAAGCTTTACCGGCTAGATTTGGCACATCCTATTCCTGAATTTCATTCTCTTGCTCTTGTTATTGCAGCTTTGTCAATATCCAGCATTATTTTGGCGCACACATACATGAAAAACAGGTAGCCAAAGGCTCAAACAAATTGTCTACTTAAATTGTTCCCTGACAGAAAATAAAAACGGCCTGAAAAGGCGGATGCTATAAATCATTCATGCCCTCCAGTAAATCATTCCTTGGATGTAGGCAGCCACACTATTAGAAGATCAGTGACGATTAGAAACTGCGCAGGTTTAGATAGAGCACGCTTGCCTTTATGTTTTTAACAGTCCGCCCGCGGAAGAAAGAACCAAATTGTTTCAGCCAAAGGCTCAAAAGCGATGATACCTATCTATGATATGATTGGCAAACATGCTTGATGACTCTGCTAATGATGCAACTGACATAGATGCCAAGATTGCCTATCATCAAGAGATGGAGCACATTGCAATACAATCAGGTGATTTTACAAAGGCTGAGCACCACAGAAGGATGGAGGAACTTTATGTGAAGATGAAAAAGCAGCAGAATAGTAGCTCTGCACAAGCTGCTGCCAAAAAAGACAGAAGGGATTTAGAGCTAGCCAGGAAGAATAACAAGTAGTGGGATCTTTATTTCCTTATTTGACGTATGACAGAGTAGTGTGGTAGTAATAATTAGGCCACAAAAAGAACACCGGCCGAGTTCTCTCTTGTACAGGCTATTGATTAGTGCTTTTGGTGGCCTTTTGACTTATGGCATATTGTGGTCGATATATTTTCAGGATTATCAGTTGATGATTCAGTTGTCGATTGTGCTTGCTGGCTTTATTCCATTAATGGCGTTTATCTTATTGGCAAGTAGCGTTTAGAAACACAACAGACAAGAATAAGCATCCATACCAAGCAAGACCAAAGACTCTTGGAAGGCAATCAGAAATAAAACATTACCAAGGATAGCCAAAGACTCAAAAGAATATGCCCTAGAGGAAGAATACACAATGTTCTATATCTGCCATGCTGACCGTTGCCTAGTGTCCAAATAGGCTTTGCTTATGCCAACCAAAGTCATAATATTTGCAGTTGCAATTTCAGCCCTAATCCTAGGAGGAACTGTTATGGTATTTGGTTTGACAGCTTATTATAATAGCATTTCTAACGACGCTCAAACAGCTGCACCACCTCCACCTAAAGATCCTCATCTTCTTCTGCCAATAGCAGAAACAAAAGAAAACAGCGACAAAGAGGAGGAACAGCAACAGCAGCAACTGACAGGCAAACTGAGTCTATACATACTGCCACTTGACTATGGAGTGCGCTACCAATCAAGTGAAATAGTTTCCAGAATAGGCAATAGTCTGCTACCCAAGATAACGGCAGCTTATTACACCACATCAGGTGCTTCGCCGCAAGGGTCGCACACATTTGAAAGCGTGACATTGACTGAGCAGAATATCGCTGCTAACTTGAAGGCTGACGGTCTCTAGGCCGGCGAGAGAGTCAAAATGGCTATGTTTCAACCAGTAGATACCGTGAAGATACACATTGACCAGGATGTCAAAAAGCCTGATGGTACGCAAGTAACTATCGACGATATTAGGCCCGACTACTTATTTGGAAACGGCGTTACATGCTGCGGGTTCACACTAAAGGATGGAACAGACGTAGCAGCTGTTTTCTTCGTAGTAGACCAAGCTTATGACACACAGGTAAGAGCGATACTTGAAGATATCAAGACTGCAGTGGTGAGCTAGGCGCAATGACGTGGCTCTAACGGTTTTTGGTCAGGCATTGCTGCAAGCAATATTATAGACGGCTGAGTGCGCAATGTAGCCAAAAGTTCGCAAGAATCGCCCAAGCACTTTTTGTCAGTAATGTATAGGCTATCTGAAAGGTAAGATGCTAGGTATTATTCATCCCCTCAATTAGATCATACTCTGTCAAGCGCACCAGCTCGTTCAGCTTTGCCACGCGCTCACCTCCAAGCACGCCCGTCTTTATCATCCTAGAGCCTGTGGCGATTGCAATGTGCGAGATGTGCGAGTCGACAGACTCACCAGACCTATGGGACGTTATTATCCTTATGTTGTTCTTGCTGCATTCCTCTGCAAACTTTATCGCGTCGTACAGGCTGCCTGCCTGGTTGACCTTCAGTATGGCACCGCTGCACGCTCCATATCTCACGGCCTCCCTTACCTTGCCTGCGTTTGTGACCAGCATGTCGTCGCCAGTCACCAGAGTCTTTTGATTCTTTTTAGTCAGGACTGCCATGCTTTCAAAATCACCTTCGTGCACAGGGTCTTCGGCGTAGACAAGCTTGTAGTCGCGCACCAGCCTGCTTGCAAACTCGATTTGCTCGCCGGTGTCGCGCTTAATTCCTTGGCGGGCATAGTTGTAAACGTTGTTCTTTTCGTCCCAGAACGACGAGCTGGCAAAATCAATTCCTATCGCCATGTCTTTGCCAAGGGTGTAGCCACAGTTCCTGACAGCCTTTTCTACTATCTCTAGCGCCTGATCGTTGTTCACGTTTGGAGCCCATGCGCCTTCGTCGCCCCTGCCGTAGGTAAAGCGCCTGTCTATCGACTCGATCACCTTGCGGGTCTCGGCGTGCACCTTAAAGTTCATCTCCAGTGCCTCGACAATGCCCTTTGCGCCCACGGGGCAGGCAAGGATCTCCTGAATATCAGGGGTACCGGGCCCTGCATGCGCACCGCCTCCCAAAATGTTGCCAAGCGGGAACGGGAACTTGTAAGGCTTGGCTGGCTTTAGCAGCTTGAAAAGTGGGACGTTGAGTGCCCTGGCGGCCGAGTCGACTGCTGCAATGGAAAGCGCGTACGCGACTGATCCGCCGATCGTGGAATAGTTGTCTGTCTTGTCGATCGATCTCAGTGTGTCAAAGACTGCCTGCGGGTTCTCTGCCTGCAACCCGATAAACTTTTTTGCATTTGTATTGAACGCTGCAAGTGCCTTTTCGGGCTTGTTCTCCGGAAAGCTCTGGGCTTCAAGCCTGCCCACTGACGCGCCGGAAGGCGCGCACGCCCTTCCTATGAACTTGTTGTCGGTCACGACATCGATTTCGATGGTCTTGCTTCCCCTGCTATTGAAAACTATTCTGCCGCGGACTGCAGTGATAGAAGGCATATACAAGTTTGACCTGAATTCGACGTTATTTATTATTTATTTGTGATTATTCTATTTCCGACTGGATCTCGGACATGCGCCTTCTCAGCGCCTCATAGTAGGGGATAATCTGGTAGATGGTCTCGATGCTAGAGATGTACATTCTCCTGCAGCAGTAACGCTTGATGTTGAGCGAATCCATCACCTTTGCGGGGTCCTCGCCGGCCTTGACTCTGTTAGAGTACTCGGCATACTTGTCTGCGATAAGGTTGCCGCAGGTAAAACAGCGAACCGGGATTAGCATCTTTTCTTCTGCTCTTGTCAATGTGTCTAGGCATTATAAAAACCATTACTGCCACTGAAATCAGGCGCGTATGTGCGCATTTCCAGTGGGGCATCTCGAGCGGAACTTGCTTAAAAGAATTAAACTGTAATTTTGTTGCATAACGAGAGGCAGTCAGACTAGGGGTAATAATATATGCAACAAGATTTCGTCATATCAAGAGAATCCTAAGGTCAAGTCATCCAAGAATAAATTTCTGATCTGCTCTTTTCTAAAACAGGCATTTCATTCTCTCAATCTCTCGACTCCTAAAGCATAGCCAACATGAATACACTCATCAGTTCTGCAGCTTAAGCACATCATCAAATCATCAATAATTCTTACTTCAACTATTTGCTGTTTCCTTCTATCATACATCTCAATTTTGTTGTCATATATTCTGAGCGTTAGAAGTCGAAATATGTCTTGTTCCAAAATGTCACCATGATAAGTTTCTGCTAAGAATCCTGATTCATTACTCTAACTCATGGAACGACTATTGTCTGAACTATAGCTAAGCTTGGACAAACTCAATTGTTCAGTAGCTCTAACTGTAAATAATACATATTCTTCGTTTGATTCAAAACTAATCGGCAAATTACGATAGTATGTTTTGATTATGTCTTGTAGGTATTCTTTAAGAAATAGAGACCATTTTATTCCATGATTATGTTTAAGGATAAGCTTCACGATATTGGTAATTCCATTATTCTTGAATACTTGTAAAGAAAACCAACCAGAATACTTAGACATGAATTCCAAATGCTTGAATAACTCTTCAGGTCTGCTAGTGTCGTAGATCAATGAGAATAACGACTTTACCACTTCTGGGATCAATTGCTGTTTTAGAATCTCCCAATCTTCATCGCTTACTGTATCAAGTAGGCCGGCAAAAAGATTAGATGGAAGTATAATTGGATTCAGCGGTTGTATTGATAATTCGAAGCTAATCCAACGTTTGAGTATTTTGTTAAGTAGCGTATTCGATGATAGATCTTCTCTATCAGCATGTTCTTTGAGGATCTGCAGGGAATCAGCATAGATACGAAATGTTATAGGCACTGACCTATTTTCTTTCATCTTTCTTTAGTCGCCTCTCTTTACAATTACTGTGCCTTTAAGCCACGGATGGATATCGCTGAGATAATTGTAAGTACCTTCTTCCGTAAATGTGAAAGCCCAAGTTCCTCCTCCCGCTTCAATTAGGCTACGTATTTTTCCAAAGTCTCCCGGTGCATTTACGTCTTCGCCTATGACACGTTCTGGAGAGTTACTCTGATTTATCCATACTACGGTATTGTTAACGCCTAGCACTACTGTGATCTCTTTTGGACTAAAAGTGGGATTGGCGTCGGGAATACTTGCATTTGCAGGAATTATGATAGTAACTGATTGGGGTGGATGCAGTATATCAGAGCCAAATGTATTCCTAGGAAGAGTCGTATTGATAATTAGGCCAGTTGCTACCGCTAATACAATACCTGTTACTATAGCTGCTATGATTGGCACTTTTTTAGATCTTTTGCTGTTATTATCGTCGCTCATGTGCACGTATATTTACGTGGAATAGCTACTTTATCATGACGTTTGTATGGCTTGTACAAATACCAATTAAGTTGTTGTACAAGCTGTATCAGTATTGGATCGGAGGTTTGTTTATTATTCCGACAATTGGATAAATGCTTGAGAACCAGTATGTTCAAGGATGGTGCATCGACGGATGCCGAGCTTAAAGAAGCATTACAAGGGAAGACCTTGAAGGTCTATCTCACACTACTTGACTCCTCTGAACCAATAGGTGCAAGAGAGATGCAAAGGAGGTTGAACTACTCTAGCGTTAATGTGGCCGTACACCACTTGGATAAACTTTGCAAAGTCGGCCTGGCAGCAAAAGACGAGCATGGTCGATATTTTGCAACCAAGAAAGTGAACATTGGAATAATGGATCTTTTCATGAATCTCGGAAGAATTCGCTTCCCGCGGCTATTATTTTACGCTGCATTTTTTGCGGCATTTTCGATAATCAGTACTTGGCAATAACGAGTTTGTGAGCAGCTTTTTAGTCGATTGTTGAAGGGCGTCCCTGGCAACAGCTAAAGCTGCCACCAGAGACGCATGGTTTGTGAGAACCCTGCCAATCCAGTGCGGTACATTTACCCAAGAACCTACCGACAAACATTTTTTGACACATGAGAGAGTACTTGGTAATGCAGTAAACGTACTGCTGCCAGTCTTCAGGCCAGCCGATTTCAGAAAAAGGCGGTATTCAGTAGTCGATATAGCAAATTCTGTGGTCTATGCCTGTACCGGTGGGACATCCATAACACAAGCCTGCTGTACTCTGGCCAGCACCCCGTCCAGGAGGGATGTCCAGTACCACGTGTCCAAGATTGACATTTCGTGGATTCAGTCGGCCGCCAACAGGCTGCTGCAGAAAAGGGTGGCGGAGACCCTGCACAATCGAGCTGTCGACATAGCCATCGACATGACAGACGTTCCCTACCACGGCGAGCCTGAGAATGAGGGGGATGTCAGACGCGGCAGGGCCAGGAGCGGCACGACCCACTTTTTCACGTACGCCAGCGCCTACGTGATGCTCCATGGAAGGAGGTTCACCTTGGCCACCAGGTACATCCGGGAGGGGGAAGCACTGGTTGGAGTAGTCAGGTACCTGCTTGCAGAGGTACAGAAGGCGAGCATCGTGATAAAATGCCTGTTCCTTGACAAGGGGTTCTTTACAGCAGCTGTAATGAGCTACCTCAATTCCATGCGTATCCCGTACATCATAGCCGCTTTTCCAAGAGGCAGGAAAGGCGGCACGTTATCCAGACTGACCCGGAAAAGAAGGGATAGTTTCGTCGTACCGGACTGCGAAATGACAGATTCTGCCACCGGCGAGAAATGCACATTCAGGCTGTATGCCGTTGCCAAATACCGGAAGAAAAGGTACAGGAAGAAACGCGGCGTCCAGTACATGTACTATGCCGCAGGCCTTGTCAATATCCCGGTAGGGCGGATGTTTGACGAGTACCGGAGGAGATTTGGCATAGAATCGTCATACAGGGCGATGGGAAAGAGCAGGGCCAGGACGTCATCCAGGAGTCCAGCACTGCGCTTCCTCTATGTTCTGGCATCGCTTGTTATACAGAATGAGTGGGTGTACATCAAGTGGCAGTACCTCAGCAAGGCGACGCGCGGAAGGTACGGGAGAAGATACGATGCAGAATTTACGTACTTTCATATGCTGCTTTTTCTGCGGCTGGGACTGGAGCAGAAATACGGCGCGGTGTACTCGGTACAGATCAAAAACAGCAGGTCAGTTATAATTGATGGTGGCTAATTGCCAGGTACTGATAATGTATTTCACTACCGCACCAATAGTAATAGGAAGAGACAGCGCTTTTGTAATTGTCTTGGCAGTAGTGGGAACAATTCTATTTGCTTATGAAGCATTCAAAGTTTGGCAGCAGCTAAGCTAGCTGCTAGATTAAGAAAAGTTCTCAATTATTTCAATTGTGCCCTCCATCCAAGGATGAGGTTCACAGTGATAGTGATACTCCCCTACTTTTGTAAATGTGAATTCAAAAGTTTCACCCGGTCCAATAACAATTCCATGAGCAAGGGAATCGAATTTGCCATTTATTTGATCTATGTAGGTAGGCTCATCTGAAGTGACAGTATGCGCAAATGTATCTTCATTTGTCCACACAACTTTGTTTGATACTCCTATTATACCGCGGACAGATTTTGGCTCAAAATTCTTGGGATTAGATTGTAAAAACGAATTCTCTAGAATTCTGACATTAGTAACTTCTGGAGGATTTAGTATCTCTTTTGGCAGAACAGGTCGCTTGTTAGCTTCTGGAATGTACATAAATTGGTAGTATGTCATGCTTACAGCTACTGCAATTATAAAGGTAGTTATTGCAATTCCAGCAGTATTACTAGTTATTTGTGACATAGAAATGACCCTTTAGTTCATGCTCAGGCAATATCAAAGTAGAGATGGTCTGATGAGACCAATCATTGTTTCATTCATTTTGCTCTTACGTATCACTGTGGCACCGGTGATTCTGTTGCAAGTATCTGTCTGATCTTTTCCAAGTTGGCAGTTACGGTGGCAGCATCAGCAGAGCTAAAGACGAAGTGTATCGTGTCAACTATTTCGCCGTTTGCCAGCTGTATTCCACCCACTGTCACGCCATTTCCAAAGGCCATGTCATTTGGTATGTCTGCAACTGTAAGCAGAGTACCATCTGCTTTGGTTACTGAAGGGTCTATGACAAACTGCACGCTTGCTCCATCCACAAGCTTGTCAGATGCATCGTAAATCCCTGCTTTGCTTGCACCGGTGTTCTTGTCCTTGACAGTATTGACTCCTATAGCAGCGCTTACCTTAGATTCCAGATCGCCTGCCCATTGGAATTTTGATGTGTCCCTCTTGAAGATGTACACTACTACATTATTGGCTGCTGGTGCTTGAGCTGCGGCTGGTGCATTCACAATAGACTGTATCGCAATGAACGAAGACAGTATTGCTACTGCCATCCCTATTGCGATGTAAGATTTTGTTTTTGTGTTTTTTCCATTTTGTTTTCACTCCTTTACGAATCTGCTGCCATCACGCCCAGAACGCCAGTGCTCGCATAGATGGCTGCGGTACCTCCATTCAGAGCTCTGAGCTGAACTTTCCATGTATGCGATGCTGCAGTTACGCTGTCTGCTGAATTTAATGCGCCGACCTCATGCAGTGTATTTGCTGCCCATACAAAGTTCCGTTCAGTTCCATCAAACAACAGACGTGCGTACTGACCGTTTGTTGATGAAGGAGAATAGTTGCCGAAGGTGAAAGTTGCTGCGCTCTTGGAGTGTCCTGAACCTGTGTTGAAGGTGGTGGTAAATCCGGTCACATCTACATAGCTTGTAGATGTAGTTGTAAAGTCGCCGGATGTGCAGCACTGTGCTCTACTGCTTGTCGCCGCATATGCATTTGGTATTGCTGATGCCGTTGTTCCCATCGCTACTACTGCAACAATTGCCAATATTGCTGCCATAGTTAGCTTTTGTTTGCTTTTCTGAGACATTTCTGAAATCATTTCCATGATTGGAAAATTCTAGTATTCAATTTTGAGAGTACAAACAATCAGGAATATCTTACAGACAGACATTTAGTTATTGATGATTGCAGCTACAACCATTTGTGTACGGAAATCGGGATGCTAGAATTTAATTGATTGGATCATTGCGGCAGTGTTTAGATTCATCGTATCAAATTTTACATGTAAAGATCTTGCTATCTGTGCCTTGATATGCTCAGGTATCCCTCCATAGCATTTGTTCAATATCTCGGTATTCTCCCATCCACCCAAGCTGGCTACATAGGCTAGCGACCAGTTTGTTACTGCCAAATAATACTGAGCCATTGTGTGCCTGAACAAATGAATTGGTTTTCCATCAAAATATAGACCATCTCCTAGTGCATAGATCCGCGTCTTTTCATTGAGCCAGCTGCGTTTGTCAAGCTCTGAAAATAGCTTTCTGAACCTGACTGCCATTCTCTTAGCGAAATAGCCGGCTCTCAGACAGTTTGCTCTATCGCTTTTGGCATCGTCAAAAAATACAAAGCTTCTGTCTTTTGGCAACCTATCTTGAGCAGTTTCAACAATAGCGCGGCATTCTTCTGTAGGATACTTGACCCACCACTTGCCTTCCCTTGTCAGAAACCATGAGCCTTTCTTTATCTTGGGTTCAAATTGTTCTACTCTAAATGCCGGAGACATTGCTATTCTATCCAGGCTCATCGACGCCATTGCAAAAGCTCTAGCGCCAGTATGCAGGTCGATGTTCATGAATGACCATGATTCCCCCAATCATTTTCGTTTTCAAGTCGCCTGTTTACCGTTTCAATTTGTTCCGGCGTAAGCATATGATGTCTTTGTATTCGCCAAGCCTCTCAGATGTGGTTGACAATCCATAGCGTTTACCTTCTCCATGAGCAAAGTTGATACTGTGAGCTGACAAAAAGCTACGATATGCTACTATGGTGTTTGTACGCTGCATTTGAGGACATGCAGTATTGAACCAAGCAAGGAAATTCTGCCAGTATTCAATAGCTATCTCTTTTCGCTTTGCTGAATCTATCGGCACTCCGTGGCTCACCAGAGTTTCCGGCATGACCATAAGCTGGTCGGATATTCCATGAATGATGTTAATCATGTACCTGATTCTGGTAGCCGGAGTCTTGCCCGACTTCAGGTACGTTATCCATTTCTGAATGGATGGAAGCTGGCTGTACTTTTCATTCTGCAGCCTTGCATATTCGTGTGCAAGCTGCTCTTGGAGCGACATGACGATGTTGCCGTTTAAATCGCGCTTTAGTCCCCACTTTGGATCATTCTCTATCTCTGACAAATACCTTGAAACTGTAGTGTAGTCTTTACCGATATCAAGACCGATTTCGCGGGTGGTGTAATTTCCCTTTTGGATGCTGATCATGATTGCTTCTTTGATCTTGTCCTTATCCTTGACTTTGATGCCTTTGATACGAAGACGACTCTTTTTCATCAAGGTTCCGCTATTAGTCAGCATTGACGCCTTATCGACCTAATACATCTATAGGTAGACAAGGGATAAAAGTCTATGGGTATATGAGGCGTACGAGATAGATGGGCGAAAAGTCAATCGTGGTCAGGGCAAGCAACAGATCACCATCAGTCAGGACAACAATTCCTGAAAAGATTGTTCAGGAAATGGAAATAGCTGTAGGAGATGTATTGGACTGGGAAACTACAATGCAAGGCGGCAGAAAGGTTGTCAGGGTAAAGAAGCTGGAATAGAGCAGCGCTAGTCAAATTGTATTTTAGCTGTAAATATATATGCATGGCAAAGCTGACAAATCTATATATAGTCAGCTAATACATAATACAGTATGCAAGAGCTACTGAAAGGCGATGCATTCTTGTTCGCCCAGAGGCTGGACAGCAAGCCAGTCTACACTATAGAGGATGCGATTTCAGTAGCCGGCTCTGCCAAGACTGCTTACAGACGTCTGAATGATCTGAAAGTGCTTGGCCTTGCCAAATACAAACGTGGTAGCTTCATACTCAAAACTAATGTAGTAACACAGCCGGCAAATATCATAGAAAAGCTTCTACCGTCGTTAATAGCCCTAAGTAGAGCCAGAAGGTTTGGACGAAACTACAATGATTCGGACATCAGATTTGCCATGAACAACATTTCAGACAAATTCGTTACGCTGGACTACAAGGCGTACGAGCTTACAAAATTCCAAACTCCCTTGGATCTATACATCTATGTAAAGGATGTTGACAAGGTTGCTGGTTTTCTGAAGGAAAAAGGGTTCAAGGAAGGCAAGAACGGTCACGTAATACTGCTTCCGAAAATAGGCGATTTCTCTAATGAAATTGAAAGGGTCTATCTTGACTGCATAGCAAACGGCGAACGGAGCACGATGGATGCGATAGCCATAGAGCTACTGTACGAAGACAGGCTGAGCACAAGGGGCCTGTTTCCAGTACAGCTAGTTAAAAAGGTGCAAGAAGACCTACCATTATCCAACAGCAAGTGAAAACATGCACCCGCTAATCCAGGAAGCGATGAGAATAACGGAAGACCTAGGGGATGTTGTCTTCATAGGGGCAGTTGGAATATTCTTGCAGACAAAGGCGACCAGAGAATCGCAGGATCTGGATTTTGCGGTAGCAAAAGAACTGCCTGCTGAACTGTTAGACGAGAAACGATACTTTGTGCGCAAGGTGAAAGGAAAGGAAGCAAGGTATACACCACGCGGTTACAAGATTGACATCTATACCCGAGATGTCAGCGGCATACCGATAGACAGAGTAGTTGCAACCGCAAAGGACATTGAAGTCAGGAAAGGAGTGACTGTAAAGGCGGCAGGGGTAGAAGTGCTCGTTGTCTCCAAGTTCAGGGCTGCGGCAAAAAGAAGGGGTACTGATGACGTAGACATACGTACCCTTGTTCAGAGAAAGTACAATGCGATAGATTGGGATGTTTTAAAGTCGCTGACTGATAGTGAGATAGAGTATCAGAGGATAAGGAATCAGATGGATGCGTTGCACAGAATGCAGCTAAAGTTCTAGCTTATATATCATCCGTATCTGGTCTAGCTATGCGTATCACTGCCGTGGTAGGGGGATAGATATACCAAAGTACAAATAATAAAGTCGGAAAATTTTATAGTCATGCTTGATTGTTTGCGTCAAAAAGCTTAGTATCAATAATTTTTTGAACCGTTCATGACTTTGCAACAATTTATGCAACGCTTTTGTTGCATAACGAGCGTGAAAAAGTCATTTCCACAATGAATTAATTCAGGCCAGATGTCCAGAATCTTGCCATACGTACATCTACGCACAGCTGAATTGGTCCTCATCATCCTGCTGCATCTGCTGCTGGAACTCTGACATCGCGAGGCTCTTTCTATCGGAAATTGGAATGAATCCAAGTGCCCTAGAATCAATGGTGGTGACCACGGTCATGTCTTCTTCTTGCTCAAAGGATTGCCCCTGTCTTCCTGCGAGACCATCTGCAAGGGTCTTCATGAATAATCCTGCAAACGCCTCTCCATTCACGGACATGCGTCCGTCCAGAATGGTGGTTTGATATGGTGGTATGGTCTTTCCATTTATCATCATGGTGGCAAATTCCTCGCCCCTGTAATTCACTGCGATTGTGAATTTGTCAAACCTTGTAGGGATGGGAGTAGGATTGCAGGCATCAATTTTCATATCCATGCTCAGTGTCGCAAAATCAATACTCTCTGCTGTGTTCCCTCTGAACTGCAGATTGTTCAGAGTATAGTAATTCACAAAGATGCTCGCCACGACGATCGCGATAAATGCACTCGCCCCGATCCCCACCCAAACGAACCTTCTGCTAGAGCTGCTCAATTTTATCAATCGGCTATGCTTAAGTAACTATATAGATATTCTGCAGTACAAAATTCTAAACTTCTTCTTTGCATCAAGAACCGCATGGAAAGTCGATTCTCTAGTTTTTGACGCGGCCAAAGTCCAATATTTGCATGAACTTAATTATAAGAAATATTCAAATTAGCGCGGAGCAAGCGTGTTAACAGGAGCGGGAGTCGCCCAGCTTGGCCAAAGGCGTAAGACTGAGGCTCTTATCCCTTAGGGGTTCGTGGGTTCAAATCCCACCTCCCGCACCATCTTTATCAAAACGAGCAAGATGTTGTAGTATTAATCTGTCAGTGGGCGACTAAAATGGAACAAGTCGATCCAAAAAAGCGATTTTAGCTGCAATTATGACGGAAGGATATAGTAGCCTACATTGATATTTGCATGCAAGTACAAGAGGTTTCAAAATACAGGGCGCCGGCCTGATGGAAGCCAAGAGGATGTGATTTTACATGGCCGGGCGCCCTGTCTCAGTAGTGATGCCGTTCCAGGAATTTTCATAATATGATGGAGCGGCAGAGCATCAGATGCGAAAAGGGAGTACTGAAATGCAATCCTACACCTTTTCATAACTTGCTGCCTTTGGCGTATAGCACTTCGTGGTTACCTGGGGTCAGATCCTCCCACACGACGTAAATGTTGTCGCCGGCCATCGCTATCGACGGGCATTCAGAGATCTTTTCATTCTTGCTCAGGTTGACGACGCCTGTCGCATTATTGCTAGAGATCTGCATCAGGAGGATTTCTTCATTGCCCCCTGAAAAGACCTGACCTGCGACGTATACAGAGTCGTTGCCATCGGATACCAGTTCCACGTTTAGCGGGTTTATGAATTTGCCATCCGCGTCTATCATTACGGGATCAGCAAACGTTTCACTGCCGTCAGTACTCTTGATGAAATACAAGCCGTTTACCTCTTTAAGGTCGAGGCCCCCTGATATGATGTAGACCGTGCCATTGTATGCAGCAACCTGAGATTCGCCAGAAATATCGCTTCTAAACCTGACTGCTTCTCCAAAAGTGCTTCCCCTGTCAGAGCTCTTTGCAAAGTACAGGCCGTCCTCGTCTCCGCCCTCCATCACGTTCCATGTTACGTATACGTCGTTACCATACGCAGCAACTTTGGGAAAGGATGAAAAGCTGGCCTGACCGCTGCTGGCAATATTCACCGTCTCGCCAAAAGTGGCTCCGCCGTCGGCGCTTGCCCTGAACATTATACTGGCGTTCTCCTGCTCGTCCAGATCGACCCATGCCAAGTACACATTGTCGCCAGAGGCCGCCATCTCTTGGTTGTACGAGTCCAACGCGTTGTTGCTGATGTTGCGGGTTTCTTCAAAGCTGGCTCCACCGTCAGTGCTCCTTGCAAAAAGCACTTCCCTGTTGCCCGGCGTGTTGTCGGCCCAGACCGCGTAGACGTTGCTTTCATAAACGGAGAGCTGGGGGTGCTCAGAAAAGCCCAGATTGTCGCTTATGTTGACAGGCGTCCCAAAACTGGTTCCGTTGTCATTGCTTTTCTTTATGAAAATATCATAGTTCCTGCCACTAACAGAGTCCTGCCATATGACGTAGACGCTATTGTTCCATGCCGCGACCTGGCCATAGACAGAATCCTGTTCATTGTTTGTGAGGTTTGTAGCATTTTCAAAGACGACTGGCAGGGAGCCGTTGTCGTCGTCCTCTATCATCCCGCTTACAATGTCATGCTGCGGCTGGGGCTGGTAGACAAACAAGGCCAGAGCAAATGCCACACCTCCTACAATCAATGCGCTCATTAGAACAGGGAGGGTTTTCACGTATCAATTACGAGCTAATCTTATTTGAATGATACGCAGCAGCTGCGCAAACATACGATGACTATTTATCTTTGGTCTGTGTACTTGTGGCGTGGGAGGAAGGCCCTACCTAGCTGTTCTCCCCATATTGATGATGATCGTGGTTCCTTCTGCTGCTGGTATTGCTTATGGTCACGGCATTCAGTCAGGTCCCGTAGGTAGGCCCATAAGAATCGATAATGAACAATTCTCTGACAATACTGTTACCACAGACGATGTTGTTATCATAACAGGCGAGATCAGAAGCGTTGTTGACAGGCCGGTGAAGCTGGTCCCACACATTTATGTCGATCATGACGCAGTGCCACCGTACACCAACGTGCTTGCGACCATCTACCCTCCACTCAAGAATCAATCGATATGGTACTTTAGGGTGGAGCACAACCTGCCAAATCCTACGGTACTTGGACCCCGCGAAACATAAACTATGAAATCAAGCTCTATCCTTTGAAGGCTGGCTCGTATCATGTCCGTACGTATATCTTGGCAGATTTCGGGCCGCATCTTGGCCGCGGAGCAACAGTTAATGTAATGTAACTGGTGAAACTTTGCCTTGCAGGCAAGCGATTATCCCTCCATTGGGAACTGGTTTGGGCAGTTCAACCATGATGGTTTCATTCAGCTTGTTGCCGTAATTGCCGTCATTCTGATTTCAATGCTGGCCATAAAAGAAAGGAACAAACCTGCAGAGATCGTGCGCTAATCAATCAAACTTTTTCAGGATCTGGTAGTAGGGCGATGTCTTGTGCCGATCGACGCACTTGCCGCATATCGACTTGTCGCCGTATTTCTTGTGGCAGGCGCAGTCGCAAATGCTCTGTATGGACGCCAAGCAGCTGGGGAATGCCGGGGAAGTTATTTAAAGATACCACCAATTTTTTATTGCCGGCCGTCCCAACATATGCCTGATGGATTCCCGGCTCAAGCAGATGGAAAGGAAGCAAAAGCTCTACTCTTTGCTCAAGGCCCAGCACGATGCTGAGGTCAAGGAGCTGATGCACTACATGTCCATACTGACGACCGTGGAGAACAACCTCGTGCGCAGCTACCTACACACATTGCTTGGCGATGGCCTGCGCCATGTCGAGTACATCTCTAAGATAATGGCTAACATAGAGGGGGCGACTGGCAGTGCAAGCCTTACGAAAAAAGGCATCTCCGAGTCCATCAAGGATGAAAAAGAGTCGCGGGACACGCTGCTCCAGTGCGCCGAGATGGCAGACGACCCAGAAACCGCCGCGCTGCTAAAGAGCATAAGCGTCGACGAGGAGCACCACATTAGGATTCTGGAGCACCTGTCTGAGCTTGTCGGCTCTATAAAATAGAGGCACAGTACAGAATCATGTTGCGTAGATCTCTTAAATGAAAAAAATCTGAGTCATTTTGATAGATAATGAGTTCATATTATGAGCCAAGGACTGAGCGGCACAGGAGCAAGGTCGACATTGTATACGACATTCTTGCTTCTGCCATGGGGGGTGGTGCGAAAAAGACGCACATTTTATACAAGGCTAATATCAGCAGCACGCAGGTGGAGAGCTATTTCTCGGCGCTCCTTGCGCACAACCTGCTTGAAAAGGCCCAAGACTTTGAGGGAAACAACGTCTACCGCACGACTGGAAAGGGCATGCAGTTCATAGAGTGCTGCGAGCAAATGCGGTCCCTGATCGGGCTTGTGATGAACAACCGCAGGATAGACCCGATCTCGGACTTTTACGCATTTGACAGGCGCTAGCTAGCCCCGCAGTGCCTGCAGCACTTCTTGGCTGTGGCCCGCGGGCTTAACCTTCCTGTAGATCTTGACTATCTTGCCGGACTTGTCGACAAGGAAGGTCGACCTGTTGACCCCCATATACTCCCTGCCCATAAAGCTCTTCAGGCCGTAGACGCCGTACTTTTTCGACACTTCGTTTTCTGTGTCTGCGACAAGCGGGTAGGGCATGCCCATCTTGTCCCGGAACTTTTGATGCGACTCCTCGTCGTCAGGCGATACCCCTACAATCTCAATGCCTGCGTCCTTGAACTTTTTGTAATCGCGGGAGAATTCTGTGGCCTCCATCGTACAGCCTGGTGTGAAATCCTTTGGGTAAAAGTAGACGACGACGCTCTTTTTGCCGCGTAGTTCTGATAGTTTGATGGTCTTGCCGTCCTTGTCCCTCATTGCAAAGTCGGGCGCAACGTCGCCCTCTGCAAGCCCGGCCTGCTTTTCTGCTTCTTCTTTTTCCATAGTGGAAAAAACCGGCGCGGCAGAAGAATAAAAAACTTTAGTATCAAGAAAAAGAAGCATCTGACATATGATGATCGCTTGATGGGATCAGCTGAAGACGAGATTAGGGAGAGATAGTAAACAGGGAAACACAAACTTGGGACAATCAAGACATAGTCAAGCTGATGAGCATGTTTCATCATGACATGGTCTGGCCTTGGCCCAAGACTCCAAGTTCGCATGATCCTGTGGACTGGGTTCTTGAACTCGGCCGGTTTGACTACCAAAGGTGGCAAAAAGGCTGGGTGGATCTTTTCAATTCCCATCGCTTGGTGCACAATGCACGCAAGATACAAAAAATCGTAGTCTCAAAAGAAGGCGATGGAGCATTTGTGGTAGTTGATGTCGATACGCTATGACAGCGGCTGGATAATGGATAATACTTTCATTGGAAGGGGCGCGCCTGCAAGATCTATACAAAAGTTGATGGCGAATGGAAGATGATCGCCCATACCAAGTTGCTGCATTATTGATGAGCAAAATAATCATCATCCAAAGACAAACGTATAGAACACGAAATTATCTGAGCGCGGGATTATCTCTATCTCATGCATCTCCGGCTTGTCCGTCTTGACCAAATTGTGTATGAACGGCCACTGGATGTCTGCAATGCTGACGCTGCCCTCAAGCCTTGCATCCCTGCCAAGCTGGTCTTTTGTAAGGTGGTTACCGTCCAGCCTGATCTCTATCCTGCCTGGCTTGCCGTCAGAGGTGCCCATTATGCCGTGCACACGCTTGCCGGCGTTGTAGTTCATTATCACCGCAGGGTTCTGTTCCTTGCCGCCTGGCGAAAACTGCACACCTTCCCGCTGCCATATCCACTTGCCGCGCAGGTAAACGACGTTGACGTCGTGGGAACCGGGGTCAACCACTATGTTGGCTGCGTCGGGCTTGAGCGTCTGGTTGTTGCCAAAGCGCCTGAGCCGGGAGTACCCTACGCAGGTCTCTGGTGCCATCCCATAAAAGTGCATGCCGTACGTGTCGAGGATCTCGTCCTTTGGGTCGTCCTGATCTCTTTCCTCAGCAGGCTTTTTCCCGGCTTCTTCAAGCAGCTCAATTATTGCATCCTCAAAGTCTGCCATGCCACCATAGCCGGCGTGCTCATAGCGGATAAAGCCATTCTGGTCGATAATGACGTGCTTTGGCCAGTACATATTGCCATAAGCTTCCCAAGTCTTGTTGTTCGTGTCAAATGCGTTTGGGATGTCGATGACATTGTAGCGCTGGAGGGCGCGCCTTATGTTTGCGTGGTCGGTTGCAAAATGATATTCTGCAGAATGAGCTTGAACCACCTGCAAGCTGTATTTTCCGTATTTTTGCTGCAGTCGCCTCATTACTGGAATTGTGCGCAGGCAGAAGATGCAGGTATACGTCCAGCAATCGAGCACCACAACCTTGCCCTTCAGGCCCTTTATCGAAAGCGGATCCGAGTTTGCCCAGCCTGTAATGTCCCTGAATTCAGGCGCTGGTGTCGCCGGGATAACGTCCATCTCTGCATCTTGCAGGGGGCAGACAGGATATAACTGTTAGACTGTGATATCAACTAAACAAGAAATCAAAAATGCAACGTGAACTTTTAGCTATTCATATCATCGACTTCGATGTGCCGCGGCCCTTTAACTTGAGCGAATACAAGAATAACAATTCCTATTAAAATAACGATCAATCTAGCGTAAAATCCTTCGTAGGTTTGAGTCACGTGAGGACAAGCCATGAATTGGCAATTATCAAGTGCTTGATAATATTGAATGGCCTATCTTAGATCTGGATACATCAATAATTCGCCTATTACAAACGGTGCTAGTGCTACAGTACGATATGCGCTCATATACGATCTATTATTTCTCCTTCTATAATGGCTTTTTCAAGATATGTGGCGACCATAATTTGCTATGTTATTGCACGATGAGCCTTTTAACATATCTTGTAATCCAAGATTTTTATCATTTGTATGCTTGATCTCGGTATGAAATGCGCAGACTGCAACTGTACGCCGCAGGAATGTAGAAGCAGCAAGTCACCACGCGACTGCCCAAACTGCACTAGAGAATAGTGTTGCTGCTGGCACAACACCATTAATGCATTATAAGATAGGCAATATACTTTTGATCATTGATGGCGACTGCCATAGTCACCGGAAGTGGCAGGGGAATAGGGCGTGAAACTGCGATCCTGCTTGCAAAAAAGGGGGTAAATGTTGTCGTGTGCTCCCGGACCCAGAGCGAGATAAATAACACTGTCGAGGCGATCAAAGAGATACATTTAGGCGTGCTTGGAGTAAAATGCGATGTCAGCGTCTCTTGGCAGGTCGACAACCTTGTCAAAAAGGCTGTCGAAAAATTTGGGCCAGTCGATATTCTGGTCAACAACGCCGGCATCTTTACGGTGAAAAAGCTGGTAGACACCTCTGAAAAAGAGTGGGACCAAATACTTGCCGTGAACCTGAAAGGCGCGTTCCTGTGCTGCAAAGCCGTCCTGCCTTACATGCTTGATAAAAATTCTGGTGCCATAGTCAATATCAGCTCGGGCGCCGGCAAGGTCGGCTTTGATAGCCTGTCGGCATACTGTGCAAGCAAGTTTGGCATGATGGGTCTCACCGAGAGCCTCTCGTGGGAGGTTGCCGGCCACAAAATCAAGGTAATGGCAATATGCCCAGGCGAGGTTGCAACGAAAATGCAGGAAGCAGACCCGGAATACTACAAAGAGAACAGGGACAGGATGCTCGAGCCGAAGCAGGTTGCAGCAAAAATCGTGGACATGATATTTAGCGATAAATACAGGAACGGCCAATCTGTCGATATCTAGGCTCTGCAACTAGTCGTTTGGACAAAAGCTCAAAAGCTAGTTTTATCAAGATAAGGCATGGCAGGCTGGTTGGCAGCCCCGGTAATAGCCGGATTAGCTGTCGGTGTCGCGTTTGTGCTTTTATTTTCGTTTTTGCTGCCTACAGTGGCTAGCCAGCAGCATGACAGAGTGGTATTCTCCAGCCTGATGAACAGAACTGATACCTACCAGCTATACATTGTAAATGATGATGGGACAGGTCTGATGAAGCTGACTGAAGATGATGGCATGTGGTATTTCGAGCCGGTATCGTCGCCTGATGGCTCAAAGATAGTGTATGTTACTCAGTAGCTTTTTTAATTTGCCTTCAGTTGGCAGGAAAGTTGAAGTTGGTCTACATTTCATAAATGCAGATGGAACAAACAAAGTGCATTTGACTGATTCATCCGATGGTCTTATTGGTTGCTATGTATGGTCTCCAGACGGCACAAAAATAGCCTATGAGGCAAATGAGGATATTTTTGTAGTGAATGTTGATGGAACAAATAATATCAAGAACCTGGCAAATGATGGCGGTACGACAGATGATTTCAAACCAACATGGGCATCAAATGACAAGATCATTTTTGAAAGTGTAGTTTTTGATAAAGACAAGAGATCATTTAGAGCGTCTTCTTTCAAAGAATAGATATTTTAACACTGGAGAAATAAGGAAGCTATTCGATTTTAATTATAATGTTAGCGGCAGTCATGTTTGGTCACCGGATTTGAACAAGACTGCCTTTCTTCAAGCAGAAGACGAATTCAGTCCCGCAAATCTTTACATCATGAATGCTGATGGTCAGAATCAAACCCGGCTAGCTGCAACAGGCGAATTTTTGTTTGGAGGAGGGCCTCTGGTGTGGTCGCCTGATAGCACCAGAATAGCCTTTGGAACGATTAGAGGGATATATGTGATTGATATCAGCAACGGCTCTTTTAGAGATCTTACAGGTAATGATCATGATGGCAACTTGTTTGGTTTTCAGATAGACAAAAGATAGCTCTTACAAGGATAATTTCTGAAGAAGTGGGCATCTATGTCATGAATTCTGATGGCTCTGGACAAAAGCAGATTGCCAAGATGAAACCATCGATTGTAAACACCGCCTCTGGACTGGATAAACTAAACTCTGCTTCCAAATAAATAAAAGAATCCATGCGTTCTGGACAGTGATGCAAAAATCAAACATCAGGCAGATAGCTCTAGATCAATCGATGCTCCACTACTTTAAAGGCAGGGTGGAGATAAAGAAAATGGTAACAGACGCGCTTACAAAAGAAGTCGAGACATTTCTGGTGACCTTCATCGACGGTGCAAGGACAAAACTGCACTACCATGAGACGGATCAGGTGCTTATTGCAGCCGAGGGTAAGGGGATCGTGGTGGTCCAGACCGGGGTCAAAATGGAGGACGACACTGCCGCCACGGTCAAGATGGATGACGTACACTATCTAAATGAAGGGGACTTTGTATGCGTTCCGGCATACAAGTGGCACTGGCACGGGGCAGTCAAGGGGAGCAACTTTGCGCACTACCAGATCAAAAAGCCGGGCAGGACGGTCTGGCTGGAACAATAATAATACAAAAAAGATACAGATATACACATAATCATAACAATTGAAGCGTGAACTTGATGCCCAGTGACGGCCACAACATAATCGATAGCCTGAGGTCATTGATTTCTTCTTCTAAGGGCGCAAGCTATGTCGAGGCGCGCTATCAGGCAAGGGTCACCACCGAAGTCAATTTCGTCAACGGCGAGCTTGAAAGGATAAGAGTTGTTGAAAACGCAGGCTGCGGCATAAGGGTTCTGGTGGACGGCTGCTGGGGCTTTAGCAGCACGAACAACATATCGCTCCTAAAAGAATCATTGGATCAGGCAATTTCAGCAGCGCGCGTCCTTGCACAGACTAAAAAGAACAAGGTGCAAGGACTTGCGAAATCAAAAATGATCACGGGCACCTTCCGGGCACCTGCCAACGTAAGCCTGTCAGATGTTGACATTGAGCAGAAGGTGAAAGTTGCAAGGGAAGGTGAAAAGGCGGCCCGGAGCAACAATAAGGTGGTCAAGGCTGCATCATGCACATACCGGGAAATGCTCGATCATAAGGCGATCGTCAACAGCGACGGTGCCGACGTCGAGATTTACGACTCAAAACCAGAGTTCAGCGTGGTGGCAATAGCAAAAAGGGGAGGCCAAAGCGCGACAGCACACGAAGGGGTGGGCATAACTGGCGGCTGGAACGACCTGTTCAAGAAGAGCCACCTAGAGTATGCAGCCGCCGCATCTGAGAGGGCAGCCAAGCTGCTTGACGCAAAGCATGTGAACGGCAGCAAGGCGACAGTAATCTTGGATCCTGCGATGGTAGGGCTCTTGTCGCACGAAGCGATCGGTCACACAGTCGAAGCCGACTTCGTGCTTTCTGGCTCTGTAGTAAAAGATAAGATAGGCGAGCAGGTGGCAAGTAATCTTGTCACTCTGGTAGACAGCGGCAGGTCAGAAATAGTCGGCAACGCCGGCGGCACGATAATTATAGACGACGAGGGCGTGGCCGCGGGGCGGACCGCGATAATTGAGAAAGGGATATTGAAATCGTTTTTGCATAACCGCGAATCTGCAATGACGTTTGACACAGAATCAACGGGCAACGCCCGGGCATTCCAATACAACGACGAGCCCCTGATCAGGATGAGAAACACGTTCATCGAGCCGGGGACAGACAAGCTGGCAGACATGATAAAAGAGACAAAACACGGCTATATCGTCAAGGGCGCAAGGAACGGGCAGGCAGATGCCAATGGCGAGTTTATGTTCGGCGCAGAAGAGGTCTATCTGATAGAGAACGGTGAGGTAAAGGAGCTGATGAAGGGAGCAAGCATCTCTGGCAACGCGTTTCACGTTTTAAAGTCGGTTGACATGGTAGGCGACGAGTTCCAGTACGACATTGGCACGGGCTATTGCGGCAAGTACCAGCTGGCCAAGGTTGATGGAGGCGGGCCGCACATCCGGTGCACTGCTGTAATTGGAGGGTTGCAGTGATTTTGGAGGACCTTTTGCGCTATGCTATCAAAGAGGCGGAGGCTCTTGGCGCAAGCGACGCCGAAGCGTGCGCGGCGGCCAGCAGCGAATCCGAGGTCTTTATCGAGAATAACGATATCAAGCAGGCAAAATCGCAAAAGCCAAGCTCGGTAGGGATACGGGTCTTTGTCAGGGGCTCGGCCGGCTTTTGCTCTGTCAACAGCCTTTCAAAGAGCAAGATAAAGGACGCCGTGTCGATGGCGGTAAAGATTGCGCGGGTGAGCCCAAAGGACAGGTACAACGTCCTTCCAAGCAGATCAAAGAAGCCAAGGATGCTTCAAGGCATCTACGACAAAAATGCTCAGTCATTTGAGGCGTCAGACGCAGCCAGGATGGCAGCAGAGATGCTCGCAGCTGCAAAGTTGTACGACAAGAGGGTGAGCGTCGACAGCGGCAACTTTACTGCAGACGTATCGACGCAGTGGCTTGCAAACTCTAATGGCATCGAGCTGTCAGAAAAGACAAGCATCTTTTCGTGGTCTATAATGGGCATGGCAATAGATGGCGGCGACATCTCTAGCTTTGATTTTCAGCTTGGAGGCTCGCACTTTGTCAGAGACATTGATGTGCACGCGACCGCTACAGAATTTGCAGAAACCGTGGTCAACTCGCTTGGGCCGCGCAGGATAGAGAGCTTTAAAGGAGAAATGCTGCTGACGCCTGCTGCCATAAATGAAATGATGGAGGAAGTGATCTCACACTCTATCAATTCAGACGCCGTCCAGAAAAAGTCAAGCCACTTTGCTGGCAAGATAGGGAAAAAGGTCGCGTCAGACCTGCTGACCGTGGAGGACGACGCAACCAATGTAGAGGCCCTTGGAGCGTCCAGCTTTGACAGGGAAGGCGTACCTCATCGCAGAAACGTCGTGATAGAAAAAGGGGTGCTCTACAAATTCCTCTACAACACCTATACTGCAAAAAAGGACGGCGTCAGGAGCACAGGCAACGCCGGCGGCTCGATAAGCTCTCCTCCTTCCGTGTCGACTACCAACTTTGTAGTCAGACCGGGCAGGTCAAGCCTTGACACCCTCGTGTCTGAAATGAAAAACGGCATGATAATCAGCAGGTTTTCTGGCAACGTCAACCCTGTGAACGGCGACTTTTCTGGCGTGGTCAAGGGAGGCCGGCTAGTTAAGAATGGCACGATACAGCATGCTGTCAAGGAAGTGATGGTGGCCGGCAATGTCTTTGAAGCGTTGCGCCGGCTCAACGGAGTGTCAAAGGAACGTAAAGTCCTTTATGACTCGATACTTCCATACATGCGGTTTGACGGCATCTCATTCACAGCAGGATGATGATTAGGATAGATGGAAGAAGAAAGATACGACATTGCAGTCGTCGGGGGCGGGCCGGCAGGTCTTTCTGCCGCATATTCCGCAGCACGGGCCGGCGCAAAGGTAGTCTTGTTTGAAAAGGACGAAGCCATTGCTCACAGCGTCAGAACAAGCGGCGTCACTTGGATTTCGGAAATGGAGAGGCTCGGCATACCTGCTCGATACTACAACCCTGTACAGAACTACCGCTTTGTGTCGCCTTTAAACGACGTCATGATTTCCGGAAGCACCCCTAAGTCGTGCGTCCTTGATGTAAGGGGGACATACCAGCACTTGGCGTTTATGGCGGCCGAGGCCGGCGCCAAGATCATGGTGAAAAGCAACATCATCAACGTGCTCAAACAGGATAATAACAAGATCGCCGGCGTCAAGGCAAGCACCCCCAAGGGCGATCTGACTGTGCGGTCAACGCTTGTCATAGACGCAAGCGGCTTCTCCGCCTCTGTCGCGCGCAGAGCTGGCGCCTCAGGCGAATGGAAGCGCTACGGGGTCGGAGCCGAGTACGAATGCTACTGCGACGACATTGACAGCGCGACGTGGGTCCTTATGGTCGGCCGGCGCTATTCGGACGCCGGCTATGCTTGGATATTCCCGCTGTCGAGGAACAGGGTCAGGATAGGAGTAGGGATTGGCAGGCCAGAATCGAGCGCAGAACCGCTTGAAAAACTGCACGACATTTTGGAAAAAAGGCACAGGCCACTTGACACTTTTGGAAAGATACAGCCGGTGGAGCTCCACTATGGGTTCATACCAAACGAGGGGGTCAGGCAGAATAGCATCGCAGATGGCCTTGTGATGGTGGGCGACTCGGCAGGCCAGTCAAACCCGCTAGTGCTTGAGGGCATACGCTATGCAATCGAATTTGGAAGGCTGGCCGGGGAGGTGGGGGCAAAGTCGCTTCCGCGTGGTGCCAGCAGGGAATCTTTGATGGACTATGAAAAAGCATGGAAGGCAAAGGTCGAATCCAAGATCCAGTCGGCCCTGAGGGTACAGACGCGTTGGCTCGGCCTGACTGACGAAGAATGGGATAAAGAGATAGAAATTCTCCGGGACATGACAGTCGACGAGTTTCTGGACTTTATCAAGGCCGACTTTACGGCAGGCAAGATGATGAAGCTTGCGCTGCACCACCCAAAGCTGGCAGCGCGACAATTGTTTAACATGATCTTGAAGAGCTAATTGCGAGAAATGGAACCTGCTCGTTAGGTTTTTATATCTTCGAAAAACAGCAAGTCATGCCTTGGCTGGAGAAACCGCCGCGGACTTTACTCCAATTCTATACATGCTCGGTTTCGGCCTCTTAGCTTCAGTGCCCGCTCTGGTTCTGTCAAGGCTAATCTCGCCAAGACGCCGGTACAACCCGGTCAAGTTCCTTCCTATGGAGTGCGGTCAGATGCCAACAGGGGAGGGAAGGTCTCACTTTATGATGCAGTATTATGCTTACATCCTGATGTTTGTAGTCTTTGACGTGATGTCAATCTTCCTTTACGCGTGGGGAACCGCGCTGTTCAACATTCCCCGGGCCGCGACGCTCCCGATAATCGGGTTCCTAGGGATAATGTTCGCCGCCATGGGCTATGCACTCTACCTTTCAGGGAGGAAAGGAATTTGGTGATGGCGATGATTCTGCTAACAAGCATTAAATATCTATGCTGCGGAGAAAAAATCGAGGAGGACCGGCATTGAAAAAAGAGCTCGTCAGCCCCACCAACTTTAACATAATGGTGAGCAAGCTCAGCGACATTCTGGTGAGAGCACTGGATGCGCCGCTAGGCTACGCCATAAACTGGGGCAGGGTCTGGTCACTCTGGCCCGTGCACCTTGAAACTGCATGCTGCAGCGTCGAGTTTGGAGCGGCTTCGGGACCGAGGTACGATGTCGAAAGGTTCGGAATCATCGAAGCGTTCGGCTCGCTGAGGCAGTGCGACCTTATTGTAGTGCAGGGGACGGTGACAAGAAAGATGGCCCCGAGGCTGAGGATGGTCTACGACCAGATGCCGGAGCCAAAGTACGTGATTGCAATGGGTGCCTGCGCCATAACAGGCGGGCTCTACATCGACTCATACAACGTTCTTCCAGGCGTCGACGGCATTGTGCCTGTAGACGTTTACGTGCCTGGCTGCCCTCCAAGACCTGAGACGCTTATACAAGGAACAATGCTGCTGCAGGAAAAGATCAAAAGGTCAAAGATAAAGTAGCATGAGCGCCAACAAGGATGAGCCAAACAAGCCGGCCGCCGCAAGCTCACCGCCACCAAAACCTCCTGCCGCAAAACCACCTGCGACAGCAACAGCTGCTGCTGCCAAGCAGCCAGCACCGGCCGCGGCAAAGCCCACAGCAGCCGGAGCGACGCCTCCAAAGAAAGAGCCTGAAGCGCCTCCGTTTGAAAAGGGGCTCGTGGAGGAGATAAAGAAGAAGTTTGGCGAATCGATCATCAAGGTAGTTTTCATAAAGCCGTTCAGGATCAAGATACAGGTCGAGCCGAGCAACATTGTCGAAGTTGCAACGTTCCTCCGTGACAACATGGGATTTGACCACGCCGAGTCTGTAGCCGGGACCGATTATCCAAAGGACAACCAGATCGAAGTCATCTATCATTTAGGTTCGTACACCCGCGAAGATCTTGGCGCGCACATACTTTCGCTCACCACTAGAACTAGCAGGGATGATGCCCGGCTCCCAACATTAATTAACGTGTACAAAAGTGTGGAATATCACGAGAGGGAGACATTTGAGATGCTGGGCGTCTACTTTGAGGGCCACCCAAGGAACGACCGGTTCCTGCTGCCCGAAGACTGGGCAGACATCCCGCCGCTCCGCAAAGACTTTAGGATAAAGGGGAGATAATAACATGACAAGCCTAGAAGACAAGTTTGAAGAATCGAAAAGACTGGGGCTCCAGATAGTAAAAGAGTCAGAAGAGGACAGGCTGATGACCCTGAGCATTGGCCCCCAGCATCCCGGCTCCGGCCACTTTCGATTTACAGTCAAGGTCGACGGCGACTACATCATCTACTGCGATCCCGACCCCGGCTACGTCCACCGCGGGGAGGAAAAGATGTGCGAATATCGAAACGTGATCCAGAATATTCCTCATCTGGAAAGGCCTGTAATCCATGACTCTACAAACATCACCTACGCTTACAGCCTTGCAGTTGAAGAGCTGGTGGGGATAGAGGTCCCACGGCGAGGCCAGTACATAAGGGCGATTGCGTCAGAGCTCAACCGCCAGGTCTACACGCTCTACTGGCTTGCCATCTATGGCATTTTCCTAGGCCACTCGACTATGTTCATGTGGCCGACAGGTGACAGAGAGCTCTTTATCGACCTCCTTGAAGCACTCACGGGCGCAAGGGTGACGCACGCCTTCAACATCCCTGGCGGCGTCAGAAACGACATGCCCGACGGCTTTAAGGACAGGTGCCTGAGGCAGGTAAGGTACTTCCAAAAGCGCCTCAAGGAATACGAGGACATTTTCTACAACATGCCGCTCTTTAGGCAGAGGACTGAAGGTGTGGCCGTGCTGTCAAAGGAAGACGCGGCAAAGCTCGGTGTCACTGGCTCTGTCCTGCGAGCATCAGGCGTCCCGTATGACATACGCAAGGCCGAGCCATATGACATTTACAACGAGATCGACTTTAAGGTCCAGTACATGAAGACTGGCGATTGCTTTGCAAGGTCGTACGTCCCGTTCCTAGACATGCAGGAATCGTGCCATATAATCGAGCAGTTGTTGGACAAGATGCCGCAGTCCGGCGAGGTCCGCGCCAAGCTCCAGCCAAACCCGAAAGGGCCGCCAGGCGAGGCTTACAGGCGGGTCGAATCGGGTAGGGGAGCGCTCGGCTACTATGTTGTAAGCGATGGCACGCCCAAGCCATACCGGGTCAAGATATCTGTGGGCTCGTTCCGCAACATGCTTGCGCTACCGTACCTGTTGGTCGGGCAAAGGCTTGCAGACATGCCTGCTGTGTATTGGTCTCTCAACTACTGGCCGGTGGAGGCTGACAGGTAGAGATATGGCGACCTACCCACAGAACTTCCGCTTTGGAGAATTTGTCGGCAGCCTGATCTGGCTCATATTCTGGATACTCATCATAGTCGCACTTGTAGGGCTCCCGCTCTTGTTCATAGTCCTGTTCTATGTGCCGCTCCCTCCACTAGGAGACGAGGTCCTGACGCCGTACCTGTTCCTGACGATGATAGTGGACCCGTCGCGCACGATACCGATAATCGAGCACCTGATGACGACCGACCTGTTCAGGGTGGCCCTGTTTCCCGGGTTCACCTATGCAGCCTTGATAGCGGCCGTGACGATATTCGTAGAGCGCAAGTTCTTGGCAAAGATGCAACTGCGCGTCGGCCCGCTTTACGCCGGCAAGATAGAGGGCATATTCCAGTTAATTGCAGACGGCCTGAAGCTGATAGCCAAGGAGATAATCGTACCTTCCGGCGCAGACAAACCCATGTTCTGGATAGCGCCAATAGCGTTCGTCTCGACTGCCGCTGCGGTGGTCGCACTCATACCTGCAGCTCCAGGATATGTTGTTGCAGACATTGATGTCGGCCTGCTGGCAGTCTTTGCAATACTCGGGTTCTTCCCGCTCATCGCGCTTCTCTTCTCCTGGGCAAGCAACAGCAAGTACCCCTTCATTGGTGGCCTGCGTGCGCTGCACCAGATGATCGCCTTTGAAATCCCATTCATCCTGTCCGCATTATCGGTTGTCATACTGTCTGGCACGCTCAACCTGACTGGCATCGTCGAGTCCCAGATCCAGTCGTACTGGTTCATCTTTTTCCTGCCGATAAGCGCCTTTGTGTTCTACATTTCCTCGCTTGCAGAGCTTGAAAGGATCCCGTTCGATCTGCCAGAGGCAGAGTCTGAAATCGTCGCCGGCTGGCTCACAGAGACATCAGGCATGATATATGGCCTAATCCAGCTTGGGTCGTACGTTAAGACGTATGCGCTGGCCGCACTATTCGTGGTGCTGTTCCTTGGTGGCTGGGCCGGCCCGATGGTCTTCCCACCTGAGGTCGAGACTCCGATCATAAACATTGCACCGCTTTATGACCAGCAGGCAGCCAACGCTACTCTATGGTTCACGCTCAAGACGTTTGGCATGATACTGCTTATGCTCTTGCCCAGAGGCATCAGCCCAAGAATCAGGATAGACATCCTGCTCCATACTGGCTGGTACAAGCTGATCGTGCTTGCGTTCATCAACATGTTCGTAGCCCTTGCACTAATATATGGCGGCATACTTGGTCCGGGAGGTCTGCTAGTTAGATGACATCGGCGGGCGGCTTCATCAAAGCTATCGAGTCGGGCTCAAAGCACTTGGTCATCAAGCGCTTCACGTTCCGCTACCCAGAACAAAAATTAAAGTTCGTAGGCGACGGCTACCAGTTCGATCCAAAGAGGGGTGTCGGCATCGCCGGCTACCGTGGCCGCCATATATTGATGCACGATAAGTGCACAGGCTGCCAGCTGTGCGCAATAGCCTGCGAAGGCATCGCAGAGGCGATAGGCATGGTCAAAGTAGACGAGTCGTGGAAGCAGAACAAGAAGGGCATCATGCCACAGATTGACTATGGCAAGTGCGTCTTTTGCGGCTTGTGCGTTGACGCGTGCCCGTTCTATGCGCTCTTTATGACAAATGACTACGAGCTGTCTGCGTTTACAAAGGAGCACTTGATCTACACACCAGCCCAGCTTGCGATAAAGCCAAAGTACCAGGGCGATGTTGAGATAGTGATAGACGACAGGGGGGCCACACATGGCTGATCCTGTCTTTATCGCAGTAGCAGTTCTCACCGTTGGCACGGCCATAATCGCGCTTGAAGCGCGCGAGCTTATCTATGGCGCGGTGGCCCTTGCGATCTCGATGCTTGGCATCGCCGGCTTTTTCCTACTACTGGACGCGCCGTTCGTGGCGATGTTCCAGATCGCAGTCTACGTCGGAGCGGTGGCTGTGCTCATCATATTCACAGTCATGTTGGTGAGGACTCAGGCCCTTTTCACCACAAAGGAAGACAAAAAGAGGAAGGGCGCCGGCATTGCGCTGATGCTTATCATCATGGCAAGCCTCGGGGCGCTATTGCTTATATCCGGGCTCAACGGCCAGTTTGGGAACTTTGGCGGCCCGCAGAATGTAGACTTTACCCAGATAGGCGAGCTGATGCTGACATACTATGCGCCAGCACTCATCATATTGGGGTTGACCCTTGCAGGGTCTGTGATTGCGGCGCTTGCACTTGCGCGCAGAGAGGACGTGGAGCAACAACATGAGCGAGCTGATTGATTTCCTCATAGTGGCGCTGGCGCTTGTTGCCATTGGCATCTACGGGCTCGTTGTCAAGCGCAACGCGATTAGGATGCTCTTTTCGATAGAAATCATTGCCAATGCTGCAAACCTGGTGCTCGTCGCATTTGCCAGGGGACTGCCAAACGCGCAGGGGCAGACGTTTGCGCTCTTTTCAATAGCCATCGCGGCGGCAGAGGTGGCTGTGGGGCTTGGGCTTATCATCGTGGCGTACAGGTTGTACAAGGAGATAGATGTCGCAGAATTTAGGAGCATGCGGGGTTAGAAAATCAAAATGGCAGAGTCATATTTCCTGTTGGCAGCGACCTTCATACCCCTCCTTCTTGCGCCGGTGGCTTATGGCATTGGCAGGAAGGCAGGTGTAAACGCCGCGACCTGGTTCTCTTTTGGCATACTTGCAGTATCGACGGCCCTTTTGCTCATCCCGGCGATCGGGATCTACAACGGCCAGCAGCAAACATACGTCGAGAGCTACGTGTGGGGACAGTTTGGCAACTTTGGCCTTCGCCTTGACGGGCTGAGCCTGCCCTTTGCACTTATTATCTATATACTGTGCACCGTACTTGCGCTCTACTCAAAGCCTTACATGGTCCACAAGGTGTCAGAAGACCTGCCAGAGCACAAGGCCGGGCACAACGGCGACAGCAACGGTCCTGTTGCATCAGCTGGGAACGACCACAGCTCGCACGGCAGCAGCCCCAACATCTCCAGCTCTCAACAGCTAACCGTGCTTGAAACCGACCAGCGTGTCAAGAACCAGATTGCGCTCTACTTTTCGCTCTACCTTGCGTTCTCGATGGGCATGCTGGGCACGGTTCTGGCGACAAACCTGATCGAGTTTTACGTGTTCTTTGAACTCATGCTCGTCCCGTCGTTCTTCTTGGTTGCGTTCTATGGCTATGGTGCAAGGCGCAGAATAGCTCTCATGTTCTTCTTCTGGACTCATGTCGGCGCAGTCGTGCTTCTGCTCGGTCTTTTGGCCATGGGATTCTTTGCAGGCGGCTTTGACTTTGACACCATAAGGGCTAACGCGGGCAACATCCCGGCGCAGTGGCTGCCGCTTATTGTGTTTGCGCTTGTTATCGGCCTCGGAGTAAAGTTGGCTGCGTTTCTGGTCCACATCTGGCTCCCATATGCCCACGCAGAGGCCCCGACACCCATTTCGGCGCTCCTGTCTCCCGCCATGATCGGCATCGGCGCGTACGGCCTTTTGCGACTGTGGATGGAGCTTCTAGGCGGCACGGGCGCCTATGAGCAGTACAGCCTCTACATCAACATGTGGGGCCTTGCCACCATGATATACGGCGGCGCAATGGCGCTGATGCAGGACGATATTAAGAAGGTTCTCGCTTACTCTAGCATCAGCCAGATGGGCTACATCCTGTTTGGGCTGGGAGCTGAAAGCGTGCTTGGCATAACCGGCGGCACGCTGATGTACGTGACGCACGGCCTTGGCAAGGCTATCCTCTTCATGATGGCCGGCTCAATTATCCTGCAGACCGGCACAAGGAGCATGACCAAGCTGGGTGGGCTGGCAGGCAAGATGCCCTACACTGCGGTGCTTGCAATGATCGGCGCGCTTACAATAATCGGGATACCGCCCACGAGCGGCTTTATGGGCGAATGGATACTGTTCAACGGCATGCTCCAGACGGCGGCTACTGACATGGACCCGCTCAGGACTACGATGTTTGGGCTGGGCATACTTGCGACCGTGCTGTCGTCTGCCTACATCCTGTGGATGTTCAAGCGCATATTCTTTGGCAAGATCCCTGAAGAGCTTGCACACGTCAAGGACTCAAACCGCTACATCACTGTGACCATGGCGGTGTTTGCAGCAATGACGCTTATCATCGGCGTATATCCTGACCTGTTCCTGGCTCCAATTGATGACTATATCAACGGCATGTTTGAAGGCAATTCGGAAGTGCTGCCTGTTCCAGTGCATATAGAGGAGAGTGAGAACAGTGGCGAGAGCGTTGTCGTTGCTCCTCCAGAAGCCGCCACTGCTGGAGGGGAAGGAGGACATTAGGGTGATCTAGATGGCTGTTGTAGGCTTTGAAGGAATCGCAATAAACGCATGGCTTGTGTGGATACTCCCGTTCGTGGGAGCCGCTATAATCGCGGCGGTAGCCCGTGCAGGACACAGGATCAGAGACTATACTGCAGTTGCATTTGCGCTTGCAAGCGCGATTTCAGCGGCAACCTTGATCCCGCTTGCACTAGAGGGTTCTGAAGTGCACAGCCAGATCCCGTGGATCTCTTCGCTTGGCCTCAAGGCTGGCATCCTTGCAGACCCGCTTGCGATCGTCATGACCAACCTCGTGGCGTGGATCTCGTTCCTAATTATGGTATACTCGACCGGCTACATGCACGGCGACAAGGATCTCACGCGCTACTGGTTCTTCATGCTCTTCTTCATAGGCTCGATGCAACTGATCGTCCTGTCTGACAACCTGCTCATGGTGTTCTTTGGATGGGAGGGAGTGGGCCTTGCCTCCTATGCGCTCATTGGGTTCTGGTACCACGACAGGAAGAAGGACTTTGTCGGCAGAGAAGGACACGTCGCCGGAGGCATCCCAATGTGGGCCTCGCCTACCCATGCAGGCATGAAGGCGTTCCTCATGACCCGCGCAGGGGACACCATGATGCTCGCCGGCATGTTCCTCATATTCATGCATGCAGGCACCTTTGGGTTCAAAGAGCTGGTGGAAGACCCGTCATGGGCCTTTGCAATGTCACAGCAGAACCTGCTCGTGCCGGCAGCTGTCCTGCTCTTTGGTGGCGCGATAGGCAAGTCTGCACAGTTCCCGCTTAACGAATGGTTGCTTGAGGCCATGACCGGCCCCACAGCGGTCTCGGCGCTCATACACGCCGCAACGATGGTCAAGGCCGGTGTGTTTCTAGTGGCGCGCATTGGGCCGCTGTTCTTTGCGCTTGCAACCATAGGCGCATTCAGCGTCGAGCGGTTCTTTGAAGTGGTGGCGTGGGTGGGAGCCATAACCGCGTTCCTGCTCGCAACGCAGGCGCTTGTCAACCCGGAGATAAAGAAGGTGCTTGCGTATTCCACAGGCTCGCAGATAGGATACATGATGATGGGTCTTGGCATTGCAGGTCTTTCGCTCAACTTTGTGGACGGCTACACTGCCGGGTTCTTTCACCTGATGAGCCATGCAATGTTCAAGGCGTCGCTCTTCATGGGAGCCGGCGCCATACTGCACACAGTAGGTTCCCGTTTCATGACCGATATGGGCGGGCTGAAGAAGCACATGAGGAAAACCTACATCTTTATGCTTCTTGCAAGCCTCTCGCTTGCAGGTGCTCCTCTGTTCACCTCTGGCTTTTGGAGCAAGGACGCGATCTTTGCTGCCGTCCTCGATTCCGGCTATGCGTATTCGTGGCCACTCTTTACAATAGCAGTGGTGGTCGCGATCATGACTGCGTTCTACACCTTCAGGATGATAGGGATGGCATTCTTTGGCAGGGGAAGCAAGCATGTGGAGGAGATGGAGCACCATGGGCACCTGCACGAAGTAGGGCGCAGCATGTGGGTGCCGTTTGCCATTCTTGCAGTCGCGTCGATAGCGATAGGCGTCGTCGGCTTTGCGTTTGAAGCGCAGATCCACCACCTGTTCGCCGTGTACCTCGAAGAGTCGTTTGGTATCCACGGCGAAGAGGAGCACACCGAAGAGGTAACCATCCCTATCGCGCCAGAAGGCGACAGGACCTTCCTTGGGCTTCATCCACTTGCAGCAGCCGCGTCGGTGGGCGCATTTGCGATAGGTGGCGCGCTGGGCTATGTGTTCTACATCGGCAGGAAGGCAGACCCACAGGTCATATCAAGGAGCATCGTCACAAGGGCCATCTGGAAGTTCCTCTATAACAGGTGGTACCTCAACACCGCGCTTTACTGGGGCGGCGTGGTAGGACCCTTGGCGATATACCGCATTGTCTGGAGATATTTTGAAAGCACCATAATCGATGGCATGAACCCTGCCCTTCAGCACTCGATGGCATATATGTCCCGAGTAGTAAAGGGCGGCCAGACCGGAATCACGCAGACATATCTGTTTGTCTTTGCAGTGGGCATCCTGATAATCGTGATGCTCCTCTTGTTGTAGGAGATGCATGAAAAATGGTTGACCTCTTCTCGACACCAATACTCGTGACGGTAATATTGGGCGTGGTAGGCCTTGCCATCCCTGCCATCGACGCCGCAAGGCGCGAAAAGGGCAAGGACAGGAACAAGGTCTACAGCGCAATCGCGTTTGGCGCGCTCGCTCTTGCAATAGGCATCGTCATCTTCCGCATATTCTCCGGCGAGGTCCTGCCGGCGGTGGCGTTCTCTCAAGAGGTGCTGGTCGACGACATGTTCGGCTCGTTCTTTGCAATCGCGCTCTTGCTCGTGTCCATAATGGTCACCGCGTCATCATGGAACTATTACAAGGGTAAGTCAAACCCTGCTGCCTACTACTCGCTTATCCTGCTGTCAAGCATCGGCATGGTGATAATCGCCTATTCGACAGACCTTGTCATGCTGCTTGTCGCGTGGGAGCTGATGTCGCTTCCAACATATGCGCTGGCAGGCTTTACGAAGCGCGACCCGATCTCCAACGAAGCCGCGATAAAGTACTTTATGTTCGGCGCGCTGTCATCGGCACTCATTGTCCTTGCGATCGGCCTAGTCTATGGCATCACGGGCACGACCAACATCGGCGACTCGATAAGGGCGATGGCCAACCTCGATGCAGACCTCGTGCCTGTCGGCCTGCTTGCAGTCGCGCTGTTCATCGCCGGCTTTGGCTTCAAGATGGGCCTCGTGCCGTTCCACATGTGGCTGCCAGACGCCTATGAAGGCTCTCCAACTACCATCGGAGCTCTGCTGGCTGCAGGCACCAAGAAGGCCGGCTTTGCCGCCGCGCTCCGCGTCATTGTGCTTGGCATGTTTGCACTCAACCTTGACTGGACTCTCACCTTGGCTGTAGTTGCAGTGTTTACCATGACTCTTGGCAACCTTGGCGCTCTGATTCAAAAGAGCGTGCCAAGGATACTTGCCTATTCCAGCATTGCGCAGGCAGGCTACATCATGATAGGCATCGCGCTTGCCCCATATTCGGATCAGGCGCTCTCCGGCTCGCTATTTCACATAATCAACCACGCGGTCATGAAGTCTGCAGGATTCATCGCAGCAGCAGCGGTAGCTACCGCGCTTGCCAGCTATAGCCTTGAAAAGTACCGCGGCCTTGGTAGGCGTATGCCGATAACTGCGATCGCGCTTTCAATATCGCTGCTTGCCTTGGCAGGTGTGCCTCCGCTCAACGGATTCTGGAGCAAGCTGGTGCTCTTTGGGGCAGGGATTAACTCTGGGCCGCTTGTGGAATGGGGGCCGTGGCTTGCAATAGCCGGCGTTCTCAACAGCGCGCTGTCGCTTGGCTACTATGCGTGGATAATGAGAAAGATGTACATGGAAGAAGGGCCTGACATGAGCAAGGTAAAGGAACCAAGGGCCATGGTCGCCGTTCTGGTGTTTGCAATGGTCTTCATGGTGGGCTTTGGCATCTGGCACGCCCCGCTGCTCGACTTTGCGTCAAGAGCTATACCTGACCTGACGTCAAGCATCACGCAGGCATCGTTCATGTCCGGTAGCAACTAGGCGCGCGTTTCCCTTTCAGAGCCTGTGGAGGGAAAAATGCTACATGCTGCCGCATTTTACACACAAAAAATGCTGCAATCTAGTTCCAGTGGAAAAATGGTGCAGTTTGCAAGCGCGCTTTTCCAGTCCAAGAATAATAATAACTATAGTTCTTTTATGCTAGAACTGCACCGACGCCAAGTCCGTCAGGTGCTCCAGGTGGCGCTTGGCCTCGTTTTCTGCAGGAATCTTGCGGAGCTCGTTCTTTGCCTTTGCTGCATACGACTGGTAGAGCTTGTCCATCTGGTCGACCAGCTCCTTAGACTTGCCGTTCTTTCTTACAAGCATGTTGAACAGGCGGTTTTCGTTGTTCCAGTCTATGAGGTCGTCGTGAATCTGGTAGGCGATGCCAAGCAGGTTGCCAAACGACGACATGGCATGGATCTGGTCTTCGCTTCCGCCGGCAATCATCGCTCCCACCTTTGCAGAGGCCTCAAAGAGCGAAGCGGTCTTGTATTCAAGCACCTTGATGTAGTCGTCCTCGTTGATGTCCGGAGACTTGTTGAGCCTTATCTCCATCATTTCGCCCTCGCTCATCCTAGTGGCCGCGTTGGACAGCTCGTTGACGATTCGGGCGTCCTTCAGCTTTGACCCAATGTTGAGTATGATGCCAAGCACAAAGTCGGCGGTGAGGATGCTGCTGTTGTAGCCGTACTTGACGTGGAACGAGGGCTTGCCGCGTCGCTGGTTCTCCTCGTCGATTATGTCATCGTGGATAATCGACTCGGTGTGCAGGAGCTCGATCGCAGAGGCTGCAAGGTACGCGTCGGCGCCGGGCTTTTTGGAATTGATGCACTCGGCAGAAAGCACGAGTATCAGCGGCCTGATGCGCTTGCCGCCGTCGCAGGCGTAGCGCAGGGGAGCATGGAACTCGGACCAAGAATACAGGTCAAGCTCGCGCTTTAATGCATCTTCAATTCTTGCGATGTGGTCGGCAAACTGTTCGATCAAAGGATTGGCCTCAATTTTTCTCCTGCTACTCAAAACCAGCTCTTTTCCTGAGGGGTATTCGGAAAGGTGTCAATATTAATTTACTGTTGCCTGAATGGTAAAAGTGCTCCGGCCGGGATTTGAACCCGGGATCTGCGACTCGAAAGGCCACAATGCTTGACCGGACTGTGCAGCCACAAAAGTGGCTACTACACCACCGGAGCACTCGCAAACTCTGTAAGAACCTACCCATAAAATCCTTTCTTGGTTGCTTTTTCACAAGGTTTTTCTATCGGGTGGAATTGAGATCACCTATGAACATTGTCCAGAAGATCGATTCAGAAATTGAAAGGCGCAGCCTGTTAAAACATTCCTTCTACCAGATGTGGTCAGAGGGCAAATTGACGATCGATCATCTTCGGGGATATTCACTGGAATATTTCCAGCTGGTCAAGGCGGTCCCCAAGTTTGTGGAAAGCATTGCAGCAAAGGCCATGGACAATAAAGATATCGCCAGCAACGCGAGGGAAGAGGCCGAGCACATCGAGCCGTGGGTGAGGTTCGCTGGCGCTCTGGGCGTCCCAAGGAGCGACCTTGTCGATTATGCTGGCGCAGCCAAGACTGACGCGGCGGTTGCCAAGATGATGACGCTTGCAAACGCTTCATTTGAAGAGGCGGTGGCGGCAATGTACGCCTACGAGATGGAGCTTCCAAAGATAAGCAGGAGCAAGATCGACGGGTTGAAGAAGTTCTACGGGATGAGCAGCGGGGACGCGACGAAATACTTCGAGATACACGAAGAGGCAGATGTCCGACACGCACGGGTATGGAGGGAAATACTGGACAAAATCCCGGCAGAAAAGCAGGAGGCAGCGTTTGCCGCCGCAGTCGAGTCTCTGAAAGCACAGAACATGCTGCTGGACTCGGTGCAGGAAAGGTACGTCGGCAGCAGCAGGATGAACTGCTAATTCTCCAAACCTTTATACATACTTCCTCTTTACGTTTTTTCGATCGGGCCCATAGCTCAGCCTGGCAGAGCGACCGGCTCATAACCGGTCGGCCAGGGGTTCAAACCCCCTTGGGCCCACCTTTTACTTGGGTTCAAATACACGGTCAGCATACGATGCTGACGTAGCAAAAGTGAATACGCTGTCCACCGGCGTGATACGAATCCAGAACGATGCGATGGAAAAAGAACTAGGAGGACTGGTTCAGTAATTGCCTGCAAAACTATCCACCACCGTGGCAAAGATCGCACTCGTTCCGAACAAGGTCAATGCTGGCTTGATAAGGGAGTACCATCGCTATCTTCGAGAATGGCGCATCAGAGCGCCACCAGAACAACGCCCTTAAAGCAGTGCTCGCCTATGCGAACCACCTAGGCCGGAGCACGACGTTCTTTGAAATAAAAAGAAGAGACCAGATAATTGCATACCTAGACCGATTCGTAAAGAGGGAAGAGGAAGATCCTGAAAAGAAATGGATAACAACCTGGAATGACACATGCCATAGAATCAAGCACCTATTTCGTTGGCTTTACTGCCAGCGAGGCAGGGAAGAAACCATCCCGCCCTCAGACTGGGAGACACCTGAATTTGTGAAAATCAAGGACAAGAAGACTAAGCGCCTAAGCCCTTATTCAGAGACTGAGATTTGGGACAAAGACGAGCTCTTGACGATAGTCAAATACGAGCCCATTATGGTGATGGGAATGCATGGAATATTGCTATTAATTATGTGACAAGTGACAGTAAAATCTGGTATGCTTTAGCAGATGTCATAGCCAGCAAACTTCTCAATAGGGGTAAAGTTCCAAAAATAGTCCAAGCCATCAGGTTTAAGCCCGTAGGAAAGCAGTCAGCAATGCAAGAGATCAATATCCTCGGAAAAGAGATTGATCCTTACAAAGATAATCTGTTCAAAGTCCTTATTGAGTATAGAAAGGAGCTGCAACAACAGTGTACCAATTGCAATGATGAAGGACAAAAAGTTCTCTTGGATAAGAAGCAGAAGTGTATCAAAACTATCGCCAACGCAACATGTTATGGCATATTCATTGAGATAAATACCAAGTCGGAGGAATCAGATGTTGCAGCTTATGGTTTATCTACAATCCATTGCCATGCGGGAAAGACAGAAGAGTTCGGGTATTTCTCTAATCCACTGGTAGCCACCTTTATTACCTCTGGGGCAAGACTTGTGCTTGGCGCGGTAGAAGCGATTATCTCCAAGCACGGAGCATCGCACGCTTTTTGTGACACTGACAGTATGGCAATTCCTCCACAATACAGAGATTCAGCAATTCTTCAAACCACTGAACCCATATGGAATCGATATGGACATGTTCAAAGTAGAGGAATGCACGGATAAGAAATCAGGAAAAAATATCCATTGGAAAACGTATGGTTCGCTGGAATATCATCCAAGAGGTACGTCATTTACCAAAAATATGAACATAATGATAATCTCAAGATACTCAAAGCATCCTCACACGGCTTGAAGCATCTTCTTAACCCGTTTCCATGTACAGGGGATGATAACACGTGGCATGAACAGTTATGGATCGATATACTAAATCATCACCATGGCAAAGTATCATTTGAGGAACTTAATGAAAAATACGGTAACGCCTATGCCATGTCCGAGCTAGTGATATCTACAACCAATGTGATGCGTCGGTTTGATCGACTTAACAAAGGCAGGAGCTACAGTAAAAAGATAAAGCCATTCAACTTCTGCATAGTGGGCGTAGGAAACATAGCCGATAATGAAACTGGCGAAGTTATCAAACCTGTATCCCCCTATAGAAAAGACGCGTACCAATGCGCTTTTGATGAATTCATTGATTATAACAGCAAGAAAACCTTAAAGGGTCAAAAATATTGGCGGCAGTTCAACGACTATTTCTGGGAATATCTAAACCATCCTGAAGCCAAATTTGATGGGGATACTGGAGTTCTATCAAGAAAGCATGTCAAAATATCATCGGTAGTTCATATCGGAAAGGAAAGTAATGAGCTTGACGATACGGAGGTTCTAGGAATAGGAAAGGAGACCTACACCACGTATGTAAGTTATGTCGAGCTGATAATGCAACATAGAGAACTAATACTTAATCTAAGACCTAAAGACGCTGCACCGTTTGGAATAATGAAAGAAGTGCTGAGAAATGTCAAGAGGTCTATAATGAACAAGACTTTATGGAGGTTATCTCGAAAAACAAAGGTCAGGTTGCTAAAGATAATTGAGCGTCATCTCTATACCCCAATGACAAGAAGGTGAGAGTGTTACAAGCATTTGATGGTGTGATGAAGCTCCATCTTATTTTACAATTCTACCAATGATTTTCTTTCTGTATATTCCCGGTGTCCTGTCATGGCCTTGTGCTGAATAACTTCGTAAGTGGAGAAGAACATGCTTTTGCAGGTTCTGCAAATGTAAGCAGTTCCTACTTCTTCAGACGTACCATTCACCAGAACTCTAACCCTGGCAGTGCGAATATTTGAGGTCGGTGAAGAGATGTTATAAATAAAATATGTAAAGAATTGTTAGAGTAACGTTCACTAGCTACTTTATATATTTATGACCAGATGAGGAAAAATTGCACCATGAATGAAGGACAACGGTTCTCAAGAAAATATTCACGAAATAATGGCTCATGCAGAACTAGATTTGCAATCGATCAAAAGGGCAATTGGCGAAACAACGCTAAAGGAAAGTCTTATCTCGCGTGACGATAACTATCACCGCAAAATCGACTGGAATGTTGCAAAAAGATTCCTGAATATCATCTACCTCCATGGGCCTATCAGAAAGACGCGCTTGGCCATGAAAACGGGAGTAAATTCTACTACCTGCACAAAGTATGTCACTTGGCTTATAGAAGTTGACTGGATCGATGTTAATGACTGTGATGAATTCAGATTGACTCAAGCCGGCCTAGCAGTATCCAAGCGGATTAATTCAGAAGACAATGCATGATGCATAAGTAATTCTTCTAGTTAATTTTTGCATATCATACGAGACCTACTGTACGCTGAGCCAGCCTTATTAACAAAATTACGTATTTGACTGGCCAATGGAAAAAGAAGAAAGGTCGAGTGTAATTACACGAAAGTTAGTTCTTGCATTTGCATGCATGGCTTTGTTAGCATTTTCTCTACCTTCAAGCTTAATTAAGATGGATGCTTCTGGTCAGAATTCTACATCTTCTGATCAATCTGCAAATAATACTTCTACAAGCAGTTCTGAAGAACAATCAGCAGATAACAGTTCATCTTCTAGTAATTCAACGAACAATAACGATACCTCGACTCAGAATGGTGAAGAACAGGAATCACAGAATGCCACTGCATCATCTGAAAGTGTCAACAATAATTCTACTGACACGTCAACCCAGAATGAACAATCATCAGAAGCTGCAGGTCATCAGTCATCATCTGGAAATGCTAATGTTACATCAAGCAATGCTACTTCTACAGCCACATCTTCTAACAGTACAAATATCGAAAGTGAGCAGCAATCATCAACTCAGAATGTAACTTCAACAGAAATAGTGTCTAATATTACATCTACATTGATACCAATGCAAAATACTACTTCATTAGTAACTATCTCCGGCGAGCAATTTGTACTGGCTGATAGCAAAATAACTAGATCATTTTCCTACCCACTGTTAGAATTCAATGGAGAGATTGCAGCAGAACTTACCGTTACTTTGACATGGGACACTGATGGCACTACCAAAGTTAAAGATAACAGGGGATATAGCTATACCATTAGCATTCCTGAATTACAGGGTGCTTTCTCGCTATGGTACAACAGCACCCACGTAGACCAAAGAGTAGTAGGACCAGAATTGCAGTATGACGTTTATTGGACTGCGGTAGAAGGTGGAAATGGATACGTTGACAGATACAAGTACACGATTGCGGGAACCAGTATTAATGGAAGCATAATTTCATTTGTAGTTGACGGTGGAAAGTATGACAAAATAGATGATGATAGATTATTTGTTGGACAGCCAGCTTCTGTTGATATTGATGCATCAACTTTAGACCCTGCATTGGATTGGACTCCGAAAGGTGTCAGGAATGATCAGACTTCTGCAACAAATGAGGGAAGAAATGATAAAGAAGGCGGATTAGAACTCGACTGGTCTGATGCAATCGCGTCAGGCCATAATATGGTCTTTGATCAATCAAATTCTACGCTTAGAATACCAGTCGATAAGTGGTTTATAATAGATCCAACAGTTGTAGCTACCACAGCACAAACATTGTCCCCACCCTCGAATTCGGCTTTTGAGGGTGAAAGAAGGTTAATAACTACCAACAATACGAACACTGACCTCACTACTGTAAATGCATTCTACTATGATGGTTCGAACATTGTCTACCGGACCTCTACGGACATGGGTCACACATGGAGCGCTTCTGCTGTCTCTACAGGGTCTGGCGTTCTGGCAGCTGACACGTCAAGGTGGTCGGTAATAACAACTACGATAGATAGCACGCAGTATGTTTCCCTACTATATTGGAAACCTGCTGGAACAAACATGGAGTTCTATGCAAAGCGTGGTACCGTAAACAGCGACGGCAGCATATCTTGGAGCAGCCCAATATTGCTAGGATATACTTGGGCTAACTCTGATGTATGTGGAAGTGGTAGCGCGTGTGGTGGTGTGACTACAGCTGCAGATGTTAATGGCACTATTTATGCTGCCTTTACTTGGCTTTCTGGCGGTGCCACCGATTATTCCATGCAGATAATGAAATCGACCGATGGAGGATTGAATTGGTCCACTTCAATGAACCAAATGTATCCTGTCAGTAGCTCAAGACCTGCAATGGCACTAGCAACTCTTAATTCAACGAAGATGTTGTTTGTTTATGCCAAGTATGAGAGTGCGAGCCTCTTTTACAAGGTCTTTGATGGCAGCGCATGGGGATCCGAACAAACCCAATCTAGCGTGGGTATGACCACAAACACATTCAAGCAGCTTTCCGCCATGAGCAACACTACATCGGCCGTTTATGTAGCATATACGAATGTGACTAGCACTGCAGGCGGTATCCTGAAAATAGCGGCATTTTCGGAAGAAGGGAGCTTTATCGCCAGTGAGACAGCAGATAATACTCTTAGACATTACTTGCCTGATATTCTGCGAGGTTCTAACGATGACATAATCATAAACTCATTAGCAGATGGGAAAGTATACAATACACGGAAAGCTAATGGAGTTTGGGAACCACCATTTGACCCGTATGGCACAACATTCGATTCACCAAATCAACTTACAGCTACTAATTTCCACATGGGAGAACCGGGAGCCCTCTGGATTGAGGGTACCTCTTCGCCATATAATATTGTGTTTGGGCACATGCATCATGGCGTAGTAGGTAAGAGTAGTGCACAGACGTCGCCGCAGTTATCGGACTATTATGAAGGTGAAAGGAGGGTCTTTAGTTCAAAGGGTGGGACAAAATACGCCTTCTTCTATGATGGTTCGAATATAGTCTATACGAAATCGTATGATAGCGGACACACATGGAAAGGAACATCCACTTCTACCGGGTCAGGCGTGCTAGCAAGCGACAGCTTTAGGTGGACTATAGCGACTACCATGGTATCTGGTACCTAGTATGTGGTTATTTTATACTGGACTCCTGCCGGCAGCAATATGAATTTCTACGCCTTGCGGGGTACAGTTACAGATACCGATATCACATGGAACAGTCCTGTTCTGCTAGGCTACACATTTGCCAATTCAGATGCTTGTGGAAGCGGCGGGGCATGCGCTGCTGCAGTGGCAGCGACTGATACAGATGCCAATATCTATGCTGCATTTAGATACAGGTCTGGTGGATCATCCACTTACTCATACCAGATTATGAAGTCCACAGATGGTGGGCTCAATTGGTCTGTTTCACTTTCCCAGGTAGACAATGTAAGTAACAACAGAATTGTGATGGCACTGGCCCCGCTAACGTCTGGTAAAATGCTATTTGCCTATGCCTTATACGAAAGTCCTAACTTGCAGTATCGGGTCTTTGATGGGACATCGTGGGGGTCAGTGCAGACTGCTAGCTCTACTAACATGGGCACTAATACCATAAAACAAATTTCGGCAGATAGCATAAACAGCACAAAGACAGCGTACGTTGCGTATCTCTCAAGTGGCAACTCTGGCTCATTGTATGTGGCCAGATTTGCTAATACTACGGGCGCATTCGAAGGAAACGAAACCGCCACGACATCGGGAAGCCATCAGTTGCCCTCCATTACCATATCATTCGATGACATAATACACATCTATACGGTATCAAGTGGAAAGCTGTATGAAACACGAAAGAATGCTAGCGGATGGCAGGCACCCGTAACTCCTTATGGTGACACATTCTATTCAATAAACGAGCTTACTTCTCAGATAAGCGGATTCGAATCAGAGGGGGTCTTTTGGAGAGAAGGCTCAAGTGCACCTTATACGCTGAAGTATGACGGACGATTCTTCGGAATAGGTGGCGTAATCTGTTGGCAATATATCAGCAATAGCCAACACTGCTCTGATAGCAAACGATTAGGATCTGGTACAGTTAAGGTAGAAACGCCCGATCCTCAAAGAAGCTATTGGGTAAAGAAGAAGGCTTGTGGATGGGTCTTTAAGGTCAAATGCGTCAACACTAGCGTTTTTGTACAATATCCGTCGACTTTCACAGAAGGTGGCAGAACCTACAACTTCGTTTCAGGATATGTGGTGGTCACAGCGGCGCATCCGTTGGTGTATCAGCAGTCCAAGTTCTGGACGGGAGGAAATTCCAAGATTTTCAAATTCTATGATGTACCCAGAGAGTCGCTGCTTGGGTGGGATATGCAAGTCACAGTAAGTACAATTCTCGTATACGAATCGAGCTGTGGATGCAGAATAAGCGGCAAGCTGTACACGCATGTCATGATTTTGTATAAAGGATATGATAAGACAAAATAATAATCAGACAAGTTGCTGACGGATCGGATTAATCGATTATTTTTAGAAATACCCCTCTTGAAGCCACACCAACTGTAGCGGGGTTGACGCTTCCTGAGGGCATCACCTTAATTGTCCTTCTCAGCTCAACAGGCAGATCCAGAGGAATCGTCACTTTCATATTGATAGTTCTTATCACCCTATCGTTTAGTCGAACAAAGCGATGTATATTCGTAAAGGATACCAGATTGGCAGTATTAAAGAATAGAGCTCTGTCATATGCTTCGCCTGATTCGCATTGATAGGCTTTTTGCAGCAATTCTTCCTGCGATAATGTCTTCGAAAGTTTTAATAGCTCGCAACTATCTGCCGCGCGCATTCTTAACGTCACGGCCTTGGGATTGTTCCTGCCGTCATCTCTATGCACATAGATAGCTTTTATTGGTATTTCTAAAGATTCGCCAACATGAACTTCTATGATAGATTCGCCGCCACTGAGAAATACCGTAGACTGGGTACTCCAGCCAAATTCTCCTATAGGATAAGTATCATCTTTTATCCACGTTTCCCAAGGCTTTTCACGCGGAATCAATTCTTAATGATGTAATGCGCTACCGTTACCATTAAGCATTATGATCATGATGATAATCTAATAACTGTTGACAGGCTTCTGTCAAATCTACGTCGGATGGTTAACTATTGAGATGTGACGGCATCCGACGACAACTTGACAACACCCGCAGCCTGCAAGACTTTTAAAGCTCACCAAGCCATTCGAGGATTTATGGGATACACAAACTCCAAACAAGAGAACGAGCTTTCGAATCCCTCTCCCTGTATGATATCATTCATAGTTTTGACTAAAAGGATGTAAACTGCATAAGGTTTAAAGCTAGGCATGCGAACCCATCTATATGCAAAATTCAAACCCCCTTGGGCCCACTTTCTTACCTTGGACATTCATCCCATCTTGTGGACAAAAATTCCTTCATATCGACATGATGCTTCTTTTCAGAAAATTCGATATTCGACTATAAAGCGATGGCTGTGCCGCGTGATAAGGTATCTAGCTACATTACACTGAAATATGGCTAATCAAACCTTTCAGACTCTTGTCAGATAATAATTCTATTAATGTGAAATTCTGCAAGGCTTGTAGCCTTTATTTTTTCATAACTGAAAATCAGGATGGCAAAAAAGTGCGCTGTACCCGGTGCTTTGGATTGATAGACTGATCTTGCCTGCCATGTGTTATTATTGTAAAAAATATCATTCAGAAAAATAAGCCTAGATATACTATTATTTCTTCCACAAGCTTATGCCAAAAAGCGATGGCGATAAAGCAGTGAGATATTACAAAGTTCTAATACTGATGAACGAAATGGTCGTTTTTACTTAGAGAAAATAATGCCATAATGCCCTGCTAAAGCAGCATAATAGGACGGTTGAAGAATTGAGTGAACGTATCTGCAAAATCAGCGTCGACACATCTATAGCCTGCGCCATTCGAGGTTCTGACAGGGCAGTTTATTTGTCGGTAATGTTATGTCTACGTTAACGTCGAAAAGAACCCTGTTGGTAGATGATGAACAAGATGTATTGACTGTTTTCAAGAAAGCACTAGGATCGAAAGGCTACGAGGTGGATGCTTTCAACGATCCAACAAAGGCGCTGATTGACTTCGCGCCCGGCCGCTATGATATTGTGATTACAGATGTAAAGATGCCTTAGCTAAGCGGCTCTGAATTATATGACAGAATACGCAAGCAAGATGAAAAGGTTAAGGTGTTTTTCTTATCAGGCATTGACATTTACGAACACGATCCCAAATTTGCATTCTCAAACGTTGATCCCAAGATGTTCATTCACAAGCCGATCGGAATTACTGACTTGATCAAGACAATAGAAGCATGAATGCATGCCCCTGTATTACTACACATATGCTGATTCAAGCTTTCCACAGACAGTTAAGGAACTGCTAGCAGCTAAAAAACATCTTGCATGTCTTCGCATCATCACAGCCATCAAATTATGTCTGCGGGTTCGAATCGCCTGACGACATCGTGAATCCACTTGCCTATTCGCCCTTTGTCGAATCTAAACCAACAGTCATAGCCATATAGAATCTTCCGTCTTCGCTAAACTTTAGCTTGTGCCCAGAATCGTTGACCAAGATCACGTCAGTAATCCCTGCAGGCAATTTGGCCTGATAGAGGCAGTATTCTCCGGCCTTGGATAGTTTCACTTCGTCATCACTCCCCCTTACGTTAGCTATTTCTATAGCCTTGCCAAGGTCAACTTCCCTAAGCCTTGGAATGGACCCGGCAACTAGTTTGACCTGTGGTTCTTCGTCGTTATTGCATGGGACTTTTAGCTCAACTTCTGCATGTCCCTTTGTCGTGCTATATGGTGCCAAATGAGCCAAGATGATGTAGTCATCTTTCTTGAGGTCGTCAGTTATTTCCTTGCTAAATGTGAAAACGGGGCTGGCTTGATTGCTGTCTCCCAAATCGTTATCTTGGCTGCTGGTGCTCGACGATGCTACAGGCTCGTTCACCACTACCTGATCAACTGATATAGTGGTAGTATTGGTCATGTTTCTCTTCAATTCAGTGATCGATTGGTTTATCGAGCTAATAGTAGTTTGCAGTTGATTTAGAAGATCAGGAGGCATCGTTGCTGCTGCAATACTATTCTGCTGCGTCGCGTCGCTCAAAGTGGTATTCGCTGTTGCTGTAGCCTGAGTTTCGTTTTGTTGTTGGTTCAGTTCCTGCGATGGCAATTGCTGACCTGTTCCAGTTTCGTTCGCTGCAGCACTTGTGTCATTGCTGGCACCTGAAGTCAAGTTGTCAAGAACCGGGTATAATTCAAACAGCTCAAACGTAGTCAGATTTTCCCAGTCGCTCTCGCTGGGCATTGCAGTATTATTGGTGCTGTTAAGGCTACTGGTTGTTGCTGTAGTGTCATTAGTAGCACTTGAAGAAGCATTAGCTCCGCTTGTGTCGTTATAATAATTGACAGGACCTTGGGTACTAACGCTGTTGCTAGACCCGATCGTCGGAAGAGCGATAGATAGCAACAATACTAAAGCGCTGACTACGGCAACAAAAGTAATTATCATTTTTGAAAACATTTCTGACATAGAGGTTTGAGGTAATAGAATTTATTGCGCACGTATCTGATTTCCGGCTAGCAATCTTATTTTTTAGTTTTATAATTTTTACATGAATTTTCTATTTAGTATAATACTGCGCCACGCACTTGATTGATTAGGCCATTTGAGCTTCGAATCTGGCGTCCTGTTTTGCTTTTCTTGGATAACCCTCTTTCCTCATCCTGTATGAGATGGCGACCATAAAATAGATAAATATGATAGAGCCAATCGATACAGCTGCAATTTCCACAATATCCATGCCTATAGCTGCGCAAAATATGATTTAAGCAGGCATTAGTTTTTGGACATTGATCGATTGCGAGTCCTAAATCGGGGAACCATGTCTGGTATCACTAGACAGGCGTTCTTGTATGTATTACTCTTTTTATGGTATTGGGGTCAATGATACACAACAGCTAGCTATCATGACCCAAGGGAAAAAGCATGCGCCGTCTAAAACTGGCGACCATAACTTGGATGTCGAGAGAATGCAATATGAAAAGGATAAAGAAAACATTCCAGCCACAGTAACGGATTATGTAAACAAAGAGAAATAGACCGATGACGTTTATTCTGCAATGGGAAAGGAGGATGAAAAGCCTTCCAAAGGTAAGCACTGATCGAATTGCTGGATGTATAATCCTCCGACATAAAATAAACTATGGGTCTTTTAGCACGAGCTGAAGGCTCCTGAAAACAACAGAAAAGATGACGACTAGAAGTATTTCTTGACAGAATCGTAAACTAGAACATTTGTTAGTTTTATCTGATATGATCTAGTCGCGTACTTTACCTCTACAATTGTTAAATTCTATGATAAACCGCCATCTTGCCGGTGATGCAGGATCAACCACAGAACCAACAATAAGCTGACGCGTCGTATTGCGATTGTAATTTTGTTGCTCGGGTCTCTGACATTTGGCGTGACCGGATTTGCTGGGGCGCAGGTAAATGTCACCTCTAACGCTACAACTGTAGACAACACTACCTCTACGGCTTCGACAGGGAATGCCACCGGCACCAATCAAACAGGGGGCGGAGAAGGAACAACTACCGCAGCCGCTGATGATACGTTCAGAGCCAGAGGGACAATAAATGATTTCATATCAAGTGCTATGTCTGATAATGCTACTGCTGCCAATGCCACTTCAGACGGATACATTCTGGGTGGCAGATGGAGGGTAGATGTCATAGGTGGGGAAGTAAGGCAGGTTCAAGCCAATATATCGATGGCGAAACCTGACGGGAGCGATTTCCACATGCATCTGATAGATAACTTTACTGCTGGGGGAGGAGCCAATGAAACTACAACTGCCAATGCCACTGGAGCCAACATGACTGGTGGCGGAGGCGACAGCGGGATGGACAATGCGACTGCTGGAAATATGACAGAAGGCAATGAAACCACAACAACATTGCCACAGGTCATGACTGGAGGCAACAATACTACCGGTGACAATGCAACTACGCGGGTTGGCAACGCCACGACACCGGGCAACGAGACTACAACTGCCCAAGTCACTCTCTCCGAGGATGGCACTTTTGAAATCTCTGGTACAGCGACCATATACACGAACAACGATCCGCAGTGGGAAAACGTTCCAATCACAATCAAAAACACCGGTCGAGTCCTGACCATTAATGTAGATCATGAAATGACGGACAATCACTTCATGGGTCTCCCGATCTACGGGTTTGTCACTGGGTTAATTGGAGGGGACAACAGGTCAGTCCTGCCTCCGCTTGAGGGGGTAGAACCGTCGCCTACAACTCCTGCTCCCACAATACCCAATGCCACAACCCCGACTGGCAATGCAACTGCACCCACTGGCAATGAGACTAGTGGAAACCAAACTACAGAAGGTCCAGCACCAAGCCCGACGACCAATGAAACTACCGGCGGTGGTGGCGGTCAAACTATTGCAGTGTCGATAACTCCGGGTTCGTCCAGCAAGACGACCGATTCATTCGATCCAAATCCGGTTGAAGCCAGTGTCGGCGACACTGTAACTTGGACCAATGACGACTCGACACCGCACACTGTGACATCAGGTTCCAACGGGCAGCCTGACGGCAGGTTCGACTCATCGCCCAACCTCAACCCGCTAATGAATCCGGGGCAGACATTCAGCCACACGTTTGAAGAGGCAGGAGAATATCCTTACTACTGCGCACTTCATCCAAACATGGTGGGAACAGTCAACGTAAGCTGATGTGGCAGCGAAAACTTTGCCTTCCTCTTTCTTTTTGATTTTAGCGCCGCGGAATATTGCACTTGACTTTTGTGCCCAGAATCAGAAATGAAACTATGCCAAGCACCACACCAGTGAGGCCAAACGAGACGAACCACAGCAGCGGGTTCCCAGTAAAAGCCGAGATAAAGTAGCCTATAAAGAGCGGCCCAAGTACTAGCCCCAAGTCGCCTATCATCCTATTGAATCCTATCCCACGCGTAACATGCGAGTGAACACCGAGCGCCCGGCCGGCATCTGCTACGCTTTTCTTCTTCACCTTCTCTTCTATCTGCTCTGCCGCCCAGACTATGGATTGGCCGAAAAAGCCTGACGTAACGCCTATCAGAGTGACGATGGCAAGCAGCAAGAGCATAGACGTGGACAGCGGCATGATGGCAACCAGTATCGCAGCAGACAGGATTGCAGCAAACAACGGCTTTTGCATCCCGTACATCTGCGTAAGCTTGCCAGAGAAGAACGAGCTGACCAGATTCGCAATCGACGCCATTGTAAGCATTATGCCAACGTCGAACACTGACAGCGAAAGGCTGCCATAAGCAAAAAGCGGCATGCCCGTGGTATAAATGCCTGAGCGCAGGAACGCAAAGCCAAAGGTGGCTATTGCAGCGGTGTTGAGATAGACTGTCATGTCTGCTTTGCGGCTGCCGCCGCTCTCATGACCCAAAACAGGCCTTGCCACGTCGAGCCTGCCAGAGTAAGCGAGCGCGGCGACTATCGCAAGGGCCACCGCTATTACTGCCGCAAACGCAAGATATGGCGCGTTGTATCCAAAAAACGCGGCAATCGGGGCCCCGACTATCGGGCCCATGATGGGACCCAACATCAACATCGATTGATAGCTTCCAATGTTTGTTCCGCGCTTGGATGCTTCTGATGACAGGAGGACAAATGCGATGGCCGCCCCGACATAGATCGACGACCCAATACCTTCAAACACCCTTGCAGACAGCAGCACCCAATAGTTTGGTGCAAAGCCAGCCAGCACCGACGAGCTGACAAGTACTCCGAGACCAAGGATCATTGTCCTGTTCAAGCCAAGCCTGTCTGCCAAGACTCCCGATGGGATATCAAATACGAGCCGGCCAATGGCAAAACCTGCAATCACCGCGCCTACCAAGAACTCATTGGCTCCAAGATCCTGCTGCGCATAAAGCGTCAGCGACGGAGTGACCATGCTGGCGCCCATCATGACTACAAGTGAGACTAGCGAAAGCGCCACTATGCTTGGCTGGATACTGAGGTATTCATTTAACTTGAACATTCTGTCACCAATAAAGGTTGAAAGACGTGAGAATCATGTATGCAATGCCTAATTTACCTTTGTATAGGGCACGCCTTTATGATGATATAGTCGATTATCTTCTTTCTTGAGACGTCCTTCATCTTCAAAAGGGAACTGTAAAGCACCTTTTCAAGAAACGATGGGTACTTTTGCAGGATTCTTTCCCTGAGCGTACTTCTTCGGAGCACGTAATAGTCGGTCAGCGGCTCGTAAACGTGGTGGCCGGATGTGCCTAATGTCCTTGATCTCAAATCCCTTACTTGCAATGGCCGATTTGACATATTCCAGCTTATAGTGCTCTGACGACCATGTCTATGCAAGTATCCCGAGCTTGAAGAAAGGCTTTGCCTGTGTCACCACAGGCATTACGATAATAAGAAGGCCATTAGGTTTGAGCACCTTTCTGGATTTGCTGATGAATTTCTCTAGCAGCCTGAAGTGCTGCGCAGACTCAAGCGCGACTATCCTGTCTGCAGATTCGTCAGAAAGCGGCAGCGCGGTAGATGTCGCGTTTAGCAGCGACATCTTCTCCTCTGCCTTCATTGCAGACAACAACTGCTGGAAATTTATATTAACACAACTGATGTCCAGAGAACCATGGGAAGACCTCCACTGTGCTGCAGGCGCGGAGAACCCACTTCCAACGTCCACCAGCCTTTTTGCAGAGCCAAGCTCGGCAATGTCTCCTACAAGGGAGCACAGGTCAGTCTGTGCTGCCATCGGGTCTGATGCCTTGTGATTCTAGTAACCAAGTTGAGCATGTCGCCGCCAATAGCAAGCTGCATGACAGAAGACAGAGAATTGTACAGGTTTATGAGGTCATGCTCGTTGCGCCGCAAAGTCCACAATATGGCTTGCAGCGGGTTTATCTGCATCAATGCTATTGCTATGGCTGCTGATATAAACGAAAAGACCTAGGACAGCTCGGTGGCCAGCTCGTTGGTATCCACCACAAGCCCATAAAAGCTCCTTACGTCGTCCAGTGTGCACTCGTAGCGCTTTGGGTTCATGGATGCAGTGGCATCTGACACGACCATGACGTCAAATCCAAGGTTAAAGGCGTCCCTCAATGACGTCTCTACGCACATAGATGTGTCAAACCCGCAAAATATCACTGAGTCAACCTGCAGCTTTCTCAGCAGGTCTTCAAGCTTTGTGCCGTAGAATGCAGAATCGCGCCTCTTTGTTATCACGTATTCTTTGTTGTCTGGCTTGAGCTCTGCCACGATGTCCGCGTCCCATGTCCCTTTGATGCAGATAGGTATCTCTTCAATCCTTTCTTCACGCGGCAGGGGAAGGATCTTGTGGGTCTTTGTCAGCAGATCGACCCCTGAAGGTTCCCTTACGGCTATTGTAAAGACAATTGGAGTGCCAATTTTCCTGCAAATATTGACAAGCCTGATGATGTTTGGCAGCGCCTTTTTGTAGTGAGACCTATTGATGCCTAGCTTGTCGTACGAGCCTCCATCGCTAACAAATCCATTCTGAGTATCTATTACTATCAGTGTTGGTTTAAGCTCATATCCTTTTATTGTAACAGCCGCTGCTCGTCTGCCTGCTCTGTGTGTTCTTCCGTTGTTTTCTTGCAATGATTTTGTAGCCGTACTTCAACACTGCTAATGATCCATAATAATGGTTTTAGACAATCAGATATCGAAAACTTTTCTTCCTAAATATTCGTGTAACAAGCTTCATTTAGCTATTATCTTGAGCAGCAATATCAGTCCATAGTATGGCAGGTTGTAAAATGCTGCAAGTGCGGCAACATCTATGCTAAAAAATTGTGAAGCAAAGACGACTACAAGAATGTTGTTCACATAGGTCATTACTATCAGCCCAGATATTCCAAGATCCCTGCTTCTTTCCATAGTGATGATCTTGCCTTGGTATTTGATGTTGCCCGCAACATAACCAATTGCGGCATATGCTGCAAACAGGGCAAATGCTGCCGCAATATTGACAAACACAAAGCTGAGATCTTTGAAGAAAAAACTCGAAAAGTTTGCAAACACTCCCAAGTTCATCAGGGATATGAGGACTATGGAAACAGGAAAGGATTTTTTGTCAACTCGCTGCGCAATTGACGACCATTTTTTCTTTGCAAACCAGCCGGCAATGATCGGGATAAACAGAGCTACAGAAAGCAGAAAAACCATGTTGAAAATCGGTATTTCAAACTCTGAATTGCCTCCAAGCAAGAGGTACACGATGGAAGGAAGTGCGAATGGAACTCCAAGGGAAGTTACGATGACCATTCCAACGACAAGAGGCAATTTCTTGCTCTTTTCAACAGCGTTGATTACAAACGGTGCCCCTAGCCCCGTGGAAATCCCTGAAAGGAGCAATACTGGGACGGCAAGCGGCTCATAGACCAGCTTTGCTATAAAATACATTGTCAGCGGGAGTGCAACCAGCTTGACCATTGACAAAATCACCAGCTGTACCGGCTTTTTGAAGGTAGAGGCTAGATCTTGAAGGTTCAGCCGGATGAGGTTCAAGAACAAAAGGAGCCCCAGCCAGATAAGCAGGTATGGCTCAAAAATGATGCCAAAAGAAGGCAGTAGGACACCCGTGGCCATTGAAGCTGCAATGGCGATGAAAAGCACGATGTCTTCGCCTTTTAACTTGGTCAAGGCCGCAGACAGCTTGCCATTGCGTAATAATTCCACGGCATAAAATGTTAGCAGCATGATAGAAAACCGTTGACACGTCTTCTACTTGAGACAAGATTTTTGGTTCTTGCTTCTTCATGAAGATCATCTAACCTTTAACACTAATGCCGCACACAAATAATAGCGATTTCAAAATGAGGACCACGGAATATTCGATAGACGCAAGAACTGAACGCACAGTCGGTGACAAGGTGGCGGTTATTTTTTGTACAAAAAACTCAGCAGCTACCATTCAAAATGCGATAAAGGCGATAAAGAACAGCAATTATGACCTTGATTCGATAATTGTTGTTGACGGTTTCTCAAATGACAAGACCGTGGAGAAGGCAAAGCAGGGTGGAGCGACAAACGTCATCACCCAGCCAGAAAAAAAATTTCCAGGCAAAGGGATTGCCATGAAGGCAGGAATAGAGGAATCAAGAAAAGCAGGCGCGGACGTTGCGTTATTTCTTGATTCTGATATAAAGAACCTATCAGGCCAGTGGGTGGATGCGCTAGTTGATCCGATACTGGAAGAAGGATATGACATGACAAGGGGTTTCTATGAGAGGGCGCCAAGGGACGCAGCCGTTACAAAACTGGTTGCAAGGCCGATGCTCTCTGTGTTCTTTCCAGAGCTCTCGCATTTCGAGCAGCCATTAAGCGGCGAGGTGTGCGCCCGCATGCAAGTCTGGGAGGATCTGCTCAATAGAGATGCGAAACCTCCCGATGGGTGGGGAATCGATGTATGGTTTTTCGTAGAAGCGGCGATGTCAGGCCACAAATTAAGGGAGGTATATCTGGGCAGAAAAGAGCACACCTCTTTTGACGGGTACAAGGAAGACATTGGCAAGCTACACAAGATGTCAGAGCAGGTGCTATTCACAATATTGAATGAGGCAGTGAAATATGACAGGTTTGAGCAGCACTACAACAGGGTAAGCCTGTGAGATCAAGTAGTGAGCGACGCTCTAGATGGTAAGAGCGATTCGATTACCTTCCGCAAGCCCGCCTTGTAACTCTCGTTTGAAAATTTCAAGACTGATTCGCTGAGCTGGGATCTTTCTGCTTGCATGTCGTTATCAGATGCTATCAATATTTTGCCGATAATGTCGGCGGCCTGCCGGTGCGTACGGAACTGGTAGTATTCTGGCACAAATTCTGTGTATCCGCCTTCATTAGGGACAACTGGGATCAGACCTGCGCTCATTGCCTCAACGATGGATATGCCAAAGGGCTCTCCTGCAAGTGGATGTAGGTATACTTTGGACTTTTGCATCAGTTCTAGCAATCGATCAAAGCTGGCATCAACTTCTACGCGAATCTTGCTCTCCAAATCATAGTCACGTATTGATTGCTTTAATTTTTCAAGATATTTCTCGTCGCCGGCTCCAATATTTCCAACAAGGACTATCCTTGCATTCACCTTCAGATCCTTTATCAAGATCTTGCATACCTCTATCACATTTTCAAGCTGCTTGTCCGGACTGAATCTGGAGATAACAAGGATCATATTCTCCCTTTTGCTGGAGTGAAGGGCAATATTGCGAAACTTTTCTACGTCGACAGGTGGATATACTACAATAGGTTTTACTGCCGAGCCGTAGCGTTCCTCAATGGCCTTTTTGCTAAAGTTAGAGTTTGTAATGACGGTTGTATTTCTCATCATCGAATCATAAGTTTTCAAAATGTTTTCAAGCATCCTTTGTTGCAAATCCTCTTCTTCTAAGCCTTCTGTACCAACCCATTTCCTGATAAACCGCATGTAGCTCTTATCATGGTTTTCCTGTATCAATTGGGGAACGATTGGAAAGTGGCAATAAGTGATGATCCTTTTCTTGTCCCCGTCAGAAGCTTTCGATCGATTATAGTATGGTAGCAGATCGCCATGAGTGTTGATTATCAAGTTATAATCGCTGTCATTGCCATATGTGTCCTGCGATCCTTTTTTGCTTTCAGTCGAGACTCTTGAAGGATTGTCGATAGCATTTGTCAGACCTATCATTGAGAAGAGGTCAAGATGTACCGGGTTAATGTCGACAGAATCGACAATGTCTCCAAAATCTCTCTTCAGCTGCTTAATGTCTGGCTTTTTGAATGACGCAAGATCTACTTTGAAACCCATTTCGGCAAGCAAGCCAATTGTTATTATTGCCAGCCGCTCGCTTCCTCCGCCTGCGTTTATGTCATCATGAACAACTTTGACTCGCATTGCTTACACTCTTTTTCCGCCAGCATTACTATAATGAATAATTGAATTAAGTTATGTAATGGAACTATAGTGCTTTCAAAAAACACGAGCTCTGTCTCCTTTTGCCTATGCAAAAAATCTATCAGCGTTATTAGCCATATTGCCGCAAAACTGGATGAAATGACAAAAGTCAAAAGTGGTGATACCATGCAACTGCGTTACGCTCTTAATGAATCTGAATGCACTGCCTGCAGCAGCCACCTTGAATGGCAGCTTGATCTGAAGGATATCAACAGACCTAGATACGTATCTTATCATTGCAATTATCAATATGTGATTTACATTGATAACGTCAAAGTCGATGTGAAAAGGGTCGATAGAAAGAAACAAGAGTCCTTAGAAAACAAGCCGGTAAAAGATGATGAGCCTAGGGCAATATTGATCGCACAGACAAAGAAGAAAGAGCGACAACGACAAGAAAAAGATGGATGACTTGGTGCTAGTCTTGAAACCGATGGTTTTTGTGGCAAAATACTATTACTGTTACTGGCTATGCGGGAACCTGTTCTGAATATGCCTCAAAAGCATGTGTTTCTGGTATTTCCTAATATTCTATATCGCTTTCCGCATATCTTGCACCTGTACTCTGGATAGCGCTCGACTTTTATTAAAGTAGATGAGGACACCATAGCTTCACACAAGCTTGGTCTCTAATGTATAAAACTGGAGTCCACATGGCAATTCCTGCTTGTATCGTTGCCTGATTAAACTAAACTATATTGTAACATAAAAAAGCAATAAGATTCCGAGTATAAACAGTGTCACGACAAGACGGAAATTCCACTGAATTACTCTATATGCATGAACCATGATAGACCCATCATCGTGCGAATTACAACAAAAAGATTGGACTAGATTTTTCATAGAGGCAGATAGGTTTCTGGAAAAAACAGCAGAGTATGTTCATCGTGGCGTAAACCCCGGAGGCTACTACCAAGCAATATGGACGAGGGACGCAGCATTCATACTTAAAGACCAGTTCCTTACAGGGGATACCTACAACGTTCTCCGGTCCCTGCATTTCATCTGGGCTCACCAGATAGGTCTGAATGATGAGAAGATAATCTATGGAAGAGGGTCTCCTGAGCTTGGATTCTCGGTTCAATACGCAGATAAAAAGACAAAAGAAAAGTTCAGCGGCGCGCTGCCCTCGACCATATATTACAATCAGGGTTTCTCTGAAGTTTATGCGCGCAATCCTGATATTGATTCTACCGCATTGATGATATCTACCACATCATGGATTTTGGATGTTTATCTTAAGGCAGGGCTTTACTCTTACTATGAGAGTCTGCCAGAGTGGTCCTCGGCATCGTCACCTCCTGATCCATCGTCACCGCCCAAGTCGGCAGCAAGACCCTTATCGTCTGCAGATTACAGGCGGCGACAACAGGATTCTCATTCCGATGCATTGTACAAGACAGGAGTACCTCCGTTAAAGGTCATATCAAAGCCTGTAGAGCTAATAGAGTTTATTGTCCCCCGCATGCTAGCTGCAGTAGAGTATCTTGCAAGCCGGGACATAGACAACGATGGGCTGCTGGAGCAAGGGTACAATGAAGACTGGATGGATACTGCGCTTCGTGCCGGCAAGATAGTTTACAGCCAGGCGTCTTGGATACTGGCGCTCAGCGACCTATCTTCGCTGCTCTATGAAATTGGCAGAAAAACCACTGCAGAAAATCTGACTGAAATGGCGGAGAGAACTGTGAGCGCCGTAGAGGAGAAACTCTGGTCAGAAAAAGACGGTGCATATATCGACCTGAAATACAATGGGGCAAAAAACGACAAGTCCGATATTGATAGCAACAGAGAAAGGATGCTGACGCAGGATATCTCGCTTTATCTTGTTTCAATAACCGAAAATACTCTCAACGACATTCTGAGCGTGCGCTTCAAAAGCGAAAACAATGGGAGCGATGCAAGTCATAGGTCACCGGCTATCGGACGTCGTTTTGATGAGAGGAAAGAACGACAAGACAGGATTCAACCGCGAGTCCCACGCAAGATAATAGAGCATAGGGCTGCCAGCACTCTTGAGGCCATCAAGGACCGAATATGGATGGACAGTGCATGGCCCTTGGTTACAGAAAAGGAACTGGATAGGACTGGCCCTTGGCTTTTGGATCCAAACCAGTATCATAACCATACCTTCTGGCCTTGGATAACAGGAATAGAGATACTCGCAAGAAGCAGGTTTCACAGGCATGGCGAGTGCAACGAGCTTCTTTCCGCGCTTACAAGGGCAAGTCACCCGCAGACGCTTGCTTACTATGAATGGGTAAACCCTATAACTGGCCAAGGAAACGGGGCCTTTCCCTTTAGGACTGGCATTTCTACAATAAGGGTAGCCTTGACCGATATCCTGCTTTCCCATACCTGACTATTATATTATTATTGCTGTTATTGTTCTGCTCTTCGCTCGGTCATCTTGTACCTGCTTTTTAGAAAAAGCAGCGTTGTATTGAAAGCAATTCCGGTAATATTTGACCCTATAATCACTGGATCATCTTGCATGAACCCGTAGGCTACCCATAAAGAAAAGCCAACAATGAACAGGGGCATAAGGTATACGGAAACATCTTCCATACTGCGCGTTTTAATCGCCTTGATTATCTGGGGGATAAAGCTAGACATCGTGAGTATTGCTGCCGATATTCCTACAATAGTGTCTATTTCCATTTGTTTTCAGCTGTGGTTTACATAGGTGATATACAGTAATGCGAAATAACTTGAGGGAGAGTTTTTAATAATATATTGTGACTGATCTGTACTATCCATGGCCAAAACTAGGAAAGGGTTTGGTGCCAAGCCAAGGGGAACGGCAAAGCACAAGGGTGCCAAGGGCCAGAGCTACAAAAGAAAGGACAAGAACAAGATTAAAACAAAAGCCAAGACTGCGAACAGGAACCTCGACACGCGCCAGCAAAGGATTGCGATGGCCAAGGCAACAAGGGCAAACGAAAACATGGATAGGAACCGGAGTCTGAACGAGGCAGCGCCGGCGGCAACATCAGACACCGAGCCTGTGCCAGAATAATAATGAATGATGTCTATCTATTTCAATGCATACAGCTTGTAGCCAGAGCCGCTTTTCTCATCGACATACGTCCACCTTGCCGGGTCTATGTTGATCTCTACAAAATCATCCTTGTTAGCCAACTTTTCATACAATGACTGTCCTATTACTAAATGCCACGCTTGGGCAAGAGGGTTCATTTTTGCCGCCATGCTAATGCTCAAGCCTACGATGTCTATGTGCGATCGCTCGATGCTCTTGCCGTAAAGCACGACCTGTACGTCGCCATTGTCAACAGACATTTTCGCCCTTATCTCCGGCAGGCCGTGCGATCTCAGTTCTGGGTTGATGCATTGCTTGATAATTTCCTGCATGCTCTTTGCACACTCGATCGCGTTCCTGGATGCCTGGCTGCTGTCGTATTCTGCAGGAAAGAGCGCGATTACCGCATCGCCCACGTACTTCAAGACATAACCACCATACTCGGCAATTACGAGACTCATCTCCTGCGAAAATATGTGCAGTATGGTCGCAAACTTGTCGGGAGCAAGCGACATGCTCATCTTGGTCGAGCCGTCGATGTCGACATACAGTATCACGACGCTTATCTTTTGGTTGACCCGCCTTCTGAGGAACCTCTTGCACGATTCTGTGGAAAGGTCTATCTGTACGCCCTTGTCAAGCGTCTGGCGCACCCTTGTCTGGATTGAGTTAAAGTCACGTATGGGCGAGAGCAACCTGCATTTTGCAGCAAGCCAATGTGCCCTATGTATATCTTGCATTTGCATAGCTGATTTATCATCAAGCTACATATACAATACAGATCAAGCAAAAGTAAATGGCGCTTGAGGACAGGAAAAAGAGAAAGGGCCAGACTGCATCAACAATTGCAGAGGCAGAGCGCATGGTGTCCGATCAAGTTCCGCCAAACAGGCGCGAAGAAATGTTAGAGTATCTAAAACTGTTCGGCTACAAGCCCGAGCGGACAATACTTCAGGTGCACATCGTCGGCTTTTTCAACAAGCGCCGCGTGGGTGCAAGGGCTGTAGAAAAGAGGCAGGCAACGGCAAAGAGGTACGGCGGTACAACCTTTGTCGTAGTTGGCAGGACGCACGACCCTTCGATAATGGATCTTGTGATCAAGCCAAGGAAAAAGCCAGAGCAAACGAGCCCCGGCTATGTCGGCTACCTGTGGAAGAACAAGGATCCACAGAACAGGCCGCCGCATGAAATTCTTCCGCTCGACTTTACGCCGACCCATGTCCCATACCCGCAGGACTGGAAGAACATGTTTGCCACCAAGGGTTTCATGATAGCGCTGCATGTGCCGGCGTCTTTTGCAAAGGACAAGAACCGGCTGTCAAGGGCGCTGTATCAGGCCGGGAAAAATGCAGACGTAAAGCAGCGGTGGGACTTTATCGACCAGATAAGGAGCGCAGGCTACGGGCAGGAGCAAGATCCGCTGAACATATTAAAGATCAGGCTTGCCAAGGGCGAGATCAGCCAGACAGAGTATGAAAAATTGCGCCAGACTCTGGCCGCGTAATCTCTCTCCTCCCTCCCTCCCTCTCCCTTTGGTGCCACTCTCATTATATACCCATTTTGCGATTGCCCATCTGCAATGAACTGGTTGAGAAACAAGAGAAAGATCTCCAGCCAGGATTTGCTGGGGATGCTCAAGCGCATTGATCGCGCATACGGGATAGTGGAGCTGAACGAAAAAGAGCCTGTAATACTTGAAACTGATCAGAAAGAGAAATTGTACAAAGTCCGAAGCATGAAAGACAAGGACAGGTTCTACAATGTAGACACCGATATCAAGACGTGCACATGCCCGGATTTCAACTTCCGCTTCTTAAAGTGCAAGCACATTATTGCAGCCGAGTTTGCATCCGGAGCCGCCACCTAGGATCGGGGAATGGGACACGGATCGATATGCTCCAACAAGGGGTGTAGCCATCGGCTGGGCCTGCACCGCTATGACAGCAAAAAGAGGGCTCTTGTCTGCAGCAAGTGCAGGTGCGACAAGTACAAGTAAAAAATAAATCTCTTTCCTACTTTTCCAAATGCCATGCAGTCAAAGCTAGAACCCTACAACGGGTCGGGGAAAAAGGTAGTGGTCTACAACACATACGCAGACAAAGGAAGGCTCCACTTTGATGTCTTTATACCAACCGACAAGAGCCAAGCGTCGCAGGTATCAAAAGACGTTGACGCCAAGGCAGTCGAATACGCAAAAGAGTTCCTGCATCTGATAGGCAAGCCATCCGATGACATCGAAGTCAATATGTGTGAGCGCTGTCACATCGACAACACGGACCTTTATGCGAGCGAGCTGTGGAAACTGCCGGGAAAGGAGGTATTCATCTGGCCGATGGAAGGGTGCCCAAAACCCTCCTGATTTTCTTTATTGCTTAAAATTCACAAGTATATCATATGGCAGACGCGATATTATGTGGCAATAATTGTAAATCCTGCCACACCCCGATACTGACTTGATTGTTTTGTAAACTGGCACCAGAAGCTCTCCGATGGGTTCATGGTTCACAATAATCTGCGAAAGCCATTTGAGCACATTATCATAATTGCCAATCCCATGACGCCTCCTAGCACCGCAATTATGAACGCGGGAAACTCTGGCACAATGGTGTACTCTGTGCTTTCAATATTCAATGACGCTGAGAAAATGTTTTTGGAGTTTGGATTTCCCATGACGACCAGCTGAAACGGGGCCGTCTGGCCTGGCTCCAGATTTTCTGGTGTTGTTGATGTAATAGCCGAGCCGATAACTCGTCATTTTGATCATAAAAGGAAGCTGAGACCTTGATAAGGGTTGCAGTCGTATTACCCATGTTTGTCGCCCTGCCTTCAACAAAATAAACGCCGCGAGGATCAGTTCTACTCTCGTCTACAATTAGTCTCAAATTGCGGACTTTGACGTCTGCTTTTTCGCTGGAGATGGTCATATTCCGGCTGCGGATTTTTTGCTAATATCTGCTATCTGGTCGAGCAAAACGGTTTCAAATGACGATGTCTGATCTGGATGTATGGTATCAACATGCGTATTGCTTGTTGCAAGCCCCACGACCTTTTTGTCCTGATCGTAGAGCATTATAGTTATCTCCAAGCTCTTCTGGGAATATCAGAAATATTTTCGATCTCTCCACCGATAATTAATTATCCTGCCCGCATCGTCTTGGTATGTGTAAACTCCGTCTCAAGATATTCTGTCTATGCATAGGCAGCTTGTAATTCAGAGAATACCAGTAAAGCTACTATAAGCAGAAACGAAATTTTCGATAGCATCAATTATTTATATCAATTTTATAGTCATTTATGAGTCTTGATTTACTATTGAAGGTTCAGAACATACTGTGCGCTTGAATTGTAGCTATATTACGCTCGTTCGGTCGTTTCATAATATTTTGGAAAAATTCTATCTTTCAAAAAGAAAAGAGGTTTTGGCAGCTATATAGCTTGGTTGCCTTGCTGCCCTTACTCGCGCTTTACGAGTACATAGTGCGGTACATTTGCGATCGTCGCGGGATACGAAGTTTTGTATTCCCAGCCCAGCGCGAGCAACTTTCTTGCCTCGCCGACATCCGACACTGTAGCAATATCCACGATGCGCTTGCGCCGGGAAGCAAATGCCGAAGTGCCCTTGTGCACGTGCTCGTTGCCATTTTCGTCCACCAGCTTCCACTTGATCTTGCCGGTGGCTGGATCTTCGCCTACCTTTTCAAAGGCTATCGGCTGGTTTGGAAAGCCAGCGGCCTTACAGCGATTGCATTCTTGCATCTTCTTTTGCGGTTTAGATGCTTCCGCTTGAACTGCTGTTGATGACATTGGAAAAGATCCGCAAAATCTGCTAATAACAGGTGGAGCACCAAGAGGGGAGGGAGGGTGTGTACGTATGTGTGCCTCAGCTGTAAATGCCCGGGCCTCCGCCTATCTGCTGGTTCTCTTGTTGTCTTTGCTGCCTCTGAACAGAATTTATCAGTTCCTGCATCTGACGCTTTAGCTCGGCCGCTTCAGTCCTCAGCTCACGCACATCTATCTTGAATGGGTTGTTGGCAAGCTCGTTTGCCTTCTCGATTAGGATGGCCGCGCCTTCTGGGTCGGGAATCCCTGCTATCGATGATATCAACAGACCTGTGCATGGTATGCCATTTGAAAGGCAGGCCGCCAAAAGCCCACCAGATATCCCTGCAATGAATGCTGGTGGTGCGGCCTCTGCCTTGCCTTTGATATGGCTCAGGTAGCCGTGATCGTCTGATCGGCCGTCGCTTGTCATTACTAAGGGTTTCCTTGCCGCTTCTGGGAGGTTGAGAGTGGCTATCCCTTCTAGAACCATGATCTCCCTGACATCGTTGTCTTTTGCCCACCTGACGACAGCGTTTAACAGGGGACGGATGCCAGACAAAATCACGGGCGCATCACAAACAAGTATGCATGCAGTCCCCTCGTTGTTTGCATATATGCGGAAAGGGTGCCGCAGCCTGCCGCCTATGTACATGACACCGGGTGTTATGAAGTCCGAGTCAACATAAGCGATCTGGTGCATCTTTTGCTGCTCTATCATGTAGCTTGCGCTCATTGCCCCGACGATGCCCGGGCCGGGAAAGCCCGCAATCAGGATTGCATCGTTCAGCCTTATCTTCTGATTCCTTTCTACCGGCCTGATGGCTGTCCTCTCATTGTCCCTGCCGGCCATCATCATCATGTCTCTTCCTTTGGATTCGACACGCTACCCAGCATGGTTTCTTCAGTCCTTTTCCCTTTCCTTATTTCACTTGCCACCGAAGAGCCAAGGGATTTCTTGTTCTGTTTTGTAATATTCTCTACACTTTGCTGCTCATTGGCAAATGATCCTCTGTTCTTGTTGCTCTCGCTCTCCCTTGCAATGTTCCACGTCGATTCGGCATCCTCGGATTGAATATCTGATCTGGTGTTTTCCTGTCTCCTTTTGTAATCACCGGCCGAGAGGTGCCTTGACATCTTGGGCTCCTTGTAATCGTGATACTTGGTGTCAGTGTTTTTCTCCAACCTGTGCGACATGGTAGATACAGTGCTAAATCACTAAAATAGGTTACAGGTCAGGTCGCACGCCTCGAAGTCTCGGTCTGCGCCCCGTCAACATGCTCATTTCGTAGGTGCTCCGCCACCTGCTCTACAGTTGGGAAAGAATGATCGCATTTTGGGCACGTAAATCCAGTATCGGACATGGCTTTTTGCTGCTCAATATGGGATAAGACTGTTTTATTTTACTGCGATGCCGGTTTTTTCTTTCTCTGCATGCTTACAACTCCAAATATCGTCAGCGCAAGGCCAGCAACCATAACAAACAGAAACACGTACTCGCCGTAAAAGTATGATCTGGCCAAATCAGGGTTTCCAAATACTCCACGCGTTGACAGGATATCTGCCGCTTGAGAACCTACGGCGATCATGCCGCCAATGCCTATCACTATCATTACGGCGCCAACAATCGTTATGACCTTCTTGTTCTTAGCACCAGACAGTAGACCGATCCCAATTCCGCTTCGCATGGTTTATGATGCACAAAAAGCAAGTTAAACGTTACACGGGCTGGCTGGAAATCTCTGATAGGTCGTCTACCAGCCTGCCAAGCGCCTTGGCAACCTTTCTCTGGTCGTCCAGAATTATATTGATTGCAGTCCTCTCACGGGGACTCTTTGCCCAGTGTAAAATAGACCTTATCTCCTCGATGTTCTTTGTTGACTCTTCAAGGTGGCGCGAGCTGGATTCTAGCACAGCGCTCAGCACTTCGTACTTTACTTTTGCAGGGTCTCTCAACATTTGATATTGAAGCCAGATCCGATATGAACTTTTTTACAGCGATTCTGGGTGATCCTGTCTGTAATGTTTCGTCAGGTCTTCCATCGCTTCAAATGACGCTCCACATTCATCACAGGTATAGTTGTACCCTGCTGGAGTTGGTGATTCTGCCATGCACTACTCTGCACATAATGAATGATAACCATTACCGTCATCATGTCTCTTTACATATAATAATATCAAGTCCAAAGGTTTGCGTGATCACCAGCGCTCATGATGCACGAGCCTTTCTTTCTGGATGCGTTCCATCTTAGCAGGCTTTTCGTCCGGGTATCCGAGTGCAATTATGCCTACCGGCCTGACGTACTCTGGAATGCCCAGTATTTCCGACACTTTGTCGTCTTCAAATGCGGCCACAAACCCTGCTCCTATCCCTTCGTTTACCGCTGTAAGCAGGATCAGCATTGATGCAAACGCACCATCTATTACGCTGTAGAATTCCCTTCCGCGCTGACCGTAGCGGCCAACAGAACGTGAAGTGTTAGAGCATACTACTATCAAGACAGGCGCGTCTTCTACGTGCGCCTGATTCAGGGACGCCTGTCTCAACTTTTTCTTTACCGCCGGATCCCTAATGACTATAAACTCTTGGACCTGCGTGTGGCCTGCGCTTGGTGCCCTGCTGGCATTTTCAATCAGCTTGTTGATTATCTGATCTGAAACCTGCTTGGGCAGATACTTTCTTATCATCTTCCTTTTGCGGACAACGCTGTCAAACTTCATAATAATACCTGAAAATCAGTCAGTCCTTTCTCTCTAATAGGCCCTCAAGCCTTTCAATGGCATCCCTTACCATCTTGTTAGCTGTCTGATCCTCTGCAGAAAAAGAGTTGTTCAATAGCGCTATGCTTTGCTCAACTATTGATTTTTCAACTTGGTTCATTGATATGACATACAAAATATAGTTATTAAATCTACAAAATGGGAAGGAGTAACAAGCGCACCTCTATTGCCACACGCTTCCGCTGGTCAACACTGAAGTATACGCACTGAAAAGAAAATCAAAATATGGATTACAAAACAGGTCCTGCGCGTCGTAACAAAATTCATACCATTTTGCACTTCTATGCTTTCTCTGATGTCTACCTGATGACTTTTGTTCTTCTCAAGAATGACATACACATTATGGTCATCTGGCGGCAGATTGGCAATTTCTAGCGACTGTTCGCCTGTGAGAATTTTCTTTGGTGCGCGGATCTTTTTTCCATCAATGAAAATAATCAACTCGTCCGACTTTATGTTGCTAAGCCACAGACACAATAGCTGTTGCATGGTCTATCTTGATGTGCTCTTCTAGATCAAACACACTTGGAAAATTCTTACCACATCTTTTACAGTGGTATTTTGGTCTTTCAGGCATTTCCATTACTTTGACCATTCACTGGTATGCACTGCAAAATATAATACGGTTTCATATCTCTTAGAAACCGTTCACTCGACAAAAAAGGCCAAGGAATAGAATCTGTTTAACTAATAATTATGATGTATGGCAAGCTATATGTCATGCCATCATCCAAAGACATGAAAAAGAACCCCGAGACAAAGGGCGGAGCAGGCCCCGCAGCAAACGCATCTTTCAACCCGGAGCGAGGTTACGGGACGAGCGAACAGAAAGAAAAGATCAGACAAGCAAGCAAATAGCATGTTAAACTAGAGATATTGGTCTGCAGCATGAGCTGGAAGAGCACCCGCAGATGAGTAAGAGAGATGGTATCTTTTACAAGAGCTGCAACCGCTTGGAGTTGAGGTAAATAAGATCGACAATCTCGACAAGCAGGAGCCTCGAAACTTGGTTGAAAATATCAAACAGACGTTATTTCAGTAGTACAAAACGCATTACAGTCAGCATTAGCATTCCGGTTTTTAATGACTGAAAATTGCTTGTTATTTTTAATAAACCATGATGAGCAAGATACATTGGCTGTGAACGAAATGGGCAAGGGTTGGGTTTCGGCCTAACACCTGCCCAGAGTAGTTCACAGCCATTTCTGAATTTGCAGTGATAGATCAAATTGTTAAATTCTTTTCTTTACATGATAAGAACATGGCTGCCAAGAGCACCACATCGCTTGACAGCGTATGTACATGCCAAGTATGCAACCACGACTTTGCTCTGGATTGTTTGGATTGCACATGCTGCACAAAAGACACCCATTCAATGGTTCTGGACGACATGTCGACACCCAGCAGGCAGGTTGACATTCCTGCAGGTTCTGTAACACTTGAAGGCGATCTGTACCTTGGCACCAAGCCGGGAATCGTAGTGTTTGCTCATGGAAGCGGGAGCAGCAGGCACAGCCCAAGGAACCAGCAGGTTGCTAGCGTGCTGCAAAAGGCCGGTCTTGGCACCCTGCTGTTTGACCTTCTTACCAAAGAAGAGGAGAGGATTGACGAGCGGACTGCCCACCTGCGCTTCGATATAGGGCTGCTTGCAGATAGACTGGCTGCGGCGACCGACTGGCTGGCCAAGCGCGCCAGTAATTCTAAAATCGGATATTTTGGAGCCAGCACCGGCGCTGCTGCCGCATTGGTTGCAGCTGCAAAAAAACAAGACATGGTCAGCGCAGTCGTTTCACGCGGTGGCAGACCCGATCTAGCAGGACAACACTTGGGCAAAGTTCGCGCGCCCACGCTCTTGATAGTGGGAGGAAACGACCACCCTGTGCTTGACATGAACTGGGAAGCATTCAATAAACTGAAAATAAAAGACAAAAAGTTCGAGATAGTTCCGGGAGCCACCCACCTTTTTGAGGAGCCCGGCAAACTTGAAGAAGTGGCGCGCCTTGCACGCGGCTGGTTCGAATGCTACTTACATAGTGAGATGACTCATGCGTAACAAACTTGACCATCCTGCCGACCTTGATCCCTTGCTTGAACGAATAGGCGATAAAAGACATGTCCTTTTAGGCGAAGCATCGCATGGGACCTCTGAATTTTACACATGGCGGGCAGAGATAACCAAGCGCCTGATAACTGAAAAAGGATTTTCTTTTGTAGCAGTTGAAGGAGACTGGCCGGACTGCTACAAGGTTAACCGCTACATAAAGGGGTTCCAGAACTCCGGCTCAAATGCCAGTGATGTTTTGTATTCGTCATTCAAACGTTGGCCTACTTGGATGTGGGCCAACATGGAGATGGTTGGCCTTGTTGAATGGTTCAAATCCTACAACAATAACAGCTGCCAAAAAGGAGAAGAAGAAAAGGTTGGATTTTATGGCTTGGATGTCTACAGCCTTTGGGAATCAATGGAGGCAGTCGTACAATACCTCCAAAAAATTATCCCGATGCCGTACAAGCGGCGCTTAGAGCCTACAGGTGCTTTGAGCCTTTTGGAAAAGACGTAGAGGAATATGCAAGAGCGACGGCATTCATACCAGAATCATGTGAGGACGAGGTTATGGAAATGCTGGTAGACCTACAGAACAGGAAGGAAAAGTACGGATATGATAATAAAAGTGAATCTTACTTTAACGCAGAGCAAAATGCAATAGTTGCAAAAAATGCCGAGATGTATTACCGTGCCTTGATGCGTGGAGGTTCAATTTCCTGGAACATCAGGGATTACCATATGGCCGAAGCCTTGCAAAAGCTTGTAAAGTTTCACGGCAAAGGCGCAAAATCAATAATCTGGGCGCACAACATGCACATAGGGGACGCAAGGGCCACAAGCATGACTCGGGCCGGCATGATAAATATCGGCCAACTGGTACGCGAATGGGCCGGATCCAAGCAGACAGTTCTTGTTGGATTTGGAACGCATAGAGGAAGCGTCATCGCTGCAAGGGAATGGGGAGAACCAATGGAAAGGATGCTTGTCCCACCTGCTGCCGAAGGAAGCTGGGACGATCTCATCTGGCGTCTCGCGGGGAAAAACAGTTTGCTGATCTTTCCAGACGCCGGCATACCTGCGGTGACAATGGGACAGAGGGCGATAGGTGTAGTCTATGATCCGGAGTACGAAAAGTACGGAAATTATGTGGACACTGTTCTGCCGTCGCGTTATGATGCTTTTATACATGTTGGCGAAACGCACGCATTGCATCCACTTCATATGCGAGTTTCTCCTGATGAAGAGTTGCCAGAAACGTTCCCAAGCGGGTTGTAACTTGGCCTAGCCTTTACTGCTACTACTATTACCTGACACCGGAGGGGCCTTTGCTTTCTTCGTGCTCCAATTTCATATGTTCCTCTTTGTCCTGAACAGTCGTAAATGTTATGCCACATTCCTCGCACTTGAGTTCGTTATTGCTTCTTGCACCGGAAGACATTCTGCTACAAAACTAACACTCATCAGATAAGTATGTTTTAGTAAATTTTGTTTGCTGCCTCTATTTGATTTTGCTCCTCTTTATCTTCTCTTGTAGGAGCATGATCCCTTGTATAAGCGTCTCAGGTCTTGGAGGGCAGCCAGGCACGTATATGTCAACTGGGACAACACTGTCAACGCCTGGAAGCACATTGTAAGAATCAAAATACAATCCGCCTGTTATAGAGCATGCGCCCATTGCCACGACATATTTTGGTTCTGGCATTTGGTCGTAGACTAGTCTTAGCCTTGGCGCCATCTTTCTGTTCACTGTGCCTAGGACTATCAGCAGGTCGCACTGCCTCAGCGAGCCGAACGCTTCGAGTATGCCAAAGCGCTCTGCGTCGAATCTAGGACCAGAGGCAGCTCCAAGCTCTACGCTGCAGCATCCTGTCTCAAGGTGCACGGGCCAGAGTGACCAGACCCTGCTCCAGTTTATGGCGTAGCCTAGCGGCCTGTCAAGAGCCCTGACCAATATGTCTCCTAGCTTGCCTGCAAAAGCGTTGAACTCGGCCTCCATGTTATCAAGTCTTAGCTTGTCATTATTTTTTATCCTGCCAAGTTTGCCATCCATATACGCAGCAGTCTTGCATTTTATGAATTAAAAGGGTTGAAGATCAAGGTCATAAACTCTCCTTCTATTACCTTTCAATTTCTATCGGCCATATGTTGAGGCTCCAGTATATCATCGGAAGGTCTGCCAGCTTGGCTCCCTCAAGCAAGTGGGGAAGGACCAGCAGGTTTCTTACAGACGGCACGCTTATCTTATGCCTGTACGCCTTGGCCGTCCCGTCGCTTACCATGTAATGCCCCAAAGCGCCCCTCCCGGATTCCACCCTTGCATAGGCCTCTCCCGGAGGGCCTCTTGGGTTTGGCTGTAGCTTTGCCCTGACAGGACCTTCCTTTGGCATATTTTTTAGGCACTGGCGAATGATGTTGATGCTCTGGCGGACGTCATATATCGGAAGGATGCTCCTTGCAAACGAATCGCCTGTATTTGATACTGAAACCTCAAAGTCGAGTTTGTTATAGACCTCATACGGCTCGTTCTTCCTGACATCAAATCTCACGCCCGATGCCCTTGCCACTGAACCGGTCGTCCCATAGACTATGGCATTTTGCCTCGTCAGGACTCCTACTCCCTCACTTCTCTGCCTGAAAAGCGGGTTATCATAGAATATCTTGTCATATTCTACAAGCCTCTTTTCAAAGTAGCTTAGAAATTTCTCTGCTTTGTCGCTGAACCCTTCTGGAAGGTCGTTTCTGACGCCGCCCGGCACAAGCCATGCATGGGTAATCCTGTTGCCTGATGCCATGTCTGCCAATTCCACGAACAACTCTCTGTCGGCAGCGGGCCACATGAACATAGTCGAGTGGCCGAGGAAAATGCCGAGAATTGCAAGCCAGTAAAGCGTGTAATGTATCCTGTCGATTTCAGACATTATGGCGCGCAGGTATTGGCCCCTTTCTGGAACCTGAACCCCGAGCAATTGCTCCACCGCCAAGCAGTAAGAATACAAGATGTTGCTCGAGTCGTGTATGACCGGCCTTTCGATGTGGGGGACATTCTGGATAAACGTCCTGTATTCTGACATCTTTTCCTCGCCACGATGGACATAGCCTACGTCCGGATCTGCATGTACAATGATGTCGCCGTCAACAACCACTATTATCCTCATGTGGCCTGCGCCAGGGTGCTGGGGCCCGATGCTAAGCGTCATGTACCTGTCGGTCTCCTGCAGTCTTTCTATCTGCAATCCTGGCGGGATGCTGCTACTACTGTTTGCGTCCTGAAAATTACCTGCACTGGCGGCCATAAAGAAGCATTCACAGTATCAAATAAATCAATTGCAAAGAAAATTTTCTACAACTCATAATAGACATCTCTTCCCAGGCTGCTCATCGTAAGGTTTGGCATTCAGGCTGCACATGAGCAGGTCAACCCAACCGACCTTTTGAATGATGTTATTGCAATGGACAGACACGGCATCAAAAGATGCTGGCCAAGCGATCACTATATGCCTTGGTGGCACACTGGCGCTGCAGGAGGTGCTGCGTGGCCGTGGCTTGGCGCGGCACTTGCCAAGACAAACAAGATTGCAATAGGCACCGGCGTTACGGCACCTATACTACGCTACAACCCTGCAATCGTTGCTCAGGTGTTTGCGACGCTTGGATACATGTTTCCCTGCAGGGTGTTCTTTGGGCTTGGGACAGGAGAGTCGCTAAACGAGGTGCCTGCTGGAAGCGCCTGGCTCTCAAATCATGAACGGCTAGAGCGGCTCGAAGAGGCGATCAAGCTGTTATGGGTAGAGGAATGGGTGACTTTTCAGGGCAAGTACTATCAGGTCAAGGATCAAACCTCTACACAAAACTGGCGCAGCCAGTCCCGATATACATCGCTGGCCTTGGCGCGCAGGCCGCAAGGCTGGACGGTCAGGAAGCAGATGGCTTTGTAACAAACGAGGCTAACCATGAGCTAATAAAGAACAGGCTCTTGCTGGCGTTCAGGGATGGGGCAAGAAAAGCTGGCAGGGACCCGGAAGCGCTCGTCAAGGCGATGTTTTTGCCTGCGTCGTACGATCCTGACAAGTAAAAGGCGCTTGAGTCGAGCGGCTACTGGCGCGGGGCAATGGTAAAAGCGTTATTTGAGGCAAACTTTCCTGACTCGCGCAAGATAGATGAGAGCGCGCAAGTAGTGGTATAGACACGATGGAAAAAATGACGCTTGTAGCATCAAGCGCCGATGAAGCGATAAAAAGCTGGACAAGTACGTCCAGCTTGGGCTCACAGACATTGTGCTCATAAGTTCCAACCCTGACAAGGAGAGTTTCATCAAACTGCTGGCAAAGGAAATAGCTTCTGCCTTCAAAGCAACAACAGGCTGCACGGACTGCCAGCGTCAGCTAGACCTGTTTTTTCTAAAATACCATGCGGCAGCCACTATGCCTGCGGCGACAGCTGCGCCGATCCCGGCAAGCATCGGTATTCCAAGCGGGCTGGCAGGTTTGGCCACTTCAGCAGTTTCGGTGGGCTGATCTTGTTGCGGCTCAACTCCAGTTATTGGCGCATCAGGCGACGGGTCGGCCCCTTGTCTAGGCAGCCCCTCGTTCTGCTCTCCAGTCTCTTCAAGACCGCTGTACTCGCCTCCTTGCTTTTCTTCGGTGGGCTGTTGCCCTGTGTCGTTTGCACTTGGCGTTTGAGCAAAGGCTCCGGCCATTATCAGCAGGATTGTCAGCAGCAGTACGAGCATGTACCTTTTGTTGTTCAACAAGAAATTTATGAGATGACTAGTGACTAGCTGCGCTCGCCCTTTACGATCGTCCTGTAAAACAAGTCTGCAATGACAGGCAGTTCTAGATAGTCGATGAGTATGGCTATCCAGGCGACATAGTACGGGATCTCCACGGCGCTGGCTGACCCAAAGAATGTTTCATAGACTACCTCATCAGTTATCCAGAATATGTGGAAGACCTGCACGGACAGCATCGCCAACAGTAACGCGTTCTTGTCCGAGCCCTTCTGGTGCTTGTAAATGCTGAGGGCATAGTAGGTCACGCCAGCCGCCAGCGCTGGAATCTCGATGTAGTCTATGACTACGAAAAACAGTAAAAGCGGGCTACTTATCTGCAAGCCAAGGGCGCTGTTGCCCGTTATCATCTTGACAACAACGTCGGCCGTAAGCCAGTAGAGGTGTATCAGTTGGAGCAATATCAGCACGAACGCTACCTTCAGGTTGAGGTTCTCATACCTGCGCCAGAATCCTAGCAGCTTTTGCAGCGCGGCTGACACGAACAACTATCCTATTATCCTGTTAATTGTCCATTAATAGGACTGTAAAAAGATTAATATCTTTTCTTTATGGAGCCGGCTGCCAGAATCAGCAGTGCTAACCATTATGTGGGATACCCGTTCCTCATTCTTATGGCATCACGAAAAGAAGAGCGAAAGGACGAAGCGGCGGCGCGCCAAGCCGAGGCCCAAGAAGTTGTGAGCAGGACGCTTGATGAGGCAAGAGATAGTACCAAGAGGGCCCTTGAAGAGGCAAGGAGGGACATATCTGCTCGCACGGCGTCCTTTAACGAATATCAGGAGCAGACCATCAATGCCGCAAGGGACATTGCAGACAACTATCTAGAGTCCCAGAAAGAGATCGTTAATTCAATGCAGTCGTCGTGGGTTCCCTTCATTGAAAACATGTACGGCATGTACTGGACAGGCTGGATGTCACCAAGGAGGATGACTGAAGTTTACGCAAGGATGGCAAGGAACTTTTCTGATAATGCCATATCCGCGACTAGGATGGCGAACAACATGGTGTTTGCGAATATGGAGGCGGCCAAGGCATCAATACAATACACGAGGGACAACATGAGGGAACTATCCCGTATGAGCATCAATGCCGTAAAGACTTTTGAAGACACATCGAAAAGCTATCAGGAATCAATGAGGACAGAAGAGAAGCGGCGGTCCTAGGCAGAATACGCTTCCGTCGGGGCAAGTGTGGCCGAGCCGGTAATGAACTCTATGTTGGGGTCCTCGCTCAAGAGCCTGTCCAGATCCTCGATATGAATGTGGATTGCCTTGAACCGGAGAGTCTTGTCCTCCTCGATAGAGGCCATGCGCTGGAATTTCTGAAATATCCATTCTTTTTTCTTGTCCATGTCGGTGCCTGCAGGGTATACTACCTTTAGCATAACGCTCCCTTCCCAGTCGCTATATGTGGTCTGAAGTTGCAGTATGTTCAGGAGCAACTTTTGATCAACTTTTGGAAAAAGAGTTGACGCCTTGCGCAAAAAATCTTGATAATCTTGCTTCAGCGCCGAAGCATTGGCAGTTGTTGGTCTGCTGGTCATGTTCAATGACTGGAAACTATTTCTATTAACGGTTGCACTACAAAAAATCATTCACGGACAAGGTCTCAAAATTGACCCAGATGTTGCTGCCCGTAAAGACAAAGACCTGAAAGTGCAAATGGGGCACATACGTAAACCCTGTCATCCCCACGCGTGCTATGATATCGCCTGCCCCTACAAGCTGGCCGATCCATACCTTTGCACTCTTGTGAGCGAGATGGTCGTACCGGGAATATTCGCCGTTTGCATGCTGTATGACTATAAAGTTGCTGTCCTGCCAATATTCGATGCTCGGGCCGCCAGTATACGAGTCATCCCTGACAAACGTGACAATACCGTCAGCTGCGGCAAGCACTGGCGTGCCGGTATCGACTATAAAGTCAATAGCATTTTTCAGCTTTCCGATGTGGGCAGGCGATGTCGTTCTGTCTATCTTTCGCAACGCATCTTTTGGTACGGGCAGCAAGTAACGATTGATGGCTTGCACGCCATACTTTGCACATGCGTACTGATAAAGAGGCCGCCCTTGCCAAAGCGAGTTTTCAGTTTCTTGTAATAGTATCTGATTAGCCGTCAAACTGCCCAATGTGCTATATATTATATTGCGTGGTCTACGTGCAATGACATCTGACATTGAAAAAGGCGCGGAGAAGATAGGCGACAAGATGAAAGCAGGCGCCAAGACTGCAGAAAACAAGGCTAGGGATGCCGGAAGCGATGTAAAGGCGGAATACAAAAAGGAAGAAGTCAAGGAAAGGATGGATTAATTCTCTATTTTTATTTTTCTTTGTAGAAATGGACAGGAATTAACTGTGTATCCAGTTAAATGTAAAGCTGTCCCATTGAAGCCAAATGAGTCAAAAAAACGCTACTAGTAGCCAACAAGATATCCAGCAATCAGCCTCACAATGGTCAGAAATAATCGGCCAACTTTTTGACAGATTGACAGGCAAGGGTGCTTCCGTGACTTATACATTTGACAACCTTGTTATAGACATGCCGCGGGCACAGGGTCCAGGAGGACAGGATATAGGCAGCGCAAAGTGGACGGTCAACGGTAAGATAGTAATAACTGCTGAGGCGCACCGGATGGAAGAAGCCGGCCAAAGGGCGTCCGTTTCAACGGCTGCATGAGCCATGCTGGGCGGCAGACGACACCTGCATATAGATCCCCAAGACCAGCCAAACGACTGGTTGAGTAAAGCGCTGAAATCTGCATCAAGCGGTATGCTTGCAATTGATTTTGAAAATAGGCCGGTAGTAAGAGTAACCATAGACAATGGCACACTGGCAGTTGATCTTTTACAGCCCGATATCTTCAAGACGCCGCAGGATGAAATAGGATTATTTGACAAGCTGAAAACCGCAACAGAATTTGGCCGCAAGCTATCGGACAATGATGTGACCATATCTTTTCTCAGGAGGGGCAAGGAAGCCGTGCGGCTGGGAAAGGATGCCAAGCCGACATTGTCAAAGCTGATTACAAGAAGTGATGACGTACAAATGACCAGCGTGAAGGAATTCGCTGGGTTAAAGAGCGACCTAAAGACCGACTGATTTCCGCGGCAGCTACATCATTATTATTCATACTTGTAATTCCGCTCTACGAAGCTGCCGTTTTCGCTAAGATATACCACGCCCTTTTCGATGCCTTTTACTGATGATTTTGGTATCAAGTATTTGTCAGGAGTTATCGGGCCATATGACACAACCAGCTTTTCGGGCTGAATTTGCGTAACAACTCCTACATCTTTGCCGTCGCTTGTAAAAACCGGCTTGTTGACCAGAGCCTGCCAGTCGTCTATTGATATCATATATGATCTTTTGGGTCAAGTATTTGATTTAAGAATTTACAAAAAAGATCGCCAGCTTTGAGTATTAGCTAGTAAAAAGAACCCCTGATAATTTCTAGCTGACATTAATTACGATGTCTGCCTACTGATGACATATATGGTATCGACAGCGCTGTCAAACAGATTCTATATGGGCAGAATAAAAAAGCGCGGATATCTCTGGGTCACACTCGGATTCTTTGTGATCAGCATCTCTGCCCACTGGACTTTTGCCTGGTTTGCCTATATTGATGAGCAAAATGCACACAATCAGCCAGTGCAAGCAGGCGACTACTTTAACAAGACATTTCGGGATACAATGGAGAACTGGCAGTCCGAATTCCTGCAGCTGATATGGCAGGTCGCTGGCCTTTCGTTTCTGTTGTACGCAGGATCGCCACAGTCTAAGGAGGAACAGGATAGGACGGAGGAAAAGATCGACTTTATCATCAAAAAGCTCGAACCAGAGAATGCAAAAAGGCTGCTGGAAGAGTGGGACAGAAAATATCCAAAGAAATGATGATCATATCACACGTCTTCCCCTCTGGGCGTGTTTGGAGACACGTCCCTAGAATTAGCTGGCGTAATACTTTCGCGTCCAGAATAGGGATCCGGCCTGTTGCTCTCGCCAATGCGCCTGCGGTTGGCCTTGTTTAACGCCCTGTCACGTACATAGGACTTTTCGCTGCCGGTTCTTCTTTCTACAACAAGACCAGCTGCCACTTCAACATCATAAGCACTGTCATATTCCGTGCCGTCATCAAGGTTGTTCCTTGCTGCTTCAAGCACATCGTTGATCCTGTTGCCCATGGCCGGCGACCTCTGGTTAAGGTGACTCAATATCTTTTCCTTTGTGGCAGGAAACGCTAGGCCCTCCAAAAGATTTGCAAGCTTTGACGCTTTGTCCCTGTCAACTGCTTCGTTGGTAGGCGGCTCGCCAGTAGTGTCACCGACACGCTCTGTTCTAGCATTAACACCTGATTGTTCTACGTTAGTATAGTTGCGATCTGTTGTTGACATATATATACAGTCACGCCCCTGTGCCCGGCCTTTTCGTGCTGCGCTCCCTTTCAGACTCTGCCCCCTTGCTCAAGTCTTCATCGTCTTGCTGTCCTTTGCTCTCCAGCTTTTCGCGTTTTTTCAAGTAGTCGCTCATGCAAATACCGTGGGCACATCATTAATGATAAAGCGTGTAGAATAATCTTCAGATTGATTGTTGGTCTCTATGAACGCTGTTCTGGTGATGCTCAAATTCCTGTCTGTTTGGAAACACATGATCGCACAGGCTGCACTTGTACGGCGACTCTTCCTTCAGGTCTCTCATAGCCATGAATAATGGGTATAGGCGCGCCATTTGATATAAACGACACACCTAGCGGATGCCCTGTTCTATGCCATACGCTAAGTCCGCTTCATCAAAGTACTGCTTATCGGGCATGTTTTTGACGACTTGTATCACTTCAGGCGTGACAGCGGGCTTGTCCTTGTTTTCTTCGACGTATTGTACTATCTCGGCTTTAGTCTTGGGTAGATTGATCTTGCCTTCAAACACGCCGTTAACGATGTCATTTACCGTGACCGTCCTTTTCTGGTGATGTGCCTCTGCAATGTGCTCATTAAGCACGTCGCGGCGATCAAAAGTATTGCCGCAGACCTTGCAGACAAACCTACTGCTTGAGCTTGGGCCGGATATGGGTGTCTCTTCTGACATGCACAAATTCTGCTCAACATAAAATAAAAACAGTAAAATTCATTTATTCCCTGTAGGTTTGGGGGATCCCCGCGCCCGCGAGAGCAGGCACGGTTCCTCCCGCCTACCCTACGAGGGGTTCCCGCGCACTACTAGCAGCACTTCACAGGTCTTACCCTGCTTACTGCCCTTTTCGCACGCGATTGTCCTCACAATGGATTTCATGGTATTTTATAGCTGGCGAAAATACTTCCGGCATTCAGGCTCTCTTTGGCTTTTGATCTCTCGGCCTGTTGTTCCTGTCAATCCTTTCTTCCCTGAGGGCCTTCTTGAGCGGACTCTCTCTCTTTCTCCTCTCTCCCTTAGGCCTGCTGTATTTTTCAATCTTGGCTTCGCGCTCGCGCATCGCCCTCTTCCTTATCTTTTCGCCTTCCGGCACCCTCTTTTGGCTTGGCGTTATTACAGCCGACTCGATTTGGTTTGGCGCAAGGCCAAGCGAGACCGCATCAAGCCTCAGCAGGCTCCCGTGGGAAGCAAGCCATTCTATCTTGCCGCTGACGGACCTTGCCATCTCCTCGTTTTCTGCGACCAAGTAGACCTTGTCAAGGCCGCTTCTCAAGCCGCGCACCGCAGCCTCCTCTATCTTGCGGAGCGACAGCTGGTTGTCTTCTGTGTCCTGACTCCCGCCCTCTTCGGCTTCCAGCCGGACAAAGCCGCATTTTATGTTCGGCAACGCGGGGTGGACGTTGATGTTCCAGACAACGTCAATCGGGCCTGCTCCATAGTCAACGTCATGCTCTACTTCAAAGCCCTTCCCTTCGCCGGCGTCAATAAGCCTTTCCAAGTTTTGCGCCATTTCTTTACACTGCCTCCCCTGTCTGCACACTGTCGCGCTCGCGCGCCCCCTGCACACCTGTCTTTGACACCAGAGTCGAAGGCGTGAGGACGGTGACGTACTTGCGCAGCTGCAGTATGCTCTTGTCAGGCATTGACTCTATTGCTTCCTTGACTTGGCTAGTCATAGTCTCGGTAGGCACCACAAAGACGAGCTTATCAATCAGATTCAGCATCGCCCTTGCAATCCCCTCGTTTATTGAAGAATGAGAGAACTCTGTAAGGCATATGAAGCCTAGGCGCATATCTGGCAGAGACTCGGAGCCCGGCTTGAAGACCCAAGCCACGTGTACCGGCCCGGCACCAAGGTCGTGGTTTTCTATCACTTCGTACCCAAGATCTCGTCCCATCTGGATGATCGGCGCTTTCAGGGTGTCGATCATTTGCAGCCTTTCTTGCGCGCGCTGCTCTGAATAAGCAGAATAATCTTGCTGACCCATGCCGCATATGACACACTATGCTTTTTTATCGTTACATGATATGACATGCTGGTTGGCTGGCATTGCCATTTCGTGAACGTTTTTAGTGCATACAAGGCTAGGATTTCCATGAGCCACAAGAAAGAGATCGAAGAGCCGCTTGATGTCGAGCAGGCCAAGGAACTTGAGCTTGACGAGATGCCCAAGCCGACACGGAAGGTGAGCAATCCCTCGGTACCTGTGCCAGACAACGCCGAGCCTAGCACACATGATCGGATAAAGGGAAGGCGCGTGATAAAGTAGGAGGTAGTAGCTTAGCGCTTTGACGCAACGTAGACAGAAAGCTCATCGTCTGATCTGAACATCGCCTCACAGAGATAGCACTTGAACACGACAGGATTGATCATTTCACTACCATCACGGGACAGGTGGCGTAGGTCACCACGCCTGATGCGACGCTGCCTAGCAGCAGCTTGGTAAAGCCTGATCGACCCTTTGTCCCTGTCACAATAAGGTCTACCTTGTTCTTTTCTGCATAGTCCACTATCGCTGGCACCACAGAGGTGGGGCTTGCAACAATCTCTGTCTTTACTTTGACGCCTTGCTCTGCAGCCTTTCTTTCGATTTCGTCAAACCACTTTCTGGCCTCCTGCTTTGCTTTTGCCAAGAGGTCGTTTATTGTGCTTGGAGTGACAAGCCCGAACGCGCCGGAAGAGTATGCATAGCCTAGCTGCGACACGACGACATTGAGTGCGATCATCTGGGCGCCGTGGTTTTTTGCAATCTCTATGGCATAATCAGCAGCTTTTGCCGAAGACTCGGAGCCATCCACGCACACAAGTATTTTTGTAAACTTCAACAATTACTGTTATATACTACACACGATATAAGGTTTGAAAAAAGTATGGTTAACTATTAAAGAAATGACGCGTATTGGTTATTGATGTGGGGCTTTAGCATTTACCTGATAAGGATTGCCGACTACTTTTACGGCCGGCGCAGCAGAAAAAAATGCGACGTGTGCGGCAAGAAATTCAACAACATTGACGAAATGGAGGTGCACAGAAGGGACCTTCACCCAGACGCAGTCACAACCTAGTCAGCGCTAAAAAACCAAGTCAGTGCGGAATTACTACCTAGTTTATTTAACTGCCTTAGTATAGCTGTCCGCATGGTAAGATTAGTTAGAAAGGAAGATAGAGGTCCAATACAGGTCAAGGTTGGAAGCGAGACAAAGTGGAATGCATGTGCGGATTGAGCAGCAACGAGCCGTTCTGTGACGGCTCGCACAACAAGACTCTGGACGAGCAGACCGGCAAGGTCTACATCTTCAACAAGGACGGCACGCGGACAGAAGTTCAGTGATGATGGTGTTTCTCGTGACTGAATATCGTCAATAGCGCCGCGTTCTTGGCCGCCAGCTCGGCCGTTTTTTCGCTGCTGTCTGCGCTGCCTATTATGACCACGTCGCCCTCCTTGGGCCTTAATTTTTCGACCAGCATCCTGCGCACCTGCGGCTCTTTTTTGAGCGAGTCATGTGTGCTTGCAGGCATCACGAACTTGCCCTCTTTGAAAATGAGGGTAGTGGCACCTGTCGCGCCCATCTTTATTGCCGCGTCGCGCTGCTCTATGCCAGACCTGACTGCAAATCCAAATTCTCTGACAAGCACCGCATAGTTAAACCTGCCAAGGGCAACAGAACACTTGGGCAGGCTCAGCTCTGACGGCATAGCCGAGAGCAGGCCTTCACATATGCTCTCTCCTTTGGCAGTCATTTTCGTACCGCCGTTTGAAGTCTGCACAAGCGCATGCATCTTTAGGTGCTTTACAAGCGTCTTGACAGTTCCTTCGCCAAGCGCTAGGTTGTTGGAGAGCGTGTCCCTGCTTGTCCTGCCATTTGTTTTGATCAGCTGGAGCGCTGCCAGCACGTGCACCACGTCAAAAGAAAGCGCCCTGCTTGGAGCGTACCTGCTGGCAACTTTTTCAAGCGCCCTTATGTACATGTGCATTGCGCAGTACGAGTTGGCCGGCGCATTTATTTATTCTGCGCAGGTTGGATAAACCATCCGATTCTTTATATAACACCCACCAGTATCCGAGATGGAATGTCCCAAAGAAGCAATCAGATCACAAAAACATCTGCAGGCGTACCCAAGATGGCAGTTGGCATTCTGCTTGGAGTGCTTGCATTTGGAGTCTTTATGGTAGGATTTGACCAAGGCGAAGTTTTTGGCTTTACCGTGCCGGCAGACGGGAGCGGAGGCCAACCGGGAACAAACTGGGCCCATGAATTCTACCACGATATGAGGCATGCAGCAGGAATTCCGTGCCACTAACTTTTTCGATCTTTTATGAAAACTATTACTTTTATCGCCATCACCCTCATTTCAGGAGCGATCGCCGGGACGATCCTCGGAGCCGTCAATCAGGTTGTTGTCGAGCCGTACATCGAGCGCGCAATCGAGCTTGAAATGCAGAACGCTGCTCAGAATGGCGAAATAATCAACCCGATTGAGTTTGCGGCTTACCGGTTCTGGCAAAGGGGAGGTGAAGTTGCCGCCGGGACGATCCTCGGGCTGTCTTTGGGCTCGCTCTTTGGAATAGTGTTTGCCTACGGACGTGGCTCGGTTCCCGGCTCTAGCAACAAAAAGAAGGCGCTTGTTATCGCCGGCATCATGTGGTTTACCCTGTTCCTGATACCTGCTCTAAAGTACCCTGCAAACCCGCCTGCGGTAGGAGACCCAGACACAATCCTCTACAGACAGGGCCTTTACCTTGCGTTCCTTGCAATATCTGGATTTAGTGCACTAGGGCTTGCGTTTCTCTACCGAAGATTGGGCGCTACTATGAAGGCAAAGAAGGCGCTCATCCCTGCAATCTATGCTGTCATAATGGCCGGAACGTATTTTGCAATGCCGCCAAACCCAGACCCAATAAGCGCGCCAATGGATCTTGTCATCAGTTTTAGGATCGCTAGTGCATTCACCATAAGCATGTTCTGGGGATTGCTTGGCATAACGCTTGGCGCATTCTGGGACAAGCTCAGGCCGCACGAGACTGCTAGAATAAGCATGCGTTAAGAAAAAGGACTATGAATTTCTTTTTTATATAATAATAGCCAATACAGTACATGCCAAGAAGTCGGCCTGTAAAGGCCAATGAAATGCTCACTGCCGAGAAAGCTGCCGAAGCTGTCAAAGAAACGGCAAGGAGCGTCCGCGAAGCAGCCTCTGCCGCAAGAGATATCGTGAAAGTGTTTAGGGAGAGCGGTGCCGTTGAGGAGATAGCCAACGCGGCACGCGAAGCAGCCATTGCTGCGCGTGACACCACAGTAGAAATCAGAGATGCAGCAAGAGACGTGAACAAGACTGTTGCTGATACTACTGACATAGTAAGGGAGACTGCCGAGGTCGCACAGGACACGGCACAGGTTGTGGCAAAGGAACTGCCAAAACCAAGAATTTCTAGAAGAAAAGGCAGAACAGGGGCGGTGAAAAGACGTACTACAAAAGCGCGCAGACAGGTAAAACTAAAGGCTGCTAAAAAAGAAAGAAAAGGTAGAAGGAGTTAGAAGGAAGGGAGGACTCGCGTCCTTCTAGTGTAGAGCGTTCCGGCTAGGATAGTTACAGCAACCGATGCAAGAACTATAACTGCAAGCGGGAACTCGGGTGTGACTACTGCCCTTGCCACTTCGAGGTCTGTCTTGATCTCCTCTACATGTGCCTCGATTTCAGCTGCCGGCCTTCTGTCATCTATCATCTTTACAAGCTCTTCGCGTATGGCAAGCTCGATCTTTACCATCAGCTCCGGGTTGTCCTCTGCAATGTCTGGTTCAATGAACTCATAATTGTTCAGATATGCTTCATTTCTTGCTAGAGTCCTTGCCTGCTCATAATTTCCTGCCTTGTATTCTACCACTACCTCGTCAAGCAATAACTTGACAGTATCGATGTATTCCCATCCTCCCTTTTCCTCTACTGTCCCTCCTGTGGCACCCAAGATTTCTTCAAGCTCATGCTGCGCATGCGCAACAGTGTCTGCAACCTCTGTTGGGTCTTCCAAGCCTTCTACCATAGTCTTCAGGTTTGCGAGATCGGCTTCGACTTCTTGAGTCTCGTGCTCGGCTATCTCCATCAGCTCTGCCTTGTTCTGGTTGAAGGTTTCAGTGGCCTGTGAGAGGAACAGGACTGTTTCGTCATACTCTTCCTGATCGATAATCTGGCCGTTGCTGACTGCTGCAGAGTATTCTATCGTTACCAGCTGTAGCAGATCAATCATTCTGGATATGGCAGCGCCGATTCCCGTCGTCTCTTTTCCTTCATAGGCAAGGAGCAGCGTATTGATCTCTTCAGCTTCTTCCTGCATCTTGATCAAGTTGCCGTCTTGTGCGTATTCAGAGAACTCTTCAAGCTCGTGGAAGAGCGTAGCTTCCTGCTCTGCACCAAGCTTCTTCCTGACATCTGGTTGTATTGTGTAATAGTAGGCAATTCCCTCTATTGCAAACTTTTGGGCATTCGCATTGTCGGGTGGCTGCTTGCTCTGAGCCTCTATTGCTTCGGTTATCTCCTCCTTTACCTTGAGAAGGAACGTGGCGCGCAGGTCGTCAAGAATTACCGGCGAAAGTTTGGCAATCTTGGAAGGATCTGCTTCCAGCTCGGCCATGGCCTCTGACGCTTCAGACGGTGTCTGATCGTACTTGAACTTCTTGGTCATGACTGTGAACCATTCTGCAGCCTCTTCCACTTTCTCTTCAAGAAGCTCTTCTTCTATCTTTATGAAAGCGATCTTGTAGATGAGCTTGTCTGCATATTGCTTGTTTAGGGTGACCTCAAGAACGGTGCTGGATTCGACAGCCGCTTGCATATTTGCATAGGCAGTTTCTATAAGCTGTGCTGTTTCTGGAGCATGCTCTTCGGCTTCGTGTGCAAAGACCTGTTCATACTTGGCCTTTGCCTGCTCCAACTTTTCCAATGCGGTTTGTGTGGCTGTTGCATTCTTGCCTGTCAGCTTTTCAACTTCTCCAAGCAAGGTGTTGATTGTGTTCCATGAATCGCCCTTTGACTCGGCTTGCTGTTCTTGGGCGAATGCAGGTACTACTGCTACTGCAGCCGCCGCGATGGACGTTACTAAAATTGCAGCCATGATTATTGATGCTAGGCTGTGTATTCTCATAGTTAGGACAGCCTAATTAGGCTGTCCTAATATAAACTAACAGATTGCGAGATTGGCAAATATACCGCATACAGGTAAAAGCAAGGCGATGGTAACCATCAACGCAAGCCGGGAGGTGTCTGCGCCGCTGGACAAGGTGTGGAATATTGTCGCAGATGTCGACAATGAACCCCAGTACTGGCACGGCACCAAGACCGTGAAAAACATTAGCAAGAGCGGGAACACTATAGAACGCGAAGTCACGATTGCTTTCAAGGACTCTAAATGCCGCCAGACCGTGGTGCTTGACCCGAAAAAGTCGGTAGGGATAACGATAACAGAAGGCCCGCTCAAGGGCACCAAGGTGGTTACGCTTTCTCCAACAAGCGGAAACGGCACAAGGATCGACGTTGTCTGGGACATCAAGCTTGCAGGTTTCCTTGGAATGTTCACCGGCATGGTGAAAAAGCACATCGCGGAAGGGACTGAGGAAGCCTTGGAAAGGATTGCAAAAGCAGTCGAATAAATAGCCTATCTCTTGGTAGGTATATAACGCAATGGAGCTTGCCTTCACAGTCGCCAACCTTGTGATTACCGCGATTATGGCCGGCATCTTTGGCATGTGGGTATACTTTCTTGCATACATGACCAAGTCGTTCAAGAAGGCTCCGACCTTGGAGTCATTCGACCGCTCGGGCACAACCCACTCGCCCAAGGTCAGCGTTATCCTGCCTGCCAGAAACGAGGAGCGCTATATTGCACGCTGCCTTGACAGCCTGCTTGCGCAGGATTATCCTAATTTTGAGATAATCGCGATCAACGATTCGTCCACCGACAGGACAGGCGAAATAATGCAAGAGTATGCTGCCAAGGACTCTAGGGTGGTACATGTCAACGCGCCACCCAAGCCGGATGGGTGGGCCGGCAAGAATTGGGCCTGCTACGAGGGATACCTGCGGGCAAAAGGCGAAGTACTGCTGTTCACCGATGCTGACACCGAGCACTCGCCCTCTACAATGTCGCTTGCAATCGGGCAGCTGGTATCGCAGAACCTTGATGCTCTGACGGCCATACCACTGCTTATCTGCAACGATTTCTGGACAAAGATAACACTCCCTGCCCTTGAGACCTTTCTGCATACGCGCTTTTCACCCCTGCGCGTAAACGACCCGAACACCAAGACAGGCTATTTCTTCGGCAGCTTTTTTGTGATTACGCGGAGCACCTACGAGGCTGTCGGCACGCACAAGGGAGTTAGGCAAGAGCTAGTAGAAGACGGCGCCCTCGGCGGCAAGGTCAAGGAGCACAAGTTCAGGATGAAAATGGTCAGAGGCGAGAGTCAGATAAAGGCTGTGTGGGCGCGCGACCTGCAGACGCTGTGGGATGGCCTGCGCCGTCTCATGATGCCGATCTACTACCAGAACAGGTCAGGCGCTTACTTAATGGTCATAGCTGTTTTCTTTATCCTGTTTGCGCCATTCGCGCTTTTGCCATACTTGCCTGCTGCAGCTGCCGCCTCTGCCAACAATATCAATAACATTTCTTTCCAGCTCCTGCTTGGCATCCAGCTAGCAGCAATTGCATTGATATTTGTAGCAACAGCTGTCCAGTGCAAGCTTGGAGTGTTTGAAAGCCCACTGTACGCCCTTGCCTCGCCGCTGGGCGGCGCTCTGGTATCATTTGGCTTTCTGTCAGCAATAGTCGACGCCGGAAATGGAGGCACAGTGAGCTGGCGCGACAGGCAATATACTGTAAGCGAAAATCAGCATCCGATACACTAAGATTCTGTAGTACAAATCGGTGGAACGGCCGTTCCAAGCGCCTGAAACGCCACGCACCTAATCTATCATGGTGCCTGTTATAGGTGCAGAGAAATATGATGTCAGAACGCAAAAACAACAGGGGAAAAATCCAGATCATGGGCGACGTGCTGGAGCTCGCTACGTCGGGAATAAAAAAGACACACATCATGTACAAGGCAAACCTCAGCTACGAGCAGGTTCATCTTTATCTGAGCGAGCTGATTGAGAAAAACCTGATCGCGCAGGACACTTCGCAAAACGGAGTGGTGTACAGGACGACCGATAAGGGAAGAGAATTCTTGCTGTACTATACACGCATAGTAGAGTTCCTCGAAGAGCCGCGGGTTGAGCTGAGCACGCCCTACGTCAGGATGTAGCAAGAAGAAGCGTGCAACGCTCGTGATTTTTCATTCAGGCAAAACGTTATTAGATGTTGGAGTGATATTTCTATAGGATTGAACAAGGCGATTCTGGCTGCATCAATCGTTGTTGCTGCTGTCGCAATATTTTTTGTTTATTCGCAGTTTATAGATCTTGATTTTGGAGATGGTGGCGTGCCGATTATCAAAGATTTTGTACAGGTAAGCGAGAATGGAAAAGGAAGGGCCGACCTAGATGATAGCGCATTTCAGATCGGACAGGTAAGCACAGTGCAGGCTTCAAGCTCAGAGCTGAGCCTGCCAGACCTGTTTGCCAAGGTGGAAAAGTCTGTCGTGCAGATAACGGACAGCGACGAGACCAACCCTCTTGACTCGCGACTGGGCTCGGGATTTGTCTATGACACCAACGGGCACATCATTACCAACTACCATGTCGTAAACGGTGGAGGCAGGCTGGACGTGACATTCCTTGACGGCACGGTATACAGGGCCACACTGATAGGCTCAGACCCATTCACCGACCTTGCAGTCCTCTATGTGGAAGACGTGCCGAGGGAAAAACTGGTACCGCTGCCACTTGGCAACTCGTCCAACATAAGGGTCGGCGAGCAGGTGGCTGCAATTGGCAACCCCTTTGGGCTTTCAGGGTCCATGAGTGCCGGCATCGTCAGTGGAGTCGGCCGGCTGATACCGACGCAGGAAGCTGGCGGTTTCTCTATACCTGACGTTATCCAGACAGATGCTCCTATCAACCCAGGCAACTCGGGCGGCCCGTTGCTCAACATGAGGGGTGAAGTGATAGGCATCAACTCTGCCATATTTTCGACCACCGGCCAGTTCGCCGGCGTAGGCTTTGCAATCCCATCTGATACAATGACCAAGGTCGTGCCATCGCTTATCACCACCGGATCGTTCAAGCACCCGTGGCTTGGAGTGTCTGGCAGGGACATGACGCCGGGCATAGCCGACCGCCTGAACCTTGAAGAGCCACGCGGCTTTCTGGTGATGGAAGTTGTCGCCGGCAGCCCTGCGGAACAAGCCGGCATAAGGGGAGGCAATCAGGAAGTGGTAATAGACGGCGTGCCAGTCATGCTGGGAGGTGATGTAATTATCAGCATTGACGACAGGACTGTAAGGAAGATAGACGATATCTTGGTCTACTTGCAGAGGGACAAGGAAGTCGGTGACGAGCTAAAGCTGACCATCCTTCGCGATGGCCGAGAGATGAACGTCACTGCGGTACTGGCTGCAAGACCTAGCCAGCAAGAATCACCCTAGTCCTAGTAAAATCGTTTATTAGTAATGGGTCGCCTTCCATACATTATCATACTTGCTCACAAATCCTGCTATAGCCGAGATGCTCAACCGGGCCGTAGAATCCGGGGTAACAAAGCCGCAAGCGCACCAGCTGATGACCGAGTGCGACACGGACATGCTGGTCGCGATGGCTGGCAGGATACGGGATAGGACAAAACCAGGCGCAGTCACGTATTCAAGAAAAGTGTTCATCAATCTGGTTAACCTTTGCAGGGACACGTGCACCTATTGCACGTACAAGAAAGCGCCGAGTGATCCTCTGCTCTCCATGATGGGCCCACAACAGGTTCTTGCGGTGGCAGAGGCCGGCAAAAAGTTCAGGTGCACAGAAGCGCTCTTTGTCACAGGCGAGCGGCCAGAACAAAAGTACAGGCAGGCGAGTGCGTGGCTCCGCTCCCTTGGGCATTCATCGACCATTGAATATATTCGGGAAATGAGCGAGCTTGTGCTTGAAAAGACCGGCCTGCTTCCACACACAAACGCCGGCAGCATGACAAAAAAAGAAATGTCGATGCTAAAGGACACTAACGTGAGCCTCGGGGTCATGCTCGAGACATCAAGCGAGAGGCTGATGGGAAAGGGCATGCCGCACGAGAACGCGCCAAGCAAGAACCCCAAGGTGAGGATAAAGACGCTTGAAAGCGCAGGTGAGCTCAGAATACCAATGACGACCGGCCTTCTTGTGGGAATTGGAGAAACACAGGAAGAGCTGGTCGACTCGCTGTTTGTGATACGGCAGCTGCACGAAAAATACGGCCACATACAGGAAGTGATAATGCAGAACTTTGCCCCGAAGCCAGAGACTGGCATGGCACAATTCCCGCCGGCACCGTCAGAATACTTTATTCGCGCAGTTGCAATAGCGCGCATAGTCATGCCTGGCATGAATGTGCAGGTGCCACCAAATCTCAACCCTGATATCTTTGGCCGCTATATCGACGCCGGCATCAATGACTGGGGCGGCATATCGCCGGTCACAATTGACCACGTTAACCCCGAGTTCCCGTGGCCGTCGATCGAGTCAGTGCAGAAAGTGACTGAGGGCAAGGGGCACAGACTGAGGGCGCGACTTCCAGTGTACCCCGAGTTCCTTAAAGGTGGATTTATTACATCGGGGCGGCTTTTGCAGCAGATAAGCTTGATAGCCGACAGCTCGGGACTTGTAAGGGAGGATTATTATGTCAATGCTTGACTCTCTTTTGAAAAGGGCCGACCCTGTGGTCGCAGCTGCGCTTGAGCGGGCGCTGAGCGGCAAGGACATTTCAGTCGACGAGGCAGTCGCGCTCTTTGACTCGACAGGCCTTGAAATGAACCTTGCAGTGATGGTAGCAGACGAGCTCCGCAGGAGGACTGTGGGCGACGATGTCACCTACGTGATCAACAGGAACATCAACTTTACAAACGTCTGTATCAAGCAATGCGGCTTTTGCGCTTTCAGCAGGGACTTTAGGGAAGAGGAGGGTTACTTTTTGCCCACAGAGGAGATAGTGAGGAGGGCAAAGGAAGCAGCGGGCCTTGGCGCAACTGAAGTGTGCATTCAGGCCGGCCTTCCGCCAAAGATGGACGGCAACCTCTATGCCGACATTTGCAGGGCGGTCAAGAAAGAACTGCCGGACATGCACATCCACGCTTTTTCACCGGAAGAAGTGATGTACGGCGCGATAAGGTCTGAGACGCCGGTGCCAGAGTACCTGAAAGCATTGAAGGAAGCCGGCGTTGGAAGCCTACCAGGGACGGCAGCTGAAATCCTAGACCAGAGCCTGCGCGATATCATTTCGCCGGGCAGGATATCTGTGCAGGACTGGGTGGCGGTCATCAAACAGGCCCATACGCTTGGGATACCGACGACTTCGACCATAATGTATGGCCACGTGGAAACATCGCGCCACAAGGCAGAGCACATTGCGCTCTTGCGTGAGATCCAGAAAGAGACCCATGGCTTTACCGAATTTGTGCCGCTCAGCTTTGTCCATACTGAAGCGCCGATGTATAGCCACGGCACAGTGCCGAACATCCGAGCAGGTGCAGACGGCAACGAAGTGATCAAGATGCACGCTGTGGCAAGGATAATGCTGAACAACCACATACCAAACATACAGGTGTCTTGGGTCAAGGAAGGCGCAAGGATGTCGCAGCTGCTGCTTGCGGCCGGCGCGAACGATTTTGGGGGCACGCTGATAAACGAGAGTATCTCTACTGCGGCAGGCGCGCAACACGGCCAGCTGATGAAGCCAAAAGAGATAAGGCAGCTGATAAGGTCTGCCGGCAGGACACCGGTCCAACGCTCTACCACGTACAGGGTACTGAAGGTATTTTCAGACGAAAAGGAAGATGATCAGGAATCGGCGCTTGATAGCGCAGACGCATCGCAATTTGGATCGTATCACCAATTGATCAAGCTTGACAAATTCAGGTACAACAACAATAAGGATGCCAAAAAGTAAAAAGGATGTATTTAAGCCTGAACTAAGAGCTGCACTGTACAAAATTCTAAAACAACAAATCATTTACATGTAACTATATTTTGATATTTTTGATATTTCTAAAATCCTTTTGCACAGGCCTTTAAAGTCACCTATTGTTGTCTGTCCCTATGTTAGCTAGGCAAGAGCCAGACAGCCTCGACCTCTGCGTAGTTTGCAGCGGCCAGCTCATCTCCGATCCGGACACTGGGGAAGAAGTGTGCAGCAGTTGCGGCGTAGTAGCGCGCGAGAACTTGGAGCTGGCTGCAGAGCGGCGTGCATTCACACTGGAAGAGATGGATAAGCGGTACCGGACAGGTGAGCCGGCGTCGCTCATGATGTATGATATGGGGCTTTCAAGCTTTATCGATAACAAGAATATCGACGCAAACGGCAAGCAGATCCAAGGATACACTGAGATCGACAGGCTCCGGAGGCTCAATAAAATTACCGTGTCAAACAACTCAAAGACAAAGAACCTCAACAAGGCTATGAGGGAGATCCGTAGGATAACCGAGATCCTCGGCATCGGCACACCGGTTGCAGAGCGCGCCGCTTACATTTACCGCAAGGCCCTTGAAAAGGAGCTTATCAAAGGGCGATCAATAACAGGCATCGTCGCAGCGACGATATATATTGCCTGCAAGGATACCGGTACTCCTCGCTCGATACATGAAATACAGGAAGTGATCGGCAACGCCGACAGGAAGAACATCTCCTACTATTACAAGTTCCTGCTGCGCGAGATGAAGATCCATGTACCATTGCCTATGCCTTCAAACAGCATATCGAGAATTGCAGACAAGGCGCGCCTGTCTGAAAAGACAGTGAGAAAGGCGCTTGAAATACTAGCACTTGTTGGCGACAACGCAATGCTTTCGGGCAAGAACCCTGTCTCCCTTGCTGCCGCCTCGCTTTACCTTGCAACGATAGAGACAAGTGAGTACACGACGCAGCTCAGGATAGCGATAGCGGCAGACGTGAGTACCGTGACTGTCCGGAAAAGGTGTCTTGAGATGATACAGCTTGTAAAGGCGGCCAACTCGCAGCTTCTTCCAAAGTCAATAGAGAAAAGTCAAGAACTACTGGCAGAAGAACCCAAGACCGCAGCAGCTCAGCAGCTTCCAGTTGCAAGCTCTGCAACAGCTCATCAGCCGCCGGCCAAAAACGTCAAGGGGCTCTTTCTGGCAAGCAGGCAGGTTCCGCATCTACCTGATCTGCCAGTGCATTGAGTATGACGATCGCAGTGCATCCATTGAATTGTCAAAAGACTGGGCCGGCGCAGCTCCTGTGAACTGGGGGCTAGAAAACATCGCCAGCACGCTTGCAAACACGATCCCTAGGGCCAGCGCAGAGACTACCGTACCCCTATATCCAATGATCGGGTATGCGCGCCTGCCAAGCATCACAAATGACACCAAAAGCGCAACAGCAATTATCACGGATGCAGCGACGCCTGTGTTTACACCAGCAAAGACTGCTAGAACCTGCCAGCCACCAAGCACGCCAGCAGCCGCTGCAAATGCAAATATTGATGCCATTATGATGCCCGCAACGACATAATACTGGCGCATTCCATGACGCGTCTGTCTAACCATTTCTTCAGATCTACTTGAATCTTCTGGCTGCTGTACCTGCTCTTCTTTTTTGGGCGGGGCCAAGCCAGAATACTTTGGATCTGCTTCGCGCAAAAACTGCAAGCCTTCCTCGGTTATCATGTAGTGCTTCGAGTCTTTTGTGACATAGTTTCCCATGCGCTCAAGGTGGTAGTAGATCGAGCCGGTAGAAAGGCCGGTAGAAACCTTGATGTCAGAAAAGCCGGCTACGCCGTTCCGATCGGCTATTGCCCTGAGAATCTTTATCCTCGTCCTTCTGGCACGCAGTTGAGTCTCTCCTGTCACTGACTCTGATAGTCTGCAAAATTTTTTATCAATTTCGAAATGTGGTCGTAGAACAGTCATCCAGAAGATTGATCAAAGTTAATTGTTAAATGCAATTGCTGTGCAAGCTATATCGCTGACTGTTTTGATCCGTTACAGCTGGCTAGCTTGTGTGCTCTTCCTCTTGCTGCTGTACAGCCCCGTCTACGCGCAAGAACCAGAACCAGAGCCAGCATTTGCTAGCGCCCAGATAGGCAAGCGGACGGTGATATATCTGCCGGCCAACTGGACGACCTCTGCCACTGACGCAGAGCTGACCCTTACATCGTCGGTGCCGATGAAAAAGGTGACTTCCTCTGATTGGTGGAATGCAACAGTCGTCGAGGAGAACAAGGTTACCTTTAGGCTGCTAGAGAACGTGAACAGGTCGTCAATATTCTTGGTCCAGACAAACTCGACTGAAGCGAACTATGGCTACGAATTGACTCTCAACGGCACAAAATATACGGGTAAGATAGAAGCGCAAGCCCCAAAGGACAGCCAGTTTGCAAGATGGGTGGACCAGAAAGAAAATGCCGCAACGGCGTTTATCCCGGAGGCCTGGAGCGCAGACCTGCAGATAATCAGACCATACAAGTCAATGACAGGCTTTGTCTTTTTTGCAAGGGACAGCGAAAACACACTCGTCTACGTTTTCCAGCCTTTCATGCCGCTGCATCTGCTTCCAAACGATTCGCTCTGCGACTCTGAGCAGCAGCTTTGTTCTGGCTCAATATCTGCGGAGAAGGTAAGGGAAATGTCGCTTGGAAATGCCCCTCTGATTATTTCAGACATGAAAACTCCGGATCAGTATTTCGCAAGCGAGGTCCTGCCTGTACTTAGGAAGAACCTGCACTTGTACCGCGTAGAATCCGAGCAGATGGTTTATGCGCTATCGTATGAAAATAACAACTCTACTGAAATGATGCCTGCCCATAGTGTGCAGTACAGTTTCGACGTTGAGGGCAAAAGAATTGAGGGTAGGGCAATGATACTTACGCGCAACCACACTGCCGGCGACGTCGGCATCTGGAACGGCTTTATAGTAGGCGTCGAGTCTTCGCAGGAGAACTTTGGCGCGGCGATGCAGCAGGCGGCCGTTATGCTGTTAACGCTCCGCTTTGACGAAAAGTGGCTGGATAGCGAACAGAAGGTGTTACTCGACAATGCAAACGCAAGCGATGCGCTTGGTGCCATACCTGAGCTTATGGCAAACAGCACACTTGCCGACTTTAACGTCATTGTCCCTACCGCCGCGCACAAGATGGTGAGGACGTACAACAATACCGTAGTAGCAGGCTACATTGACAAGGACACCAAGCAGGAATTGCACCTGCCGCTGTTCCCAGATCTACAGCACTGGTACCTTGACGGCGACCAGCTGGTTGGCAGAAAGGTCGCACGGAACCCTATGAATCCGGCTTCTTCGCTTGAGCGAGTATCGTGATGATAAAATAACCTAGCAAGACTTATACAGACATTTCTATTCTATTCATAGCACGATGCCAACAACTTGGTGGGGTCGTAGCGAAGCCAGGCATCGCAACGGGCTCCAGATCTAACATACGAGGGCTAGGTTAGAAAAGAAACCCGTGGGTCAAGGGTTCAATTGATAGCGGTTAGCCACCGCGTCAGAACAGATCCCTTCGGCCCCACTCATCTTCATCAAAAATTTAGATTTTGTTTAACCTGAGGGTGTCGCGAACGGTTGTTGATTTTCGGTTGTTAGCATCTTCGCGCTGTTAAGTCTATAATGGAACAAGTCAGATTTCCGATGATACCAAGATTTCCTGAAAACGTACCATACTACAACAAGGATGAGTTTATTAGGCACCTACACAAGCTACAGCCAACCATGACTATTTGCATTGCTGCAATTTGTGAGGATTGGGACGGTGCCTTTCCGCGTATAGTATTTTGTGCAGATAGATTAGTTACTGCACTCATACAGTACGAATCTGGTCAAACGAAGATTACAAGATTAACACCATACTGCTTTGCGCTTTCATCGACAAATAACTCACAAGTATCAGATATGATTTTGGAAAATGTCAGAGAGAAACTAGAAAACGAAACTAAACATTTGAAAATAAAGGAAATCACAGAGATGGTAAAAGCCGAGCTGATCAATGTCAAGAATACTAGTATTGAAGAAGATGTTCTTGCAAAATATAATTTAACTGCAAAAAAAGTCAACATTGATCCGGCAGAGTTTGCAGACAGAGCAATGAACGAAGTAAGCAGGTATCGTTATCCGTTAGTATTTGAATGTGTGATATTGGGATTCGACTCGCCAACTGAGGCGCATCTTTATACGATTGAACAAGATGGAAAGTACTATCTTTGGGACTCTCCCGGTTTTGCCTACGCTGGTAGTGGTGGATTCCTTGCATTTTTGCAGATAGCAAAATCACGTCATACGAAGCAAGACCCTGTATCTAGAACTATATCATTGGTTTATTTTGCCAAAAAGGTATCTGAGATGGCTGAGGGTGTAGGAAAAAAGACAACCGACTTGTTCGTGTTATATCCGCATTGGGACGATCCAAATAAGATGGGTGATCCAGATACCGCTTTGTATCTCCTGTACAATCCAAATAGACAAGCACTTTTGTCAACGCTTGATAAGGCATTTGAAGATATTCAAAAATTTGAAGAACAGAAAATCGAGGAAATATCGCACTTGATTGATGAAGCATTAACGCCCAAAGAAGAAGCCAAATCTGATGATGAACAGGCCGAAAAGAAAGACGATGAAGAAAAATAATTGATTGATCGGCTTACTCTGTCTGTTCTTGACTTTTGGGTTTTAGGATAAGTTTGCCATCTTTTACTATCACTTCTAAATCAGTGCCTTCTTCCCATCCTACGCGCTCGACATCTTGCGGGGGTAAATTAACTATCCACTTAGAATATTCTCTATGGCCCACCTTGCGGTTGAACCGCCTCTGGAGCTTCATAATACATGACTTAGGGATACTTGTTAATAAATGTAGGCACCTAAAGGTTTATATAATTAGGCACCTAATTAGTGTTAGGTGCCTAAAATGCAAACAAGCACAAATAACGGGTCAGAAGCTCGCATGACTAGAGGATTGCAGATACTTGAAAGTGGAAAGAACATAGTTGAGAACGAGGACGGAAGCTTTACTGTTCCTTCTCAAACAAGCAAAACGACCTATGAAGTGCGCTTAATTCAGACAACATGGGTATGTACCTGTCCTGATTTTGAATACCGCAAGGTCGAAGCCTGCAAGCACATTTTTGCCGTAAGGCTATTCATAGCTGCTAACACGTACATCAAGAATGAGCCAAAGCCCAAAGTATTTGCAGAGGATGCTATCCCATGCGACAAGTGCGGCTCTATCAGGGTTATCAAGTTCGGCATTGCCAACAAGAAACAAACCTACTATTGCAAAGACTGCAAGCATAAATTCAGACAGGCATCAATGCTCAAGAAAGCAAAGTTCAATCCTGAATTGATATCTCTGACGCTAGACCTCTATTTCTCTGGCCTGTCATTAAGGAAGATTGCTCGCAGCGTAAGTGATCACTTCAATGTCGATATTGGCTACGCAACCATCTACACATGGATTCAAAAGTACATCCCTCTCATATCCGAGTATGTTAACTCACTGGTACCAAAGGGGCTTTCTGATACATGGCACGCTGACGAGCTATTTATAAGAATGAAAGATGGTGTACAAGTCAGGAATAACAAGTCGGTAGGCATTGTCTGGAACATAATGGACAGAGACACTAGGTTCCTGATAGCATCCAAGCTGACAGAGGATAGGGGAGAAGAAAGCGCGATTGCAGCGTTCAGAGAAGCCATAAGGAACGCTCATGCCTACAGAGCAGAAGCAAAACCAAAGCAGATTTACACTGATGGGCACAAGGCGTACGAATCTGCAATATCCACACTGTTCAGGAAAAAGTCTATTCGACCAGAGCATAAGGCTAACTGCGGCGTTGCAAAGCCTCATGCTAACAACAACCGAATTGAAAGACTCAATGGAACGCTGAGGGAAAGGACAAAAGTGCAGCGCGGCTGGAAATCAAAACAGACACCGTTAGCAGAGGGTGCAAGAATACAATACAACTTTGTAAAGCCGCATATGGCACTAGAGGGAAAGACACCGGCAGGCGCAGCGGGTATGGAAGTTAAGGGGTGGAACGAATTGCTTGCAAAAGCGATGGATTCTAAGAGGCAACAAGCTAGCTAATATATTGCATCTGTCAATTGCATATCGCTTGTCTGCTGGCAATGTTGAAAGGACTCACATGGAAATCCCTTCAATAGAATTATCAGAACGTACTTTGACTGACATTTGTACCATTATTGATGAACAAAGACAGCAAATTGATGGTGAAGAACCACGCGTTACTTACACGGTTAAAGAAAAAACCAGAGATTTTGTGACGCATAATTCTGAGGATTTTATCAAGCACGCCATAACTCGGGAACTTGGAAGAATTGAGATTTGGTATTATCATAGTAAGAGAAAAATCAGAATTGATCTAGTGGTCAAGTCTTATGGTCATTCAGATTTTACAGTAGAGGCCGACAATCGAATATGGGTAGACGGAATAACCAGAAGATTAGAAGGTGTATTTAGAAGCTACAAAACAAATAACGACCTTTTTCACTCTCGTTGGAAAAGTGCTATTCCGATCTACATCGGGCTGGGTGTTTTATTAGGCGTCACAATCTTGCTCGTCGGGTCATCCTTTATACCCATTATATCAGAGGATGGAGAAGATAACACTCTCGCAGCATGGACTTTTATTGGTGGCTTTGTTGGAGCGTGGTCAATATTGGGATGGAACGGACTATTCGAGTGGTTATTCCCAGAAGTTGAGACAGAGTACACTCCACAGAAAAAATATAGAAAAAGATTATTGACAGTGATAAGCACAGTGCTTGGCACTATTAGTTTAGGCTTATTCGTAAACTATCTCTTTGCTATACTTCAGAACTAATCCCAACTTTTTTTCAACAACCGTTTCTAACACCCGAAGATTAAACAAAATCAAAATTTACAACATTTGTGATTTTATGTTGCAATTAACATCGATATCATGCTCATGACACGCATAAATCATATCCGTTCTTGCAAGTCCTACATGGGTATATATTCACGCATAAATCCGGATCTGCACGGTCCGCGGCATTCGGGAAAACGCGAAAAAATGGGACGACTGCATCAGGATTCGGGCATCGACCTTTTTACAAGTTCCATCGCGTAGTGTCCACCCCCAGGCCATGCCAGAAAAATAAAACTGTTCCAGCAGCGATTCTATCTCCGCGGAATATTTTGCAACATCAGGGTCCATGTACAGTCCGCGTAACGTTTCATTGCCCCTGATGAGCTTTCGGATGTGCCGGTCGTGCCGCCGCTTGATGTCGCGGTCCTTCAAGGATAGCGGTTGCGTCCTTTTTGATTTTCTTGTCATCGGCAGAGACGTTTTCTGTCGCAATATTTAGAATCGCGTTTATCCTTCGTTGTCCTGAAAGGATAAATCAAGCCTAATCACACTAGATCGGTTGTCGACGGACCTTGCAGAGGAGCTAAAAATCCAATCGGTCAGGGATTTAGAGCAAGCGAAGTCAATACTGAAACAGGGAGAAAACTTGGAACATGTTGCTTGGTTCTGCGAGCAGAGCTATGAGAAGCTGATAAAGCATGTCTATGCGCATTTCAAAATCAAGATACAGAACAGAAGCGTCAGCGGCGTATATGACAAGATATTCCGCGCAGGACATTACGACTCACCTGACCTTGTCCTGAACATGCTAGGAGAATTGGCAAGGGAATTCTGGGATATGTATAACAGAGGCCTAAGTGTACTACCTAAGTTGTCTGATTCTGATAGAACCATATTGAAACGATTCATAGATAATGTCCCACAAGATGCACTTAGGCGGAATGAACGCCACATAGAATCCATAAGAAGGAAGATCGATATGGTAGTAAACAAAGACAAAGAGTTTGAATCATTTCTCAGAAATTCAACTTATGAGAAGCTTCATGAATCCATGATGAAATACGACTACAATCAAATTATAGATCAAACTGTTGCGAAGAATACGGCTGGGCTTGAGGGTCTTGTGGGCGTTGACCCGAATGTATTGATGAAGGGAATAAACTCCCAGCTGTACAAAGACTACTATCTTTTTGTCGCTAAACTTCTGGGCTTGGCAGAATGGCTGTTGCCAAATATTTCAGGATCTAGATACCCTTTAAGGGAGTCTGGATTTGGTAACCTGAAGCTGTACAGAGAGTTGAATGACCAGCTAATCTTGTTCTTTGGATATATGGTATCTATTCTAGACGGATTGCAGACTGGGAAAGACCGTTTCATTTCAAGTATAATTTCTATATTGAAGACGGGAAGCGATCAGCATTAGTTATTGATCAAAGATGCGGGATGGCGAGTACGCCTTTGACATATTGTGCCAGCTTAAAAGCTAGCAGGGGAGGAACTGCGTTTCCAATCAGTGTTTCAATTTCTCTCTGTGCAGTAGGAGTGAGTTTGTAATAGAATGGAAATGATTGTATCGTCAGAGCTTCTATATGATTTAGAACCCGCAGGCCGTCATGGTCTTGAATATGAGCAGAAGTTTTAGCAAATGAATTGTATCTGCATGTTACAGTTTGATAGGGTCGATGAATCGCCTCCGGTCTGAATGCTTTCAGCTTGGCAGGGCTTTGTGTAAAAAGTAATAACTAATAAAAACAAAGTCATGCAATCAAACAGCTATCCAAGCATGGATTGTTGACTTTTTAAACAAAGCTGCTTGGCAGATTGCTCCGTGTCAAGATACTTCTGCCCGATTTTATCGGGCTTAAGCTTGATATTTGAAAAGAATGCTCGCTCACGGCCTTGCAGGACTCCGAAATCTCCTGCATAGAATACCTCTTTGAAAGGAGCCTGAACATAATCAATGCATTCTGGAACATTTTCCATTATCCAAACTTTGGGTTTGACTTCGTTGACTATTCTCATGAACTCGTCGCACAGTTCAGTATTGCATTCTCTAGTCTTTGTGTTTGCAGAACTGAACGTCTGGCATGGTGGGCTTCCGATGACAACATCTATCTTTCCCACAAATGGTTTGCCATCAAAAATTCTCAGGTCTTGGCAGACTGCATTGCCAATATTTGCTTGGTATGTCTCACAAACAGTATTCCAATTGTCCACTCCTAACACGTGTTTGAATCCTGCCTTTACAAAACCTAGGGAAAATCCGCCCGCTCCGCAGAATAAATCAATGAAAGTCGGACCATCGTTCACTCATTCACCTTTTCTTCTGGACGTGCTTGGCCTTGCACAATGGGCAGATGCAAGTGTGGCGCTTGATGGTTATGCGGTCCACATCAATATCGATGTCGATGTGGATTTAAGCCGATTTCGATACTGCATTATATACTTTAGCCTGATACTATTGAACCCGATAATGCCTTACCACAAATCTATTAGGTACAAATTCAATAATCACTTCATACAGGCCACTGCCATTGGGGTAGCTGTATTCGATGTGATACATTATGAAAAGTCTGTTAGGAGGTTCCTGCTGCAACGTTCTGAGACGGGCGATAACAGGTATATCAAATCGTAACGGTACGGTTTCTCCTGGCATAACTACTGCGGGTGGTCCAAATTGTGCATTGTTAAAGACTTCTGCTGTTGGTTCATCAGCGCGCAATTGTATTACGCTTTGGAATCTGACGTTCTCTGCAGGGAGCTGACCATAATTCTTGATAAAAAGAATTCCCGTATTGATGATGCCATCCAATGGCTGCCCTAATCTTATCATTTCATTAACGCGCTCTGCAGTAATTTGTTCTCTGTTAGGAAGGAATATCCCTTCTTCCACCAAATCTTCCCTCCCAAGCCAAGGCCTAAGTTGTGCATTCATTTGTGTTTTGGTTAGAGATACCTGTTCTTCGAGGTTCTTGTTCTGGCGCCTAAGCTCGATGACTTGATCTTTGGAGAATGACATATTGGTGACAAGAGCAACGACGGTAACTAACCCAACACCTATAGACATGATCAAACCAATAAGGGTATAGCCATTTAGCTCTGTCTGCAACTGATCACTAAGTGAAATTACAGGGATATTCCATGTAGATTCCTCTCTTGTAACAAAATCTCCTGAAGTTGCATTTGAAATAATTGAAATCAATCTTATTTGGTTCAGGCCTTCCCGATCTGAAAAGAATATTCTATAATGTTCCTTCGAAGAAAAAGGTTCTACTATTAGAGGATTTGCAAAGCTAAATTGTTTGAAAACGTCCCCACCAACAATCACCTCGAGCTGAGAATCTATTGACAGAGGAAAGTCAGCCTTATTCTTGTAAAGAACTTTGTATTCCAATTCATCATTTGGAGCGGCAGGTCTGCTTCTAAAGTGATTGTTTATTGTGATATCTCCACTTATGAATTCATTCTCAAAACTATAGTTTACAAGCTGACCAGTAAGAGCTTTCGGAAGATTAATGTAAAAGGCAGTCAAGACAGGCAGAACACCGAAAAATAGTACTCCGATAATCGCATAGAAAACGATAGATTTGCGCTTTTTCTCTCGGCTACTGGCCAATGACTGTCTAAAGCTTATTATCGTAGAATTCTATATTAATATCTAATAGAACTTTCGGCTAACGATTTTGACGGTGAAGAATACAGCGTTGCTAGGCATACTGTTTACACGATAATCTTATTTTCTGGTCAGCGCTAGCAGGCTTGGATGTCCGACACGGAAAATCCTGTGGCCATATTCATCAGTTACAATTCCGCAGATAAACAAATAGCTTCCAACATTGCCATTTTTCTTGCCGCTGAAAATATTCCGACGTGGTTTGACGAATGGAAAGTATCTGCTGGCGACTCGATAGTGGGAGAAGTGCAAGAAGGACTGAAGGGATGCACTCACTTCTTGATTTTGTGGTCGAAAAACTCGAACAAATCGAATTGGGTCAGAAAGGAACTGGAATCGACAATCGCTAGGGCCATACAGACGAAGGTACCAAGGATTATTCCGATACGCCTTGACGACACGCCATTACCTGCCCTCTTGGCCGATATCAAGTACCTTAGATATAGAGGGGGAACGGAACGCGACCGTTACGATCTGGTCGAATCAATCAGTGGTAAGAAGCCGAGCGCAGACTTTATCCGCGCGATAGTTAAGAAATACAAGGAAGTCGTCCGTGATCCTGATGCTGAGGGACCTTTTGAATACAAGGTCTGCCCTGAGTGCGGCTCGGATAACTTGGAAGGTTCGTCATTTGTTTCCAGTGACGAGGAGTTTTACGTCCTAGGATGCAAAGAGTGTGGATGGTCTACGGTGAGTCAGTAATGGACTGTTCAACGTAGTTGATTATAACATTACAGCCTACAAAATAAACGATGAATGATAGCGAAAAATTTATTGTAAGAAGATACAACGATAGTATATGAATCCCTGGAATTAAGCTTCCAATTCAGCCGAAAGAGCTATTCACCGAGGGTACCCGCGAGCTTTCATTGAAAGATCTTACCACTGAAAATCTTACCACTGAAAAATTGAGCAGTTAAAGGCAGACGGGGAATTGAAATTAGCCACAAAAGAGACGCCCGTATTTCAGGAGGGAATAGTCGCGTACTTGGACATACTGGGATTTTCAAGGAAGAAGGACGAAGATGAGGTTGACAGGTGCTTTACAGATTTCCCAAATCCCTTGATATATGCCGCAAAAATATTCGACAAAGTTCGATTCAGCATGTTTAGCGACTGCGCCGTGTTGGCGGCAGACCAAAAGGACGCGGCTGATCTCATTGCGACTATCCGTTCAGCATTTCGAAACTGGTCCTTTGACGGAATCTTGGTACGCGGTAGTATCTGCCTAGGAACTTACGTCGAAAGGAAATCTATATTCTATGAGACTGCGCCACCTAACTTCAGGGGGGTTTATCATTTCGGGTACTGGCCTTGTAAAAGCTGCGAAGCTGGAAGAAAAGAAGCCAGCCGCGTTGCTTTTCACAGACGATGAATGCGCTAAATTTCTGAAAGAGCGATATCAAGAACCTGTGTTCTGCTACGGTCCATACAAGGTAATCGGATGGTCCGATGACCCTGCTGTTCTCAAGTGGTTTATGGGAGTATCCTTGGTGAGAGCCCTAAAACTTCTAGCAACGAAGAATAAGAAATTTCGAGACCCTGTAAAGAAAATGCTCATTAGTGTTAATCATGCTCTTGAATTTGACAAGGACTACTTCCTCCATGGTTTGATGTTGATGACATTGTCCGCTCCCTTCGTCCATCCTTGGGCAAAAAAGATAGTTTGCGATATACTCGGTATAAAGGAAGCCCACTTCCAAAAAATTAAGCCTGCAATAGACGGAGCTTTGAAAGGCAGAAATGGACTTCAATTTTTAGAAGGGCTAGCCGATTCCGATTCTAGTATGCCTTCTTATGTGCATGTCAAGGACCCTTTGAAAGATTGACTTCAACGCTACGGATTACAAGTTAAATACTGAGGTTATTTTCTATTCGTAGTCTCTATGGACTGGTCAGAAGTTCAGAAGCTTATAGGAGACCTAGAACGAGTGCGAGTAGATTACAAAGAAACACCCTACTTAGAAGCAGATCCCAAGGATATTGCAGCCGATTTGGTGGCATTTGCGAATAGACAAGGTAGACATATCCTTGTTGGAATAAAGGATGATAAATCAAAGGAAGGCAAGAAAATCAATGCAGACGAATCCCAACTGCGGATCTTGAACATTGCAAACAATAATTGCAGTCCTCCAGTCAGTTTATCCTTTGACTTCCATTCTGCATCGGATGGGGATGTTTTGATAGTATATGTTCATCGCAAAAAAGACATGCCGCATGCGGTTGTGGAAAGAAGAGGCGCAGAGATTTACCGAAGAACCTATTATGTCAGAAGCGGCGGTGGTAAGCGTCTGGTCGATGATAGTGTTCTCCGGTTTCTCTTTCGTGAGCAATTTGAATTAGAGATAGATACTGCTGCTAGCCTATGTTTTTGGTACGATCGTTCCTCTCCTACCCAAAATATCATGGAAGGGGTCGCGGATTATTCTAATTACATGTATGCATTTTTGAAGAGACTTAATTCATCAGATTTGCAACAGTTATTATCAGACGAGAAAAAGATGATGGCAGGGTTAATACTGGAAATATTTCCTTATGCCTTTCTTCTGGATTTGTCATGGCGGTTTACATTTTCCTGGGCTTCTAGAATCAATCGTGGCTCAGACGTTATGTCTTCATTCACCCCTTCAAGAGCTGCGGACCTACCGTCAAGTAATATTACTTACAAAGAAATTCCCCTTCCTTCTGGGCCTACCCTATCAAAACTTTCACTTGACGTAGCCCAAGTATTTCGAGAATCCCCGTTTCAATTAAAACTCCCGAAAGGTACAACAATAGAAATAGAAAATAGATCAGAGGATACATTTCTCACCCTCAAGAATCCTAAGTTTACAGTAAGCATTGGTATGTCAATTAGTAATTGGAATGAAGGACTGCCCTATCCTGTTGCCTTGCCCGAAGGAGAGGATAACGATGAAAAATATGCATTTGTCAAATTCAATATGATGTTTGACGCAGACTTCAATCTGCCAGATGTAAGTGACGATCTCTTTGAAGAACACAGCAAATTTGTTCATACGATTGAAGATACTATTCTGAATGAATGGCATTGGGATGTAGTTGTTGCCAAATTGAAGGACAGACGCATCGATAACATACAAAATAACGTAAGGAATATTCTTGCTTACATGGAAAATCCCGATCCTGAATATGAAAGTTGACTAAAGTCGCTATATCGCTAGTGAATTCTAAATCCTTTCGTTGTTTCATACGTCCAGCAGAACCGAAATCCCGTTTTTCATCAGAACACAACCATGGTTCGCTTAACTGAAATCGCTAAAAATTCAAAAAAGCCCCACCTCAAATTTCCAATAGGTCCCTTCGGCCCCACTTTTGCACCTATTAAGGTCATTACCATCAGAATCTTTCCTCAAAATAGGCTTTTCAAACTGCTTGCTCAGCCTGTCACAAAAATGATACTACAAACCTTATGCCCAGCCGATTTTCTCTCGAGGTAGCAAATGCTTGGCAGAACTAAGTGAAATTAGTGATTAAACTGTTTTCCGTGTTTCTTACAATAGCCGTACTAATAATCATAGCTGGGTATCTGGGCTATAATCAAGTAACCAATTCATCGGCCTTTTCCAAGGTAGAAAGCGACGACATGCCTGCATTATGGGCTCTTGGTGATATCGAAGCTGCCATCCTCCGCATAGAGCTTGAGCCAAGTGAATACATAGTCAAGTCCGATAAAGAGCATTCTGAAGAGTTGCAGGAAGCAAAAGAAGAGATACTGGCCGCGCTCGAAGTATATGGAAATGGGGGCGTGAAGAAAAGGCAAGCGAGATGGCACAGGAAGTGGAAGAGCTCATCTCGATGGGCAAAGAAATATTCCTGCTAAAAGACAGCGGGGTTTCTGAGCAAGTTCTTGAGCAAAAATTCGGGCAGCTTGATGATCCCTTGGACGCATTCACAGAAGAGCTGAACAATGAAGAGCTGCTGATCTCTCAATATGCAGAGAGCTCGCTTATGGTAGTCAAGGACGACATACAGCTTACTCTCAATGTGACTGCCGCCCTTGCCTCGGTTGTTGCAGAGATAGCGACAGGCACAGGCATCTATAACACATACTCGATCTCAAAGCCAATCTCAAAACTTCGAAATGCCGCCCGCGAAATAGGCAGTGGCAACTTTGACGTTGAAATCCCTGCAACAAAAAGTGCAGATGAGATAGGTGAGCTGTCTGCGCAATTTAGAAAAATGAAAGAAGATCTGATGCACAAGGAAGAGATGCAAACGAGTTTATCAGCGTGACATCTCACAAGCTTCGCACGCCGATCTAGCCAATCTTGGGATTTGCCGACCTTGCTCTGAAAGGGCAGGTGCCGGCAGACGAAGCACTAAAAGTGATAGTAAAGGAAGCCAGGAGGCTCCAGCGGCTTACAAATGACATCTTGGATGTGAGCAGAATAGATGGAGGCAGGATAAGCTATATGATGGAGGAGATCAAGCTTAACGACCTCGTCCTGAATGTGATAAATTCGGCACGAGTCAATGTCGGCGACAGGGTGTCGCTCAAGACTGCCATAAATACTGAAAAGGATCTGGTCATCAGGGGTGACAGGGAGCGGCTCATGCAGATGCTGACCAACATACTTGGCAACGCCGCCAAGTTTACAAAAGAAGGCGCAATAACTGTGGAGACTGGCTACAGCGACCGCGGCAAAGGTGACGTAGTGATCAAGGTCAGCGATACCGGCGGAGGCATACCTGGGGAAGTCCTACCAAACCTCTTTGGCAAGTTCGTGACCAAGAATGTCGGCAACGAAAACAAGCAGGGCACCGGTCTTGGGTTATTCATAAGCAAGGCAATCGTCGCGGCTCACAAGGGAAGCATCTCTGCGCACAACAAAGACGGCGCCAGTTCACAATATCGCTGCCTGTCAATGCAAGCTAGCGAACATACTTCAATCTCTTTGCAAAATCCGTTATCTTTTCTTTCGTAAGGTCCGAGTCTTTCATCTGGCCGATCTCTTCGTTCAGCTTTTCTAGCATGCCGTATGCCTTTTTGCTTTCTATCACGCTGACAAGCTCGTCAAGGTCGAATGGCTTTTGGATTATTTCATTGACCTTCTTTAGCTTCTTGATGGAATCAAAAAGAATATCCTTCAAGTACGTGGTAGCAAATATTATCCTCAGTCCTGGGTCTGCGGCAAGAATCTATTTTGCCACTTCTATTCCATCGCGTATGGGCATCCTGTGGTCTAGCAAAACAACATCAAATGGCCTGTCGTTTTTTGCCTGCTGTCTGTTCGCCTTATACATTCCGACGCAGGCGTCACCATCGTTGACAACCGTGATTTCGTGCTTCATACCTTCAAGCGCTAGTTTGTACATGCGGGCTATTGATTGCTCGTCTTCTGCCACGAGGATTTTCAATACGCGCCATGCATGCATGCTGCAAAGATGCAGTTAAGTATTTTCTAGAAAATTCCTTAGAAGGCGCTGCTCGGAGTGGCGGCTATATTATACCATGCTGTACTTTACTTTGCCACTTGTCCTTTCTTTTTCCATCTTTTGTCTCTTGTAACAGTCAAAGCAGAGGTCGTTGTAGGCGGTCTCGATTTTCATCCTGCAAATCAGGCACAGCATATAATAACTAACCAAAACAGAACTGATATGTAACGCTTATATCGACATTGGAATCTTTTTCTACAACAAGACACTATTAATGCTACTGCTTCAGATTATGCGCCTTGATTATGGCTTCATCGAGGACCTTGCCGCCCTTGATGCTGATAGCCCTTACAAGCTCGGGCCGCGGAACATTGTTTACAATGTCCTTGATGTATTCTGCTATTATCGCAGACAAGGTCGTTGACGCGTATCTTGGGACGATCGATGGGATGTTCGGGACGCGGATAAAGATGTTGCCAAAATAATCAGTTTGCGCCGGGTTCAATATCGTGCCGGTACTCGAAGGCGAATACTCGCCAGACGGATTGATATATGGAAAGTTGCCACCTTGGTCGACTGCGACGTCAATGATTATCTTTTTCCTCATTTCAGATACTTCCTTTAGTAGCTTTTCATCAATGACCCTGTCAGCCTTTTCCTTATCATACGTCGAGCCAATGATGACGTACGCTCCACGCAGAATGTCCCTGTCAGCGACCGCAGCAACTGAGCACTTTGGCAGCTTGAGCTCCTGCAGGTATTTCCTACGCGCCTCGCGTTTTTCGACTATTGTTACCTTGGCTCCAAGCGCCGAGCACACCCTGGCTGCCATCTCGCCCACGTTTCCTCCGCCAAATATCACCGCCATCTTATCATGCAGCGACAGCATGCGCTTGAGCTCATTGTCGATGCTGACATTGACGATGTGCTCAAACCCTTCAACAAACTTGGACTTGACCTGGTCTGCGCCTGTCTTTAGCCTTATTGACTTATCGTGCTTGAAGGCATAGTTGTGGAAAAAACCTGCCCAGATGCCTGACACTGTGCCGGCAATCCTGCTCATCGGCATCAGGAGCGGCGTCTGTCCTCTTTCATCAACCACCTTCTCAAACGATATGAAGGTGGCCCGCGACCTTACTGCCGCGTCGGTCAGCTCCCTGCTTGATTCAAAGTGGTTGAATCCAAAGATCGTGTGCTCTGGCCTGATCCGCTCGTGCTCACTCTTGCTCACCTGTATCTCCTTGACCTTGACAATTAGGTCTGCCTTGCCGTATAGCTCTGCCTGGGAGCCGACGACTGTCGCGCCGGCAGAGCTATATTCATCATCAGAAAAGCCGCTCTTGGCTCCTGCTTGGGTCTCGACAAGGACCTTGCTGCCAGAACCTACGAGCGACGAGACAGATCGAGGGGTAAGGGCCACCCTGTTCTCATAGTCCTTTACCTCCCTTGGAATCCCAATTATCATCAAACGTATTCCCTAGAAGTGAATCATTTATTACTATTTTGCGCAGGTCACTTGATGCAATTTGCGATCTCGCTGTAAGACCCAAATGTATCCTTTGCTTCAGGTAGGTGTCTCTCGATGGCCTTTGTGGCTGACTCTGCAAAGATCTGCGCTGGGTCGTACCTTTTTAGTAATTTGGAAATCTTGCTTCCAGACGAATACAGCTTTTCAAAGTAGAGCACCGAGCTCTCTTCAATAATTAGATCGGCGTCATGGCAGGAAATGCCGTTTTTCCTCAGATGCTGTTCGAGCTTGCCGGCATAATGGGCAAAATGAATGGAATAGCCATTCTCGTGGGCCTCTGCCATTATATCGGATATAATGCAGTCACATACTTTTCAATTTTGCGGGATTAGAACAAAGTTCTAAAATTGCTTTTACTGAGCAAGTCTATGTTAACATAATCTCCTGCAAAACGGCGGCCCGGGTTTCTGTTCCGTTCACCGAAGGTCGCTATTGTGGCGGAGAGGAAAGGCCAAACACGGAACTGGCTCATAATAGCCTCCCCGCCAGCAGGAGGAGTGATTGGAAATGCCCGAGAATAATAATAATTTTCAGTACGTCTCCAGCGTCGATGAAGTATCTTCAGGACACTCAAAGGCGTTTTCAATAACAGGCGAGCGCGGCAAGATTGAAATCGCGCTTTTCAATTTGGGGCAATTTTATGCGATATCAAACATCTGCGTCCACAAGGGCGGGCCGCTGAGCAAGGGCGCACTTGAAGGCGACATCGTGACATGCCCTTGGCATGGTTGGAAGTACTTCATTAAAAACGGCAAGTCACCCCACAAAGGCGGCGACAGTATCAGCTCATACCCCTGCGGGTTTCTGGAGGACGGACATGTGTGAGTCCCGTTCCTGAAAATGTTGGGAAAAAGACATCCAAACCGCATAAGCGTTACCAAGAACTTCAGGCAGCATATTGCCAATATGGCCGGCTCGCGGGTTCTTCCGGCGGACGCAAGGGTGCGAGTGCTCGGCATATCTGCGGCCAACATGAACGATGATGTCGCGCCATGGACAAGCACCTCTGAAGCGGCTCTCGAATTTGCGCTGGACTATGCAAAGAACAAGCACAACACCGACACTATCATGCTCGACTTACGTCAGCTGAACTTTCGCCACTGCGAAGGCTATTACTCTAAAAATGCAAAGGCGTGCATATTCCTGTGCTCGATATCCGAGATGGACGAAAAAGATCAGATGATCGAAATCTATGACAGGGCCATAGTGTGGACAGACGTGGTCATTGTTGCAACTCTGATCAGGTGGGAAAGCACAAGCTCCCTCTACTACCAGATGGCGCAGCGCATGAATTGCGTACAGAACCAAATAGTAACACATAACACAACTATCTGATACGCGATAAAGTGGGAGCCTTTATCATAACCTGCGGGCAGGACAACATCCAGCACGTGGCAGGCGAGCTTCCGTCGTTCTGGTCACAACTTGGATTCGTGTTTGGCAAGTTCCCTTTTGTCGGCTCGCATTTAAGGGAGTTAATAAAATTGCTCCACGCTAGACTTTCCTCTAACGCCTTCTTTGGCTTCGAAATTACGGCTACTGTTGCAGTTGCAGCGGCAGTCACGTCTAAATCTAAAGCCTTTGATTCTTCTATAAAAATTCTCGATTTTTCTAGATATGCCGGTTTGTTGGTTTGCTTCGATTCTAGAGACTTTATTTTCCCCGAATCAAAGTTTAAGACCATGCAGGACAATATTACCTCATGAGCGAAAAGAACACCACCTCCTTCAACCCTGCAGGCATTCTGACAGCCCCCTTTGTCATCGGGACAGCCGCGCTTGAAATGACCCTGATGACCACGCTTTCGCTTGCAAGAGTCGCACAGATAGCCGTCCAGTCTGCAGACACTGCGCTTGCAAAGTATATTGAGCTGACCGAGCAGGAGATAAAGAAAGGCAGCCGGCGCGAAAGCGTAAAGGTAGAGTAGTAGAATCTAGTGCCGCAACTTGCGTAGATTTACGTTGTATGCAAGACCGAACCTGTGGGCCTCGTCTCTTGCGTGTTGGAGCATCTTGAGACCTGCGTTGCTCTTTGGCAGCACGATAGGCTCCTGCAAGCCGGGCATATAGATCTCTTCATTCTCCTTTGCAAGACCTATACATGGGACATCATGTATCCCAAGGCTTCGAAGCGAAGCGACAGCTGCGCCGAGCTGGCCGTGGCCGCCGTCTATGACTATCAGGTCTGGCAGCTTTTCATCATCACCAGCAGAGTGGTATCTCCTCCGCACAAGCTCGCCTATCATGGCAAAGTCGTTCTGGCCTGCAACCGTCCTGATCCTGAATTTCTTGTATGATGACTTGGCCGGCTTGTTGTTGGCAAACCTGACGCATGACCCGACCGCAATCGAAGTCCCAAGATTTGAAACGTCAAAGCAGTCAATGACCTCTGGCATGGAAAGAAGCCTGATGGCGTTTTTCAGCTCCACCACAGCCGGGTCATAGCCTCTCTCGATGTACATCGATAGGTTCCGGGAGATTAGATCCATGAGCTGGCGCTTTTCCTTTGCCAAGACATGCCTGATGTTAAAGATGCTCACCCTGTGCCCTGCAATCTTTTCAAGCGACCTCTCTAGCACCTGCCTGTCATCTAGGTCTTCGTTGACGTATAAGAACCTTGGAATCACCGGCACAGAGGAATAGTACTGGACAAGGAATGATGAAAGCGAGTTATCCCCGACGAGATCGAACTCGAACTTTTTCCTATCGCTGATGACGCCGCGGGTCCGTCGGAGCGCCATCACATGGGCTATCCCCTTCTTGTTATCCCTCATTATGCTGATGTATTCTTCGTCGGGGTTCCTATTCACAGCCTTTTCCATCTTTTGCTTGACGCGGAGGTTGTTCAACCTGTACAGCGTATCGCGGATCTCCTTGGCTCTTTCATAGTCCCCTAGGTCTGACGCGCGCTTCATTTCATCCTCCATATTGTTTGCAAACTTGTCGATGCTGCTCTTGCCCTCCAAGATATCTTGCAATGCCATGACATTCATCATGTAGTGCCCGCGCGTCACATTGGCTATGCATGGCGCTTCGCAATTCTTGATAAAGTACTGGAGGCAGGGCGTCTTGGGCAGCCTGTTGCATATCCTTATCTTGAATAATTTCCGCAAAAGCCCGACGGTCAGGAACTTGGAGCTCCCGCGCACAAACGGGCCGTAGACCTTGCCCTTTGGACCGAGGAACTCGCCGTTTCTATTGCGCCGCGCGACCAGCAGGCGCGGGAATGGTTCGTCGGTTATCTTTAGGTAGGTATAGCGCTGCTGGTCCTTGAGCTCGATGTTGAATACGGGGCGGTAGCGCTTGATCAGGTTCGACTCTAGCAAGAACGCCTCTATCTCGTTGTCTGTGACGATAAATTCAATGTCTGCTATCTTGTTCACAAGCCTGCTGGTCTTCCATCCGACGTCCGGGTCGTGCTTTGTGAAGTACGAAGTGACACGCTTTCTCAGGTTCTTTGCCTTGCCGATGTAGATTATCTTGCCATCGCTGTCCTTCATCAGGTACACGCCCGGCTCGTCGGGCATGCGCTTTTCTTTCAGGATTGTTGTTGCGGCCACCATTTCACTGCTTTGTCCTCTGCAAAATCTTCTGGTCCACTGCCAGCTTTGGCTTTAGGTACTTGCCGGTATAGCTGTCTTGGTTTTCGCTTATCTGCTCAGGCGTCCCTTCGGCAACAATGCGCCCGCCAGCCTCACCGCCTTCGGGCCCTAAGTCGACTATCCAGTCAGCCGAGGCAATGACATCAAGGTTGTGCTCGATGATGATTATCGTATTACCAAGATCCACTAGCCTCTTGAGCACGTTCAGAAGCTTGCTCACGTCCGCAAAGTGGAGACCTGTGGTCGGCTCATCTAGGATGTAGACGGTCTTGCCGGTGTCCCGGCGCGACAGTTCTGCCGCAAGCTTGATCCTCTGTGCTTCGCCGCCAGACAGCGTAGTCGCAGGCTGGCCGAGCCTCAGATACCCAAGTCCCACGTCGTTTAGCGTCTGCAGCTTTTTCGTAATCGCAGGGATGTTGGAGAAGAACTCTGACGCTTCCTCGACTGTCATGTCAAGCACGTCTGAGATAGTCTTGCCCTTGTACTTGATCAAAAGCGTTTCCGAGTTGTAGCGCCTACCCTTGCATTCGTCACATGTCACGTAGACGTCCGGCAGGAACTGCATTTCTATCTTTTTGACCCCTCCGCCCTCGCAGGCTTCGCACCTCCCCTCAGAGACGTTGAACGAGAACCTGCCGGCCTTATATCCCATCTCTCTTGCCTGCGAGGTCTTGGCAAAGAGCTCCCGTACGGGAGTAAAGGCGTTGACATAGGTGGCGGCGTTTGACCTCGGCGTCCTGCCTATAGGCGACTGGTCTATCCCTATCACCTTGTCAACATGCTCTAGACCAGATATCTTGTCGTGCTTGCCCGGCCTGTACTTTGCATCGTAAAAGTGCTCTGCGAGCGCCCGGAATAGTATGTCATTTACAAGCGTAGACTTGCCCGAGCCAGAAACGCCTGTAACGACTGTCATGCAGCCAAGCGGAAAGCGGACATCAATTGATTTTAGGTTATTTTCCCTGGCGCCATGCACAGTCAGCCACTTGCTTGATTTGCGCCGCTCGTGCTGGTGTGCAACCAGCCTGTCGCCTCTAAGAAAAGCACCAGTGATCGAATCAGGGTTCTTCATGATGTCCTGCAGCTGGCCACTTGCAACGATCGCGCCTCCGTGGATTCCGGCACCCGGGCCGATATCTATTATCCAGTCAGAACTGCGTATCACCTCTTCGTCGTGCTCGACGACTACAAGTGTGTTATCAAGGTCGCGCAACTTTTTCAAAGTGTCTATCAATCGCGCGTTGTCCCGCTGATGCAGGCCAATCGTGGGCTCGTCAAGAACATAGAGCACTCCTGTCAGGTTCGAACCGATCTGGGTGGCAAGCCTGATCCTCTGCGACTCGCCGCCAGAAAGCGTGGCGGTCATTCTATTGAGCGTAAGGTAGTTAAGCCCGACGTTTCGCAGGAACTCAAGCCTTGAAATGATCTCTTTGAGTATTGTCCTTGCGATGTAGCGCTCTGTCTCTGACAGTGCCAGATTCTGGAAGAACTTGTAACACTCGTCAATAGATAGGTCGCACACCTCCATTATCGACTTGCCCTGTATCTTTACAGCCAGAGCCTCGTCACGCAGGCGCCTGCCGTTACACCGTTCACATGGGCGCTCCCGCATGAATTGCATCAGGTCTTCGCGCTTTGACTCTGATTCTGTCTCGCGGTAGATGCGCTCCAAGTTTGGAATCACGCCCTCAAAAGTCCCTCTGTATTCCCAGCGGCTCTCCGAGTAGCGCGACTCGTACTTGTAGTGGATGCTCTGGTCGGTGCCGTACAGTATCACCTTCAATTGATCAGGTTTCATCTTGGATATCGGGGTTGCAAGGTCAAAGCCGAATTTTCTGCCGACATCGCGCAGCATGGCGGATCTGAACGTTGCAAAGTGGCCTGTCCATGGCTTTATCGCGCCATCGAGTATGCTCTTTGTTTTATCCGGGATTATCAGGTCAGGGTCAAACTCGATCTTGATCCCAAGGCCATTGCAATCTTTGCAGGCTCCAAAGGGCGAGTTGAATGAGAAGGTGCGGGGTTCAAGGTCGCCAAGCGATATGCCACAGTGGGGGCAGGCGTTTCGCTGCGAATACATCGCATCCTTGCTGTCTATCGAAACGACAACCACCCCGTTGCCTACCTTTAGCGCAGACTGGATCGAGTCGAAAAGCCGACTCTTTTCCTCTACTGACGGCTTGAGCCTATCGACAATGACCTCGATGGTATGTTTTTTCTGTTTGTCAAGCCTTGGATATTGCGGCTTTTCTTCGTCATCCTCGTCAAGGTTTGTTATTTCGCCATCAAGTCTGATTCTGGAAAAGCCGTCCTGCTTTAGCTGGTCGAACAGCTTCTCATATGTCCCCTTTTTTGCCTGAACGACTGGGCCCAGAATCATAACGCTCTTGCCGTCGCCAATTTTCATCACAGATTCCGTGATCGAGTCGGCCGACTGGCTTGCAATCTTTCTGCCGCATTTGGGGCAGTGTGGGATGCCTATCCTTGCAAACAACAGGCGCAGGTAGTCGTAAATTTCGGTGACAGTACCGACGGTCGACCGGGGGTTCTTGCTGGTAGTCTTTTGCTGTATCGATATTGCTGGAGACAGACCGTCTATCGAGTCGACGTCGGGCTTGTCCATCAGCTCCAGGAATTGCCTTGCATAAGCAGACAGCGATTCAACGTAGCGTCGCTGGCCTTCCGCGTAAATAGTGTCAAACGCAAGGGTTGATTTGCCCGAGCCCGACAGCCCTGTGATCACGACGAGCTTATTCTTTGGTATCTCGACATTGATGTTCTTCAGGTTGTGCTGTCGTGCCCCTCTGATGATTATCTTGTCGTGCATCAGGACACCTCCGCCAAAGCCGGCTCTCCAAGCGCCTTTCTTATCTTGCTCAACTTCTCCCGGAACATTATCGCCTTTTCAAAGTCTAGCTCTTCGGCAAACCTCTTCATCGTGGCTTCGGTTTCAACAGCAAGCTTGACCAAATCCTGCCTTGTCATGGACTTTGTCTCTACACTCATATCGCCAATCTCTTTTGTGCTTTCAGGTATCGGCTTGACGATCGTCCTTGGTTTTATCTTGTGCTTTTTATTGTATTCTAGCTGCTTTTTGCGCCTGCGCTCTGTTTCCTCTATTGCCTGCTTCATCGATTCTGTAGAATGATCGGAATACATTATCACCGCGCCGTCTAGGTTGCGGGCAGCCCTGCCAAATGTCTGGATGAGGCTCGTGGTGTTGCGTAAGAAACCCTCCTTGTCTGCGTCCAGAATTGCAACAAGCGAAACCTCCGGAATGTCGAGACCTTCCCTAAGAAGGTTGATGCCGACAAGCGCGTCAAACTCGCCCAGTCGCAGCTGTCTGATAAGCTGGGTACGCTCAAGACCTTCAATCTCAGAATGCAGGTAGCGCACCCGCACTTCATTCTTGGCCAGAAACTCTGCCAAGTCCTCTGCCATCCTTTTTGTCAGCGTCGTTACAAGCGTGCGCTGGTTTTTCTTGGCTCTGTTCTTTATCTCCTTTATCAGGTCTTCCATCTGGTTCTTTGTGGGCCGGATCTCTACTTTAGGGTCGACAAGGCCTGTGGGCCTGACTAGCTGCTCGGCGACCTGCCAGCTTGACTTTAACTCATATGGCCCAGGCGTAGCCGATACGAAAATCACGTTTCTGAGATATTTCTCAAACTCCTCGAACTTGAGCGGCCGATTGTCATAGGAGCTTGGCAGACGGAACCCATAGTCAATAAGCATCTTTTTGCGGGTGTGGTCGCCATTATACATGCCATGCAATTGCGGCAGCGTGACGTGCGACTCATCAATGACAAGCAGGAAATCGTCACCGAAAAAGTCAAGGAGGCAAAAAGGCGGCTGGCCCGGCGCTCTGCCGTCAAGGTGGCGGGAATAGTTTTCAATGCCAGAGCAATAACCAAGCTCTTCTATCATTTCCAGATCGTATTTTGTGCGCTGCGCAAGCCTCTGCCGCTCCAGCTCGGAAGGCAGGTTTGGTAGCCAGTTTTCAAGCTCGCGCTTTATCGATTCAAGTGCGCTGTTGCGCGAGTCGTCGTCAGTGATATAGTGCTTTGCCGGAAATATCTTGACTGCGTTTACATCACGCAGCTTTTTCATGCTTACATGGTCATGTATGCTTATCCGCTCGATCTCGTCGCCAAATACGGATACGCGGATAATGTCGTCAGAATAGCCAGGGATGATGTCAATTGTGTCTCCCTTTGCCCGAAAGTTGCCCGGCATAAGCGACATGTCATTTCGCTCATAGCGCGCCTCGATCAGATTGTGTATGAGTATCTTGCGGTCGATTTCCATACCCTTTGTCAGCGTGATGGCGCTCTTCTCCCACTCTTTGGGCGAACCAAGAGAATAGATGCAAGAAACGGTTGACACGATTATTGTGGGCTCGCCGGACATGAGCATCGCGGTGGCTTCAAGCCTCATCTTTTCTATCTTTTCATTCACTTCGGTGTCCTTTTCGATATACGTATCTGTCTGGGGGATATAGCTTTCAGGCTGGTAATAATCATAGAAGCTTACAAAGTAGCCGACGTTGTTTTCTGGAAAGAACTCTTTGAACTCAGCATACAGCTGAGCTGCAAGGGTCTTGTTGTGCGAGATCACCAGCGTGTTCTTGTTTGTCCTTGCAATGACGTTTGCAATTGTGTATGTCTTGCCGCTCCCAGTCACGCCAAGGAGCGTCTGGCGCCCGCCCTTTTGCACGCCCCTGACCAGCTGCTCTATTGCTTCAGGCTGGTCACCGCTTGGCGGGAAGGCATCCTTTGCCAGAGCAAAGCTTCTAGAACTTGTTAGCAACTGTTAGGACAGCTAATTTTCAAAACGCGCATATATGGTTAATGCCCCAATCGTGCCTACTTTCCTTCTTCATATGGACATCGTAATGGCTGTCTGCTTGCCTGCTCCTTTGTGGTAAACTTCATCCCACAATGCCTGCACCTAAACGCATGCCTCTATAATCTGACATGAGATCTAGACATGGCAGACATCGTGGATAGATGCTACTGTTAAAAATTCTGTTGCACATATGCTAATTGTGGATGTGCGCGACCTGGATAAAATGGAACGGACGATACGCTGGATCGAGATTGCACTGATCATAGGCAAGAACCTCGTGTTTATAATTGCAGCATTTGTCGGGATCAGCTTTATGATTGCAATATACAATTCTCTAGTAGGCAACATCGTGGGAAGCATTATCAGTTTGGCGTTTGGCGCTGCCGGGCTTGTCTTTTTTGCACAGGTACGCCAGACACGCAGACGACACTATCGCAGGCGAGTAAAATACCAAGAAACGAGGCAGCAAAAATATCGCGAAGTCGCTTCTGCCTAGTCGCAACAGCAAATCTTTTGTTCAACCACTTCTCTCTATAATGGCATGGACGAGCTCGATATCCCCCGGGTAAGCAAGCACGAATTTCTGGCTTTTCTCCAGAATGAAGCCAAGGTGCGAGTAGACAATTACATCGAGGGCGCAATCGAAGTCGCAGAAGAAGTCCACTCTGATCTGATGCGCGAAGACGGCACTTCGCCATTCCTTGAAACCCATACCTGGCCTGTTACAATGGACGTGGTCAGGCATTACCGCTCTGTCAACCGCAATATTACAAGCGTCGAAATCGTGGCCGCAATACTGCATGATGTTATGGAAGATGATGACAGGATACTGAACCTACATGAATCCAAGTCGTACGGCTTTGAAGCGTACCTTGCATACAGGTTTGGCAACAGGATCCGCGACATTGCAACCGAGCTAAAGATCAAGCCACTTGAAAACTACCCTGGCTCAAATGACATCGAGCGCCAGATGGCTCGTTTTTACGAATACTGTGACATACTGCGCGACGCAGAATACGACATCAAGGCGATCAAGCTTGCAGACAGGCTCAACAACATGCTGTTTATCCGGCGCGTTCCCGGGCACGACAAGGTGAGGCGCTATACTCGTGAAGCCGAGGACTTTTACCTTGCGTATCCAATGCTGCCGCCCAAGATGCCCGAATTCTACAAAAGGATGAGAGAAGCATACGAGGCACTGAAAGTAGCTCCTGCAAAAAAGCTGGTTGCTGCATAACTTTTCTTCATAAACCATTTAAAGGTAATAAATGGAGGTAAAGGGGAGACAAGCCATTGGCAAACCTCAACGTTGCGGTTATTGTAAAATTAGAGCCGGATTTTTCTGAGGGAAATGTCAGCTACAACGCTGATGGCACGCTTAATCGGGCCGAGACAAAGAGCATACTCGGGCCGCATAGCGCCGTGGCGTCAAGCGCCGCGTTCTATGCCAAGGTCAGGTACGGCGCCAGCGTAGCAGTGGCCACAATGGGCCCGCCTATAGCCGACAGCGCGCTCCAGCAGGCGCAGTTGCTGTGCGATGCTGACGAGCTTTATTTGTACAGCGATAGGATGTTCGCTGGCGCTGACACGCTTGCCACCGCAGAGGTGCTCAAGACCGGCATCTCAAAATTGGAAGGCAAGATGGACATCGTGTTTTCTGGCCACAGGGCGTCTGACGGCGAGACAGGTCAGACAGGACCCCAGACTGCTTGGAAGCTAGGCTTTACCTTCCTTGGCAACGTAATCGACTACGATGTCGACATGCAGAACAGGATCGTGAGGGCAAGACGCATGATTTCGCTGCAAGGCTTTTACGATGTCGTCGAAGAGGTGGAGGCGCCGCTTCCTGTGTTCATTGCAATAGATCCATCATACAAGGCGTCGTTTAACACCGTATCACAGAGGCTTGCTTTTGAAAAGTACCAAAAGGAGGCAAAAGAGCGCGCTCAAAACTACAAGCAATATCTGAAGGTGTTCAATGCGCAGCAGCTTGGGGTGGATCCAAAACTGGTTGGGCTGCCCGGCTCGCCAACAATCGTTTACAAGGTGGAAAGGATTCCAAAGGCAAAGGCAAGCAGGAGAGCCGAAGTCGTCGACGGCACAAACCGCGAGCAGCTTGCCAAGGTGGCGACCAGAATGTACGAAGTGGTGGGAGGCATGGTAATCAAATGAAGAAGTACCAGCACCTCTATGTCATAATAGAGCACGAAGACGGCAAACCCGTACCTGTCAGCCTCGAGATGCTGGGCGAGGCAAGGCGGCTTATGGACGGCTATAACAAGAAGTATTCTGCAGACGAAAAGGTCGTCGCAGTTGTGCTTGGGCATGACGTGCGCAGACTGTGCGAGGAACTGATATTCTACGGTGCCGATGCGGTGATTTATGCAGACAGCCCAGAACTGCGCTATGCCCGAAACCTGATTGACACCAAGGTGATAAGCCGGATAGCCACTAGCAAAGAGCTTGCGGCCAAATTCTCTGACGCTTCGGAATTTGTAAGGCCGCGCTATATGTTCTTTGCAGCAGACAGCATTGGCAGGCACCTGTCGTCAACAGTGCTAGCGGAGCTTGAATCGGGCCTTGCATCGGATATCAACAAGCTTGTCATCGAGGACTTGGAGATAAAGCACGAGCACAAGACAAAGGGCCAGCCTATGAAATATGAAAGGACACTTGAAATGTACAGGCCGGACTTTTCCGGATTCCTCTGGACTACCATCCTGTGCCTTGACAATCGCAACCCTGCGATAGAGCGCGACTACCACCCACAGGCTTGTAGCATAATCCCTGGAGTGTTTGCGCCAATAGAACGCGATAGCACAAGACGCGGCCCAATAGTCGACTATGTTCCAAAGTTTGACGAGTGTGACCTCAGAGTAAAAATAATTAACAGAAAAATAGTAAAGAGCACAGTCGACTTTGACAGCAAAAAGGCAATCGTGAGCTTTGGCAGGGGGATCAAGGACTCGCCAGAAGAGAACATAAAGCTGGTGGCTGAGCTTGCCAGAGAGCTTGAAGCTGAGGTGGGCATCTCGCTGCCGATATCGAAAAAGCCGTTTGCAGTCAGTGAGGGGACAAGCTCGACCTACATGATCCCAGACAGAGTAATCGGCACAAGCGGCCGCAAAGTGGCTCCTCTGCTCTATGTCGCGGCAGGCATCAGCGGGGCAATGCAGCATATTGCCGGCATGAAGGAAGCCGGCTTTGTAGTGGCAATAAACCCTGACGAGGACTCGCCTATAAAGGACGAATGCGACATTTTCATCAAGGGAAGGATGGAAGATGTTATACCGCTTTTGCTAGAGGAACTAAGAAAACAAAAGCCTGCAATAGAGGTGAAGAAATGATGGAAAGCTATGATGTTGCAATAATCGGCGGCGGATCTGCTGGCCTTGCCGCGCTAAAACAGCTGTCAAACTTAGGCAAACAGGCGATCCTGCTTGAAGCCGGCAAGCAGGTTGGGACCAAGAACATTTCCGGCGGTATACTGTACTCAAAGAAGCCAAAGACTGGCCGGGTATACAACGTCGAGGATGTCTACGGTCCAGAGTTCCTAAAGGATGCGCCAGTCGAGCGCAAGATAACGCAGTACATGCTGCATTCTACTTCAAGGAACAAGGTCTTTACGATGAACCTGACTGCCGCCCACGAGTATCAGGCTAATTTCGGCTACTCTGTGCTGCTCAACCGGCTCAACGCATGGTTTGCCCGCCACGCAGGCGAAAGTGCCGAGCGGCAGGGTGGAGGCATCGTATCGGGCGTGCACGTCCGGTCGCTGAGCTGGCAGGGCGACAAGACGGTAGTTGAGACTGACGAGCTGGAGCCCTTTGAGGCGAAGGCAGTGATCGCTGCTGATGGCGTCAACTCGGAAGTAGCTGAAATAACCGGATCCAGACCAAAATTTACGCCCGAGCAGTTGTACCAAGGGGTCAAGGTCGTAGTCAAGCTGCCAGAAGAAATAATCGAGCAGCGGTTCGGCATCGGGCCGGACGAAGGTGCAGCTCATTTGTTCGCCGGCGATGTCACGCTCAACCACATTGGAGGCGGCTTTCTCTACACAAACCGCGATACGCTGTCAGTTGGCGCCGTGTACCATTATGACTCGCTGATGGATAGACCTGCAGAGCCCTACACGCTTGTCAACGCACTGCTGAAGAACCCGATGGTCGCCGAATTCGTAAAGGACGAAGTGGCCATCAAGGAGGAGATCGACAAGAACCTTCCAAAGGAAGAGCAGCTAAGGGTGCGGTTTGCGGTAAGCAAGCTGATAAAAACATGGAATGAGCTTCGCGACGTATGGTATTCGCCAGCTGCGAGGAAAAAACTTGTTGAAGCAGGCAAATACAAAACAGAAGAAGAGATCAAGGCAAGGCTCGACTCCGTGCAAAACGAGCTTGCAAACAAGTACCACACCAAGTTCGTAACCGACTATGTCGAGCTGGAATACAGCGCCAAGCTGGTGCCAGACGGCAAGCGCTGCGCCATGAAAAAGCCGTACTTCAAGAACGTGCTGTTTGTTGGCGACGCAGCCGGAAGGGGCGTCTTTATCGGCCCGAGAATAGAGGGTCTCAACGTAGGGATTGATGATGCAGTAAGAGCGGCAAACGCGGTAGCAAGGGCGATCGATAGGAACAACTTTGGCCCACAATATATGGGCGAATACTACTCCCAGTTGATAGAGGAGAGCCCCTATACTCGCGACATGAAAGAGATCGACAAGGATTATGTGAAAATATTCCTCGATGCGGCAAGGGACGTGCCAAAGGACATCATTGGCCAGCGTTATGGCATGGTGTTTCGGCTGATGTCAAGCGGCACGCTGAGGGGGCTGGCTGTTGGCTTTGCCAACATACTGGGCTACGACAAACTGCTGCCGTTAGTTGAGTCTGAAGACACATACGTGCAGGTGCCGGTAGAGCTTGCAGAAAAGATGGGCCGTCCCATTCAGGCGACGTACGAGCCGACCCTGCCGACTGTGGCTCAGCGCGTTGCAAGGCTGAAATACGACGACGACAGGATTTCGCACATCAAGGTGCTAGACTCAAAATCGCAGTTCATGAAAAAGATGGTGACGCTCTGCCCCACTAGCTGCTACAGCATGGAGGGAGGCGACGTGACGCTCCAGCATGAGGCGTGCATCGAATGCGGCACGTGCGCCAAGGAAACAGAGTGGCGCCACCCAAGAGGGGAAAAGGGAGTAATCTACCAATACGGCTAACTCTTCCACTTTATCGAACATCCGATCGAAGGATCAAAGTCCTTCTCGAGCCTTTCTCCCTTTAGCAGCTTGCGCACGTTGTTCTCCATGACAGGGACTGTCGGCTTTGCTTCAGGGTCAAGCGCATCGTTTATTCTGCCGTGGAACGCTAGCTTGCCGTCAAAGAACAGGAACGGGTCAGGCGTGCACACTGCTCCGTACGCCCGCGCAATGTCTTGGCTGTCGTCTATCAGGTATGGAAAGTTCAGCCTATGATCCTTTGCAAACGTCACCATGTTGTCAAAGCCTTCGTCCTTGTAGTTTGGATCGTTGCTGTTGATGCCAATGACCTGCAGTTCTGACGGCTTGAACTTGCTCTGCAGCGCAACAATATCGCCAATTCTGGCCTTGACGTAAGGGCAGTGGTTGCAGATAAACACTACAAGCGTGGCCCTGCTCTTGTAGTCGTGCAATGAATGCATTTTACCGTCTACACCTTTTAAGGTGAAATCAGGAGCCCTGCTGCCGGTTCTGAGAACTTGAGGTGACGATTCAGTCTTGACCATGCCCTATCATGTAATGCATAGATATTATATCTATTACGAATGGTTATAAAATAATTCAACGATAATACAGCAGCCATGCAACGCAGGAACGACAGCAGTCGGCTCTTGCCCCTAATCGTGATAGCAGTTTCTGCTGCATCCATAGTCGCTACGGTGGTTCTAGCATTCTATGGCATCTACTTTTTCTTTTTCTTTATACCGATTGTCTTTGGGCTGCCATGGTCAATAAAAAAGCTGTGGCGTAACAAGGCAAGAAAGCAGTGGAACGTCGAAGACTTGCGCTAGGCGATGTCAAGGGCCTGCATAAGCTCGACCGTCAATTCTTCCTTTTTTCTGCGTCTGTATTCTGCCTTCATTTTATATTCATGTTGTTGGTCTTTGGAATGTTCCTTCCAAACTCACTGTACCCGACCAGCTCGCAAAAATCGGCTATTCTTTCCATCGCAGGGGTCAAGTTATCAGATGTCATATCCGGTCCTCGTATCGCAGCTCGTAATACCTGCTGGGCCCAAACACACACATCATAAATGTCGACTATTACGAGGAGAATTCGGCCAGACAGATCGTCTTGCATAACTTTATGCATGCATCAGTATAAAGCGATATATGAGCGTCTGCCTTCTGTCGAAAGCATCAGGCGCATCCCGGTCGTCAAGAAAAAGATGTTCTCTACCCAGACGCCAAGCAGACGCGTTATTTCATGCCCTGATCATCAATAATTACAAATAATGTCATTATCATCTACAGCTGGAATGCTATATAATGATGCCAGACTCGATTGATGCCATTTTGCAGCTGCCACAGCGCAAGTTGGTAGTCGCACAAAACGATGTCTACCTTGACAAGCAGGTAAAAAATGAAATTTTCATCCTTATGGTTGAAGAGTCAAAGGGCTCGGCTGGCGGAAGGGCTGCCGGCTCTGGCCATCGCCGGGTTGAAAGAATTTACGGCTTTGCCTGCGATGGAGGCATATGTACGAAATTCTTTGAGAGCGGCGAGCAGGACAAGGTAGATCAATTTGACATCCCCTATAGCGCAGTTGCAATGGATATCAGGCTCTCCGATGGCAGGCCGTACGTGGTACAGGGCATAGTGGACCCAGACTTTGTGGCGTCCTATCGCTCGGTGATAAGCAATCTAAAATAGGCTTTCCCGCCAAGCTGGTACCGATGTCAGAGGATCATCACCAGCGGCTAGAGCAGACCGCTTCGGCAATAGAAGACCTGCTATACATGGAAGTCATTAAGCTGGGCGACGAGCAAGACAAGGCTTTGCTGTCACCACACTTCTCAATCGTAGTTTCAAACGTGATGGCGAATATGAAGCTCAATGAAGATGCCGGCAGCAGCGACACCATGAAGCTGATGTACTATTCACTCCTGATCTACATGAACGAGCACCTAAAGATGCCCAAGCCGCTCATTATGGCGCTTGGAAACGATCTCGAGAAAAACCGCGAGAGCATGGAAAGCGGCAAGCTGATCACCACATATGTCGCGGTCCTGTCGGAGATATGGGCCCAGAACCGCCGGCAGGCAAACAACAACAAATAGTGCTATTGTAGGCTTTTTCTTCAAAAGCCTCTCTGGCGGCACGCTTTTAAGTCGAAGGGATGTACCTATCTTTCATCGATGCTGAGACGATCGCTCAAGCCTGCATTAATAGAGTCGATACCTGTGCTTAGGAGGTCAAAGCCAAAGGTATGGGTGGAAGCCTATGGCTGCTCGGCAAGCATGGCCGATTCTGAAATGATAAGTGGGCTGTTGAAGGGTGCTGGGTATGAAATCGCAAGCAAGCAAAGCGAAGGCGCGCTCAACCTGATTGTCACATGCTCTGTCAAGGACACAACCGAGCACCGAATGGTCAGCAGGATAAAAGCAATGAGCAAGTCGGGCAAGCCGCTGGTTGTTGCAGGCTGCCTGCCAAAAGCAGATAGGGCAAAGGTCGAATCATTGAATTCTTTGGCAAGCCTGCTTGGGCCGCACTCGATCGAAAAGGCGGTCGATGTCGTGGGCTCTGCCCTTGCAGGTGGCAGACTTGTCGCGCTTGAGGACTCTGTAGCTGACAAGGTCAACATTCCAAGGGTGAGGCTCAACCCCATGGTCAGCATCGTTGAGATAGCAAGCGGCTGCATGAGCGAATGCACGTTCTGCCAGACAAAGATCGCCAAGGGATGGCTCAGGAGCTACCGCATCGGCGACATCATGAGGCAGATCAAGGCCGACATCAATGCCGGCTGCAAAGAGGTCTGGCTAGCGTCAACCGACAACGGCTGCTACGGCAAGGACATGGGCACAGATCTGGTCGAGCTTCTCAGGGCATGCTGCTCTATAGAAGGAGATTTCAAGATCCGGCTGGGCATGATGAATCCAATGTACGTGCCAGAGATGCTGAACAGGATGGTCGATGTATTTTACGAGAACGAGAAGCTCTTCAGGTTCCTCCACATCCCTGTTGAAAGCGGGAGCGATAGGGTATTGAGAAAGATGAAGCGCGGCCATACCACCAAGACATTTCTGGATGCAGTGCAGGCTTTTCGGAGCAAGATCCCGGAAATGACAATCTCGACAGACGTCATCGTAGGCTTTCCTTCAGAAACCGAGGACGATTTCAAAGAAACCCTCGATCTCGTCGAGAGGGCCGAACCGGACATTGTCAACATCTCGCGCTATAGTGCGCGGCCGGGCACAGAGGCCGCAAAATGGAAGGGCATGAGGGTCAGCTCTCAGGTAGCTAAGGAAAGGTCGGAGCGCCTTCACGTTCTGGCAAAAAAGGTTGCGAAAAAGCGCAATTCGCTGTGGCAGGGGTGGCAGGGCGAAATAATTATCGACGAAATGGGCAAGGTAGTGCAGGGCAGGAATTATGCATACAAGCCGGTCGTCGTCCTGTCATCAAACCTTGGCAAGGTTTCGCTTGGCGATAGAAAGCGCGTACAAGTTTATGATTTTTCCAACTTTTCGTTAAAGGCAAGGATAGTAATTTAAACGAGCTCAACTTTGTTAGGCCACGCGTAGCTTATGGTTAATCACCAAAGCTTTTTAACATGAGCCCTGTATTTGTGTGCGGGGAGCTCGGGGGATCAACGATGAGCGATCTTTTGATCAAGAATCCAGTGCTGCTGGTAGGCATAGGTGGCGCCGGAAGTAAAATTGCGACTGCGGCAAGCGCCGCTCTTGGCTGCAAGTGCCTGTTGATAAGCAACGACAAGAAAGATTTGATCCACAATGAGAAGTGCACTGCCGTTTATGTTGATTCTGGCGAATGGGTCAATCCCTCAAGCCTAAAACTGCGCTCCTTTGTTGAAGCACACCGCAAGGAGATGGTAGCTGCGATGAACGGCTATTCGACCGTAATCATTGTCTCAAATTTGGCAGGACGTGCCGGCACTGCAATGGCTCCGCTGGTGTGCAGAATGGCAAAAGAATTAAGCACTGTAATCTCGATCGCAATCATGCCCTTCAAGTTTGAGAAGGACCGCATTTTCAATTCTGGCACTGCGTTGAGAAGGGTGCGCGAAACATCTGACTCGACCATTGTGATGGACAACGACGCATTCCTTGACAACAACCCAGAGCTTTCTCAAGAGGAATGCTTCTCAATCACAAACAGTGCCATAGTCGAGGTCATATCCTCGATATCGAGTGGAACCGTGAGGCCGGCGCTGAACATACTGTGCACGAGCAGGCCAAGCCACAGCTCAGAGTCCTCCCTCCGCGACTCTGTGGCAATGCTGTATGACGCCGTTCCAGACGCAGGCTCGGTAAAGAGGGCGATGGTCTATGTGATGGGCGGCGACAGGGTTCCTATCGGTGATCTGAACAAGATTGTGGGCTATGTGCAGGGCATATTTCAGGAGGAAGGCACAACCGAAGTCGCAATGTCATCGATGGCCGCAGCCGACGGCGTGCGCGTCCACCTTGTTGCGTCCACTCCTCAAAAGACAAGGTTTGACCGCTACGACCCACTGGGCGACATCATTCCAGACGTCTTGGACTGGGACGAACCGGACTCTGCGCCTGACATCAAGCTGGCGATGATACCGGCGATCGAATAGGTTATTATTGTAAGAAACTACAAGAGCTGGTGCCATGATATCATGTGGCTGCAGGTGCATAGTGTGCAAGAGCCAGCAGCTGACAAGCCACAGCTTTGTCGCGCCTGACGGCTACGACGACATACACCATACATGCAAGTCGTGCGGCACACACTTTAATCACCTAGATGGCGAGACATACGCAAAATGCGAAATCTGCAAGTTTCCTTAACTATTTGTCACTTACGCGATGCCACAGGTTGCCATAGGAAACGATTAACCCAGATTCGTCAACTTCAAGCTGAGCCTGATATCCAGTCGATAAAGATTCATCTACCTGTAATGCCTGCGATCGATTCCAGTGTACCTTTGTTGCAGCCATTCTAGCGTCAAACTTGGGAAATGAACCCAGACAGCGTCCACCTGTTGCGATTTGCCATCTTCCAAACAAAGCCGTCTGATCGGAAGTGTATTGGTGGCAGGCGTAACCTCTAGGTCAACATCATGTATTCCTGCGGCAAAGGGAATCGTGATTCTTTTTGTTTTTCAGACCTGTTTGCTGCTTATTCTGAGAGTCGGATGTGTTGTACTACCTGACCTTTTCTGGCGAATGTGGCAACTCTTGTTTTCCACTGCCTGTCGCATTCTATCTTGTAGGCAACCTGCGTAGGTAATCCTTCGAGTAACGGGACTATGTTGCCTTCAAGAACAAACTTGTTGCCATTAGCTGTTAGATTAAAGTATTCCTGCGGCTATCTTTGCTTTCTCACAAGATCGTTCTCATATACTTTTTTATCACGAACTGCTCGCATCAAGCTAATTTTACCGATCTACTAATTTCTTGTGATACATACTCTTACACGGCTGATCTTCAACCAGCTTGATGTCTTTCATCTTTCTCTTGTCGTAAACAGTCTGGAGAAATTTGTAGCAGACAGGGCAGACTTCGATCATCAGAGTCATCCGAGGGTCGGACGGGTTAAAAGTCTAGCTGGAGGCAAAAATATCATAAAGGATCATGTAATTTCATGCAGTCGCTTATATAACGCCTGCAAATTATTTTAATGACATGATGATTCGCGCAGATCGTTTAAGAGCATCAACGACAAAGATAAGCAGGCTATTGCGTAGATCCGGCAAGTGTTTGTGCGGTCATCAAAAGGACTACCATATTAACGGAAGCAAGAAATGCATGTTTGGAGTCTGCCCGTGCCGAGGCTATGCAAAAAAGCCTAACTAGTCTGTGACTTGCTTTCTTCTGCCTTTGGTTCTTCGGCAGCTACTGCTGTGGCTGTTTCGACTGAAGCCGCTTCTGGCTTCTTTTCTTCTTCTTCAGCAGCGGCGGGCGCTTCGGTTGCCGCCGGCACGTCTTCGTAGAGCGAGACCGTGACCACGCCGTCCTCGTCCTTGACCATCTTGACGCGGACCTTCCTTGGCGGGTTGGTCTTGCCTCTTGACCATATCTGCCTGTTCAGGTCCTGCTCTAGCTTGACTTCATCGCTCTTCATGTGCTTTGTCGCAAACTCGCGTATCATGTTGATGACCCTGTCTGTACGCTTGTGCTCAGGAGTGAGCCAAGCCCTGCCCAGATTGATAGTGTAAACACGTGTAAGGTTTTCTTCGACTGTCGCCATTTTTTATCAACCTACATTGACGTCAGACCTGCGCCAAAGCCTGCGCTTGGGGTTAGTTCTGACCTTCCTGTTCGTCCTAATGACTACCCATGTCGGCACTGGCCTATTCTGCCTAGTGCGCTTTAACAACCGCTTTTTGCGTGAAGTGTTTTTCCGGGCAGCCATATACGAGCCTAGGATTGATTTTTTCCGCTTTTTAAGTGTTGGCGTGATTGTTGATGCGTCTGTGTGCTGGCAGCGGATGGTCGTTGTGTAAAACCTTACAGACAAAATGGTTTAAAGCTGCAAGCAATATAACGTCCATGAAGGATTCTCGGAAAAAAGAGGAAAAGGACGCCGCCGCTACCACTGATTATGATAATGACAAGCGGTTCCAAAACCTGCTGGAATATCTTGGCCTAAGTCAATATCCCGGATTAATATCAATTTTGAAAAAGTTGGGCTCTGGCACAACGGCCACATAATGATAATAACCCGTCTACATAGTGTGCTTGCTGCTGTTTTTCTTCCTTCTGGCTTCGTTTGCCCAAGTTTCTGATAGTGACGGGCATTCATTCTTGTCAAGGATAGAAAGTTGGCAACACAACCGCCTATGCGTATAATTGCAGTGCAAGTGATAGGATCACTTTTTCTGCATGCCAAAATGCTTGGCAATGGATTCCATCATTATCTCACTGGCAGAACCGCCAAGTAGCTTTGTAAGGGCATCGTCTATCTGGGAGAGCTTGTACGACAGCCTGCCGACGGCCACTATGCCAAACATCACCTCAAGCTCGTATGCAATGGTCTCCGTCATGGCCCCGCCAAGGTGCTCTTTCAGATTGTCAAAGCACTTGGCCAGCTCGGTGCCAGAGATAATTCTATCCTCATCATACGCCTTCTTTGTAGTCATGGCAGTCGTTTCCGTCCAGGCCTCTCCTATACAGGTTGGTTGCAACCAAAACAGGTGAAATATGCTTGTACGAACAAAATTCCTACACACAGGCGCGCCTAATACAATCTCAAGCAAATGGGGCAGATCCTGACCACTTATTTGAGTTATTGTGGGGTGGCATTAAGTACGAAATAGTTCTCGATTGCCAGTTTGATTAAGGCAGGCTGGGATTACTGTTGCAGTCACACCCTCCTGTCGACCTTTCCCTGTTCGTTCCTAGTGCTGATGATCGTGGCTAGCAGTCTTTTGACAAAGGTACAATGCGCCTTGCGGCACAGGCTCGTAATTTCTTAAATAAATTGCCGTACCATACACGAGTGCATGACAAAGAGCATCAACAAACACCGCCTGAGAATTGAAGAGTTTGACAGGCCCATTAGCGTTCCAAGAGCGACTGATGATTATAGTCTGGACCGTTTTGTCCATTGCACCGTCTGCGACAATTTTGCTTATTGCAGGGTCAGTGAGGACACAAATTTGGTTATTCGGGTCAACTACTACTGCAAAAACTGTGTCAGCAAATTCTCGCTTGCCCAGTGAAAAGCAGTGAATTATTATTATAGAAGATCATTACTAATAGAGACGTCAGTTGCAGGCTAGAGCTGCCCTTGCTAATAATACAAAACTAGTGTTGGCTATAGGCCTTGCAGCGTCGATTGCCGTCAGCCTGGTCGCTTACGCCTATTCTGCGCAGCAGATAAACCTCTTGACAGCAGAGCTCGCTGATAAATCAAGAGTACTTGAAGAGCAGAGGCAGCAGATCGATGAAAAGACCGTCCAGCTTGGGTTGTTGAACTTACAGATTGAGAGCCTTGAAAACGAAATCGCTGCAAAGACTGCAGAGGCTCAAGACCTATCTCAGACGGTTGATGCCCAAAGGAACGAGATTCAACTTTTGAAAGCACAGGCTGCAAGCCTTCAAGATGATATTCATGAGCTTGAACAACAAATACAGGCTAATGAAAATGAAATAGCATTGCTCACCGGGCAGATGCAAGAAACGCAGTCCCAGCTTGAATCATTCAAGCGTGTCAAGGTAGGCCACTACAGCCTTGCAGTAGACCAGTTTGGGAAAGGCATAGTCCTGCCAATAGAAGTCGAAATCATCCCATCTGGAGAAGGAATAGTATCCATAGATGTAAAAAACGTCAAGTATGAAACCGGCTTTCAGGACTCGGTAAGGACGGCGGTCCTTGTAGCGTCAGAGTACAGCGACATTTCAGTCTCTGACAAAGATATCGTTATCCGGGTCATAAATGAGGATGACGAGCTGATAACTATTGATGGCGGATCTGCTGGTGCCCTTCTTACCGGAATGATTGCAGCAGGACTGATGGACCGCGAGATCAATCCTTCGGTGTTGATCACGGGGACTATTGAATCGGACGGGACCGTCGGCCACATTGGAAGCGTGGACAAAAAGGCCGATGCAGCCACTGATTTTGGGGCAGAGACAATATTGGTTCCAGAGGATCAAGAGTTCAATCACAGTTCGATAAATGTGATTGGCGTTTCAGACATAGAAGATGTTATGCGGTATTTCACATCGTGAATGCCACAAAAAGAATATCTGCTTGAACAGAACATGTGTATTGCAAATGACAAATCAACCAAATATTTCTATTGAAGGGCTCAAAGAAAAATACAGAATTAATGAGCCGATAGCGTTTTCAATAACCATCAGAGGTGTTCTGAAAAGTGGTGGTCTTCCTCATATAGAAATAACAAAAGAGAATAGTTCAAAGAAGAAAATCTATAGCATAGCCTTCATGTCGCCTGTGCCACCTGCAGCTTCGCCAGAATATGTCGAGCAAAAGCTGATCTTCCCGATTGAAAACGATCCACAAGCACCTATCCATGCTGGAGAAGCAGGAACTTATGTAATGACAGTAAGCGTCTATGCAGACGTTGGAAAGTCATATGAGGTAAATAGAAGGATTCTGGTTGAATGATGGATTGCCTAATAGCTAACTTCAGAGTGCTTGCTTTTTCTTGCTCCATGCTTGTCTTCATGTATGTGCAAGCAATCTGAAAGGTTTTAGTTGATGCAATATGCCAGAGGATCATCAGTAATATGCCTGAAATCATGGGCAACGTGCATCGGTACTTTGCGACTACCGTAGGATTAATCACCACAAAGGGCAAGCATGGCCCGAACGTCATGGCAGCAGAGTGGACGATGCATGTTTCCTACGATCCGATGCTTATCGCTGTTTTCGTGCACGATTCACCAACGTACTGGAACATCGAGGAAACCCGAGTATTTGGTGTCAACATTGCATCAGACGATCAATCAGAGCTGGTCAACATAGCCGGTGGATACTCTGGCACCGAGATAAACAAGCTTGCAATACCGGGTACGTTTTCAACATACAGCGCAAAGCATATCGATGTTCCGATGATAAAGGGGTGCGCGCTGAACGCAGAGTGCAGAGTAACTACAATAGAAAAGATGGGCGACCACATCATGGTGGTAGGAGAGGCGGTCAGCGCGATATTTGACGAAAAAAAGTTCCCACTGATATATACTAGGGGCAACTACCGAAAGCTTTCAAGATCAAAGATCCCCTCAGGCAGAAAAGTTGTGCGGATTACGCCTGATCAGATGTCGCAATTTCAAAAAATGTCTGCCGGGCAATTTGTCCTGAAAGCAGCGGCCGCGGTGATAAGAAGACAGAACGGCGGCCAGATACTGTTGCAGAAATTCGGCGATTGGTGGATCTTGCCGATGGTCGTGGTTAACAAGGGCGCCAACTACAAAGAAGCGTTGGAGAAGCATCTTGGTTCAATTGGTGTATCTGCCAGCGTTAGCAAAATTAGCGGCATAAAACGCATGACGCTCAAGGCCGGCAAGACAGAGCTTCGCGCCAACTTTATCACGTTTGACTGCAAGCTCAGGTCGCTCGAAGGTTCCGATGCAGAGTGGTTCACCAGACTGCCAAAGAATAGTACTGTGCTAACCCTGCTTGAAAAGCCCTGACTGGACTATCTTTTCGGTGGCCGCAAGCAGCCGCTTGACATCGCTTTCATCGTGGGCATTTGAGAAAGCTCCCATCTTGCCCGGCAAAAAGAATATGCCGTGGCCTGCCATCAGCGCAAGGTGGTATCTTGTGAGCAGCTCCTTGTTCGATGTCGCCACATCGTTTGCATCCTGAACCATCTCTTTGCCAAAGTGGGTCATAAAGATCGAGTTCAAGCCTGTAACCTTGCTCGGGATCCCAGCTTCGGCAAATATCTTGCTCAATCCCTTCCTCGCTACGTCGCCCAGCCTGTCGATCTTGCTGTAGACGCTCTTGTTCTTTTTCAAAAAGTTCAGTGTCGCAAGGCCCGCAGTCATTGTGACAGGGTTGGCAGAGAAAGTACCGCCGCCTATCGCACAGCGCGCCTCTTTGTCCTTCCTTGACACCGGGTCTGCAAGTGACATGATCTCTTTGTCGCCACACACCACTCCAATTGGCATGCCACCTCCGCATATCTTGCCAAGCGTGAAGAGATCGGGCTCGAGCTTGTAGACGCTTGCCGCGCCATGGAGCGATAGCCTAAAGCCAGTCACTATTTCGTCCAGTATGAACAGGCTGCCGTTCTTCTTCGCAAACTCTTGCAGGCCCTGAAGGTAACCGTCAACAGGAGGTATGCAGCCCGCCCCGCCGAGCACCGGCTCGATAATGATGCATGCAAGGTCGTCCTTGATCGTTTCTAACACCTTGAGGGACGCATCAAGGTTGTTGAACGGTATCGATTCGACATACTGTCCCTCGTCCTGTACAAGGCCGGGGCCTTCTTCTACTTCAAAAGGATAGTTGACGGTCTGCATGAGCGTGGTGTTAAAGCCATGCCAGCCACCTATCGCCTTTGCGATGACCCGCCTCCCTGTCTTTGCGCGGGCAAGCCTGACTGCATACATTGTGGCCTCAGAGCCTGTGCTGCTAAAGCGCATCATCTCAGCCCTTGGCATCAATTTTTGTATGGTCTCTGCCAGCTCGACGCTCACTTCGTTGACCGTGCCATACAGAGTGCCGTTGCGCACCTGCGCGGCCAGCGCGTCTGCGACTGGTTTGGGCGAGTGCCCCAGAATAAGCGCCCAGTGGCCCATCCAATAGTCTGTGTAGCGGTTCCCGTCAACGTCGTGCAGCTGCTTGCCCTTGGCCGAATTTACGAAGAACGGGTAAGGCTCGAAATACCGGATGTTATGGCTGATGCCGCCGGGAAACACGCGGGCAGACCGGGAATAAAGACACTTGGACTTGGTTGTCTTGCGCATATAGTCCTCTACGTAGTCACGCATGAATGTACATACTGCCTGAAGGCTGATTCCTCTATAATCCTTTGTTTTTCAGCCGCACGTTTAATTATCAGCCACGTAAATGTCGTCATTGCGCGATGAACTGCCTAAAGTGTTTCCATCCACATCAGGCGCATGAATTCAACAAGGGTGGAAATAGTTCGCTCTTGCGCGTCGGCCGCTGCCTGATACCTGGGTGCGAATGCACACAGTATGTCGATAAAATAGAAAAGATAGACGAGGATCTGCTCTGATCAGTTAGTTTAGGTCTCTGAGTGATGGTGGAATCTCTGCTTCTTCTGGGGTGATTTCTTCAACCGGTGGAAGGCCATACTCTACCCGCAGTGCATCCTGCTGCTCTCTCATAATGTCATCCGAGAAGCCCGACCCTGGTATCCAACCGATCCAGATGTAGAGGATGATTATGATGGCCAGAGATATGCCCATGACAAGGATCGACCATGCGACTGTCTTCATGTGAGGGCTGCTGCCGTATCCTCCGCTCTCAGCTTCGTGGTGCGCCATTTCCTAATAATCTGGTAGAACAATGCTTTTTAAAAAGATTCGCATCGTCCAAAGGCGCCTACAAGATGTGCAACGACCGTTGTTTGATGCAAAATTAGGCTTGCGGGTAGATTACTCTGGGTTCTGGCGTATCAGGACCACAACCGAAACAAAAGCCGTCGAAGCTGGTCCTCATAGTGTCAAGTGGAGATGGTTTTATAACTTCTTGAATAATGAGGATCATATGCCTGCCAAAGCAATCAGGCCGATGACAACCAAGAACAGGTAAAGCAGTTGCATCTGCGTCTCCAATATAAAATATGTCTTCAAACAGTAATAGATTTTGGTTGAATCTTAAGTCTTGCTTCACAATTACAAAAACGAAATCGGCAAGCCGCGAAGCTCTGCTGGCAGAGCATCCGAACCAGCATCAAAAACGTGTTCTGAATACTCTCGGGAATTGTCTCCACCTTTATTGAGAGCACATTGCGCCTTTCTCCTATGAACTTGGTTTCGCCAGTGTGGTAACCTGCGACCCTGAGGAACATCTGACCTCCTTCGGTGACTGATATGAGATGATTCCTAGCTTCCTGCCTTCAACATTGACAAGAATCCAGCCATCGCGTTCTAGCAAGTTCACCTAAGTTGAGGATAGCTGCATAAGTGCTGTTTTATGGATGAAAAAGGTTCTATTTTTGCATTTAAAAAAGATGTGGGAACCTATAGAACTTTTTGGCGGTAGAGTAGCTACAACAAAGCAAAGTAAAATAACGTAGCCACGCCAAGTCTTGCTCAATGATAGAAGACAAGCTTGCATCCCTTGGAATAACGCTCCCGTCGCCTCCGGCCCCTGCAGGGTCGTACGTGCCAGTGGTCGTAACGCACAACAACCTTGCGTTTGTAGCAGGACAGATCCCGACAGAAGGCGGGCAGGTAAAGTTCAAGGGCAAGGTAGGCAGGGACATCTCGATAGAGGCAGGCCAGCAGGCGGCGCGCCTCTGTACGATAAACGCGCTGGCACAGCTAAAGTCGGCTCTTGGCAGCCTTGACAGAGTAAAGCGGGCGGTCAAGGTTACGGGGTTTGTCAGCTGCGACCCATTGTTTGCAGACCAGCCCAAGGTGATCAACGGCGCGTCAGACCTGCTGGTTCAGGTATTTGGCGAAAATGGTAGGCATGCAAGGGCAGCAGTCGGGGTGAGCAGTCTGCCTCTTGACAGCGCAGTTGAGGTCGAGTTTATCGTCGAGGTTTAGGGTAGAACATTCTTCGCGAAGACAGGTTTGCTTAAATACCATTCCCATTAGGGCGTTTGATACGCTCGGCAAGGATGCCAAGAACTCGCTTCTTGCGCGCCTGCAGTCACAGGGCATCAGTCTCAAGTATGGATCGCAGCATACCCTGAACCAGCTGATGGCCGCACTCAAGCCAGTGTTACCCAAGGACGCCACTGAACTTATCATGGAAATGGTGTAGAATCACCTAAAGCGCTAGGCTATCCTGCTATCAAGGGTCTTGATGAATTCCTCAAGCTTGTCCTTTGGGATCACTGCGCCGCACGCCCTATCGTGCCCGCCCCCGCTACCTCCAAGCTCTGACGCTATTTCGTTTGTGAGCCGGCCGAGGTGCACCTTGCAGCCGGCCGATCCGCGTATTGAAACGACGTATGACTTGATGTCGTCCTTGAACTTATAGACCATCGCGGCGGGCTTGCCGGACGAGCCAAGCACAAAGTTGACCACCATGCTTGACGATAGCTCGACCGTGCTAGGCGCGTGAGCGATATTGTCGAGCTTGACCACAGATTCTTGTATCGATTCGACAGCGTTTGCCACCTTTTTGGCATATTTCTCGGCAGTCTCAAAGCCGCCCTTGATGTCGTGGGGATATTTCATCTTGGCAAGCGTGTCGACTATTTTCACCAGAAAGTCGTCGTCGTGCTGGCTTGCGGAAATCATGTACGATAATACGGTCGATTCAAGCATAAGGAATTGCCTGTCAAATCTGGGCACAATCGTAGACGCAACAGGCTTGTTTTCCATATAGTCGGTCAGCGCGCCCATCGCCGCGAAAAACGCTGCGTGCTCGGGCAGTTTTTTCCTGTATTTCGCATAGACCTGCATACTTGTGCACTCTTCAATAGTATGAATGAGGGTCACGCCAGCCTTCTTGAGCGCCTGCATTATCTCCTTGCTGATGTCATGATGATCGATGTAGGTCACTTCGGCCCCACTGGACGCTATATTGCCAAGCAGCTCGACAAATTTCTGCTCATTCTTTTTCGACAGTCCAAGGTCGCATATGAACAGCTGCTCGATCTTGCCGTCAGAAGCCGCGACCTTTTCCAGCTTGGAGATAAGGCTAGCATAATCCACAAGGATTACTTTTGAAACGTCAAACGCTACCTTTATCAGAGTGGCAGAGCAGAGCCCATCTGCATCTTCCTTGTGAGATATGCAAACAGAAGACATCTAGATTATAGATTGTGAAGTTTAGTAGCCCAGATTTAATGGTTGGGTAAAAGATATCGAAAAATGAAATGACGCTGGCCGCCGTGCAAAGGATCACAGTTCTTTACGGTTGTTGTTCTTTACGTATTTCCGGAGCCGCAATTCCAGAAATGGTGCGCTTGCTGCCACCATACCTGTGGCAAACCACCATTTTGGTGGCGCAAACAAATCCAAGTTCTAGTGCGTTGGGCTGTTGGGAATGGCAGGCTGAACACCTCGCCGAAGCTTGGTGATTACACCTCCATCCCATCAACGCCATCTTCTATGGCCGCCCTTCTCCTTGCGGAAGGCTGTCTTTTCTCAGGAAAGGCTTCGTCCTTAGATGCTTTCAGGACTTATCCAAAGCAGCTTAGCTGCTCAGCGTGCCCTGTCGGACAGCTGATAAACCAGAGGCTGCGCTGCCCTGTTCCTCTCGTACTAGGGGCAACTTCCCCTCAGACAACCGCGCCCCTGTCAGGCAGAGACCGACCTGTCTCACGACGGTCTAAACCCAGCTCACGTTCCCCTTTAATGGGCGAGCAGCCCCACCCTTGGCTCCTGCTGCAGAACCAGGATGGGAAGAGCCGACATCGAGGTACCAAACCGCGGGGTCGATGGGAGCTCTCGCCCGCGACGAGCCTGTTATCCCTAGGGTAACTTTTCTGTCACCACCGGCCCCCAATAGTGGGGACACGATGGATCGCTAAGCCCGGATTTCTCCTCTGTATTCCGTATCATTGGGAATACAGTCAGACTGGCTTTTGGCTTTGCCCTCACCGGCGGAGTTCTGTCCCGCCTGAGCCAATCTTTGGGCCCCCTCGATACTTTTTCAAGGGGGTGCCGCCCCAGCCGAACTGCCCACCTGCCGTTGTCCCCGTGAGAACGGGTTAGCGATACGGTAACGAATGGCTGGTGTTACAACGGCGCCTCCACCTGCCCCGGAGGGCAGGCTTCGAAGGCTCCCAGCTACGCTCTGCATCCGCAACCATACCGCAGCAACAGGCTGCAGTAAAGCTCCACAGGGTCTTCTCTCCCCGACAGAGGTTCGTGGACTGTTCGTCCACGTTATGTGGCTTCACCGGGCTGCAGGCGGGGACAGCGGGGCCCTCGTTGTTCCATTCATGCACGTCGGAACTTACCCGACAAGGCATTTGGCTACCTTAAGAGAGTCAGAGTTACTCCCGGCGTTTAGCGGCCCTTAGCCCAGTTGAACCCAGGTTTTAGGTACCGCCACTGGCCAGGATACAGAGGCCATACTCATCCTTTCGGACTAGCGACCACCTGTGTTTTTATTAAACAGTCGGGACCCCCTGGTCACTGCGACCTGCAGCTCCTGCTCCTCGCAAAAGCTGCAGGCACTCCTTATACCGTAGATACGGAGCTATTTTGCCGAGTTCCCTCGCCTTACGGTATGCCCGACAGACCTTAGTCTACTAAACCAGGGCACCAGTGTCGGATCTCGGTACGGTCTTGAAGAGATCTCCCTGACCTTGCTTTCAGTGTCTCCTGGACTTGAGCAAACCCGCCTTGCGGCAGGCCACTCGCCCCTCGCATGGGATCTCGCCATTACAGCACTCCCCCATGCTCGAAAACTTGGACAGAACGACGGTTCTGCTTGCCCTATCCTGAAGCAACAAGGCAGGTAAAAACGATCCCTTCAAGGCACTTGAATATTAACAAGTTTCCCATTCGGACAGCTCTGTTGAGGCTGCTCTTAGGACCGGCTAACTCCCGGCTGATGACGCATTGCCGGGAAACCCTTGCCCTTGCGGTCGCCGAGATTCTCACCCGGCTATGCTGTTACTGCCACCAGGATCTGCAATAGTTAGTTCGGTCCACTGGACTTCACAGCCCAGCTTCTACCCAAACACTACGCCCACCTACCACGCACCGGCATTGCCGGCGGTCTAAAGTATCGGTGGTCTGCTTTAGCCCCGTCCATTTTCAGGGCTTCCGAGCTCGGCAGGTGAGCTGTTACGCACTCTTTGAAGGATGGCTGCTTCTGAGCCTACCTCCCTGCTGTCTTAGCTCGAAAACGCCTTTTTGTTTGACACTTAGCAGACACTTGGGGACCTTAACTTTAGTCTGGGTTGTCCCCCTCTCGGTTATGAGGCTTACCCCACATAAACCCGCCTCCCAGCTTCTACAACGCCTGTACATTCGGAGTTCGAATGGGCGGCGAGCCCTTTCGAGCCCTTACCGTCCGATCGGTGCTCTACAATACAAGCCGTCTCCACTGAGGCAGGACTGCGATCCACTTCGGTGGGAACTAGCGATCACCGGACTAGATTGGTTTTTGACCCCTAATCCCAGATCTGGGGACCGATTTGCACGTCAGGACCCTTGCAGACCTCCAGCGGGCTTTCGCCCGCCTTCGTCTTATCCAGGACTAGATCGTCCGGTTTCTAGCCTTACTGCCATGACTAAAGACCCTTTCGGATCCTTCGCCTCGCCGAAGCTGCGCGAATTCGGTTTCCCTTCGCCTTCCCCTCGTCAGGTTAGGCTCGCCATGACAGCAATCTCCCTGGCCCGTGTTTCTAGACGGAACGTACAACTCTGGAAGGCTTCAGTCCCTTGCGGGACCTCTGCCGAACTCCTTTTGAGCCGTACACGTCTGTAACCGGTTGGTTTCAGACACTTTTCATCCCCCTTCCGGGGTACTTTTCAACTTTCCCTCACGGTACTAGTGTGCTATCGGTCTTGGTGAATATTTAGCCTTGGATGCTATTTTCACCCATAGTCACTGGCCACTGCCAAGGCCAGATACTCTTGCTATGGCAGAATCCCATTCCCTTACGCTTACGGGGGTATCACCCTCTAAGCCAGCACGTTCCAGAGCACTTCAGCTCAGAGAACGGCATCCTGTACGCCATAGCACACCACATCCCTACCATGTTACCATGGCAGGTTCAGTTTGGGCTCTTCCGTTTTCGCTCGCCGCTACTAGCGGAATCTCGTGTTGATTTCTCTTCCTCGTCCTACTCAGATGCTTCACTTCGGACAGTTCGCCCTCCCAAGCGAAAAGCAAGGGAGTGTAAAGAGAGACCTCATTCGGAGATCTTGGGATCAACGGTCGCATGCACCTACCCCAAGCTTATCGCAGCTTGCCACGTCCTTCATCACTTACCAAGCCGAGTCATCCCCCAACCGGCGTCTTTGCACTATACCAGGTACACCATATCTTTCTTTTACTATTGCAGCCCCGGAAATTCTACGCGAACATTTCCGTAAAGCCACATTTTTCCACTCTGTCAGTTGTTGACATTGTGGCGTGTTTCCTGTGATCCTTTGCATGACGGTCATTGCAGGCACTAGCCCGCTGCGTCCTTCACACCATATTTTCATATGGAGCTGCATAATTTCGGCCACACGAACACACTTGACGAACCCTTTACACAAAAGTTGCCCGGACCGTTAAACTAAGGAGGTGATCCAGCCGCAGGTTCCCCTACGACTACCTTGTTACGACTTCTCCCCCGTTGCTGACCCCAGGTTCGATAGCGCCAATTAGGCGCCACCTCGCCAAGAACCAGCTTCGGTGAAGCGACGGGCGGTGTGTGCAAGGAGCAGGGACGTATTCACCGCGCGATGGTGACACGCGGTTACTAGGGATTCCATATTCATGAGGGCGAGTTTCAGCCCTCAATCATAACTGAGGTAAGGTTTGAGGGATTGCCTCCCCCTTTCGGGATCGGAGCCCGCTGTCCTTACCATTGCAGCCCGCGTGTGGCCCGAGGGTTTCGGGGCATACTGACCTGCCGTAGCCCCCTCCTTCCTCCGCCTCAGCGGCGGCGGTCCCTCTAATTAGCCCCTCCGTTCCTGAGAACAGAGGTAGCAACTAGAGGCAGGGATCTTGCTCGTTACCTGACTTAACAGGACACCTCACGGCACGAGCTGGCGACGGCCATGCACCTCCTCTCAGCTTGTCTGGTAAAGTCTTCAGCTTGACCTTCACTCTGCTGTCGCCCCCGGTAAGATTCCCGGCGTTGACTCCAATTGAACCGCAGGCTTCACCCCTTGTGGTGCTCCCCCGCCAATTCCTTTAAGTTTCAGTCTTGCGACCGTACTCCCCAGGCGGCAGACTTAACGGCTTCCCTGCGGCACTGGGTTGGCGCGAAGCCAACCCATCACCGAGTCTGCATCGTTTACAGCTGGGACTACCCGGGTATCTAATCCGGTTTGCTCCCCCAGCTTTCATCCCTCACCGTCGAGCGCGTTCTGGCAAGCCGCCTTCGCCACTGGTGGTCTTCGGTGGATCAGAGGATTTTACCCCTACCCACTGAGTACCGCTTGCCTCTCCCGCCTCCTAGCCCTGTAGTATCCTCCGCAGCCCATCTGTTGAGCAGGTGGATTTAACGGAGGACTTGCAGAACAAGCTACGGATGCTTTAGGCCCAATAATCGTCCCGACCACTCGGGGTGCTGGTATTACCGCGGCGGCTGACACCAGACTTGCCCACCCCTTATTCTGCACCATTTTTAGAGGTGCCAAAAGATGCCCTTAGCGGGCATCACTCAGAGTAACCCTGTCAGGCTTTCGCCTATTGCAGAGGTTTCGCGCCTGCTGCGCCCCATAGGGCCTGGGCCCTTGTCTCAGTGCCCATCTCCGGGCTCCTTCTCTCAAAGCCCGTACCGGTTACAGGTTTGGTGGGCCATTACCTCACCAACAGCCTGATCGGCCGCAGTCCAATCCAGGGGCCATATAGATTTCAGCCATGGTCCATTCCAGAAACCTTGGCCTATCGCGGTTTATCCTCAGTTTCCCGAGGTTATCCACGTCCCCTGGGCATGTTGACTACGTGTTACTGAGCCGTATGCCACGCCTTGCGGCGTTGACTCGCATGGCTTAGTCCCACTCTGATAGCAGTCGGGTCCGGCAGGATCAACCGGAGTCAATCCTTTTTTCTTTAATTAAAGAGTACGGCCGGACAACCTTGTTATTGTGCGGGTCGTATTAGGGTGTTCGTGTGACCTATGTCAGATCCAATGCGAGCATCGGATCTCCATTTTATGAGCGCAACTGGAGGTCAGTGAATCACAAAATGGCGCTAAGACCAAACATCATCACTGACGCCGCCTTAAAGGTTACGTTCGCTTTCTTCCTTTACAATATACTGATATAAACCTTTGCTCATGGCACATTGCATGAGAAAAAGCCGTTAGTCGTTATCATACGACTCAGTTATCCTAGGTTCTACGTTGGTTGGATTTTCTTCATCTTCTTCCTTGTTATGCTTTTCGCTTTCCTTCTTGACTTCTCTTCTTGGACTTGACATAATAGTGATAATGGAGAGAAAATATTAGATATAACAAATTGTGCTGAATTTTCTCGCAGATACAAAGTCTATATAGCATTCAGCCGCAAGTCCAACTGATGCAGGAAGAACACGCAAGCCGCGGCAAGCCGAACAAGCTCGCAAAGGAAACGAGCCCATACTTATTGCAGCACGCCTACAACCCTGTAGACTGGTACTCGTGGGGAGAAGAGGCGCTGGAACGGGCGAAAAAGGAAGACAAGCCAATTTTCCTGAGCGTCGGCTATAGCGCATGCCACTGGTGCCATGTTATGGCGCACGAGTCGTTTGAAGACGACGAAATTGCAAAAATAATGAACGAGCATTTCATTAATATCAAGGTCGACAGAGAGGAACGGCCTGATCTCGATGATATTTACCAGCGGGTCTGCCAGCTTGCTACTGGAACCGGCGGCTGGCCGCTGTCTGTGTTTCTGACTCCTGATCAAAAACCATTCTACGTTGGGACCTATTTTCCAAAGGAGGGCGGCCACTACAATATGCCGGGGTTCAAGACGATACTTCTCCAGCTTGCCACAGCTTACAAGAGCAAAAAACAAGAAATAGAGGCGGCAAGCGGCGAGTTCATGGATGCCTTGGCGCAGACCGCAAGGGATGTTGCCTTGGGCGCGGCAGGCAAGGCGAGCCTAGAGCGCTCTATCCTTGACGAGGCCGCAGTGGGTCTGCTCCAGATGGGAGACCCGATATACGGCGGCTTTGGACAGGCCCCTAAGTTCCCAAACGCGTCCAACCTAATGTTCCTGCTGCGCTATTACGACATTTCCGGCATGAGCTGCTTCAAAGATTTTGTCGCATTCACCGCAGACAAGATGGCAGCGGGCGGCATACATGATCAACTTGGCGGTGGCTTCGCGCGCTATGCTACCGATCAAAAGTGGCTCGTCCCGCACTTTGAAAAGATGCTCTATGACAACGCGCTTCTTGCCCAGCTGTACTCTGAGCTCTACCAAATTACAAAGGCCGAAAAATACTTGCAGATAACGAGAAAGACTCTGGACTTTGTCATACGGGAGATGACGCATCCTGAAGGCGGGTTCTATTCTGCGCAGGACGCCGACTCGGAAGGCGAGGAGGGCAAGTTCTACGTCTGGTCCAAAAAAGAGATCGCCTCGATACTCGGCGACCAAGCTGCCACTGACATTTTCTGCGAACACTACGGCGTGACTGAAGGCGGCAACTTTGAAGGCAAGAACATACTCAACGTGAGGGTGCCGGTGTCAAGCGTTGGCCTCAGGTACGGCAAGACGCCAGAACAGACCGCACAGATAATCGCAGACGCCTCTGCCAAGCTTTTTGCAGCAAGGGAAAAGAGGGTCAGGCCGGCGAGGGACGAAAAGATATTGACGTCGTGGAACGGCCTGATGATATCAGGCTTTGCCAAAGGCTACGGGATCACCGGCGACCAAAAGTACCTGCAGGCGGCAAAGGACGCGGTCAAGTTTATAGAAACCAAGATCGTAACAGGTGACGGCAGACTGCTGCACACTTTCAAGGACGGTAAGTCAAAGCTGAACGCGTACCTTGACGACTATGCATTCTATACCGGCGGCCTGCTTGACCTCTTTGCAATTGATTCTAGGCAGGAGTATCTGGACAAGGCGGTAAAATACACCGATTTCATGCTGGCGCACTTTTGGGACGAAAAGGAGGAAAACCTGTTCTTCACTTCTGACGACCATGAGAAGCTAATAGTGAGAACCAAGAGCTTTTACGACCTTGCGATTCCAAGCGGCAACTCTGTCGCCGCGTCTAACCTTCTCCGGCTCTACCACTACACGCAGAACAACAGCTACCTTGACTGCGCCGTCAAGATAATGAAGGCAAGCGCGAAACCGGCTGCCGAGAATCCGTTTGGGTTTGGACAGATGCTCAATACAATCTACCTTTATGTGAAAAAGCCGGTGGAGGTGACCGTGATAACAAGAAATGACCACAGCTCAAAAATGGCAGAATGGCTCAACCAGCAGTTCGTGCCAGATGGCATAAACGCAATCGTAAGCACAAATGAACTTGCATCGCTCCAGAAATATGCCTACTTTAAGGGGCGCGTGGGTGACGGCGAGACTGCCTTTGTGTGCCGGAATTTTACCTGCTCGCTCCCGATCAAGTCGCAGCAAGAGCTGGAGCGGCAGCTCACGCCTTCCTGATGTCTATTAGTAGCCTGTCGCCCACGCGGGGACTTCCAATCTTTTCATAGCGCTTTTTCGGCATCGTTATCTGGATCACTGTCTGCGAATAGCTCTTTATCACTGTCTGCGGTTGCGATCTCAGGATAGCTTCAAGTATCGGTTTTATCTGCTCCTTGACCTCCTTGTCGGCGACCGCCCGGTCAACTGCTTCTAGCATCATCTGCTGTTGCGACACCGTTTCAAGCTCGACATCTTCGCTCAGTGCAAGATTGACAGTGGTTCCGGTGTCTGTCAACTGGTTTATTCTGTACCTTGTAGACTCGTCATGCATATCTATCTATATCACTTATCGCAGGCGACTACTAAAACTTGCTATTTTTTACACAATTGATATGTGTCCTCGCTCCGATGACAATAATAGAATATAACAAATGAGAGCTGAGGAGCTTGCAAACTCAATCGTACGCACCGTGGTTACTGCCATGCGTGACGGCAACCACAATGCGTTCTTCGCTGCGTTTGCGCCATCGGCAGTATTAACTGATGATGGCCACCCACAGTCATTTGTAGAGTGGGCTGACAGTGAGATCTTTCAAGCGCACGGCCGTCTTGATGTGGAGCAGGAAAACCACAATGGACTCGAGTTAGTCGGGCCTTTCCATTCGGATCAGTGAGACATGGCGACCGTCTGGCGATTCGATATTGTCGATGGACGCGTGCGTCGCCTTGATGTAGCTGCCTTGTGAGGTCGGCGGATTCATCTCTGCTCATACAATAATAGTCTCTGCATTTAATCTCTGAAGAGTTCCTCTTCCTCAAGGTCCCTATCCTTCTTTGTGAGGTATATCAAAAGGCCGGCAATGCCTGCAAACGCAATGACATTGACGACCAGTATCGAAGCATCGACGCGCTGCCCGAGCACTAACAGCCGGACAATCGCATAAATGGCTGCAGCCGCCAGCGCCGCTATGCAGCCGGCTATCGCGTAGCGAATCGTCCGCCTGTTCATGGCAATATTTCTTTTGCACAAACTGCCGTATAACTTTTAACGGCATACCAGCTTAGCAACAGTGCAGTGCAACTGGTAAAAAAATACGAGATACAGTCAAAACAAAAGATAATCGATTTTCTCAACAGCCAGCCTGCCGGCAGAATAGCATCGATCGACAAGGACGGCTACCCTCAGGTTATCCCCATGAACTTTGTCTACTTTAACGACGCCATCTACATGCATTCTCACCCGTTTGGAGAAAAGCTGGACAACATCCGGCGCAACCCAAGCGTCGGCTTTGAAGTGGACCAGCACGTCTGCTTTTTGCCCTCGTACTATTTCCACCCAACAGACGCGTCGCAGGCAGACACCCTCTACATCAGCGTGGTGATAAAGGGCAGGGCAGAGATCGTGGAGGACCGGGAGGAAAAGGCAAAGGCGCTCAACGCGCTCATGGAAAAGTACCAAAAGGAGGGCAGGTATGAGGCGCTTGACGCAGAGATGCCTGTAGTGGAAGAAGTCGCAATAATCAAGGTCATACCATCGGACATGCGAGGCAAGTACAAAATAGGGCAGCACTGGGCCAGGCCATACCGGCTAAAGATGGCAAAGAACATAATTATGCGTGAAGGTTTGGAAAATGCAAAGCCGGTTCTGGCTATAATGGGCATCAAGGTCGCTTCAGACGGCAACTTGGAGATCGAGCAAGATCCGGTGATGTAAAACATGGAGAAGTGCCCTGTCCATACAGAATTTTTTGACGACTCGTGCGAGGCCTGTAAACGGGAATACTTGGAAATGAAGGATGCAGGCGAACCTGTTACTTCGGAAAAGAAGTACAAAGAGTTCACAGAAGAGCGTGCAAAAAAGCTGTATGAAGAGCTGATGCTGCAGTACCTGAAAAGCGGCGCAACCGAGACGGATGCGGACAGGAAGGCAAAGGCGATAATAAGAAAACAGTGCAGCATCCGCGGGATGCCGCACTGGCCGTGGATCTGACTGATTATTTTACTTTTTCTTGGAGTTCGGAAATATCATCTGGCCGACATCTTTGTACATCTTTAAAAAGTGCTTGCCCTTGTCAGTCGTGCGGTACTCGTTATCGGTAGAGACGTATTCGAGCAACCCCTTTTCTTCGAGGACAGCAAGATACTCTTTTAGCTGTGGAAACGACAGATATGCCTTGTACATTATCTTGGTCTTGATCGCGCCATCAAGTGCAATTTCAAGCATGGCCGCAGCGATATCAGTCCTGCTCCTATATTTCACGCATCTTTAATTGGACGGGTAGCATAAAAACTTCGCGAATAAAGAACTAGTAGATATTTCCGGCGAAAAACTAGTTTAATGCGCTTCCTGCGACCCGACAAGGGCATAAACATTCTGAAGATGCGTCGCAAGGTCGTTCAGCACTTCGATCTTTCTTTTCGGGTAGTTTGCAAATCTAAGAACGTTGTCAATGAACTCTGGTATCTGTATGATTCCTTCGCCGGGCACTTCGACGCCCCTGCGCGTCAAAAGATACGACTTGACCACTGAGCCTGTCTGCACGCCGTTTAGAAAGTAGTTCTTGCCCTCTGGCATGGCTGCGGCCGCCTTGACGTAGTGGTCCTTGAGAACCTCTGTCTCGTTAGCTATCTGGAGCTCAAGTCTGTTCATCGCCTCCACAAGGTGATGGATCCTATTGGCGATTCCTTCAGACATGTTAACGATTGTGCGTTTTGGCTTAATAACTTGCGTCACGACAAACGTATCAGAATTACAGAAGAATCAACTAGCAAATTATTGAAGTAAAGTTAAATATGCAACGACTAATCGTCTCGCAATGACAGATCTAGTACTAGAAGAAACATATGACCGGTTCGTTGTTCTTTACGATCTTCTTGCGCTGGTACAACAAGAAAACGCGACCAGCGAATCACTGGCACCGGCAGTGCACCTTTCGCTGGGCGCTGTCAGCCAGATGCTATCGTTCATGCTGGCGCAGGGGTTTGTAAAAACCGTCAGGAGCGACAGCGAGTTCAAAATAACTACGCTGGGCTCGAACTTTTTGCGGGACTTTGAGGGTATGAGGAGATTTCTCTCTTAGCCTTTTTTACTTTACTCGATGTTCACTTTTTCTTTTGTTGCTGCCGCTGCCGCATCCTTGGACTGCTGCTCGTCAAGCTTTTTCAGCTCGCTTTGCAGAAACTCTCTGTACTTGTTGCGCTCTTCTTGTGTCATTGCGTCAAGGTTTGAGCTGAGCGCCGAGCCGATCATCGTCACCCTGTCGATGAGATCCATCGCCATGAACTTGCCCACGTTGCCGACGCGCAGCATCACGTCGATCTGCTTTTGGATTATACTGCCGAACGATTCCAAGTCTGACGTGATTTCCAGTCCTTTCTTTGTTATCGCATACCTGCCGTCCTTGTCTTCTGTCACAAGACCTTCGTCAAGCAACCTGCCAAGCAGTGGATAAATGAGCCCCGGCGATGGCTTCCACTTGCCGTCGCTCTGGACCGTAGCCTTGTCGATTATCTCCTTACCTGTCATCGGCTGTTCTTTGAGTAAAGCGAGTATGTATTGTCTGGAAAAGCCCCTTGGTATAGCACTTCCCACTCTTGATAGCCATTCTGATATCATATATATCGCTAGTAATATCGCTAGCGAAATATTAAGTTTATGGATTGCTATTCTATAGCGAGAGGCGATCACTTCTCTATGGCAGGTACTGCGCAGCTGTTCTGAGCTATGTTGGTGGTCAAAAGATGCGCATATCATGGTATTACGCCGGGTTTAGCGGGACAGGACAATAGTCCTGATAGCAATATGGGTAATAAGATGTCTTATAACTCCATAATGGGGACGACAGGCCCGATAAACACGATAGGAATATCTATCGAGGTGCTGCAGGCTGCGTTCATAGGGCTCATGGCTTCGATTATTGCCTACAAGGCGGAGATGGGGAGATTTGACAAAAAGACTCTACTGCAGTTCGGCATGGGATATATTTAATTTTGTAATGCGATCGCAAGCGCCAAAACGCATGCAGTTGCGGTAAGGTTTTATAAAAACCCGTTTCATGTAGTAAAGTGGCGACAGAGCAGCTATTCGTCAGCATTGTCATAATCCTCGTCGCCGCCAGGATCTTGGGCGAGCTATTCCAGAGGATCAAGCAGCCGCCACTTGTGGGCGAACTCTTGGCAGGCGTCGTTATCGGCCCATCGCTTCTTGGACTGGTGCTTCCGAGCACCGACCTGCAGGTCCTTTCGGACCTTGCTGTCTTTTTCCTGATGTTCCTCGCAGGCTTAGAAATGGATCCAAAGGAGATCAGGAGGGCCGGCAGGTCTGCAATCGTGATATCGCTTGTCGCATTCTTCATACCGCTGCTTGCCGGCACTGGCGTTGCATCGCTGTTCGGCCTCACGATTGTGCAGTCGCTCTTTATGGGGCTGCTCTTGTCGATCACAGCCGTCCCTGTGAGCGCAATAGTGCTGATGCAGTTTGGGATCCTGAACAGCAGGCTTGGCAACACCGTCATGACGGCTGCCGTCATCAATGACATCCTCTCGCTGATTGTCCTCTCGATCATCCTCCAGATACATACTGCGGAAGGCACAGGCGCGCAGGTCGACTTTGAAAACGTTGGGTGGTCCGGTGCCAAGATAGCGGCATTCCTTGGGGGCATATTTCTCTTTGATATATTGTTTAGAAAGACCTCAAGCTGGCTGCCAAGCAGGGTCGAGCCGTTCTTCAAGAAATACCTGCAGACAAAAGAAGCAGCATTTGGAATATTGTTGATAACTACAATAGCGATATCGCTGATCGCGCAGGATATCGGGCTCCATTTCGTGATCGGCACGTTCTTCTCGGGACTTGTGGTCTACAAGGAGATGATAGGCAGGCAGAACTTTAACCGGGTCTATGGGATAATCTCTGCGATCACCTTTGGGTTTTTCGCGCCGATCTTTTTCGCGCTCATTGGCATAGAGTTCAACGTGCAGTCGCTCATCAACGCGGTGCCGCTGTTCTTTGCGCTCTTGGGAGTGGCAGTAGCGACAAAGATAGCGGCGGGATACGCCGGTGCCAAGCTGGTGGGCTTTAACCACGAGATAAGCCTGGCTATAGGGTTCCTCATGAACGGTAGGGGGATGGTCGAGCTGGTTATAGCTTCGATTGGGTTTGCTGCCGGAGTTATTGACCTGACGCTCTTTTCAATCGCAGTCGCGATAGGGCTTGTCACCAGCATACTTGCGCCCGTTACATCGCGGCCGCTTGTCAGCAAGGCCAAGTCAAGGGGAAGCGAAGCGGTGGAGGTCAAAGAGCCGCCCAATGACCAACAACATTCAGCCGCGTGGAGCTAGCGGCGCTATCCTTTCTTTTGCCGGCACCGCCTGCTTCCACAGTGTGTAAAAGACGTGGCGCTGCTGCCGTACCAGTTCCTTCACGTCGCTCTGCACTAGGTTCGACAGCGTGCTTCCGCGCATTACGCCCGCCACATACTCTGTGTCGCTCACCGCGAAATTTCCCCTGACTCCGCACAGATGCCGCAGCTCGGCAAACTGCATTATCTCTTTGCCGTATGGCAGGTTGTCCTTGGTGATCTCGGTGATGTATTGTATCCTGACGCCGCGCTTTTTTGCTTTGATGTACCACTGCTTGACCTTTCCGACAGAAAATGACGGAAGCGAAGAATCAACACACGCCCCCCAGAACTTTTTTGTGTTAGCTTGGAACCGCTCTATCGCTTTTATGATATCTTGTTCGTCAGATAGGACTTTTGTAGTGCCCGGCAACTGCGCATCTCTGCTACTGGCACAGAACACACCATCTTATAATTTCTCTTGGAGCAGAGCTACCCAAGCCTTAAATAAATTGGCAAGTGTTTTTGGTATTGAAAGATGCAGCAGCGGGTGCGCATAATGGCAGTTGACGACGAGCCCGACATCCTAAATATAGTCAAGATGTCGCTTGCCAAGTGGGGCTACGAAGTAGACGCCTTCCTCGACCCTGTAGTGGCGCTTGACCACTTTTCTCAAAACGCATCGGCGTACTCGCTCATACTCACGGACATAAAGATGCCCGGCATGAGTGGGGAAGAGCTTGCAAGGCGCGCTAGGCAGACGAGGCCGGACGTCAAGGTCATGATCATGACGGCATTTGAAGTAGACAAGGCTCTCAAGGAATCACTGCCATCGATAGAGAAGGATGGCTTTTTGCAAAAGCCGTTTCACACCACTGACGTGTGCGTAGCGGTCAAAAAGCATCTGGATGCCGCGTAGCACTGACAAAGGTATAATTAGTCAGAAGAGGCTTCTATAACTAACTACTTTTTGGACAAATCTAGGGCTTTTGAGGAGGCCAAGAGAGCGGCTTGGGTCTCGATATGGACACTGGTGGGCATCGGCGTAGGAGAGGTGCTTGTGTCCGGGTTCACGGGCAGCCTCACGCTCTTTGCGGACGGCCTTGACTCGATGGCAGACGCGCTGGTCTCATTCATCGTATGGTTTGGCATCAGAATGCTGCAGAAACCAAAGAGCAGGCTCTTCCACTTTGGCTACGCCAAGATAGAGAGCCTTGCCGCATTCATTGCGGCGGTGGTGATCCTGATACTTGCCTCGTTCATAGTCTACCATGCGTACGAAAACATACTGCACCCCGTGCCTGTGCAAAATGCGGAGATCACAATGATAGCACTGGCGGCCGCCGGCGGCATATCGCTCCACCGCGCGTTCAAGGTCAGTAAAGTCGCCAAGAAATATAGCCTTGTTTCGCTCAACCTTGACGCCAAGAATTCAATCAAGGACGGCACTGCGTCGTTCGTTGGCCTTGGAAGCATCATTGCAGCATATTTCGGGATTCCCTACATGGACTCTGTGGGCAGCATATTGATAGCAGTGTACATCTTTTTCATGGCTTTTACCGCGTTCAAAGAGTCTACGCTTGTGCTTATAGACGGTGTAAAGAACCCCGAGCTCCAGCAGGAGATAGCAACGCATATTGAGAAAAAGTTCAATGTCAAGGTAGAAAAGATCCTGCTCAGGCCGCTTGGACACGAGTTTTCAGCGCAGGTGCATGTTGAGCTTGACAGGAACATGACCCTTGACAAGGCACACGAAACCTTGACGAGGATACGGAACTCGCTTATCGAAGATTTCAAGGCAGAAGACCCTGTGGTAATCCCCAAGCCCGTGTAACCGTAAAAAGCAATGCACGCTAGTGAAGATCATACATATGACGAGTGACAAACCGTCGCAAAAGCAAACTGCTCCGACCAGTAGCGAGGAAGACAAGCCTACTCTTAAAGACTATAAGAGCGAGGAAGAGCCAAGCAAAAGAAAGATGAAGCCCAAAGAGGCTTCAGACGTGGAAGACTAGCCTGCTATCGATGCTGATGACGAACCTGAAACCTTTTCCTGCTTTTTGTGCCGCACCAATAGGATCAGTGCAGTGATGGTGCCCATTATCGCGCCGTATACCATGTGCAGAAGGATTGCACCTGCGAGCACGGACGACATTATATCGAGAGCCTTGTTCTGAAGTGCAATGTCTGATGTGCCGGGCGGGTAAATGCTTGCAAGGATCCTCAGAAGCGACGGCTCTACTTCAAACCTTGTCAATGGGATGAACAGGAGCGAAAACGTGACAAAGCCGGCCAGAACGCCTACTCCTGCGCCCTTTGCAATGCTGGTTATGTTGAACGGGCCTGTCACTGCCGTGACATAGCCAAACGTGGCACCCACCAGAGTCCCTGTCAGCAGGTGCAGGGCGATTCCAAAGTAAACTGAAGCAGGCATCTCAAGCCCTCCCATCGCCACCCCGATTATCGAATAGAATGTCCCGGATGGAAGCCCAACTGCCGTGTCTCCTGCAAATATCAAGCCTACCAGTACGGATGCAGCGATCAGGCCACCTGCCGCTCCAGAAACAAGTGACTTTCTTTTGAACCGGTATTCGGCCATGTCATGCATCGCGTGCTCAGAGACCGGCTCACGATCAATAACCCTCTTTGGTACGGCAAATACAAGCAGCGCTATCAGGGGAAAAGCAAGTGCAGGAATAACTATCTGGAAAACCGGCAGAATGGATGAAGGTCTGTCGGCACTGAGCAGGTACGGCACGGGGGATAAAACGTAGAGTATCGCAATCATGCTTGCAATTGCCACTATCGCGCCTTTTCTCCTCAGGTTCATCGCGGTCTCCCACCATCCTTGGTGCAAAACACGCTGCGCGTCTGCTCTCTAGTTACCCAGCCCTTGCCGTCGCAGCAGGCGCATCTTTCTTCAGAGCGGAGCGGCATACTATGATGCAAACGGTTAGTACTATACTGGACAGCGCCTGATCCTGAGCAGATCGGGCATCTGGCTAGGACGTAATGGATCGACACGATATTATATACTGTGTCCGAATATATAAATTTGAATCATTCAAAAGTTTTTTAATATTTTATTTATTATTATAACATGAGAATCATTATTATATACTAGCAACAGACAAAAAGCAAAAATATTACATTTACGTATACTAGGTATGTTACTGCAATCCTGGCGTTTTGTAAAATATAGTGGAGTCAAGTACGGCGCAATCGCAGGCATAATTGCGACTTGGTCGATATCAACTACAATAGCTGCTTCAGAAGTAGAGCTGGGCCTGCCTATGAGCACGTTCTATTCCGTAATGGGCATGAGCTTTGGTTACGAAGATTTTGTCGCCGCTGCCTATCTGGGTTTTGGGCTGCACTTGGTAACAGGTACCGCGCTAGGCGCTGTCATCGGGCTGGCTTCGGTCAAGTGGATAAGAATCATGATAAATCCATACAAGGCCGTTATGGCAGGCATTGTAGCTGGAATCGCTGTGTGGCTGGTGTTATTCCTACCAGTAACTGTGCTGCTGGTGCAACCTTCAATCCAGCATATCGTTTCACTGCTGCCGGAAGACACGCAGGGAATATTGTCTGGAAATAGCCAATTTATCGCAGGAATAGTGAGCAGCGCAATAGTATTCCACATGGTCTGGGGGGCCATATTTGGATACATTTCAAGCTCGCTCATGAGAATCATGGCTTTTCGCACCAGTCATGCAGTAGGAGGAATGCAAAAGTGAAGCATGCCCGCACAAGCATATTACAAAGGTTCAAGCCGCGGCTTGCGGTGGCCGGCTCGGGGCTTGCTGCCGGCGCAATATCATCGCTTGCAATCAGCGCGCTAATCCTGCTCGTAGAAAAGATAGCAGACCTTCCAGTAGGTACGTTCTATCTCGTGCTTGTTTCTGCTCTGCTGCAAATGCAGGAACACACAGTCACCACAGTTGCTCTTGGGTTTCTGCTGCATCTTGCTGCCGGAAGCGTAATGGGTGTTGTCATATCGGTTCCTTTCTGCGTATCCAAAAGATCCTTTGTGTCAAGCGGCAGATATGCTCCAGTATATGGTCTTGCCGCCGGGTTTGTCCTGTGAGGAGCACTGTTCCTCCCGGTCACTTTTGGGATAATGATTCCGCTTCTCAATTCCGTCGACAATCAGGCCGTGATACAGCAGCGGGTTCCAACAGGACAAGTCTTTACTATTGCAACAGGCGAGCTTTTGGCAATAATGGACAAGATAATAGTCGGATCGTTGGCTTTTAACATGTTCTATGGGCTCTTGGTGGTGATGCTGACAAGATCGCTGTCTGAAGGATACCTTCGCAGAAATCAGGTAATTTTATAAAACCAATGCCGGCTCCCTTCTGCTGATGGTTACCCAAAGGCGGCGCTTGAGGAACCAAAGAAGGGTCGGCGAGGCAATAACTATTGCCAGTGGAATAGGCGTTACAGTGCTCGGCGCTTTTCTTGGCGTCAATTTCGTATCTTACGCCGGGCTCTGCATAGCGGGCCTCGGAGTCGTCTCGATATTCTGGAGATAACGCACGCATGGCAAGCAAAACAATGATACTTGCCGCAATTGCTGTTGGCGTAATCGTTGCCGGCGTTGCCACAGCATTTATGATGTCAAGCAGCGCAGTTCCTGCCACAATAACAAATGATAAGCCTGCCGCCGCAAAGAGCGCGGATCAAATAATTACACAACTTGCGTCGCCTTCGATTGCAAGTGCGCCCGCGCTTGGGAGCGACGACGCCAAGGTGACAATAGTGGAATTTGGCGATTACCAATGCACTTGGTGCTATCGCTGGCATGAAGGGACCAAGGATGTGCTGGTGGCAGACTATGTTGACACCGGCAAGGTGAGGTTCCTCTTCAAGGACTTTCCAATAAACGATCTCTCGGACAGGGCTTCTTCGCTTGCCGCTGAAGGGTCGTACTGCGCGGCTGATCAGGGCAAGTACTGGGAGTACCACGACGAAGTATACAGCAACTGGAATGGAGAAAATACCGGCTGGGTTACAAGGGACAGCCTTGAGCGGTTTGCCAAGGATGCCGGCGTTCAAGACCTGTCGGCATTTTCTGACTGTCTGGACTCTGGCAAATATGCAAGAGTAGTCAGGGACAACTACAACCTTGCAAGGTCAATTGGGCTTGACGCAACACCGAGTTTTATCGTCCTGATAGACGGGAAAACGCCACAGCTAATACGCGGCGCACATCCGTACTCTACATTTGAAAGGGTCATCAACGAAGCATATGGAAACTAGCTAGTATTCAAGTGAATATTTCTGTCCTGTAAGGTCTGCCAAGATCTCGTCAGCCTCATTTAGCAGCGCGCCAACTTCAGCGCTCTTCTCGGTTATCTGGCGTTTTTGCTGCTCTAGGCTCTGCCTGCTTCTCGCCAGCTCTTCCTCGTGCTGCAGAATCCTTCCTTCAAGCTCCTTCGCCCTGCCAGTGAGACCGCCGTCTTTCTGGCGCAGCAAATCTGCCTCTGTCTTTAGCGCCTGCGCCTTGCCCTGAAGCTCTGGCAACGATCCTGATATCGCATTCAGATAGTGCAGTACCTTATCAGAGTCCTTTAGCTGGATCTTGCTAGATTCTATCGACTTGCGAATTTCGGCCAGAAGAGAAGAATATGTCGAAATGTCGCTTTCATAAAGCATCCTCCATGGCTCGTCTGACATCATTTGCAAGCGCGCCTCTGTTTCTTTTGTGAGGCCATATGAGTACTTTGTGAACGCCCGCGACACGTGGGAAAAAAGATCCGCCAGCTGGGAATGAACCTGTTCTTTCTGCCTTTCTACCTCGTCTACCATTTGAGCTACTGCGACAGCCTGCTCAAATTCTGGCGAACCCTTGAGTGCAGCAAGCTCGCCTTTCAGCCCTTGAAGCTCGTTTTCGATTCTTTCAATTTCATTTTTGATGCTTTGCAAGGATGCCTCGGCCGCCCTGATGGAGGACGCCTTTTGCGAAGCAGTATTCAAAATGGCGTTGCATTTTACTATCGGCGCGCGCTTTTGCTCAAAATCTGACATTATGGTCTTGGTTTCATTTAGCAACTTTGTCAGGGCTTCAAACTCCTCCCTCATCTTGCTGGCCTGTTTTTTCATGAAAGTGGTGATCACTCTGCTGTGCGATCCGCTGACCTCGCCAAAGCGGTTCATCATAGTTTCGAATTTCTCCTTGAATTTCTTGGCGTCGTTTGCGGATTGGGGAAGCAAAAGCTCGGTTGACGCTTCGCGCCTGAGCGATGACACTATCGTCTTCCTTGCATTTTCAGCAACGGACTTGAATCTGTGCTCGACGCCTTCAAACTTGATCTTTTCGTGCTCCATGTCGTTTGCAATGCCCTCAATGACCCTCAGCGATTCTTCCGCGGATTCCTTTATCGGTGCAAGGCGAGCAGCAAGTTCCTGCACTCTTGCAGATTCGATGTTGTGCAGTAGATCCTGTGCCTGCTGGATTGAAAGCATGCCAGCTGCAGGCATTGATACCGCCGGCAACTTTGCCGAGGTTTCACTTTCCTTCTTTTTAAAAAGACCAAATGGCACTGCACTAGATTGTGGCATACTGCACCAAAAAACGTTGCGTTCCAGCAATGCTTAATGCGCAGTTGCACGCTATATTGGTGTGTATGGAAGCAGGTTCTTCTGCTCCACAGCGCAGCAGGAAGTCACACGGCAAGGCGTATCTCTGGTTCCAGAGAAATGAGCAGAGGCTGCTTGTCATTGATGTCGTTTGCATCGTCACGCTCTTCTTCCTGCACCTCTTTACTTCCATGTTCCAGATCTTTGTGCATGAAATTGCAATTGCAGTCCAGATAGCTGCAACAGTGCTTGCCGCTTTCATAGCCCTCTCGGTGGTGTGGAAGGGGATTGTGCCCTTGGTCATTTGCATTCTGGGGATCGTCCTGATGCACAATTCAGTAATACTTCCATACTATGCCGAACCCCAGCCGGGCGAGGCTACTGTCGGGGGAGCAAGGTTTACGTGGACGCTGTACACACCCTTGGCCGTAAGCGTGGCTGCAAACATGCACTTTTTCCTTGGAGTCGCGATGGTCGCATTCAGCATAATAATCGCATACCGTCCGTCCATTCTGTTTGCCAGAAATAGGCCCGAGCCGCTTGACTCAGAGTGGTCCAAATACCCTGTTTGGTATGACAATACTCTTTTGGCAAACAACCTGACAGAGCCCTCGATTCCTGTACAAAACCTAATGACTGATCAGGACAGGTATCTGCTGTGGCGCTACGAATACGTCCTTGCAGACATTTATGGCACACCTCACCTTGTCAGGCCGAACGGGATGGTGCCAAAGAACTCTACACACATCTTTAGGGATAAGGATAGTGGGCGCGTGATAGGCAAGGCGCGCTACACAGGCTTTTTCATGTAAACTGGGTGAATGTTCTATTTTATCGACTTGTAGAGCAAGAGCCGCTTTTTCAGCATCATAATTTCTTCATTCTTGGCTCTCAACTCCTTGTTGAGGCGCGTTATCTCTTCTATCAGCTCTGTCTTGCTCTTGCTTGCGTATGTGTCTGCTGCTAGAGTCACTGACCTGTTTGCTTGCGTTCTAAGATAAAGTGTCGACAGTTGCTAAATTTACAAATTGCTTTACTAATGTTAGCTTGACTGATAATAGTCTTGAGTAATTTTGGCTTTGATTTTGCGAGTGCTAAAAAATGATTAACGAAAAATAGTCGGTAAATCAAGGATTGAAATGAGAATCAGCGATCTGGTTGTCGTCTTCTACCGGGTATCTCCAATCCAACGTGCCAATAAATCCCTGCTGTTGAGTGTACCCGCCATAGAGGGAAGCCGTTATGATTGCAACTGCCAATGTCACGATAATAATTAAACTGCTTCTCTCCACAATCAAGAGAGATAATCAATTAACATATTTCTGTGGTTCTCTGTCTGTTCTTTTAGTTCACAGTTTTTATCCTTTCATGAAACCGAGCACAAAGGCGGCTGCAAAACTCCCTGTGAGAGGTATTCCAAAGTTTATCAGAGTGGGAGCGATCTGGTCAGAAACGCCTGCTATCTGGCCGGTCGCATTCCCCAGCCCGGAAGTCACGCCTGATGCCGACGCGCTCAGCTTGTCCCAGTTTATGGTGACAATGCCCTGATAGTTCAAGTACGCAAGGGCGGCAAAGAACAGTCCGACTATTATCATCATTATCTTGATCGCCTTTTTTATCGCATAGCCGATCAGGAAGCCAGCTATGCCGCCAAATCCAACTGAAGTACCTGTGAAGGCTAGGTCAACGCTCATGCGCTATTTGTGTTTCTTATATGACAAGCTATTATTTGAATGATATTGAAGAATCATCTACTGACTGCATAACGATATAGACATATTCGCGGGCAATCAATGACTGTATGTATTGATCGAGGTATACTTTGATGGTCTCTGCCAGCCGATAAACCCCGGTGGCATCGCATGTTATGCTTTTGTTGTAAAGAGCAACGGCAAGACTCTCCACCGCGATTATGGGGTGGCCGGAGAGCCGTTCTCAAAGGATTCAACTAACAATATTGCAGAGTACACCGCGCTAGCCAAGGCGCTAGAGTGGCTCGTTGCCAACAATCTTGCTTTTGACAAAGTCGAGATCCATAGTGATTCCCAGCTGGTCGTCAACCAGCTTGAAGGCAACTACAAGGTAAAAGCAAAGAGAATAGTCCCGCTTTACAGAAAAGTCCTACTGCTCAAGGCCAAGTTTCCAGACATGAAGATCAAGTGGGTGCCCCGGGAACAGAACAGGGAAGCTGACAGGCTGACCAACATTGCATACAACAAGACACTGCGAGAAAACCCAGAATATCTGAACAGGGTACTAAAAGAAGAAAAGGGCTAGGCCGATGTGGCCGGTGTCATCAGCTCTGCGCTCCCAAAGAGCACTGAAAATTGCTTACACCACACAAGCACTATGTCGTACTTTGACAGGTCGGTCCCTTTGGGTATGTCGTAGTTCTGGTTGCCAATATTTGCCTTCAGCCTACCAAGGTCAACAAAGTCGGATGCCTGCTTATCGGTGGAAAGATAGATGTACAGGTCAGGGCCGTTTGTTACTCTCAAGTCTTCAAGCCTCAGCACATTGCTTCCATCTTCAAGGTAGATCACCTTGGCCACTCCTTCGGCGTTATGAATTCCGTCATTGACGCCGACAAAGTTGTCCGCCAGTTCCTTTTCTATCATCGCATCTTGGCCCATGCCTGCCATCATACTATCATTTCTTTTCCATCATCATATCGCCTGTTTTATCGGCCATGGCTACATCTTCCATTGCCTTGTCTTCCCTCATTTTGTCGTCTGTGGTAGGCACTGGCTCGTCTATCGTAGTGTTTATGAAAAGCGGAGATATTGCGTAAACGCCTGCCGGCACCACTATGGCCGCCGCAATTATTGCGACAATTACACCCTTCTTCATATGACGCGTATCAGGGGTGATTATTAAAACGGTTTTTTCCAGATCGCATCCAGATCTTGTCCAATTCAGTCCTGCATTTTCTGGGCGACAATTGTCTGCCTCGCAAACCCTTTTGACATTGCAAATGAGCCACAGGTCGCGAGGAACGCAAAGAACAGGATATTGCGCAGTCCTATCCTCTCTGCTATTATCCCGCTTGCCAGAGGACCGATGATTGCGGCCACGTTTATTGTGGATTATAGCAGTGCGCTTGAGGTAGCCTTTTCCTTGTTCTTATCAAGTAGAGAGCAGTGACCTCATGTAAAGGAGGCTCCATGAAACTCCAAGCACGAGCTGTATCGGAAATACGTGAAAGTAGCTTTGCAAGAGAAAAGTATGCCAGAAATACTGCCGCAGATAGGATTGCTTCGAGCTCTATCGACCTATAGTAGTTGGCGTGAATGGTCCTGCCAAACTAATTCATGAACACAAACTGCGTAATTGCATTTGTAGCATAGATCGCACCAATCCCGATGTCTCCTGAGCCAAGGAATATCGGGAACATGCTCCATACCGCGCTTGCCATAAGCTGGCGCAAGAAGAATGAGCTATAGGCTATTTTATTCTGCCGCAGGAGCTGCATCGTGGTTGTAACGCTTGACGGCTTTTCAATTATCACGCATACTTCCGGATCTCTCTATGGGTTACGTCCCATCAGCAGTGATATGAAGAATCCTCCAAGGAGCATTAGACCGATGAAGGCAAACACTACATTGATCTCGCCTCCAAACGCTTCTTTCAGGATGCCTGTGCCCATGGTTCCTGCAAACCATCCAAGCGATCCAAAGGAGATTATCTCTGCCAGTGTGAATTTGCCAGCTTGAGTTGATTCGTATGACTTGGCAATGAGCGCGCCTGCATACATGCCTGTTGCCACGCCTGCCGCAACCCTGATGGCAAATAGCGAAAGGCCGTCAAACCGACCATGTGAAGAAAGAACACTGCCGCGCAGATCAAGTAGCCGAGCCTGATGATCAACGTCTTGCTGCTTGCAACATCCTCCTGTAGTAGACCTTGCCAAAGTATGTGTACGAAAGCGCCTGCGCAAGGCCGTAACCTGCCACTATTGCGCCCACCAAAATGTACGAGTCGGTCAGGCTATTTGCAAACAATGGCATGAACGTAGATGTCGCGCCAATGCCTGCGCTCTCTACTAGATTCTCTGTGCGGAGGGATGTCTTCAGTCAGACTTGAGCTGCAAAGAGCGCATTATGTGGTTATGTGTGTAATCAGATCGAGTCATCCATCGTGATAAACCGGCTCTTGTTCTCAGCTATTGATGGCACTATCTTGCCAGTTATAATAGAGTCAAAATTCTTTTCTTCAACGTCGAACGTGACAAGAAGGTAATAGTTCTCGTTTATTGGTATTGTTGCCCGCAAGAGCCTGTCATACCTGCCAAAGGCATAGACCATCTTGCCTATCTTGGATTCAAATTTGCCCCTTGTCTTTTGCCGGGCAATGGCCGTTGCTGCATATTCTTCGTTCTCCTCTTCTGTTAAAAGGAGCTTGACGCCTTCCCTGACCTCCTGGGTCAGTATGATGCCATTCTTGTTGACCAGCCCTGCCCAGCGTATGGACTTGTCCTTTGCAAGGACATTCTTGCAGAACGAGTTCAGGAATTCATAATCGATTCCCACGTATGTTCGCAGCTTGTACGGCAAACTTGATTATAAAACTGGCTGCTGTTAGCTATATTAGCCACCTCTCACAAATATGGACATGTCTGAATACGAGTCCGGCACATTCCGCTGCAGGGACTGTGCACAAGAGTTCCTGACCAAAGAGGAGGCGGACAGGCATCACCGCGAGTACCATGGTGATGTGCTTGTGGGCGAGTAGCATATTTTAAACTGACTGACTGGTCAGTTATCCTTATTAGACACATGATGGTTGTAAATGGCATTGGTATCCGGAAAGGTGTTGTCATGATATGCCCAAGGTTACAAGCATGTACAAGGCCGAAGTCAAGGAAAAGATAATCCGGGCCGCGATAGACAGTTTTGCCCAGACTGGATTTGACAGGACAAAGATGGAAGATATCGCAAAGAGGCTCGGCCTGAGCAAGGGCACGATATACCTCTATTTCAAAAGCAAAGAAGACCTCTTTTTGGCGATCTGCGAGCACAACATGCAGCAGAGCGATAGGGAGGATGCAGGGCTCTTTGTAAGGAAGGACAACATCGCTTCAGACGCTGAGCAGATCTATGACAATATACGCAGGCGCGAGCAGGGAAACGACAGGGTGATGCTGGAGATGGTGGCCGAATCAGCCCGCAACCCAAAGCTGAAAAAGGCGATGTACGAGCTACATGTCAAGGTACATGAACACGTCATGCAGGCAGTCAAGAGCAAGATCGACGAGGGGTTTCTCAGAAAAGATGTTGATGCCGCAAGCCTTGCCATAGCACTCGTTGCGCTCTATGATGGTCTTGCGGTGAACAGGATGCTTGGCATAAGCGATGCCGTGAACAAAAAGGCATGGGTGACCATGATAAAGACCATGATCGCCGGATCTAGCTGACTGTAACTTTTATCATCCTTGCCTGGTTAGCATCCACCGGCGCGTCGACAGCGTCACATTTCAAGGCGGCTATCTTGTCCACCACGTCCATGCCTGCAGTCACGCGCCCAAACACAGTGTACTGGCCATCCAAAAAGTTGGCATCCTTGAGCACGATAAAGAACTGCGAACCTGCGCTGTTTGGATCCTGTGCTCTTGCCATCGATAACGCCCCTCTTGAATGCTTGTTCTTGTTGAACTCTGCCTTTACCGTCCAGCCCGGTCCGCCAGTTCCCCATCTGCTCCGGTTGGCCGCGCTTTTAGTGTTGGGGTCGCCTCCCTGTATCACAAACCCAGGGACTATCCTGTGAAACAGCAGGCCGTCGTAAAACCCACTCTTGGCCAGCTTTATGAAATTCTCAACTGTCTTTGGGGCTGCGTCTGGAAAGAACTCTATCGAAATGTCGCCAAACTTTGTCTGTATCTTGCCGGTTGGTGTTGCTGTCATGCAGAGTAGTAGAACAAGAGGGTGGTATTTGAATCAGGCGTTGATGTATGTGACTGATCTGATCGAATTGTACAGCGCAAGGTACTGCAGTCCAAGCCCTGTGGTCTTGTACGTCGCATGGTTGCTGCTCCTGTCCTGGCACTGGGCAAGAAGCTGTTTTTCTAGTAAAAGATTTACATACTTTTTCAGCTGGGTGCTGGTGAGATTAGCCTTTGTTAGCAGCCTCGTCTTTCCTATGCCGCCGTTTGCAGCTTCGAGGATCGTCGCAATGATGTCGGGGCTGCTGCGCTTCTTCATGCGATCTATGTGGTAGTAGAAGAATGTATGATAAAAATAGTTCTAATCCGTACTGCTAGAATGCATCATAATAGTATTCTAGTATTCAACACCGTTATTTTTTAATTAGATGGCCCTCTATAGCCTAAATGGAAATGCCTTCCCCGAATCTACTTGTTGAAGATTACAAGAAATTCCAACTGCAGTTTGTCATATGTGATTCGTGCTTTTGGTGCGCTACTCGTCTGAGTTATGGTCCCGACAGATGCCCATCGTGTGGCTACAAGCTGACCGTCAGGCCGCTCCAGATTGCTACGAGGTGCACGACATGAACATTACAGAAGGTGAAGACACGCTCATTGAGGCCCGCACATGCGGAGACAAGAACAAACGCGTGGCGTACAAGTTCATGGATGGCTTCCACAGCCTGTGCCTTGACAAGCGGGACATACTGCTGGCCGAGATAGGGGCGTGCGAAATGCTCTTGCGCGCGTGCCATGACGAAGCTGACAGAATCGCTGTGGAGAAGGAAATAGCAGAGCTAAAGATGGCGCTGGACCTAATGCCCTGATATTCCATCACATGAAATAATCCTTGTTTTCAGCTATGTAGGGCAGGATCTTTTTATTGATTATTGAGTCGGCCTCGGCGTCGACGTCAAATGAAAGCAGCAGAAGGAACTTGTTCTTGCCTGAGGACTTGATCGGGATGGTTGCTCTCACCAACCTGCCGTACCTACTTATCGAGAACTGCAGCTCGCCGATCTTTGTTTCAAATGTCTCCCTTGTGGCCGCGCGGATCGCTGCCTGGACAGCATAGCGGGCTGTCTCTTCATGGGTCATGAGCGGGACTAGGTCTTTCCTGTATGCTGTCGCTATCAGGTGCCCAAAATGGTTGGAAATGCCGGCGAACCGGATAAAGTGATCCTTCTCCAATACTCCTTTGCAAAAGCTCTCCAAAAAATCGTCCTTGCTCTCTCCCATGTCCCTGCATCAGCCTATTCGGCATATGTCTATAAAAGCATCATTTTCAGGATAGAAGAATTGTAAAAATTTTGGCGATTTATGACATATAGTATATTGTCATAGGTCGCGGCTTCATAAGGTCTTTTAGTTGGATTCGGCAATTACCTATGTGCACGAATTCCTCTCGCCCCTCAAGCTAAAGTACAGCTACTGCCGGTGGTGCGACAAGAGGTCGCCCCATATTTGCTTCCTGTGTGGCTACTGCTACTCATGCCACCCAAAGGTGGAGAGCCTAGAGAGGAAAAAGGTCCCTGCCAACATAGACATGAACAGGCTGACCGATATCGAGAGTCTCCCCCTCTCTGGCTAGTGCTGCAGTGATTATTATATTCACTAGTCCTAAGCTTGGCGATATTTGACAAAATATTTTGTCGGGTGTTCTGGCTGGAGGTATGGTAGCTGGGTTTCCTGCTTTTACCCCAACACACTCGGGCCGCAGGACTACCTTGCTTATTACTCTCGCGTCTTTGACCTTGTTTCAGTCAGTGTACAAGCCACACAGAGCCGCGCGCTAAAGAGGTGGGCGCAAGAAACACCCGACGGTTTCCGTTTTATAGTCAGGGTGCCAAGGCAGACAACGGACTGCAACCTGCTTGGGCAGTTCCTAGAGGGGCTTGCAGCGATAGAAGAAAAGATACTTGCGGTGGTGCTGCAGGTGCCTGCCACGCTGAAACTTTTGGAGGGCAGGGAATGGCTTGACAAGCTCCTTGGCACGTGCGTGTACCACGGGTATTCTGCAGTAGTAGAGTTTGGCAACGCCTCATGGTTTCAGGACATCACATACAACATATTGAGAAGGCATGGCGCTGCCATCATGTGGTCGGATAGGCACTTCGACCCTGTGGTCACCTCTGATTTTGTCTGCCTGCACTTGTCTAGAGGCAACAGCAACGACCAAGCGTTGATCGACAAAGTAAAAGAGCAGGCCGGGCAGGAGCAGCTCGAATTTACAGCCATCACAGTCGACAGTCCTGACAGGGCCAACAAAGTGCTCAAGATGCTGGGCCTGCCAGAAAGAAAATACGCCGGCCCGCTCCCTGCACCGTTGCTTCCAAGCAAGGAGCCCTGGACAGGCAGGGTCGTGATGTGTGTTGACCTGAACGCCTTCTACCCTTCATGCGAAGAGCTGCGCGAGCCGGCGCTTGCAGGCAAGCCCCATGCGGTGATAATGACAGACCAGAAGAGAGACAGGATAACAAAGGGAGTTGTTTCTTCTTGCTCGTATGAAGCGAGGAAATTCGGCGTAAGATCTGCAATGCCGCTTACAAGGGCGCTCGCACTCTGCCCTGACTTGGTGCTCCGGCTGGTTGACATCCCGTACTACCAGCAGGTCTCGGAGAAGGTGATGGGAGTCCTTGAGCAGTTTGCAGACGCCTTGGAGCAGGCCAGCATAGACGAAGCGTTCCTTGACTGCACCAAGAGCGCAGCTGCCGACCCTTACGAATATGCCGCAAGGATCAAGGCGGCTGTAATGGAGCAGTGCGGCCTGCGGGTCTCCATAGGGGTGGCGCCGTCAAAATCCATTGCAAAAATAGCGTCAGATTTCAAAAAGCCTGACGGGCTGACGGTAGTGCACCCGCAGCAGATGGAAAAATTTCTTGCGCCGCTTGAAGTTGGAAGGATATCGGGGATCGGGCCCAAGAAGCAGCAGGCGCTGAAAAAGGTCGGTGTTGAGACCATAGGCCAGCTGGCGGCCTGCGACGTGCAAAAGCTGATGGAGAGGTTCGGAAGGAACGGACTGTGGATGTGGAGGGTTGCAAACGGCTCAGATGACGAGGCGGTCCAGCCAAGGGAAGAGCACGTTTCGCTGAGCACCGAGCACACTTTGGACGAGTTCACGCGCGACAGGGACAGAATACTTGTTTACCTAAGCGAGCTAGTGGACGAGATCTATGACAGGCTTGTCAGGCGCGGCTACATGTTCCGAACAGTGGGGGTCAAGCTGGTAAGGAGCGACTTTACCATAGAGACACGTGAAATGTCGTTTACGGACCTGCAGGCAAAGCGAGAAAGCATATCCTCTGTAATCGAGCAGCTGCTCGGCAGGTTTTCTCTTGACGACTCTGCTCCTGCAGTCAGAAAGGTCGGGCTAAAAGTGACAAACCTAGTTTCGATAAATGAAGAGGCAGGCCAGATCAAGATGCAAAAGACAATGCTTGATTACATGTCCATGCCGCCGTCAGACATCTGATCCTGCATGCCGCTGTCCTCCATTCGATCTTGCATGGAACTGGGTTCTTGCATTCCCTGATCAGAGGTCATGGCGCCGTAGCCGGAAATGTCTATCATGCCAAGCGCAGCTATCCCGCCTGCAATTGCAAGTCCGATTCCTGCCGCCCTTGCAATCCATATCCCGCGCGACCACATCTTTTCTCCAAAGATTATCCCGGCAAAGAGCGCCATCCACAGTATGTCCATCCACCCAAGCGCCACCATCAACAAAAAGTACGACCAGCAGCATCCAAGGCAGTACAAGCCGTGGTATGTCCCCATAGTCACCGCGCCGAGGGTCCCGTTCCTCCACCTCCTCATGAAAAAGCTCATTGGTGACTCGCAATACCCAAGGCACTTTGCCTTGAGCGGGCTGAACTGGTATGCGCCGGCAGCCACCAGTATCGAGCCGTAAATGATGCTTGACAGCCCTGTGGCCGCAATCGCACTGTTCAAGAGCAGCGACCAACCAAGCAGCAGCACAAGACCTGTTAGGGCCCACACTGCAAGGTAACAGCCAATGAACAGCACCATCTTGACCGAGTAGGGTCCCTTGCCGCCTTCGACTAGCAAGGTTGCATTGCTATCGCTGTTCTTGGCAAGCCTGTTGTACAGCAGGACGACCGGCGATATGGCCGGGAACATCATTGCCGCCATCCCCGCCGTCCAGACTGCCACAAAAAGCGAGACAGATAGGGCGCTTTGAGGCGCGGCCATGGCATTCATCATGTCTGCTTGAAACGCCTGAGACACAACCCAAGCTCCGGCCGACGTTGAAACCAAGGCGATGAGAAGGATCTTTTGCAGCCTGTCCATGCCTCCCATGATATCTACATATCGGGGTTTTAAAAAGTGCTTGATTGCCCTTGGAAATGAAACGGCTTTGGTAAGGTAAAGATTCTTCCTATTGTGTGTCTATATTGTTAACCCACAGCGCTTATAGCTTTAATGGCACAGAGAAATATGAATAATAATGTTGCCAGCGGGGATAGCGGGGGTAACAGTAGAAAAACTTGACAGGATCTATTTTTGCACGGAATGCAAGACGGTCTTTCTGTTCAAGTTGGATGCAAGTGACCACAAAAAAGAATCGGGCCACACACAGCTGCGCGAGATGCCCTTTGAAGGCTAGCGTTTATACCCTATTACGACGCTTGCAGGGCCCAGCAATGGTCGCTTTTCAATCTTGCTGAATCCTGCAGAAGCAAGCATTTTAGATATTTCTGCAAACGAATAGTTCCTGCCACCTTCAGTCTCTATTATCATGTTCATGCCCATCAGCGCCGCAAACGCGGGGCCTGTCTTTTCATCATCAAGAAGCCATTCGCTTATTATGACTGCGCCGCCACTGTTCAGGCTACCATAGATCTTTTTCAACAAGCTGACATCTTTCTCCTCGCTCCAGTCGTGTATAATGTGGGACAAGAGCGCCACGTCGTATCCAGTCGGGATATCTTCTTTGAAAAAATCAAGAACCTTGGTCTTGACCCTGCCCTGCAGGTTGAAGCGCCGGATGTATTCGTCGGCAACTTGGCACACCGGAGCCAAGTCTGCGATGGTGGCTGAAAGGCAGGGGTTTGCTTGCGCGGCCTGTATTGCATATACCCCTGATCCGCCGCCAATGTCGATCAAGCTATCATATTTTGAAAAATCAAACACCTTGGCAAGCGCCATTGCCGGCCCCACGCTTACCCCATACATTGCATGAGTGAACTTTTGCATCTGCTCAGTGGCTTGGTTCGATCTGGCCTGACCAAACATTTCCTCACCGCTCCCGCCAGCCGGCTTGTTAGTGAGAAGACATTGCGGCAGCTTGTCCCACATGTTGTACAGGCGTTTGTCAAACATTGAGATAATGTCACCCATGTAGCTTGGCTTGTTTCTGTCAAGAAAGGTGGCTGAAAGTGGCGAGTTAGAAAATAACCTGCCGCCCCTGCCGTCCTTTGATGTGTTTAGCAGCCCAAGTGATACAAGCGCGGTGGCGAACACATCCGCCGGCCGGGCTGTCATCCCAAGCACCTTTTGCAACTCTTCTAGTGTGACGGATCTATTGGAAATTTTGGTAAAGAGCTCGAATTCAACCGCCGCCATCAGGGTCTTTGAAACCCAATAGGCTGTTGCCATCTGGAAAATAGGTTCTGGAGAAACCTGATCGTTCATACGCGTTGTGCAAGTCGGTCAGAATTAAAGGTTTCCTAGTACAGTTGACCGTATGAATCTTCCAGATTCCACTGGCGGTATGCAATAAAAACTTTGAAAGCAATTTTATTCTGTTAATGGCTGGCAGCAAGAACAGCAGCGGCGGCCCGAAGGAAAGTGATAACGGGGACAAGAGCCTGCGCGGCCTGATTATTGCCCTTGCCGTTGTAGGGACCATTGCCGGCTCGGTGATATTGCTTGCTTATGCGTCCTCTGAGAGCCCGGCTCCTGACGAGGCAGCCAGCATAGTAGACGAAGTGGCACTACAGCCGGAGGAAATGCCAGTAATTGTAGAAGAGATCGTTGACGAACTGGCGTTCACTGAAAAGATTGAATATATCAATAGTACTGCGGAGGTAAAAGAAGAGCCATCTGGTGTCAATAATACGACAGCCGAGGTCGAAAAGGAAATCCCGCGTGCTGAACAAGAGCAACCCGCGTATGATGTCAACAATACCAATGACATCTCTGGTAACTTGACCGGAAACGACCCTGATTCTGAGGAGGAATCCAGTGACGATCTTCCTTCAAGTGATCAGAGCGCTGAAGATAATTCTCAAGCCCCGCCTACCGAGCCTAACGAACAGGAAAATGAAGATCAGGACAGCAGCGACGAAACAGACAAGCGGGAACTGCAGGATATACTTCCAAAACGCGTGCTTGATCTGCTAGATAGGGTCATAGATGTTGATGACGACGATAAAAACAAAGGAAAAGACCGCAAGGGCAACAACTAGGGCATCTTGATTTAATAATGATTACAACGTATAACAATGTGCATTAAATGCGCTGCGACCTTTGTGGCACTGATGAGGCAATCCCGTTCAAATGCCGCTACTGCAAGGGTACGTTCTGTTCTGTCCACCGGCTTCCTCCAAACCACGACTGCGTATTCATGAAGGACTACCTTGAGCAGCCGGCAAGGGACCGCGAATTTCTGGAGCACATACATGAAAGGGCTGGCATGCCACATGAACGAATCAGGTCTGCGCTATATGACATGATCTACCTGAGATTCTCAAAGACTGAGGTTCTCCACCTCGCGATAGCGACTGCACTTGTGACTGCTGTGGGCATGTCCATCTACGGCTTTCCATTCAGATCCGGTTTTGTCAGGTGGGAACTTATCACTATCTTTATCAGCGCATTTATCATACATGAGCTTGGCCACAAGTTTCTTGCCCAGTTCTACAGGGCATGGGCGGAGTTCAGGGTATTGCTCTTTGGAGCAGTGATCACGGCAATCTCGGCACTCCCAATTCTTCCATTCAAGTTCATAGCGCCCGGCGTGGTCTGGGTCAGCGGCAACTTAAGCCAGAGCCGCAGCGGCAGGGTTTCGTGGATAGGGCCTCTGACCAACTTAGCAATGGGGACAGGATTCCTTGTTTCTTACTTGTTGCTGACAGCCACCGGCTCTGAAAATTCCATCCTGTTGGCAGGCGTGCGCTTTAATGGGTTCATTGCCTTCTTTAACCTAATACCTTTCATGGGGTTGGATGGCCAAAAGATTTTTGCATGGAACAAGCTGGTCTGGGTGCTAACTTTTGCAGCAGCAATAGGGCTTTACATAGGGGGAGACCTCTTGGGAGGCGGAGGAACCATAGGATTCCTAAGGAGATTCTTCTAGCTTCCTATATGGTCAAGCGCGGGTTTCAGCTATGACTGCCCGGACTCAACCTCTTTATCCTGTAGAGGTTCTTGTGCGAAACTATTACCAGCTTTTTGTCCCTGACCATGCTTATTTCAAAGTCGATTGCAAGTATGCCGTAGCCCTTGTCTTCCTTCTTTTCTGAAACAATGTATTTCACTTCAAGCTCTTCCCCTGCATAGACCTCGCCTAGAGACCTAGTGTTGCGGTTGCTCCAAGTGGGGCCGCCGTCCATGCCATAGAGCAGCATGACGCAGTCTGAAAAAGCTTGCAGGCGCGTCATTTCTCCTTCGGCGCGCTATTATTGATCCGCCCGGCAGCATGGTGCCCTTAATGCCTTCCTTTTCTGCCAACTGCGAGTTTTCAAGCAGGACGTTCTTTGTCCGGGCAAAAGAAATGTAATTGTCAAAATCTGTCTTGGTTATTGTTATCGATGCGGCAAAGGTCTGGCCAACTGCAAAATCCTCAAATCTCATGCGGTTCATGCTGACAGGCTGGCTTTTATACCTACTCGCAGCAGATCATTCAGCATGTCTTACTCGAACCTGTCTCAGATGAACTTTGAACTTTCCCCCGATCAGAACAGGTTTTTGCAAAAGGTCGACAGCGCATGCAGATCAATACGGCCCCATGAGGAAAAATGCTACCTTGAGGAAAGGCTCAACGATCAAGTCGTGCCAACATTTGGCAGGATAGGAATGCTTGGCTGCCCAGTATCAAGAAAGTACGGAGGCCTTGGGTACGACATGCTCACCTATGCGCTTGCCATAGAGCGGATCGGGCAGGAAGGGGCTTCGCTGCGGACATTCTTTTCTGCGCACACCTCGATAGGCCAGCTGGTCATTCAGGGGTGGGGAAGCGAAGAGCAAAAGAAAGAGTACTTGCCCGACACGGCGAGCGGCAAAAGCATAATGGCGTTTGCGCTGACAGAGCCGGCAGCCGGGAGCGACCCTTCTTCAATGACCACAAAATTTGAAAGCAAGGGCGACCACTATGTGCTGAAGGGCAAGAAGCACTGGATCGGGAACGGCACTTTTGCAAAGGTCATGACCACATATGCAAAAGACCCTGACAGCGGCAAAATTTCTGCATTCATTGTCGAGCGCGACTCGCTGGGACTCAGGACAGAAGAAATGAAAAACAAGATGGGCCTGCTCACAGTCAAGAATGCAGAAATTCATTTTGACAACTGCATTGTCCCAAAAAAGAACCTGCTTGGCAAGAAGGGGCAGGGACTCAACATCGCCTATAGCGCGCTCATTGACGGCCGGCTCAGTGTGGCGGCCGGTGCGGTGGGCGTCATGGAGGACTGCCTGCAAGAGTGCGTAGCGCATTCAAAGGCAAGGGAGCAGCACGGCTTGCCGCTTGCAAAAAAGCAGCTGATACAGGACCACATCGCAATGATCGCAACCAGCATCGCAAGCTCGCGCTGGCTGGTCTACAGGGCGGCCATAGCAAGGCAAAAGCTGCACGATTATGTTGAAGGTATCAAGTCGGACGACAGGTCGTCAAAGCTTGGCAGGGGCAACAAAGAGTACTCACAGCTCAGAAGGGAGGCTGACGCATTGGCGGCGATTGCCAAGTTACATGCAAGCAACTCCGCCTTTGAGACCGCAAATAGGTCCGTCCAAGTGTTTGGCTCGTTTGGCTACCGCAAGACCGCAAGGGTGGCTAGGCACTTTTTGGACTCGCGGGCGACTCTGATCTACGAAGGGGCAAACGAAGTGCTCAAGCTAAAGATAGCGTCACAGATGCTTGGCGATGAGTATCGGGCGTATTGAAAATATTTCGCAAATCTTAAAGCATTCCTTGCCATATCGACATGCATCATGTCAACTGTCCAGATTCCAAAATGGAACATCAAGGCAGATTATGTCGAAACATGCAACTGCGATTACGGATGCCCTTGCAACTTTAACGGCTTTCCAACATACGGGTTTTGCAGAGCACTTGTGCTCTACCATATCAAAAATGGCAGCTATGGCAATACCAAGCTTGACGGCATTGACGTGATCTATGCCGCGTCTTGGCCAAAAGCCATCCATGAAGGAAACGGCACTATGCAATTATTCATTGGCAAAAAGGCCACTGAGGATCAGAGAAAGGCAATAGTAAACATCTTTTCAGGCAAGGCCAAGGGCGAAGGTTCATTTGCAATATTTGCAAATACGTTCAAGTACATGTTAGAGCCGCAATTCGTGGACATCTCCGCCAAGATAGATGGTAAGAAAAGCAGCTTTTCAGTACCCGGAATAATCGATGTCCGGATTGAAAGTTTCAAAAATCCGGTGACAGGAGAAGAACAGGACACAAGGATCCAGCTGCCAAACGGCTTCATCTGGAAGGTTGCAGAGGCTGCCAAAAGTAAAATGATGCGCATCCTCACCCCGAACCTAAACTTTGACGAATCGGGCAAAAACGCATTTTTCTCGGTGGTAGAATACAAGGGTCCCTAGCCCGACAGCACTTGTCTCATCAGCCCAAGCCCCTCCTGAACTTCCTCCTCGGTCACTGTGAGCGGCGGTATCACCCGCATCGCCTTCTGGCCGGCTGGCAGCAACAGCAGTCCCTTCTTGAAGGCCCTCGCCAGCCTCTCATCCCTGTTCTGCTTGCTGTCAAACTCGAGACCTATCATCAGCCCAAGACCTCTTACATCAATCATGCCACCTTTTCCTGCAAGCTCTTGCAGTCCCTTCTTGAGCTTGACTCCCATAGCAGCCGCATTGTCAAGCAGCCTGTCTTTCCTGATGACTTCGATTATCTTGGCTCCAACTGCCATGTCGATCCTGCTGCCACCGCCCCACGTGCTTGAAAGCGCGCCCTGCTCGCCGGGGTCAAGCCTGCTGTCATATGCCGCTATACCTACTTGCAACGCCTTGGCCGCGCTCATTATATCCGGCTTGACGCCATAGTGCTCAAACGCCCACCACTTGCCAGTCCGCCCCATTCCTGACTGGACTTCGTCTAAAATGAGCGGCACGCCATATTTGTCGGCGCACCTGCGGAGGTTCTGGATGAACTTTTTGCTTGCGACGTTGTAGCCGCCTTCTCCCTGCACCACTTCGCTCAGTATGAACGCGACCTTGTTCTCTGCCAGCAGCCTTTCTGCAGCGTCTATTTCTGCGTCAGAATCGCTCGTGCAGAATTTTATCCGCAGGACTGGCAGTTCGGGGTAGCCTTTCTTCTGCACCGGCTTGCTGAACGTAAAAGAAAGCGCGCCAAGTGTCCTGCCGTGGAAGGCGTTGACGCATGACACTCCAGGCAGCGATGAAGGAGTGGTTGTTGACATTTTCCTGTATGCTATCTTGATCGCGTTTTCGACTGCTTCTGCCCCACTGTTTATGAAAAATGTCCTGAACCCCTGTGGGAGTATTGATATCATGCGCTCTGACAGCTCGGCATGTTCTTTGCAGTAAAAATCCTGTCCTGCTATCTTGTGCGCGCCGTTCTTTGCCTGCTCAGCCAAGACCTGCATTATCTCCGGGTGCGAGTACCCGAGCGGGCATGAGCCAATGTTTGAAGTAAAATCAAGAAACGAGTTCCCATCGACATCGTGCAGGAACGAACCATTGCCGTCTGCGATCACGAGCGGGTACGTAAAAGTCGAGTCGTAGCAGTTTCTCTTCATGACGTCTATTATGCGCCTAGCGGCCGGGCCAGGCGGCTCGGTGACAATCTTGCTTCCCACACAGATAGTTAGCGTGAGGCGGTATTAACTATGCCGCAGTCTGCCTCACGGACACATTATAAAAAATTACACAACAAATACTAAATACAAGATGCTTTGATCAGAGAACCTGTGAAGATTCTCATAGCCGAGGATGAGCAGGATATACTACTTCAGTATAAACTGGCCCTAGAAGACAAGGATCACCACGTTGTAACGACTGCCAACGGCGAAGAGTGTCTCAATGTCTACATGAAAGAGCTGCAAAAGCAGGCTATGCCCTTTGACGCCGTGGTGCTTGACCACCGGATGCCTAAGATGGATGGGATGGAAGTCGCAAAGCGCATACTGGCCGCAAACCCGCGCCAGAGGATAATATTTGCATCAGCCTATGTCAACGAAACTCTTGTTGATTCTGTCAAGCAGCTGAAGCAGATCGTGGAACTGCTGCAAAAGCCATTCGAGCTGGACACGCTTGTGGATCTGCTGGAGGATAAGGGAATCTACGAGCAGCTTGCACAATTGAACGTAAAGATTAAAGAAATCAAGAACCTGAACCCAACGCACGATCAGGTCAGGGACCTGCTTGAAGGGCTCAACAGGCTGCACATGTCAAAGATATCCTAAATCTTAGCAGTCAGAAGTTTCTCCTGGCGGCGCTTCTTCAAGTATCAAATTGACTTCCTGCAATCTGCCGTCTCTGTTTATACCAATCCTGACATTATCTCCGACCTGCTTTTGCTCCAAGACACTACAAATGTCATCGATTCCGTTGATCTGTCTTCCATCCATGCTGACAATAATGTCTCCGCCAACTGGTATTCTCTGTCCACCTATGACTACCTCGTCGTCAGCTTGTTGCAGTCCTACTTTGGCGGCTGGACTTGATGGTGCAATTACGAATATCAAAAAACCATGATCTTCGTCCAACCCTATTGCTTGGGCTGCTCCTGGTGTAATAAAAGCCCCATCCATGATGCCCATCCATGGGCCTCTGGGAGCCAAGGCATAGACATAGTAGAACGATCCTCCGACTATTGCGATCAATAGCCCAAATGAAATGAAAGTGTTGACAGGGTTGTGCACTATGATGCTTATCATTGAAATGGGGCAATAACCTTTTCGACTAGAGCGTGCCGTACTTTGACAAAAGGGTTCTGCACTCCTTGCAGCCAAACATCGCTACTTTTGATCCCTGCCTTACGGTGGCCATGTCGCCTATAATGAGCCGGCCCTGCATTTCCGCGGCCTTCATTCTTTCCATGTCGCTTTCCTGTATACCGTAAATCACGGGGATTATGGTCACCATACTGCCGCATTTCTCGCAGAAGCCTTGCGAGATATGCCGGGGGTTGCCCACATGGTAACCAGAGTGCAGCCTTTCGGCTTCTTCTCTTGTCATGCCAAAGGTATCTGCAAGCCGGTAGTTGATCCTGTAGTAAATGAGGTCGCCTTCGTCATGCTCGTTGTCCTTCAGATACGAGGCGTGGAGCTCCTTGAGCATCTTGTCTATCTCGGCTTCTCTGCCCAACAGCCGTCTAGCTCGGCGCAACCTTATAGAAATCTTGCTGCTAGGCAAGACCTAACTCGATGTCACTTACTAGCTTTTCATAATGACTCCTTGTTTTTCCAAGCTCTTTCAGCTTTTCTTCCTCAGACCGGGCAAGGTCCCTGTTGATCTGGTCGGCCTTGCCCTGCAGGATCATGTCTGCCATCATGAACAGCCGGTGGTTTTCTTTTGCAAGGTGCAGGGCCACGTGGTCGATGTAGCCCTTGATGTCGGCAACCAGCGAATCAGCCCTGCCTGACTGCAGGTAGATCTTGGCAGACTCTTCGAGCTTTGACGCCAGCTGCTTTGTCACTTCGTGCTCAAATAGCATCCTTGCTATGGGGCCGCCTTCCCTTGGCATCCCGCTCTTCTCAAGCGCCGGGAAGAGCGAGTCTTCCTCCTTGCCGTGGTGGCACACTAGCGTAAAGTTCTTTGTAAAATCGATCATCTGGTCAAGGATCGGCGCAGGAATGGTTTTGCCGCTCTTCAGCAGCGCTGCAGTCGTGTCAAGCGCCTTGAGCATCTTTTCAATCAGGTGGTGATCTTTGCGCAGTGATTCAGTCGACATTCCAGTAAAAAAGATCTGGAACAAGATAATTTATTCCTGCCGGCGATAAGCTTATCCCGATGGGCGCGCATCTGTCCTGCATGCTGTATCTTGTAATAGATGCCGTCAAGCTGGAATTCGTGTCGCCGGATCTTGCAGTGGCCCAGATGAAGATGCTGCAACAGACTTTTAGCATCTACCGCGAGCTGAAAGAGCAGGGCAAGCTCAAGTTTGCCTACGCGTTTGCAGACTCGCCGGGAGGCATAATGGTTCTGGACGTGGCATCCAACGAAGAGCTCCAGCAGACCCTGTTCCTGCTGCCGTCGATGCCACTTGTCAACAGAACAGTCAGACCGCTGACCGAGATCAAGCAGGTGGAGGATCTCATAACGGAGCTAGAGTCGATAGTGAGCTCTATGCCGAGGACGCCGGGAGAGAAGAAGCCACCATCCAGCTAGACGTCATAGTAAAGCATGAACTGCCGCTCCTTTGATCTGCCTGCATATGCAATCTCTTCCTGCTTGAGCGCAACATATGTTTCAAGCAGATCGCCCTGAAAGCATGGCTTTAGGTAATCATGATCGCTTTTCAGCGCTTCAAGCGACTCCTGCAGGCTGCCCGGTAGCGACCTTATCCCTAGGCTGCTCCTGACGTGGTCGGGCATCTTATAAATGTCCTCGTTGACCGGATCTCCTGGCTCGATCTTTTTTCTCATGCCGTCAAGCCCTGCGGCCACTATTGCCGAGAAAGCAAGGTACGGGTTGGCAGACGGGTCCGGTGCCCTGAACTCTATGCGCTTTGACTTGACGTTGTTCCTGTCGTTCACCGGCACACGCGCGACTGCCGACCTGTTGCCCCTTGACCACGCCGCGTAGATTGGCGCCTCAAAGCCGGGGACCATCCTGTGGTACGAGTTTACTGTTGGGGCGACTAGTGCCGCAAGCGAACGCGCGTGGTCCAGAATTCCTCCGATAAAGTACCTCCCTGTCTGGCTGAGCTCTGCATAGCCGTCGCTTGCATCATAAAAGATGTTGCTTGCGCCGTCCCACAGGCTGGTGCTGACATGCATTCCTGAGCCGTTGTCGCTTTCGCTGCTACTCGGATCGCTTTCGTCAAAGACAGGTTTGGGCATAAAATTTGCAATTTTGCCGTGCTTTTTGGCAACGTTCCTGACAGTGTCCTTGTATACCTGCACGTTGTCGGCTGCCTTTGTAAGCGTGCTGTGCATAAAGTTGATCTCGATCTGGCCGCTGCTTGCAACTTCGTGGTTCAGATTTGTGACCTTGATGAGGTAATTTTTTTTCAGGATCTCGGCTACCTCGAACCTCAATTCTACGAGCGAGTCTTGGAACGGCGGGGCGTCGTAGCCGCCCTTTCTCCTGATGTGATACTTGCCAGCACGTTCTGCCGACAGGATCTCTGGTCCGCTCTTGCCACCAAAGACAATATCGTCAAAGACAAAGCATTCTACCTCGGGGCCTATCTGGCAAGACAGCCCTTCGCGGGCAAGGTGCTCTTCTATGAGCTGCGAGACATGGCGCGGGTCTCTGATCAGCCTGCCCCTTCCAAAGCCTTCATGCACATCAGCAATTACTGTGGCAACCTTATAGTTTGATATTGGCGCCGGCCTTAAGGTTGATTTGTCAGGAACCAGCAAAAGGTCAGACTCGTCTATCTTGGCAAAGCCCCTGACTGACGAGCCGTCTACCGCGACGCCACTTCGCAGGTATTCTCCACTGTCGCTGGCAATGTATTTTGCCAAGAACCTGCCGGGAACGTCGGTGTACCTTATCAGAATAAACTCGGCATCTTCAAACCCCATCCTGTCTGCGCTGTGCTCCAGCGAATCCTTTAGTGTCATAGAGTATTGTTACAGCTTGTAAAATATAAGGTATAGCATCTAAATTGCTGATATTTGACAAGTGCCAAAAGATAATACTTTATATTTGTTAATTTATTACATTAATGATACGCATGGATCAAACAGATGTAAAGATACTAAAGAGGTTATTGCATGATGCCAGAATGTCGTACCGCAAGGTGGCCGAGGATATCGGGGTCTCGCCTCCTACCGTCCTTGCAAGGGTTTCCAAGATGGAAAAAGAGGGCATAATCAAGTCATATTCTGCTTTGCTTGATCATGAAAAGCTTGGATACGATCTGACGGCTATCATAGACATCACGGCAACAAAGGGCAAGATAGTAGACCTTGAAAGGCAGATAGCCAAGTTCCCAAACGTGTGTGCAGTATACGACATTACCGGGCTGACAGACATGACCATAATAGCTAAGTTCAAGAACCGCGCAGAGCTTTCCAATTTCGTGAAAAAGGACCTGTCGCTGCCGTATGTTGAGCGCACCAACACACATGTGGTGCTGGTGACCGTCAAGGAAGACTTTCGCTTCGTCGACACTTGATTACAAATTTGCTAGTAGAATCCGAACAAGAGTTTATAGGTGCCAAGCTCGCTATTGAACAGCACCTCAATGCAAGCGTCGGTTGTATGCTCTGCATGCAAGAACGAGGTCGTGGTAACAGATCATGAATGTGGCGAAGTCATTTGCAGCCGCTGCGGAATAGTGATTGACAGGGTCGAAAGCCCGGCCGTACAGGATTGGCGCGCTTTTAGCGTCGATGAGTTTTACCGCAAGAGCCGGACGGGCGCTCCCACTTCGCTTGCCCGCTACAACAAAGGATTGCTCACATCCATAGGCAACAGCAAGGCAAACGGGCTGAATTTCAACAGGATAAGAGTGTGGGATTTCAGGATACAGGCAGCCAACGACAGAAGCCTTAAACAGGCACTGCCCGAGCTTGAGCACCTGAAGGAGAGCCTCGGGCTCCCAGATGCAATAGTGGAAAAGTCGGCGTATTTTTACCGTAAGGCAAGCAGACTGGGTCTGATAAAAGGAAGAACTGTGTCATCGGTCCTTGCCGCTTCAGTCTATCTTGCTTGCCGTGAGCTGGAGAACCCAAGGACGCTGAGCGAAATTGCCACTGCTAGCAATGTTGCACGCAAAAAAATCTCGCGCGATTACAGGATGTTGGTGCGCATGTTTGACCCAAAAATCCCGACAGTGGATCACGCAAGGTGCATCACTAGGATTGCAAACAAGGTTGGCGTCAGCGAAAAAACAAAGAGGATTGCCGTAAAGATAATGCGCGAAATCGTCGCCATGCAGATATCTGCAGGCAAGGGGCCAATGGGCATCGCTGCAACTGTCCTCTACATCGCCTGCATGCATGCAGGCGAGGTCAAGACACAAAAAGAGCTCTCAATTGCCGCCGGCGTCACAGAAGTGACAATCAGGAACCGCTACAGCGAGTTAAAAAAGTACCTTCAGGATTTCGCAAAGTCCTCTACACTGGCAATAGCAATACTCATGTTTGTCTTCCAGTCGCCTGTCATCATGCACTCTGCTACGAGATATGCCACGACTGTATTGCTGCACTAATCAGAAAATAGTTCCAAAAGCGATAATAACTATGCATCGCTAGCAGACACAATGATGCCTCCAACAGCAATGATCGACCTAGGCATTGCAAGTCTGATCGTGGCGTTTTCGTCAAGCATAACGTATGGGATCATACAGTGGCTCAGGCGCGCAAAAAAGACCTAGTGCGCATTTGCAAAAAATTTTACGGATTGCCCTTTTACTCATCCTGTTGTGGGACAAAGGGACGATGATGATCGTTCAGACCGATCAGCAGCCTTGACAAGTGCTGGTAGTGCGAAAGAAATACCTTCCCCTTCTCTGTAGTCCTGAACTTCATGTCCTCTGACTCCTCAAGCAGCCCAAGCTCGACCAGGTGCCAGACATAGACTTTGAGCATCTGGTGGCTCAGGTTAGCCTTGTACATTATCCTGGTCCTCTTGTTCCAAGTAGTACAAAGTAAAAGTATGTCAGCAATGATGTCAATAGTACCCCTTGCTCCGCGCCTGAATACCCCTGTGTAGTTTCCCTCATCGTCAGTAACACCAGACAACAGCCACATCCTTCCTCTGAATATGCCAGAGTAGATCGCATCTAATTTAAGGTCGATATATTGCCCGCCCTAGAAAGGTTTACACTAGCTATAATTCTAGTTGGAGACTCTAGAGTGCAAAGAACCAGTGCATTACGGCCACCGCCGGATTTAAGATTGCTGGTCACTCTTCATGTATCGTCCAAAACAGCCGGAGGGGGGTGGCCATCAGAAATGAGCGAATACGACCGCATACTGTCAGAACTGAAGGAGAAGGTGAAGGTGCTGGCATCAGAGTACGTGCCCAAGCTCTACCGCGCTCTTCTTGACGAGTGGTATACACCCAAGGCGGCAAAGGAGAAGATAATGAGAGATTGCGCCGGGTTGTGGACTGAACAGACAATCTGGGCGAACCTGCCAGAAGAAAGCAAGGATTCCAAAAAGAGGGAAGCGGGAAAGAAAGGCGCTGAAACCCGTGCTAAAATGACTTTAGCAGAACTCCCGCCGCCTCCACCACTAGAAGGAAGCGAAGAGCAAGAGGAAGAGCGACCGTATATCCCACCAGCAGGTATCCCAGTGGAAGCGACGGCAGCAGCCAGCGGAAAAGAAGGTTACTCGACGCAGACTACATACGAGCCGCCAAAGCGGCCGCTTTCACTCTTCTTCGTAGACATACAGCGCGTCGCCGTCTGCGTCACTAAAGGAGAGGCCACTGCCGCGTTTCAGGGCCTCACGGATAGCTTCTGCCTGCTGGCCCTGTAGTGTTGTGAGGTATTTCCTCTCGTCTCTGTTTGTAGCCATCTCTTATTCTGCCACCTCAACGTTTTCGAGCTTGTCCATGGGGCTGCCGTTCCCCTCTACATATATGGCCACTACGGGCTGGCCGTCGTCCCTGCTTTCATCCTTGAACTCAAAATATGCTTCGCTGCCAAGCAGTTCCTTCATTATTGCTTCGGCTGGGCGGCCACTGATCTTTGTCAGTAATCGCATTTTGTTGTTCATGGCCGTGCTCTCACTGGGCTCTGCATTAATCTTCGGCTGCTCAGAACTGGAATCACTCTCCGGTCGTTCCTGCTTCATCAGCATGACCATCTTCCTGCCTTCTATGAACTTGACCACTGCGCGGAACGTGTCGCCTTCCTTGATCTGCTCGGCCCTGTCGCCGAAAACCTTGATTGGTTCGCTCATTATTCACTCCTGCCTCCCTTCAGCTCGACCGGTGCCAATGGGATCTTCCTGTTCTCGGCCTCTTCCTTTGCTCCCTGATATAGAGCAAAAGCTTCCTTCAGGGCAGTGATCTTGTCGTTCGCGTATACGTGCACGTCGATTCTCAGGCCCTTGGCCGTGTCGGACAGCTTGACGCTGTGGGTGAACTGGCTTGGCAGCTCGACTTCTTCGCTCATTTCGATCACCTATTAATGGCTCCAGTCCTTGACACAGTGGCCACATGTGCCGTTGACAAAATCCCAGTAGATAGTGAAATCGTCTTCCACTGTGGTACCTGTGACATGCTCGGCCACTTGGACGTCCGCCTGGCACTCCCTGCAAAAAAAGACGCTCTGGCCATGGATAGATCGAACCTTTCGGACATTCCACTTTGTACTGCTGTTCGGGTTTGCTTCTTCATTCATGCTTAATTGCATGTCTATACCAAGCACTAGGCTAGTAATAAGTGTTGTGGTATAGTGTAGGGTATGATACATGGTATAGTTTAATAGGAAGGCAGAATAACTAGACATAGCATCATGCCTAGCGTGGGAGAAGTCACAACACTGGCCAAGAACTCGCCCAAATTCGCATCGCTTAGGACCACGGTCCCCATGTCTGTTGTCAAGCAGTGGAAATTGAAGGAAGGCGACAAGCTGGAGTGGGAATGGAAGGTAGTCGACGGCGAAATGGCCCTAGTGATCAAGAAATCCAAGGAATAATGCCTTAGGACACCTTAGGCGAATGCTGAAAAGCAAGTGGCCACTTTTTGAATTCAAATATTGCCACTCCTTCCTGACGAGCTAGCTGCCTTGGAAGAAATGGTCGACAGTAGAATCAAGACAATACCTGACACAGTCAGATTTTATCGATTGCTAAAACGTGATCCTTCTCTGATGCTCAAAGAAGAAGGTGATTTTGTTTTTGGTTATACTTGGGGATTAATGATTGCAGGGGTTGCTTCAGTCTTCAGGGATGTTCAAAGACAGATCAATGAAAAAGAAATGGACGAAGCGGTGCAGGTCCTGAATAGTCGAATGCACCAAATCAGACAAGCGATTCTTAATGCTAGCAAACTTTGAGCCTTTGCCAGTATGTTGAAGGTGGCCACCGCTAGGCTATTCTTTCTGAGGGGCCGTTTTTCTCACAGTAATCTATGACCTCCACAAATATTTCAACACATTCCTGTGTTCCGATGGCTTTAATCTGATCCATGGTCAGGCCCAGGCAGTCCTGCAGGAATTCTACCATGATCCATTCTAGATGCTTGTTCTCACTATCAAATTCAGAGCGCTTGGCAGCGCGCTCTTCAGGGCTTTTGGCGTGTTGGTAATCATAGAGCAGTGTAGAAAGCCGCTTGCGCTTCCAGTTGATAGTCTGGGCTATTTCCCTGCTTGGTACCGTATACATCAGGTATTTGTGGCCAGTTGGTTTGTGGACCACCTGCCATGCCTGAGATGGATCACTGTCAGCAGGAGTAGCCACAGCTGCCTACACGCCCCTATCTCTCAGGTCATAGTAGAGGCCCCTACCGATCATTCTCTTAAGATCACGTTCTGACCAGACAGAGCCTTCTATGTGATAATTGTGGTGGTGGTTATGGATCACGGTTGTGCCACCTCCAAGGCCACCGCGGACATCTGAAGCTGGCGTGATCCTCACCATTTCGCCTCTATGCGCCTGGAATATAGTATCCTGAGCCAGGATACCATTAAAGCCTGTAGCAGCTGAAATCACTGGGATCTGTGGTACAGGAATTGAAATCCTGCTAACTGTGGCCATTGTGCCCTGTCCGAGGGCCCTGGCAGCTGCATTATAGATCGAGATCAGCGCGTTGATTCCATCGATTACCGAGTTGATGAAGCCTTGGATGCCACTTGCTATTCCGGCCAAAGCTGCATTTGCCACGCCTATCATTCCATTCCAGAAGCCCACGAATGCCGACTTCAGCGAATCCCAGATCGTGGTGGCCACCGCCAGGATTCCCTGCCATATCGAAGTGAAGGCGACAGAGAAAACACCGGACAGCCAGGATAATGCCGAAGTCCCCCATGCCGGCAGGTCTTCTGTAAAGAATTTCATAAGGGCTCCACCTGCAGGAGCCAGTGCTTCTGCCACACCAGCCATTGTGTCGGCCAACTCTTTGCGGAATAGGATTATGGCCACTGTTGCAGTAGCGATGGCTGTTCCTATCAATGCAATTTTGGCTATCGCGGGGAATTCCAGAGCGATGCCGACACCAATGGCCCCGATCCCGCCTATGGCCTTGAGCTTGTCAGCCACAGTATCTGACTGGCCTATCAGAGCATTGAATCCGCCAGTGGCCAGCGCAGTGGCGCCCAAGCCTATGGCAGCCATGCCACCCAAGGCCCTGGCAACATTGCCGCCACCACCCAGCTTGCCGAATGTCTCGCCTATAGATTTTGATAGGTTGCCAAGCTCAGTCTTGATCCTTGGAATACTCTGCACTGCTGAGGATACCATAATACCCATTGAAGTGGCGAATGTGAAGGCGTTCTGGATGGACTGCTGCGCCATCTTGTCCTGTTCTTCCCTGACTTTGGCGGTGGCCGCATTCAACTGATCTAATGCCATCGACGCTTCTTCGCTTTCTGGGCCAAATTCAGCCACTGCTTTGTTATAGGCGCGCTGGGCAGCAGCTGCTTCAGCTTGCAATGCGGCCAGATTGGAAGATGTGCCCTGCGTGGCTATCATTGCCAAGTTCATAGCGTTAGAAGCGGCTTGGCCAGCCCTGAGAATACTTGAAAAGCCAGACATCGCCCGCGATAGGGCGCCCAAGCCCGGATGTGCGGCCATGAAAGCCCTAGTCTGCAACTGGGAAGCATCACTAAACGTCTTTAATTCACTGCCGGCAGATCTAAGACCCTTTGCATATTGTTCTGTGGAAATTTCGCCACGGTTGAATTGATCGTGGAGGTCAGAAATCTTGGCCTTGACTTCTTCTGCACCTTCGACACTGAGACGCCATGCTAACTCAATCTCTTCATCGGCCATTTACTTTAGGTCCTCCAAAGAAGTGGTCATCGTTTCCGGATAGTGGCGCCTAGCGCATGAATCGCAGTGCTTCTCTACAACGATCCATGTAAACCAGCCATCATTATTGACGGTCCAGATATGGCGCCATTCTTCAGCAAGGTGGCTTCTGTAGTGCAGGAGGATCTCCAATGTGGCCACTGCACCGCACCAGACACACGGGCCAACTTGCCCATGCCGGAGGTTCGTTGTCATAGCCGGCCTCGCTGTAATCTTGTAGGCTCTGGCCACTTCTGCCCTGGCTTCCTCCTTTATCCGGTTATATCGAAGTGTGAACAGGTCTCCCGGCTCGCTAACGACGTCGCTTTCTGACACTTCTGTTCTAGTGATAATAACAGGAGCAGCAGTAGCATCTATAGTGCTGGTGGTGACGACCATTAACAGACTTCATGGCGCGCCGTTTTGTTAAAAATCTGATGGCAGATGTACCGTACGATACAGGCGCCCCCCGCTCAAAAATGGGGTTCGTTGCCGACTGTCACCGCACGGACGGGCATTCGGCAGGAACCAGACGACCCATTGAGCCTTGGGATGGCTCAAGATTCCATTAGACCATTACAGGCAGATAAAGGCGATGGCAGATGTACCGAAAAAATATTCTGATTATTGACCTGGGCCCTTGCTACTACTCTTTCTTTGGCGGCAGCAGCTTGGTGGCCAATTTTCTGTTTCTGATTTTGATGCCATTCCACAGTTCGCCGGTGGCCAGTTCCTGGCGCAACTGTGCGACTGTCAGAAGGAACGCCTGGTCTGGCATGATTTGAGAGCGCCATGGCAGTAGAAGGCTATCATTATCATTATTATTATCATTATCATCATTATCATTATTGTTCAAGCCGGTGGCAGAGACCTCCTCCTTTCTTTCTTTTCTCTCTCCTGGGCAGCTTTATGCGGTGGCCAGTTATCAGGGCATGCTCAAGGGCCCACTGATATCGCCCTCTCCCAGACCAGGTGATGCCGCACTTGATGCAGCTATACGAGTGCATTTCCGCCCTCTTTTGCCGCTTGCGATCCTTCCATGAAGAAGTTGTTGCTGGGGCTTTTTCCTCTGGGATTGTAGCTGCTGGCGGCTCGCTCATGTCGTCGCCTGTTGCTCCACTGGGCGCCAGTTGTTTCTGGCCCGAATTCTTAGTTCATTGATTATTACGATTATTACGGCCGCCGCCACCACTGCATTAAGATCCGCGGTTGGTAATAATCTAGCCACAAGGTCACAGAATGCAGAGATCTCTTTTTCGCTCAAGTCTGAGCCCTCCTTTCTAATTCGGCCACCTGCTTCTGAAGCGACAGGATCTGGCCCTTCATCTCCATTATCTGATCGTCGTGCAGAGTCAGGCGCTTTTCATGGCCGGCAAGGGTAAAGACTTTAGCCAGCGATTCAGTGACAGGCTCTTTCGGGCTCGGCGAGATTTCTGGCCTTGCCACGGTCCGATCGCCCATTGATTTTACATACAGCCGGAACAGGTGGCCATAGTATTTCCACTGTAGATTTGGCCCGTAGAGCTGGAGCTCGTGTGGCACCTCAATATCGATGTTCAAGTCACACCGCGTCAAGATCCATTCCCTCACCGGTGGCACCATGTCTGAATGCCTGCAGGACAGGACGTCAGCCAGGGCCTGCTCTATCCTTCCTAGCCACTGATTCAAAGCATCCAGATCTTCGGGTGTTTCGATTCTGTGGGGTGCCCTGCTGGTTGAAGTGTTGATAACAACCGTGCCATTGGGATAAATGAGAAATTCTACTAGGTGGCCAGCTGCAGGCCGATTCTGTCCTTCTACAAAGTGGCCACTCAAGTACTTTTCGAACCGTTTGGCCCTGTTGCCCTTGGCAGGCTCACCAGAAAGAGAAGAATACAGGCCGCTGGCCAGCCACTTGTCCGATAGCTTCAGCCTGAAGTGCATGTTGTGAATATACTGGGGTGAGCCTGGAAGCATCTGCAGGATGTTTGACTCGATCCAGTCGTAAGTGGCCAGTTCCAGCGCCTGCATGGCGCGCCGCGCCGGCCCTGTGGGCCTTTCGGTTACATTTTGTGTGTAAAAGTCTGCCATGACATCAGCAATTACAGAAGCGTGGTAGTATCTCCGGCGCCTAGAATGGTCCTCTTCGTTGACTTTGATTATTTTTGCGTCTACGGCGCGCTTTAGCATCACCTTGGCCGCGTTCTCATTCTTCGATATGCCTTCACGAACGATATCCCTTCTAGTGAAGCCTGCAGTGCCTTTTTCCAATGCGAAGGCGGCCAGCCTTTTGCATCTGCCGGAATGCTGTAACCATTCCTGATTGGTTACATTTTCAGAATGTAACCTTTCGGCCATCATTGGTTCTGGCCACCCCATTGCCGCTGTAGTAGTGGTGGCCACTTGCCGGCTTCTATGTGGCCATTGAAAATGAAAAAGAAGTTCAGCCAGGGGTCAGCCTCCATCCCAAATTTTCCCAATAGGTCGTCTGGCGCATATCCATCCTCTATCTACCTCATGTAGCAGGGCTAGTAGTGGTAGTAGACTTCTTTGCAGTAGTAGTGGTGGTGGCGGCAGCGGCCGTTGCCACGTTGTTTACTGCACTAATGAGGCTCTGCGCGTCGATTCGTACGGTGGCTATCCTGTTTTCAATGTCGGCCAGCCTTGCAGTTTCAAAGTCATGCCTGTTGATTGCAGTTCTTCTATCTCCGATGTACGCGTAAAAGTTCGTGCCCGTTGTAAAGTATTTCTTGATGTTGGCCAGGTTCGCCGGCGTCCATTCAAACTCCTCTGATGGCGGGAACTCCTCAGAGAATCCTACATGCGATGTGTACGCGCTTATCCATCCATCAGTGTTGGTGTCAGCTGAGCGCTGCTCGTGGTAGTAGAAGAACTCTTTCTCTCGTCCTTCATCGAAATATCTGTACACTGAGATTATTTCTCTCCTCTCCTTCACGCCTTTATTCCCCTTCTTGGCCATTATCGACTGGAATTCTTTCAACGTCACAGTCTTCCCTTCAGACTCTGCTTTGCTTTCTGCTGCGCTTTTGAATCGAACCATGGGCGAATTATGGCGGCGGAGAGTTCTTAACATCTTGGTAAAGTGTGCAGCACACTTTAGACTAATCTTAAGAGCAGCGCGCGGCTCATGTCTTTCTGAAAGACATGAGCCAAAAGAATTCTGACGACAAAATGGTACTTCAGATCAGGGGAGGAGAGATGCGACTGGTTGCCGCCACGTCTGATGCAGGAAGGAAGTATATGGAACAGGTGATGCAGGAGGATGAGCAGAGAAATAATTATGTGGACGAGATCATTGCTCGCAAGCTCGAGCTTGGCAAGATAGGACAGGGCCAGGTCAAGGAAGAGAAGGAAAAACTGTACAAGCTGTCTATAGATACTCTGGCGGAGATCTCGGCCACTCTTGAGGAGGCCCTACAGCAACAGCACACAGTAGCGCAAACGCACACTATTCAACCAAGGCCAGCAGAGTATCGGCCACACTTCAAGGCCAGCGAGCAAGAAGGCTACTACTCTTCTGGCAAGATGGGCGATGAAGTGATCAAACGTTTCAGAGACATCAGCAGAAGCATCTAAAAAACAGCAACAGTCCTGATCTCTCCCTGCCTTTTTTCTTGAATTATTATTATTTGTGCCCAAGCTCTACCGCGCTCTTCTTGACGAGTGGTATACACCCAAGGCGGCAAAGGAGAAGATAATGAGAGATTGCGCCGGGTTGTGGACGGAGAGGACGATACGAGAGTATATTCCTAGTGATGCGAAAGACAGACATGCCCAAGAGATAGGCAGGAAGGGTAATCAGTCAGAAAAACGGACTATTGCGGAAATCACTTCCGCAGCCAGAACAGAACTACCGCCGCCTCCACCACTGGAAAGTGAGCAGCCACCAGGACAAGAAGAACCACCAGAAACATTTTACCTTAGGCCATACCTTGCAAACTGGCTCTTCGCTATCTTCATGAGGTCATCTATTACCCATTCTCTATAGCGACTGCCGTTCGTGTTAAGGTATTCTTCTATGTCGTTCAATCTGGCCTGAGTGCCTACCCTTCCGGCAATGGTGCCAAATATCCTGTGAGCCCTCTGCTCATCGTCAGGGTTTAGCGTGGTTGTGTTGATGTATGGCCACTGCAGCCAATCAAGAAGCTCTATGTCTTCAGCAATCAGGGCCATGCCTTTATTGAGTCACCTGCCCGGGTAGATTATGGCCCTATCAGTCCTAGTGACTCCAACGCGATCGGGAACCCCGGAGCCAAGGCCGTGATTGTTGTAGTTGTTGTTGGAAGCATAGCCTAGGGATGATGATGCATAATCATCATAATCGTATTTCCTACTGTAAACAAGACCGGTGTTCCTCTGGCCACGTATCATAAATTTCAGGCAGCCATGGATAGATAACTCCCAGGCAATAGCAAGGTCGTTATGCTGGCCCCTTGGATGGTCGAATGTTGTTTTCCCGGTGGCCGTCTGAAGGATCTGCTCGCTCTTTAGCTGCTGGACAAGCAGTAATATCAGCTGAGCCACGGCAGGATCGGCCACCTTTGCAGGGTTTGGGAACTTGTATTCCTGCTTCATGATGGCCAGCCCGTCCTCCTTTAGCATCAATTTGTTTGCGTTGCTGAAGGCTATCCGCTCGACCTTTTCCTTGCCATAGAGCCGAACAAGCAGGTCAGAGAAGGTCTTTTCATTCGAGTAGTCAATGACAATGTAATAGGGCGGATATCGCTTGAACATATCCTCAACCAGGTAGCCATAGATTTTGTCAAAGCTGGTGTGCGTCATCTGGTTGATTGCCCGGAGCCTCGGCGGCCTTTCATGAGCGGCCATCATCAGCTCATGAACGACAATTCCAAACCAGTCATTTTTAGAAGCAGGATCAAGCCCATAGATGTATCTGGCCACTATCGAGAGACCTCCCATTCTGTTTCTTCCTCCTCCTCATCGTCATCATCGTCTTCAAAATACTGTATCAGTGATTCGTCATACCAGGCATTACCAGAAGAGAGGAACTTGGCACCGTAGTATCTTGGGAACAGTGGGCCGAGCCGCTCTCTTTCACTGGCCAGATGCTCTGGCGTCATGACGCCGGCGGCCACTGCTTCGTCTGCGGTGATTTCAAATGTAGCAAAGTCCTGGCCGATTGCAAGCCGGCTCTGTCTGGCCTGATATTTTTCGTAGAGCTGGTGCAGCGTGCTGCCAGCAAAGTCCGGAATGCTTTCAATTACCATGGTGCCGCCTGTATTGGCCAGCCTGGTAATGGCCACGTTGAGCGAATCCGAATAGTCGCCTATGGTGGCCGTTATGTCTGAAATGTGGATGTGGTGGATGTTGGGCCAGCTCTCGATGGATCCCGGGTTGTCGGCTCCAAGGGCGATTATCCTCGAAGGCCTTGTCTCGTCCTCAGGGTTGCGTATGTATATCACTGAAGTCTTTGTCTGCTCGTCCCGCATGATCTTTTGGTATGAAATGTGACCACTTCCAAACTCCTCGATCTCTGTCGGCCTGTCAATAAGGTATTTGCTGTATTTCTTTGAGTGCAGTATCATGCGCCTGAGCGTCCTGAGTAGCTCCTTGGCGATGTCCTTGGTCTGCGAGACAAGAAGGGTATCGTAGCCTCTGGTCGACAGTGGATGGCTCGAAGGCAGAACGGCAAGCTGAAAATCGGCCATGAGCTGCGACGTCGACAGCCCGCATTTGTGGGTCTTGACGACCAGCACCCGGCGCTGCTCCAGCATGGCCTTCCAGACCTTGATCTGATAGGGGGCCAGTTCTTTCACCGGCTTTTTGGTCCTTGGATGCTGCAGGTGGCCAAAGGAGTTGTAAAACTGTTCAGGGTCAAGCGGCACCTGGTCATCAAGCATGACATACTGAGAGATATCGATATTGCCCAAAACCTGCTCTATATTGCGGCCCAGGCGCGACGGCATTAGTTTCGCCCTCCATCATAACACAGTCTAAAGCAGGCTTCATGATAAACAGCATAGTCCTCCCTCTGTGGGTCCTGCACTACTACGTACCGGCTGCCTTTGCCTTGTAAAAGTGCCCCTTCGCAGCCATCACAGTGGTGTTCATATCGGCCAGTTGTTGGGTCTAGCTTCTGCATCTTCCTATAGTTCGGCCTCCTCTTGCTCTTCTTCCAGCTGTTGTTGGTGACCACTACCTTCTTCCAGCTGTGCTTGCCCAGTGGAAGATATCTGCTTCCTCAACCTGTTGACAAGCTTGATGGCCTTCTCTATCTGAGCAGGATCTCCAAGGACGGCCTGCTTTTTCATGGTCGAGTCGGCAATAATCTCCAAGGCTGCCAGCCGGGCCTTGACCGCCTTCTCTGTTCTGAAGATTTGCCAGGCTTCTTCTAGCACTTTATCCAGACTGGCCACTGCTAATTTGTGCTGGAATGGCAGCTCGTTATCGATATAGTCCTGCTGCTTTGCCTTGGCCTCAAGACGGATCTTCTTAATGTCCTTGTTGACAGTGGAAACGGCCACTTTTAGCATGTCGGCAATCTCTGTCTGGCTCAGGCCGGTGGCCAACATAGAGAGGACTTGAGAGCGCCTCCATTCAATCAGATCGTTCTCGAGTTTTTTCTTTTTTGAACTCAATCCTTTCCGCCCTCCTTATATTGCAGGTGGCCAGTTTTCCCTCTGGCGCTTAACATCATCATCTGAACATCTCCCTTGCAAGCGGGTTCCTTATGTCCTCGAGCCTGCCAGACACGGGATCTGACGATGACGACGATATTGCTAGCTTATTCTTCTTCTTCCATTCGATCTCGCTCGCTGTTATGCATATCAGATCGATCAAAATCTCTTCACTCAGTTCGGCCAGCTTGCTTCTATGCTCCAGCTCTTCTTCTTCTTTTATACTTGTTATCCTGCCAAGCTCCCGCTCCAGTCTGATAATGGAGTCGATGAGCAATGTGCGGACCGTATTATTCTTCTTCTCCTCCTCCTTCTTTTCATCCTGCAGGCTTGTGGCCACCTCCTTTTTCCTCATCCGCGATTTGCCCCCACGGCATGAGCTTGACCTTCTTCGTGCCATAGCCACGTAGTATTGGATGGCCTTTTACCTCTGCGTGCTCTTTTGCTTTTTTCCATGAGCCGGGGCCGCTATAGTAGTGGCCACGACTGCAGGGACAGAAGTATGCTCGCTCGGCTCTCAGCCTCGCATTACGTCTATCTTTGACCTCTCTCCATGTGATAGCTTCGTCACCAGTTTTGGTCTGGCTGGTACGGCTCCTCTCTCTACGTTCGTTCTTCTGCTCTTCAATAGTGGGCTCAGCGATCAGGCTCAAGGCTCTTTAGCTCCCTTACTTTCTAGCTCCGACCTTGATGAGAACTTCTGTAATCACATCGTTGAAGGAATCGCCGGTTTTGCCAAGATTCTTCAATGCCTGATAGTTCGATTCATCAACTGCTATGCTCTTTAGAATCTTGCAAGTCATAGCATAGTTGTAAGTCAGAAGGAATAAAAGGGTGGCTCTAGCGCCTTAGGAAAAATTATTTCCCTAAGATTTTGGCCGACGGCCAGCAGACTACTGGCCGCCACTGATGGAATCCTCTTGGCCGGTGCTGCTGGTGGTAGTAGTAGTGACTGTGGCCACTGCTTCTTTCCTACCTTCGCGCTCAGCCAGGAACTGTTTAGCATATTCAAAGAATGCCTTTCTTTCTTCGTCCATCATCTTCTGCCCCTCAGGCGTGCCAAACTTGGCCATCATACGCTCTTCTGCGTACAGGCGCATGAAATTGGCAACAAATCTTTCCCATTTTTCATTGTTCTTTTCAAGCTGCTCTCTGAGCTCCTCTATCTTGCTTTGCTGGTCTGCTCCAATGGCTTCCAGTGCTTTTGCATCTAGGAAGGTGAAGTACCTTTCGTACTGGCGCAACGTCTTCACTATGGCCTCATCTCCTGCTGTTTCATAATATGTAGAGCCGGAGTGGCCGATCATGAATTCGCCAAAGTCGCGATTGCCTAGGTTACTATAGGTGGTTTTGACCCATGATCTGAACCTGCCAAGCGTCAGCTTGCGCCGCTTGCCCTTCCCGGCCCCGACACGCTGACCACGCCCTAGCAGGTCGACAAGATTAGCGAATTCGTCAGCGATGGTATCATACAGATTTTCAGGTGTCGGCCGCTCTCCATCAAAGTGTACATGAGCGAATAGCAGGCTATCCGGGTCCCGCTCAGGCTTAACTGTTACATGGACCAGCTTGCCGTTTTTTCCTATCTTGGTGGTCCTGCGCTCGCGGTATTTGTAATCTAGCCATATCCTGAGCTGCCTGTCGACCTCAACAGTAAGCGGCCGTCGTCTGGCGTCTCTCATTTTATCGTATTTGGGATTGAAATTAACCCATGAAGCGTTCTTGGAGGTGTCGGCTGCCTTCAGGTCCATGAATTCGATATCACGTTCTGTCAGCGCGCACGGCTCGATTGGCCGCGGGCCAGTGGCACCTAGAAACATCAGAAAGGTCTTGAGCCGGGGCCCTGCTGCTGGGCTGGCTATCAGCTCGATGATGTCATTCTTTGTGATGCCCGTCTTTTTGGGCTTCTCATGCCTTGGCAGCGATACAAACTCGTTGAAATCCTCGATGCTCACCTTGATCTTGCAGCTCTTGAAGAACTTTCTAACAGTCTTGGCCGATTCCCTGATAACGTTGTTGCTCAGCTTGTCGCCTGGTCGTTCCTTCTGCAGAAAATACACAAAATCCTGTATCGTCTCATAGGGATCTCGCTTGCCGGCCTTGATCTCCTCGATAAGGCTATCAATGGCCACCTTATCCAGCTTCCTGTAGACGAACTGCGCGAAGGCCTGCAGCTTGGTCTTGTACGCGGTGGCGGTGTTGCTGGACTGGCTTTCCTTTGCCGTAATGTAGCGTTTGATGTTTTTGCTCTTCTCGCAGTGGTCGATCTCTTCAGGGGTATAGACTTCTAGCCTTCTGAAATTGTAACCTGCTTGAACGGCTGCTTTCCGCTGGTCCTTGGCCATGGCTATCTCACAGCCTGCCAGAGTAGTTAAATTTTATGCTATATAGCGGGTGTTATCCCTGTTATTGTGCCCGTTATAGAGGATGACTGCTGAAGGTTTCTTCTATAGCGTGATGATACTCTTACCCTTTGCAGCAAAAGCTGCCTTTACATGTAACCATATGAGAGCAAAAGGTCGCTGTCTCTGACCCAGCCGCTCCCAATGTCTGTCCTGTAGAACATGTTGGGTATCATGATGTTGGCTACCCGTCGGTACGCCTGTGCCCTTGCCTCATCGGTGGTGTTGCCAGAGCCTGTTACCACCAAAGAATATCCTGACCTCCCGGCTATGCGCCAGTCGTTGCCTTCTCTCTTGACTTCGCCGAGGTGGATCCCGTCAAGGTTCTGGGTCTTGAAGAGTATCGTCGCATCTTCTGAGAATTTCCGAAATGTCCTGTCATCATTGAACGGGAACGGCGGCACAGCAATGACTACTCCGACCTGGAAGCCCTTCTTTGTGTGGAGTTCAGTGTCTTCACCCTTTGCGAGCGAATGGAGAAGCTTGCCCCATTTGCTGGTGATGCCTTCCATATGGATCGATATAGTGGGGTATCCAAACCGGGACGTGAATTCAAGCGGGTATATGCCTGTCCCATTTGCTATGCAGTTGACATCGATATATCCCACATAGCCAGAAGCGGCGAGGGCCGGCTTCATTTTTTCAAGTGTCAGCTCAAAGATCCTGTTATTGTGGGTCCAGAACATGAGTGTATTACCACACCAGTAAGGCTTGCCATTTCTTCTAACGTACATCACATGGTTCTTTACGGTGGCGCAGTAAACCTTACCCTCATAATTTATTGTTTTGATATCTCTTTTATCAAGCCACGAATCAAGCTTGTTCACTCTTTCTATGATCTCGTATTGTATCCCTGAACAATTAGCATAATGATCTTCTATCCAGATCCTATTGGTACGCCTTTTCCTTGTCTTGACAATACCTACTCGACCTATTTTCAGCAAAAGCTCCTGTATGTCATCAGCCATTCTTTTTGATGAAGTGTAAAAGATCCTAAAGCCACTCTTCATTACAGTGGCATCGCCAAGGGCATACCAATCTAGAAATATTGCTATTTGCCTTGCACTTAACTCCTTTATGAATTGAGGAACATATTTGTCATAAGCCTTGCCAAAGCCTGCCAGGTACGTATATAGCTGCTTGCTATAACAGTAGAACTCATTTCTTCCCTTGATAAACTTGAACGGGAGATGCCTTAACAGTTCTTCTATGATCTTGGATTTTTGCACGGTCTTTTGGGCTATTGAAACCTTGTTGCAAGATGCACAGCCTTCGGAAAGCCATATGCCCATAAATGCAGCCCATATATCCATCGAGACCTCTAACTGTCCAGTTTCGTGGAATACTATTTGCCTGCCTTCGTAATGACCCAAAGATACAGAAGGCAGTACGAAATATTCTCGTTCCACGCCGATCCATGTACCTGATCTTTTGATGACTGATTGATCTTGCAAATCTTTTGCCTTTACAAATTCGAACTTGTTGTTTGCGTTCCTTGCATTTTCTTGGGAACATACGTACATGTTGTGGTCCGGCGTTACAGCAATGTCGATGGCGCGGTTTTGCATCGAGATTAATTTCTTGTGGTGTGTGAATGAAACTATTGCTGTGGGTTTGTTATATTCTATTGCGTGAGTGGCTGGGTTGAGGGTACATATTTCGTCCTCATAAGACAGGTTTTTGAAAAGCTTCCATCCCTTGTCAGTTAGTACCTCGGTCTTGTCATCATAGCATCCCATCTCGCCAGTGCTCGGGCCTATATTGCCGGGAAAGAGCCGCTTGTGCTCAAAGTTGATGTTCACCGGCCGGACAAACTCTTTTCCATTAAAGAACGCGCCTACAGCGACCTCGACCCCTGATGAGAACTGCTGTATCTGGAATATCTTGATCTTGTTAGACCAGTTCTTCTTGTAGTGCGCCAGAACGTTGATCACGTCGTTGCCGTCCTCTTCCTGTCCGACGAACAGCAGCTCCTTTTCATTTTGCGCCTTACCGCTTGGCTTTATCACGTACCTGCCGGGATTGCTCTGAACGAACTTGATGGCCTCTTCAAAATCTGAAAAGTTCCAGTTCGGAAGAACGGAGACGCCTGCCTTGGCGAGCTCTTGCTGACCAAATTCTCTTTCGTTCTCGAGCTTGTCAGTGTATACGCTTCCGCCTACGACCTTTTTGCCTTCTTCCCTCAGCTTTTCGGCGGTCTTTCCAAATCCAATGTCATCAAAAATTATTACATCGGCCCAGTCGATCTGATCTTCCCACGAATCAACTTTTTCTACAAAACCGTCGCCGACGTCTTTTTCCGTCGCGCTCTGGATAAAGAACTTGACGTCGTTGCCCTCCTGCCGCAGAGTATAAGCTAGATCAAGGCTCAAAGCTTCGGGAGAGACAAAAAGGAACTTCAATTCTCCTGTACAATGTTGCCGAAACTTTAAAGACTATCGGTCGCGCCAGCAATTCTTTAATACTCTCCAATACTTTTTTCATCAGCATGGCTGAAGCATACGTACTTATCAATTGCGACCTTGGCACTGAAGACGGAGTAATCAAAGAATTGAAATCCATATCCGGAGTTTCAGAAGTGAAAGGCGTGTTTGGTGTTTATGACGTGATAGCAAAGGTGAACGCGCCATCTGAAAGTGACATAAAAAAAGTGATCGCAAAAATTCGCTCGATGAGCAGCATAAAATCAAGCCTTACAATGATGGTCATAGAGGGTCAAGGAGATTGACTAACTCCGACAAGTCACAATGATGATAAATCAATAGCCATGCTTTCTTAACTTTCTTAGAAAAAACAACATGTCATGGTGTTTATCCACTCTGAAATAGCGCGCAAGGTTTTCTATGGTCTGGTCGTCGTAATAATGATGTTGATATTTTTCTTTCTGGCTTTTAGCTGCTGACACCGCACTCTAGAACGAGATCATGTCTTAAAGGGTCTAGTATGTATTCTATGTGACTAACGGTAGATACATACCGTTTGTCACCGAGATTCCATTCTGTCAATCTCAGCTTCAAACATTTTGATGATGAGTTCGCTCCCTATTGGGAAAAGTTCCTGTATTGTATCTTCGATCTCCTCAATCGATACGGAACGACTGATATCTGAGAAGATCGAGACATTGTATTTTTTTTGTATGTATATTATGATCATGTTTCGAGACGGTTCTCCCAGTATATCCAACACTTTACTGAAGGCTAGCAGAACCCGATTGTTGTCGACTATTTGGGATATTGTCAGCTTAAGATTACCTCATCTTGAGAGCAATTCTCTCAACGTGTAATCCGGTACCACATATTATTGAGATGTGTTTGTGAGATTTCGCTACATACAAGCTGCGCAGAATTTATTGTTAATCTCAGGACATTATTTGCAATTTTTCTAGGTGAACTTGAGTATTCTACAACGGTGGTGATTGAGTAATCTGCCCCGGCGTCTCAACGTTTACACACAAAGGAACATAATGATAGATACCGTTCACATAGTTCTCATACGTGGGATGAAAAACCAATGACTCTATTATCAAAACAAAGCTTTCGAAGCTATGGCAGCAGTTCGTTGCAGAGAGGATGGCTCGACTTTAGAAATGGTCACAGTGTATACCTCAGCTTCATTCTGACTTTTATGAACTCTATCCTGATTGCTTACAATTTTGCTGTTTCACAGTTTGCATTTCTGAATAACATTTTCTACAGCGTAGGGCTATTTGCGCTCTTTTTCCTTGGTGTTTACATCCCTACTTCAGTAATCATTGGCTATTGGCACAGGCGTCATCAATGGATTGTGGAGAATGAAGCGCTTCTTCAAGAAAACTGGGTGTGGGCATGGATAGCAAGGTACCAAATTAGGCTAATTGAAGGAAAGGCTACATATGAAGAAACAAAACAAGTACTTGACTATCTAGAAGCGATATTGCAAAGGCAAAAAAATGGAGCTTGTCTGACGGGTGGAAAAGATATAGCTATGAATCATGGTGCGAATACCTGGAAGAGATCCTCTGCTGATAGCGGCAATACGAAAGAAGAAAAAATCTATTCATTAACTTTAGCTCAAAGTCAAATCAAAAAAGAATAAGTCTTGGCACTGGCGAAAAGTTATTTTTAATTTAAATCATTTTTACATGCTGGTCAGCTTCTCACTGATACTCCAAAGCTTGGCAGCCGCCTCTTTCTCGTCTGCATCAATGGATGGATTCACCTGTTTTCGCCTTACAAAATACTTTCCAGTTATTCCATTCACGTCCTGGGACGAAGCCAAGTAAATGGCTGTATCTGCTCCTTTCTCCGGACTCAGAAAGAATGATCCGGCAGCAGTCCAGATTAGCCTATAGTACCATGGATTTTTTCCCTGTGCAAGACTTGTCCGTACCGCTCCAGGATGGAAACAATTTGCTGTAACACTGCTCCCTTCTAGTCTCCTTGCCAGTTCTTTCGTAAACAGGATATTGGCTAATTTCGATTGTGCATACGCCTTGATTCCACTGTAAGGTCTTTTTTCAAACTGGATATCATCAAAATCAATTTGCGCTCCTCTATGGGCAACAGAGCTGGTAGTGATAATCCTAGAGGACGGCTTGCTTGCCTTGATAATGTCAATAAGCAAGTTGGTAAGGAGAAAAGGCGCAAGATGGTTGACAGCAAATGTATATTCTATGCCATCAACGGTTGTAGCGCGTTTGGCAAGAAAGACTCCTGCGTTATTGACTAAAACATCCAGACGCTGGTGAGCGTCCGTATATTGTTTTGCAAACTGGCGAATTGATGTCTGTGAAGAGAGATCGGCCACTAAATAAGAAATCCTCTTGTCTTCCATTGCAGGATTGATTTCTGCCTTGATTTCTTGCAGTGCCAGTTCACATCTTTCCCTATTGCGGCCAACTAGAACCACAGTCGCTCCCATCTTTGCAAGGCCCATTGCAATTTCCTTGCCTATGCCAGAAGTAGCGCCAGTAACAAGGCAGGTCTTGCCTTCAAGGTTTGCCATTATGAGATATTACCTCTTGAATCAGTGTGCAATTAGTGGACTGGGCGGGATTTGAACCCGCGACCTCTCGCTTGCGAAGCGAGCATTACTACCCCTGAACTACCAGCCCTTCGCTATCGGTGCGAACAAATCCCAATATAAAACATCAGAATGTTGGAGCATAAACATATTACAAGTGGTACACAGAATCTAGCCAAGAATAATATACATGCAAAACTCCTGCGACGTCCTGATCACAAACGCGTCTGTCGTCATACCCAAGGTGGGCATAGTTGACACAAACATCATGATCGAGGATGGCAAGATAAAGGCACTCACAAATTCTGCTAGCAACAATATTTCTGCGTCACGAAAGATAGACGCTCAAGGCAAGTACGTGCTGCCAGGCGCAATCGACCCACATGTCCATTATGGCGTCTATACTCCTATTGACGAAGCCGCAAGGACAGAGTCGAGATCGGCCGCGGTCGGCGGCGTCACCACGATGATTCGGATGCTGAGGCTCTATGAAAGCTACCGCAACGTGACAAAGCAACTAGAGGCAAGCAGGAGCAACCACTATATTGATTATTCAATCCACGCCTCAATACTGAGACTAGAGCAGGTCAAGGACATCCCTTACTTGAAGGAGCTTGGCATCAACTCGCTGAAAATCTACATGAACCTTGGCGCTGATCTAAACCACATCTACATGGATCTAGAGCCGGGCACCCACGGCGTCAAGGACGGAGAAGTCAACATGACAGACGAATTGCTATCAGCAATAGTGAAGGAAGGATCGAAGGTGCATTCGACTATCCTTGTGCACGCCGAAAACCCGGCGATCTGCTCAGAGCAGATGCGCAGTGGAAAGGAAAAAGGAATGGGCGGGCTCAAGGCATGGTCTGACTGCAGGCCGCCATCGTCTGAAGCAGAGAGCGTCGCCAAGGTGTCGGAGTTTGGGAGAAAGTTTGGGGCCAACCTGTACTTTGTGCACATCGGCTCAACTGCAGCACTTGATGCTGTACTGGCAGAAAGGGAAAAGGGCAGATCAAACTATTACATCGAGACCTGCCCTCACTACCTGACGCATACCGTAGATTTTGGCAGCGTGACTGGCAAGGTGGTGCCGCCGATCAGGTCAAAAAGCGACCTGCAGAGTATGTGGTCGGCTCTGCGAAACGGCATTGTGGACACTATAGGAACCGACCACGTCGCAAACAGGCTCGACATGAAAATGGGCAAGGACGGCGACGTCTGGTCTGCCCTTGCAGGCTTTCCAGGCATCGCCACAATGCTGCCGGTGCTACTGAGCTACGGTGTGAATCAAGACAGGATAAGCATAGAGAGGGTTGCTGAAGTGACGAGTTACAACACTGCAAGGATATTTGGCATGTACCCAAAGAAAGGTACGATTCAGCCCGGCTCTGACGCGGACTTGGCAATAGTTGATCTGGACCTTGAAAAAAAGGTCACGCCCGAACTGCTGCAGTCGTACTCTGACTATACCATCTATGACGGCCATAGGCTGAAGGGCTGGCCGGTCATGACCATTGTTAGAGGCAGGGTTGTGATGGAGAACGGGCAGATAGACCGCGAAGTGCTGGGGCACGGAGAATTTGTACCGCGGCCTGTAGTCACTTAGGCGGCTTGGTTTTATCCTCGACTAATCTGTATTTGGATAGCCACTTGTACGTAAGGAACACGATAAAGGCAATTATCAAGAAGTCAATTATTTCTGAAATCAGGTGCCCGTACCTGAATTGCGATGGCGTGCCCGACACTCCTGTAGCGTTTACATACAGCTGCTCAAGATCGCCGGAAGGCAGGAACAACCCTACTAGCGGGTTGATGATATCCTGTACGAGCGATGTGACAAGCGAAGACGACGCTGCGCCAATAATGAACGCAATCGCCAATCCGATCACCCCAAAAGTCTTCAAGAAGTCCACAAATTCCTGAATGAGCGTCTTTTTATTCGTCGGTGCGCTCTCTGTCACAGCCATGGGTGGTTTAGCGCTTGCTAATAAAGCATTGCAAATAGCATGTCCTATACTCGTCATTTGAAGGATCTACTTCGCAAGTTATGGTAAAGGATAACCCTACAGGCAAATAGAAAATTGCCAGAAACATAAATCTGGTCCCGCAGAGGTAAATTCTAGCAGCGTCCTAATCTGCTTGTGCTTCCCTTAGTCTTCTCAGCTCTTCCCTCAAGGACCGAAGCTCCGACCTTAATGCCTCTGACTCCTGCTCTGCAGCAGGCTTCTCATCTTTTACACCTGCTTTATCTGCAACTCTTCCGATTGCTATCGTGGCGATCACTGCTACGATAGTGACAACTACTGCGTAGATTATCATTGCTAGTATGTCACTCTGATCCCCAAAGATCACCCTGAATATTTCTTGTATTGCAGTGTTCCAAGCAAGAGCTGCTATAAGACCAAAGGCTGCTGTGATAAGTGCAGCTAATGCTTTGACAACCTCTTGTTCAACACATTCTTCAGATGCACTCGATAATTGAGTTGACGAGATACTTATGATAATTTATTATATTGCTTTGCATTTCCGCAAGAAAATGTAAGATATTATGAAACACGATTACTAAAATGCAATTGTCTCAAAGGTACCGTCATCTCTCGCCTTGTAATAAACGTCTGCCCTTCTGGTAAAGATCCCTACTTCAAGCACGCCGGCGATGTTCTTCAATTCGTTCTCTTTCTTTTTTGGATCAGGAATCGAAGCAAATGTCGTATCGAGTATGATATTGCCGTTTTCCGTAATGAATGGATATCCCTTGTCAAGTGTGCGAAGCGTCGGCTTGCCGCCCATTTCAAACAACTTTTTCCACACTATTGATCGTGCCATAGGATGGATCTCTATTGGCACTGATCTGTTGAAAGACTGGACGAACTTGCTAGCATCCGCTACTATTGCCACTTTTTTGGCCGCAGAGATCAGGATCTTTTCCCTCAAAAGAGCGCCACCTCCTCCCTTTATCATATTGAACCTGCTGTCTATCTGGTCAGCGCCATCAAAGACAATGTCGATATCCTGAATCCTTTCTTCTCCTACCAACCTGAGCGCGCTCCTTTCTGCCTCCAACTTGATCTGGAGCGAAGTAGGAACAAACTCTATTGATTCTTTGCCGGGCAGCTTTGCCATCTCTCTCACAATGTGCGCCACCGTGCTTCCGCTGCCAAGCCCGACCACCTTGGCACCTTTAGTCAACTTTACTGCGTCCTTGGCAAGCTTTTGCACCGCGTCCTGTAATGACAATAGGTAATCAGTCAACAATTGTGGGGTTTTGTATATAAAATAATTGTTGCAGGCGCGGGGAGCAAGGGGATCGGCCTGCAACAATTATTGGGGTCAGTAGGTTTTTTGATAGATGTGTGTTTTTACGCTGGTCAGATACGCAGTTAAGCTTTAAGTTATTGCGGTGAGTTGATCTGCAAGATTCTCCTCATGCTGTTTTTTAGAAAAAAGTCTTAGAACTTGTGAATCTTTTTTAGATCAAGCCTTGGGCCGTTGATCCCGGGGTTAAGGTACCTGCTGGAGAGATACTTGACAATGTCGCTAGCGCCTGATGCTATCTCTGCCTGCCTGCTCGCCCTCATGCTAGAGACTATGTCTGACAAGCCTGCCTGGTCGGTCTGACCCACAATCTCGCAAAACATGCTGGTCGGATAGCATGTGGCCTGTATACCGGTGCCTTTTTTTGTCCACTTGAGCATTCCAAGGTCCGAGTCAATTGATTTCTCCCATGATGGATCGTTTTCTACAAGCCACCTTGGAATTCTATTCTTGTCTTGCATCTTCTTCCTCCACCACTAGCATCATCGCTTGTCAGTTAATTTATTGTTTTTGTTCAATTTCTAATTTGGATAATGTTATTAAAAAGAATCTTCTAGTAGATTTGCTTGTCCTCAACATCGCAGCCAGACAATAATAATAACAACTCGCAAGAAGCTGCTGCTTCTCCACCTCTTATCATTACGAAAAAAGACAAGATTGCGGCAGTTGCAGATGAAATAATATCGCTCGATAAAAATATCGGCAACACCCTGATCGAAGTGCTAAAGAGGGTGGCGGCATCTGACAGGTCGCATGTCTACTGGACGTGCAAGAAATATCTACAGGACGACTATGGGCTCTTGATAGCAGACTCGGGCCATGTCGGGATATCTGACAGGTACATACCAAACCTGATGTTCCCCGGCGACATCATAATCTACACGGTTGTTGATATGCTCTGCACAGGCGACTACATTCAGGTATTGCAAATGACAGATGTGAAGGATCTGGTGGTCGAGCACGTCAGGGTGACCAAGGTCAGCATAATAGACGGCGCAGTGAACGTCGAAGATCCACTTTCAGGCTCGACCTACAACGTCGCAAAGCACAACGTGATTGGCAAGGTGGTCAAGGTGATAACCGCGTTTTCACAGGAATGGGAAAACGTCTTTTACGAATTCAAGGACAGGAAGTGGCTGCTCACGACTCTGAAAAAGAACCTAGATCTTTACAGGAATACCTGCTACTCCAACCAACGGCAGATAGTAAGTGAAATAGAAAGAAGGCTGTCGAAGCTGAAGGAAGAGCCAAGGTAGGAAGAATATATAATACCCGCATAATGCTAGTTGCCTATGCCACGTAAACGCGATATTACAAAAACTCATGCTTATAGCGCCCAGAGATCGGGGAGCAAAAAGTACGCCAAGGCAGAAAGGCGCAAGCGCCACAAGCCAAGGTAATCAAATTTTTCTTCTATATTCAATAAATATAATTTTTGGCACAACTTATGCAAAGTCCAATGATCCTAACGACAACGCCTTCAATTGAGGGCAAGAGAATTGCAGCGTATAACGGACTCGTGACAGGTGAAGCAATAATGGGTGCCAACATACTTTACCGCAGGCATCAGGGATATAATTGAAGATCTGGCCAGTACGAGAAAGTCCTGCGCAGGGAAAGAGACGTTGCCATAGGCGAGATGCAAAAGAGTATCGAGGAAGTTGGGCAAACGCCGTGGTAAGAGTAGATATCGATTACGAGACCGTAGGCCAGTATGGCATGCTAATGATCACGGTAAGCGGCACAGCTGTGACAGTTGAATGATAAAGGACGCAGGCAATAGTGGGGTGCTGTAACCATACAGACGCATAAATACCCCTGTAACAGCGCGGCGCATTCCTACATGATAAATGGCTCTGTTGAGTATCGGGTTATAAGTCACAAAAGCCATAAACCTAAGCTTGTGAATTTTCTTGTACCCTCAAAAAAAGAAAGGGAGAAGTAAATGATGGGATCAGCGGCACGTTTTGCCGGTCAGGCTCAGGCGTACCACTGCTAACTATCATACAAAACACTGGTAAACTAAACTAAAGCTTGGTATTCGTTAATAGGGTAAAGCACGTAGTATTCCATAGATCCTCTTTGGTTATTGTGATTTCGCCACCAAAATTTGGCAAAACCGCTAGAGTAATTGTAGCTGCAATTCTTTTAGCATTGGGTCTTATCCTTACTTTTCTAGTTACGGGTGTTGCAGTCAGTATCACTGCTACCGAATTTGAATCTGATGCACTTACTATCATTGCCTTTTCGCCTGTCGGTTATGTACTGGTATTCAGTGGCTTTGCTGTCGGCTTGTTACTGGGAGGAATGAGCCTGATTAGAAGTATTTTAGGTTAAATAGGCATCCGCCGCGCTGTTACAGGGGTATTTATGCGTCTGTATGGTTACAGCACCTTTTGGGATAAACTTTATATATTAGAATAAAACATAAATATAGGCTGTTAAAAGCAGCGAAAAAAGTTTTGGTGGAGAAATTGGTAAAAGATATTTCCATGTTTGGTGACCGCTGCCCACGTTGCGGCAGGGGTTCTATGGTAACAGACAACTCTAGCGGAGAAATGTTTTGCGGTAACTGTGGCTTTGTAGTAAGCGAAAGGATAGAAGAGCTCGGACCGGAATGGCGCGCCTTCTCAAAGGAAGAGCACGAAGACAGAAGCAGGGCAGGCATCCCGACATCGCTTGCAATGCACGACATGGGGCTTGCGACCATCATCGGGCCTGTTGACAAGGATGCGTCAGGCAAGCCGCTCTCTGCCTCTATGAAGAGCACGATCGAAAGGCTCAGGACATGGGACAGCAGAAGTCAGGTGCACGAACCAGTCGACCGCAACTTCCGCCAGGCATTCTCCGAGCTTGACAGGCTCAAGGACAAGCTGGCAGTAGGCGATGCAGTGATCGAAAAGGCTGCATATGTCTACAGAAAAGCACTAGAGAAAGGACTTGTGCGCGGCCGCTCTATCTCTGCACTTGTGGCGGCAGCACTGTACGCCGCATGCCGCGACACTGAAACCCCGAGGACGCTCAAGGACATTGCTAACGCAAGCAACATCAAGAAAAAGGACGTGGCAAGATGCTATCGACTGCTGATAAGAGAGCTGGACCTCAAGATGCCCGTTGTTGACCCTGTGAAATGTGTCGCTAGGATCGCAAGCAAGGCGGGTCTGTCAGAGAAGACAAAGCGCAAGGCACTTGAAATTCTTAAAAAGGCAGAAGAGGGCAAGATCTCGGCCGGCAAGGATCCGATGGGCCTGGCGGCAGCTGCTCTATACGTTGCCTGCGTCATGAACGGCGAGAACAAAACCCAGAAGGACGTGGCTGAAGCGGCAGGCGTTACCGAGGTAACGATCAGGAACCGCTACAAGGGACTCAAGACGCACCTCAGACTTTGAGGGAGTCTATCAACTTCTTTCTTTCTTCAACAAGTTCTTTCAGCGTTTCAACTACACCGCGGCGCGATTTTTCTGATTCGAACATCCCAATGCACATGACAATGTCTGCATCAATTGACAGCAGGTGATCAAGCTCGCCCTCCCTGACGATCCCGTTTGGCGTCAGCACTTTGGTATAGCCGTCAGAGACTGCCTGCGGGATTTTTGACAGCAGTTCGTCAAGCTCGACGCTTAATTTTACGGACTTTTTGAGCGCGCTCACTCTGGTCCTGATGTTGTGCTTTATCAGCCTGTCAAGCGCGCGCATTTCGACGTAGCTGGATCTACCTGTCGCCATTCCTTTCTGCACAATCGACGCGATCCTTACAGTTTCGTCAAGACGACTCTCCAGCCTACGCTGACGCTTGAAATTTTTGTGCACCAAGCAAGTTCTGGACCGGCCGGTTTAAATGCCTTCGTATGAAAATATTAATGAAAGGAATAGTTCTGCAAAACGGTTACTGAACTTCAATTGCTTCTTCGTTAAAGCCCATCTTGACTAGATAGCCCTTGACGTCGTCGCGGTGATCGCCCTGCAGCATGATAAAGCCATCCTTTGCAGTCCCGCCACACGCAAAAGTGCTTTTCAATTCCTTGACGATCTTTTGCATGTCGCTCTGCTTTGGATTGATGCCTTCGATAAGAGTCGTTGTTTTTGAAAACCTTCTTGTTTCAAGGCGGACGACGATTCGCGCTTCTTCTTTGTCTAGTTCTCCACAGGCACACAGGTCGTCTGGGAGACCGCATTTTTTACAGATAACCGCCATCGAGTAATACAATTTTCACAACTCCTATTATTAAGCCTTGTTGTCTCGTGCTGCAAGCACAAAGAAGAAATTTGACGACCGCCAATAATCTGGCATATGTCTTCTGAAGACAGTGCAAGCAGGATCAGGTCGGCGGCTTCGCTTCTTGTAAAGGGGGGAACGCTGACAAGCGACGCATGCCCAAAATGTGGAGGGGTGCAAGTGCGCTTTGCCAACAAGACAACCTGCATAAACTGCGGCAACGAAGTAAAGGCCGGTGCCGCACAAAAAGCAGAGCCAGAAAAGGCAGCGCCGGCGCAAGCGTCTTCAGGGCTGGCCTCTGCAGCATCGCTTATCGAAGAAAAGATCATGTTACTTGCAACAGAGATAAAGAATGAAAGCGACATTTCAGTGCAGAAGCAAAAGGCAGAACTGCTCGAGAGTTATCTCAGGATTTTGGAAAAGACAAAGAGCCTGCTTGGATAACCAGCGGAATGTATTTAAGCGCTTGAAAACAATCTCTGCACTAGATGAGCAGCAAGAAAAAGAATGCTCCGCTGCCTGCTTCGAGCGCCGGCTTGTTGAGATTCTTTGAGGATGAGACGAGAGGTATCAAGGTCAAACCCGAGATCGTGCTGGGCATAACTGGCGCGGTTATTGCGGCCTCAATCCTGATAAGGATCTTGCTGCCTGTCGGTTGAGCGCTAATGTTTGCGCCCGGCCAAGACGACGTATCGAACATCCATAGGCGCTGGTCTTTTACCACTATTGGGCCGTCATCTTCCAAGGTATCTTATGCCATCTGGCTTGGATGCGCAATTGCTATCGTTGTCGTTTCACACCTTTATCATCTTCAGGCAGATACGGAAGGGCTAGCAGTCTACCTGCCGCTTGGCATTGTCGCGCTTGTCGGCTCGCACTTTCTTGATTATATGGCGCTCCATGGAACGCCAGTTAACAAACTGTCAAAGGTAGCGCATGTCTCTGCGTTTGCCAATGGGCTGTGGGCGCTAACCGTCTTTCTGGGAGTCGCCGCGGATCTGGTTTTTGCCAAGCCTCCTTCTGGCATGGACTATATCGTAGCAGGAATGCTGCTTGCAGTCGGGCTCAGGATAGGGATATTCACTTCTGTCTTTGGGGCCAGCACCGGCAGAGCGACAGCGGTATCTTTCATCCAGCCGCTCATCTTTCTCTTTGCCTTCGTGCCCCCATTGTACCACTCGCTTGACACATTCAGCTCTGCAGGCGTTGCGTTTGGAGCTGCCTTCGTGGCGCTTGGAATTGTGTGGACGGTCCTTGCAGACAGAGCCGGAAGGCCGGGGATAAAAAGCACCTTTGGCGTGCTGCAGGCGTTCATTGCCGCGTGGACTGAAAACAGGGTTGACAAGATGGAAGAATTTACCGAAGCAAAAGCGCACGACGACGTTGTCTCGACAAAGATCATCCGCTTTGGCAGCCTGGCGGCAATTGTCCTGCCGGACATTCACCCGGGGCCTTTCAGCATGGTCGGCGGGAGCAACCTTCCCTATGTGCTGTATGAGACGTTCAACAAGAGCGCGCTTGTCATGCACAGCGTCTCGGATCATTCGCTCAACATCCCTTCAAAGAGGGAAGTAGACAGGTACGTAAAAGAACTTGGAAAGCGGACGGTGGTAGAAAGAGGCAGCACTTGCAGCGTGCCCGTGCAAATCAAGATTACCAATTCCACTTGTACTGGGATCGCATTTGGCAACACCGCAGTGGTGATGCTGTCGCTTTCTCCAAAAGGCATGGAAGACATCCCGCAGAGCGTGCGCACCGAACTGGAATCATTTGGGATCGGCCTTGGGTTTTCAGACGTGCTAGTTGTCGACTGCCATAACGCCATGGGCAAGCATCTGGACGACTCGGACAGGGACGACCTTGTCATGTCTGCAAAGCAGTGCCTTGACCGGATGAAAAATCAGCCACAACACGAGTTCAACATCGGCTTTGCCGGCCTAGGTGACATTTCGCACCAGCCAGATCTGGAAGGCGAGCTTGGCCAAGCTGGTCTTGCAGTGCTGGTCATCGGTGTAGGCGGCAAGAACTATGCAATAGGATGGGCCGACTCAAATAATATGAATAATGGGCTGCGTGACCGTGTTATCTCAAAGGCAAGCGGGGACGTTACTACCATACTAGAGCTCTGCTCTTCAGACACACACTCTACCTCAGGCAAGAGAACCCGAGAAGGATACTTTGCCCTTGGGACCACCACCAACGCAGACGACATTGCAGAGGCGTACATCCAGCTCTGTGCAAAGGCGGCCGAGCGAGCAGCCAAGTCAACGTTTGAGCTATCAGTCGCACAATCGACCATCAAGGTGATGGGACAGAAGCAGTTTGAGGATTATTCTACCGCTCTCGATAGATCCATGAACGTGACAAAGATCTTTGTGGCGATCACCGTTGCGACCTACATAGCGATGCTCGTCCTGTCCTAGCTAGCCGGCCACATAAATTTCTGGCAAAAAGCCCTTTACATCCATCACAAACGACTTGAATTTATGCACAGGCACCACTGGGACTCCATGGACGAATTTCACGGACGCGGCATGAAGGGTCATTATCACCGGCACGACTTGAGATATTGTTATCCTACTCCTATCCCATGTGAGCAACCGTTCTGCCCTTGCGGCTTGCTTTCTTGCAAAGCCGGATATTGCCGACAGGCTGCTGCTCCTCTTCCAGTGCTTGCAGTCAACAGCGATGGCAAACGCCGAGCTGATTCCTACCACATCAATTTCCATGCGCGGTTTTGCAAGATAGATGTTGGTTTGGGTCCTGTATCCTAACGACCTGAGCACCTCTGATGCAAGCTTTTCAAAGTCCTTCCATGAAAGATGCGCCGACACCTGCTCCACATCACATCCGCTCTGCAAGGCAAGCATCGCTGCGTAGAGCCTGTCAGACTCTGAGAATTCTACTTTGTCTTTGGCAATCGTGCCAATGTTGTTGGAAGCGAGAAAATCAAGGACGCTCTTTGTGACAGATTGACTTGCTATTCCTGATGCCGCCTGGAATCTCTGCACTGTGGTCTTTGGCTCTATTGCGGCAAGCGCCCTGACGAGAAGGTCGGGATACACGTTACATGTGTTATGGCTTGCAGATATATTTAAGTCCAGCAAGCAAAAATAAAGCAGCATATACATTTTTTCTGGCGTGCCGGACTGGAAGGATTTTACAGCTATACTCTGCGCGCTTTTGATAGTGGTAGGCGCAGCGGCGTTTGCAGTTGCTGCGCAAACGTTCACAATAGTTAGAGGCAAGGTGCTGGAAAAAGGGATCGCAGAGCTGGATCTTGGCGACGGCAGATCTTATTCCGTCCAGACTCTTTCTGTGCTTATCGAAAACGACGACCGGGTTTTCAGAATAGAACGTGGAACTGTGGTCAAGTACGCCATCTCTGACAGTGATGCTCAGCTTGTTGATATCGGATCGGATGTTGAACTTTTAATATCGTCATATAGCAACGTGGCAAGGCTGATCGGTCACGACGGCTCAAATCCACTCTAGGGCTTGGTGAGCCGTGACTTGATGAACTCCAACGTCTTGCTGGAACTGGCCTCTTTTGCGAGCTGTCTTGCATCTTCAGGAGTGTCCAAGTCAGACATCAGCCTTTTTGAAAGGAAAAGTTTTACCGGGATTCCGCGCTCGCCGGCGGTCTTGATGTGGGTCTGGTAGCTGTCGTTGTCATAGTAGGTCTCTATTAAGGAGGGAGGCTTTCTGAGAAGGAGGTTGGTCCCGTCATATCGGAGCGATGGGCAGATCACAATGCATCTGTCCTCATCTTCTGCCAGATCGCAGGCCATCGCAATATCGGCAGCGTCTAGAAGCGGGAGATCCTGTGGTATCACCGCGGTCGCGCCGGCTCCCTGCTCCATGCAGTATCTGTTAGCCATCATCACTGCTGCATTGACGCCACTTTCCTTTTGCTCGTGCAGGAACTTGGCGCCATGCCTCGCCGCTATTTCTTCTGCGCGCCTATCGCCTGAGACTACCACGATCTGCCGGAGCGCCTGCGCACCTGCAAGCACGGATAGCGTGTCATCAAGCATCAGCGATGACAGGCGTATGCGATCATCGGCGCTGAGCATGGGGGACAGCCGTGCCTTCGAGTTTTCAAATTTTTTCACAGGAATTATGGCAAATGTTTCGATCATTTTCTTATCATGCTCAAAATTTGCCGGCCGAGCCTGACTTCGTCCTGTCTGCTTTTCATGGTTATGTTTGTTTCATGAACATGCATGCCGAGAGCCTCTATCTTGGATGAAAAGCGGTGGTCATCTTTAGAGATTACAAACGTGCCCACAAAATCTTGATAATATCTTGCAACTCCGACAGGCGAGCTCTCGATGTCTAGTGCCTTCATGTATTTTACGGCCGGCCCGCTCACCGCCTTCTCGCCTATCAGGGGAGAAACTGCCACGACCTTTTCCCTGACTTGTACAAGCTCCTTTCGCAGGTCTGCAAGAGCAACGATTGGGCCTATGCTTGATACGGGGTTCGCCGGCGCGACTATTATTGCGTCTGACTGCCTTATTGCGTCAATGGCATCATGGTTCGCCACTGCCTTGTCGACTCTGTCGTACCTTACTCCTGTTACTCTTGGCATTCCTCTGTGCTTAACCCAGAATTCCTGCAGATGCATTTCGCCTCTGCTGGTTATGATCCTGGTTGTCACTTCGCTGTTGGTAGCCGGGATGACTTTGGCTGCAACCGAATAGCGATCCGTCATCCAGCTAGTGATCTCTGACAGGCTCTTGCCGTTCTTGATCATGCTAGTCCTCTGCAGGTGGATTGCAATGTCTCTGTCGCCAAGACCAAACCATGCTGGCGCGCCAAGTCTCTTCAGTTGCGCCAGACATTCAAACGAATCGCCTTTGATGCCCCAACCGCGCTGCTCGTCAAGCTCGCCGGCAAGGCCGTAGATTATTGTGTCGATGTCGGGGCACACGTAAAGGCCGTAAAGCCAGATGTTATCACCAACGTTTGAGATTATCGTCATGTCTTTTGCCGACTTGGCAAGGCCCCTGACCAGTTTTACAGAACCAGTGCCGCCAGCAAGAACCGTTATCAAATGCTATGGTAGATAGATATTGCGTTTTATTATATCTGCCGAGAAGATAAGGATTATAAACCAGATGGCGGCAAGTCCTCTCGTGAAGTATTTCGCCACAGTCCTTTCTGGAATAATTGCTGCTCTTTTGATATCTAGTCTCGTTTTACAGGCATATGCAGCAGATTTATCAGCATCTCTTGTTCCGCAGACCGACAATGCCAAAGTGTCTTACATTGGTGTCAAGACCGTCACCATTAGATACCCTGAGGGCAGCTCGCTGGCACAGGAACTCAACGGCAAGAACGAGCGCATCCAGTTTGAGCTGAACGGAACGACCAGCAGCCAGGACGAATCTGGAATGAGCGAGGTTATCAGTGCGGTTAACAGAGCGTTCATAGCAGCTCAAAGCCCAGTCCAAGTAGAGCAGGCTGCAATCATTTACACTGCTGTTCTGAGGGGGGGTCCACAGAGCACGCTAATATCCTATAGAGTTGATCTTCAGCCCACCCTGGAAAGGTATCTTATCACCACCGACTCGTCAGGCGATATTATCGACCTTGAGTGGAGGGGCATCGTCGTACAAGAACCGCTGGTTGTCACCGCTCCTGATATCGGCAGAATAAATATCAACTATCCGATAGGTCTTTTGGAGGCATTGTATCCTTCAATTGCAGAGAAACTGGCTAACAGCCCTGCTAGCACTGTATTGGAAGATCCAATATTGAACTTTGATGACTTTAACGCCCCAATGGGCTCATGGCATAGGTTGTTTGATCCTGTTGGAACCTATGGAACCAGTGTAGGATTGGACACAGGTGGTGCCAAGGCACTATCTGTCTATTCGCTTGGTGAAAGCAGTCTGAGGGAAGGCGCGCATACCGAGACTGAAAAGGACGCAGATGCAACTATTGACGGAGCTCAAGTAAATGTTCATTCCACCACACCACCTCCAAGCGGCCAGATCACGATTGCAGGGTATGCAAACCATCAGGAAAATGAAGGGGCCGAATTTGCAATAGTTACGGCTGAAGCTCCTGCAGGGGCGCAGACCTCAACTGGCGGATTCCCGATCCAAGTGCTCTTGGTTCTTGGTGGCATGATGGGTGCAGTGGCCATCTTTGTGCTACTCAAGGCGAGAAAATAGGTAGAAAGAGAAAGAGCTGCGCCTGCCCACCACTTAATTTTATTTCACAAGCAGGTACATACAATATCAATCACAATGCCTATTATCTAAAATCAATCTTGTCCAGTTAATGAGGACGGAAGAAGAGACAAAATACGACCTCAATGAGCGGATATTCGAGCTATATGACAGCGGCATGTCTGTTGAAATCATCTGCACCCGTCTCGACACAACGGCCGATTATGTCAACTCTGTGCTTAGCAACGTTCCTACAGAAACCTAGCCCTCTTCTCTTAGATAATAACCCGCGTCAGCTACGGTTGTCACCGTTATCCTTCCCTTCTGCAAAAGTGACCTGCCTGCAAACCTAGTTCTCCCAATCCCTATGGCTTCAAGCCTTCTGTTGAGCACTATTACGAGCTCGTTTTCGTCCAGCATGTCAGATGCCTCCACTATGGACTCCCCCATAATGTCCCTGCCGTAGAGGACCAGCTTTTCAGCATTTTCATTCACGACGATGTAAAATTCATTCCTTTTGCCTGACCTTGCGAAAAGGTCGGCACCTGCCATGGAAGGTACAAACTGCTTTTTCAGCTCGCCAATGACAAGCCCTGCAAGGTACGGTGGCTGCATGCGCATAAATGGTTCCAGCTCGCCGGGCACAAAGCACACTGCCTTGCTGCCACCATCGTCATTTTCCTGTATCATTAGCGATTTATCTTTAAAGAACTCAAAAGTTCCCCATCTGTCAAGGGCCCTGTTTATCCGCGTCCTTTCTTCCCTTGATGGCCTGCGGTATGTATTCATCATCCAACCTTCAGCCTCGCTATGAAAAAGCCAGTGGTGTCATGTATGTGTGGGTATAGGCGCCGGGCGTTTTTTAGCCGGCCATCAAACACTATGTCGCCAAACCTTGTCAGCCCACTGGTACCATATTTCAGAGGCTCGATCGTGATGTTGTCAAATTTCTGCAAGAGTCTATCCACCACCATTTCATTTTCTTCTGGAGCAAACGAGCAGGTCGAGTAAACCAAAATGCCGCCGGCCTTTACCATTCTTGCCGCTGCTTCGATCAACCTGTCCTGTCTACTTGCGCAGAAATCAATGTCCTGCCGCGTGTGGCTTGTCTTCCTTGTTGTGTCCTTTGCTATCACGCCTTCACAGCTGCACGGAGCGTCAAGCAGGACCCTGTCAAATTTTGCCTGCAGTTTTTCCACTTCTAGCCCATCCATCCTCAGTATGCACGTGTTGTACACTCCGCAGCGCGCAAGGTTGAACGACATTGCCCTAGCCCTCCTGTCATTGGGCTCAAGCGCAACTATCGAGCCGGTATTTTCCATCCTCTGTGCCATGAATGTCGTTTTGCCGCCCGGCGCCGCCGCTATGTCGAGCACTATCTGATCCTTTGAAACATCAAGTGCATCAACCGCCATGCATGAGCTGAGATCTTGGATGTAATAGTGGCCAAGGAGGTATTCGTTCGTCGCGCCGGTTGCCATCGGTGCCTTTTCCACCGCAAGCACTTCTGGGATGACGGTTCTTTTCAGCTCAAACCCTTTTGAGCGCAGGCGGGCTTCAAGCTCGTCTCTGCCTATCTTGAGCGTATTGACCCTGATGTATTGCGTCGGCGGCCTCTCCATCCTGTCCATAAAATCCTGTATGTCCGGCACGTATTCCAGAAACCGGCTAACAAGCCATCTGTCATAGCCATACTTAGCGGCAAGGCTCGCCGACTCGGCCGAATCTGGAAATATCAGTGTCACGCCAAGCAGTGCTTCTGTTTTTTCTCATTTATATTATCTGCCGGCTCCCGGCAGGCCGAGGACTTTGGTGGGCGAGCGGTAGTCGCTTTCGATCATGATCCCTTCGTTTGTCTTGACCCTTACCTTGGAGACCTGAGTTTCGGGGTCAGGATAGAAGTAATATGACTGCCCCGGATTCAGAAATGATTTTTCTTGGATGTCATTTGCGCCCAGCTCTACAATGATGCCTGTCAGTTGTTGTGTGCCTACGTTGGTCATCCTTATCCTGTACTGGATCCCGATATCCGTAGTATCCTTTATCGCGTCAACTTCAAGCGCAAACGGCGGCCTGTTAATCTGCTGATACACGATATAGCCAGCTACTGCTGCCACGGCTGCTACGATGCCGGCAAAAATGACCGCCCGGTGCATATATATACAGTTCATTGGATGGAGATGGTATTAAGATTATTTTATACAGCACATCTTCTCGCAGGCTGCGGTTTTTTATGTATTTTAGCAGAGTCAAAATTTCCATCGACCTTGTAATAGTGGATCATGTTTTCTATGGTCTGGTCGTCATAAACACGGTAGTTGTATTTCTTGGACTTCTCAGGACGAGTTTGTGCTAAGCCTCTGCCACCCAACCCCTTAAAGCTATTGCTGGTTGATAAACTTGTATTGCTTATTATACGATGCTCGGGACACGATTAACAAGAGCAACGCTCTAAATAAAACGAATATGACATCGCTGTCTACTCTTTAAATCCATTAATTGCCCGGTTGATATCGGGTAGATGCATCCGGATGATCTGAATGTCGTGTGGCTGTGCCGTGAATGCGGACGCAGTTTTGCCTTCAATTCAGATGTAGAGGATCACAAGCGGCAGTTCGGCCATTCAAAAATGATGCTATACGACTTACAGGCTGACACCAAGAAGGCGCCGCCAATTCTCATCCGTGGGCGGGTGTCGCTTGACTTTAGGATTAACGGCGGGGTGTCACAGGTCATTATCGACTACGAATACTATCCGTCCAATGACACCCTCAATTATGTTGATGTCAGGTACACCAACAACAAGCTCAAGTCCAAGGTGGAAGGTGACCCTACGATGATGCGAAACATAGACAGCTACCTGCGCAGGCTCTTGGCTCAGAACCCGCCCGCCTGAACCCTAGAACTGCTGCAAAAACCCTTTGGCAAAGTTTTAATAAAATCATCCAATTCTGGAAAAGTGGATGCAGGCCGTCAAGTCGCAGATCGGACTGAAAGAGGCTGCACCTTTTGTCAAATGGGCCGGCGGGAAAACCCAACTGCTGCCAATACTTGATGCCCACATACCGCAGTTCGTAAGGTACTTTGAGCCTTTCCTTGGAGGCGGCGCGCTCTTTTTCCACCTTGCCTCAAGGTTGCAGTTCAGCGCGCACCTTTCAGACGCAAACCGTGAGCTTGTCAATGCATACAACATGGTAAAACGCGACGTTGAAGGGCTGATCGGCCTGCTTGAAAAACACGAAAAAAACTACAAGAGGGCGCCGGCAGAGTATTATTACCAGCTCCGATCCGCACGGCCAGATGGTGACATGAAGTCTGCCGCAAGGTTCATCGCGCTCAACAAGACTTGCTACAACGGCCTCTACAGAGTAAACAGAAGCGGGGAGTTCAACGTGCCAATTGGAAGGTACAGCAACCCCGCCGTCTGCGACAGGGATCAGCTACGCAGAGCCAGCATTGCCTTGAACTACTCTGATGCCAAGATCGTCGCATGTGACTACAAGCATGCGCTGAAAAAGGCGCGCGAAGGTGACTTTGTCTATCTGGATCCGCCGTTCAACCCTCTGAGTGAGACAGCCCACTTTGTCGACTATACTAAAAATGGCTTTGGGAAAGAGGACCAGATTGAACTTGCACAGGTGTTCCGTGAGCTTGATAACAAAGGATGCAAGGTGCTGCTGAGCAACTCTGACACCAAGCTCACAAGGGAGCTTTACTCTGGGTTTGACCAGAGCAGAGTGCGTGTGCTTCGCGCGATCAGCTGCAAGGGATCCAGGCGTACCGGCTACTGGGAGCTATTGATCCGCAACTATGCGCTATAGCCAAGTTGCAGAACTCTTTTCTCCAATCTTTATAGCAGATATTTCGCAGCCGATTGCATGAGTGACGGTCCGACGATCCTTTGGGAGCAGCTGAAGGGCAAGAGGGTCAAGACAAACGACGGCAAGGACCTCGGGGAGATTAAAGAAGTGACACAGGACTATATCCGCCTTGAAAAGGGCGTCGTGGACAAGGATAAGTTCTGGATTCCAAAATATGTGGCCGACGCGTACGACGGCAAGGTTCTCTGGCTTTTGGTGAGCAGCGACGACATCGCAAAGGGGTATTCGTACACGACGCAGCCGGCAAGAGAGCAGTACATGCGCGAGTTTGAAACGTTCAGGTCGACTCCGTACGGGCAAAAGGCGACATACCTGCCGGATTTCGAGCAGAACATACGTGTGACAGAAGAGAGAGCTGGCGCACAGGGCGCAGGCTACAAGAACATTCGCGATTTGGATTGAGTGCGTGCCAGTAGAAGAAGTGCTTACCAAAAATAACAAGCATAATTAAGGCGACATGTCTAGCATTTGGATGCGTTACCTGTCCGATGACATTAAGTAGGACATGCAACCTCTCTTTTTGAGAGGGGTTTCTAGAATTTTATTAGTTAAAACATATGCATGACTCTTAAATATGAACATTCTAGAGCTTCATTCCATTTATTCAAATGTCAGGAGATCCAGAAAGGCTCAAGTGGTACATTTGCCGCATCTGCGGCGCAAAATTTGCTTTCGTATATGATAAAGAACAGCATGCCGTGCAGACCGGCCATGAAGAATTCAGTGAAAAAGAAATGAACAATTCCGACAGAGCTTGAGCTATTGTATGTGTTACGTGAGCGATAGGTGGTTCGATATGTACTAGGATCGTATCTAGAAATATATTATAGAACATTTTATTAGGCCATGCCTATTCTGCGAGATATGGCCAAGAGCCATAAAATCCTGTTTCGGACCGCTTTACATGTACATAATATTCTTCTTCGTGGCCTGTCTATGCGACATATACTTTCGCATGTCTGAAAATGAGAATAGCATCGCTTTGCAGCTCTTGCAAAAGTAGGTCCGCTCTGTCATTTGTCTGATTTGCTGTGCAACAGGGAGATATGCTCTATGATGGCAGTTATTAGAACACTGTAGAGTTGTCAAAAAAGTGACAACGCTTGTTTTTTAATAGCATGCCTATAATTAGCGATTTGCTATCCAATAAAATAATTGTGCGTGCCAGCAGTAACCCTCCTTCTGTTCTAAGCGGGATTCCGCTGAGCAGCCAACCTGAGCTGTTGCAGGGACTTGGGCTCTGTTTGGCCTTGCTCCACCCGGGTCGGCAGTTTCATTCCAGTATCAGGAACCTCAGGCTATTCGCCATCACCGTGTGCGCCCTGACTGGATCTCTTGTCTGTTCCGTCGCCAGCCGTCTCCGGCTAATTATCGCTAATTCGGGTGCCTGCAGTGAGGGAGGAGTTTCCTCTCTTTCGAGTGACCCGCCCACTGGCTCGCACAGAAAAGTTGTGCAGAATTAGTATTAAAACCTAGGCTAGCTGCGGGAAATACTCTTTTTCCAGCTGTTCTACCTGCTCTTTCGTGTCTGCATTTGCATAGTCCTCAAGCAGGCTGGAGTTCAGCTCTAAAAATGTGTGGCCCCACTTGAACTTGTCCATCAATTCTGCGGCCAGTTTCTTTTCGCCCAAGATGTAAAGCGCGCCTGCGAGGGCCTCTGCGCTTGATAGCTTGCCCAGCTTGGCATAGTTGGTAGGGTTTGCGGCAAGCATCGCCGGCAGCCTCCTTCCGATGCCCTGCGAAATCAGCCGCTGGCTCTTTAGCACCTCGTCTGCTCGCTCCCACGAGCAGTCGATGGCGCAAACCGAGTCCGCCGTTGCAGAGTCGTTCTTTGTGACTGGAGTCCGTGAAAAGGGATTGAGCACAATGGTGTTTTTGCGTATGAACTTTACTTGCTCTGCCAGACGGAACTTGGCAAGCTTTGCTGCTGTGCACTTGAATGGGTCGTCCTGCCTGAGCATGTATACAAGCGGCTTCACTGTGCGATATCTTCGGGCACGAGATCATTAAAGTTTTTATTCGCTTTGGGTTCAGCTGTTGCGTTGCCGCCGGCGATATCTGCAATCCAGTTCCCGTTCGAGCTGAAAAAAGATCAGCTGGAAGCGGCAGAAGCTTGGATCGGGAACGGCTGCAGAGGCTCTGTCATTTTCAGCACCGGCACCGGCAAGACTGAGATTGCGTTTGAATGCGCAAGGCGAGCGGCCGAGTTATCGGGACAAGACCGGTTCCCGATCCTGTTCCTTGTGCCAAGGATCGTGCTTGTCGAGCAGAACGTCCGGCGCCTTCAGGCATACAGCATACCTGACGACTATATCGGGGTCTACTATGGCGAGCGCAAAGACGTACGTGAAATTACGATAAGCACATACCAGAGCGCGATCAACAACCATCACCTCATCCGGAGCGCAAGGATGGTGGTGCTTGACGAAGTGCACCTTGTAAGCGAGAGTGCAGTCGCGTTTGACAGCATATTTGATGTTATTGTTGAGGATCCGGCCAAGGCCATCCTCGGCCTCACTGCCACTATCAATGAAAAGGACCCGAAATACCAGACGATACTGACGGTGGCGCCACCAGTCAAAAAGTATATGATAAAGGACGCAGTAACCGATGGCAGGCTGGCAAAGCCGGTTGTCCAGCCCATTCAGGTCAATTTTACGCCGGAAGAGCAAAAGATCTATGACGAAGCGAGCGCGGCCATAAAAGACATCTCTAGAAAGCTGCAGGCCTACGATCCGGTGAAAATGACAAAGATACTGATGCGCGGCGGGTCGCGTGGATCGATGGCAAAAATGTGGTTTGCACACGTGAGAAAGCGGAAAGAGCTTCTGAGCGCGACTGAGCAAAAGCTGCTCAAGGCGGCAGACCTTGTCAGGCGCCATCCAAACGAGCGCATCATGATCTTTAGCGAGACTATCGACTCTATTCAGCAGTTGAAGGATCTGCTTGAGGATAGCGGCATACCTGCACAGACAATCCATAATGGGATCAAGCCAAGGGAGCGACAGGAGATACTGGAGAGCTGGGGCAAGGACTACTTTCCGCTCCTGTCCGTGCACACGCTTGAAATTGGGTACGACGTGCCACAGGTGGGAATCGCCATCATTATCGCAAGCACGTCCAATATGAATCAGGTAGCACAGAGGATAGGGAGAGTCGTTAGAAAAACAGAAGGAAAAGATCAGGCGCTCGTATATGTCGTCTATGTCAGCGGCACCAAGGACGACAACGTGCTCAAAGTGGTCAAGGCGGCGATTGAAAAGGACGGAAACGAAAGAAAGGCTGCTGTCCGCGCCCCTGCGGCAAGGGACAGCAGCAACAAGAGGCCAGCGCACGGGCAAAGGACGCTGACAAAATTTCCGTCATAGATCCATGCCTGTGGAAAGCATGCCTCCCACTTGATCGAAGTACGAGTCAACGTCCATCTCGACTACCTTGCCTGCGTCGATGTTTATGATGTAAATGACGTGCAGCCGGCCGTTAAGTATCTCGTCCTCTGTCACCGGCGGGTTCTTGTAATACCTGTCGCACAGCGCCTTGACCTCCTTGATCTCGCTCGCCCGCCTGTCCTTTGGGGGCCGCCTGAACAGCTCAGGTATTGGAAGGACGCTGACTGGAGGGGTGGCAAGGACAAACTTGTTGGCGTACTTGCTGTAGCGCCCGATCTTGCTTGCTATCCTTGCAGCATAGTACGACAGCGGGTCAAGCGCATGCTCTGGCGGGATAAAGCCGGTCTCGATTTCAACAATGGCTGCCCCGTCGCCCTTTTCCGCATACACGTCGCAGACCAGAATGTCTGTTAACTGCTTTTCCACATCGACCTGATAGCCATAGTGGATCAGGTGCTTGGCGCACACGAGCTCCATCGCAGAGTGGTTTATCTTGACAAGGTTGCGGCTATACAGGTCAATGAGTCGGTTCTTTACAAAGTCCATCCTCTGCACCACTTCCTCGGACTCGCCGGCAGACATCCTGCCTGAAAGCGATGTCACGTCGGCTGTAAAGCGCTCTAGGTCCAACCGTAACAATATGGCATGGGTCTGGCTTTAAAGGTGATGCTCGATATTAGTAACATTAAAAATTACCTGAGAGCCATGCCTCTGTTGTAATGTCGCTCTCAACAATCAACAAGATAACCGTCCTTGGCTCTGGCGTGATGGGCCACGGCATTGCGCAGGTTTCCGCGATGGCCGGGTACAACGTTGTTCTTCGCGATATCGAGCAGTCGTTCCTTGATAAGGCGATGGAAAAGATCAAGTGGTCGCTCAGTAAGATGGTTGAAAAACAAAAGCTGTCGCAGGCAGACGCCGACAGGATCTTTGCGCGCATCACGCCCATAGTAGACCTGAAGCAGGCGCTAAAGGGCACAGACCTGCTCATCGAAGCTGTGCCGGAGGACATGAACCTGAAGAAAAAGGTGTACGCGGAGGTCGATAGTTTTGCAGAGGCCAAGACACTTTACGCTTCAAACACGAGCACGCTTCCGATAACTGAGATGGCGGCGCTTACGAGCAGGCCAGACCGCTTTATCGGCCTGCACTTTTTCAACCCGCCACAACTGATGCCGCTGGTCGAGGTGATACCCGGCGGCCGGACCAACCAGAGCATGGTTGACATGGCAATGGGATTTGTGCAAAAGGTGGGCAAGCAGCCGGTTCTCTGCAAAAAGGATGTCGCCGGCTTTATCGTAAACCGCGTCTTTATCCCGCTCGTGCACGAAGCAGTCTACTGCCAAGAAAGGGACAATAACGTGCCAATGACCACTATCGACTCTGCGGTCAAGTTCAAGATGGCCTTCCCAATGGGGATATTCGAGCTTGCTGACTATACTGGCCTTGATGTTATTCACAAGGCAACTGTCGAGATGCATTCCCGGGACAGCAAGGTCATACGCCCGCATCCAAAAGTAAAGCAGCTGTTTGATGAAAAGAGCCTCGGCCAGAAGACGGGCAAGGGCTTTTACGAATACAAGGGCGACAAGTACGAGCGCATAAACCTGACAGAGCAGGAAGCCGCAAAGTATAACCCGATCGCTCTGCTTGCGGTGGCAGCCAATAATGCCGCCTGGCTCATTTCAAGCAGGGTCTGCAGCAAAGAGGATCTGGAAAAGGCGCTGAAGCTTGGCATGGGGCTGAAGAAAGAGCTGTTTGCCACCGTGCGGGACTTTGGTCCGAGCAACGTGGTCAACACGCTAAGAGACCTTGCGGCAAAGCATGGGTCGTTCTACGAGCCTGACCAGTACCTCGTCAACTATCGAGGGGGGTAAGTCCTTCTATAAGCATATACAGAAAATCTTAAATGCGTACGAGTCGTATAATAGAGTGCCAACTGGCCGAAAGAGAGGAACGATCTGTCACGCAGAATCTGCGCAACGGGTAAAGGCTCGCTGCGTCCAAAGACGTGACAGCTGCCATCTCTAGGCGCACAGGTAAGACACATGTTCTACGGAACATGTGTAACAGTCTAAACCTGCGATGGCAAGGGCAAACCACGGGGTTGCTACGGAACCTGTCATGGCAATCTTGAGGGCAAGCCACATGTCTTCGAGCGCCAGTTCGGCATTTTACTTTTCCAGACTCAATCATGTTGTTATTGTGTTTTGAAGCCTCTTATCCGAGGATTGTTTCTGCCCTAATTTCTAGGGCGTGCAATTCATACTGTTTTTGAGTATTGTGGGCAATGGGTATAAAACTTGGCGTGGCCGTTGTACTGCCACACTCTTGCAATTGGGGCATCGGAGTTCGATCATGTATGTATTGCAACTGATAATATTTATGAAAACCTGCAGGTGGACTTCCGGAACTCTATTGGTGTTTTTGCCAGTTATGGTATTTTTCTAGAATCACCTGTACAGCTTCTTTTGCGTCTTTTGCAATTACTATTTGTGCCCTTTTGCGCTCATCCAAAAACTTGCCGCCGTACATGTCGGCCACACCTCCGCTCCCAGCCATAGCCACGATGATCTTTTTCGTCATGTATCCGACTCCTAGTTCAATCAGCGTCCCGACGCCGCCTCCAACAGCGATTATGCCGTCGCCGGACGACGCGACAATAAAGTCTCTGGCATAGCCAATGCCGGTGCACACCACGATGTCGCAGTATTGGTTTGCATACGAGAATTCTTCCTGTGGTATTATGCCGACAGTAGTGCCGCCGTTCTCTTTTGCACCCCTGCAGGCAGACTCCATGACGCCTCCAAGGCCGCCGCACACTAGAACTGCTTCTGCCTTCGCAATCTCCTTGCCCACTTCATAGGCCACCTTTCTTGCATTTTCAGTGCAGTCCTTGTTGTAGCCAATCACCGAGATCTGTAGCTTGCGCACAGGTATGTTTGCAACTTGTCCACTGAATTATAGTTTTTGTGGGAGTGCCAAGACTTAAAACAATGGAGGGCGAAATTACAGCATGAAGAAGTTCCGCGACAGGGTCGACGCAGGCAACCTTCTTGCAGAGAGGCTGGCAAAAACCTCGCACACCCATGTTATAGTGCTTGGCATCCCGCGTGGAGGAGTGATACTTGCAAACATTGTAGCAAAAAAGCTTGGCGCGGACTTTGACATCGTGATACCGCGGAAACTCGGCGCGCCAGGGAATGAGGAGCTTGCGATAGGGGCTGTGATGGAGGACGGAACGTCGTACATCAACCGTTACATTGTCGATGCGCTACGCATCTCACAAGACTACGTCGAAAGTGAAACGGCGCGCCAGGCCGCAGAGATAAGACGAAGGTCGGCAGCCTATCGAAAACCCGGCGCCTACCGCATAGCCGGCAAGAACACGATTCTGGTGGACGACGGGATAGCCACCGGAGCCACAGTCATTGCGTCTGCAAGGTGGGCAAGGAAGCAGAGTCCTTCAAGGCTCATAGTTGCCGTGCCGGTTGCGCCCTCACAATCTGTCGAAGCGCTTGAGCAGGAAGCCGACTCTGTCGTTGTGCTTGCCACGCCACGGGACTTTACGTCTGTAGGGCAGTTTTACGAGGAGTTTGCGCCAGTCTCTGATGAGCAGGTAATGGAGATAATGCGCTCAAGGGGGCTGCTGTAGAACTAATATATGGCATGTATATTTTCTCATTCGAATGGAATTCCGTGTCAAAGACCTTGCACTTGCCGAGGAAGGCAAGAATCGCATTGACTGGGCAGAGGCCCATATGCCCGTGCTGGTGGCGCTGCGCCAGAAATACGAAAAGACCAAGCCATTGAAGGGCATCAGGGTCGCCGGGTGCCTGCATGTGACAAAGGAGACAGGCGTCCTTGTCAGGACGCTCAAAGCGGCCGGCGCCGAGCTTTCATGGTGCGGCTGCAACCCGTTGAGCACGCAGGACGATGTCGCGGCATCCCTAGCCAAAGACGAGGGCATCGCGATATTTGCAAGCAGGGGGGTAACTTCAAAGGAATATTATGACGACATCCACTCTGCGATGAAACTTGACCCACACGTCACGATTGACGACGGCGCTGACCTCACAGTTGAAATGCACAAGGGAATGCCAAAGTCGATCCGCGGGGGCACCGAGGAAACCACTACCGGCGTTATCAGGTTGCGCGCCATGCAAAAGGCAGGCAAGCTTGCTTATCCTATAATTGCAGTCAACGACGCTGAAACAAAACACGACTTTGACAACATTTACGGCACGGGCCAGTCGGCCCTTGACGGAATAATACGGGCCACAAATATACTGGTATCCGGCAAGAACGTCGTCATTGCCGGCTATGGGCACGTCGGCAAGGGGGTTGCCAGAAGGGCTGCCGGCCTTGGCGCAAACGTCATCGTCACCGAAGTTGATCCTATAGCCGCCCTCAAGGCCAAGCTGGACGGCTACTCTGTTGCCAAAATGAACAAGGCTGCAGAAATAGGCGACATCTTTGTTACAACAACGGGCTGCAAGGACGTCATTGTCGACAGGGACATTGCTAAGATGAAGGACGGCGCAATCCTCGCCAACGCCGGCCACTTTAACGTTGAGATTTCGATACCCGGCATTGAAAGCCAGACCGTGCAGAAAAAAGAGATCAACGACCACACGATGCAGTATTCACTAAAGAACGGGAAGCGGGTATATCTCATTGGCGAAGGCCGGCTCGTGAACCTGGCGGCAGCAGAAGGCCACCCATCAGAAGTGATGGACATGAGCTTTGCAAACCAGTTCCTTGCCGTGTTAAAGCTGGCTCAGCAGGGTCAGACTATGAAGCCTTTGGTCTACAATATCGACAAGGCGCAGGATCAAGAGATCGCACTTGCCAAGCTGCAGTCGATGGGAGTCGAGATCGATTCGCTGACGCCGGCGCAAAAGGCGTACTTGGAAGGATTTGCCGAAGGGACATAGTATTAATTATCGTGCTGGCAAAACCACAGAAAGGTGGATGGATGGGTAGTCTAGCCTGGTTAGGATACCTGTCTCACACACAGGTGGTCGAGAGTTCAAATCTCTCCCCATCCACTCTTTTACTCAAGATCGTATGTGTGCCTATAGATGGCTCTCTAAAAAGATAAAAGTGTGAGTTTTGGGCCCTGCCTCTGCCAGGCAGTTATTCGAACGGGATTGTCGAAAATTCGCTATGGCCAAAGAATAGATCATGATCTTCCGTGTCAGATTTGAACAGGAAGCAAGCATTGCATTTTGTACAAAAATAAATCTTGTCTAGACACTCAATTCCTAACGCTTTCTGTGGTTTAGGCAACTAACATGGCTTTTCAGGATATATCTATAAAACACATTTGGTGTGCAGTGCTAGTAGAAATATCTGAAAATGTGTTCTCTATTCAGCCTAAAGCCTGCTTTCAGAAATGCGCTTCACAAGCAGCATTATTTTTTTCATAATGATTTTGTCAAAGTCGTTCATATTGTGGTCAAACGACACAAGCAACAGGTATCTATCTGCTATGGGTATTACTGCGCCAATCACTTTTTCGTACCTGCTGGCATTGTAGTACATTTTGCCTATATTGCGCGCCCATGAAGGCGTTCTAAAATAGCGCATTGCAGCCTCTAGTGCCTGTCTATGTCCGTTTTCATCTGTAAAAGGTTGTAGGTCATTTCTTGCCTTGCTTGCAACGATGTTGCCAGACCTGTCTACTACTTCGCAGTGGCGTATAGATTTGCTTAACCTTAGCACTACTTCCGGCAAATGGTAAATCTCATCATCATCAACTATCATAATCATTCATTGTGCGCCTAGCATTTAAGGTACATCACTATAGATTTTAGTTCTATAGGTGGAATTCATGGAAAAACAAACTAATTGAAATCTGGACACAGTTTTGGATGTAGTAAACTCACAAGTCCAGATATCCATATTCACACTTACAAATAAGGTAAAAGAAAAAGGATTTTTTACTTCTTCGCTCCAAGCGTCCTGTTCTTCAGCCTCATCTGGCTTCCGTGGCACTTCCTGCACCTTGAGGCCGAGATTGGGTTCTTGCCACCACACTTGAAGCATATCTTGAAGAACAGCTTGCGCTGCTGCGCGATCTGTTTCTTTGCTGCATCCGTAATTGGCATATTTGCTCTTGATGCAATGGAGGGCTCTTTTGTATCTTTCTATTCTACGTCCCTATTTTTATTTGAAGACCGAGCAGAACCCTATGATGGGGTCATTGGCGTTTGTCTGGCCGCCAGCATCCGGGACTGACGGGCAGATGATATCTGGGAAGATATAGAATGAGAAAAGCAGCACTACAAGTACCAGTCCGCCAATGACCAGCAAGAAGGATATTGGAACCATAATATGGTCTGCAAGCATCCTCAATACAAAGCTGTTGGTTCAACCTGTGGACTCTTCTGCGAACATGTAAAGCACTACCAGATCCTCTGTGTTGCCGTAGAACCTATGATGCATTCCTGCTGGCACGAATATTATCGAGCCCTTTTTTACCGGCTGCCACTTGCTCCTGCCAAGCTCCATAAAGCCACTTCCCTCAATAACGTAGTAGAGCTCGTCTGCCGAGTGTGGCTCCTGCGTGTCCTTTTCCCCGGGATGAAGCACGATTATGCCCGCCTCAAGATTCCGTATTTTTAAAAAGTCAAGGAAATAGCCGCCTTCTTTTTCCAGCTGCGCGACCAAGTCCTCTAGCTCGAACACCTTTTCTTCTGTCATCTATTGTATCTGCTCCTCTTCTCTATCATCGACCGGACAAGCTTCATCAGAGCGGTGTGCGTCTCTTCGTCGCGCTTTCTCATGTAGTAATACAATTCTTCAGTGGCCGCGTGGTAATCGATGCCTATGTTCTGCGCCATTTCAAGTGCAATGTACGACATGACCAGCTTGCGGAGCACAATACCCGCCCCATAATTTGCAGTGTCTGCCAGCAGTTCATCAAGCGTGTTCTTGAATTGCGAGTCAATGTACCTATCCTTTGCTTCCCTTGTCTTTATCGCAAAAGTCACTCCCATCATCCTCTGCTTCATGTGAACGTTCTCCACCATCTCGATAAAGCGGTCGTTGAGTTCGGGCTTTACCAGAAGCACTTCTGTCAGCAGGTCTGCCGCATCAGTTTCGCTCAGGTTCATCCTGCCAACAAGCGTAAAAAGTACGTGGCAGGCAGCACAGCTGTTCTCCTTGATACGTGCAGAGTTGCTGGCGATAGCGTCTACCTCATGCGAAATTATCTGCTCTGCTGTCCTTTCTTTCTCAGGATCCAAATCAGTAGAGAAAATTGTCTGCGGCCTGCTAAAAAGATTTTAGAAAAAGAAAAGGGTGAGGGAGAAAGCCCATTTAGCTCATGCGGAAGGTGACCTGAACGGTCATCGAGATTTCTTGCTGGCCCGGAAGTATCGGGGTTGACGATGATGATGTTCCTCTGTCTGCCTGCGCAAGCTCCTTGTAGATGACCGGGAAGTACATGTCGTTCAGGTTGATTGACTTGACTCCTGTGATCTCCATGTTGGCTGCGGCTGCTGCCTTGTCTGCGCGGCTCCTTGCGTTGGCGATTGCGTCAGCGATCAGGCCTCCGCGGATCTCTTCCTGCCTCTCGCTGGAGACAAAGAAGTACGCGCCGTTCACGCTGGTCGCACCAGCTGCAACCGCAGTGTCGATCACCTTGCCTACGTCCTCGTCAGCGTCCAGCGTTACTGTCACGCTGTTCGATGCTACATAGCCTGTGATCTCGTTCTTTGGAGCGCATTCAGGAGGCTGCGGGTAGATCTCGATGCATGGCGGCGACCTCATTTCGTACACCGGCCACACGCTGTACCAGTTTGTGCTTATCTGGTCTTCAGGTATGCCAAGATCTCTTAGAGCCGCCAGGACCTTTTCCATCAGCTCTGCGTTTGCCGCCGCAGCTTGTTCTGCAGTCTCGCCGCGGGTCTCTACTCCGATTGTCACGGATACTTTGTCAGGGATGACCTTCACTGTTGCTGTGCCTGACGTTGAGACTACGGACTGCACAACATTCTTTATCTCTTGTTCACAGACTTCGGCGCCAGTTTCACACTCCAAGTCTACTGGCATTGGATCGTCTGAGTTCTGTGCCTGCGCACTTAGCATCTGGCCGCCAGCGATGCTGGCTGCCACCATGCTGATTGCAAGTATGCCTGCAATCAAGGCAAACATGCGTCTGTTTGTCTTCTTTTGTTCCGACATTTCGGAATTGTTTACTATGATGGATTAGGTAAGCCTAGGTTTCAGAACACCGCCCGGGAGCCTGTTCGCCGTTTCAGAACACCCCATGTACGCTAGAACGGAGCAAAAGATATCTGGATGTATCATAAAATTTGCCGGTTTTTCTGCATCTGTCTCTCATTTGATCGGTCAAACGTCGCATGTTGTGGGCAAATAAGGGGCCTCGTCAGGCGACGATTTTTTACGACAAAAAGTGGAACGATCAGAGCCATTCCAAGCGCTAGAACAGATCGGGCTACTGTTCTAAACTATAGAATTAAGATAGAAAGTATGTTAAGTAATCGCAATTAAGGATGCACGATAGTTGATGGCAAGATATTCCATGTTTGGTATGGCTGGCGTAGGCATTACGGCAGCGATAGGCTTTGTGTTTGCGTTAAGTTCGCTTGGTAACACTCTGATTCCACCTGAAGTGAGCAGCCCGGAAATATTTAATAATGATGATGGTGGCGCTGGTCCAACAGTATTTGCGACTGCGACTCAGGCACTCAAGAAATTCTCTTCCGTTGACGAACTCAAGAGCTACCTTTTGAGCGTTGAAGCAAATAGGGGAGAGCTCGAAACGGCAGCAAGATCGTTCTTTGGCGGCAGCAGCATCTCCAGAGGAGATGTTGTAAACCCCACTGTTACAGATCAAGGCACAGGTCTTGAATCTTTACAATCATCAGCTCCTCCAGCTCCTTCTTCGGCAGATGCACCTAGACTGGCAGTGATAGAAAGTGGTGACAAAGACTACTCTACGACAAACGTCCAAGTGCAGGGAGTCGACGAGCCGGATTTCCTAAAAAATGATGGCAAATACGTCTACATACTGTCCGGGGACAGGCTGACCATAGTCGATGCGTACCCGCCAGAGAACGCGACAATCGCAGTCAAGATAGCGCTTGACATCCAGCAGGGCCAGTATCTGCAGAACATGTTCTTGAATAACGACACGCTGGTGATATTCTACCAGGAATACAGCAGGGACTTTGTGATACAACAGTACGACTTTGCGCCACAGCCGATATCGCGGCCAAATACGCACGCACTCTTGTTGGACGTATCTGACAGGGAGAACCCTCAAGTCCTCCACAACTACAAGGTTTCAGGCAACTACAACAACGCAAGGATGATAGGCGATCAGGTCTACCTGATCACGACAAGCGACCTCTACGACTACCGCAACCCAATACTCCCGCTTGTAAGCGAGTCGTCAAGCACAATAGTCAGGCCGGACATTTACTACTTTGACAACCCTGATCTGTACTACACTTTCAACACCGTGACGTCGATAGACATCACGGCTGACGAGGGCGAAAATGCGGTCAACTCGACCACATTCCTGATGAACCCTGCAAGCACACTGTACGCATCCGAGGACAACATCTACATTGCATACCAGAAGAACCATCCGTATTACTACTACCAGAGCCACAGCAAGGATAGGTTCTTTGAAGCGCTGGTGCCCCTGCTGCCGCAGAACGTGCAGCAAGAGATCAGGGAAATAGAGGGCAACAGCGACCTGACACCATCGGAAAAGTGGGACAGGGTCTCCGAGCTGCTACAGGACACGTACAACCACATGCCCGAGTCGGAAAAGAGGAGGCTGTTTGAAGAGATCCGGCAGGCCCTTGCAGACTATGACGAAAGGATAGCAAAGGAGACGCAGATAACTGTCATACACAAGATCGCGATCGGGCCGGAAGGGATCAGCTACAGCTCCCGGGGCGAAGTTCCCGGCAGGCTGCTCAACCAGTTCTCTATGGACGAGCATGGTGATAGGTTCAGGGTGGCCACGACATCCGAGTTCTACTCGCCGTACCGCGGCTCGACCATGTATAACAATGTCTACGTGCTTGATGAAGCAATGAAGATAGTCGGCAAGCTCGAAGAAATAGCGCGGGGCGAGTCGATATACTCGTCCCGCTTCATGGACGACAGGCTGTACCTTGTCACGTTCCAAAGGATCGACCCGTTCTTTGTTATCGACCTTTCAAGCGACGCGCCAAAGGTGCTGGGCGAGCTGAAGCTGCCAGGGTACTCTAACTACCTGCACCCGTACGACGAAAACCATGTGATAAGCATCGGCAAGGAGACAAAGGAGAACCAGTACGGCGGCATCGAAACGCTGGGAATCAAGCTCGTACTCTTTAATGTGTCAGACGTCAACAATCCTGCAGTGGTAGACGTCTACGAAATAGGCAGCAGCGGCACAGACTCGGAGGTGCTATATGACCACAAGGCACTCCTCTTTGACAGGAGCAAGAACGTACTGTCGATCCCAGTATCGATATACCCTGACTATGCAGGACCAAGGTACACTGAAGATGGTAGGTACATAGAGCCCAAGGTGTGGCGCGGCTTTTACGTCTTTGGCGTCAACCCAGAGGCGGGATTTATGCTGAAGGGCATTGTCGAGCACCTTAACGACACGGGCGACTATTACTACATTTACGGCACGCAAGGAAGCAGATCGTTCTATATCGCAGATGTGCTCTATACGGTGAGTCTGAACAACCTGATCAAGATGAACGATCTGCAGAGCCTTAACAAGATCAACCAGCTGGAGATAGGGCCCTCCGGCAGCATAATTAAGTCGCCCCAGCTTGAGGACGATACAAAGTAAGAGCTGCGCCGCTAGGTAGGCAAAAGCTTGTTCTGCAAGACACTACCGCTTTATGGATGCGCCCTTGATCTCGCTCAGAAAGCCATAAAAGGTGATCTGGTGCTCCTTCTGGCACTTGCTGCAGACAAGCGTGGTTGATTGGGCATTGTTGCCGCCTACAACCCGGTCGATATATTCTATAGTCTTGCCGCAGCTACACTGGAATTTCCCGGGTGCCAAACAGTACAGGAGATTGTGGCAGCCGCTATTATATTTTTTTACAGGTGCAGCCTCCACTACATTAACAAGGTAGTGAATCCAATGGTTAGCTCTCGTTCACACACCTGCTGATATAACAATCGAGTGAAACACACCACAGATGTACAACAAACAGTCCTGCCAGGAATGCGGCGCCTCTCTCATCCTGCACTCGTTGTGCAGCGTGTGCGGAGAGCATAGCAACTGGGTGTGCGCCCAGTGCGGCAGGATAGAGGATTATGCCAATGTCAACTGCAAGAGATCACGATAGCAGAGAGCTAACTCATGTTGCTCCTCATCCTCTTGTCGTACGCCTCGATTATCTTTACGAGAGCTTCGTCTTCCTCCTTTACCGCGGCTAGGAACTCATCAAAATAGCCGTTCTTTTTCAGCGCCTTGACAGTGTCGACAAAGCCCTTGTCATGAGCCTGCTCCATTTTCTTGACCTTGGATAAAAGCGACCCGTCCTGAGCAGATCTGACGAGTGTCTGCTGGATCAAGAGCCGGTTATACCTGCTTGCAGCGAAATAGCGCCGGAAAACGTTCATCCTCTCCTGTTTGTCTTCTGCCCGGGCAAGCTCTTCAAGCAAAAGTTGATGATGAGGAGTGGTCACGGCGTACCAGCAAAATCCTGAAATAAAAATGCCGCTATTTCACGAGTCTCTTTCGGCTGCATAGACCTGCCTTGGGTCAGAATAGCCGCGCTCCTGCACGTAGATCCAGTTCTTGCCACATATTGTGCACGTTATCTTTTGCAGAAAATTCAAGCTCATGGTGGCTAAAGCGTATCTGGTAGTGGCGCTTGTGCGCCTCCATTTCCCTGAGCGTGTCAATGTGCCTGACAGAGTTCTCAGTCAATAGGAGGCATGCGTTTCCATGACAATATATTCATATTCCATAACATTCCTTCTTGCAAATTTAAGTAATTGATGCTTGCATGATTGCCATACTGCAAAATGGTGCCTGATAAAAAGCGTGAGCTTCGGGACCTAATAGACGAGGCGTAGAGAGCCGGGTCAACTTAAGTCGTAGGCTTGCCGATGAAATACTGGAAAAGATACAGGACCAGAACCAGCAGTATTTCTTTGAAAGGCTTGGAGCGGAGCCGCGGCAGGCAGAACCTGATCAAAAGGCCAGCAACATACAGGGAGTGATGCATCACCGGGTTATGACAGATGTGTACAAATCAATAATTGAAAAGTGTTTTTGCTAGCCGGCATTCTATAGAATAATTTTTCGCAGATGATATAAACTCGTAGCTTGTTTTCACTGTGGCTTTGATGTCCAACGCTCTTGTCGCAGGAACAACAGCTGTCGCCGGGGCGGGGTATTGAGTTGTCTCGAGCACAGTCGATATTGGTAGTGGACGACGAGCTGGATATTGTCACCATCTTTCGCCAAGCGCTGAGCAGGTATGGCTATTCTGTCTTTGGCTTTACTGACCCTACACTGGCTCTTGAGCATTTCAGATTAAACGCCCAAGACTATGCCCTTGTGATATCGGACGTGCGTATGCCGCAGATGAGCGGCTTTGAGCTTGCTGCGAACATCAAGGCGATCAAGCCGGACGCAAGGATAGTGCTCATGTCAGCGTTTGAGGTTAGCGATTTGGAGTTTTCAACATCTGCTGTCAAGACAAGCGACTTTCTCAGAAAGCCAGTTGATATCCGGACCCTTGTGCAAAAAGTCAAGGGCGCAATGGCGAACTAGTATGTGCACTCTCTTGTCATGAGATGTGTGTTGTTTTCATTGCAGCGCGGTGGCTAAGTTCTCATATCTTGCAAGAGCGATAGCAAAGAGGTGCTAAACATTGCACTTTTAGAATGTAGTAGAACATTGCATGTACATCTATAACGAATAGAGGACTTATGCATATTGAGGCATCATTCAACAATGGCAACAACCGTTCTTGACATGCATTCAAAGAAATACCCAATTGAGGTCCGACAGCAGATGCTTGAATCATCTTGCTGCGGTAATTGCAAGTCAAAACCGGTCCCAATATTTTCAGATCGATGGGGATTTCTGTACTGAATGCTGGCAAATAATCACACATCCAAATGTTGAATACCATCTATGATGCTAGAGGATGCCAAGTCTTCGTACATAGTCTATAGCAAATGTCTCTATTGCAAAGCCAAGATATATTCTGAAGAAATTGTCGCTTGCTCACGGCGCAAGGGAAAAGCCAAGAATAAAGTCGGGCCGGTTAGTGCTAAAAATTATTATCCTTGCGCCTGATTGCGGAATCATGGCCGGCCGCAGAAAAACAACGGAGACCAGTGACTTTGGGGTGTCAAGGCGCGAAGGCCATGACTCTTCAAAATTTTACAGCCGCAAACTTTATGACAATAATGGCAAGGACGGCACAAGCTCTAGTGGCGTGGAAAACGCCGTACCGCCAGAATATGTTGACAAGGTCCTGTGCAAGAGCAGCGAAAAGATGACCGAGCTGCCTGACTCGTGCGTTCATCTTGCAGTGACCTCGCCTCCCTACAACGTTGGCAAGACCTACGACCAAGATCTCACGCTTGCAGAATACCGACAGCTGCTCAAGACCGTGTTTTCAGAAGTGTTCAGAGTGCTCGTAACCGGCGGGCGGGTGTGCGTCAACGTAGCCAACCTTGGAAGAAAGCCGTACATCCCACTCCACAGCTACGTGATTGCAGACATGCTTGACATCGGATTTCTGATGAGGGGCGAGATCATCTGGAACAAGGGCTCTAGCGCCGGCGCGTCGACTGCTTGGGGAAGCTGGCAATCGGCTGCAAACCCTGCGTTGCGCGATACACATGAATACATCTTGGTATTTTCAAAGGGTTCATTTTCGCGTGCCGCCATGGGCCGGTACAACACGATAAGCAAGGAGGAATTCCTGTCATATACTAAAAGCGTCTGGGAATTCCCTGCCGAATCTGCAAACAAGGTCGGGCACCCCGCGCCCTTTCCTATAGAGCTTCCATACCGCTGCATACAGCTGTACACCTTCTGGGGCGATTTCGTGCTCGATCCGTTCTGTGGGGTCGGCTCTACCTGCGTAGCGGCAATCAGGACCGGCAGGCATTTCTTGGGCTATGAGACAAAGCAGGAATACGTTGGCTCTGCGCTCAGGCGCATCAGCAAAGAAGATATGACATGAAGTGCACATATATCAGCTGCATATGCCAGAGAACGAAATCGTGTATCTGAAGTACCAGAACTTGGAAGACATGCTCAAGGTGATAATCTACTCTGCCCAGTCGATGCTTGGTGTCATTCCCATGCTGTACCACATCAGCCACAACGGCAGGCACGTCCTCTTTATCCAGACCGGGACTGTGGGTGGCGTGACGGTCCATTATGTCATCCAGAATGAAAAGCCGGCCAAGAAGTTCATCCAGCTAAAGAGGCTCTCTGGCGAATACACGTTCATAGATAACCTCGGCACTGACGCACAGTCGTTATACGTCCCGATCCTGCAGCTTGATAAATCGACACTTGCGTTCCCTGCCTAGAAAAAGTTTTAGGGCAAAGCTGCACATGCTCTTGCATCAGATCCCGAAAACCGAGCAGAAAAGCAAAACCTGCAAACGAGGTTTCAGAAGAGGATATCAACGCTCTTCTGCAGGCCATAAAGGAATTTGATGGCTACCCAAAGTTAAAAGACCTTGGCATGATGGTACCCTCACTCACCCCGCTCCAGATAAACGTCATTGTTCGCTACCTCGAGAGATCCGGCGCAATAGTCATAGACACTGAAGGCTACATAGTCTGGACGCGCAAGGAACAGAAGCAGCTGACGCTTGGCGAAGTCGCCGAGATAAGCGGGGATCTCAGGGAATTCCTTGAAAAGCGCGGTGAATAGAGGATTCTACTATAACATCTCGCCATCTTATTTTTATTGGGACTGCTTATGTAATTCTTCTGGTATGAAGTATCGAAGCAGGACGGATATTGTTGCCACGATACTGGATGCTGCAAACGGCGGCTCTACCAAGACCAAGATAATGTACAAAGCCTATCTGTCGTACGCCCAGCTAAAGGAATATCTCACAATATTGATTGAAAACGGCCTCTTGGAGTATGAGGAAGGCCAGCTGAAATACAAGACTACCGAAAAGGGTCTCCGCTTCATGAGGACCTACAACGAAATAGGAGAAATGGTCTCAACGGAGACATGACCAACTTTTTTCATACCTAGTTTTTCTGTTTGAGAGCCGCAGAAGTCCATTGGATTGAGCGACAATAAAGATGATGGTCAATCCCGTCAAAGCGCCTGCAGCTTTTGTAGATTTTTCAATTTGCTTGCCTGTCTTAACAATTGATCTAGTTGTTCATGTAATCTAATCCTATGCTGCATTAGCAGCTCTTTTGTGATCCAGAAACTGTCTAACGTGGATGAAGCTCGATCATCCTCGATGTCTCCTATTATGTCATCTATATTTCTGAGCGATAACCTTATGCCAAGTGCACATCTTTTTAGCAAGGGATTTGCAACACGAAATAACAATTCTGATTGGTTGGCGCTGCTACTATTATTATCATCTATATATTCCTCAGTGAGCTGCCTTGGTAGCAGAAATTCTAGCTCGTTATTGCTTTTATCTAAAGATACATCAAGATCCTTAAAGTTTTCTTTAAAAACTTTGACCACTCGTCTTGCTTCCTTTGCGCTCAAATTGTTCTCTAGGATGTAGTCTCCTAAATTTTCAGCAATCTCTGTGTTACTCAGAGGAAACAATTCTTCTGCAGTGCTTACGTTAATCTTGCCCTGCGCGATATCCTTTTGTAGACTCTCAGGCAGTGAAAGTAGCTTTATTCTTTTGCTTACGTATTCTTGGCTCTTTCCTATTTTCCGAGCTAGGTCTGACACGCCTCCCCAACCAAAGGTCTCAATATATCTCTTGAATGCAATGGCCTCTTCGATTGGGGACATGGTTTGTTGTTGCACATTTTCTGTTATAGAGATTTCATAAGCTTCTTTATCATCTACATCAACTATATGACAGATTATCTTTTGCATGCCCAGACGTTTGCAGGCTTCAAATCGCCTGTATCCAGCTATCAATTCATAGCGATACTCATTATTCTTTGGCCTGACAACAACCGGATGAATCAGACCTCTTTGCATGATGGATACAGCTAGCTGATCTAGAGATTGCCGCGGATTGCGTAATATGTTTGTAGAATATACTATGTCATCTATTGCAATTGTCTGGAATACGCCTAAATTGTACATGAAAGATTAATTTTGGCATGCATTATAAGGATTTCACCAACAAAATTCAGAATGAGGTACTATTCAACACAGTATAACAATTAATGATGTGACTATAACGTCTTCCTTATTTCCTTTAAAAGAACTACAAAAATGTTTGTAAAAAAGTATAGAGGATGTAATTAGCAGTGTGCTATATGTTACATTCCTCGATTTGGTTCACGCTGTGCTTCCTTAGCAATCTCCTCCTCTTCCGCCAGGCCCGCCAAATCCTCCTCCAAAAATTCCACCTGTGCCCCTTCCATCTCCGCCATTAGCGCCATTGTGACATGCAGAACCAGGTCCACCCGCTCCGCCAAAACCTAAACCAACCAGATCGCCGTTAGCAGTTCCATCTCCGCCATCTTGGTCTGTTTCGCCATCTCCACCAAAAGCTGCTGCAAACTTGCCGCCATTAGCGTTCGCGTTATTGCCATTGTCTGCAAAGCCTAACGCTACGTCTTGGCCATTCGCTGGCTGGTTAACTCCGATGCCGACTCTCCCTTTAGTGGCATGATTGACAACATCTGCTTGGCTCTGTGTCACAGGCGGTTTTAATGCACTTGCTGATCCAGTTACAATTCCGATGCTTGCTGATACTAGTAAAATACTCACTGGTATCAAAAAGTAGCTTTTCTGTATCTGGTTATTTCTCATACAAATTTGAATAATCATCTTGCATATATCGACTAGCAAAAAGTAAAGTTAATATCCAAAAATGTATGGAGGTTCTGAATCGAATTTTCAATTGCATCTTAAAGGCACGCAATCGAGTGTGCCAAGAAAGATATTTTGCCACAAGTATCTTATGCTATCATATTTTCAGTGCATCAGGAGCCGTCTAAAAGACAACAAACTTCAATGCGTCATCCACCGCTAACAATAAAGAGATTATTCCAAAAATTTGAATGCATTATTCTGACCCTCTGAATATAAAGGCAGCACATATTTGCTTGGTTATTCTGCATCACAATGTTCTTACTAATAAGAAACAGATCAATCGATTTTGACATCATAAGTATAAGAATTTTTGGCCGCGGGATTTCTTATCACCGAGACTAACTTTACTACTGAACGATGAACACAACAAGATTAGTCATGCTTGCGACAGTAGTCGCAACCACTTTGGTACCGGCAGCAGCAGTCGCTCAAGTGACTGGTGGCAACGGCGGAACTGCCACAGGTGGCAACGGTGGCAACGGTGGCAACGGCGGAGCTGGCGTAGGTATCGGCGGCCTCTTTGGAATCGGCATCGGTGGCAACGGTGGCAACGGTGGCAACGGCGGAAATGCGAACGCTAGAGGCGGAGACGCTACTTGCAACTCCTTTGTTGCGCTCCTGTCTGGCGTCTGTTAGGCCAAATCCAAGGATGAACAAACCTACCCACCACCTTTTTCTTTTTTCAATTGCGATGATGTTTCTGTTTTTGAACAAAGAGAAGTCAGTCGAACGCTATGTGAAAGTCAAAATTTTTATTCGCCATCGAATAAATTCTGCTGCAATGTTAATTATACAAAATCATAGTTAAATTTTGGAAAGATAATGTGCAAACCCCATTGTCCCCATAATATCCTAATTGCTGCAAGGAATCCCGAATATAATGCCTAGTTAAGCAATTCCTTTTAGGCAAGAAGATCTCTCTTTTCATGAGATGATGAATAAAGATATCTATGTAAAGAGTCTGGCGCCGATTGCTATTGTCAGTGTAGTTTTTTCTGCAGCTGATGGAGCCAACACTTCCTTATTTGATATCCTATCTTCAATCTTACACTATTTTGGAATAGAAATTCATGGCAATGAAATAGAACTTAATGGTCATGAAGTTAATTCCAATCAAAACACATCTTTAGCTAAAGGGGGAGATGGAAGTAATGGTGTTGCTATCGGCGGGGATGGTGGCAACGGTGGAGACGGTGGAGACGGCGTAGGTATCGGCGGCCTTCCCGGAATCGGCATCGGTGGCAACGGTGGAGACGGTGGAGACGGTGGAGATGCGAATGCTAACAGTGGAAATACTGCAAATGGCAAAGACGGTCAGGATGGCAAAGATGGTGTAAGTATGAGCGGAGTGTTTCCGTAGCTTTTTCATGCTGTCCATCTTCAAGAAATTGCAGACTGAACTATGTTGTTCCCATTAATTCCGCCATACGGATATACTTTTCAATGAATAGGAGCCCCTTGTGTGTAGTAACGTATACCTTTGTCTTATCGTCATAGTAAATCAGACCGTTATCTATCAAGAGTTCTAGATAATCGATCAATTTTTCATATCCTATGTATGCCTTGTACATTATCTTAGTTTTGCTTGTGCCGCCTTTTGCTGCTCCTAATATCTGGGCAATGGTTTCAGTGCGACTTCGATACTTCACATGTCGCTATCTGAAGAATAGTATACAATAAAGCATGTGTGGCAAGATCTCTTATAAGTCATAAACAAATCAGCTCCTTTACAGCGAGATCGTGCAAGCCGTCACCATCTTGCGGCAGAGCATCATAGAGTGAGGGCAGAAGATGGTGCATTTTAGAAATGACAAGATATTAATTTCCTCTGTGGCTGGCGCTGGCGCAGCAGCTACGACCATAGTCCTGTTCCTTTTGCCATTACTCAGCAGCGGCGACACTGGGATAACCTACCGGGGCTATGTAAGCGAAAATAATATCTATAATAATTCTCTATATAAATTATCAATTGCGTATCCGCCAGGCTGGAAGGTGCTAGAAGACGTAGGCATTAAAAACTCGGAGATAGGAAGCGCATTTGGCACAGATCGATTAAGTTTTGTTGTTGTATTTGCTGGACCAGTTCAGGATAATTTTGCAACCAATATCAACATCGAAACCAACTACATGCAGGGAATGTCACTTGAAGAATTTGCCCAAAATACCGAAAAATCACTGGCATCAACTTTTAGCAAGAATAACTTTACTGTCTTGGACAAAGGTCATACAGAGATAAACGGAAGGGATGCATACTTTATTACGGCAACTCTCGAAATGGAACAGCCCATAAAGAACGAGCTGGTTATACTTGAACGCGACAACTATGCCTATATTATCACATACAATGCGATGGCGACTACTTTTGACGATCACATACAGGAGTTTGAAGATAGCCTGTCTACGTTCGAATTCTTATGAATGCCTTTTGGAATCCAAAGGGAAATTAATTCAGGTTGCAAATCTGTGGCAGCGGTCAATACTTTTATGTTGGCTAGCCAGACCGTCAGGTATTGAAGAAGCCGATCACTTCAGACCAGATGTATCGCATTGAAGAGAACGGTCATTCTGTCTTGGGCATGCGCCGCTTTCTAATGATGGAGAATGCCGGGCATGGCGTGGCCGATTTCATTGTACACAAGTTCAAGAGACTGAAGAACAAAAGAATAGTCGCGGTGTGTGGCACAGGCAACAATGGAGGCGACGGGTTTGTCGCGTCGCGCCACCTTGCAGGCCATGGCACAAAAATAACTGTCATCTTGCTTGGAAGCCCTTCAGACCTTCGAAGCGAGGAGGCGAGGCTCAACTGGGGCATAATTGAAAAGATGAATTCGATAGAGATAATCTTTGGCAAAGAGCTGACAGACGAGATAAAGAGCCGGATCGCAAAAGCCAACATAATTCTGGACAGCATATTTGGCACCGGCATCAAAGGCGGGATCCGGGAGCCGTATGCGTCTGCGATAGATGCCATAAACAAGTCCAAGGCGTACGTTCTGGCAGTTGACGTCCCCTCGGGCTTTGACCCGAACACTGGCCAGATCCACGAAAAATGTGTCAGGGCAGACGCCACGATCACCTTCCACCGGCTCAAAACTGGGCTTACAAAGGGGAAAAAGTACACGGGGCCGGTGCACGTGGAGTGGATAGGGATACCGCCGGAGGCGGAATCAGGCGTCCTATGAACCCCGTGGTATTGCAGATACCAGTAGGCCAGATGGCCAACTTTACATATATTATCGCCGATGAAGAGAGCGGCGACGCAGCCGTCATCGACCCATCATGGGATCTGGATGAAGTATTTCGTGCGCTCAAAAAGAACGGTTGGCGCGCAAAATACGTCATCAACACCCATACCCACTTTGACCATGTGCTTGGCAACGAGCAATTGGCAGAAGTGACCGGCGCCAAGATAGTACAACACAAAAACTCGCAGCTGGGAAAGGACATTGCAGTCTCTGACGGGGATGTGATCGAAATAGGGAGCCTCAAACTGCGCGTGCTCCATACACCGGGGCACTCCAAGGACAGCATGTGTCTCATACTTGACGGCCGGCTGGTCTTTACCGGCGACACGCTCTTTGTGGGCAACTGCGGCAGGACAGACCTGCCGGGGAGCGATCCTGCAGAAATGTACCACAGCCTATTTGACAGGCTTGCCAAACTAGACGACAAGCTGATCGTGTACCCCGGCCACAACTATGGTACTACTCCCACGTCAACCATAGAGCGCGAGAAAAAGACAAACTATCTCCTCCAGCCAAGGTCGAAACAGGAGTTTCTGGCATTCATGTCCGGCGGTGACTAGCCATGCGAGACATTGCGGCATCGCACAAGCTTGCGATCAAAAGATTTGCAGCAAAAAATCCGGTCTTTGTATGCGTAATATCATACACTGCTACGAGCGAAATCCCGGGGCTCACAGTCGCAGGTGCAAATCCTGAGCTGGTGAAATACACGTCACCAGCAGACGCCGAGTTTCTGTACTATGGCCGCTGCAGATGCATAGATGCAGTTCCTGCAACGCCTGACGGTAAGCCTACACCCGCGCTCATTACCCGAGCGGCGCTTCAAGCGGCAGGGATCCCGCTCTTGGTGGTTGATGCGGGGGCAAAAGTCAAGCCTTCAATTCCCTGCGTATCGTTTGGACTGGAGCCGGGCAGAAACATCGCGAATGAAAACGCGATGGACTATCATATGGTCGTGCAGGCGTTTGGGCACGGCGAGCTGCTTGGGAAGCAGCTGGCAGCCCTATCCGATCTGGTGGTAATTGGAGAGAGCATCCCCGGCGGCACTACCACTGCTCTCGCAGTGCTAGGCGCGCTTGGCATAGACGCAAGGTTCAAGGTAAGCAGCAGTATGCCGGAAAACCCCCATAGCTTGAAAAATAGCGTGGTTGCGTCTGCTACAAAGCGGGCTGGAAGCATCATCACCCGCTCGCCCTTTGAGGCGGTCGCGGCCTTTGGGGACCCGATGATGCCGTCAGTGGCCGGCATTGCAAGCGGCGCACTGGCAGCAGGAGGTAGGGTGATGCTTGCCGGGGGCACGCAAATGTCGGCAGTCGTTGCGATATTGAAGCGCATAGGCAGGCCCCTAAGCAGCCTCTGCATAGGCACTACCACATACGTGGCAAAGGACCCGTCCGCGGATCTGGCCGGCCTTGTCAAGGCAGCGTCAGGGCAGGTTCCTGTCCTGTCGTGCGATCTTCATCTTGGCGAATCGAGCAAGCCGGGGCTGCAGGCATTTGCAAAAGGCTTTGTCAAGGAGGGAGTCGGGGCAGGCGGCTCCTCGATAGCTGCCATGCTAAAATTGAGATGCAGGATAACCGGGGAAAAATTGCTGAAGGCGATAGAAAAAGAATACGAGACTTCTATAGGAACCGCGCGGCGCTAGCCGATCACGTCCTTGACGCCAGTAAACATTTGGGACATTAACTGCTCCTGCAGCTTGTAAAAGTACGATTTCATGCCGATGCCACTTTCTGAATCTGCCTGCTGCTGGATTGCAGCTATCAGATGGGGTGCCATCCTGTTTGACACTCGTATGTAGAACCTGCTCTTTATTCTGCCGTCTTGCGATATGACCAGCTCCCTTTTGAAGTCTTGCGGGGCGAGCTGCCTTGCCTTGGCATCGATGGCAGTGTACATGCTGACAAGAACCTCTGGCTTTACTCCCAGCTTGTCGCTGTCATCCATCGTAACATGATAGGTCGATATTCCTTGGTTTTGCATCGAGTATGTGAATGCCGCATTGCGATAAAAACCGGTGATAGAACTTCAGCTTACCGTCTAGTCATATTGCCTTGATCTGAATCCTTCTCGATACATAGGGGCTTGCAGGGTCTACAAAGCGCCATTTCCTGTCAACGGCGCGGGTGATCCCTATCCTCGGGGTGGCCATAATGCGTATAGATTTGCTGATGCCAAATTCGATATGGAGCTCTGACTCGGGGTTGGTCATGTCGACTCCGTTTAGCGCGGACGATATGTTGAGGGCCTGTGTAAGCTTGCCAGGTCCCGATGTGAGCGAAAATGCGTCGTCGACAGGCCGCAGCTTTTTCATTATCTCGATGCCTTCGACAGGCTCTAGCCCGCGTATTAGGACTGCGCCTGCCTCTATTGTGCTCGATCTTGCAGAGACGTTCACGCAAAAGTGGTTGCCATAAGTGAAATAGACATAGGCCCTTCCAACATCGCCAAACATCACTCTGTTTCTGGCCGTTGGGCCCATACATGCGTGGCTAGCTGGATCGTCGCTGTAGCCATAAGCCTCGGTCTCAACTATTGTGCCGGCAAGCCTGAAGATCCTGCCGTTCTCTCTGATGGTACGCACCAGCTTTTTGCCGACAAGGTCCCTTGCCACCACTTCGGTGGGCCGCCGGTAAAATGAGATTGGCGGGCAGCTCACAGATAATCCTCCATAGAGTGCTTGCCTTCTTCTTTTTTGATCTCATTTGCCAGCTTTTTCAGGTCTGCTTCAAGCGCTGAAAGGAGGTTCTTATTGTATATGGCGGCCGCTGGATGGAATGTCAGAAAATATTTCTGGCCGGCCCTTTCTACTATCTTGCCCCTGTTTGCAGTTATTGAGCCTCCGCCAAGGAGCGAAGAGTATGCAGTCCTTCCAAGTATGCATATGACCTTTGGCCTTATCAGCGCGATCTGCCTGTCAAGGTACGGTCTGCAAGCGGTTACTTCGTCTTCCTCTGGCACCCTATTGTTCGGGGGCCTGCACTTTACCACGTTTGTGATGAATACCTGCGACCTCCCAATGCCTGCCTTTTCAAGCAGGTTATCAAGGACTCTGCCGGCGGCACCTACAAACGGCCTGCCTTTCTCGTCCTCGCTCTTGCCAGGAGCCTCGCCTATGAACATTATTTTGGCCGACAGTTGGCCCTCACCGGGCACAGCGTTCTTTCTGCTTCTTGATAGCTTGCAAAGCGGGCAGCCTCTGACCTCTGCTGCCACCTTTTCAAGTGAATCGTGCTGCTTTTGAGCCGCCACAAAATGTCATCTCCTTGATAACTTAAGAAACATTGCCTTTCCTCTTTCTCATAAACCCTATCACGACTAGCATAATGCCGGCCACGACGCCGTAGACAGAGTAAACGTACGAATTGGTGACAATCGAGCAGTTCCTTTCCATTTCTTCAAGCTGCGTTGGTGCCAAGACCGACCTGTCTACAAGCGCAAGATCGGACAAGCACCTGACGCCCTGAAAGTTCAGATAGATTGCAATCGCGCCGCTGACTGATAGGATTATTACCCCAACGTAAAGGTATCTTCTTGCGGATGCCAAGTCATTTCGCGCCCGATCTGATCTGGCGGATTATGTCAAGTATGTCGTCTGCATCCTCTGCCTCTGGGTTTATCTCAAGATATGAATTCAGTATTTTTAGCGCCTCTGACGGATCGCCCTTTTTCAAAAGCATTATGCCCTTGTCCCTTATTGCGTCCGGGTTGTATTGGTCGATAGCAAGCACCATTTCGTTTGCGATGCCGTACCTGTCTATGTCCTGAGCTTCGTAGTAGCTGCCCTTTAGGTTGTTCAGCATTCTGATTATCACCTGAGCGGACGTTGCCTTTTCCACCAGAGCGTGGGTTAGGGGTATGTTCTGCCGCGGGTATGTCTGGTCGAGCAAAGCCTTTAGCGAATAGTCGTCCATGATCCTGCCGCCGTTGAAAGGGTCAACAATTATTTCGCCGCTGTTATCTTCAAGCACGTGCTTTATCAAAAAGTGGCCGGGGAAATTCACCGGGTGCATCTTGAAGCTCGCCGCGCGAGCGATGCGCAGGTATAGTATTGCAAGCGTAATCGGGATTCCTGTCTTGTGCTCAATAACCACGTTGAGGTAGCTGTTCAGCGGGTTGTAATAGTCATCAGTGTTTGCCTTGAACTTGTGCACGTTGAACAGGTAGTCATTTATCTTGTCTATTATCTGGGTCGGCCGCCGGGGCGTGCTGAGGGTTTTCTTGATCAGCTGCGCCACCTCATCTCCCATGGAGTCTATCTTTGCCAGTGTAGCTGGGACATCAAGGTTGGGGTATGCTAGAATCCTCGCAAGATGCAATGCATATTCTGCTAGCCTGTCTGTGTCGTCAGATGACGTTACATCTTTGACGACGCTACTCTTCCAATCCTGAATCAAAGAATCAATGTTGTTATTGACGGCCACTTGTACCTCTCTCAAGCGAGAGGCATATATTTATGTCAATCATGGCTGACGGTGCTTAAAAACGCGTTAATAAAATCCATTATCATAAAATATTGTTTTTACGTTATTATTCTTTGCTTTTCACCAAACCAAAATACTGCCGGATTGGGAAAAATTAAGCTAAATACTTTTATTCAAACTTCCTAGCCTTCACTTCCATGGCAGACGGTAAAGTGAAAACTCTGAGTTCCAAGATCGCTGTACTGGGTCTGGCTTCTGTGCTAGCTGCGCTTGTCGCCATTAATTTCTCTGGCACGGCGCTCGCTTACACGCCTGACGACCCAGCTGCAGTATATCATTTGTGGGAAACAGACGAAGAAGGCAACTATGTGCTAGATGAAGAAGGAAACCTGATACCTGCAGCAATAGACACTGGCGACCATGCATGGATGCTGACATCGTCCGCGCTGGTGCTTATGATGACTCCTGCGGGTCTGGCCATGTTCTATGGAGGTCTGGCGAGGCAAAAGAACGCTGTGAACACCATCCACATGGTCTTCATAACCACAGGTGTGATTGCAGTACAGTTCACTCTGTGGGGCTACAGTCTGGCCTTTGGACCTGACGCTACGGGGCACGGGTTCATTGGAACACTTGACTGGGCAGGATTGCAGAACGTACTCCATGACGCACCCTCCAGCCAGTATGCTGTCACAATACCACACACCTCGTTTGTCGTATTCCAGATGATGTTCGCCATCATCACTCCAGCACTGATTGTAGCATCGGTGGCAGAGAGGATGAAGTTCAGCGCGTTCATTATCTTTATCGTAATCTGGGCAACGTTTGTCTATGACTTTGCAGCACACTGGACTTGGCAGATTGCGGCACCTGACAACTATGGAAGGAACCCTGACTACTGTGGCTTTGGATGGACTGGATGTCTAGGTTCTCTAGACTTTGCAGGCGGAACGGTCATACACATCACGTCTGGCTGGTCTGGACTTGTAATTGCCCTCATGCTTGGACGCAGGCTGGGATATGGCAAGATGCCAATGGAGCCGCACAATGTATCTCTGGTAGTGCTCGGTGCAGCTCTACTGTGGGTAGGATGGTTCGGCTTCAACGCTGGTTCTGCGGGTGCAGCGGCTACCAACGCTAGCAGCGCGTTCATGGCAACCCAGATTGCAACAGGCATGGCAGCAGTAACATGGGCTTTGGTCTCGTGGGGACACACTGGAAGGCCCTCGACGGTTGGTGCAGCATCTGGTGCAGTAGCAGGGCTTGTGGCAATCACGCCAGCAGCCGGATTCGTTTCGCCAATGTCTGCAATAGTGATTGGCATTCTGGCTGGCATTGTCTGTTACGCAGCAGTGGCGTTCAAGAACCGGAGAAAGTGGGACGACGCACTGGATACCTGGGCCGTACACGGCATCGGTGGTCTTGCAGGCGCTATCCTTACAGGCGTGTTCGCAGAAGCGAGGTTCACTTCGTGGGGCGACAATGGCCTAGCATTCGGCAACCCTGCCCAGCTGTATGAAAACGCTGTTGGCGCGTTTGCAGCTCTAGCATGGGCAATGGGCATCACTGCAATCATTATCAAGGTAATGGATGTAGTGTGGCCAGGAGGCATAAGGGTCACTCCAAAGGAAGAAGAGATAGGCCTTGACTTGGCGCAGCACGGAGAAAGGGCGTACGTGACAGGGTAAGGAAAACTTACCTTTTTCTTCTTTTTTATATTTTTGATCCGCAGCTTATTGTCAAGTCTGCATGTTAGAGCTAAAAAGTGCTCCTTTTGTTGGCGCGGGCGCACAATCTTGAGAGACAATAAATATTATATCTTAGTATTCGTAATTGCTTTCAGCATGAGTGCTCGGGGCAAATTTACGGCCGGCCAGACATGGGGAGCTTTGAAAAAAGCGTGGAAGGGCTACAAGATCGCCAAGGTGCAGAATGACAAGACAAAGATGACAGAGTATGCCAGAAAGATCAAAACTCTGCAAGGCGAGCTTGGAATAAAGCAGTCCTCGTTCCCCGAAATCGGCATCTGATATCACTCGTACACTGCGACGACCCTGCTTCCAAGCTTCACCAGCATGGGGCCTATGAACGTCGTCAGAGCAACCGCCATCCCTATTATTGGAAAGAGCATGCTGCTGATGACTCCAAGGTCCTGACCGGTTTTTAGCACGATGAACGAAAACTCGCCCAACTGGGCCATGCTCAGGCCGATGCCTATTGCAAACGATTTATCAAATCCCATTAATCTGGTGCCGGCGTACACCGCGCCAAACTTGCCAAAGATCGTCACAAGTGTGATTATCGCCACCGGAACCCAGTACACAGAAATCAGCGAAAGATCCATCAGCGCGCCTATCGTGACAAAGAATATCGCAGTGAAGATTTCCCTTATGGGAGAGATCATGACGGATATCTGCTCTGAGAACTTGCTGCCGGCAATGATCACGCCTGCCAAGAACGCGCCGGTGGCTGCCGAGAACCCGAGCTCGTATGAAAGGAATGCAAGCCCAAACGCCGTGCCAAGGGCGAACATGATGGTTATCTCATAGCGCTCCAGCTTGGCGATCAGCGCAAATATTCTGGGCATGACGAGGATGCCTACGCCTATCGTGCCGCCGATAAAGAGCCCTATCTCGCCCATAGTCACAATGATCTCGGTGAACGCGAACGAGCCACTGACGACGCCCGCATGCATTGCGCTTAATATCAGGATTGCCACCAGATCCTCGATCACGAGCACGCCTATCATGAGGATGGCAGACATGCTCTCCATCTTGCCCATGTCTTCGAGGACCTTCACAATTATGGCTGTCGAGCTTATCGAGAGGGCGGCCGCCAGAAACATGGCGTCATAGAACGACCAGCCAAGGGCGCTTCCAACTGCAAAGCCTATGGCAAGCATCACGAGAACTTCGATCACTGCGATGCTGGTCCCTATCCTGCCTATGGCGCGCAGCTGGCCCAAGGGGAACGAGAGGCCGACTCCAAAGAGCAAGAGGACGATCGCAATGTCGGAAAAGTTGTTCAGCATCTCTGTGTCCTTAATGAGGCTAAACGGCCCGAAAGGGCCTATGAGAATGCCTGCGATAAGGAACCCTAGAACCATCGGCTGCTTGAGAACGTATGCAAGTGCGCCAACCGCCGAGCATACCAACAGCAGGTATCCTAGGTCTCCTACAAGCTCGATTCCGACAGTCAATCAACAGAACAAGCTTTTTTGGTTGCTTTATAACACAGAGTCAAGATTACTCGACGTTTCGGTACTAAAAAGTAAATACTAGCCCGATCTCGATCCAATGGGGTCTTTCGATCTATTATCTCATGACAGCAATGATGAAAACAACCACAAATGGTTAAAACTAGAGGAAGCTATGGTCATCTTAAAATAAGTTGCTGGATTAATAGTGAGAAGCTTGTTATTCTAATAGGTCTATTGTTTCAAATTAGTTTGGTTTTGTTGGCGTTTCATCCAATAGCTGCGGACACACAAGGACAGACAAAAGGTACCATTAATCATGCAACAAACCTTAGTCTGACTGGTACCGCAATATATCCGGCCGTGGCTGCTTCTAGTAACAATGTCTATGTAGCGTGGACGGATTATTTTGTTGGAAATGACGAAATATTATTCAGAAAGAGTGATGATAGCAGCGCGACATTTAGAAATATTATAAACCTGAGCAAGAATCCGGGGTCGTCGCAACGTCCGCAGATAGTTGCTGCTGGAAACTATGCATATGTACTATGGAACGATAACACTTACGATGGGACTTGGAATATACTTTTCAAAAGCATCCGCACCAAAATACTACTTCCGTCGACAATACAATAAATCTGAGTGGAACTATTATCAATTATGAAGGAAGGAACGCTACATCCGTCAGTTAGTGGCACCTGTAATGGCCGTTTCTGGCGAAAATATCTACATCACATGGCAATCCTGTCTCGTGATCGACGATAGCGCACCCTGTGCTGAGAGTATTTTGTTTACTAAAAGCGACGATAATGGGACTACATTTGATAAGCCTATAATACTTTTTGAGGGGGTTGAGGCGGCGCAGGCTAGAATGACCATAGCCCACGACCATCTTAGTGGCCAAGATAATGTCGCTATTATCTGGTAGCATCCGGCGAGTATACCGATGAAATATTGTTCAGGCAAAGTACTGATAGTGGAAGACCTTTGGAAAGATCGCTACAATTAGCGCAGGTGGCGGCAATTTAGAAGAAAGATCGGGCAAGAACATACATGCACCTGTGAGGACTATCAGATTGTTGCAGAAGGAAACTTTGTCTATGTAGCTTGGAGCGGACTTACTTTTCCATCTGCTCTCTGTAATGTACAAATCATGCACTAAGATTATATACAAGCTTTTACTTTGGTGCTGATACATTTGCAATCTCGACAGCAAAAAGAAGCCGAGGTTATAAGCGAGATTCTGCTCAAGGCGGCCAGCGAGCCAGAATTCAGAAATGAGCTGATCAAGGATCCTGGAATTGTCCTAGAGAAATACGATGTTTCGCCTGAGGCAAAGCTGATTATCAGAAGAAGCATAATCGACCTGACGCAGTAGCAGCACTGCATTTAGAGAAGATTATATCGTGGAATTATAGTGATCAAGGCTCTTTAGAATATTTCTCTAGCTAATAGATAAAATTGTTAAAATTTATTTGTGCACGCTCTTTGCGATGAAGAAAGCACCTATAGCGGTCGCGCTAGTGCTGGTTTTTGGACTTTTCGCCGCAGCGGTTAGTCTTGCACCAGCAGTCGCGCAAAACACAACAGCACCGGACGGTAATGTAACAACACCAGGCGGAAACGTCACCGATAGAAATGTGACAGGTGGTAACGTAACAGCACCGGAAAATGAAACAGCTGTAGCAGGGGCAGAAACATTCTCTGCCAGAGGCTCTATTGCTACTCTGATCTTTGATACAGGCGAAATAACCACAACAGGCGAAATGCAAAACGAAACAGGCACAACCACTGGCAATGAAACAGGCCTGACTACTGGCAACGAGACTGGCGCAGCAGGCAATGTGACTACATCAGACAATATGACAACGACATTGCCGCAAATCATGACAGGAGGCACAGACGAAAACACGACTTTGACAGCAGACAATGAAACAACCACAGCGCAAGAGTTAGAACCGCCATATGTCTTGGCAGGCGACTGGAGCTTGGATGTTCAGGACGGCAGCGTAAACAACTTTGCGGCCAACTTTACGATGGTACACATCGACGGCACAAACCGCCACACTCATGAATTTAGCAACTTTGTATCTAACAACTCGACAACAATAGACACGAGCGGAAACGGAACATCATTCATCATGGGCACAGTTGATATCTCTGTGGATGGCGAAACAAGGTGGACAGGCGCAGATGCACTGATTATCATAGAAAGGAACAACGTGATCTCTATCTCGGTTGCAACAGAGGATACCGAAGACCACTTCAAGGGGCAGCCAATATACGGAATTGTCGAGTCAATGACCGATGAGAACGGCAACGAACTGATCGAGACAGGTGGCGCCCAGGCGGAGACAGCTGGCAATGCAACCGGCACCGGCAACCAGACCGGTGGAAACCAAACTGGTGGAATCCTAGAAAACCTCACCGAAGGGCTTCAGAACCTTACAGGCGGACAATGATAAACTCTTGCTGGCGACAGCAAGAATATCCTTTTTCTTTATTTTAAGAAGCGCCAACAATGAAGATTCCAAAACATTTTGTGCAATTGATGTCGTTACCATTTCTTGCCAGCCGACTGCCTCATGTGATAGTAGAGATACTGCTGCGCATAGCCGGCGTACCTCCCAAAATAGTCCCTCGCGCTTTCTGACAGCTGCTCGTATTGGTGTGGAGTGATCTTGTCTCCAAATTTCTTCTTGTGCAGCCACCTGTAGTGACCTGCGAGCGCCCTTGCAATCCAGACGTCTATTGGAAAGGCATCAAGCTTTTCAAGCGAAAACAAGAGCACGCAGTCGGCTATCTTATTGCCGACGCCATACACCTGCAGTAATTCTTTTTTGGCTTCTTCGTAGCCTGTGCTCTTGAGCACATCAAAATCAAGCTGTCCTGTGGCGATGGCGCCAGCCGCGGCCTTGATCGCTTTTGCCCTGTAGCCCAGGCCGCACGCCCGCAGCTCATCGATACTTGCCCTGTTGATATCGGAAGCCGATGGGAAGGTGAAAAACTCGATGCCATCGACATGTACCGGCCTGCCAAATTTCCTTGTCAGCGTGTAGAGCATCCTGCGGATCATGGGAATGTTGGTGTTGCTTGCACACACGAATGAAAAGAGGCACTGGTGTGGTTCCTGCCTCATGAGGCGGAGGCCCGGGTACGTCCTGACAAGCCTGCGCACAAGCGGATCGCGAGATATCTCTGAAAATATTGCTCTGACATCGTCGCCCATCCTGAACATTTTCTGCTCGCAGAGCCTATCTTCCGGGAACGCCGCAAATTCAGCGTGTCCATCTATCATCTGGGCGAACCTGACGATCCGGTCGCCGTGGACGCCGTACCAGGAATTACCGCGCTTTTCCCACAAAAAGACCTGTCCGCTGTTTATGCTGACGACTGGATCAAAGCTCTGATATAGCGACTGCAAGCCTGTTAGGCAGTTTCTACGATCCTTATTGAACTTTTTCATGAGTCCGGCTCAGAGTAACAAGTCACCTCATTCTGGCATCTACAGTCAGTTCCGTCTAGACTCTTCATCGCCTATGTTTCTAGGTTCAATCTGTTTTATTTACGGTTTGGACACTTACCGGTACCGTTAAATAAATGGCACACGTGTTTTTCGTGATATATGAGCTCTAACGATCCCATTGACCCCGTAGAAGCTTTCAGGAAGGCGATTGAAAAGGGGAGCGAGGCACAAAAGGACTTTATAAAACAGTTTTCCAATATCCAGCAGGATGTCATGCAGAACTACTTTACCGTGCTCCGGGGGTTGACCTTCTACAACGCAATGTTCAAGACTACGGTGCAGAGTGGCGGCAGGATCTCGATCCCGGAAGCTGAAAGGCAGGCGCTCAACATCGAAGAAGGCGACCTTGTGCAGGTTATCGTGGTGCCGATAGAGCGCAAGCGCAAAGGTGCACAGCAAAAAGAAACATAATAATAATCACTGGTCACTTCTGACCAAGAATTTCAAAATCAGCTTGTTAAACGTCATCGGCTTTTCCACGTATGGCGTGTGGCCGCAATTCTTTATCACCACAAGCTCGCTGTCAGGGATCTCGTTGTACTCCTTGGCGTATTGCACTGGTATCATCCTGTCGCTGTCTCCCCACACAAGCAGGGTGGGCGAGATTATCTTGCCAAGCCGCCCTTGCAGCTTTGGGGCGTACCTCATGCCAAGCAGGGTTGACATGAACGCGTACTTGGCATTTGGCAGCCTCATCCTGTTCACAAAGTCCATCACGATCTCCTCGGTGACGGCGTCCGGGTCGTGGGCCATCTCTCTGAAGGCCCTGTACGCGTTTTCATAGGTGGGATAGAGGGCTGCCATGATGTAGCCGTCAAGGGTCGGGGTTGATGTGCGCATCATGCCGGCAGGCGATACCAGGACCAGCTTGTCCACCTTGCGGTTGTGCCTTATTGCAAATTCTGTGGCAAGGTGGCCGCCAAACGATGATCCTACCACGATTGCCTTTGACACGTCAAGGTTGTCAAGGAACCCTGTGAAAAAGTCGAGAAAAAAGTCCATCGTGTATTCCACCGTGGGCTTGTCGCTGTATCCAAATCCAACAATGTCCGGCGTTATCACTCGGAAATATTTTGACAGGGTGGGGATCACGCGGGACCACCTTTCGGCGGAAGCGCCAATGCCGTGCAAAAGGATCAAGGTCTTGCCATCAGGCGGGCCGTGCTCGAGATACCTTGTGGCATAGCCGTTGACATATGTCAACCTCTGCGGCGTCGACTGCTCTTGCAATCATCTCGGTACTATCGTACCTCACTTAATATATTTATGCAGTGGCCAGGCTGCCGCTGTAATAATGGTTCATCATCATGAATCCGCTGGCGCTACTATAATAGTACTGCTTCTGGTACCGGTGCATCAGGTCTTCTTCTATCTCCTTTCTTCTCCTGCGTTCCAGCAGCAGGCCGGCATGGTTCCTCGCCCTTTCAAGGTAGTTGAAAATTATCATGTAGGGCATCCTGTCCAAGAGCTTCCTTATCGACGTGCAGATCCTCTGCAGAACTGCATCCCTGACCTTTGAAATGCCCTGCAGCTGCTCTATGCAGGTCTTTGAATCACTCCTAATGTTCACTACGATCTGCTTCCTTTTCTGGCTGCTGGCAAGCATGCTTATCTGGCGCTGGTTCTTTACAATGGCAAAATAAATCGCCAGCATCTCCATCCTCTGCACGCCGTACTTTTCATTTCTTGCCGGAGGGCGGAGGATTTTGATCCCAGGTTCTCCAGTAGAATGGTTGTACCAGGCGATATAACCGGACGGGGATCCATCGGCATCGATCGTGATGCTTGACAGACGCACTCCGTAACGTATCATCGGCTAACTTGCTTAATACCCTATCTAATAACAAAACTTTAGCTATGTACTCAACTATGTGAGACCTGAAACTGAAGAATGATTCCGGCATTACTGCCCTGAAGGTTCAGGGTTCCTTACTATGCCTTTGCCATAGTATGCGTATTTTACAAGAAAATAGTTGCCGTTCTTGCGAACAATGTCATGGAACAGGTGTGGGTACGCCTTGAACGCAGGTGTGTCAGATTCGTAGTGGCCACACCTCCAGCAGATCCATTCCGTCCACCTGCCGTCGCGGTATTCATAGATCCTGCTGCAGCATGCTGGACATTCGCTCAGCGACATATCATGCAATCGACAGATGTCTTTTCTACCTGCATGCTCAAGAATTTTCGATTATTAGGTGAACTGCCCATTACTGGGTTTCTTGCTTCCTAGAAGCAAACTTGCTTATTCTTCTTTGTTGATGGACGAGGCTGCCTCTCAGCATAGGCCTGTTCCAGACCCCGTTTCAGAATGTTCTTGGCTGCGTTCACGTCCCGATCTACGACCAACCCGCAGCTATGACATTCAAATATGCGCTCATCAAGGCCAAGCTTCTTCTCTTCTTTATCCACTCCGCACCTAGAGCATTTCTGCGATGTACCGCTTGGATTGACAAGAATGACTTGTCCACCGCGCCTTTCCACCTTGTAGGCAGTCATTTGGCGAAGCTTACTCCAAGTGACATCCATTATTGCTGATGCTGGATTGTGGTTCTTGACCATATTATTGATATTCAGCTTCTCAAACACTACCAGAGTATGACCTTCATCTGCTAGAGCCCTTGAAATCTTGTGTACAAAGTCACCTCTGCATCTCCTGACCTGCCGCCATGCCTTGGCTAGTTGAATCCTTTCCTTCTCTCTGTTCTTGGATTCTTTTTACTTTCTGGATAGAAGACTCCTCTACAGCTGTTTGATCTTATTTATCCGAGCTCCAAAGTCTAATGTATTTAATATTACTTTGCCGTCACTGAGAGTTAGCCAGTTTAGCAATCCGACATCTATTCCTACAGGCTTTGTTACATCAACCTTGACAGCAGCCTTTTCAACGCCATCATCTGTTGTTATGCCGGCATACCATTGATCCACATCACGGATGATTGTACCTCTTTTTAATGTGCCATGGGTATGCGATGTATTTCGAGCTTAACAGCACCAATGCATGATAATATCAGTTTATTATCTCTGATTCTAAAGCCACCATACCATGGATACGTAAATGAATTGTATTTTCCGCGTCTCTGGATACTGGCCTATCTTTTTGAAAAATGACTAGTATGCCTTGTCAAGTCTTAGTAGTACATCTTGCAATACTTGGCTGTATACCTGATTGTAGTACCTGTTATCCTGTTTTCTCACCGTTAGTAATTGTTTTTGCGCATAGAATCCAATATCCCAATCTGTGCTTTTCTCGCCTAATGATTCATTGTAGGGATGCCTACAAGTTTCCATAGTTTCATTCATGATTTTGACTTGCTGCTCTGTTGGATAAAGTCTGAACTTGTAGCACCTTATCATGTTTCCTTCACCAAGTACTGATCGGTGTGTGTACGAAGGTAACCAAAATACCTGTTGAAGCTCGGTTCTGTCGAGTCTCTATCGCATATGCTTATCATCCCAAGAAAAGAAGTCATCCAAAGATGACTTATTCATACGAAAATAAATCAATAACATTCTGCCCTTACTGCCACGTGGACACTATAGAGCTAGCTATAACATCATGCTAACTGCCGCTGGCGAACGCACATATGAGTAAGGTAGGTAAGGTAAGAAGACACGCATACATATACATACAAAACATACTATATAGTCAAATTGGAATTTTATGGTAGAAAACTAGAATTTTTAGCCATATTATTGTGTCTGCTGCAAGGTGGGTAAGGTCAGGCAAGGCAGGTGCTGTTCATTCTATCCTCACAGAAGCCGCTGACAGGCTTATCACTTTACCTGTGAGTAAAAATAGACATGTCAGAAATTTCAGTACAACAGTTTGCTAGATCTGTATTATCTGGATCTAGCCAGAAATACGAATTAACAGGCAAAAAGAAGGTCATTTACAACCTGCTAGTAACCTCAGATTATAACGGGGAGACAATCGCAGAGAAGACAGGGACAAATACGGAATATCCATACAAGGTCGTAAATGAACTGAAGAAAAAAGGGTGGTTGCCGCAGGACTTTGCGCTCAGAGATCGCAGAGGCAAACTTGACACTAACAGCTATCGCACAAGTGGAACAGGAAAGTCGTCAGGCATTACAGCTAACCAGAGCCATCCAGACAGCCATAACAATGATGAGGGGTGCAGACCTGCTGATTTTAGGGCAGCGAAGTAGTAGCAGAAGTTGCTTCAACCATTTATTCGCAGAATAGTGCTTCCGCTGTATCGCAACATTATCAGCTCACAAACGGCAAAAGCTTGCGAGTTAGAGTATGGAAGAGGCTGAAAAGAACATTCCAGACGAGAAGATTATAATAGAGCTTGATGTCGATCCTGCAGAGTTTAGAAGGGTCAAGGCAGAGTATTATCGCACTATAAGCTGTAACAGCTTTCTCCATTTATACGAGAAAAGGATGCAAGAATTTGATGCTCTGCTTGAACTGCACAAGAATATGCATGAGGAGAACACGATCCTAAGCGAGTTTGTTGACTACCAAAAGTACACGCCTTCACTCAGGCATGTCAAGGAAGACCTTCAACGAGAAGAAGAGAATCTAGACAGAATTAAGAAGGAGATTAAAAGCTACGAGTTGACGCGCAAGCTGATAAAAGAAGATATCGACTCTTTTACTGTAGACCAGGACAGGTTAGAAAACAGGTAGAGGATCTGTTCAAACAGTCTTCCACGCTTGAAAAGACAATAGAATAGTTTGAAACAAGAAAGTCTCAGCTATTGAAGGGCATTTCTGCGCTGAAGAAGGATCATGTGTACGGGAAAATTATAAAATATACTGCTGAAGATACAGGCCTTGGCGTCATAAACAATCCAGACTTTATAGACGCAACAGTTAGTGTGATGTCGCATTGGCTAAATGATTTAATAAGGCAATCTTGGATCAGGAAATTGCAAGAATGCCAGAAAAATAATGACATGCAGGGAGCTTCTGAGATCAAGAAACTCAAAGAGGCGTGGCTGCTGAGCTTTGCAATCCTGTATGAAAGGAGAGATCCCACTCCTTATAGCTTCATGAACACAACCACATCAACAACTACTTACTGCGATAAACGATACAAGCAATAATAGGAAAAGAACTACCATGTCATCTTTGGATGACTTCTTTTCTTGGGATGATAAGCATATGCGATAGAGACTTGAGAACCTGAAGCTCATTTTCATCCTCTGGCTAAAGAGTATGAGTTTCCTGTTTCAGCTTGTTAAAAATTACCGTGAATACCTAGTTAGTTTAAATCTGTCACTCTCGGATTTTTTCTGGCTTGAGCGAGCAAAAACAGATCTCCATCTCACTTGCTGAGGACTCTATCGCTGCAGACGAGGAATTACACGGGACTGTCGTCATCAACTACCACGGTAGGTTTGATAGCTTGGTGATAAACTCCCAGATAGAGAATTCAAGTGATGTTTTTTCATACATTAACCTAAATGGGAAAAAGATCAAGCACCCTTATGCGCGCCTCTCGATATTCAAGGCCGAGCTTGGCGGCAGGACCACGATCGAGTTCACTGCCACGACTAACCATGTCCCTGCCGACGATCACTCGAGCGTCAAGTTCCGTGTCTCAATAATACAGGAACATAAAGAAGTGGCCAGCGACATTGCCTACATAAAAATAGTAAAAAAGAAGAAGGCTTAGGCAAAGTTCGGAACTACTACGACCGTCGCCTGCATCCATGGGTGAGGGTCACAATGGTAAGGATATTCTCCTTCTTTTGTGAAAATGAACTCGAATGTCTCACCAGGGTTGATAAGAGCACCCAGTTGCTCGGTCGAAGCAAACGCGCCGCTAAGCTGATCGTGGTATCCATCGTCACTGGTTACTGTGTGCGACGTGCCATCGTTGTTCGTCCATACCACTTTGTTTGATAGTCCTAGGATAGCACGCGCATCCTTTGGAACAAAGTTTCTGGTTTGGGACTCCAGAGCCGAGCCTTCGACGATCTGAACATTGGTGACCTCTGGTGGGTTCACTATTTCTTCTGGAAGGACTGGCCTTGCATTAGCCTGCGGGACATAGACGAACTGGTAGTAACCCATGCTTACGGCAACTGCGACAATGAAAGTGATTATGCTGATGCCGCCTGCGTGGTTCGCCATGGTTCGATCTTCTCTCTTTCTATTTTCACATATATTCTTTGTTAGGTAGTAGTGGCCTTTTTGTCAGGGCCATCAACGTCTGCTATTGATGTAGTAGTGGGCTGGACTTGGCTCATCGCTGCTGATTTGCCTGTTGTGCCTGTGGCTGCCTGCTTTTGCTGCTGCGACAGCTGCGGCTTTTGATCTGCGCCGACCTTTGCTGCTGTTGCAGTAGGCGGGGCAGCCAATGGCTTTTCTGCCGGTGCAGCTGGCGCCGGTCTGGGTGCCGCCGGTGCAGCCGCTGGCTTTGACGGGGCAGGCGGGACAGGCTTTGGCGGTGGGGCCTTTGCCATCGCCCTGCCATACCTGTAAAGGTGGAACATGCCTGCAAATACCAGCATTATTATGCCTATGATAAATAGCGAATAGTTCTTCATGCCCTGAAGCATCGCATAGTATGCCGAGATGTTGAGGTACACCTGGAATGCAAGGAGCACGACGAACAGGACGTAGATCCACTTTTGGGAGATGTTTATTGAGCCCTTGGCCGCTTTCTTTGGCTGCAGCTTGGCGTTGGCCTCAGCATGCTTGGCCAGCTTTATCATCATGTAGGTAAAGCCAAACGATAGCGGCACGAGCAGTATCATGACCAGATAAAAGAATATCGGGTCGATTACAAGTCTTTCCAAGAGCGCTTTCTCTATGCTGGGGTCGATATAGAATCCCCAGTAAGTAGTGACAATGATCTGGGCAAGGCTGGTGATGCCAAGCGCTGTGATGATGGGCCTATCCTTCCAAGAGAACTTTTTGTACTTGTCAACAAACGGGACGACCAAGAGCGCGAATATGAAGAGCCCTGGCCACGCGACGCCTGTAACGAACTTGTCGTACATCGTGCGCAGGAACGCGTAAAGGCCGGTAAGGTACCATTCTGGCACAGTGATGCCAGGCGGCACGTTGGGGTCGAACTTTAATCCGAGACCTACCGGGAACACTCCGCCTGTCAACATGATTGCGCCGGCGACTGCCATGACCATCGGCACATCAAATACCAAGAACCTTGGAAAGTGGACGACCATTAACCCAAGCAGCGCTATAGGCAGCATGAATACATGGAATGTGTAGAACCTCAGGATGAAATCATGAAATCCGGCACCAAAGAATGCCTCTCTCATCTGGGGCCCTAGTATGGGTATGGAGTTGGTGAGCGATGCGGCAATCGAAATCGCCAGCTCGGCACGCTCGCTAAAGATGATGTCGTAGCCTGTGAACGCCTCGAGAATCGTAAGGACGCCAAGAATGATGCCCGTTACCCACAGTATCTCGTTTCTGATCTTGTAGCGCCCGCTAAAGTACTGGTAGTACATGTGCAATAGCGCCATCATGACCATCGCGTTTGAAGCGTGATAATGGATGTTGCGTATATGGAAGCCGTATGGGATCGTATCGTTGATCATCTTGACGCTGTCCCATGCTCTGGTGAGTATCGGCTCGTACCACAGCATGAGCAGCGCACCAGTGATGCCAAGAATGATGAATATGACGAACGTCAGCATGCCGAGGAAGCCAAGCGGGCTGACGAACCTGCCGGGGAATGTGAACTTCATCCCCATGAATATGGTTCGCTCTATGCCGGCGTAAACCCACCGGACGAACCTTACAAAGCTATTTTCATATGTTAAGGAGGTACCCATATCAAATCACTCAAGTGTTATTGTTGTTGAGGTAGCGTCCGAATCCCACTACTCCGTTCCTGTCTGGGCTCCATACCGGAGGCAGTATCGATAGATCGCCGTTTGATTCGACCTCAATGTCAAGCCTTGGGAGGACGTTTGAAGGCGGGCCTTGGAGAGCAGCCGGCCCGGCAAACGCCTTGCCTGTGTATGGATCGTACATGCTGCCGTGGCAGGGGCACTCTCCTCTCTTCCTTCCCTCCTGCGGCCAGTACTTCCACAGGCACCATAAATGCAGGCAAACCATGCTGTAAAGTCGAAAAGCGGAAGCGTCGTTCCTGTTGCCGCCAAGCTCTGCAGGCAGCCGTATGAGCTGCCACGTCCTGAATGCCTCTTGGTTCAGGACCTCGTCGTCAGTCTTGGGGTAAATGACAACCTGCGAAGAATTAACTTCAAAAGTGTTAACGTTGGCAATCGAGCCGTCCTCAAGCTCTATCTTGACCTTTTGCGCTGCTTGGGTCGCCGGGTTTGGCAGAAACTTGCCCCAGTCAACAAAGGGCGCAAAAGTCATTACGGTACCGGCGGCTGCCATGAGTTTTAGAAAGTCGCGCCGGGATACCTTTCCTCCTGCAACCGGAGGGGTTTGCGCCATACTAAGAGAAAAGGATTCACCGATAATTAATAAATCTTTGGAAATCATCCACAGCACGAGAACAAAGGTACCAGCAGCCATGGCTGCTGCAAGTTCGCCAAGAATCGATATAATGGTTGATCCAAATGTTTGGATAAAATTTTTTATTAGTGCTTTCCGGCGACCTGCTCAAACCACGTCGTGCCGTCCAACTTGGCGTATTTTAGATAGGCGCCTGCCTTATCGGCACCAGTGACCTTAGCATTCTGCAGGTTTGCCTCGACAAATACGGTCTGCGACATCCTGCACCCTGTCAGGTCAGTGCCCTGAAGGTTGGCCCACATCAGGTTCGTCTTTGTCAGGTTGGCGTTTGCAAGGCGCGCTTCTTTCATCTCTGCATACATCAGGAGAGTTCCGGTCAGGTCGGCACACTCAAAATTTGCTCCGTTCAGGCTTGCCTGCACCAGATTGGTGCCTGCTAGGTTTGCGCGGGAAAAGTTGGTCCTATCTGCAACAAGCCCATTCAGGTAAGCGCCAGAGACGTTCTTGCCCGATAGGTCCTTGCCGGTAAAATCCAACTTGACCGTTAGGTTCTTCATCCTCCAGCTGTTGAACTCTTGAACCTTGCCTTCAGATAATAGCCTGAAGCCTTCTTCTGACACGTCTGTCCATCTCTGCCTCTCATATATATACGTCAACCATGGGTCTCCCACGGGTTGATGCCTTTCTGGAACCGCAGCGCGTCCACCAGACCCTCTGCGTAGCCAATGCTCAGTACCGCCAGCTCAAACTTGGCCTGCCGCAGGAACCGCTCAGCGTCTGCAATGTAATATTCTGCGTTGTCCAATACTTCAAACACGCCACTGTTGTTGCCCGCGTCCTGCCTGACGATGTCGCGCATCTGTTGTATTGCCTGTTTGGCCTTTGGCGCGTACCGCTCGACCATCTGCACTGAAATCCGCCTGATGTTCTGCGAATTGTCAGACGGCTCGTCCATGTTTTCAGTTAAGGCCGCAAGTGCTTCGACTTCGGTAAAGTGCAAGGATCCCGTGACGATTATGGAATGGGGGCCGGCTCCAAAGTCGATCTTTGCAAGCGATCCGACCTTGCCTGATGTGATCCTCTGGTCACCTGCTCCAACCCTTGAGGCAACCACGGCAAAGGTATTGTCTGAAAAGATCTGGTACTTTTGGTCGCGCTCTGTATCCAGCAGCATCTTGAACACTGAAGTAGGACTTAGAAAGAAAGGTTCCTCCTTGCCTTTGCCTTGACTGCTATACTCTGTAAGGATGAGTGTGTGGCTGCCGGCAAGCAGGTTTTCGAAAATGGTGTTGTAGACGCTGACTACAGACTGGGGCTCTGACATCATTGTGACCATTCTGCCAAACTTGTAGGCATGCAGGCCAGTTTCGCCCATTATAGAGGCGATGCCTGACGCGGCGTGCAGCACCCCTGTCTTGATCAAGTTTCTGGCGGCTCTTGAGCGCAGCTCTGTGTGGGTTGTCGCGATAAGCGGGTCGCCGTACGTGACAAGCGCGACTTCTTTTGTCTTTGCAACTTCTAGAATCTCTCTGCCGTCCTCCACGAACCATCTCTGCACCGGCTCGGCCTGCCTTCCAAGGATAGAGTTCAGACCCTGAAGGTCGCTATCGGAGAGCGCGCTCGTGAACCTTTCAACGTAGACGACGCTGCATTTCTTCAGGATGTCGACCGCTGCAAGGCTCAGGCCGCGGTAGCCGTTGATGCCAGTACCCACAAACCATAGCATATATGGAGCAAGGAGGGGCCGACGCCTATATGTTGGCATCGCTAGCTATTTCTTTTTCTTCTTCAGGTGGTGCAAGCGCGACAGGTGGAAAAGCGCCCTTTCGTACACTTCAATGCTTGCCACGTATTCGTCGATGTTTACCCGCTCGTCGGCTGTGTGCGACGCGTGTGGGTCGCCCGGCCCGTAGGTGATAACGGGTATCTTGAAGCTGTGCCCAAGCACATTCATGTCGCCAGTGCCGGTCTTACGAAGGAGCGTCGGCCTCTTGTTGCGCACGTCAAGCACTGCAAGCAGGAGCGCCCTGACAAGGGGCGACGCGTGATCGGCCTCGAAAGGCTCGGTCTTGTCCTCTATCCTGTATGTCGCCTTGACCCCTTTTTCCAAAGCGACCTTGGTAATGACAGTGTCGACTATGCGGAGCACGTTGTCGCAGGTCGTTATCGTGGGCACCCTGATGTCTATGGTTATCTTGCACTTTTGTGGCGTGACATTGTGGCTTGACCCGCCGGTTATCTCGGTCAGGCTGCAGCTGATCGACTTTGCCTTGTTCTCTGCCGTGCCGACGCGCTCTATCTCTGACTTGATGGCCTTCCAAAAATCGTACATTTCTTCAATCGAGTTCTTGGCAAGCCATGGCGCGCTTGCGTGTGCGCTGTCACCGACGTCGCACGTCAGGCGCACAGCCAGTCTGCCCTTGTATGCGACGGTGATGTTTTCGACGCCAGAAGGCTCGCCAAACACCGCATAGTCGACCCCAAGCTTGCTCTTGACCAGATGCTTTACCCCCGTCGCGTTGCCCTCTTCGTCCACAACTCCTGCAAATATCACGGTGCCGCTCTGCTTTGGAAACTCTGAAGCGGCAAGCAGCATGGCTATCAGGGGCGCCTTTGCGTCGGAAGCGCCGCGGCCGTAAATGTGGCCGTCCTCTATCCTTACCGGCACCTGCCCAGGCACAGTGTCCATGTGGCCGCAGAGCAAAATGCGGGGCTCGCCAGTCCCCTTTGTGGCAATGATGTTGCCGACGTTGTCGATGTTGACCTGCTCAAAGCCAAGCTCGTTCACGCATTTGTCCTTTATCATGTTGGCAAGGGCAGCCTCTGATCTGGAAGGGGTGTAAAGCTCCAACGCCTTCTTCAATAATTCTACCGCGTAACTTGGCGAAACCAATTTTGCTTACTTTCCTTGCCCTAGCGCGTAATCCACCATCAAACCGGGGATATCAACCCCTGTAACCCGGACGGTATTTTTAAATTCAGTGGTATTATTGACCTCGTGCACCATGAGGCCGTCGCTCTTGCTCTCCATCAGGTCGACCCCGACTATCTGGCCGCCCAGAGCCCGCGTGGCCTTAAGGCAAATGTCTTCAAGCTCCTTTGTAACAGGGCATGCCTCGGCGTGGCCGCCAAGAGCCATGTTCGTCTTCCATTCGCCTTCGCCGGAATAGCGGTATATAGCAGCCACTACCCTGTCGCCAACTACAATCGCTCTGATGTCCCGGGGCGGACGCTCGACAAACTCTTCAAAGTAATAGACCTGATATATCGGAAACATGTGCTCCCTATCTTCTATCACTGCCTTGGCCGCTTCCTTGTCGCGCAAGAGCGCGATGAGCCTACCCCAGCTGCCAACCGTGGGCTTGACTACCGCAGGATAGCCTAACTCTTCGAGCGCCGCCAGAGCCGACTCTTCTGAAAACGCTGCTACTGCCTTTGGTGTTCGCACGCCCGCCTTTTCAAGCTCCATGTGGGCATACATCTTGTTGCCACACAGTATGGCAGCATTCAACGGGTTGATCACACATGCGCCAAGGCCTTCAAGCGCCGCGGTAGAGTGGACGTTCTTGAAGTAGCTGACGCTCCTCTGGAGCACTACCTGTCCGTTGTATTTTGACCTGCCGCTATTCAGGTTTACGACAAGGTTCTTGCAGTCAACGTTTTCGACGCTGACACCTTTCTTCTTTGCGGCTTCGTAGAGGGCCTTCTCCTCCCACCTGATGCTGTCATAGAGGATGGTAAGGGAGTTGCCGGAAAAATTTGATTGAGACGACTGGCCAGCCTTTTCCTGCCTCACTGACCCCAGTCCTCGCCGACAACCTGCGCCGGTTTTATTTCAAACCCTTCGCCCGACTTGACAAGCTCGTAGCTTGCGCCACAGTCAGGGCAGGTTACGATCTCGCCCTCTATCGAGTCGGAAGGTATCTTGATCTCTGCGTCACATTCTGGACACTTGACTACCACGCCATTATTCTACTCCTTTGATGGGCTTAGTTTTACAGCAGCGTCATTAAGTATCTTTCTCTCCAGCCTGTCGTCCAAATATAGTTCCAGTATGTCGCCCATGCGCAGTTCCTTCAGGCCGCGTGCCAGAGCTTCTGCCTCATGCTTGCTAGTCTCAAGCCCAAGCAGCGACAGCAGGTACGCTGCCCCGTTCTTGCCTGCAAGCTCACCAAACACTATCTTGCGCCTGTTGCCGACCGTCTTTGGCTCTATTATTTCATAGGCGGCGGGGTTGCGCAGTATGGCCGCCAAGTGCGTACCGGCCTTGTGCTTGTACGCACTGTCGCCGACGATCGGCTTTGACTCTGGTATTGGCAGGCTGATATAGTCAGAGATGGTCTTTGAAAGGTCCTTTAGCATGTGGAGCCGGAGGTCGTTGTTTGACTTGTAGATAAGCGTGAGCGCGACAGCCGTTTCGGCTAGGCTCGGGATTCCAGTGCGCTCGCCAAACCCATCTATGGTCGTATGGATCTGGTCAGCTCCAGCTTCGCACCCTGCAAGCGCGTTTGCCAGCGCCAGCCCCACATCGTTATGGCAATGGACATCAAGCGAAGTCTTGCTCTTGTCAATGTTGTTGTATACCATTTTTACCAAATTGTACATGCCCCGCGGCCGCATGATGCCGACGGTATCCGGTATGCTTATCCGTTCGATCCCGCGCCTGTTCATCTCCTTGCACATCTCGATAAGGAACGTCGGATCTGTCCTGCTGGCGTCTTCCATGGTGAACCTCGCCTTTAGGCCATGCGCCTTGATGTAGTCGGCGACTTCTAACGCTCTTGCCTTGGCCTCTTCGCGCGTGATCTTTAGCTTTGCCGAAATGTGGATGTCTGAAATGCCCATGTAGGTCGCGACCCATGTGGCGCCGCAGTCGATCGCGACGTCGACGTCGGACTTGATCGCCCTTGTGTGCGCGACAATGTCGGCGCGCAGCCCCTGCTTGATTATTGTCTTGGTCGCTTCAGCGTGGTCCGGCGAAACCACTGGGCTTATCTCTATCTGGTCGACTCCAAACGAGTCGAGCATCCACGCGATCTGGATCCTCTGCTTTATCGTGAACGCTACCCCGGGGTGCTGCTCGCCCTCTCTCAGGGTGCTATCGAGGATCCTTATCTTCTTCTGCTTGCCATTTTCACCCATCCAGTTGTACTGATGCGCATAATAGTTTGGATCGTCTGATTTTAGCGACATTTATTGCGACAATTAACTGCTTTCGGACATGATATAAATCTTATCGCAACTAAAACAGCGAATTCCAGCGCCATTTTTCGCTCCAAGCGCCACCAGATAAGCAAAAGGGACGATTTTCGGTAGAATTTTTCGGCGAAGTGCGATAACAGTCAAGATTGTTGCAGATACTTCCTGACGATCCTGTTCAGGTTATCGAACGAACCTTGGACCATCTTGGTGCGCTTTTGGATCCCGACCTTGTAGTTTGACACTCCTTGCGACAGCGACTCTATCATCTCTTGCTGCTCCTGAAGGTTGGGCGACCCTGTCGATTTCCGCACCTGCAGAGACTTTTCCGGTGTCATCTCTTTGATTATCTTCATCATCTCGTCCGGCTTGATGCTTACGCCCGCCTTTTGTGTCTTCAGGACAGAAGTAACGTCGGACAACTGTAGTTTTGCAAGTGGCAAGTTGTCCATGCTTGCGGCCCTGTTGACAAGAGCACCCACTATCTTGTGAGCTGCCCGGAATGGCATCTTGTTTTTCATCACCAGCTGCTCTGCAATGTCTAGCGCGATTGCATAGCTGGTGCTTGCAGCCCGGCACATCTTTTCCTTGTTCACCTTGAGCGACCTGGCTGCACCGTCAATTACCCTGATCGTGTCAAGCGTTATTGCAGACGCGCCAAGCAGCGGCGGCTTGACATCCTGCAAGTCACGGCTGTAGCCGGACGGCAGCGCCTTGACGATGCCGAGCATCGACACTAGGTTGCTTGCAACGATGGCGGCCTTGGCCCTTGTCAGCTCGAGAGGATCAGGGTTCTTCTTTTGCGGCATCGCGCTTGAAGTCGAGCTGTACCGATCGGCAAGCTCGATGTAGCCAAATTCGGACGTCGACCAGATGATAAAGTCCTCGGCAATCCTGCCAAGCGTGCTGGTCAATATCGCAAGCGTCGCGGCATATTCCAAGAATGCGTCGCGCGAGCTTGTTGCATCTATGGAATTCCTGACTATGCTGTCAAAGCCTAGCAGGACGGCGGTCCTTTTCCTGTCGATACTTATACTCGATCCCCCTATGGCGCACGCGCCAAGCGGCGACTGGTTCACCCGCTGGTATACGAGATATAGCCGCTCCATATCGCGCATGAGCGCGTAGGCGTACGACAGCAAAAAGTGGGAGAACGTCCCTATCTGCGCCTGCTGCAAATGGGTATACATCGGCATCGCAGCCTGCTTGGTCTCTTTGGCCTTCTCTACCAAGCCCTCTATCAGGCTCGCAAGGGCGGTGCAGATTTCGTTAATGTCGTCGCGTATCTTCATCCTGATATCAAGCACAACTTGGTCGTTCCTTGACCGGGCGGTGTGCATCTTGCCCCCTGCGTCCATGCCTGCCCTCTTTATCACAAAAGCCTCAAGGGCTTCATGTATGTCCTCATATCCTTCAGTCTCAATCCTGTCCGGATTCTTTTTTGCATCTTCCAGTGCCGACAGTATCTTTTTCAGCTCGCCAGAAGTGAGGTGCCCCATTTCGTGCAGCATTATAGAGTGTGCTTCGCTCCCAAGGATGTCGTAGTACAGTATCGACTGGTCGTGCTGCATCGAAGAGAGGAACCTAAGTACATGGTCGTCCAGTTTATCCTTGGGTCGGGACCGGTACATATATAGAAGTGTGCACCGTGGGCGCTTTATTTTAAGATTGTACAGCAACAAGCTAGCTCCAGTCTATCTGTTTGTTAACGTGTACTAGCTTGCCCGCTGTTATACACCATTTAGCAACGGATTTTCGATGGAATCCGTCCTTGCAGAATCAACGCGACTGATAGAATACCCAGCCGACCTATCGGGATGCAGCATCATCGGCGTCGGGGACAGGCAGCTGCTGTACTTATGCACGCGCGGAAGCGGCAAGCCTCTGGTTGTGGTGCTCGGGTTCTTCTCTGGGCAAAAAGAGGATATCATCACCAAGGACCTGATAGAACCCGTGGTCGAGGAGAGCCGGCGCAGGATAGGCGAGATCGTTGCCAGCTCGCTGTTTGATGAATACCAGAACGCACAGATCCTCTTTCTTTAATTCTTTTAAGCAGACTATAAAAGAACTAATTTTAATTTCTATATGCATGCTCCACTGGAAACTGGCACATGCAGACACGCAGTAATAATAAAATAACAATAGCCCGGCCCAGATTCGAACTGGGGTCAAGGGCTCCAAAGGCCCCTATGCTTGGCCACTACATTCAGCGGAAAAAGATCTTCTTTTCCTCCACCGGGCTTCCGGGCGTACCTTGAACTATCTTGTACGTCCTTATAATCTTAAGGCGTTAATCATCCTGTCAGTCGGGTCTTCCATCCTTGCCAGTATCCGCGCGGCTTTTTTCTTCTGCGCCTTCATGTAATGCTCGTCAGAGATCATTTTCCTGCCCATCTTTACGAGAGACTTGGAATTACTCGCCCTTTTGACCAAGCCTGACCTTACAAGGTATTTCTCGATGTGGAACCGGAGTGGTGCTATCGATATCGTGGGCTTGCCCAAGAGAGCAGCTTCGGCAGTCATCGTCCCGCCTGCCCCGACAAAGAGATGGATAGACTTTATGAGCGCGGTGCCGTCGACAACGTCTTTTAGAACCTGCACTTTGCTGCCATAGCGCGCCTCTATCTCTGCTATTTGGTCCTGGTACCTGCAGAGCATCACGATGTTGGCCGATTGCCACAGGTCGTTCACAAAGTCGTCGATCGTTTTGGCAGTGCCAAGTTTTCTATCTGCAATGTATGATGCTTTGCTTTCTTCAAGCCGGAGGAGTATCGTATTCTTTTTGTCCTGCTCGATTTCAGATGTTTCGTCATGCTTGAGCCATGCCACCGGGTCAAGCGCATGATAACGGGTAATGTCCTTTTTTGCAATGCCGTACCCTGTCCAGGCTGAATATGGTATGACCCACGGGCAGAGCAAATTGCTTGTCAGCGGGACAGTGAGCCTTGCAACGGCCTCCGCATGAGGCGAGTCGTTAAAGCTAATGTGCTTTATGCCGAGACCAAATGCAACCCTAGCTCCTTCCGGCGATGCGAAGGTGACGGCTGCGTCAGGCCGGAAGCGCTCTACCACTTCGGCCAGTTCAAACGTCCTGTTGGCGCTCTGGCGCAGCTTGCCGTACCTGTCGGCTCCGCCGTGGCTCCCTACAACGATGAGATCAAGCTTTTTGATCCTAGCCAGCTCGATTGCCTCCCTGTACTGCCTTGAAGTGCAGAGCACATCGTGGCCAGAGTCGCGAAGCAGAGTGACTGCGCGCCTGAAAAACATGACCTGCTTTGGGGTCAAAATGTCAAACCAGATCTTTTTCTTCAAGCATGACTTGTAGCCGGAAGCCAATGGAAAAACCTTTTGTAGACCACTTGAGGTATAACGTAGGGATGAACGGGGGAGCTCAGTCGACACTTTGAGCGCAGGAGGATCTTCTGTTGCAGTCTATGGCCTGAGCACCGAAGGATATCGGATAGCATCTTCGATAGCGATCAAGGGATCAAAGGTCTCGCTGATAGACGAATCGGTCAGGATGGCGATTTCGCTCAAGCCCGACATCGCAAGGACGTATCCAAACGTAAGCTCGTTAATAGAGGACGAGCCGCTCCTTGATCTGGAGCCGATAGACGTAGCAGTGAGCAACGCCTCGTACGTCTATTTTGCTCCGCGCGTAAGGAAGGTGGGTCCGGACGTGAAAAGCGACGTGACGAGCAAGTTCAAGGACGCGATCAAGGCGCTCAAGCGGGGCGCCTCTGTAGTCTATATGCTGCCGACCGGGGTAGGTGGCAACAACGAAAACATTGCTCTGATAGAGCACATGACCGGAATGTCCGTCGACAAGGACGTGTCATACTACTATCTGCCGATGAGCACCTTTACCAGCGCGAGCTCTGAGACACTGATAGGATCGGTCAAGTCAAAGCAGGATAATCACCTGTCCAAGATGCTCCACGACCCTGACACGCGCCGCAAGCTGATCTTTGTGGACGTCAATTCTGCTGAACTTGCGCATGTAATAAAGACATTGAGCCACTACTCTGGCATGGCCAGTATACTTGAAATCTGCAAAAAGGCGGCCGACAGCAACATTGGAAGCGAGCTTATGCAGGGCACTTTTGCCGATCTCTACATTGACGACGTGACCGGCGGGCTGTACGATCTTCGCATAATAGGGTCGTCGCTTGATGGCACCGGGCCTCTGATGTACCTGGTCAACGGCAGCATCAAGGGCATCGAAGGCTATGTCAAGTACCTAATTGACCAGATACGGGCCACCCTCAAAAAGCGCGACCTCAAGGCCAGTAGGACAAAAGTTGCCATAGCATGGACGCTTGACCAGCATGAGATGAGGGGCGACAAGATCGAACTGCTGTCATCGCTTGAGACCAAGGTCAAGGACTATATCGGCGATGTCGAGCGCCACCAAGGGCCCACGTTCGACCTCTACCACACAGACAAGACCACCGTGGTCATTGCGTGCTCTAAAGCGGATTATGAAAAGGTCGTTTCAAAGAACATGGCGAACCAAGACTTTATCGTGATGAAGGCAAATCCGCTGTGCGAAACGCTGTAATGACCCGTGCGTATATGTGCATGTGCAAGTTTCCAGTGGAGCATACATATAGAAATTAAAATTAGTTCTTTTATAGTCTGCTTAAAAGAATTAATTAATTGCACGCCGCAACCATAACTTATGGCTAGCAGTGGAACCATTATCCTGTCCACGTTTCCAAGCGAAAAGTCTGTAGTCGACGTTGCTGACAAGGTTGTCAGAGACAGGTTATGTGCCTGCGTCAATTTCACCCAGATTCGATCGATCTATTCGTGGCGCGGCAAGATAGAAGACCAGAAGGAGTTCGTTGCTCTTTTCAAGACGACTGCAACATCTGCGAAAAGGCTCAAGGCCGAAATCGCAAGGCTGCATCCTTACGAAGTGCCGGAAATAGTGGAGCTGAAAATGCAGGATGTTTCAAGGCCGTACCTGTCGTGGTTGGCGGAGTCAACGGATGGCGTACCGAAGAAGCGCCACAATGCCGCCAAGCGATGAGACTCGAAGGCCAATGTCAGTCGACGAATCCACCGCGAACGCCTTGGCACCATAGCCTTCAATTGAATTGAGCAGCTTTACCACCTGCTCCTCATCTGCCGCAGTCTTGAAGATCGAATCCGAGAACACGACTGCTTCTACCGCCTTCATCGCGGCCGCCTGGGACACTTCCTGCATGCCCATTGCAAATTTGGCTTCTCCCCTGTTCACCATCAGCATCACCCGATCAAGCATAGAAGATACCGAAGCCAGCTTGCTCGCGCTCATGGCCTCCTTCATCGCTGGCGAGCGCAGGAACACGAATATGCCATCTTCACCGGCAACGTCCACGCCGTCAACTACCTGCACCCTGTCCCTTGGGATCTCTTGCCTAGCAACTAGAGTGTTGAAGAACCTCCGGCGGGTTTCGCCAGGGCCAAATATGATCACCTTGTCGTTTTCGCCAATGATTGAAGAAACCGTCTTGGCGATGTCTGTGAAATAGATTTCGATGTTGGGGTTGTTCTTGGTCTGGTAGCGCTTGCCGCTCTGGCCGGAGTAGATGTTGGGGATGACTTTGACATGCGTTCCGGAAACCTTTGCGACCGCCGCTTCCTGTGTGTCGATAGCAACCAGAATAAAGCTGGCATTGCTGCCAGACCTATTGAGCATCCTGAGCTCGACCTCCTGCCACTTCCTCCCCTTGTCTATGGTTATCATATCGCCTGCCTGCACAGAGAGCGAGTGATGAGTCCCCTTTGTTACCATCTCGTTGTCGGTTTCTGCAATGACTCCTGTTATCCTGAGCCGGTCGACTGCGGCGTCAAGCTTACTCTGCTCCACTCTGATAGAAACGCGCACTTTGACCCGCTCGCCCTTGTCCGGCCTGCCGTACTCTTTTACCTGCTTGATCACGCGGGTAGTGTCTGCGATTACGTGGTCGTCCTTTTCTATAATTCTCCGCAGTGTAAATAGATCGTCCGCGTCTTCGGGGATGACAAAAAAAGCGTTGGTGGATGCCCCGCTCGGCTTTACTATCATACTGTCTTTTCGCTTTCAGTCACGGAGGAAGAAGGAGATGAAGAGTCTTCACTGCCGCGCTCTTGATTCTGGACTGACTTCAAGTAGTTGTCGACCCATTCTTGGGTCAGCACGCCAGACTCGACTAGGTTGACCAGCGCGTTGGGCGAAGCAAAGCCCTGCACCTTGCCTCCGCGCCTGCGTACCTGCCTCCACTTTAACTGGGTGTTGCCGCTCTTTGACGAGTAAATGATGCCAAGGATCTCCTTTGCGTTCACAAATGTCATCTCTCTTATCTTCTTCAGCGTGACCTTGTCTGCCGCTTCGATGTAGATTGCGCCGGGACCCTCTTCGCGCTCGGGGAATACTTCATAGTCGCGCAGGTAACTTTCTGGTATGAAGGATCTGCAGGTGCTTACAATGATAAACTTTCTAAAGCTCTCCAGCGAAGCCGTAGTTTCTATCTGAACCAAGGTAAGTATGAGGGGGCGGTAGCCATTTATCAAGTTTATGAGAGAGTGGGTAGGTGGGTGGACAAACTCCTTACTCAAGATCTTCCTCATCAGGTCAGTAGGGCTAGTCTAGTCATTGCTTGTCCACATCGAAAATGAGGTGTCTGCGACATAAAAATCTACGAACAGCACTTGCCACGCGGGATCGTGTGGCCGTGGGGGCACTTCCTCGGGTGCTTTAGCAGCGTGCACAGCGCGTCCGTGAAAATATCTTTCATGTGGTGCTCTATGCCGCAGACCATTTCTTCGTCTATCTCTATCTTGAGCGCGTCCTTCATCAGGACTTCAAGCAGCCGCGTGTTTCGCATCATCTGCTTGCCGATGCGCTCGCCTTCGCCGGTCATTTCCACGCTACCCTTGCTGTAGCGAACGAGCTGCGAGCCATCAAGCTTGCGGAGCATCTGCACAACGGATGGCTGGGTGACGTTAAGGAGCTTGGCTATCGAGCTTACCTTGACTTCCTCTCCTCTTTCGCGGATGTACCATATGGCCTTCAGGTACATCTCGACGTGCTCTGACTCGGCCGTGCCTACAAAAAGCTCTTCCTCGTAGCCTGTTGGCTTTTTCTTTGCAACGGCAGTCTCCACGCGCTATCTGTTCTCGCCAAACTCTATTAACCTTATCCCTTCGCATATAACGCCGTTTTTTACTTTTTTTCTTTTCTGCCGAATCTTCCCAGAGGTACTGGAAGTAGCCCTTGGCGAATCCTGCCAGGCCGGCATGATCCGCCCAGATGGCTATCGGCTCAAAACTGCCGCCGTCCCCTGTGCCTTCTCCAAGCAACAACACGACCTGCTTGCCGTCCCCTATGACGCCACCTCCAAAAAGCCCATCTTTCAGCCTCACTTCTGCAACTCTGGAAAGTGCCTTGATCGTTTCCGGCGTTATCTTAGCGGATGCAAGGATGTGTATCTTGACGCCCTTATCATGCAGCGTCCTTAGCACCGGCTGGAGCGGCTTGGCTACGTCTACCGCGACAAAAGGCAGCGCGACCAGCAATTCCTGCCGCGCGTTCTGCACTATTTCGTTGACCTTGGCGACTATGTTAAAGACCCCTCTTGCGACCCATATCTCGGGGCGCTCCTTCATCCCACTCTTGGTATACATCGGCATCAGTTCATTGACAATGGTGCTCTGGCTCTCGCGGAAATTGTTCTCGTGTCGCATCCTCATGGCTTCAAGCGCGCTTGAAGGGGACTTGGGGAAGAATTTTTGCGGGCGAGAGCTATCCGACTCGAGCCATCCCTTCTCCTCAAGGCTGTTGAGGACTTCATAGATCTTTGAATAGGGCACGCCGGATTTTTTCGAGATGTCTGCGGCGGTCATGGCGCCGCTATCAAGCAACGAGAGATACACACGTATCTCGTAGCTCGTCAAGCCAAGGTTTTCCATGGCCTTCCTTGACCTGTCGCTAATGCTCAATTCTTCTCAAACTGAGGGCGCGTGCTATATTAAGATGCTCTGCAAAGCCATTCCAGAGGGACAGTCTAAATCTCAAGTCTTTCTTGCAATTTGTGTGCAAGAATTTAACCTATTCACCGTATGAATTAGTAGGTTAGCTTTATATAGAAAATGGAAATTGTGTCCATTAAGGTAGTAGTATGGACCTAATCCAAATTTCGAACATGTCTAGCAAAAGCGTAGGCGCTAGGCGGACAATAAGGTTTACTCAAAGCATCTGCCCGGACTGCAACATGATTCTGGATGCAGAAGTCTTTGAAAGGGGTGGCAAGGTCTTTATGACCAAGACGTGCCCGACGCACGGCGAATGCGAGGAGCTCTATTTCGGTTCGTACGAAATGTACAAGAAATTCAGCACATATTGGATGGATGGCAAGGGTGCGCACGCTCCAAACGTGATGATAGACAAGTGTTCATGTCCAAACAACTGTGGACTTTGCACCAACCACCTTTCACACTCTGGACTTTCAAACATGATCATCACTAACAGGTGCGACCTGACGTGCTGGTACTGCTTCTTCTACGTCAAGAAGGGCCTTGAAGGCGCTTATCTGTACGAGCCAAACATGGAGCAGGTAAGGGCCATGATGAAGACGCTCAAGGCAGAAAAGCCGATCGCGGGCAACTCGATCCAGATCACCGGTGGCGAGCCGATGCTCCGCGACGACATTACGGAGATCATCAAGATAATGAAAGAGGAGGGCGTCGACCATGTCCAGCTCAACACTAACGGAATCAAACTGGCCATGTCGCCAGAAACTATGCGCCAAGTAAGGATGGCAGGTGTTAACAACCTCTACCTTTCGTTCGATGGCGTAACCCCAAGGACAAACCCCAAGAACCACTGGGAAATCCCGTACACGCTGGAATCAGCAAGAAAGTGCGGAATGACAGTGGTGTTCGTCCCGACGGTCATCAAGTCAATTAATGACCACGAGCTGGGCAGTATCATACGCTATGCCCAAAAGAACCTCGACGTGGTGCACGCAGTCAACTTCCAGCCGGTGTCGCTCACAGGCAGGATGGGCAAGAAAGAACGTGAAAAGTACAGAATCACGATCCCAGACTGCATCGAAAGGATTGAAGAACAGACTAACGGCGAGATTTCAAAGGATGCTTGGTTCCCGGTTCCGTCATGCATGCCCATGACAAACATCATCGAGGCTTTCAGCAAAAAGCCAAAGTACGAGCTATCGATACACTTTGCATGTGGCGCAGGAACATATGTCTTTGAAGATATGGACACAAAGAAGCTGATACCGCTGACATCTTTTGTCGACATTAAGGGCGTGCTTGAATACTTTGAAGAAAAAGCCGACGAGATCAAGTCAGGCGCCAACAGATACTGGGCGATGCTCGAAGTCGTGCGCAAGCTAAAGCAGTTCGTCAACAAGGATAAGCAGCCACGCGGGCTGGACCTTGCCAAGATGTTCTCGAGCATCCTGCTCAAGCGCAACTTTGACTCTGTGGGCTCATGGCACGTAAGGTCGCTGTTCCTCGGCATGATGCACTTCCAAGACAAGTACAACGAAGACCTCGAGAGGCTCCAGAGGTGCGACATCCACTACCTGACGCCAGACCTTAGAATCATCCCATTCTGCGCATTCAATGTCATTCCAGAATGGTACCGTGACAGGATACAAAAGAAGTATAGCATCCCAGTCGAAGAGTGGGAGAAGGCCCACGGCCAGACCCTCGAAGCAGGACTCTACAGGGGCCTGATGAGAAGGGGCAAGCCAGAGGCTCAGATGGGCTGCGCTATGTCAGAAATACACAGGGCCGCTGCCGAAGCCTCCGACGATCACAGGGGGATAGAACTCCGCAACAACATGGCCGGCGCGTAAGCGCTCTCTTTTTCCCCTTTTTTACTATGTCTTGTGCCTGTACCACTTGTAGATGTAGTAGGCCGCGCCAATGATTATAATGGCTATGACGAGCGGCCACAGGAAATAGATCACTATCGCAGCCACGATGATAAGAGCTGCTATGATCAGGATATCAAGTACTCCTAATGGTCTTGCCATACTATAATCAGCACTATGCACCGTAAATACCTTTTATTAGGTGCATTCTATATTGTTGCTGTCAGGTTCCTGCCATTCATCTGCCAGTTCGAGCGCGCGCCTGCCCTTCTGTGTTATGGCATAGACTCGGCATGTGCCAACAGCCATGACCTCTGCCGCTAACCCGTACTGCAGCAGCTTGGATATGTGGCCGTCGACTGCCTTCCAATCGATACCAAGCTCGTGCGACAACTGGAGCTTGTTCTTTGGCCCAAGGAGCGACCTCAAGAGTATCGTTCTGGTCCTGCCTCCCTTCATCTTGACAAGCAATTCAAACACGCCGCAGCAAAGCCCATTCTCGGTCCACTTTGACTTGGTAAGGCCGCGCCAGATGATGTCGCGTCGGTCGCCGGCACCAAAAAAATCAAATGACAGCTCTGCGCCGGCAAGCTTTCTGGTATGAAGGTACAACATCTGGTTGGCCATCTTGTTGTCCTGCACTGCCTTGAACTGTTGCGGGTGTGTTTCGGTCGCGCCAGAACGGTAGTCAACAAACGCCGCATGTGTCAGGGTCAGAGCAGTAAATAGGAAAACTGCTAGACTCAGGCTTTTCGTCGTGCTCATTTCAGCGGAGTAAACCTCCTGCTTGGAGCAACAGCACAATATACGCCTGTGAGGGATAAAAGTCTTAGGCGACATGCCTGCCATACCCAACCACACCATTCTTGCGAGCGTCCCACGTTGGAGGTAGTATCCACAGGTCGCCATTTGCGTCCGCCTCAAGGTCCAGCCTTGGCAGCACGTTTGAAGGGGGGCTCTGAAGCGACGCAGGCCCTGCATAAGCCTTGCCGGTGAGAGGATCGTATGCGCTTGCATGACACGGGCATGCTATCATGTTCAGCTTTGACTCGTACCTCCATAGACACCACAAATGCAGGCAAACCATGCTGTAAAGTCGAAACGCTGAGACATCGTTCTTGCCTCCGCCAAGCTCAAGCGGGAGCCTTATCAACTGCCAGGTGCGGAACGCCTCTGTGTTCAGCACCGGGTCATCGGTCTTTGGGTAGATCACAACCTCTGAATGGTTTACTTTGAAAGAGTAGATGTTGGACGGCTCGCCTCCCCTGATCTCTATTTTCGTCTTTTCTGCCCCGTTTGCCCTGTTGTTTGGCAGAAACTTGCCCCAGTCAACAAAGGGCGCAAAAGTCATTACGGTACCGGCGGCTGCCATCAATTTCAAAAAGTCGCGCCTAGACATCCCCTTGTTGCCTGCTGCTACAGCTGGGTAATGGGCACTAGACATAAGTAAAATTGGTCGTGAGTTGATATAACACTTGATCCAAACGTTTGGACAAAATCTTAAATATCGATCTCCTCAAGCGGTCAAACTTAAAATTGGATCGAGTGCTTTTGTCAAGCCATGAACCTAGAGCAGTGGTGCCAGCTAGACGAGCGGATCTACATTGCAGACGCGGACGAGCGCTACAAGCAGTACGCCGGCTTACCGCACAGCGAGCGCGTGATAGAGCAGCTGGCAGAGATGAAGGCCATGAGCGCCAAAACCTTTCTTGGCTCGTTTACAGAACCAAGGGAACTGTTCCTAGGTTCGCTTGAAAACATCGCAGACTCGACTACAAAAAAGCTTGAGCTCAAACTGTACAATCTGCGCAACCAAAAGGTAGTCTCTTCGCGTCACCGCTTTGGAGGGGCTGCGGTCAGCTGGAGCACGTGGCGGCAGTTCAACAGCGCCCAAAAAGACCCTGCAAAGAGAAAACAGGTGTTTGACGAGTTCATCTCCAAGACAAAGTACCTTTCACCAACCATCAAGGCCCGGTTTGACCAGATGGGAAAAATCTACAGCGAATACTCGCGCAAGAAGCTGAGCCCGCTTGATGGCTACCTGGAGAACGAGAAGGTCTCGTATTCGCAGCTGATCGATTTCGTAAAGTCGATGGGCCAGCAGGCAAAAAAGCCCTTTCAGGAAGCGCTTGCGACCATTTCAAAAAAAGTGCTAGGAAGAGACGCGGAATATTACGATGACTTTTACTTTTTCCGCAACAGGGTGTATGCTGACCTTGAAAAGGAGTTTGCCGGAGTAAACCCGCCTGACCAAGTCCGGCGCACGCTTGCAGCCATGCAGTTTGACCTATCGCCGATCCACTTTGACACGGAGGATAGGAAGAACAAGTACCCGTCACCGATATGCTTTTTCGTGCAGGTGCCAAGTGACATCCGCGTGCTGTACAAGAGCGAAAGCCCATACTTTGACCTGCAGGGGTGCTACCACGAAATGGGGCACGCAATGCATGCCTCATCGATAAGCTCGCGGGCCAAGTACTGGGACCGATACGGCTTTTCGATGGGCATAGCCGAGGTATTCTCGATATTTCTGGAAAGGCTGACAAAGAACAAAAAGTACCTATCTTCGCTTGGAGTGCATGACGAGCGGGTCCTTGATGAAATCGAGGAGAGGAACAACTTTATGGAACTGTTCTTTGTCACGTTCTATACTGCCAACTCGCTGATGAAGGCAGAATTCTGGCGAAAGAAACTGTCGATGGAAAAGGCAAGCGACCTTTATGCAAACTTGATAAAGGAATACACTGGCCTTGAAATGCCCGGCGAGTACTGGATGCTCCACCACATACTGCCGGACGCGATAATGTATGTGCCAAGCTATCTTTTGGCGGCAGTTCGCGCTGCCGAGCTTGACCACCACCTGCAGGGTAGGTTCGGGGAAGAGTGGTGGACCCAGACAGAGGCTGGAAGCTACATCCGAGAAATAACGGAGCCGGGAGCCAAGATAGATCTGTCAAGGTTCTCAAGGCTTGATAGCAGCCTGTTCATGAATGAAATAAGATAATGTTCCGGCTTTAGGGTCGCGGATATCGTGGAGTAGCCTAAAAGACTACCCCGACTGCCGCTTTTTCTTCCTTTGACAACTCGCGGTAGCCGTTCTTGTCGATAATGACTACGTTGATGCTGTCACCGGTTCCAGCGTTTCTTCTGATTGCAGCTGCTATCGCCTGCATCGCTACCTTGTACGCGTCGTTAACGCTCATGCCGTCCCTGTATTCCGATTCTAGATAGCCGTAAGCAACAGGCGATCCGCTGCCGGTGGAAATGAACTTTTCAGTCGTCATCGAGCCAAAGAGGTCGATGTTGTGGATCTGGCTGCCCTCGTTTTTCGTGTAACCTGCCATTATTATCTGGACATAGTATGGAAAGTATCGCTGGTTAAAGAGGATATTTGAGCAGAGCCTCGCAGCAGACTTGACTGGCATAAGCTCCTTGTTCTGGAAGCGGTAGAGGTTGGCGTTGTAGCGCATCGTGTCGACAAGATTCTGCGCGTCGGCCACGCCGCCGGCTATGGTCATTGCAAGGTGCTGGTCAACTTTTTGGATCTTCATGACGTGCCTGTCGGCGATAAAGAGTCCCGCGCTTGCGCGGGTGTCGGCCGCAAGCACCACACCATCCTTGCATGTCAAGGCGCATGTAGTGGTTCCTTTCTTTATCTGGTCGGCAATGTAATCGGGATATCTCTTGTCCTGAGGGTGCATATATACTACATTGCATTGAAGAGACCTTACCTGATTTAAAACTATCTGCTAATTCTAAAAATTATGTCAAAGTGTGGAATCGTCAAGTTGCCGTCGTCGGCTACGCAATTGCTCCTTTCATACGATAGCATATCGAGCTCGTCTGAAAGCTCTACCTGCGCCTCACAAGGTGTCACAAAGGTGAGTCTGTAGATGCCGTTTTCATCCGGCTCGACTGTGCCGAGGCCATAGCTGTAGTGCAGAATGCCTGTCATATTGCTGTCACGCTCTGTGCTGATCTTTGAGATAGTGCGCGGTGGTTTCCTTATCTATCGAAGACCCATTGATAGATCCGTCCTGCCCGACGGTAATTTCAGTATGCAGACAATCGACATCAAATGCGGGAAGCACCGTTTCGTGAAGGATTGGACTGTGCGGCACTGTGTTGCCCTGTCTGTCAGTTAATTTCTCTGCGCTAGGATTTTTATTGTTGTCGCTTCAAGTAGGATACACCGGATATGCGCTGACAGAATTGGAATCTTCGACGATAAAACTCTGCACGGCATTTACCTGTACCATATCACCTACCTGGCCGACACGTGTGGTGAGCGGCGTATTTTGTATCTTCTACCTCAGGCTCGTATCGACCAATTCCCTGTACCGGTCGTCTAGCGCGCCACGCTCTAGCGCTACGACAGTGTCCTGCATCCAATGATGCAGCATGTCATAGTATTCATACTTGCTTGCTTTCGTAAATGTGAATTCAAAGAACCCATCCGGCACCAAGATGTTGGGTCCGCTTCCGCTGATGGTATTGAAAAACTGAATCGTCATCGTTGCTTGCCACAACTGCGTTTGGCACGTCGTCCTTGTTTATCCACCTGACCGTATTGTTGACGCCGATTATCACCTTGATAACCTCAGGTTCAAAGTTCTTGTTGCCGCTGGAGGAGCCAGCGGGTATAGTTACAATAGACGACACTCTTTCTGTACCGCTGCCGCCAGACGCTGCAAACATCGCGGAAAAAGCACAAGGCGATTCCGACTGTCAGACCTATAGCTACGGGGACGTCGATCTCGCCCACTATAAGTAGAGTTGGTTTCTATATAATGAAGTTTTGTCCAAACGGTGCAGTCTCTGTTTATTTTATATCACCCTTTAGCTGATTTTTCCCTAGCAGTTTGCCTAAGACGATATTTGAGAAGATCTGGGACAGTCATATTATTTACGAAAAGGAAGGCGGTGGTCTGTCACTGCTATACATCGATAGGCACCTGGTGCATGAAGTCACTTCGCCACAGGCGTTTGACGGTCTCCGAATGAACAACCGGCGCGTCAGAAGACCAGACCTGACATTTGCCACCATGGACCACAACGTGCCAACAAGCGACAGGTCGCTTCCAATAGTAGATCAAATTTCGTCTATACAGATCCAGACGCTTGCGCAAAACTGCAAAGAGTTTGGCATTACACTCTTTGATATGCACAGCCCCGATCAGGGCATTGTGCACGTGATAGGTCCAGATCTTGGGCTGACACTGCCAGGTACCACGATTGTGTGCGGCGACAGCCACACCTCGACCCATGGCGCCTTTGGCGCCTTTGCGCTTGGCATAGGCACGAGCGAGGTAGAGCACGTGCTTGCCACCCAGACCTTGTGGATGGACAAGCCCAAGACGTTTGCGATAAACCTTGAAGGCAGGCGCAGGAACCCTCACGCCGTGACTGCCAAGGACATGATACTCTATGTGATAAGGACAATCGGGACTGCTGGTGGCACTGGCACCGTGCTAGAGTATCGCGGCGAGGCAATGTCCGAGCTCTCGATGGAGAACAGGATGACGATATGCAACATGTCTATTGAAGCAGGCGCGCGTGCCGGCCTGATAGCGCCTGACAGGACGACCTTTGACTTTATCAGGGGAAGGCGCTACGCGCCAAAAGGCGAGCAGTTCGAAAAGGCGGTTGAATACTGGTCTTGCCTTCGGACGGATCCAAACGCCAAGTTTGACAAGTCGATCAGCTTTGACGTCGGCTCGCTTGCACCCCAAGTAAGCTGGGGGACCAACCCGGGAATGGTAGTAGACGTTACCGGCGCGGTGCCGCACCCCGACGAGTTTGCAAAGGGAAACGAAAACGAGCGCAAAGCCGCAGTACGCGCCCTTGAATATATGGCGCTAGAGCCGGGCACGCCAATGACAGATGTCAGGCTGGATAGGGTGTTCATCGGCTCGTGCACAAACTCACGCCTTGAAGACCTGCTTGAAGCGTCGATGGTCGTAAAGGGAAGAAAGGTCTCGCCAAACGTGCGGGCTATGGTGGTGCCCGGGTCGCAGCACGTCAAGGCGGCCGCAGAGCAGATGGGTCTTGACAAAGTCTTCAAAGAGGCCGGCTTTGAATGGCGCGAGTCTGGATGCAGCATGTGCCTTGGCATGAACCCTGACATCCTTGGGCCCGGCGAGCGCTGCGCAAGCACCTCAAACCGCAACTTTGAGGGCCGGCAGGGGGCAGGGGGCAGAACGCATCTCGTAAGCCCTGTCATGGCCGCCGCAGCCGCGATTGAAGGGCACTTTGTGGACGTGAGGGAGTGGCTCTAGTAGTAGATGGAACCCTTTACAGTGCTCAAGAGCAAGGCGACCCCGCTTGACAGGGTCAACGTCGACACCGATCAGATAGTTCCAAAGCAATTTCTGAAGCTTGTCAACCGGACGGGTTTTGGCAAGTACCTGTTTTACGACTGGCGCTTTGATAGGGACGGCAGACCAAGGAGCGACTTTGTGCTGAACAACCCAAAATATTCCGGCAGGCAGATCCTGCTTGCCCGGGACAACTTTGGAAGCGGAAGCTCGCGCGAGCACGCCGCGTGGGCAATCTTTGACTACGGGTTTCGGGCTGTAATCGCGCCGTCCTTTGCAGACATTTTCTACAACAACTGCTTCAAAAACGGCATACTGCCTGTCCGGCTCAAGTCCAGCGAAGTCGACTATTTGTTCAAGAACGAGGACCTTGACATTGAGATTGACCTTGCAGAACAGCTTGTGGTGGTGGCAGGCAGCGGCCGCAAGATGCACTTTGAGATAGACGAGTTCCGCAAGAAACTCTTGCTTGAAGGTCTGGACAGCATAGGGCTCACCCTGCAGCTTGAAGACCATATCGCAAGGTATGAAAGGCAGAACCGGATGTTTTTCGCTCCGAGCGACAGCTGACAAGATTTTTATCCTGAGCCACTTTGAGGAAAGGTAAGAGAGAGGAAGTAGTAGTTGGCCGGCATTGTCGCCGTTTACAGCCACGGCACGAACAACAAGAACATCATTTATTACCTTGCCCACTCGATGAGGATGCTCCAGCACCGGGGCAAGGCATACTGGAAAATGATGGTGGGCAATGCCGCCACCGGCGCAGAAGGATGGCTCCCGGCAGACGATGCAATACTGAGGATTGCTCAGAAGGAAAAGCTGCATGGAAACAACGGCATAGGCTATCTCTCAAAGAGGCCGCCGCCGTTCCCAAGCATGAACAACATCTGGGTCGCGTTTGACGGCTTTTTTGTAGACACTGAAAAGCTGCACCTGCACCCATACATCGGGCCGGCCCGTGACTCTGACTCGCTCTTCAAGATCTACCACATTTTCATCCAGCTCCTGATCCAGAAAAAGAACCCTGAGCGCGCAGCCGAGTTTCTGGACAGGCACCTGAGGGGCAACCTCCTGGTGAAGGTGGGCGACGAGATCTACGCATACCGCGACAGCACAGGCTTCAAGCCGCTCGTGACTGCGACCAACTACGACAAGACACTCAACATCATCGCATCAGAGAACTCGCTCAGGACGTCACTTATCGATATGCAGTTTTCTGACGTCATGCCCGGCCAGCTACTAAAGATGAGCAAAAAGAGCGGGCTTGAAGTCATTGCCAGCACATCGACCATCAAGATGATGATGGACCCGTTTGAGTTCATACGAGAGTCAAACGTCGTGGCGACGGTCAACGGCAAGAGTGTCTACCAGATCCGAAAGAACATTGGGAAAGAGCAGGCCAACTTCTTGTCAAAGGATCTGGACATTGATTCTGCTTACGCCGAGCCTGACTACACGCGCCCCATGACCCTCGGCTTTGGACTTGAGTACCAAAAGCATTCTAAGGGATTCGAGATTGCAGAGGGCATAATCAAGGACAGGTATGACGACTCGGATCACATGATCGACTTTTCAGAGCAGGTCAGCAAGAACAAGCTGCTCACTACCGGCAGGTCGCTCAAGTTCGTCATGCAGAACCTCGTTCAGGGAAAAAAGATAGCGACTGTGCAGGGCACCATCCAGACCGGCAGCACCACGCGAGAGACAATATACTACCTGAAGAACGCCGGCGCAAAGTGCATAGATGTCGTCGTGAGCTACGTGCCGACCGTAGATGGGAGGCAGGTTGGACTGTATACACAAAACCGCGACCTTATTGCAAATAAGTACGTGGGCGAAGTGTCTTCCATCAACGAGCTGAACCAGAAGGTCGCAAGGGAGATAGGCTCCGACACTGTATATTACAACTCGCCGGCGGTCTTGGCAAAGGGCATTGGTGTGCCTGAGAACAACCTGTGGTTCCCAGAATGGGTAAGGTTCCTCGATTATAAATGAAGAGGGTAAGCGACATCGATCCGGGCAGGATCAGCCGGCCGCCTGATAGGGTAAAGGTCATTTTGGCAGAAGGCGAGCAGAAAAATCAGGGCTTTGTCATCAAACGGGTAGAGATGAGGCAGTTCATCGAGCGCAAGGACGACTGGCTTGGCGATTACTCACTCCTCACCGTGCTGGTAGAAACCGACAAAGGAACAGCGGAAATGAAGTACGACGAAGGCTTTAGAGGGCCGGATGCGCTTGATTCTGCGGTGACTATGCTTACGCAGTACGTCGGACTTGCGTCGCTCATAAACCGCGCGCTGATAGAACTATTGCAGCAGTAAAATTTGGCACAATAGTTTTTCATACAATGCTCTACAATAACGACGCTTATGTAAAATATATCAAAGAACTCTACCACAATGCAATGGCACTGCCACACAGCGGACTACGACTCAACAACCTTTTCAGCCGGGAAAAGACATGTGCCTGCGGGCATCCAGCAAAATATCATATACAAGGCTTTTCAAAGTGCCTGTTCGGCGTGTGCGGCTGCGACCACTACTATAACAGCTGCTAGAGCAGCTTTTCTGCCTCGCTTAGGGAATTCACTCTCACTGGCCACTCAAAGTCCTTATTCCACGGCTGGTTGAATAGTATCGCCGACTTGGGGGCAGTAATGTCTACAAGGTTCTTTGGCGCGTCATCTATCAGCACATCAAACGGGTAGCTGGCCTTTGGCACAGAATCATAGATGAAAAGCAACTCATCTGCATAGACACGGTGCAGGTCAAGCCACATGGCAACGTAGGGCACTGTAGGCCTCTCTCTCTTTGTGATTATCGAGATCCTGTATCCCTTGCGGTGGATGCGCTTTGTGACGTCGCCGATATTGGGCTCGGTCGGGGGTATTTCGCGCCACCTATGTTTCCAGACGTGGCTAAAGTAGCGGTAGACCGTGTCTGGAGTTATCGGCAGTACTGTGGGGATGTCCCACCTGATGATCTCTTTTTTCGTAACTCGCGTCCCGCTCCGCTTGCTGTACTCGTCTGCCCAGACTAGCATCACGTCGGCAAGTACAGAGTCGACATCAATAGCCACCGTCTTGACAGCTTCGGTCACCTTTGGCGCTTTGCCCTCTGTTGTTGTGGTCAACAATATGATCGGCAGCAATTACTGCTTATTTATAGAATATCAATAATGCTGGTTTTTTGCTCGCGCAGAAATCTCACTGCTTGCGCTCGCTTTCTTCGTATTCCCTGTGTCCGTCATGGCCTTGTGCTCTATTACATCTGGATGCGAGAAGAACAACATGTTGCATCTTTTGCAAACGTAACGGACGTTTTTCTTTTGAGCCACTTTTTTCTTTTGCACCAGCATGATCTATAATATACCTACTGATGGCATGTTCTAGAATATTCTTTTGACGGAAGAAGATCGGTTATCAGCTTCCAATACCAAACTGCAGAGCAAAACAAATAGCATCGCGGCCAAATTCGAACCAGCGACATAAAACCGCAATCATAACTAGTTTTTACTAATAATAAAGAGGTAACTAAATTCTGTATCTCATGTCGTTCTGCTACGTGTATTGTGACTGGTGAAAAGTGCGATATATGTCATATCAGAGAAACCACCAAAAAATGCGGCCTATGCTTTGACTGTCACTTTATGCATTGTCTTGGCGGGGTCGGCATTTGATTGAAGGGCCGATAATTTCTATTACTACATAGATGGACTGGTTAATTGTGCAGCTGGCTGGTCGTACTGCCTGTTATGCTGTTGTGACCAGTTATCACTAAATAGATTGAAAAGCCGAAAAGACCCATGCCTATCGCATTAGGAATGATCGATGATTGAATTAATGAGGCGGGATTATTTGTTGATGTATCATCAAAATAGTATGCAGCCACTGCAACTGTTAGCACTATTTCTGGCAAAATAACGTACAATAGTATCTTCGCAGCTTTCTAATTCTGTAAAAAGCCTAGAAATTAACTATCGGTAGGAACATGAAAATGATCTGCCAAGCTAGGCTAACCTTCTTTGATGCGGGCACTGCTTTTCCTTTACTCGCATTGGCTATTATTTATTTTCATGTCCGTATCAATGACAAAACTGCATCCTATGTTTCAAATGAAAATATTTAAAATCGTGCCGAGCCGTTTTCTCTGTCCCGACTTGCTTACTGTAGAACGCAAAAACATCACTACCGCACCTAGGCCAGTAACTGCGAATATCATGTAGAACAAGCTATTTGCGCTAATTTCAACGCATGCACTACCAATGATACAACATATCTAAGATAATGGGGCCGGCCGGATTCGAACCAGCGACCTCCAGCGCCCGAGGCTGGCATCCTGCCAAGCTAGACAACGGCCCCTAGATTTCAGGGTCTGTGGATGCAATCCATATTATATATTTAATATGAATGGTTGTTCGTCTTGTGAGACCTCAGCTCCTTAAAGCTGGCAAAAGCGAGGTGACATTTTTCGCACTGCCATTGCCTGGACTTGGCATCTTGGTATGATTCGAATGCGTGATCGCCCACGCGATATGTCTTTGTCCGGTGATCGTAGGTCACCGGGTTATGGTTAATTCTATATTTGATACTGCTCATAACTGGAATCTTGGTTCATTACTTTTAGCTTAAAAATAAAGTGGTGACACAATACAGAAGATAGTTCTACAAATTGCCATCGATCACGTTATCTTCTTCTTTCATGGATCTGTGGATCATGGCTACAAACGTAGACAATGCCGCAACTACCAGCCATCCTGATGTCATCAGCAGGTAGGATACTTCTTTAGATGTGACCTGCGTTGTTATAGCGACGTCGCCGGCAGTGCGCACCGCAAGCGCGAGGATGACTAACAACACTGGCACGCTATTGAACTTTGTAAAACGGATCATCCTGCCAGTTATCGGCGGCAGCATGAGGGGCAGATAAAGCGCGATCGTAAGCCCGATAAAGCCGATAGCAGTGTAGTGTATGGCAAGGTCGTAAAGCATATAGCTGCTGGAGACGTTAAACGCCGTTGCGACTGCAATGCCCGCATAAAGGAATAGAAATGCCAGCCTTGAATGCTGTATCGTGTACATGTAGCGAGCCTTCTTTTCGCCATGTATTAGGCGCATGATCTCGCTGTTGTCAAAGCCGCCAAAAATATACACAGCGCCGGCAAATGCCGCCGCGCATCCAAGCAATGCTACATTAAAGGCTATTGCGAGCAATGGATCGCCATGCAAAGCTGAAGATAGGCCAAGAACTACTGATATCGCGGCAAGCCCAAAAGAAACCGCCGACAGCCTTTTTCTGGGCCTAATAAAGCCGATAAAGGAAGGTAAGGTTTTGTACTCTACGCCAAATATCATCAGCACCGGAAATAGTAGCAGCAATTGCACTCCGCTCAATGGATTGCCTGCTGAATAACCTGCAAGGTGGATTCCGTTGATTGCAAGTAGCGTGATTACTGACAGCGAAATAAAATAATCAGCTATCCGCAAAAGCTTTGGGTGGATCCTGAGCGTCCATAGTGTGATGGCTGCAAATATTGACACGCCGGCGGCGCGCGCAAATGCGCCCGGCACCGACAGGTCGCTTCCAATTGCAGAGACAATCGAAGCCGCTACTGAAAACGCAACAAGTAGAAACGAAAAATACGTCAGTCTGATTGATGGCACTTGGACGTTTCTGAATCTTGGGACTATCATGTAGCCTACTCCCATTATGATCAGTGTCAGAAAGCCGTCAACTTGGAAGGATTTATGCAGCGAGAATGCGCCGCGGGCAAAAGCAAGATCCAATCCAAGAAGTGACATCATCCACAAGGAGCCAATGATCGAGCCAGCAAAGACAAGGATTACTGCCGTCACTATGAACGGCTTGCTCACCGGGCTAACCCTGACATCGCTTTCTGCCAACCTGAAATGAGATGCCGCGGGTCTATATGATAGTTGCAAAACGTGCGATAACTTTATCTTCGACAATCGACCAGTCATGTCCTATGGCCGATGCGATGTTCATGTATGCCGTAATGACTGGAATAATGGCCTTCCTTGTGGCGGTCTGTTTTGGCGCAAGAGGAGCGCGCAAGCGCCGGGAGCCGGCGGAAGCGGCAGAATCGCATTCTACCGCAAGCAGCAGTTCGGGCGGCGGAACAACAAGAAGGATCAAGAAGTTCAAGTCAGATGGCACGCCGGTGTACGAATAGGAAAAAATCTATCTATGTTAGCAATCGCCTGTATCTCGGTCGCATCACTGTACTTGTTTGATGCGACTGTTTTAATAACATAGATGCGGGAATAGTCCAATGGCAAAAAAAAGATCAACAACGCGTAGATCCAAGAAAGTCAAGGCCGGAAGAAAAGGCCGCGCCGCAACTCGCAGGCGCAAGTCTGCAATGATGTAACCGGCTCCTGAGCATCAGCCGCACTGGGAGCTATTACTATCATTATTTTCTTAACGTTGCTTTCTCCTGAAGGCTAATAAGACCGGTCTGTCAAGGTTGGACAACAGACAATTGGTCAAAATAGAGGCGCACTCTGTGCGTCGACAAAATGCAAGCAGGGCAGAATTGTACCTGTGCCCTATTTGCAAGGCAGAGTTCAAAGAAAAGATCCTGTTGGCAATTCACATCGGGACAAAACACTGAAATGCATGCGCGAGAGTCTGTATACAAATCGCGCAAAACTAATTCTTTTCTGCAACTGCAGAAATTCACATCAGTCATGATATAAAACCGACCAAAAATTTCTGCATTTAATTAGAGATAAAATATCTCTCGATCATCAATGGGTGCCATATGAACAGCTGTAAGTCTTATAGAGACGGCAATCCATTGATTTTTTATGCATTAACTTTCATTAAACAATTTATCTAATAAACTAACGAATTTGTTAATATTTGTGTAGTGACACTAGTTGCAATGAATGTTCTCATCCTAGGGATAGATGGATACATAGGCTGGAGCTTGGCAATGCATTTGGCAAAAAGGGGTCATAATGTAAGTGGTATCGATGACTTTGAAAGGAGAAAAAATGTTGAATCCGTAGGTTCCACTTCTGCCATTCCTATCTTGGACATGGAAGAAAGGATCAGCTCCTTCAAGCAAATTCACGAAAAAGATATCTCGTTTTATGAAGGAAATCTTTTGGACTATGATTTTCTGCAGCAAGTCGTCAGAGAAACAAAGCCCGATTCGATAGTACATTTGGCTGAGCAACCATCAGCCCCTTTTAGCATGATAGATCGCGAGCATGCAATTTATACACAGCATAACAACATCGAGGGAACACTCAATGTATTGTATGCGATGAAAGAGTATGTCCCTGATTGCCATCTGGTCAAACTCGGGACAATGGGGGAATATGGCACTCCTAATGTAGATATTCCTGAAGGGTTTTTTGAAATAGAATTTAGAGGAAGGAAAGATACACTTCCTTTTCCAAGGCAGCCGGGAAGCCTGTACCACCTGAGCAAAGTGCATGACAGCGGAAACGTTCACTTTGCCTGCAGGATGTGGCGGCTTCGCTCTACAGACATCATGCAAGGAGTAGTTTATGGTACAAGGACTGCAGAAATGGTGGACGATTCATTGATGACAAGATTCGACTTTGACGAGTGGTTTGGAACCGTAATAAACAGATACTGCGCAGAGGCCGTCATAGGGCATCCTTTGACTCCATATGGCTCAGGAGGGCAAAAGAGGGGCTTTATTGACCTGATTGATTCTGTGCAATGCATAAGAATAGCGGTAGAGAATCCTCCAAGCAGGGGCGAATACCGCGTGTTCAATCAGCTGGACGAAATTTACAGCGTAAGCGAGCTTGCACAATATGTGGTCCAAGTAGGCAAAAAGCTTCGACTTGACGTCAAGATACAGCCAATATCGAATCCCAGAATAGAAAAGGAGGATCACTACTACAAGGTAGATCGCGAGCATTTGCGCAATCTTGGATTCCGCCCCACGAGGCGCATCACAGAAACCGTCGAGATCATGCTAACTGATCTGATAAAGTACAGGGACAGGATAATGGAAAGGAGCGAAGTGATACTGCCACGCACTACTTGGGCAAGAGGCACAGGTGAAAGAATGGCAGAACCAAGGATCTGGACAAAGGCGACAGCACTGCCGCAGCATTCTCATACTGCGGCAGCAGATGCTTCCTCGTATCCGCATCCGACTTCGTCATTTGCAACTTCATCTGAGTCATGAACCATCATCAACAACAAAAAATCAATCGATTCTGTTTTCGCATCTCCGGGAGGCAGCAGCAAGCCAGATGAGGGTGGCGGTGGTAGCTCCTTCGCTCTTTGAATTAAAAGCAGCCTGCTCTGTTGCAATATCCAAGCTGGCAGCTACCGGTCACGAAGTGCACGCCATCGTTGTGAGCAATACTCCGGTCTCATTTATGTCTGCCAAAAAAGAGGAAGAAGGGCCCAAAGAGACATTGCTCGATAATGCTGGCATTTCCCAAATCCATTTCGTCGACGGCTTTGACTACTCTGCAATTACCCAAGCAAATGCAGACAAGATCAACGCCCACATTAAGGTAATTAGTCCCTCTGCTGTCATAATGCCTCACTGGAAATCCCCCAGCCACAACCACATGATCCTTGCAAGAACCACGCTGATAGCCTGCAGGGGGGTTGGAAGCATACTGATGTATGAGGTCAACAATAATGCTAATTTTGTGCCTACTATCATGTTCCCGGCCAAAAGAGATTTTGGAATACAGACCGGCGATTTGGATGTTGCGGAAGAGAGGTACGAAAGCCACAGGCTGCTGCTTTTAGACGAGGTGGAGATGGTATGATGAGCTGCATAATGCAGGAGGCAGCAACCATCACTTGACAACAGGCCGAAGAATTGTAATGGCTATTGGCGCCCATCCTGACGACGTAGAGCTTGGGATGGCAGGGACGGTGGCCAAGCATGGCGATAGGGGAGATGAAGTGCATATGGTCATATGCAGTCTTGGAATTGGCGGGCAATCAGGAGATCCAAAAATAAGGGAGATGGAGGCCAAGACCGCTGCAGGAATTCTAGGAGCAAAACTTCATATTCTGGATTACCCTGTTGTCAAACTGAACAGGCCCTCTGCCGAGTTTGAGCAATTAGTCAGAAAAGCGATAGAGGAGATAGGCCCGGACAGGCTTTACACTCACAGTCCTTTTGACTATCATCAGGTGCACGAGTCCGTAAGTCATTGCGTAACCCAGGCAGCCCAGGATGTAAGACAGGTCTTGTTTTACGAAGTAATCCCTTCAACGAATCCATGCTTTATACCCAATGCCTACGTAGACATTACTCGATACATTGATCTAAAGATAAAGAGCGTGGCCGCCCATAACACGCAGGGCAAAAAGTGGTACATGCAACCTAATGCACTCACGTCACTTGCATATACAAGGTATATGCTTGGCAAGATAGGAGTGAGGCATGACGGCATGGCGGAAGCATTTGCGATAAAGAAGTTCATTGTGGAAGACATTGCAGAAGGCGCGCAGAAGACAGCGGCAAGAGGCTTGGCTGGCAAAGTGACAACAACGTCGGCTGCGTAGGTATAGGTGTTATATTATATCACTGGCGTGGCATCAGCTGCTTTCTGCCTTGTACAATTATTTCTTCAAAGTACCTGACTACGGTAATCTCCGAGATCTTGGGAATCGCGACCGCTTTTCCTTCTACCATCTTAAGTATCATGTCTGGAAAGTTTGCGCCAGCCAGCGCTGCAAATATGGTGCCACCTCCCATCCGGGGGTTGATTTCTGTGACCTTCATGGTTCCTTCTGAGGACTCTTTCATCTGGATGCAGCAGGGTCCTCTGATGCCGATGTGCTCTGCAATGCTCATGCAGGTTTGCTCAATCTCTGGATTGCGCATTACTTGGCCTCTTGTTGAGATGCCTGCAGTTGTCTCCAACCGGATCCGGGGAACTGCAATTAACGGGTTCTTCTCTAGGTCACAAAGAACGTCGATTGTATATTCGGTGCCGGGCAGGTATTCTTGAAATATTATGTCTCCCCTTTTGTTCTCGTTCTTGAATTTGGAAATAAAATAATTGAGGTCATTCTGATCATCAATTCTTGCCGCATAATGCCCGCCTTTTTCCCGCCTTGGTTTTGCAAAAATTGGGAATTCCTTTATTTCATATGGATCGGTCGTTGTAAGCGGCAATATGCAGCTGAACTTCTCAGAAAGACTTCTAAAGGTCAGTACTCTGTCATAGCATGTTTCGAGGCTCTCTAAGTCGCTGACGACTGCCTTCGCCCCCATCTCTTCTAACTGTCTCCTGTACTTGCTGTAAGGGTAAATGTCATACCCTGAAGACGGCATGAGAACCTCGACTTTATGCTTGCTGACTAGGTCAAAGAGCCTGTTGGCATAATTTTTTTCGTCGTTGACTCTGGGCATTACCTCATAAGAGGTAGCAATGAAAAAGCCGGCCGCCAGATGGCAAGAATCTGTTGCAAGGATTCTTCCTTTGAATCCTGCCATCCTTAGCGCCTTGATTGTATTTATGCCGGCCGGACTTGCAGCGCCCGGCACCACCACTGTGCGAATGCTCCTTTCCAAGTCATGTATGAATGACTTTGAATCTATTTGTCAGATATCAGAGATCAGCACAGTATTTTTCTACTGTAATTTCTTTGCTAACTATCTCTAGTGTCAAGGAGCAGGTTGCCATAATAATAGTATCATAGCAGATTTGAATACGAAGCACACTTCTATGCTCAACATCAAAGAGGATTACCATGTCCATTGTAACTACAACGATCACTCGTCAGCTGATCTTACAGTCCAGAATGCTCTAAAGCAGGCAGAAAAAATGGGCTTGAAGGCAATTGCGTTCACAGAGCATGTTAGAAGATCATCAGAATGGATACCGCGCTATCTGGCGGAAGTGGAATCTGCAATCAATAGTGCAGACGACAACAAGAATGCCATAAAGATAATTCCGGGATTTGAGGCCAAGATCTTGGCCGATGGTTCTATCGATTGCCCCGAATACTGCGCTCAAAAGTACTTCTTGGTAGCAAGCTTCCACACGCGCTACACGGACAAAAAGATCTGGTTAAACGCGTTGGAAAAAGCCATTGAAAACAAAAACGTCGACGTCATCGGCCATCTCTTCCCTGAAAATTCCTTTGCACTTGAAGAAGATGAGGTAGGGCGCCTTGCGCGGCTGATGGCGGCAAATAACAAAATAGTTGAAATTAATGCCAAGTACCATGCACCACCAAACGATTGGCTGAAGGTTTTCAAGAGGAATGGCGTCCGCTTCCATCTGGGAAGCGACGCACATAGCCTTGAAGCCATAGGTCGCTTTGAAAGGGTGTGGGATCTGATTGCCATAGTATCATAACATGGCCTGCTCGCTAGAGCTCACATTCCTTCCTGTAATTGTGAAGACCGTCACGGATAATTAGTTCTAGAAAGTGTAGGCTCTTTTCATATTTTACTTACACTGGATTATTAAGTAATAAGTTTACCGAAATTTCGATAAGAAGATGCGAATTAGGAAGGGCAAATCCACAACCGCTGTTTTGTCGATAGCATTACTTCTTTCGCTGGCAACAGCAGCGACCATTGTGGGAACAAGAACGACAACAATGAATAATACTGCAGGAACAGAATCGGCCGGACTTTTTGCCGGCGCGTACGCCGCTACGCAGCAATGCGAGGATACGCAGATAGGCAAAATTACTGCAAGTGCCAGTACCCGAAGTCCTACAAATGCAATAGACGACAATCTCGATACAAGGTGGACAGCTCAAGGCAAAGGATCTTGGATAAAAGCTGACCTAGGGGAGCACAAGGTAGTTTGCTACATCGATATAATGTGGTACAAAGGCGATTCACGCATATACAGCTTCACCATATACACATCCGAGAACGGCAGTGAATGGGACACGGTATACCACGGAAAGAGCAGCGGCAGGACTTTGGACACTGAAAGATACGATTTCGCAGACACTACTGCAAGATGGGTAAAGGTCAGACTTGACGGCAACCAATGGAACTATTGGCATGACATAACCGAAATAGATGTTTATACCGCCGCTGCTTCTGCTGCTGATACAAAGGCGCCGGACGTGGAGATAACAAGCCATGCGAACGACTCGACCATTATAAGTTCAAGCAGCCAAATCACAGTGCAAGGCACAGCTTCTGACGACATGTCCGGAGTCAAGATAGTAGAAGTAAGCGTGGATGGCCGTGCTTATGTGGGCGCGACGCCAAAAGCATCTGGAGACTGGTCTTCTTGGTCGGTATCTGTTGATCTGGGAACACCTGGTACGCACGAAATAGTTCCAAGGGCTACAGATAATGCGGGCAACCAGGCATTGAACCCAATACGTGTGACATTCCAGAAAGATACTACTCCTACCCAAGATACAACCAACCCGACGGTAGCAATAACAAGCCCTGCTGACGGCTCGACAGTAAGCGCCAACGAAGGCAAGATTACAATACAAGGGACCGCGTCTGATTCTGGCAGCGGAGTCAAGATGGTTGAAGTCAAGGTAAATAACGGGGCCTATGTTGAGGCAGTGCCAAGAGCTACAGGAGACTGGTCTTCTTGGACAGCTACAGTGCCGGTCTCTTCTGGCAGCGCCAGCATAACTTCAAGAGCCACAGATAACGCCGGCAATCAAGGAACAAGTTCGATCAGCGTAACTGTTGCAGCAGACAACAACAATCCACCGCCACCTGCTGCTACTGCCGACAAGTACTTCATGGCTACCATGCTGCAGTACGTGGACACCGACAAGCAGGTGAACATCTACAAGCCAAACATGATATCTTCTGACAAAGCAAGAATACATGTAGGCTTGAACAAGCAGGTGACAAACGCTCAGCTCAATGGTCTGCTGTCTCTTCCGGGAAGCCACGGCATGGAATTCTTCTCTCTTAAAGAGATCAAAGCAAATGCTCCTCATCTCAAGGCAAAGGGAATAGAGTTCATCGACTACGACCTTGAGCCGGGCTCCGGTCATAGCCCCAGCTCCGACTTGTCGGACCCCGTTGCTTCAATAAGGGCAGCATCAAAGGCGGCTCATGACAACGGATTGCTGTTCCAGTGCTCACCTAGCAAGAAAATAACAACCAACTATGGCGCGCAACTTGCACCGTACTGTGACCAATACCACATTCAGGCACAATCGCTGCAGGGAAGTCCTGCTCAGTACGAGTCATTCGTCAAGTCAACAGTAACAAAACTTAGGCAGAACAACCCAGATATCGTGATATCAGTCCAGCTATCTACGCAGCGAGAATCGGCAAATGGAATGAGTTTGCTTGAAACTTTCAAGCATGACTTTGCTCGTGTAGCGGATGACGTAGACGGAGTATCATTGTGGTTCTCTAACAACGACAGCTCGCTAAACGTAGTAGAGTCATTTGCTAAGTGGTTTGATGCAAACTACCATTAATAACAGCCAGAGAGCCATGACGGCACAGGGCAATTTTTATGCCCTATTCCTGCCATTTTTTATTTATTCAACTGTAGATGGTCATATCCAAGGCTACGGGGCTCCTTTTGGAACAACTCGATAAATCGACGCGTCATGTCTGTAATATGTAGTGAAATACAGATACCCGTCGGACGCTATGTCCATATCGATGATGCTAGAGTTGAACCCTTGGACAAATACTAGGGGCTTAAGCTCTTCTGGCGAATCTACTATCCTGTCTGAAAGCGTGCCATTTAGTGAAAGGCCGTCCCTGTTCTCATTTAGCTCAAAATGGTAAATGTTTCCTTGCATGTCAGCCGCAAAAATGTCATTTTCATATTGAGGCCCAAGTTTGTCAGAAGTCAGAAACTTGATGGCAGTAGGCGCTGTAGAGGTGGCCCAAGTAAATTCAGACTCGCTATACTTTCCATCCTGAACTCCAAAAAGAACTGGTTGAACATCTATCTATCATGCCTGTGGAAGGGCGACAGTACAAACAACTAACAAGGTCATTCTCAACATCAAATTGGCTTGTGCTATTATTATTGACTGTCGATATTCCAACTACATCTGCCCACCCACTATTAAATCCGGGTTCAACTAGATTAATTTCGTCTCCGTACGAGGGACCGTTTTCTATATCCTACAGTTTATTCGTTACCGGATCAAAATCCATGCCAAAACTGTTGCGGATTCTATAGGCGTAGAATTTGCTGATGGGCTCGTCTCTTCCAAGTATTCCTTCAGCAGGTTTGCCATCCTGTGTAAGGCGAAATACTGCGCTTGTTTCGCTGAGGGTTGAACTTTTTTTCATAATTTTGCAAGCGGGTCCGATGAGCAAGGTCTCCGACTACAAGGTACACATTACTGTCGGGCCCGATCAATATCTTCCCGCCATTGTGCAGTGCACTGCGTTCCGCCGGAATATCAAGCAACAATTTACCATTCTTTAAGTTGCCGTCCATAAGCTCGTATCGATACAATCTATTTCCAAGCGGAGGATCGCCGTTTTTTGCGTCGCTGCCGTCCTGCTTGGCCTCTATATAGTAAAGGAAAACAAAAGTTTTTGTTGTTTTCTGATTTGTCGCATTATTCTGCTTTGCAATTGCAATTCCTAGCATTCCTCTTTCGCGGAGATTTGCTACCTCTACATCCAAAACTGGCTCTTTGAGCAGGGTTCTATTTACAATCCTTCTCACCATGCCATCCTTTTTTCCAGTACGAGAATGTCACCAGCCCCTGAAAATTCTAAAGCCGTGGGATACTTTAAAGACTAGCTGGAGCTCCAAGTTGGGATCCTTGAGGCTTGCAGATGAAGGGATTATTGCTGCTGGTCGAGACTCCACTGTCACGTTTGTATTTGCCCGTGGCAGACCGATTATTGCTGTAACGACAAGGAGCAGGACACAGATGGCAATCGATAGAATCTTGGGAAACTCACCGTACATGTGTCTTGCATCAGAGAGAGTAACGTCATAATTTGCTTTTCACAGTTTCATCCAGGATAAATTGCTAGAAGATTTTTGTTTATTTGGCGTTGGGTCGCTTTGGCTCTTGCAACATTGCCGGAAACCATCTAAAAGTAATCAGGTATGAACGAGCCTCTCTCGCTATTTGATATCTCCTTATCCACTAGCACACGCGAATAAACGGAAAAGGGGACATAAACTTCATTCAGATACCTCAGGCAGACAAGCTTCTGGTAGCTATCAACCTTTATCTCTTCATCGCGCAGAAAGTTTCGGTAAATGATGTCCGGCTCATTTACCCCAGCAAAGGCACGCATGGCACATGTTGCAGACAAGCGCGGGTTTATTTCAAATACTACTGGCGTATCTCCTTCAAGCTTTGCCTGCACATTTATCGGGCCGGCGGCATTCAACTTCAAAGCAACCGCTTCTGCAGGTTTGCGTATGCCCGGGAAATCGTCAATAAGTGCCTTGTGCGTCTGCCCAGCTTTTAGTATCTTTTTTATGGATATGGAAGACATTACTCTTTTCCCAGTTTTGTCCACTGTGATGCCAGTTGTAAATTCATTGGCACCATCTATTCCGTCAAGATTATGTTTGATATCATGTCCCAAGTATCTCTGAATTATGGGGCGCCAGCCTGCAGCTTCGATCTCTGAGATGACCTGCTCCATCTGCATTCTATTGTGCACTATATTAAAGTGGACAGAGCCGTATCCTTCCCTTGGCTTTACGACAACAGGAAAACCAAATTCCCTTACGAATTGCTCGCTATCTGGGGGCAGAGCCGAGTCTGCAAAAGGGATGTTGTTTGCCTTGCAAAATTCGTATGTTTTCCATTTATCACGTGCAATAGATAGAATGTCACTTGGGCCTGACAGTACCTTAGCGCCTGATTCTCTTTCTATCTTTTCCCTTGCAGCTGCAAGCGTCAAAAGTTCGCCGTCGGATCCGACAAATATGGCAGAAATATTGTTATTCTTGCAAACGCCAATAATAAAGTCAATGTAATCCGGGGAGGTGGCAGGAGGAACCAACATGCCGGTATTGCAACGGTACAGTCCTGTAGCCAATGGATTCATGTCCGTGCCGAAAATATTGTATGTTACAGGACTGGTGGCAGCAGATTTATTTGATAACTTTAAAGCTTTGATTATGCCCTGACCTACGATGCCTCCTGCTGAAGTAACCAGCACATTGGCGATCATGGTCTGCGAAGGTATGCGCTCATTTTGCTTATTACAGTATCCCAATTTCAGCTGTCTTATGCAAGACTCTTATGTAGGAAGCTCCTGCAACAAGACTTGTTCAATTTCTATAGAGCGCGACAGTATCATCCTTATGAGTTATGTTTGTGCCCATATTCTACTAATTGAACGATCCTGAAGTTGAGTCGCAGCCCATTGCAAGTACTAACGAAGAATCACCGATGACTCGGCTGGCAAAATTTTATACCGTTTCCGATCCATTGATTTCTGGCTTTATTTCCTCGATACCGCTTAACTTTTCAGACATCATCAGGCTCTTAAAGCCATTTACAAATGTTGCAGCAGATCCATTTGTATTGGGCAATAGGATCAAGCTCAAGTCGTCCATTCGCAGATTCCATTCCGAAGCAGACACTCTTTCTTCGGTTGTAAGCAAGCACATTGATTTGCTGGGCGACCCCTTCACCCAGATTCTCGTTTCAATGCATCAGCCAAATCTTTTCCCGTATGGCGGCATCTATAAGAAGATTGTACTGCTTGAAACTCTAAAAAAGAAACTAGAGGAAGCTGATCCAAATGGCAAGATTATCAACCTCTTTATTGTCATAGATCACGAGTTTGTAGATGACAGGTGGATTTGCCACGCGCAGCTGCCTGATGTTCATCATCCATCCGGGATAATGCAGCTTACTTATCCCATCGTGAAGTCTCAAAAGCGCTGGCTTGTAAAAAACGTGGACAAACCATCATTGATGATGCTGGATCGCTGGAGGAAGCAAATAAGGTCATGGATACGAGAAACGCTGCTTGTACCAAAATCATCCCAAACGGGCACAACGTTACTGAATTTCAACAAGTCAAAGGTTCTCGATAACTTCGACCACTTTTGGGCCAAGGTCGAATCTGTGCGCCATAGAGCAAAATCATTGGCCGACTTCAACGCGTTTCTTTTGTCAGAAATGATCAACAAAGTATTCGGATATAGCACGCTGTTCGTAAGGGCGTCTGAGATATCTCCTGCCGTTGAAGACGGAATCAAGTATCTGGTTTCAAACTTTCATACTTATTCTGAGGTGTTGCAAGAGACTGAGAAGACATTGATCAACCACGGAATCAACACCCGGGTGAGCACCAATGTCTACAAAAGTGCCCCTGTTTGGCTTCACTGCAAATGCGGCAGCAAAGCTTCTGTACGCTTGACCAAAAGCGGCAGGCAGACTCTTTTGACTGGGATCTGCCTTGGTTGCAGGCAAGTTTTGAGACAAGATCTGGGCAATTCAGACGCGATTGATATTTCTGGAAGCGTCCAGAATCTCTCCCTGCGGGCAGTGCCCACTCCAATATTGCTTGCAAGAGATCTAGGGGTTGCATGTTTGGTCTCTGGAACAGGTGGCATGGGGTATGTAACAGACGCAGCAGTGATTAGCAAAATGCTTTCGGTTAGATTTCCTCTGATCGCCCTTTGGACCAGTGTAGATATTTACAATGGCATTGGGCAAAGCACTGCCTTAAGATATCTAGGCACGCAAGAACGCATTGATGTTCAGCCATTACTTGGTAAACTTGAACATGACAATGAGGTCTATGCAAGCAGGATCAAGGCATTGACCATTGAAAAAAGCCGCATGGTAAGAAATAACATACCCATCGACCAAATTCTCCAAGAAATATTTGCATTAAAGCAGGAGCAGCGAAAGCTGCGAAAGAGAATCGAATTGGTGCAGAGGACTAGCAACATCATGAATCTGTCTTCTTGCTTCATAGACTATGCAGTAAACTTTGGAATGGATAACATAGAGTCAGAATGGCGGAGCCATTTGCTGGAGAACGGCAATTTGGCGGCGCCGATCTACATGAACAATTCTGCTGATGTTACTTTGTGACAAGAGTCCCATAGAGCTGACAAATGTATGTACTGGTCATCTAGAATGATCTACGGCACTATTAAAATCCGTAGCGCTGCCTTTTAGATAGAAGCAGATGGGTAGTAGCGCAAGGGCCGTATTGTCGTACTTTGCATTGCGGTATTATCTTGCGGCAATATTTTTCTCGTTTATCTTTATTGGTGTCATTGACAGCATCACAACATTTGAAGAGTGGATTCTGCATACTGCTATGCAATTCTTGCGTAACGCTGTGCAATTGTACGCCACCACGATTGGAGATCCGGTTCCATTTGTTTTGCAGCCGCTGCAAACAGAATCCTTGCTTGATAGGGATGGCCTTCATGTTGAAACTGACACTGGGACGATCACGTTTGATCTGCCCATAATAGCGCAGATGCTATTTCTTGTGTTTTTCCCAACTATTGCATTTACTGCACGGATAGATATGAAAATGCGTTTGAGGTTGCTCGCATTTGGAATGATATGTTTCCTGCTCTTCATAGCCGTTCAGCTAGTCATAATCGCGTCATCGCTTTACATCGAGCCACTACAGTCGCCGTTCGCTTTTCGCATAACAAGCATAATTGTAACAATACTTACTGGAGGTCTTGCCATAGAGGTGGCGCTTTTCTCTACTGTTACCATACCCACTCCTACCAAAGTCAAGCCATTCATCAAGAGAAGATACTTCAGAGAATATGCAAACTTGGCGATAATACTTGTGTCCTCATCTGTCATACTTTACTTGCTTATCTACTTCCTTGGGCTAGACGCGTATTCTGGAGAACCTATGACGCTGGACTACATCTACCTCGGTTTCTGGCTAAATGTTCCGGTTGTCATAACTTTCAGCTACTTCATCGCGAACCTGATGTATGAAATAAAGAGGCCAGTTCACGCATACAAGGCACCAAAGAACGAGAAAGATACCCCCTGGCCTTCAGTTTCATTTCTCATATCTGCATATAATGAAGAAAGGCTGATTGGAAGATGCATAGAAAGCATTGATAGAGCTGCTGCAAAATACGCAGGCAAGGTCGACATCGTCGTTGTCAACGATGGTTCTAGGGATAACACAGAAAGGATAATTTCAGAATCTCTGCGAAAACTCAAATTCTGCAGCGGCGTGTTCTACACGATCCCCAATTCCGGCAAAGGATTTGCGCTGGCATACGGCCTGCAGAGGACATCCGGTGAAATTATTTTCAGGACAGATGCAGACTCGGCGCTAGACGAAAATGCTCTTGCTCCTATGTTATCCCATTTCAAGAACCCCGAAGTGGGATCGGTATCCTGCTGGATAATGCCGCTAGAAGGGAAGGGAGCATGGTTGAAGGCACAGAATGTTCTCTGTGCGTACTACTTTTACACAAAGAGGGCGCAAGAAATGGTGGATGGCATAATAACACAGCCCGGGCCTGCTTCGGCTTACAGGCGAGACATACTGATCAAGGCAGGAGGATGGGTAGACAATATTTTTGGAGAAGACGGCGAAATTACAAACAGGGTCGCTAGGCTAGGATACAGGGGCGTTTTTGAGGGCAACGCACTGATCTATTCAGAGCTTCCAGAAACGCTTGTCGGATTTATGCAACAGCGGGCAAGATGGAGCGTAGCCTTCTTCCATTCTCGCGGCAGAAACCTGAGGCTCGCTAGGGAGGTAGGAAATAGCCGCTGGCCTGTATTCCTTTGGAACCTGATGTCGCATGGCATCAGTCTGGGCCGGGGCTTGTTGTGGCCCTATATGGCTGTGTCAATCCTGATGGGAACTGTGGGCCTTTCTACCCCTGAATTGATAACATATGGAGTCATAATCACTAAACTCCTCGGAATTCAGGCGATAATTTACGCAGTGGCCATTATCCTGTATGCTTATAGATTAAATAAAGCTGGCAAAACCCGGTATATGTTGTACTTTCCACTTGTGCGATTCTTGGTCATAATACTCAACTTCATCGTAAAGCCACAGGCCTTGGAGGTCCTGCTTTCATGGTCAGTCCGATGGAAAGAGTATACAACCGAATCATTCAGAGACCTTAGAAAAGTCGTGCATACGAGTATTGATCCGTTATATCCTTCAGGCGAGCAGGTAGCTCATTCCAAGAAAGCTGACGATGCTACCGCCGCTGCCAGTTGATCCGATAGCGAAAAAGAAGAATGATATATCTGTCTCTTTTGTCACAAGTGTTCTGTTACTCCTTAATGTGACTTGATTACTATTGAATACGGCTGAAAACTGTTACTAAGCCAGATAGGAATACTGTATGAATCTTATAAATACCAAAATTTCCTGTACTATGATAACGATGCGAAGGGGTACCGCTGTAGCAATTATTGCTTCATCTATTGGTGCCATCATTATTATCGTTATGTTCATCAATCCTTCGATTTTCTTCCCTACCCCTCCTCAGGAGCAACCTAAGGGCAAGAAAGTGTCCACTCCACTATCGTTTGCAGTATTTACTTTTGTGAGCGATGAAGCATCGATGAATATCCTGAAGAAACACTATTCTTACAATAGCGACAGTAGCAGCAATTATGACTACGGTTTTAGCACCAACAGGGGGAATCCATACATCTTGCAATCAATTCGCGCTCTGCTTCCATCTGGTTCGCCGTCAGCTTGGTTATTTGATGAGTTCCCTGACAGGGAAAAGATGATAATCGTGCAGTCGCTGGATAACATGACAGATGCTATAGAGCTTGGAAACAAATTTGACAAAGTGAGCCACATCACCTATGACATTGAGAACTGGGAAAGAACAACGCGTCTTGAGAGGGAAAATCCAGTAACAGCAATAAGCAACGGATCCCATGTGGTGCATGAAGCAGGATTCAAATATGGCATAACGCCCGACGCGCCGTTTCTTCTAGATAACTATATGAAAATAAACTGGTCTGAAGTTGACTTTTTGGGCATGCAGCTTCAGAGATTTTCTGACAACATTACAGAATATTCCAATTATGCAAAAATGATAAGTGACCATGTGCGCTCGCAAAATCCTGAGACGGAGATCTTTGCCCAGCTGTCATTTAGATTTGCTAGTAGCAGCAATATGATAGAAGCCATTGAAAGAACAAAGGACTATGTTGATGGATACATTGTCGCGTACCTGCCGGATCCAGATAATGATGGTATATCTGATTCGTGCATCTCGACCTGCACTCCGGAGGATCTGGATGCAGTGCTCAAAGCCATTAACTCACTCAAATCAGAACGCCCTCCTCAGGAAAGAACATTTGTTAATGCCGGGACTATTACATCTTAGAAGAACGCATTGGGATAGCTAGCTAAAACTGTGTGCGTGCATGCATTAGTTAGTATTTTGGCATAAGCGATACTGAATTAGCTGGATTTGCTCCGCATTTAGAACATAGCAGCTTGGGCTTTGCAAATGCAATAAATGCATCTCTTCCATCCATAGGAATTATCCCATAATTGAATGATAGAAGCTCCCTGTCAGTAGGGTGATAATCGTGACTAATGGTTTCCTGAATTGTTGTATCTGATCTTTCCTGCGTGATACTGCCAAGAACTTCTGTCATTCTCTGGTCACTTATTTCAGGCCTTGTGTTTGCTTCTAGCGGCTCTCCTATCCATACATCGAAATAATCCAAAACGATCTTTTCGCCACATTCAATACATGTTTGGTTTTCGACAAATTCCTGGTAGATTCTTTTTACCTCGTCTTTATTTGGTAGCCGAAAGCTGTATTGTGTAGGAGGAACTCTGTGTTGAAAATATGGCCGGTAGCGCCCATAATCTTTGCTTCTCAGTCGCACTGCATCATCAATGCTTCTACCAGTTCCTCCACCGCTTTGTTCAAGCTCATTTTTGGCAAGGATGCTCTGAGCTATATCTTTGACTAAAGCAGCAGTCCTGTCTGTGTTGTTTTGGGTTAGTGGATTGATGATGGTTTTATCTGGCTGAGGAGTATTATTGTCTGGCGGCCGGGTTGTCCTAGGGGGCGACGGGTAAAATATTTCTGGAGAGGAAAGGTTTTGACCACCTACAATCTGCTGTAGTGCTATTGAAGCCATCCACCTCAAGTCTTCAAAATTGACTTTAAACTGATACCTTGCAGTGGATTCCTCTTCCCGTATTAGAACAAGGTACTCCAATGTAAGCATGAATTCTGCAAACGCAATATGCCTTACCAGATATTTTATCAGGCCCATCTCTAGGGCAAGCTGGCTGTATGTGTCAAAGAATTCCTTTGAAGTAAAAGAAAATGGTTCTAGAATTGCTGCTGATATATTTGCATCAGTCCGGTTTGACGACAGGCTTTTGCTGCTGTTCATGTATTCTTTTGCCAAGTAAAATAATACTATGATTGCAAATTGCGTTGCAAGTGGAGATTTTTCAATGAATGACCTTACTGTGTCTTTGTGGTTGACAATAGTAATGGTATCATCATCCTGTTTGACTGCTTTGCTAGCGGCATCTGCAGCTAATGATGGTCTGTTTGCTTCTTTCTCCTGAGTGCCGTTATCCGCCCTCTGGCTATCTAGATTTGCCAATCCAATATGAATTATGCTCCTTAATATAAGAAGAGTTTGGCTATGTCTAACAAGAACTGGATTTTTTATAAAGCTGCTTTGTAAGATCGTCACAAGATTCTGACTTTGGTATAGATCTAGGTGATGCGTTGCTTTATAATTTAGGATTGATTACAAGAAGAGGCACCTGCGGCCAATACTGCTTTATCATTGCAAATGTAGAGTCTCAATGATGAGGTATTCTACTACAATTGTTAAACGCTATTATGGCGTCAATGTTTAACAAAATGGTCAGCAAGGAAAAAAGGGTAGGAGGCAGCGAGTCTGAAATTCATGCTACAGGCAGAGCCAAGGAAGATGATTCCGCAACAGCTGATGCTGCCAGCATACGTCCATCGGAAGTTTTTGATTCTGCAAAATATAATGCAATGAGTGACATGGCTCAGGGTGCAAGCCTGCATGCCAAAAATGTAGAATCCCTGATAAAGACAAGGGAAGCGAAGACATTGGAATCAAGGCAGGTTGATAATGAATCAATAACGGCTGGCAGGAGCAATCCTGACAATATGCAGACTCAAATAACACCGATGATGGTAGAAGAAAGAGCCCGAACTATTCGTGCGGCAAACAAGGAAATTCAGCAGATGACATCAAACACCCACTCTAGAAATGACAAATTCGTTCTGTATCTGAATCTTATGCTTTCAATAGAAAACGCGGCAGTAGAAAGACTGCACGCAAGGATCCAACAGTCTCCCTTGGCCCAAATTAGGCAGCAACTTGTCCATCATCTGAAAGAGACGAGGGAGCAGAAAGAACGGCTTATTTCGTTGATCACAAGATTGGGCGGTCAGCCTACAGGCGAGCGGGCAGAGTTGCCCGGCTACTCTCCTCCAAAATTACTAGCTGATGCGCTTAATGCCTCCGCTACGGCCCCAGAGGAACAGGAGCTAAAGACGCTAGAGGCAGATGCGCTGATAGAACATGCAGAGATGATAGCCTACAATACACTAATTCAGATGGCGGTAAAGATGAATATCGGCGAAGCAATGGTACCATTGAGGCAAAGTCTTCAAGAGGAAGAAGAAATGGTTGCATGGACGAGAGCTAATCTGCCATCTAACTTTGCACAGCTATGGGCGAAAATAGCTTAAGTTTGTTTGTTTATAGCTGGTCCGCCCCGTCCAACCTGACGCTACTACTATCATTAAATAGCATCTTGAGCAGCAAAAAGCATGACTGCAAGCCAAGGAGAAGGGACATTCTTCCCACTCTTTACCATCATTTCCAACAATTTTAATAAAGACCTTTACATTGTAAAGCACATTTTTTCTGGTTTTGAAAAGTTAAATCATACAGAGAATGGCTTCAAGCTGAGCGAAAGGGCTGAGATGGCCGCAGGCTGGTGGTTCTATGATATCTACGTATCCCGGGATTTTGTCACCAAGATATTCCAACAACTCCTGCCAGAAGGCGTAAGGGATAAGAAATCGGCTACTATCAAAATAACTGACGCCTTTCAAGACCAGCTGCGCAAGCACGGCTCTGAAGCAAAGATAAAGATGCATGGAGACATTCCATTTGCAGCGACATGGTGGGCATGGCTCATGAGGTAAGTACGGTTGCACAATCCGTTCCTAGCAAGTGACAGAGTCAAGATTGTCATGTGATCCCAAAAGCGCGACAGCAAAAGTCAGGCTATTGCGCCTGCTTTCTCCTTGCTGATGCCTCTTACTGCAGCTTCTATCCTGGGTCACAGCTGGTCAAATGTCATAGGAGCGTTAGTTTCGATCCATTTTGCCATTGACTCTTCTTCTTTCCGGCTTTGGGTCAGAAGAGGGATCGCACTACTTAATCCCAATCTTTGACATAACTGGATGAGCGATCTATAGGACAGGATCTCTACATGCTCTATTCAATAGTCTTCCTTGGTTCTCATAAGCTCTAATTCTTCGCGCATTGGATTGGTGTCGCCCTCTCCAGTGATCGACTTGGCTACATTCGTGAGCGTCTTCTTTGCCATTGTTCCTGCAGGCAAAACCTCAATGCCGGCAGATCAGCTTTGGCGTCAGTTGTGCTGCCGCCTACATCAGAAATGATTTTCAAGAGCCCCTCTCTGTGCTGCCGGGTTTCTTTAAGATGGTGCTGTAGTTGCTGCTTGCCCTACTGCAACAGGCATTCTTAAACTCTCGATTCAAGCCTGTCAATTGCTGCATTTTCAGCAGAAAGCATTTCATTCAGATATTCTATCACTTTGTCATTACTTTCTGACGGAATACTAGTAGTAGATACGCATAACCATTGCAGACAAGGGTCTTAACAATTGACAAGATTAATTTTATTTCTTTATGCCATAAGATACACTGGTAACTTGGCGGGACATACACAGTATTTTATGAGGGATTTTGGTGCAATGTCCCTTTAAGTTACCAGCGTTGTATTTTTGATACGAGCTCGCAACTTCTGCAACACTGGGCATTTTTTTATATTCAAAATTAGCCTATGATTTGCAGCACTGTTTTTATCCTATGACAGTCTAGAATTTTTCGGCTATGAACTGTCCGAATTGCGCTTCGCCAATGCAAGAGGTTAGAAGGTATGATGCAGACATTGATTATTGCCCTACATGCAAAGGCGTATGGCTTGACAGGGGCGAAATTGACAAGATAGCAACCATGCAAACAAGGTATGACGAAGAGCATTATCGCCGCTACCATACAGACAGAGATTATGACGAGTATGATGACGACTATTACAATTATCGAGGGCACAGAAGGCGAAGAGGCTTCTTTGGCGACCTGTTTGATTTTGATTAGAAGCAATTTTCATGCCGTTGCTGGAATTGCTAAATAGTTTTTCTACTCATCATACACGTGGAAAAAGAACCCGCCAGCTGGACAGACCTTATCCACGAATCAGTCTATGCAAGCGATGATGCTGACATTGGTGATATCGAAGCAATTAACCGCTACTTCTTGGTCGTAAAGAGCGGGCTTTTGAATGTCCGCCGCTATTATATCCCTGTGACAAGGGTTGAAGGCTGGGATGGAAAGGTGGTCTGGCTCAAAGTCCCCGAAGCGCATGTAAAGAGCAGGTATCGGAAGGACGACGCTCCTGATCCATACTACTACCACTATAGCGGCGCGCCACCCGCAGACGAAGACGCCGTGCGCGACCTTCTCATCGACCTTCCAAAGATTCCGGCAAAATATGAAGAAGACCGGCCATTTCTAGTAGCTGCAGCGTCTCCTAAGACTCCAGAACCGCTGCATGTTTTTCGCTGCGACCTTTGCAACATTACGTTTAGGACAGAAGACGAGTTAAGCAGCCACATACTGGGTCATTAGCGTAAAAACAATTCTACTCAATGCTCAAAGGCAATTGCACAGCAGCATGTGTGCCGATCAATGAAAGAGACAATAACCGATAATAGCAATGTTTTGAGTAAAGAAAGAATATGTTTGCTATACCGACTCTCACTCATACTCTCCGGCCTGCTCTGATTGTAATCGACGTGCAAAACGGCTTTGTCAGCAAGGGTGGCTCGTACGACAGGCTGAGAATGGACACTTCAAACTACAGATCCGCAGTTCGAAAGATGCAAGAACTTGTCAACCTGTGCAGGGAGATAGGGATTCCAATCTTTTACACAGAAGCTGTCCGCGAACCGAGCGGAATAGATCTGTTAACAAGGGTGCACAGGATCCTGCCAAAATCCCGGGAAAAGAGGATAAGGAAAGTGCCGATTTGTGTCCGCGGCACATGGGACGCACAAGTCATCGATGAGCTCAAGCCCACAGATGATGACCACATAATCATAAAAAAAGAGATTCTGCCTTCCAAGATACGGAAACAAATGTATGGCTCAAGGCTCTTGGCGTAAACACACTCGTATTCTGCGGAGTTGACACGTCAATATGCGTAGAAACGCTCCTTAGAGATGCATTTAATCAAGGATATGATATAATTTTGGTATCTGATGCTACTGAGTCTGGCAGCAATGAGAGCTACGATATGACTCCTCAAAGAATAAGAGACTATTATGGCGTGGTGATGGACTTTGAGCGAATTGCGAATTGGTTCCGCTGGGCACAGCAGAACAACAGACAGATGCCCAAAGATAGGGTTGACACCTTCATTCAGACGTTTAATCTGCTTGATCCTAGGGAAAGCATTGCACGAATTGCATAAATCTGTTAATGCATCTGAATATAATTGGCAGACTATAACTTGAAAAGCATAGGTTCACATCATAAGATAATATTGTGAATTTGTATACAACCATTATATTATGAATCGGCTTTTGACACAATGATTCACACGTTTCAAATAGTAGACGCAAGAGTCTTTTCCATCCATGCCAAGCGAGCCAGTAGTTGACTGGGACAGCATAATCCACAAAAATATAAGATCCTCTGACGGGCAACCTGCCGGAAATGTCGTGGCAATAGAAGGCGATACGATTTTGATCGAATCGCAAGGAGATCCGGTTCATGGCGCAATACCAAAATCCCTTGTGGCCCGATTTAATGGAGCATAAGTCACAAACGTCGGCGCAAGGAAGCCCACGTTCTTTAGACGTGGGAGGAATTGCGCATTTAAATATGAGTTTTGATAACAGGCACCTATTGATAGACTCGCCTAAGCCTCTGCAGGAAAGACTTGGTGTGAGAGCATCTGCAACTTAACCTTGGTGACAGGGGGAGATGCATCGCGCATAAGCTCCGTGTTGCAGACGGCTGCACCCGCGTACTACGAGTGAATTGCCGGGTAGGATTTGCGATCCGATGTCAACCAGCCTATTGTCCTCCGTGAAACCGTCTGGGAAACTGGCGGCATGTGTCTGCAGCATTAAGTTTGGAAGGATAAGCCCACAAGCTTTAGCCATTGGGTAGTTGACTCTCAAAAACCCATTGCAGAATTGGGCGAATACTTGAGGCGCTAGCAAATTCCGCTGTGAGCAGTAGGATATCAAAAAGGTTAGGATCACCATGTGTCTAATTGGGCTGCAGTTTTGCCAGCAACAGCCTACCAAAGGGTCCTCGACGACATGGTGATCCCTGATGGACAAGGCCAATCATTGGTCTTGCTAGACGTTGCTGAGACGGTAGTTGTGTAGTATGATAGTTGATGTTAAAGATGTTAAGAATGTCGGTTGCTGATTGCTCAAAAGGGTTCTTGAAATTTAAGAGGGGGATTGTATCTACTTTTAACTTATTATTATCATCAAGGAATTTTTACAAATGGGATTCCTAGACAGGTTCAAGAAGAGAAAGGCAGAAACGGCAAGCACGGCAACAACACAAGAAGCAAAATCGCAACAGCAATCACCATCATCATCAACAACAACGGCTGGAAAGCGGATCAAAAAGTACACATCTGATGGCAAGCCTATTTATGATTAATAGCACCTAGCCCAATTTCCCTTTATTTTGATGCAAACTCTCTCATCACGGATCCTTTGCTTTCTGTTCGTCACTTGCTGTTCAAAAATGTTTCAGATCGATGTTCAGATCAAAGAAATTAAAAACTATTGCATCTATTTCCATTCAATTTTGCAATCAAAGCAGTAACAAGCTGTTTGTGATTTCACTACACAAGGTTTATAGCTGCTGCAGGTCTTGCGATCAGGAGTCGGTCGATATTATTGTTATGAGTAATAATGATGTTCAACAACAGCAGCAAATTCTAAAGGATGGGATTGAAGATGAAATCTGTGACAAGTGTCGAAAAGAAAAGGCCGAGCTCTTTCAGTTAACAGGCGAGTATTGTTTGAAATGCTGGCAGATTATGACTCACCCGGAAATCTAGATGCAGCATTCAATGCCTCAATTATTCACAGAACTTTAAAGGGACATGGTGCAATTAACGTTGCCTTTAACCCGATAACAATAACAACTATATGAGATAAAGCGGGCCCAGAGGTACCCGAACCCGGATGGGTTCGAGCCACAAGTTGATTGATAAATTCAAAGATATCCAAAGGCAATCCGTAAACAACTCTTTCTTGTCAGTACTCTGGCATTAATTGGGACTACTCTTTCCTTCATCGCTTTTCTCAAAATCAAGAAGGTCTTCAAGCTCTTTCTGCCTTTCCTTGTACAGCCGGAATTTTCGTAACCACTTTGAAAAGACCATCCACTGTCTGATGCCGACGGCTAGCCATGCTACAAAACCCACGCCTCCTATGATTACGATGTATCTGCCGACACCGGCAGTTGTTTGTGACAGAAAGCCAATGTACGCTATTATCGGCACGATGATGACGAAAGAGATAACCATTATGATTATTATCTTCCTGTTAAAATCCAGCTGCCGAATGACATTGTCTATCATCTCGGGCAAGTTCTCGGGTTCTGTCCCCTTCTTGCTTCTACCGCCATCGGTCATGTCACTCATTAATCGATCCTCCGCTTCTTTTAACCGTGTTACCTGCTTTCATTTCTTGTCTTCACTCCTTGGAAACAGGAGTTCATATGGTTCGAATATTTTCTTTGCAATCTCTCTCCCCTTTTCTGAAACCTTGTACTTGATTATCCTGTTCTGCTCTCCCCACGGCTCTTCAAACCTGATTATCAGCCCCTTTTCCACCAGCTCATCGATTATGGGCTTGTGTTGGACATTGTTCAGGCGGCAGGAGCTCATGAGCTGGCTCTGGTTGAGCTCTCCGCGCTGGCTTAGTTGCAATATGATGTCCATTCTCATGTAAATTCTATCTCTGTGTGCGTGTACCAATTTGACTCAATTGCCGGAGGCATTTTGATGCATGGCTAACACAGCCCTTTATTTGTTCATACCCACAGTCTATTAAGTATGCACGTAACTAAACTACGTAGGATGGGTAAACAAGGGTTAAAACAAAAATTAGATTACTCTTGCCATGGTCAAGAAAAATGTCGTAGTGATTGCATCAGTTGTGATAGCTGGTGCTATCGTGGCTACGTACGTTCTATCAGGCAGCATGAATATGGGGGTTGAAGGGTCTGGAAATAGGCAAGAGCCTGTTACCCCAATCCCCGAAAATTCAACAGTAGTGAAAATAGTCGCCAACGCCGGAAGCAACTCGTTCAGCCCGAATCCTGCAGAGGTCAAGGTCGGCGAGACCGTAACGTGGGTAAACGATGACTCTGGTGGACATACTGTAACTTCAAAGGATGGCGTTTTTGATTCCGGCATGATAGGAAAGGGACAGTCATTTAGCTTCACCTTTGACAAAGCAGGCGAATACCAGTACTTTTGCGAGCCCCATCCAAACATGGTAGGCACTGTGGTGGTGACAGAAAGCTAATGCAGAGTGCAACTAAATCCCGCCCGCGTGGAGCAACAATAGCTGCAACTGTCAGCATAATCGGTGGAATTGCCGGGCTTTTTTTCGGAATTGGGTTTATTGCCCAAGATGCCTTATTGCATCCGCTTATAGAATCTGCCATTGGTGATCTTCCAAGACAAAATCTATCAGCCGATCAAGCTTCAACACCGGGATTCGGCATTGCACTTGGAACAGCATTTCTTCCTCTAGCTATCGTCTCATTTATTGCAGCCTCCGGGCTACTGAAAGGCCGGCGATGGGCTTGGACTGCCACTCTGGTCTTGTCAATCGCCAGCATGGCGTGGTACGCATTTACTGTTGCTCTCATCCCCAGTAATGGCGGCAGGATGCTCGGCGTTATCATAGGCGCAGTAACCATCTACTTCCTATACAGACCACATGTCAAAGCGTACCTTGGCAAAGGATTGAGGTCATAGACATGTCGTCAGATCCAAGACTTGTAATTGCTAATGTGCTAGCCGGAGCGGCCTTAGCTTTGGTCACAGTTTATGTGATAGCGGGCATGCAGACAATGCTGCCAGCAAATGTGGTCGGCATAAGCACTCTTGTGATGTCCGTGGGAGCATTTGTCCTGTCGCTGAAAAAACGGTCATACTCTGTGTCAGTAATGCTGTCCGCAAATGGCATAATTCATGCAGTATCTGCTGCGATAGTATTGGGAGATAGCGCCGGCGCGTCTTCGGGGATCATAATTGCATTCATCTTTGGGCTTGGGACAATAGGACTTGGCGTGGCAAAGGGAATAGAAACTACAAGGATAGCAGCGACAGCCGTCTCCAGATGAGCATCAAACAAGTGTGCACGGCAGGAAAAATGAAATCTAATGACAAATTCTAGGTTTGTGTTGGCCGTTTGGCTAGCCTCGACTGCACTTGTCTTGTTTCTTGTTGTTATCGCTTTGGGCGGCGCGCTGCAGGCAGGGCTTGCGCCGTGGCCCGGCATCGGTCTCGTCGTGCTGGCGACTGCGGCATTCGTTGCATCGCGGAATCAAAGGTCGTTTCTGGTGGCCGGATTGCTTGTTGCAAGTGGCATGGTAGGATTAGTATACGGGCTGATAGTTACAGGGTTCTTCTCCGTCATCGTATTCCCCGGTCCGATTATAGGGGTAATAATAGGGGTTGGGATAATTGGGCTTGGAGCGGCAAAAGGGATAGAAGCTGCGCGTATAGGGAGCAAAACGGCGACTGTCTCTTGATAGTTAATTACTCCCGGTCTAGCTGCTTGCGTGACGCAATGAAGCCGGATTGACGAATCATGACTCTACCGCGCCGATCCCGTTTTCGCGCGCTTTTGTTCGGAATTCTGACCGGGACAAAACCACCATATACTCGAACCCTCAGAATCAAAATTCCACAAGGAAAGTCATGATTATTGCAGTGGGGACAACGAAAAGCAGATAAAGCGAGGTGAAAATAGTTTGAAAATCGTTAAAAAACGCGGGCCCAGAGGGACTCGAACCCTCGACCAACTGCTCCGCAGGCAGCCATTCTATCCAAGCTGAACTATGGGCCCAGCATAACGACATTTTACAGACCTTAATTAAAACGTAGGCACTAGCCGGCGGCCCTTATTGCGGCGTCGTATTCGGCACTACTGACAAGCGACTGTGATGCCAGCTCCCCTGCTTTTTCTCTCTCACTATCATCGCCGCTGATCAAGTAGTTGTAAAAGTGCTGATTGCTCTGCATTTCCAGCTCAATCGCCTTGATGAGGTGGCTTTTTGCCGTCTTGTATTTGTCTGGTGTATCCAGCCCCTCTGCCCTATCAATCAGCTGTTGGTACCGCAACTTGTACTGCTCAAATGTGGAAGTTATCGTGCTGTTATTGTCCTGCGGATTTTCCATCCACTTTTCCTCTACTTTTTGGTATTCCTGCGTCAGAGCTATTGTGTCAAACGCTATCTGGTCAATCGATCTCCTAAACTCATTGTTCCTAGCAGCCTCTACCTGCAAAGCAACCATGAACGCGACCAGCGCCCCAATGACCGCGATGCCGCCGATGGTGATTATGCGGCTTGTCCTCTTTTTTCTCCCCATCTATATATGCTGCAAGCGATATCACAAAAAGAATAAAATAAATGCTTTCACTGCATCGTCTTTGCAAGCGACTTCTTGCCAGCCTTGCCGTTTGGCGTGGCTATCATTTTGACAAGTCCCTATCGCTTCCTTGCCAGTGATGTAGTCAACCGTGTGCCGGCTGCAGAACACGACTGCGGTCTCGTCCTCGTCCCACTGCATCATGCATCCGCAGGGCAGACCCGTGTATGCCATCTGACATGCTTGCGGGCTATTTGATTTAATAGTTATAAAAGCATCTTCTAGCATATTGTATAACCTTAATGAATGATACTTGCCAACTCTGCCCATGAAGACAAAGAAAAACAAGCATGCAAACAAAAAGTCTGAAAGGCAGAAAATCCGCATGAAGAGGCGATTCCGGCCGGACATACCACCAAACAAGCCCCTGCACAAGAGGGCCTCAAGGACCGAATAATTAGATAGAGCTGAACATTAAATATCCGGCACCGGTAACTTGGCGGGAGATGAGCATAATTTTGCGCAGTAAATCCGGGTGATCTCCACTTAAGTTACCAGAACCAAATATCCCACCTCGTTCTCACTACATGCTTTCGTGACATTTAGCACGCGCACTGCTGAAAAGCAAGAATTAAATTTTTATAAACTATCTGCCACCATATTTGGTAGTAAACCCTCACCAACATTAGCTTGCCCGAATAAAGAAAAAAGGGGCAGAGGGTTCGCATCTTTGTGTGTCGTGCTTGTTGTCTGCTTAATTATGCTTAATTACAGTGTCCAAGTTGCAGATATCTAGGATCCAGCGTTGGCTTGAGCTTCTGCCGCCTGTTCTGACTGTAGTTCTATTGTCTGTGTTATGTTTCCGGTGTCACCGACTAATACTGCGGTGTTGATTGCAGTCTGAACTGAAGTCTGGACTGTCACAGCCGTGGAAGTGTTCACAGTAACATCGGGTTGGGCGAATGCTGCTGGAGCGACTACACCCAACAGAGATACTGCTGTCATTAAAGTTGCTGTTTTTGTGGCTATCATCTCGCGTACAAAGATTTTTCTTGTCTAAAAAGAATCCCTTAGCGAAGACAATATATTCTATGAATTCTTGCAGCGATAATGGTATTATATAAGATGATGGGGTTTGTGTATTGTTGTTTCAAAATTTGATTGCGATTTTGTATAATCAAATTGCATTGTGATGATTTATTCGGTACCAAATAATATTGACAGATAGTCAGTCACATTCCAGTTTTAATCCTACATTCGGTCATGGATTTTGCGCTATTGATTTTTGTCCATTCGTTCCAAAAGCAGCTTGTATTCCAAGCTCGTGCATTTCCTGATTTACCACAAAAACATTATGAAAAGTATCTTTAACAACACTTTATTCTTTTGCGCGATAACATTCCTACTTTTAACATGGACACCAAATTTCTTCTTGATCATTCATTTAAAATGTACTTTCAATATTGCTGCGCTGGCAGATAGTATTTCATAAAATCTCTCTATGAAGCATGAAATAGTATATATCTTGCTCCAAATATCAAAACAATAGGCATATCTTCTCGTAAATAGTCTTTGATAAGTAGCTCCATAACTTTATGAACATCCTACACGCACCTATTTGTATTGAAGAAGTTTGTTGGAGGACTTGTGCTTGGTGCTGGCTTGATTATCGGCACAACAATCGTTTTTGCACTAAAGGAATCTGGTACTACTACTACCACCATCGCCACCACCACGGCTAGCAGTAGTAGTAGTACACAACAAAAGGTTACTATCAGAGGTTCTGTCGGTGTGCCTTTTGCTCCGATCAACGTATACAAGGATGGCAAGCATTTCGCCACCGTCACAGCAGACTTCGAAGGAAATTATGAATTTACCAGCGATCAACCGGGCACATATACAGTCAAGACTGACTCAAGTACACAAACAGTCACAGTCCAATCCAACTCGAAGACTACCATTTATCAGAACAATGGTTGATGAGCGTTAGTCATTTTCCATTTGGCAAAGATTTTTGATGATGTCACAATTGCTTTATACGAGCTTTGTGATGACCCACAACAAACACCAAAGTGTAGGCAGTCATCAACCTTACTGAGCGTCAATTTATCATAGTCAATCAATACACCTTTGCATCTTTCACATTTCCTACACTGGTAACTTGGCGGGACATACACAGTATTTTATGAGGGATCTTGGTGCAATGTCCCTTTAAGTTACCAGCGTTCGTTATTCACTTCCTGCAAGTCGTCATCGATGATAGTTTAGCTTTTTGCTGCATCGATCGAACTTTGAAAAATCATTTTGAAATATAAATACAATTTTGAATTTCGAAATTCAATTATTGTTTTGTATTTCATAATGTAATTACAATTTTGTATTCGCCATCGAATAAATCCTGCAATGTTTGTTATGAATTCTAAGCCAGGCACCGGTAACTTGGCGGGAGATGAGCATAATTTTGCACAGTAAATCCGGGTGATCTCCCCTTAAGTTACCAGAACCCTAAGCCCTCTGGAGGATCGCAATTGGGACGATGATTTTTGATATTGTCGTGTTAGATCAATCTTCTTGTGGAATTAAAGAAAAGAAAAAGAGGGAGGGTAAGATACATTTAGCTGCTCTTTTTCTTGCCTATACTGTCTTCTTCCTTAAGAGCAGTCTGTGAAGCTATTTTGTCCGCCACCAATTTGTGCTGATGCAGTAGAGAAATTGACTGCTGCTACGTTTTGCTGACAAGCACCTGCGTCTTGGGAGATTGCTGCAACAGCGGTGTTGGTGTTGCCAGTGCCTCCGCCACCTACGCTAGCGCTAGCAGTGGCAGCTTGGTTATTGGTGTTGCTGTTGGACTGGTTGATGGTCGTCTGTGCAGCAGCTGCTGCCGGTACCAAAGTGGTTGCGACTACTGTCGCAAGCATGACTAACCTTGTTGTTGGGATCATCGTTCTAAAAGTAAAGTTAGCCTTGGTGATAAGAAATCCCATAGTACAAGATTCTTATACCTTGAATGCCAAAATTAGCAAATAGCCTCAGAATGATACCTTCTATCTTCTACTTTAGAAAATCTATCCATGAAGATTAGCTGGTGAGATGCTTATAATGACTTGATGTATTAAGATAAAATTTATACAAACACAGAGTTTTTCTTTCACTTTCTATCATACTATATCACAAACTATGCTTGAATGTCTTGTTTCGCCTGCTTTAACTTGACCTAGAACCAAGCGTGTAGATACAGACCAGACACAATTGCTAGTCAGATAAACCAAGTCACGTTCGTCCGTAATAAATTACCATTTTCGTAAGATGTTTTTACAAACAAGTATTATATGGCGACTTGCTGAATTGAGAGACAGAATTGGCCAAGGAGCAGGCAGAGCCGGACACAAAAAAGTCGATAGCCCAGCCACCGCTGAACCTCCTTTTCAACCCCTCGCTCCTTGTAAGAAAGGACGTCTGGAACATCGATGTCGCCCTTTTGCTTGAAATGTTCCTCCGGCTCATCAACGCGACTGGCACCAAAGACCTGCGCATCTGCGGCATTGCCGCCGTGTCGTCGTCAATGATATACCGACTGAAGGTGGAAAGCATCTTTGCGCTTGAAAAGATCGCGATGCAGAGGAAAGGCGTTGACGACCCAGACAGCCAGCAGCCCATACCGCAGCTTAACCCTGTCGAGCTTCCGTTCAGGATCGAGTCCACATACCCTGTTTCAGTCGAAGACCTGCTTCATATGCTGGAAAATATGATAATGGAGCTTGCAAACCCTAGGCCGAGAAAAAAGCAGGTGGAGCTTGAGCCCGTCCAAGGGTTTGACTTTGACCAGTATCTCGTCAAGTTCGAGCAGATAATCCAGCGCTACGAGGACATGATCTTTGATATAGTGAGCGCGGACGGTGTGCTGATGTTTAAGACACTGGTGGAAAAGATGGAGCCGGTGGAAACTGCAAGATGCTTTATTGCAATGCTGTACCTTGCAATGAAAGGCAAGGTCGAGCTTGACCAGCAGGAAGGCTCAGACGACGTTAAGATAACAATTGCCAAGCAGCATAATCATCAGCAACAACAGCAGCAATAAATAAAGCGATTATATTTCATTATAATCAGCAGTTTGCGCGACTCGCTTCCAGAAAATGAAATTGCCGCAAGGATAGAGGCGGCGCTCTACTCTGCTGGCAGGCCGCTGTCGGTGGACGAGCTGATAAAGGCGTCTGGCACCAACTCCAAGGAAAAGACGCTGCGCGTCGTCAACGAGCTTGTTAAGAAAACCAAGACCACATTCAAGGCAATCGAGATAGCACAGCTGGAGGACGGAGCATATGTGTTCCAGCTTAGGCCGGAATATACACCACTTGTCAGAAGGTTCGCTCAGCACCCCTTGATACCGTCAGCGGCGCTCAAGACCCTCTCCTACATTGCGTACGAACAGCCGGTGACTTCAAAGAGGCTTGTGCAGATTAGGGGAAGCCAGGTATATTCGCACATCAGGATCCTTGAGCAGCTGCAGTTCGTAGAGCATGAAAACCTTGGGAGGCTTAAGGTCTACCGCACGACCCCCAAGTTCCAGAACTACTTTGGCATAACTGACCTGAACGCGATGAAGAGCAAGCTGGTGGCGACAACTAACAAGCAGTCTCCGCCATCTCCACGAGCTGCAGCAGCGGGCCCGCCTCGGTCTCCAGAAAAGTCTTAATTAGAGTGAAAAATTACCTACTGCACTGCTATGCGAAAATCGATAGAGAACCTTGCTGGGCGCAAGATGACTGGCGGACGCAAGGTTGCCATGAGAGGAAGACGCAAGTTCGAGATTGACAGGTATCCAAATGAAGCCGTGGTCGGCCCGACCCAGATCGTTGCCAGAAGGACAAGGGGCAACAATATCAAGGCCGCATTCAAGACTGCCGAGTTTGCCAATGTCGTTGACAAGGAAGCCAAAAAGGTCACAAAGTCCAAGATCCTGAAGGTGAACAAGAACCCTGCAAACAGAGACTATGAAAGAAGGGGCGTCATAAGCAAGGGCGCAGTGATCGAGACTGAAAGCGGCACTGCAGTGGTGGTCTCCCGCCCGGGGCAGGACGGAGTCGTCAACGCCGTTCTGGTAAAAGCAGCGGCAGCCAAGACTTCATGATTCTTCGATAACCATTAAGAGCTAATAGCACTCTCATTTTTCTGTGGAGATATCGTGGGACGGTCCAGACCCAAAGGACAGGGTTGCATGCCCGTACCCTGTCGACTTTGCAAGCAAGCCGGCACCAGCCGAAACTCTCAATTCTCTTGAATCTGGTAGGCTGTTCTTGCAGGTCTACCTCGGAGATGGCGTACGGCAGGTCTCTGCCAAACTGATCAACAATGCCAAGAAGGAAAACCTTGAGAAGATGCAAAGCTCCAGTACTCTGATGCGCAAGACATTTCTCACAGCCTTACTGACGCAGGACAATCGGAGGCCTTGCATGTGGACCGGTGAGCTGAACATCCCGTCCAGCTGGATGGAGGGTGGCACCCGTACTTACGAGAGGACAGGCGCGGCAAGCCCCAAAAGCAAAAGGAACCTCTACACACTAGAGATAACGTACGTGCTTGAGGGCGGCAACAGCTGCACGGCTTATTTTAACTCTGAAGACGCGTTCCACTGGCAGGCGCGCGCAGAACCAAAGATGTAACATTCTCTCAACATTGTTTATAAAAGCCTCAAAATATACGGGCATTGAACCTTGAAGGACTACGACCACGTCGTGCTCTGGCTTGACTACTTTAACAAGAACCTCAAGAGGCGGCAGGGCCGCAAGGTCAACAGAGAGCAGGCGGTATTTGACCCTACTGTGCAAGAGCTGGCAGAGGCAGCCAAGGCTGCTGGCTTCCAGTTCTCGGATCAAGAAGTGAACGATAACGCCAGGTTCCCTCGAAGGTCTTTTACCAGATCCGGTTATGTGATGGTTGCAAAAAAAGAGGGTGTCAAAAAGTCGCAGGTGATCGACGCGGTCGCCGAAAAGATAGTGCAGAGAAGAAGCAAGCAAAAGTCCGGCAAGAAATGAAATTTTTCATATCTAAAAAATTTCCGGGCGCTGATGACAGAATCTTGTTTATCGAAATACAAATAATATTTGACAGAAGCGCATGATAGCAAGTAATTAGCTTATGTCGCTTACCAACGTGGGGGAGATCGGGGAAATTATGCATCTGGCAAAAAGTGGAAGGTTGATAGTCAAACTCAACGCAGCGGGTGCCGGCATCCGGGCTGGCGAGCTGCTCGTTGATGGATCGGGCAAGAGAGTAGGCAGAGTGGCAGAGTTGATCGGTCCTGTGAGCGCGCCATACGCGTCGGTCATACCAATGACTGACAGGACGAGCAGGCTTGTCGGATCCAAGGTTTTCAGCGGCGGTTTTGCTAAAATGTCTCGCAGCCAGGGTAGGGGCTCTGGCCGCAGGTCGACGAGGTAGAAGAAAATGACGTCTGCAGAATACTATACCCAGTGCTCCGAGTGCGGCGCAAACCTCATTCAGGACCACAGCAAGGGCGAATACATTTGCGAGAGGTGCGGCTGCGTCATGATGGATCAGGTCGAGGACTTTGGGCGCGAATCAAACGCCACCGACTTTGAGGAAAAGTCCAAGAACATGAGAGCAAGCGGCTCAACCAGTTTTGCTTTGCACGATTATGGGCTGAGAACAGAGATTGCCTACGGCTCAAAGGACTATGCCGGCAAGTCGATAGACTACCAGATGGCCGAAACCATGAACAGCATCCGCAAATGGCACATCCGGAGCAGGATCGTCTCTGCGCAGGAGCGCAGGCTGTCAAATGTCCTCACAAAGATAAATGAGATATGCGCCGCAATGTCCCTTCCAAAACTCTTGGTCGAGACATCAGCGATCCTTTACCGTAACTATGAGAGCAGCTGCGAGGCAAAGGGCAAGTCAATTGCCTGCATGGCCGCGGCCACCATCTATCTTGCGTGCAAAAAGTGCTCGGTGGTGCGCTCGCTAGAAGAAATTGTGAAAGCCACCGGCGTGACCGATCAGGACAGGTCAAGCGTCAAGCTGGCATCAAAGTACTACAGGATGATGGTTATGGAGATGGGGGTGTTTACGGAGCAGCAGCCACCGGCGCAAGCCGCCAGCACACCGCAGCAGCCTTCACCGGCAGTCTCACTTGCCATTGACTACTACATATCAAAGCTTGCCAACATGGCCAAGATAGACACCAAAGTGGAAAGGCTCGCAATCGATATCGCGCACAAGACGGACGACCACTTGCTAGCAGACGGCAAGGCGCCAAACGGCCTAGCGGCAGCATACATCTACATCGCTTCGATATTTTTGGGCGTCAACATACTCCAGCGTGATGTGTCTAGCTTGTCTGGCGTCACCGAAGTGACGATCAGAAACAGGTGCAAGGACATACTTACCAACTTCAAGATGACGGTAACAGTAAAGCCGCAACAGGTCAGGCCGGGCTTTGCAGCATAATTGTTTAAAAGGGAGAAGAACGTTACCCAACTAATGCTGTGTAGAGCCTGTGGGGCAGAGATGATGGCAACAGAGTACTGCCCCTCCTGCAATGAAGCGGTGCTGTGGAAGTGCAGCAGCTGCGAAAAGGAAAACGACAAGTCGGTGCATACCTACCACCCTCCAAGGGCTGAGTCGTCAAGGACGGCTTCTGTCGTCGGCACTCTCTTGGGTCTTGCTTCGGGTCTTTACGTAATAGTCCCCTTATGATATCAATGGGGATCTTCTTCCTCTCTTTTTCTTCTGATCCTCAGGTATATCGCCGCGCCGACAAGCACTGCAAGGCCGCCAATCAGGATAAAGAATGTGGTCTCGTCTCTGACGCTCCCCTCGGGGAGGATTGAAAGAACTGAAAGCACACCAGAGCAAAAGGCTTTTCTAGATTTATATCCTAACGTTTTTTGCGCTTGGTGCAACTGGAGTATGTCAACCCTCTTGCAGGGCTTGCAATGCTGGTCATCGGACTCTTCCTAATCTGGTTTGGCTACTGGGTCTACGGCATAACGCCTGCGGTGGTCGGGATCGTGCTCGTCATTTACTACCGCAAATACCTTTTACAAATAATGGGTATGCCGGCCTAGCCGGCCACCATCTTGATTGCGGTTGAGAGCACGTCCGCGCCCATCAGGAGTCCCAAGTTGCCGCGCTTGGCATAATTTTCGGTAAACCTCGCGCTGCCGTCCTGCTTGACCATGCTGCCTGACACGAGAAGCGGGACAGGGTCGTCGCTGTGCCCTTTCTTTACGCAGGGGGTAGAGTGGTCGCCAGAGACGACTATGGCGGTACTGCTGCCTTTCAACTCATTCATGAGCGTCCCAAAAAAGCGCTTGTCGATGTCCTCGATGTTCTTCTTTTTGCCCCGCGCGTCGCCGTCATGGCCAAATTCATCTGGTCCCTTGATATGGACATAGACTGCGTTGACCGACTTGAGGCTCTTGGCCGCTACCTTTGCCTTCTCTTCGTAGTCGTTGACGTCGCCAGCTTGGAACATTTTCATACCAAGCACCTTTGAAATCCCGATCTCGACTGGCATATCCACTATGCAGCCGACGCTGATGCCGTGCTTTTTGTCTATGGGGTCGACATGCGGGTACCTATTGCCAGAGTCCCGCGCAATGATGCAGTTCATCGGCTTCTTGCCTGCCGCTATCCTTGCCCTGTTCACCGGATGGTCACGCAAAAGCTGTACAACCTGTGTTGTGAACTCGTTGAGCATCTTGGCAGCGGTCCTTGCCTGATCGCTGTCCTCCTCGGCGGCAGACTTTTGGACAAACATTTCCCCGGTGGTGTCTTTTGCAATGCCCATGCCATCTATCTTGTCATAGGCCGGATCCGTGTTTGTAATCTTGTCTGACAATTTCATCTTAGCGTGCCTGAGCCTGATTACCACCCTGTGGGCAATTGTGGGCTCTAGCGCGATCGAAGCGTCCTTGTCGCTGAACCTGATGTTGTCGCGCAGAGTCTTGCACACAGCCTTTGCCTCTTCGCTGCTGATGACTCTGCCAGCGCGCCTGTCAACTATCTTCAGCTTGTCGTCAATCGTGGCAAAGTTGCCGCGAAGGGCAAGGTCGCCATCGCGAAAGTCAATGTTGCAGCCTATTGATTCGATGACTCCTCTGCCGACATAGCTTCCGTCCTTGAAGCTGTAGCCTAGCATGTTGAAAACCGCAATGTCGGACTGAGGCGCGATCCCTTTGCCCACGCTTATGACCTTGCCCATAGCGCCGTTCCTTGCTAGCGCGTCAAGGTTGGGGGTATATGCAGCCTCTAGCGGCGTCAGATCGTTCAGTAAAGGGTGGGGCAGGTCGCCAATGCCATCAAGCAAAACGTAGACTAGCCGGATGCCTTTCATAGCGACGGAAGAACTTTTGGTCAATTTATTGTTTGTGAGGCAGCTTTCGGCGATTCCTGTGCTTTGGCTTGTGGTATGAAAAGTACTTTCTCAGCCCATTGGTGTACCGCTCGATGATCTCAAACACCTCGTTGTCCTCATCCTCGGTGAGCTGGCGCCTGTACCTCTCTAGCACCAGACCTTCGACCAAACCCTTGTAGTAGCCGGCTCTATGACCGTAAAGTCGTAGGCATGCTCGCACTTCCAGACGCGCTTTAGCTTTGGCATGCGCTTTTTCGGAACCTTAGGAGCGGCCAGATCATTTTCAATGGGGGTTTCGATTATGTTTCTGATGTCCTTGTCAAGGGACATATGTGTACGTGATGCCAGCCGCGGTTCTTTGACAAAAAGTTATCCATAATAGCAAGCGATACTATTGTTGTGCGTTGGAGCAATGCATGTTTTGCTGGCGCATCGTGGTGGACGACAATGGTGAAAAGACAGAGGATTTTGGAATAGCAAACCGCGGGAAACATGTCTGTGCACGGTGCATGAAGGCGCTAGAGTTTTCGCTTGGCAACTAGTTTATGCAGCTTTGTTTAAAAAGTCAACAATCCATGCTTGGATAGCTGTTTGATTGCATGACTTTGTTTTTATGAGTTATTACTTTTTACACAAAGCCAGTTTATGCAGAACCTTTAATTAAAAGCAGATAGAGCATTTTTCAGGCTGAAGAGTTTGGGGGATCTGCGCAAAGACTATGTTCTTGACAAATTTGTTGTTGTGCCTGAAGCCAATCAGGCTGCTACCGCTGGCGACAAGCCAGAGGGCAGCAAATGCCCATACTGTCCCGGCAACGAATCAATGACAGAGCCGGCGCTGCTTGCGCTGGTCGTCCAAGATGGCATGCTCCAGCGCCTCTCAGACAGCGAGGACAGCATCATCGAGGACTGGTCAGTCAGGGTTTTCCAGAGCAAGAACCCTGTGGTCGCAACAGGCGCTGCGACAAGCTACAGCGACAAACCTCTCTACAGCGAGCCTGCCTACGGGTACCATCAGATAGTCGTGGCGTCGCCAGATCACAAGCAGAGCCTCTCACAAATGTCAGTTGAGCAGTGGGGCAACGTGCTTGTCGTGATCCAAGACCGGGTACGGTGGCTCTACACACAAAAGAGCGTGACGTATGTCTCGATCTATGTCAACAGCGGGGTGGGCGCAGGCGCGCAGGTGGCGCACCCGCACCTGCATATCGTCACTTTTTCCACGATACCTCCAGTTATCGAGCTTGAGGCCGAAGGGTCGCACAGGTTCATGAACGAAAATGGTAACTGCCCTGCATGCAATATTATCGGCGTTGAGTCGAGCGGGCCGCGCCAGATCTTGGCAACGGATAGCTTCCTTGCATTCTGCCCTTGGGCGCCGACCTACCCGTATGAATTTTGGATATATCCAAAGAGGCACATCACGTCCTTTTCGAAGATAACGCAGAAGGAGATAAACGACCTTGCCCTCATGCTCCGGGCGACGCTTGGGGGCATGTCAAAGGCGCTCAAGGACGCGCCGTTCAACTTAGTGTTCCACCTGTCGCCTGAGAAAAAGAATAGCCGGCAGATCCACTGGCACATTGAGGTGTATCCACAATTGAACACATGGTCAGGTCTGGAGCGGGGCTTTGGGGTTTTCGTAAACAACGTCAGGCCGGAAAAGTCTGCAGAAATACTGGGCTCAGCGAGCAGGAAAGAGCTGGCCGGGCTCGTAGGCATAGTATGATTTGGTAGCTTCTTAGAAAGCCGCAGAATCTGCTCTTCGCTGTTCAACCTCCTTTGCTGCCGTCTTATCTCTTCCAATCTTGCCTTCTCGTCATGATGCCTATTGACCTCTTTTGAAAGCGTCCAACCGACAACTACCTTTATGCCAACAATGGCAGCAAGCATCGCTAATTCTTCAAATGATGACACGATTTAGCCTTCAATATCACGCTGCCAACCTGCAGGTCAATAGCCAACAGCATGCCCCTTGCAAGCCTCAGGCTGATTATTTCTTTATCCGTCGTATGCCGCCCTAGTATTCTTTGCGAAGAAAAAAGATGGATGGAAGAAGAATCTAATCGTTTCTTCCGCCGTGCGAGCTTTAGCCGCCTTTTCTTGATATCTCTGCTTCTCTTCTGACATGCCTGCAAAGCCTCTGCCTTCGCCACCGCCTCCACCACCATGTGAAGCTTCGCCTCCTGCACGGGCTACACGCTCCCTTGTTTCTTGGTCTGCTGCTTGCAGTCCTCTTTCTTCATGTGGTGCCTCTCCACCTTTCCTCGCTACTCTTTTCTTTATCTCTTCGTCCGCTGATGCCAAACCTCTATTGTTTGATGATATGAAAATTGTCTACGCGGCAAAGGATTAATCGACTTTAGATCAGGAAGTCGAATGGTAAGTTTAGAACAACGGGCTGTTACTGACGTTAGATTGCAATTCCAAAATAACTGATCTGAATGATATAGCAGAAAACTTTGTAGAATCGTCTAAAAAACCATTTGATGGCATCAACCGCAGAGGTATTTGAAAAGCCCTAAAACTGCCTAGAATTTAGAGCTGATAACACTGGCCTTTGGGCTTGTAGTTCATTTTCAACCTAGGGCAAAAATAATGATGATTGCTAACATAAAGCTGTTTGATCACTAGGTTTCATGATTCTGCTATGATCTTTGAAGGCTTTGGATTTGACGGCAGTTTTTCTAGTTTATGTTTTGGATGAGCAAGATAGTGCCTAGAGGCCCCGTCGCCATTGAATTCAAGCTTGCATCGTTTACATCTCCACCGTATGGGCAACTTTCATCACGTATACGGTTGTGTATATACTGATTACGAGCATTATATCTTAAAGCAATTTCAATTGACTAGTATCAGATGGTTTCAGCAAAAATATATGGTCACTGAAAGTGTCTGTATGATTTAATTAGTTAAGCCTTATCTGGCCGCCAATCTATGCTATTTGATTTTCAAATTTGCAACATCTGGTTAGTTACGCTGCTCGTAACTATGGCTATTAATCTTATGCACCTTTAGAGGTCATCTCCTAGCCGATTAGATTAATGGGTGGGGTAACTATGTGACTTAACAAGGGTTAGCAATATCTAAAATAGATCAAGCCGAAGATTGCACCATGAAAACAACAAATCTAAGGTATGTAATATCAGTAGGACTGGCAGTAGCAACATTAGTGGTGGTTCCTTTATTTGTGGGCGGATTGCTAGTGTTGCCGACATCCTTAGCGCCATTGGTGGGACAGGCAGGGCTTACAGCGGGAGCATTATCTGCATGGTTTGGACCAGCGTTTGGAATAGGAGCAATAGCGTTAGGGACAGCAGCGTTTGTTGTATCATGGAAGCAGAGGTCGTTTCTGGTATCGGGACTGCTAATCGTAAGTGGCATCATATACATGATCCCTGCTCTGATAGCCTTGGCGAACATCAACATTGCAGTCATCTTGATCCCGGGTCCAATTCTCGGGTTTATATCTGGGTTAGTAATTGTCGGGCTTGGTGTGGCAAAGGGAATAAGAACGGCAAGAATGATGACAACAATGGTAACTGCTAGGAGCTGAGGAGGAGGGTCAGAGAGATGTATCACCTTCAAAAAAGTGACCTTAGAAAGAAAAAGGCTTCTGAGGCACTTGCCATTGTTGGCATGGCTCTACTCACTATAGATACTGCAGGGACATTAATGGGGCAAGGCGGAAACAGATTCTTGCCATTAACTGACCGGCAGAGCGGGATATTACTTGGATTACCATCGATCATTCTGCTCTTCTTGTCTTTTGGAATTGTTGGACTTAGACAAAAGATAAGGATAACGACAGTCTTGTTGATGGCAGGTGGTGCAATGCTTGCAGTCTCTAAATTGATAGAGCCAACAATGGGTTTGATTTTATTCTTGGCTGTGGCACTTCCTTATGTGTACGTATCGCTAATTGCAAGCGGTTTTATCCTGATCGGACTAGGCTTGTTGAGAGCTATAAGAAGGCAATGACAAATCTTGAAAGCTATCCACCAAAGTACTTTCAAGAGACACAAGGTTGTGATTGAAGAAGGATGATAATCTTTATTCTAGTCTATCGTATAGGCAAACATCGCATTTTTGCTGCTTGAGATTTTTGCATAGTATGGGCTTCGACCGCCAAGGAATGATTTAATTACCAAACGGCAAATACAGTGCTCTAGTAATGAGGCTAAAGCTGGAGGAGTGGACGTCGCTTGCATCCCTTGCGCTATCTATAATGTTTGTCGTCCTTTTGCTCTCATTTTACAATTTTTTGATAGGGCCAGAAGGTGAGGGTCCAGAGGCTGTGGTAGACCCAGGAAGTCTAGTACTTCAGGAAATCTTTATCTCGGGAGCGCCGAGCCTTGCACTGGCCGGCTTTGCATTTGGCATGGCAAAGACCTTTGGCACTAAGATAGGTGGCACGATGCTTGTAGCCTCTGGCGTTATAATGATTGCAGGCATGATAGCCGGAATCCCGCTATTGGCAAGGATCTCTGAGCAGTATATCGTGGGCGTGGTAGGCTACGTTCCCTACTTTTTCATGACGGCTGGCGCAGGGGTAGCGGCAATGGGCGGTTACCTGATAGCTGCGACGAAAAGAAGGCCAATCAGCAGCGACTTGGATGATCTCCGTTGAGCGTCAGGGAGATAGATGTATCGCGCAGCCTGCTACCTGTAAAGGTATCAGATAATCTCCAATCTGTCTTTGCCAAGGCACGAAAAGAGGGCACGCCTGTGCTTGCGATAGTGACCGGCACGAAGCCGGACTTTTACAAGCAGGCGCCACTTGTAATCGAGGCGGCAAAAGAAAACCTGCCTGTCTTTGTCATAAACACCGGCCAGCACTTTGATGAGGTGCTCGGCTTTGGAATCGAGGAGTTCAACCTGCAGCAGTTCGTAGGCTGCAACCTCCAGATAAGGGGCGACCTGATGGAAAAGGCAAGCGAGCTGATAATCAAGTTTGGCTCGTTTGGCCGGTACTGCAGGAAGAACTTTGGCACAGAATCACTCCTTCCAATAGTCCACGGCGACACGCTGGTGGCGGGCATCGCGCCACTTGCATGGGTGTTTGGCATGGGGCAAAAGGTCGGGCAGAACGAGGCAGGCCTCCGTTCCATGAGCCCCGAGGCGATCAAGAGACTGAAAGCATGCAGAGAACCGACAAAAGCAGAAATACGCAGGTTCATCAGCAGCCAGTTTGACGGCAGGTGGTTCCTTGCAAGGGAAGAGCCCTTCCCAGAGCAGATAGATACATGGATATGCTCTGCTGGAACCCAGTTCTTTTTTGCACCCACCAAGCTCAACAGGGACAACCTCGTGAGGGAAGGCTACCCTGAGAACTTTGTCCACGTCGTTGGCAATTCAGTAGTTGACGCAATACATCAAAAGAGGAAGGAAAAGTCCCGCCAGAGCATCTTTGACCTCTACCCGCAGCTGGAAAAAGGCCAATGGATAAGGATGGACATTCATAGGCGCGAGAACCTAACGCACCGGCGCTTTACCTCTATAATCGGCGGGCTGGTCCAGCTGATCAAGAACACTGACAAGAAGGTGGTCTTGGTCATGCTGAACGCAACAGTGTCTGCCCTGAAACAGTACAACCTTGAGTCAAAGCTGAAGGGCCTTACGGAAGAGCATCCTGATAAATTCATCATGACGCCGCTGTGGAAAGAATATGCAAACGTGATCGAATTCCTAGACAGCGGCCGCTGCTGGGCGGAAATGACTGATTCGGGATCGATGCAGGAAGAATTGCTGTATTTCCCGAAAGTAACGTCGCTGACAGTCAGGCTCAACACCGACAGGCCGGAAACGATATTTGACGCCAAGAGCAACATTCTGGTTCCGCCACTGAGCCCCAATTGGATAGCATCGATTGTCAATGAGGCGTACGACAAGGAAGAGGGGCTGGGCATGAGGCTGCGGCGCAAAAAGCAGATGTATGGAAGGCCGGGACAGGTATCAAGGAGCATAATCAAGATAATCAAGAAAGAGTTTGAAAACGGCGACGCCAACTTTTACCCCTGGCTGCACCAGAGGCTTGGGCTCTGGAAGGAAGGCCAAGGCCTCGACTACATGTAGAGCTAGAGAGCGAATTTGGCCTTGCGGACGCCAGCACGCTTTCTCTCTGTTGCGGTCATGGAAAAGACATCTTTTATCATCTGCTCGTAGGCCTTGCTCATCGTCTGGTTCCGGCGCGACATCATTTTCTTTTGTGTTTCTATGGCTGAGCAGAGCTCCAATTCTGTGTTGGTCGCCCCGATGCTAGAGCCGTAAATGGTAAAGCTTGGCACGTCCTGTGCGACGAGGCCATGCAGGTGAGAAGAGGTGCCGATCCGCCTGCCGCTGTAAATGAGCGTGCCAATGGACGTCTTGGTCATGTCGGCAATGAACGACCCGATCTTGTTCTGGCCGGTGTCGACTTTGGTCTTGCCGCCGCCACTTGCCATCTTGATGCTGCCGTACGTCATTTTCAGGTCAGATGTAGTTGTCATGGCTCCTATGTTGACCCATTCGCCGACGTACGAATGGCCGATAAAGCCTGCATGCGTCTTGTTGGTGTGATCAGAAATTACAGAGTGCTCTATTTCACCGGCCACCCTGCAGTTGTGGCCGATAAAGCTTGACTCTATTATTGTGAATTGCTTTACCTGCGTCATGCCTCCGATGTATGCCGGTCCGACTATCCTGCTCGTCGCGACATATGCGTCCGGGCCAATGTAGATGCCTCCTTGCCTTGCGTCAAGCACCGTCCCCTCTTCAACCGAGGCGTTCCTGGCGATTGCTATCGCGTGGTTGCCTGCAACCCGCACGCCGGGACCAAGGTCGCTTTCGCCTTGCATCTTGGATGTCTGCAACGCAAGCGAATTTTCCAGAAGGGTTATGATGTCCCAAGGCTCGGACAGCAGCCCCTGACTTTCTTCTGCCTTGAGCTTTGTCGATTTTTCAACGTCGAGTTTCCTGACATCAATGTTTTTTCCTGCCGCTACGCAGTCCGACAGGTATTCAATGCCCTTCCTACCAAGCCTTGCAACAAGCAGCCTGTCGCCGGCAGTTATTGCAAAGGTGTGGCCGACTTTCTGCAGGCGGTCCGGGAAGATTGTCCCGGGGTGTAGGAGGCCGTTGACAAACACCGTGTCGGCATCGATTGAACTTGGGTTGACTCTGCACCGGACGTGCCGCTCACTCGTGACGCCTGCCAGATATTCCCTTGTCAGCAGCACTTCAGGCATCACCTGATGCTCTTCAAAAAAGCTCCTTGCCCCGACCTTGATGTCAAACGTCGCCTTCGTAAGGGAGATTGGGGAAAAGTTCTGCCAGTGTGAGTCCTCAAACAGGGCTATGCCCATATCTAGATCTTGCCCAGCCTGCTTGCATACTGCTTGTAGGCGTCGAGGTATGACTTTTTGTCGCCAATGTCAATAAAGCCAGTATCTATCCTGAAGCCCTTGACCGTCTTTTTTTGTTCCAACACCTTTCTTACCGCATCGTCCATTCCAAACGACCCTGACTTGGGTATTATCTTCAAGAATTCTGGCTCCATCACGTAGCAGCCGATGTTTATCAGCCCGCTTATCTCCGGCTTTTCGCGCCAGGCAGTGACCTTTTCCTGCCCGTTTAAGTCAATAAAGCCGTACTTTAGCTTTGTCGAGTATTGCAGGAGCGCCATTGTGACAAACGCCTTTGACTCTCTGTGCTCCTTTAGCATCTTGCGCAGGTTAAACTCGTAAACAGAGTCGCCATAAACGCACACAAACGGCTCGTCGAGTAACTTTTCCGCAGTCTTTAGCTGGCCAGCGGTTGCAAGCGGTCTTTCTGATCTAGCGTATTCGATCTCGACTCCAAAGCGGGCGCCGTCCTCAAAATAGTCCTCGATCGTCCTGTGAAGGTAGCTGACGCAAATAACGATATGGTCAATGCCGCCAGAGTTCTTTAGCCACTCGATGATGTATTCAAGAAGAGGCTTGTTGCCAAGCGGAAGCATCGGCTTTGGGATAAAGAACGTATAGGGTTGAAGCCTTGTGCCCAGCCCTCCTGCCAAGATTACTGCCTTCATATGTTTTTCCTGTCCTTTTTCTACTTCTGCTATATATAAGGTAAAACCATGCAAGTTCAATAATTTTCCAGTATTGCCTTGATCTTGGTTACAACTTCACCCGGGTTCCTGCCAAAGACCGTTATCATGGGCTCCTTGCCAATGTCTCCTCTGTGATAAATGATATCGGCTCTTGGGTTCTTTGAGAGCGCCTGCATGGTCCCCCATGACACACTTGATCCTTCTCTCTTCTTGATGCCCTTAGGCTCCTTGCTCCTATCGTAGCTGGACACAGTAAACAACGACTTGCATACATTCACCAGTTTATCGTTGAACCTGATGTTGATGACGGACCGGAAGGCGGGATTGACTTGCATGTATCCAATTATTGCAGATGCCATATGCCTTGATGCCCCAAACTCGATGTAAGAGGCTGGAACGGCGGTGTTGCCGATCCTGACTATTCTTCCCCGCACTCCTGCTACTTCTGAAATGTCTGTTGCATCAGGCAGCGCATAAGCAAAGTTCGTCTGCGTCTCGGGTATCAACTTGTAAAAGCCGTCAAGGGTGCTGACCTGCTCTACCGCCGCTTGGAGTTCTGCAATCACGCGGTAGCGGCTGGCATCGCGGTAGATTGCAGATAATGGGTTTGTGACTGGCAGACCCCTGCCCACCCTGACTGCATTTTTGATTGCGATGTGGACATACTCGTTGGCCATCCTGCATGCATCCTCCAGAGATGCGCCCTTGGCAAGGTAGGCGGTGATTGCAGACGAAAAGTTGCATCCAGAGCCGTGGCTTTCCTTTATTTCTATTCTCGGGTTCGTGATCTCTGTCAGCCTGCCCCTTCTATCCAGCAGCAGATCAGTAACGCTGGAAGCCCCAAAGTGGCCGCCTTTTACGATGACGTTTTCCGCTCCTAGTTTCTTTATTTTTCTTGCTGCTTCTATGCTGTCACTTTCTGTCTTGATTGTCATTCCTGAGAGCTTTTCTGCTTCGATCCTGTTGGGAGCCACCAGAGTGCAGATCGGCATCAGCTTTGACACAAACGGGTCAAATGCGTCGTCGCGGAGCAGACTGGCGCCAGTACCTGCTGCAAGAATGGGGTCAAGCACAATTGGAACTTTTGATTTTTTGAGTGATTGATAAATGACATCTATTATCTGCCTGCTATAGACCATTCCTATCTTGATGGCGTCAGGCGGCATGTCGGTCATGACCGACCTTATTTGCTGCTCTACCATTGCCGGCGAGACTTCGAATATCTCGGCCACCCTCTTGGTGTTCTGCGCGGTTATCGCCGTAATGGTGGTGCATCCGTAAACACCGAGGGCTGAAAAAGTCTTGAGGTCAGCCTGTATGCCAGCTCCAGCTCCAGAGTCGCTGCCCGCTATTGATAGCGCAATCTTCAAGCAGAGTGGTAAAAAGTGATAGACTTATTCAGTCTTTCCTTGAGAAGTCCTCCCTGCATTGATGTTGAAAATGCGACTGGTGCTAGAGGATAGTTTGCACGAAAAAATCTGTGTGCGGAGGGGAGAAGTAGCCACTAGAATTACAAAACTGTAGTATGATAGTTGTTATTCTAACGTGTAATATGTCAAACTTTGTATTTTGGAAAGAGCTTCCACAGATTTTATTACTGGTGCATCTGGGCTTAGCCGCGACTTGACTGGAAAAAATAGAAAACAATCCAGAAGAATGAGCGCAGTTTTTGGAGCAATCGCAATGCTTGCTGCTGCGGCAGCACTTGGCATTACTCCAACAATGCTGACGACAACCAGTGCATTTGCATGGGAAGACAACAACAAGTATCAAGCAGCCACAGTGGCAGAGGAAGTTGCTAAAGAAGCTGCAAATAATGTCCAGACGCCAGACAAATGGGATAATAATCTGCAAGTAGGCATACACAAGGTCCAAGATCAGATTGCTGATGCAGCACAAGAGATCAGTAATGGGAAACAAGGAGCTAACGAAGAGCAAGAATCAAACGAAGAATATCATCAACGTGAGGAGAAAGAGAACTATCCTGCAGAACAGCAGCACGAGTACCCTACACGTGAGCATGAAGAAGAGTACCCTGCAGAGGAACAAATGGAGTATCCGCCGCATACTGAAGAATATCCAGTAGAGGAACAACAACATGCATACCCTCCACGACATGAGGAAGAATATCCTACAGAAGTTAAAATGGAATATCCTCCGCATGAAGAGAAAGAATATCAGACACAGGGAGCAGAGAGTGAAGAGCACACAATACAGCAAGAGAATAATAATAACAACAATGATGATGAAGGATGCAGCCCTAACTACTGGAAGAACAATCTTGCAAGTTGGGAAGTAACCAGATACAGTCCTGACCAGAAATTAAGTGAAGTAACAGATCTTGGCAACGCGATCCCATCCGAGTATGACTATACTTTGCTAGAGGCACTTGACACCCAAAATGGTGGCTATGATGCCTTGGCAAGAGAATTTGCAGCTGCCCTTCTCAATTCAGACCATCCCAACGTCAAGTATGCGCTCAGTACAGACAAAGTAATACATAACTTTGAAGATGGCGCAGACCCACAAATCATTAACAGCCAAGAGTACTACAATGACAATGACATGCAGGAACAAAAGAATTCGCTATCAGATAACAACAGAGCAGGATGCCCTCTCTAGGTGTGGATCGCTACCACACTCATTTTTTAATATCACGAGTTCTAATTCTCCAATTCTCATCTGAACAATAGCTTTGACAAATGCCAAAAAATATGATTGCAGTAGCAGAAATCCAAAGCGATAAAAGGGAAAAAATTGTTTGTAACCTTTCTCTGAGATTCAACTGCATCTTCTGGTGGCAGACTCGATACTGCGTAAATATCCAATCTGTCACTGCGTTTCCAAATGACTTAACCTTGGACAAAAAACAAAGCATTATGGGACTAAACAACTACTTGCCAACTCTTGCACCACTTGCGTTGGCAGCGTTGCTGGTGCTTCCGCTAATGGCTGCCTTTGCTGCAACAATTTCTGGAACCCCGGACAACAATGTGATAAAAGGAACGCCGTATAGGGACACAATATACGGCTATGGCTCTTCCGACAAGCTGTATGGCGGTATAGGCGATGATGACCTATACGGGGGTTCGGGAAATGACTACATGCATGACATGTCGGGCTACGATACCGACAACCTCTACGGCGGCTCTGGTGCAGACATCATAAAATGTAAAGGCTACCAATGCAACGTGCACGGCGATTCAGGCAACGACTTATAGAAGGCATAGGCCACGGGGTCCTTTATGGAAACGACGGTGGTGACACGCTCAAACATTGCCTCGATCAGTACGGCGGCCTTGGCGCTGACCGCTTCATATGCGACCCCGCTGGCGACTCACTTCCATCATCGACTACCATCAAGAGGAGGGCGACGTAATAGAAAACCCTGATGCTTGTGCAGAAATATTGTCATTGTAACAATAATTTTTTGTTCTCTTCTTCTTTTTTCTTCACTGTCAGCGCGCAGGGTTTGTTTGACCTACTACAGGATGTAGTTGCAGAGACACACGCGCTTGCCGCAGCACGCGCACTTGTTACTGCCAGAGACAAATTCGCAATACTTGCTATGAGTTTCACAGAACACTGATCGCCCGGACTCGATTTCCTTTGTTATCACCTGCATATGTGTGCCTGCACATCGCAATGAGCTTGGTTAATCTAAAGGGCAAGCTAATTTAGACACATAAGCTAGCTAACTTTAGTCATATTCTCTCCTCAGGTTTGCTTCGCCAATCGCGCAAATGTATATAGATTATTAACATAATCTCATCTAATCAGTAGAGTTTGGCATTATTCAAGACACCTGAGTGGGGCGTCAAACCGGTTGAGGATAGGCACAAGATGCTTGGCGGCTTTGACTACTTCATACTGTGGTCAAGCCTCGGCGTTGGGTTGCTGGTCTTTTCTGCAGGCTCGTTTCTCTCTGCCGCGAGCTTTGTGGATGCGACTCTTGCGATAATTATTGGGTCGGCCGCCGGCTCGATCCTCTTGGCACTTGCCGGCAAGATAGGCAGCGACTACGGGATACCCTCGCTCATTTCCATGAGGCCGTCGTTTGGCATCAGGGGCTCGTACCTGCCTGCTATACTGAACGTCATGCAACTCGTCGGCTGGACGACATTTGAGATCATGATAATGGCAAGGGCCGCCGAAATGCTCGCTGGGAGCGTGATGCCCTACTATTTCTGGGCCGCGATATTCGGTGCGCTCGTGGCGCTGCTTGGCATCGCTGGCCCGCTCAACGTAGTGAGGAAGTGGATCGGCAAGTTTGCAGTGTGGATAGCGTACGGCACCTCTGCGATAATCATAATCAACCTAATCAATTCTGCAGATATAGCGGCACTCGTTGTGTCACCGGGAGAAGGCATGTCGTTCTTTTCTGCACTTGACCTCGTGATAGCTATGCCCATTTCGTGGCTGCCACTCGTAGCCGACTACAACAGGTTTGCGAAAAAGAGCAAGAGCGCGCTGTGGGGGACATTTGTAGGGTTTACTATGACAAACATCCTGTTCTACTTTGGTGGCTTGCTGATCGGCACGCCGGATGTCATTGAAATCGTCATCGCAATACAGGCCATGTTTTTTGGATTCTTGATGCTGCTGCTCATAGTGGACGAAGCCGACAACGCCTTTGCAGACGTCTATTCTGCGGCCGTGTCAACGCAGGACATCTTTGCAAAAATAAACCAAAAGTACTTGGTAATAGGGTTCACCGCGCTCAGCGCAGTGCTTGCAATGGTGGTCTCTATCCAAGACTACGAAGTGTTCCTTCTCCTGATAGGCGCGATATTCGTGCCGCTCTTTGGAGTGGTGCTTACCGATTATTACATCATAAGGAGGCAAAAGTACACCGAACAAATGCTGTACGCGCGGCAGAACTGGCTGGGTATAGGCGTGCCTGCGATAATCGCGTGGGCCCTTGGAGCTTTGGTGAACTATATGCTGTCGCCCTTGTCGCCAATTTACCAAGAGCAGCTGCCGGCAACAGGGGCAACAATACCAAGCCTTGCCGCGGCTTCGCTCATATATATTGCAATAACAAGGATGCAGCCACAGGCAAACAAAACAGTTGCTAGCTCAGAAACTTGATCAGATGGAACAGCGTTGCGACTGCGACAATGCCAATTGCCACAGACTTGGAAAGGTTGAGCAACAGCTCTGGCAGCATCATAATGACTTATCCAAATTTGGGCAGGTATAACAGGAAAAAGGCAGCGCCTATGCTGGCCACCGCAGCGGCCTTGATGCGAAGATAAAGTATGAACCGCGACATTCTCTCAGTATGCATTGGGAGCACCCTGAACAATATACATGAGAGTCTGTATGCTCTCACTACATACAAAATGTCTAAAAAACACACATGGCCGCCTCAAGCGCACTTGAGAACAAGAGACACCATAATTCACAAATATGAGTTATTGCTGGCATATCTCTGGACGATGAGAACAAGCTGCGAGAACTGCAACAAGCTAGCCACCAGTCTTATAGAATTCAATTCCCTCCTGCTGTGCCCCACCTGTTTTGACAAGGAAGTCGAGAGGATATCTGCAGCTATCGTTGAACCGTGATATCATCCGCTAGTTGTGGACTCGCAAGTAACGAACAGGAACTTAATTTATAAATAACGAGAATTGACTGTCCTGCTGCTGGAAATATATTATGAAATTGCTGGAATATCAGGGAAAGGAACTTTTTGATCAGTATGGAATCAGGATACCAAGGTCGCACCTTGCACATACTTTGCTGGATGCAAGGGAGGGCGGCAGAAAACTTGGCTATCCGCTTGTGCTAAAATCGCAGCTTACGGTTGGCGGGAGAGGCAAGGCAGGTGCTATCGTCAAGTGCAAAAGCGAGTCTGAGCTGGAGTCTAGGTTCAACGAGCTATTGCATAAGGAAGTCAAGGGTGAGCTTCCGCGCGGCATACTGCTTGAAGAAATGGCCGACATCAAGAAGGAGCTTTACCTTTCACTTTTCCTGAACAGGAGCAAGCGCTGCTATTCCCTGATATCTTCTTCCGAGGGCGGGGTCGAAATTGAAAGCGCAAGAAACAAGGTAATGGTTGACGTTCCAATAGACGGCCTGACGGCGCATACCGCAGAGGAGACTGCATCAAAGTTGGGGCTAGATGGCAAGACCGTAGTGTCGTTTGTAGACTTTACGACAAAGCTATCAAGGCTGGTAAGCGAAAAAGAAGCCGAGCTGGCGGAGATAAACCCTGTCGCTATCCTTGGCGACGGCTCGCTGATGGCCCTTGACGCCAAGGTGATAATTGACGACAACTCGATGTTCCGCCATCCCGAGCTGAAAAAATATGAACACGTGTCAGAGCTGGAAAGGCAGGCAGAGGTAAGCGGCTTTTCTCTTGTTGAGCTGGACGGCAACATTGCAATAATTGGCAATGGCGCCGGCCTCGTGATGTCGACCCTTGACATGGTCTCTGATGCAGGCGGCAAGGCAGGAGCTTTCCTCGACTTTGGAGGAAGGGCCACCACCGAGACCATCTATGAGGCTCTGAAAGTAATAAGCAAGATCAAGCAAATTGATGCAATACTTGTAAACCTCTTTGGTGGCATTGTCAGGACCAATCTTGTAGCGCAGGCGATACTGGACGCGTACAAGAACAACCTGATAACCGTCCCGGTGTTTGCAAGGATCTCCGGCGCCGAGTCAGAGAAGGCGCGCGAGATGCTCAACGGCAGCAGGGCGAAGCTCTATAATACGGTCGAAGAGGCAATACAGGCCGCAGTCGCAGCGGTGAAAAGGTGAGATCAAAATGACAACTGTAGAAAAGACATTCAACATATTTGACATTCTCGTGGGAAACAAGGGCGACAAGGACTTTGGCAAAAAGCCTGTTGTCATACAGGGCATAACAGGCAGCTATGGCTCGACGCACACCCGCCTTATGAAGGCATACGGCACAAACATTGCCGCGGGCGTGACACCGGGTAAGGGCGGCCAGAATTTTGAAGGCACGCCAGTATATGACACGATGGCCGACGCAGTCAAGGCTACCGGCGCGCAGATATCCGGCATTTTTGTCCCGGCGCCTTTCTTCCTTAAGGCAGCCATCGAAGCGCTTGACAGCGGCATAAAACTGCTGGTTGCGATACCAGAGCACGTCCCAATAAGGGACTCTATAAAAGTCTTGGAGCACGCAAGGAAAAAGGGCGCGAGGATGGTGGGCCCGAACACACCAGGCGTGATCGTGCCGGAAGTGATGAAGGTAGGAATCATGCCAGCCCAGCCTTTCAAGGCTGGAAGCACGGTCGTGTTCTCCCGTAGCGGGACGCTCATGTATGAAGTCTCGTACAACCTGACGAACAAGGGCTACGGCCAGAGGCTGTGCCTTGGGATCGGCGGCGACCCGATAAACGGGACGAACCTCATAGAAGCTTTCGACCTTATCAGGGACAGAAGCGATGTTGACTCGGTCGTTGTTGTTGGAGAAATAGGTGGCGACGCAGAGGAGCAGCTTGCAGAATACATCATACGGACATCGTTTGACAAGCCAGTCATCGCCTACATTGCAGGAAGGGCAGCTCCCAAGGAAAAGAGGATGGGCCACGCCGGCGCCATAGTGTATGGCAACTATGGCTCTGCAGAATCAAAGGTAGCCAACTATGCCAAGGCTGGCGTGCCAGTGGCAAAACGCCCTGCGGAAGTTCCAGAGCTCTTGGCTAAAAAACTGCGGAAATAATGAGGGGCTTACTGCCCACCGCTCTCTTAGACAACACTGCTGTTGTTGGACTCGCTACTCCCAATAACATTGGCAGCAGTAGTAGTGTTTTCTTCTCCTACTGCTGCTGTGCTATTACTCTGGCCTTCTTCTGGGCCAGTGTTATAGACTGCAGCAAAGCCCAAAAGTAGTCCCAAGACTGCGAACGTCAGAATAAATAGTACCACGCTTGACCACATGGCAAGAGAGTCATGGCATTTGATTCATAAACATTTGGTCCGCCAGCGCTTGCATCTTGGACATATATATTAAAAAATGCGGCCGCACCATGTGCAGGTATTGTCCTCTGAATTGCGCTTTTGCGACCGGTGCATGGTAAAGACCCAACACGAGATGATTGAGGATCCAGAGACCATCTATACCTACAAGCGCAGAAGGCTTTATCGCTGCAAGGAGTGTGGACACAAAAGCTACAGGCGGGGACTGCGCCCAAGCGCAGAATCAGTCTACTGAGGGCATATGCACATGGACAATTCTATTCCAAGGTTGATCATAAAGCTCAAGAACGAATTTGTGCGCACTTACAGGGGGCAGAGCCTCCTTCGCGAAGTTCTGCCTCTGCCGAATTCAAGGTATCTTCCAGTCGATGATGATGTATTGCATTCTCTGCACCAGTTTGCAGCGGCCAACCTGATCTACTTCAGGTCGTATGATTCTGAAATTTCCGGGATCGCCTGCAAGGTCTATGAAGGCGATATCAACAACTACTGGTTGAACAGCAAGAAATACGACACGAGCTACCAGCCTTTCTACCCTACTTGGATACTGTCAGCCTTTGCGCTTGCGCATGGGGCCAAGTCGCTTGGCTTTGAGCAATTGGTTGATGTGGGATCCGGTGATGGCAGGATAGCATACTGCGGCAGGCTGCTTGGAATGGAATCGCATGGCATAGAAATAGACTATGACCTTGTGCAGCTCCAAAACTCGATATCGGCTGCAACCGGTATCAGATACAGCGCAATAAGGGCCGACGCTACGCGCTTTGATTACAAAACCTTGAAACTGTCAAAGCCTATCTTCTTTATTTCCGGACTCCCTGAAATGGGCGAGATGCTCGCAAACAGTGTGATATCGCAAGCCAAGTCGATAGAGGGGCTAATGCATAACAGCGCCGGTTTTAACTTTATGGGCAGCCACGTCATGAAGTCGTTCTCAAGAGATCAGACTGGGTGGGGCTGGGGAAGCGTCATCGCAAATCACGACCTAGAGCTTGTTGACACTGTCACTCTGCCGACGCTATGGACCACCGATCAGGTGGTAGATACGGCGTACGTGTATACGAGGTTCAAGAAGCCATAGACTCTGGGAACCTTTTGGGCATGGAAATGACAGGAGTCTGCTCAAGAGGCTTTTTGCCGATGTCAGACACTTCAGCTACGATCTTCTGGAAGCCCCTGATGTAATTTGCAGTTGAATACTTTTGAGTGAAGTAGCTTATCTGGATTCGCTCTGAAGCCGGCGCATCAAGCGCTGCCGCCACTGCTTCAACTGCCTGATCGAAGGTATGGAACTGGTATTTTGCCGGGACAAATTCTGTGTGCCCTCCAGTGTCAGGTACTATCGGGATGACGCCTGCGCTCATTGCCTCGACAGTAGATATCCCAAAGGGCTCGCCGGGTAGGGGGTGGAAGTAGGCCTTTGATATGCGCATCAGGCCAAGCAGTCTGTCAAAGCTGGCGTTCACTTCAAACCTGATAAAATCCTCAAGGCCATAGCACCTTACAAGGTGGCGCAAATAGTTAAAGTAGCTGGCGCCATCCGGCGAAATGTTGCCTACGATGTTCATGCGACTGCCCAGCTCATTTTGCCTGAGCAGCTTGGCAAAGTGGATCGCATTTTCTATCTTTTTGCTTGGATGAAATCGCGAAATAACCAGAATGGAATCGTCTCTGGCATCAGAGGAGAGAGCAGCATTTCGAAAAGTATCAACATCGACGGGCGGGTGCAGCACAGTCGAGTCCACACCATGTGTCTTGAATATTGCTTTGCGACTGAATTCTGAATTTGTAAGTACAGTCGAGTTTGTCATCATCTTGTTGCATGCATCCCTTGCAATCTCAAAGTACATGCTGCGGCACTTGGGAGTCGTGGTAGAGAGGTTCATGTTCTGAAGAATGTTGTAATAGCTAGAGTCGCCAGAGTCTATGAGCTGACCGGCTATGGGGTAGTGGCAGTAGGTTATTGCGTTATTTTTCGCAAAGTTGTGCCGAAAGAACGGCAGCATGTCGCCATGCGTATTTATCGTGACGCCATGGCTTTTGGTCCCGGCAATCTGGGACAGGCTCAGCGTCCTAATTCTCTTTACATCGCGGTCTATACTTGTACCATAAGCATCCCGTATCGATACAGCTTCTGGCTTTTCAAGGGTAACAAGTTCGACATCGATGCCCATAGCAGCAAGCGCCCTTATTGTGGCAACGGCTAGCCTTTCTCCGCCCCCTCGAGCATTTAGGCTAATGTGAACAACATTTGCAATCAAAGCACTAAATTTACGCGGATATTGCTAATTAATCGCTATATACTTAGTTCTTGGAAAAGATTGCAAAGAGTTGGTGATAAGAAACTTAACTAAGAAGATCCAACCGTCTTCTACGGCAGAGACAGGTTTGGCAAAATCTGGTTTATATTAACCTAGCCGGTGAGAAACAACGATTGGCCGAGAACCTTCTGACGATGCTCCTGTGGCTTGCGGAGCTGACCGGCGCAAGTTTCCTCCTCTCGTACGGGGCGGAGCACCTGTCAAAAAAGTATGGCGCAAAGTTCGTGGGCAGGACGCTTTTGAGCGTCGCAACTACCCTTCCAGAGATCGCGATCGTCATTTACGCTGCTGCTGACGGCCTTTATGGCACTGCGATAGGCGCCGGCCTTGGTAGCAACCTGCTGATGATGACCCTCGGGCTATCTATAATGCTTCTGATAGCCACAACGCGCCTATCAAAAGCGCCGTTAAAGGGGGTCGACGTCACCACCTTCAAACTGGACAAGATATTTCTGCTGGCTACTGCAGTCATTAGCGCAGTCCTCTTTATTGATGGCTATAACTTTATCGACGGTTTTATCTTTGCCGGCATGTTCGGAGCCTACCTTATCATGGCGCTGATGGAGATGAAGGCAGAGAGCAAGGCAAAGAAGGAGGTAGTAGAGGCGGGCAACCCTGGCCACAAGGTTGTCAAGGTCGATGGAGGCCTGCCTGGAAAGGGGCCGAACAGAGAAATGACAAAGGCCATGCTGGCTTTTGTGGCAGGCACCGCTGGCATCTTTTTCGGAGCCTCGCCCTTCATTGAGTCACTTGAAGGTTTCTCGCTTGAAGTGGGCGTCTCAGTTATCATCCTTGCCGTGATTATCAGCCCGATAGCCGGGGAAATGCCCGAAAAGATTTCGATGATGCTCCTTGCAAGAAAGGGAGCGGCGGGCGCGTCGATAGCGGTTGCAAACGTGTTGGGCTCAAAGATACTTAACAACACTCTTCTCTTGGCAGTGGCGGTGTTTGGAGCGATGTACCATGGCGGCTTTTACGCCAATATCGCCCTGAACCCTATATTGGAATACCAGATGATACTCGTGACCGTGGTAACCATTGGCGCCCTGATAATGATGTTCAAGAAGGAAATAGGACTAAAGGTGGGAATAATTCTAGCAGTAATGTACATTGTAAGTCTGTTCATACAGTTCCTGCTCCCGCAGGACCTGACCCTGCATTAAAATAATACTACCTACCATCGATATGTGTACATACATATATGTTCTCAAAAGTACTTGTGCCCGTAGACGGGTCTGACAATTCCTTCCGCGCCCTTGATGCCGCGATTTCCCTTGCCAAGACTACGGGCGCCAGCCTGACTGCAATGCACGTGATAGAAAACCCGCCCACTGTGTACGTCGAATCCCAAAAATTGCTCAACGAACTGCTTGCCAAATACAGGTCCGAATCAGCCAAGGTGTTGGACAAGTGCAAGCAGAAAGCGGACGAAGCCGGTGTCAAGCTCGAGACTGTGATCGCTGAAGGCGACCCAGCATCCAATATCGCTGGGTATGCACACCGGGAGGGCTTTGACCTCATAATTATCGGCAGCCGTGGCCTTGGCAGGTTCAAGGAGATGGTGCTTGGCAGCGTATCGAACAAGGTACTGCACCATGCAAAATGTGGCGTGCTTGTCGTAAAATAGGTGGCGGTAGTAGAGTCAGATAGAGCTTTCCCACTGGAGAATGACCGATCTGTCGTTTTTGTAGCTCTCTTTTCTTACTTCTTCGAGCTCATGCTCAAGCTCTGACCTGTGCGATTCGTGGGAAGGAGTGGATGCATGCAGCTTTGCTTGGCTGGCGTTCACTGCAATGCCGCAAATGTTGCACCTCAATTGCTCGTCGGCCATACGCGACCTATGGCTTGACAGGAATATAAAACAAACAGTAAGCCATTTATGAAATGGAGGCGGCAATTGATTGATGCAGACGGAAATTGCATCCGCCATTTTGGCGCGCCTTGCAAGCGTATCAAGTGAGGGTCCATCAGCGGTCAGCATGAGCCAGATCAAGATGTGGATAGTGCCGCAAGAGAGCGAGCATGACCACGACTATAACATCAACGACAGCTACTTTGAAGTCCTGCTTAGCAGGACCATCGGCGACCTACTTGCAAAGGGATACATTGCTTGCTCCGTGCGCGACGGAGTAGAGGACGGTGACGGCCAGATGTTTTCCTTGACTGCCAAGGGTGCCAGGTACGTGGAAGAGCTGGCTGCTGCAAGCCTTGAGCAGTGACGAAAACATTCAAAAGCAACTGGTTGCTAAGTGAGCATTCGTCTGCTGGAGTGATGATGTATAGTGACTTCATCGAAAAAAGAACTAAAAGAGAAAGAAAATCAGGAACGCCTTGCACGCGCTATCGAAACCCTTGATTCTATTACAAAGAACAGCGACATCCAGAAGAGCATACGCAACATGATAAAGGAAGTGCTGCTTGCGCTCAAGGACGAAAAAGGCGGCAGCGTGTCTGTAAGGGCCGCTAATGCGATCAGCCTGCTTGACAACGCGACACAAAGCCCGCAGATGCAGTCGCACATCCGCACAATGCTGTGGCAGGTAGTATCGACGCTTGAAAGCATAAGGGAGTAATATTACCGCGCGTTTTTTACCGGCTTGACAGGCGGAGGCAGCTTTTCTAGCTTGTGAGTTGGGTTAGCAAGGTAATGTCTAGAAGCACCCTCGCCGCTAAGCACAATGTTACAGTGAACGCATCTGTACCTGATCGCCATATGTCTTGCGCGCAAATAGTGTAGTATGCACATGGCTAAAAACGCTATGGATATAATACTACAGAAAATTAGCGTAGGCGCACTATTTCCCTGTTATCGGGAACTCCTGACCTTATCTTGAGGCGCGAATAGATGGCGCTTGCCACGTTTTCGGATTTGCTCCTCTCACCGTGGTTGACCAACACGCGCTTTGGCTTGACTCTAGACACAAAGTTCAGTATCTGGTTGAAGTCGCTGTGGCCTGAAAAGCCGTCTATCTTTTGCGTCTGACAGCGGACGGGCACTACCTTGACCTTGCCCGTCTTGTCCATCATGCTGACTTCCGACATGGCCCCGTCAAGGACGCGCCTGCCAAGTGTGCCGTTTATCTGGTACGAGACAAACATGATCTTGTTCTTGGGATTTGGCGCAAGCTCCTTGAAGTACTCTACCGACGGGCCACCTTCAAGCATGCCGGATGTGGCCATCACTATGGCCGGGTTTTCATCGTTGAGCACGTCATCACGCTTGCCATGGCCGCTGATTACTGTGAAATACTCTGACTGGAAGGGGTTGATGCCCTGTGACACTGACTTGCGCACTTCTGATCCTAGGTAGTGGGCGTAGGACATGTGGATTGCGCTTGCTTCAGAGATCATGCCCTCGATATATATCGGGGACTCGACAAGCCTGCCTTCCCTCATCTCTTTTGCCATGACGAGCATTATCTCCTGAGCCCTTCCCACCGCCGGGACGGGGATCAATACCTTTCCTCCCTCTATCAGCGTCTTGTTTATCGATTCGGTGAAGCTGCGGTACACGACCTGCTGGTCAGGCATGACATCAGTGGTGTTGCCGTAGGTACTTTCTGTGATGAGCGTCTCTACCCTCGGGTACATCGACACTGCGCTGTCAAGCAACTGCGTCCTGGCGTACTTGTAGTCGCCAGAGTACAGGATGTTGTGCGCGCCAGAAATGTTCAGGTGCACAGTTGCGCTCCCCATAATGTGGCCAGCGTTCTGAAGCGTGATGGTGATGTCTGGCGAAATGTCAGTCGGTTTGCCGTACGGGAGCGTGATGCAATGCTTGATCACTTCGTTCACGTCTCTTGCCTCGTACGGCAGGTACGTGCCGTTGCTGTTTGCTATCTTGACCGAGTCCATTTGGAGCAGGGTCATCAGCGGCAGGGTCGGCTCGGTGCAGTAGACCGGCCCCTTATATCCATACTTGAAGAGCGCCGGCAGGAACCCTTGGTGGTCGATGTGGGCGTGGCCAATGATCACCGCGTCCAAGTCGTCAAGGTCAAAGTTGAACCAGTCAAGCCGCGGGTATGCATTAAGACCCGACATCTCTCCTGGGTTGATTCCACAGTCAAGCATCACCTTGCTCTCCGGTGTGACTACGATAAAGCAAGACCTTCCAACCTGCTTGACTCCTCCAAGGCAAAAGAGCATCACCTCTTCCTTGCTGGTCGACCACGACTGGGGCTTGGCCGAGCCAGGCTCGCTTACCGCCGCCTGCTGCTGGTAGTGTGCGCTGCCGTTCCCATTGCCGTTGCCTACCACAAGCGACCCTCTAAAGATGCGCTTGCCAAGCTTTTGCATAAAGTCTGTTCTCTCTTTTGCCGATCCCTTGAGGGTCGAGTGTATGGTGTTGATGCTGGTTGAGGGGATGTGGGGCGAGCGTCTGGTGTGCGCTATCCATCCTGTAGACTGCGCGATCTGCACTATCATGTTCGGGTCGATTGCCTCTGGCTTGCTGACTTCAAGCACTACTTCGCCAGTCGCATCATCGCAGAACACTGCAGAGACAAGCACATCTCTTGGCAACAGCTTGACTACGGCCTGCCTCGTCTGGTCTTCAGGCAGCCTGACCGATGGGTCGGTGCGTATGATGAACCTCTTTTTCAGAGTCTTTGATAGGGACGATAAATAATACGTAAGCTCGGTAAGTGCGAACTTGGCATTCTTTGTATAGAGGGCAATGTTGGGGCCCTCAAACCTCACAAGCGTTATCTGCGAGTCGGGCGGGATGGACTTTAGTATTATCTTGCCCACAGCCTCCTCGCTCTCGGTGGTCACCTTTGTGACCGAACTATCAATGTCTGCGGCTGGCCTGCCTCTCTTTTGAGGTGCTGCCTGTTCCTGTGCTATAATTTCGCCAACTTTCTCGTTCTTTTCCAATTCTCCCATTGTCGTTCGTCTGGCTATACCGCCAAAGTGCTATGCCCCATGGCTACAATAAATCGGATAAGGCACAAACCGGTAATAAGCCGAAGCTATATCGGCATTTCCATTATAAAAGCATTATTCGAAAGGCACGTAGGGAACCAGTATAGCCGCTGCTACTATGGCTACCATGACAAGCGTCAAAAGCATGTTTGCGTTCTTGGCCAACACCTTTGACTTTGCACGCTTTTCTATGAGGGCGCCGTACAGCTGGCCGCCGTCCAGAGGGCCGATAGGGAGCGCGTTGAATATGCCGACGTTAAAGTTGATGAACCACAGCCAGAACAACAGGTTGGCCACCGGCCCAAATACAAAGGAGTCGCCCAGAACGCTAGAGGTATATCTTGGGGCCATCACGTCAGAGTAGGGGACTACTGTCGGCTGCATCGTTGGCGGCAACAACAGTGCCAGCGGGTTTGAGCCAAACGCGCTCTTGTACCTGTCAAGGACTGGCTGAGCGTCTGGCGAAAGGGGAGTAACGTCGACTCCCAATATTCCTCTGCCCGGCTCCACCGCAGCCGGCAGAGTCACCTGCCGAGTTATGGTATTGTAGGACTTGTCAACCCAAGTTATATCGATGGTCCTGCCAAGGTTGTCCCTGAGCAAAGGCCCCAAGTCTTCGATGGCTTCGACCCGTTGGCCGTCCACATACTGTATGACTGACTGAGGCTGCATCCCGATTGATTCTGACAGAGATCCACCGCGCACATTGGCGACCATCACGCCAAACTGTGGGGCATCTGGATCAGGCGGAAGCGGCGTAAGCGTCGAAACTACCAAGAACAGTGCAAACAGCGAAGCGCCGGCCAGTATCATGTTGTTGAGCGGGCCGGCTGTGAGCACTGCACTCTTTTGCTTCAGCGTCGCCTTGTTCAGCTCATCCCTTTCAATGTTGACAAAGGCGCCTATGGGCAGACCAAGGAACAGCACAAGACCAGTCGAGTCAACTCTGATGTTATAGACGCGGGCGACAATGCCATGTCCTGCTTCGTGAATGATGATCGTGATAATGAGTGCTGCCCATCCATAAGTTATCGGCAGGAATGGATTGAGGCCGGGGATAAGCAAGTTGGCCTGAGGACCTACGTCGGCTACAGCACCCCTTGCAGTGGAGTTGGAGAACATGATCATGAGCGAACCTATTATGAGGAAGATCGCAAGACCTGTTATCGCTGGCATCAGGTACGTGTTAAAGTCTGCATACACTTTGGCCGCACGCCATTTGGCGACCCTGTCAAAGAACTTAAGGCCAAAAGGAGTGTGGATAAGTATCAGGGGGAGTTTTACTTCGGCACGCACTCTGCTCTTTTGCTGTTCCAACCGAGTGTATATTATGCAGCCTCTGTATTTAAATCAAAGCATCCTCTTGTTGCATACAACAACAGCTAGACGCCACTGCTCTCTGTCTTTTGTATTTCGATATAGACCTTGTCGCCGACCTTGATGCCCATATCCTGGTACTCCCTCATGCTCAGCTTTATCGTCGGGGACTCTGTCAGCCCTCCGCCGAGCCCGGGAATATTTGCCATGACCTTGGGCATGTTCTTCATAAGGTCTTCTATCGAATTAAAAGTCGCCACGCCTGAGCCAAACGGGTTCATGTTGGGCCTATCGGGCTTGTACTCTTTTGGGTCGTTGAAGGTGACATAGACGTACGGGCTTCCGTCCTGTGACGCCTCAATTCTGGCGATTATGTATTCCCTTCTCATTTATGGCGTACCTTGCACAGAGGGACTTATTTGCATATCTAAAAAGGCGGCTGGAAGACCCTGTTGCAAAGGGGAGCAGGGTCCGTCCAGAGGAATCACGGTCTGGTTTCGGAAGGGCGGTTTTTACGATACTGGTTGGCAGGATTTGCAATAAAAAGGTCGTTGATCATTGGTCTATTGTCTGCCTCTAGCAGCAACTAACAACAATTGTGTCAACAACATTTTTCTCCTACGACAGATACAGAACTCTGCTCCTTGACTTTGTGCTGACAGGCCAGTTCCATTCGCACCAATGCCCAAAATGCGGGGTGGTATACGACTGCGACCAGCATGGTTGCCTGAAGTTCCAGAGGGGCTGCGACAGGTGACCGTTCTCACTTTCACTCTTAACATAAAGTCTACATTAGAGGATTGCGCACCGATCTCGTGCTTGCAATAGATGCGGCCAGCGTCACCAAGATATATAAGGATGCCCGACAGGCCGCGCTGTCAGATGTTTCGCTCAAGGTAGAAGCAGGCACAATTTTTACGCTGCTTGGAAGGAACGGGGCAGGCAAGACTACCTTTGTGCGCATGTGCGCCACGCAACTGATGCCAAGCTCTGGCAATATCCGCGTGCTTGGCTACGACGTTACAAGCCAAGCAAAGCAGATACGGGAGCTCATTTCCATCGTGCCACAGGAGGGCCGGCCCCTCAGGGCTCTGACGTCTTGGGATCACGTCTACAACTGGCTCCAGATAAGGGGTGAAAACAAGCAGACTGCCAAAGAAAAAACAGAAGAGATCCTGCGCAAGCTCGAACTGTACGAAGCGCGAGACAAGCCTGCAATGAATCTATCAGGAGGTATGAAGCAGAAAATTCTGGTTGCGATGGCGATGGCTACTGACGCCGAGCTTTTGTTTCTAGACGAGCCCACCATCGGGCTTGACCCAGTGTCAAGGAGGCAGGTCTGGTCTGCTATAAAGGACTGGAAGAGCAAGGGCGGCTCGATACTGTTGACGACACACTACATGGACGAGGCAGAAATGCTGTCCGATTATATCGTCATTATCGACAGGGGCACGGTGATCGCGCAGGGGACAATCCAAGAGCTGCGCAAGGTGATACCGCAGAACATTAGGGTGGACATTGCGCGGGACGGACTTGACGTTGACGTTCTAAGGTCGTACGGCTCTGTTGTCGACACGGGAGCCGGGATGCTGCGTGTGTTCACATTCGAGTCGGCTGTTCGGGAGCTGTCCGAGCTTGCGCTGCGCAAGAACCTTGCATTCACCGTTTCGCCGGTAACGCTTGACGATGTGTTTGTCTACCTCGCAGGAGGCGGCATTGGAGATGACCAGAATGGCAGAGGCTAGCATGATGCTGCCTGTAAGGCAGGCGTTTCTCATCGCCTACATGACGGGCGTGCTGTGGCTGCGGAGGAACCCAATGTCACTCGTTTTCACAGCCATAAGCCCATTTTCGCTTCTGTTTGTGCTCTTTGTCATTAGTGGTGGCCAGTACACTGACTTTGCAGTCGCAGGAAGCCTGGTTATGGCGCTCGTGGGCTATGGCCTTGCCCTCGGGCAAGACATCTCTTTCTACAAGACAGAATACAAGGTGCAGGATGTGTTTGTTGCGTCACCTGTGTCGCCGCTGACCTATATGATGGGACTTGCATTATCGGAATTGCTGTTTGGATTGCCCGCGCTAGTCGTACTGGCATCCCTTGTCATATTCTTTGGCGCGCCGATATTTAGCATCCCGCTGCTTGTCGCCACGATCCTGCTTATCTGGGGGTCAATGTCGGCGATAGGATTCTTCCTTTCATCGCATATGCTCCACATGCGGAATGCGACACAGGTCATTTCGTTTGTCAACGTGATACTGGCGATCCTGCCGCCAGTGTTCTACCCAATAGACATCATGCCGCCGGCGCTGCAGCCACTTGCCTATGCTATGCCTACTACCCATGCATCGCTGATAATCCAGTACATCATAGGCATGGATACCTTGCCGGAAGGGTGGTCGCTTGGCTTTGGCTTTACAGTGCTGATTGCCTACTTGGTTGGCTTTGTCGCACTGGCAAAAACTAAAGCTATCTGGAGAGAGAGCTAGACTATTCCCAAGGGAACACGATCCACCTGTTGTGGTCGAGTACCTTTGCCGTTATCCAGTGTCTCTTGTACCTGCTCATGCAGAACGCAAAATCGCAGTTGAATTCTGTCAATGCATCTATCACCTTATGATAGGTGTCGCCAGTATCGTAAATATTATCAATTACCAAGTACTTCTTGGCAGTGTCTAGAACTGGCATATCTGGCTTTATCATAGTCTTGTTGCGCACCGGCACGAACTGAATGATGTCAAGTCCTAGTTAGCGTGACAACAGCTTTGCTGGTATGATGCCTCCATTAGTGATACCAAGGATGCCGTCATATCTTGCGCCTGACTTTTCTACCTACAAAGCAATTTCTTTCACCAAGCGTTCTATTTCCTACCATCTGCAGAATTCCTTTCCTTGGTACGCCAGATTGCCTTCCAACAATCGTTGGAAAGTACATCTTGAATTTTAATTAAGAGGTCACGGTGGGATTTGGACCCACGACCTGCTGATCTCTTGACGAAGTTTACAAGTCAGCCGCTCTGGCCAGGCTGAGCTACGTGACCTCGTGCGCTCTAATGGTACTGCGTTTTATTAATTAAACGGCGTTTCTGGAAACACCGTTAAGGCGTTAGGTGTGCGTGAAAAAGGGCTATTTTGGACAATTATGCGTCCAAGATAGTGTCCAAGATGGATTTTTTGGGGTCACGAGTGGCTGCAGAGTGGCAGCGGGAGCACAAAAAACGTGTCTGTCCATGCTCCTAAAGGTGGTACGAAATCATTAAAGTAGTCCACAAAAGCCTTTTCCTAAGAATCAAAGAATCAGGCTCGAAAAGCGCATTATGGACAGCAAAAGCGTCCAAGATAGCACAATACCACTCTCAAAAATCCTTTTCCTAGGAATAAGTAAACATGGACAGGAAAAATCACTAAGCGATTAAATTTCCTGCTTAACTTCTTGTCATGTGCGGGAGAGCGAAACTGTCTCCAAAAGAGGGAGACCAAAAAAAGGATACAAAACAGCGGTTATTCGCATACATGAAAAACTAAAAGGACTGTTGGAAAATGATGCAGAGGGCAATCATGCAGACTTAGCAGACATTGCCTCTGTTCTCATTGCAAGAGCCTACGGCAGACAGGACATAATCAAGCAGGTTGAACGGAGGTCAAAGAGGCAATGAGGGTAATCATTGAACGCCAACATTTCAAATTTGAATTTGAGTATTCCTATGGCTTTTTCTTTGCAAGAGTCAGGCTATGGAGGTTTACTGTTGCAATGTCAGGAGGTCTACTGAATAGAGAATGACCGAGAAAGAAGAGGATGCAAAGTCTGGCACTGTCACTATGAAAATAAGCAGTGCCATCAGGGATGAACTAAAGAAGATTGCAGAGGCATCAGGAAAAAGTCTGCATCAGGTAACAGAGGAGGTATTCTTTGCAAAACTAGCCATCCAAAAAGAGCAAGATGGAGCCATCAATAAAGCAGATGCAGAGTGCTCAGTTTTTGAGTTAGCCATAAAATACAAAGTCGATGTAATCAAGCAACTAACCGCAGCTGCTAACCTTAAACTGAAAATGGAGCAGATTGCCTTAACCCATGACAAAAGGGAGAAATTGAAAAATGGCGACATTCCAAAAATAGAATATCGCAATAAATATTGTTGTCCCCAATGCGGGGAGGCGTTTGCAGAGCCACTAAATTGCATGAGTCACTTTAACGAAAAGCACGAGAGACAGGAGCAAGAGAGCAAGGCTCTTTATCTCTGTCCCTACTGCCCAACAGAGAGGCTCTGCACAAGTGCGGGAGCATTGCAAGCTCACTTTTTGACAGAGCACAAAGACAGATTCAATCCTCCTCCGAGTCCAATACAGAGACCCATACCCAACAGTCCAACAGTGCAGGAGAAAATAATCTACCAAGATAGAGAGGTCAAAGTTTACGCTTGCATGTGTGGTAAACTCTGCAAGGACATAACAGAATTAGGCACACATTACATCAAGTGCGAAAAAATCAAAATCATTGCAGGGAGGGTAAGCGCTTGACTCAGGCAATATCATCATTTTGGCATATTTCGTGCGTATTGAGACTCTATGCTGAATATAAGGAGGTTTTGTGATGTCTGAGGTCTCATTAAGCACAAAACAGGCGAAAAAAAGACCTAACGCCAAGAGATGCAAAGTATGCGGTCATGAAATGAAAAGGCTCTATGTCCAAATTGGATATGTCAGGAGAGGCATAGGGTGGATATGCTGGAGAGAGATTGCAAAAGCATCTCGGTATAAGACTCTCAAGAAATTGGATTATCAAAGAATCATCAGAATTGACGAGCACGTTCATTTAGTCGGGAGTGGTCGCTAGTGTGGAAATGCGGAAAAGACTATTGCGAAATTTGCGGGAGACATGACGCACTAAACCCAGTCACAAACTGCCTGACATGCGGGAGAGACTTCTGCAATGAACATATCGGTCAGCATCATTGCGGAGGATGGCGCTGATGGAGAATGATGACGGCTATGCTGTGGAGGGTTTCTATGTTAGAAAAGACTCTATCGACATTTTCGTACGCTATGCGTCAAGAGCCGCTATCGGTGCTATTCCTGTTGTGCATAATGTCCATTATGTCAAGAGCATACGGACGATTGATGCTGACACTGCAGAGAGCCTTACAGAAGCGATGCAAAAACTGCTCAAGTATGCAAGAGCAATGGAGGGAGCCTGATGAACGATTGCAAAGGTTCCTGTAAATTTTTTGGAAAGCCAATAGGGAGCGATTTTTACTATCAGGGCTTTATGTGGTGCTCAAAGTGCACGAGACCTATACCGCATACAGAGAGACATGCCAACAGCAACGGCACTGAAAAAATACGGTGCAACTGTTGCAATCAAAAATGCAGAGTGCAAGCAGACAAAATTAGAGAATTAAAAAATGTGTATGCCTGCTTGATAACTACTAAACAAATATTCGTAGTTAATCAAGTAGCTCCCCTCATTTCTTCAGTTTAATTTTTCCTTTTACACTCCCTAGTGTCTGGTCTATCTTCTGGTCTCTGCTCATTGCCTCTCCCATTGCCATTGCATGATTCATCATATCTCCAATACTGCTATAGAATCTCCGTAGACTCCATGCAAACATGACAGAGTGATAATATAATTTCAGTTGCTCAAACATCTCTATCGCTCCATATCATCAGCAAAGAAAAGCCTGTCAGTGCTCCGCTAATGGCGATAATGATTAAGCCAATTTCCGAATTTGTCAAAGGGATTTACCACTCTCTATGATGACGATATTGTCAGGGTCTTTTTTACTCCATCTTGCAAATTTGTATTTTCGCGGTAGTGTGGGGACAACTTGAGCAACTTTTGCATCAAAATATTCGCTAATGGTCTCTAGGTCGCTTTTTGCATTCGTATATCCGCAGTATAGGAGGTCTACACACTTACAAAATGTCTTAGGGAGTCCAACCACTCTCCTAGACATTATTATCAGTCCTACGTTTTGGTGCCTGCCATTGATTGCAAGACTCTCCAGTTGCATAGAGTATTGCGGTTTGTATAGGTCTATGTCGTCAATTATGCCAAGAACATTGACATGCTGACGGAGATACTTGATAAATGCATCAAGAATTTCCGTAGTATAGAATTTTGGTTTGACAATTTTGTAAGCAATGTCCCTGTATGCGTGCTCAAAGTTGGAATTGAGCACGATTATCTTTGTTTTTGGCACTCTCTTTGCTAGGTCTAATGCAACAGTAGTTTTTCCGCTCTCTCTGTCATGAATCAGACAACAGAGGTCTTTATTCCATCTGAATCTAGGAGCGTTTTGCATCATTTACCCTCCTGATGATATTGTCCATCAGTGCGATCTCAATTTGCGTCATGCCTCCGTTAAGTTGCTCTTCGGAAATGCGTTTTTCATTCTTGGCTCTTGCAAGTCTCAGGTATTCCATCATTGCATGGAATTTGCTGTTGTCAATTTCAACAGCTGCCAAATCATTCCTGCACTCTGCGCAAAAGAATCTACCCTTTAGCAGTTGGCATTCATTCTTTGAACTACAGATAATGCAGTGTGGCAATTAGTGTCCCTCCTGCTTTTTCGCTTGCAATCGCTCATACTCTTTCATGGCATCAGATTCTTCTTTTTCCTGCTCCTCAACATCTTTGGTAAATTTGCGTCCCACTACTCTTGTTAAAACTGGTTTGATGATCGCTTTTGCATAGTTGATAACATCTCCAAGAGGATGCTTGAGATGGATGCGCTTTGCAATCATGACATTTCCATGATTGCGAATATTCTCTTTTTCCTGCTCTGTCAGTGGCTCCAGTCCTCTCCTCCTGAATATTTTATCCTCTATCTCTATCGGGAGTTCGGTAATGTCTGAGAGGTCTATCTCTGTCCCTTCATCAACAGGTGCGCTTACATCAGGATTATCAAGGTTTGAATCTTGAGGAGGCGTTATATCCTGTCTGGCATTTTCTCCAGTTAAGTCAGGCGTGGGATGTTGAAAAATTGGCAAATTGGCTCTTGGCATTTCTTCATTTTTTCGCTCTGCATACATTCCGCTAACCTCTTGAGCCTCTTCTGCAACTGGTGCCTCTTCGATAATGAGTCCATCAGAGCCACTACTGGAGGGAGCAGGAGATGCAGGATTCTCCAGTGCGGTCTCTGGTTTCAAAAGTCCCTTATTTCGTGCCTCCGTAATTACATGATAAACATAGTCTTTTCCCTCTTTGGTCTTTATTCCCAATTTGGCAATTATTTCAGAGGTCGAGGCTCCCGCTTGCTTCATTTTAATGATCACATCTTTTGCAGGTTTTGGCTTTCGCCCACTTTTGGCTACCATTGATAGTAATTGCGTGATTCACTCTTAACTAGACGCGGTAATTGCAAAATGCAGGAATGAAATTTCTCCTGCTCTGTCCTAATAAGAGTAATTACCGTATATTCCAATGATGGCTGAACAACAGTCAGTAGTTCAACAGATAAAGTCCTTCAAAATCGGAGGGCTTAGCCATTCCGAAACGGCAGTCGCTTTTATGTCGTCAGCGGGTGCATTCGTTACTTATGCATACGTGCTGGACAGACTGCCCGCTTGGTTTGGAATTTACACTAACCTTGTTATCGGGCTTGGTTCTCTTGTTTTCGCTGCGCTTTTCCGCATACAATTCCTGTCGCCGTTTCTGCTCGGTGCCTCTTCGATATTTCTTGTAGATGGCATTATTGACGTATTCGCAGGGAGGATGGTTCCATAATGGCATCTAGTGCAATCGCCAAAAACTCAAAGAATCAAGTTGCTCAGGTAGAGGTCGAGTGGGACAAGATAGAGAGCGTTTCAAAGGCTCTGTCTACAATCCCGCAAGATAGCGGAGAGCTGATTGTAAAACCATTCGGTGAAATTGACAGCATAACTCTTGCAGTAGCTCTCTCTCTGACTCAGGGAGCGGGAGGCTCTGTAACTGCTATCGCTATCAATGGCATAAAGGACTTTCAGATAAAGGACAGAGGCAACGACAACATAATGAAGATTGCAGGAGCAAGACTGAATCATCTTTATCATCTGCTAACTGGTCTCACTCTCCCTGTAACAGGAACTAATATCAATGCCTCCTCAAGTGGCACTGACACGATGAAGTTTACTCTGCCTGTTGCAATAGAAATGCCAGACCAGCCTATTCGCATTGCATACGAAATTGACACGCTGACCAATGCAGGCAATGCAAATAGCACTTCTGGCTCTGTCACGATAGACACTTACATTCACTACGGTCACACTGTTGCAGACAAAACCATCAGGTTCAAAGAGGGACAGACAGCATCTCTTGGCACTGGTGAAAAAGACATTGCAAGAGATCTGCTCAAAGAGGGCACAATTACTCAGATTGCGCTATTCTTCCCAACGGTTACAAACATAGCGCAGCTGTATGTGATTTTCAAGCCTGATGGAGAAATTACCGTATTTGACCATATAGATGAAGAGGCTCTGCAAGCAATGGAGGTGCTGCGCTATCCCGTCTCTGGTCATTCGGTAACTGGTCTCTATCCTCTGTTCCACAAGCCGTTCACATGGCAGGAGGATAAAACAGAACTGACGGTAAACATTGCAGACGCTCAGGAGGTCAGGGTTTACCAGTTCTACCAGAAGTAGGAGGGAGCAACTAAAAAATGGCTAGTTGCTCATGGCAGGAGTTCCTGATTAATCCGCAGGCAACTTCTATCTCCTGCATTGGTGGATTCTTCTCTTGGGCTAGTGGTGGAATAGTAGGAGGCATAAACTGGATAGGAGAGCAGATAAAGATAGGACTCAAGGGTTTTGCTGATGCACTGCGTCCGTATTGGGTTTACATAGCGGGAGGTCTGGTAGTCGTGTTTGGCATCCTAGTGTGGAAATACGGAATAGTCGGTGCATTCGGCAAAGTGGTTAGCAAGGTGATATAGAGAAATGGGGCTAATCTCTGCAATCACTGCGCTAATCGGAGGTTTCGCTGGAGCCTTAACAGGCTCCAGTTTTTCTTTTTCCGATCCAAAAACAGGAGAGAGCGTTGTAGTCCAGTCTAGCGGTTATTCGTGGGCTAGGATGATAAACGACAGGCTCACAACGACTGCTCAGACATTGGCTCAGGGAGCCTCTTTGAAATTCAAAAACGAGACTCAGAGACCAATGCGGGTGCTATACGTTTCGCTGGTGCCAGATAGCGCATTCAAAACAAAAGGACACGTTCAGGTATTGATTAATGACATTTCCGTATTTTTGCCAAACAAGCCGGCATATTTTACCGATATAGGGAGCAAAACGATTGACTTCGGCAACGTAGGCATGACTCTGCCCGCTGGAAAAGACATAATCATTCAAACTGCAAGCAGTGATGGCACCTCTGTCACTCTTACCGCAGCGGTGGTGGTGGCTCAATGACATTGCAAAGATTGTTTGATGCAGTGCAAGAATCGGCTCAGGTAATTGGCAGGAGAGGTATGCTGTCAACGGTGGCACCAACGATGCTCTTGCTGGTAACAGAGACTTTTGTTAATGAGCCTCCTCCAATGTCTCTGCTGACAGCAGAGGAGTTTAGCAATGAGCCTCCTGCAATGTCTCTGCTTGTCACTGATGGATTCGAGAATGATGCGCCTCCAATGTCTCTGCTAGTGGCATCACAATTCAATGGCTATTCGTGGATTCCAAATGTACTGATTGATTGCAGAAAAGATAACGCAATTTTTGGAGCACACATTAACGTAGAAATTACTTATGAGCAGGAGATAAGTGCGGGAGTATGGCAACAGTTACGGTTTACTCCTTTTGGCACTCTGCTTGAAACATCATATCCTGCAAGACAGCATAGAGCAACGGTACCTGCAACATACGTAGAGTTTAGCGAGGCAGAGCAGAAAAACATCATTTACGATGCTGTCAGTACATCGCTGACATTCCATCCATCATATACAGAAAAGACAGAATTTGTTTTTGTCTACATTAGGAGGGTTGTATAATGGTACTTGGAGATTACACAATAGATTCAAACGTGACTTTGACATCACCTAACGACTCTCCAACAACTAACCCTAGCGTTAGAATAGTCGATAACAGGTCAGGCAGTAGTCTCAATTCTGCTCCAAATATCCCTAGCGGTAATACCATTAACGGAGTAGACATCAGAGGCAGGAACATTGGACAGGTTGAAACATATTTCATGCTTGATGCGATCAGTGGCGCAACTCCCATTCATGGAGCAGGAGTCTATTTCAGGTACATAGATGCAAATAACTGGTACTGTGCGGGCATTCACAGGAGGAGCGATATTGTAACTAAAACATGGTTCGTGATAGTGAATAATGCAGGAATAAAAAGCGAAATTGCAACAGGCAACATCAGTCAAACAATCAATGATGCAACATGGTACAAAATGCGTATAACATGGTGGGAGGCAACAGGTCAGCTCTTTGTTAGAATTGAATTTAGCGATAATGGAGGAGCCTCTTGGACTCAATTGAATCCAGGCAATACTGCTCATGCAAGCAATTTGCATAAGTCAGCATCAAATAAAATCGGATGGGGAGCACAAAACATCAACCTCAACGGAGGAGCACAGAGTTATGCAGTACAATTCGATGATTTCAGAGTCTACGGAGCATAGGAGCAGGGAGAGAGATTGAATGACAGAGAGCCAGAATCAGAACGGAGGATTCAAAGCAGACAAGATGATGCAGAACGTGATCATATTGTTCCTGATAGTGACTCTTACTTTGAATGCGGTTGGTCTACTTTGGATGGGTGTTCTGAATGGTAAAATCGAGTTCACAGGGAGCATCGATGCAGGAGTCATAGTTGGCGTAGTGGTCTCGGTTGCGATTGTAACAGTGCTCCGTTATGTGTTTAAAAAAGAGAATGTCTAGGGAGGCATTCTCTCCCCTTCCATTTTTGTAACTAGTATTTTGTCTCTGCTTTTGCCTCTTTAATCCATTCCTTTATGGTCGGGATGTTTTTAACAAAGTCGATGTGATCGCATTTCTTAAAGCCAACGTGCTTTTCGCATTCCAAGTGAATCAGCTCGTCCGAATCTTCTGCCAAATAGACTATAACCAGTTCTGACTCTTGACGGTCATAGAGCACCACTTTTGAATTATTGATTATTTTGTATGGCGTGAATCTTGGCTTTTCTAATTCGGCAATGTGGTCTGATAGCCATAATTCAACGACATTGTTATTTGTATGCCCGCTCCTGCTCGATTCTTCTTTGATTTTTTTAAGTATTCTCGGAGGGAGTCTGTATGTTACCGCTTCTCTTTTCACCTCTGGAACTGAATCTACCAAAATTGCCCGCTCTCCGTAATCCTGTAACAGTATTGTTTTATAGCCTTTTGGTAGCATTTCAGAGGGGTTTTTGTAACAAATTAGCCAATTTAAGCGGTTTGGATAACCCATATATCTGATTGCAAATTGCTTATATACTGCAATCAAATAGCAATCATTATGGTTCGGGAGAGAATGTGGGAGCCTCAACATGCGTATGCTGCCTTTTTTTGGAACAGGGAGCATCCTGATAGATTCAGCATTCGTGATGTTGCAGGTCTCATAAAGTCAGAGTTCGGGAGGCACTATAGCAAGTCCAGCGTTTCAAACATGGTCGCAGATGTTGAGCAGGCTCTAAAGAGTGGCAACGAGCAGGCAAAACAGGACTATGAAAAAGTGAAACTCGAATTAACAACAGGAAAAAAATACTTTTGGAGGTATGATGCAGACGGCAAAGTCGATTCTCCGTATGAAGTTGTCAAAAGTGTTGCAGAGAGAATCTATGGCAGAGGCAATTACTATCCTGATTGGTTTCTTGACCAGTTAAACGTAGCAGAGCGTTTCTGGCAATTCGTAGGCAAAAAGAATCCTAAAGATTGGACAGAGCAGGATTATAACAAATACATTGGGACAGTAGGAGCAGGCTCAAAATACACTCACACTATTGCAATTCGGCAATTTGGACAGCAAATTAAAGACATTGACGATCTAACAAGAGGTCTCAAGCCTGCACCAAGAAAGCCAAAACTTTTGAAACTGCCAGATTTCCCGCAGCTCTATCAAAAGATAGTTGCAAAAGCAGTTGAAATTGCAAGACCAGAGGAGAGAGAGCAGATTGAGTTTATCCTGCAAGTCAAGCCAAGAATAGGAGTCAGGACGGGAGCCAGAGAGACAGGAAAAGGTCTTTGGGGCACCAAAGTGGGCGGAGAGTGGAAAAACAAGAGAGGCAAAAATGCTTCATTCGTTCAGGTAGTCGGCAATAATTTCATTTGGCATTTGCTGGAGAAAAAGGATGAAGAGTGGGACATTAACTTTTACAATGCAGAGACCAAAAAGCGCATTATTGATTATGTCAGCAAAAAGCAGGCTGGAGAGTGGCTCATTGAAATTAGCATTAGCCGAGTATCCCGCATTCTAAAAGAAGCATGTCTGGCTCTTGGCATAGGTCAATTCAGAAAAGACGACGCAGGCAATATTGTCAAGGATAAACTGAATCGTCCAATAATAGATAACGCTCTGAGGCTCCATGATTTAAGAAAAGTCTACATTTCATTTCTTGTCAGGTCGGGCATTCGCTTAGAGCAGGCAATTACCCTTAACGTAGGATGGAGAGACATTGGCACCGCTGCAAAATACTACCTAGAGTTCCAAGAACTAGCAGAGGAATTACAGAAGGCAAAAGAGCGTTTCGCTGCGCTTTTCGGAGAAAAGGGAGAGGGAGGCGCATTGCCAGAAGCAAAGCACGAGCACGAGTCAGGAGAGGACGATGATGAAGAGGAGGGAGAGGAATAGTTGTCTGTAAATTTCTGTTACATACAGGGAGCTATAGCTCAGCAAAATGCAATCAATTTGGAGGTGAAATGATTGCAAGAAAAGACAGCAAAAGAGGTCAAGGAAATGCTCAGGAGAGCAGGCGTTGAGGTCTCTGATTGCAGTGATGCAGTCAGGTTCCAATTAGCCAACAGGAGCAGGAGGGACTATTGATGCAGTGTCAATGTAAAGAATGCCACGACTGCCCGAATAAAGTCACGTGGAAAACACTGCTCAGGCTGACAAGAGTGTGTCACGCTTGCTTCTGGGGTTTGCATGGAGGTGAATATTGATGGCATACATCTATGGTGAGCATTATGCACTTGGTGACATGCTCACCATTTTTACTATTTGGTGCACTGGCTGTTATCACAAAATTACCTTTTTGAAATTGAGGGTAAAAATCACTGATGAAAAGGTCGCCATAGTGTGCCCGCAATGCGGGGAGCCTATCAAAACAGTCAGAGCAAACAAGCACAGGACACTCGACGAAACAGAGCAGGAACTAAGAAAAGCCGTCATTTCACTGGTCAATGAAATACGTTTCAAAATGTATGCAGAGCGAGAGCAGAGAGCAGGAAAGCAGGTCACGACAACATCAGAGGAGGGAGGAAATTGAACGGAATTAAAAAAGTGCTCAAGTGCTCCGAATGCCTCTTTACAACAGAGGTCTCGCACGTATTTGATGCAGTCATTTACTGTCCATTCCATCAGGAGAGACCATTGCAGGAGGTTCCATCTGCTTGAGTGCTATCTATTGCGCTCTGGCATTCTGTCCCTCCTGCAAGCAGGCTAAACAGAGATGCAACGGATGCGGTTTTGGCTTTTGTGAGTGCCAGAATTGCGAATGCGGGAGGCGCTTATCATGACAGCAGGCACCGAGTTAATTTTTACCCTAAAATGCAGTTGCGGAAAAACACCGAATGCCTACAACGTAGAGGGTTTGTGCTCATTTAGAAAACATCTGATGGAGTGCAAGACAGCAGAGCATGAGCCTCTTACGTATTTCTGGCTATACACGATTGGCGAAATAATCAGGGAGTGGAGGCTTTTTGCTTGATAGACTGGCAGAGATTCAACAGGCAATCAGGGAGCAGGAGGCAATCAATAACAGGCTCATTGCAGAGGGTAAAACGCTTTGCAAGAAATGCAAGATTGTTATTTTTCCTGATGCAGTCGATGGAATGTGCACCGTATGCAGGCTCAAACGTCAGTCGAAAAATAGGAGTTATCAGAGGAGGAATGGATGCTATTGAATAGGCTCGATTACTGGGTTAAGGCAATCTGCCTCTTTTGTCACGGAGCCTTTCTAATCAGGAGCGATTCGCCTTTCTGTCCACTGCTCTTTATTCGTGATGATTGCAAGTGGAACATGGACATATTCAAACGGGTGTTTGAGGATGCAGATTAAGCAAGCAATACAGTGCTTTTTTGGTTATCACGAAATAATACCTGCTAAATTGAAAAGGCGCGGAGAGGTCTTAGGAGTAACGCACTGCATCCATTGCAAAGCAGTGGTTTTTGTAGAGGTCGGGGACTTCTAAAAAAGGCACATATACACAATTTGCGGGCTTCGCCCGCTATCATTTCTTAAAGTCAGACACGTTAATTGTAACTATTATTGTCTTGGCACTTTTCAGGCTCTAAGCGGTGTAAAAATGTCAGGTTCTATCGTGGACAAAAGTGCACTCTGGAAAAGGTTAATCTACGGCTTGGATACTCTAGTTACCAGAGTTGGCGCACACGGTAAGAACAAGGCGTGATAACCTCAAGCTGCTTGCCTTCATGATAGGAGCTGCAGTATTCTTTGTGGTGACGCTCTTTATCTCATTCTTTATCGTGATAGTAGCTCTCAATAATTCCGACATCCCTGGCGAAGACAAGCCAAACATGTTCATGCTAGGGCTGATCCCACCATCGATTGGAACGTTCCTTTTGTTCACCAAAGTTTTTGGCCGGTTCATGTAAAGAATGTATTTAAATCGCATGAATCTTTGGGAACCTGTGCCAAAGTTCGTAGTGCAGGTAGTGATTGAAAACAAGCCCTACATCAACGACCCTGAAGGCGAGACCATACATCGCGACCTTGTTGTCAAGGGCGGCTATTCAAACGTGCAATCTGTGAGGTCAGCAAAGATGTTAAAGATGGTCGTGAGCTCAAAATCAGAGAAAGACGCCGAAGCGATCGTGAAAAAGCTATGCGAAGAGCTGCGCATATTCAACCCTGTCGTCAGCAACTGCACTGTCAAGGCGACTGGCACTGCCTAGTATTCTAACACTTTGATCTTGCTCATGCTAACGGCTTGGAATCCTTCCACATGTACTCAAAGTAGTCGGAACACCACTCGCAGAACATTGGGTCTTCCCATACGAACATTGTGTTCATGTCGACCTCTCTCTTTGTATTTGGAAACGCAATGGTTGCTTCTTGGCTGTCAGCGATGAAAAGAGCGACGCTTACCCACTCCATCATCTTCCTTTCAAAGATACCTTTTGAAATCAATTCATTGATCCTTTGCATGATGTTTTCAATTACATTTGTCGGCAATATTGTGTTATGGCCGACTAGCGAGGAAATTTTGACTCCGTTATTAGCCCTATCAATGAGCATCTCGTCTTCCCTTGGCCAAGCCTGAGATACGATTATTCTCAGCGAGTTAGTTGATGATGACTGGAGCTTTTTCAAGCTCTGAAAACAGCCGTCACACTGCTTATCGTCCTGCAATTTTCCAGAGCACCAATTCTCTGAAGGAACTTGGCAGGAAGAGCATCCACAAGGATATGATCTTAAAAGAATTTTCTGTTCTTCTTCATGACAAGCAAATCTGGAACCTGCTTCATCACTACCATGCTATATTCTGTCACATAGAACATGCCGTCAAGCCTTTTTACAAGACCCTCCTGCGAAAGTCTGTTCAAATTTCGATGTACATCCTGAACGGTAATGCCAAGTTCCCTAGATAGAGAACTGAGCTTGGCCGGCTTTTTGCTCAGCGAAGAAAGTATGGAAACCTCGTTTCGCTGGCAAGCCCCATAAACAACTCGGAGGCCAGAGAACGCTCCGATGAGGCTTCCATGTGTAAATATTCTACAAGTGATAATTAAGATTTTCATTTGTATATCGCAACCGTCTATATATTCTGCATATGAGCACAAAAACTCCAGAACGGGCTTCTTAACCAAGAATTATGAAAGTTGACTTGTTAAAAGGTTGAGTGAATCTGCTAAAGAGGAAATATCATTGACCTTGTGCAGAGATCGTGCATGAGCGAAGTAGTAGAAATAAAGGATCAGTTCTTGGAACTGCAACAGAAATACTGGCAGTACCTTCCAAAAGTGGACCCAGCACTCATAGATGACCTTCTCCTTCGCCAGATGGAGAACCCAAACGTCGTCCCAATGTATTTGGTCGAAGTGTTTACAAAGCCGGGTCTAAACGTCGAAGTCCGAAGTTACATAATCGGCAAGACAGGCATGAGCCTCGCCATCTATGATAACTACACGCATTACGTGACAAACCAAAAGCTGACGCTGGAAATGCTCAGAGATATCCGACTCGGAGTGATAGAAGTCACAGACGAATTCACTGGTGGCCTTGGAAACCATCGGCGCCATCGCCAAGCATCCAGAAAATAGAAGCTGCGCCAAAAAGTGAAGAATTGCCGACAAGAAAGGAGAGCACCAGAATAGTCGCATATACTGCGGCGGGAATAATTGGTGAAATAGCACTTGCAGGCTTTATAATAAGCGGAGGCGTCCTGCCTGACGCTAATGTTAGCCAGACCATACCGCCCGGATTGGAGCCCGGATTTTTGCACGGTTATGTCGATGGTCCCGGCGGTCTGCCTGCCATAGGGGCGACAGTATTAGCGGTACAGCAAGGAACAGACTTTGCGGCAAGCGCATTTGTCTTTGTCAACGGCCAGTACTTTATAGATGTGCCGCCTGGCACGTACATAGTCTATGTCGCCTACCCAGACGGAACGGACAAGATTGCTACAGTGGAAGAAGAGGATCAAGCCTTGAGCTGAACTTTGAATACTGATGCACAAAAGAAGGAGGTCTGATTGGAGATATGAAAACAAAAGTGCTCTACTATACAGCGGCTGCAGCTACTGCCATAGCAGGCATACTGCACCTGATGTTGGCCCCAAACATGCTGAATTTTAACCCAAATGGTACTACGCTCTTTTTCGTGGGAGGAGCTGCGCAGGTCTTCTTCTGGGCCCTGTCTATGGTGCGAAGATGGGTATGGGTATGGGATTGGAATTGGCGGCACGGTGGTTCTGATGGTGATCTGGGTAATTACGAGGTTTCCCGGCAATCCGATAACTGGCAATGGAAGTAGAGTCAATGAAATGGCAATGATCGTGGAAGCGATGCAAGGAGCATTCATTGGGCTGGCAGCTGCAATACTCGTGATCGAATCACAGATGAAAAACTGGACAAAAAGACCACGTCAAACTCGACCTGAAACCTATCTCTTTTTCTATTTAGTGTTTTTATTATCTTCATGCTCTATAGCAAAGGCATCGTCCAAGCTGCTACTAAAGTCGCCCAGCGCTCCTTCAAGCAATAGCGTTGTCCTCAGATGTTTTGCAAGATCAGTCACGGTGATTATGCCGACCAATTTTCCGCCGTCCATTATTGGAAGCCGGCGTATCTTGTGATTTACCATCCTCTGCACGGCGACTTCTATAGGCGTCTCCGGGTCGGCAGTTGTCAGTATCTTGGACATGATGTCACCTATTTTCACCTGCGCGATCGGCAGTTCTTTGGCGCATATCTTTTTGATAAAGTCACGCTCGCTCACGATACCGACAGGCTGACCATCCTTGACAACGAACACGGAACTGATGCCCTTTTCTGCCATCGTCTTGGCAGCCTCCAGTGCCGACTTGTCATGGTCTATCATGACTATCTGCTTTGTCATGATGTCGCGCACTACGCCTGTTGTCATGCCAATTTCCAAGAATCAGCCGAAGATAAAAACAATGCTGTCATGAACTACTACTGCAACTAAGTGCTGGTGCGGAATTCGCTAATCTGAAGATATTAATACGAGCTCTGGCAAGTCTCACTCGCAGTAATGGCAAAGATTGGAATTGTTGTTTTCCCCGGCAGCAACTGCGACCGCGACGTTCACCACGTTCTAAACAACGTCATAGGCGTCCAAGCAGACTTTCTGTGGCACACCAAGGACCGGATCAGCAGCTACGACGCAATGATAATCCCCGGCGGCTTTGCTTTTGGCGATCGCCTGCGGGCAGGCATCATCGCTGCCCATAGCCCAATTATACAAGAAGTGAAAAGGATGGCAAAGGACGGCATGCCCGTGCTTGGCATCTGCAACGGCTTTCAAATCTTGGTCGAGTCTGGTCTCTTGCCGGGTGCCCTCATGATGAACGACTCACTCCGGTTTGTGTGCCGGTGGACAAAGGTCGAGGTCAAGAACAACAAGACTCCTTTCACAAGCCAGTTTGCACCAAAGCAGACATTTGCCATCCCGGTGGCACATGGCGAAGGCCGCTACATGGCCGACAGCAAGATAATAAAGGATCTAAAGAAAAAGAACCAGATTGTTTTGCAGTATTCCAATGATGACCCCAACGGATCGACCAACCTCATTGCGGCGATCTGCAACGAAGAGGGCAACGTTATGGGCATGATGCCCCACCCAGAGAGGGCGAGCGAAAGCATCCTTGCAGCAGAAGGCGCAGGGAACGACGCCATCACGATTTTCAGGTCACTTGTTTCCAATCTGAAGCAAAAGGCGATTGCATAGATGGGCGTCCTGACAAAGCAAGAGCTCGACTACCTCGAAGAGAACCTGAAGCGCAAGGCAAACGAGGTCGAGCAGGATATTGTCGGCGCTGAATGGTCAGAGCACTGCTCGTACAAATCATCGAAAAAATACCTACGGTTATTGCCTACAAAAGGCAAGCGCGTACTGGTTGGGCCCGGCTATGACGCCGGGGTTCTTGACATTGGCGACGGCTACGTCCTGACGGTGCACATTGAAAGCCACAACCACCCGTCGGCAGTAGAGCCCTTTGGCGGCGCCGCCACCGGCGTTGGCGGCGTGATACGCGACATCATGTCCATGGGCACCAGGCCGATAGCAGTGCTCAATGCCCTGAGGTTTGCGCCGATAACTGGCAAGAGCAAGGCGGTCGCAAAATCAAAGTGGCTGTTCAAAAACGTCGTCAAGGGCATAGCCGACTATGGCAATTGCATCGGCATCCCGACAGTCGGGGGCGAAATCGAATTCGATCCGTCGTTTGAGGACTATTGCCTTGTTGATGTTGCATCCATTGGGTTTGGACGCAAAGAAGACATTGTCGCAAACCAAGCTGATGTGGGCGACGTAATTGTGCTTGCAGGCGGCTCGACCGGCCGGGATGGAATCCATGGCGCGTCGTTTGCATCAAAGGCGCTTGAAGTGGAAAACAGGTCGGCCGTCCAGATTCCTGATCCTTTCCTTGAAAAATTGCTGCTTGAAGCAACCATGGAAGCCGTAAAACAGGGTTGCATCAAGGGCATCAAGGATCTTGGCGGCGGGGGGCTCTCATGCTGCCTGTCTGAAACTTCAGACACCCTTGGCAAGGGCTTTGACGTAGAGCTCACAAGAGTGCGCGCAAGGGAAAGTGGCATGACTCCAAACGAGCTAATGATTTCAGAATCGCAGGAGCGCATGCTCTATATCACAGATAAGACACGGCTACCTGCATTACAGTTGATCCTTGACAAATACGAGATCAGCTATTCGGTACTTGGCGAAGTGCAGGGGCACCGAGATCTTGTTGTCAGGCACGGTGGCAGGGTGGTGGCAAAGATGCCGTCGCACCTTGTTGCGCATGCTCCGCTTGCAGACAGGGCTACCAAGCGTCCCGCGTATCTTGATAGATTAAAATCATCGGTAAAGCAGCCGAAAATGCCTGCGAATCTTGGCAAGACGTTGCTGTCACTCCTCTCAAACCCGACAATAGCGAGCAAGAGCTGGGTCTATCAGCAGTATGACCATGAGGTAGGGGTGCGGACGGTGGTCAAGCCAGGTATGGGTGACGCCGCAGTCATGAGGCTTGACAACGGCAGGTTTGTTGCGATAAAGCTGGACGGTAACTCAAAGCACTGCTACCTTGATCCATATCAAGGCACTCTTGGCTGCCTTTCCGAAGGCTGCAGGAACGTCATCTGTGCTGGCGCCGAACCTATCGGAGTGGTGGATCACTTGCAGTTTGCCAGTCCAGAAGACCCGGAAATCTACTGGACATTCACTCAGGCGATAAACGCGATTGTAGACTATTGCAAGTTCATGGATGTTCCGGTTGTCGGGGGCAAGGTGAGCTTTTACAACGAAACTGCCAAGGGGCCGATCAAGCCGTCGCCTGTCATGGGCATGCTTGGCCTGATTGAAAACGAGTCGCAGATCACCCGACCTAGCCTGTCATCCGGCGACTCGATCTTTATCATCGGAAATACAGCCCCTGAAATGGGCGGCTCTGAATACTATGAATATGTTCATAACATAACTGGCGGGCCGGTTCCAAAGGTCAACTTACAGGTCGACAAGCAGAATAGGAACACCGTTCAGAGCCTGATAAGGAGCGGGCTCGTTACCTGCACACACGATTGTTCCAAGGGCGGCCTCGCAGTGGCACTTGCCGAAATGGCGATAGCCGGCTCAACTGGCTTTAAAGTCGATCTTGACGCAGTTCCAAACTCGTGCGACAGGATGGATGATCTACTGTTCTCTGAATCACATTCCAGGTACATCGTTGGCACAAAAGAGCCGGAGAAGGTCCGCAAGGCACTGTCGTCGGCAGGCGTGACCTTTGCACAGATAGGAAGCGCTACTAGTGCTGTCAAGTTTACCAAAGGCAAGAAAAAGGTAATCAGGCTGACCCTGAAGCAGTTGCAGACAAGCTTTTACTCGCTTGGAAAAGTGATGCAGCGATGAAGATACATTTTTTAACGCTTAGGGCTAAACCTAGTACATCTTGTTGGGGTGGCGGCATTGGTTCATGAAAACTGCGGCGTAGTGGGCATATTTTCGCTTGATGGACACAACGTCATACCTTTTGTAATAGATTCACTGCGCGCTCTCCAGCACAGGGGACAAGAGGCGTGGGGCATTGCAGTCCCCGGCAAGTCGCCTTTCCGGAGACTGGGGCTCATTTCCTCTGCAGCGGCCGAGTTTCCGACGGTCGTGAAAAAGTACAAGTCCCATGCAGCAATCGGCCATGTAAGATATTCGACGCTTGGCAAGAGCACGCTTGAGAACGCCCAGCCGCTCAAGGTAAAAGACCTGTGCGTGGCGCACAACGGCACCATTGCCAACGTAGAAGAGCTGTCAGGCATGGTAGGCGGCTGCACGTTCACTCCACAGACAATGAGCGACACGCTGGTTGCAGCCCAGCGCCTCGTCATGCACCTTGCAGACAAGGAGGACATGGCAGAGGCGATGCACATCTTGAAGGGGGAGATGGTCGGCTCGTTCTGCTTTACATTTCTGACCGATGGTGGCTCTGTATATGCGGCAAGGGATCCGCGTGGCTTCCGCCCACTTGTCCTTGGCCACCACCGCGAGACCAACACCTACATGGTGGCTTCAGAGTCGTGCGCGCTGGCGGCAGTTGGCGCGCAGCTCGTGCGCGATGTCGAGCCGGGCGAGCTTGTAAAAATGAGCAAAGGCGGCATCAGCTCGCAGCAGTTTGCAAACGAAAAGCCACATGCCCACTGCGCGTTTGAGTACACCTACTTTGCGCACCCTTCTAGCATAATGGAGGGGATCAATATTTATGCCGCAAGGAAAAGGATTGGACAGTTTCTGGCGAGAAAATTCCCGATAACAAATGCAGACGTTGTAGTTCCAGTGCCCGACTCGGCAAGGCCCGCAGCACTTGGCTACGCGCAAGAACTTGGATTGCCCTTTGAAGAAGGCCTGCTCAAGGACAGATACAGCAGAAAGGGCTCCATGAGAAGTTTCATCGAGCCGTACCAGAGCGACAGGGTCGAGATAAACAAGGGCATAATACCGATCCAGGAAGTGGTCGAAGGCAAGCACGTGATAGTAGTTGATGACAGCATCGTGAGGGGCACGAGCTCGGCAGAGATAATCAAGACGCTACGCATGGTCGGGGCAAGCAGGGTCAGCCTCGTTGTCACATATCCGCCTATTCGCTACCCGTGCTACGCCGGCATCGACTTCCCTTCGCAGGAAGAGCTGGTCGCCTACCAGCACGGCGTGACTGAAGACTCTAACGCGACTATAGGCGCGCGCGTTTCTCAGGTGATAGGCGCAGACCATATTGCATACAACGATACTTCCAACCTTGCAAAGGCAATCGGCATGCCAGAGGAGGAGCTCTGCTTTACATGTTCCACGGGCAACTATGCGCCCCTTGGTATCAGGCCGGTGTTCAAGTCAAGAATCCAGATGAAAGGCGAATAACCACTTGCTTATTCGTTGTCTAGCCTAAGTATTCTTTCTGGAATTAACTGTTGATGCAGCAAAGCCTAGTCCAAAAATTGGAATAAAGACTGCCAATATTTTTGTGGCAATCAACTTGTCTTATGCACCCTTGGCTATGAGTACAAGAACCTTGTGCTATTAGCACTTGTATGTAATTTATACAGACTAGGCAGAAAACACGACTAGCTTAGTTTGATGGTGATCAGATTTTGTTTATGAACGAGCCTTCATCAAAAATAGTACTACATCTTTCGCGGTGCCAATATTTTGAATTCTCCCACAGCTTTAGCATAGGGTGCTTGCAATAAGGGCAACAGGCGGCGGTACTTTCCTTTGACCTAGGGATAAGAGCCATATTATTATTGCTTGCTCCTTCTTTTTCTAATAATGGATAGGTTGTAAAATCTTGACAACAGAGTCTCATGATAGACAAATCATCAACGAAATTTTTTTGCTGATTGATAAACAACCATGCGCCTTTACGGCCTGATTCCACGACTCATTATTACCGACCCGTCGTTTCCTGCACTTTTGGAAGGGCGATCAAACAAGCCTACTTGCAGGTATGAAGCAACAGGGGCCGCCACAGATGATCGAGTATATACATCCACAATCTATGATAATTGCTTAAATATTCTTGAGCCATATTCTCTTTCAATGCGCCTTGCGTTCATCGTGGCAGCTGCTGTAGGAATCGTCGCAGTAGCCCTGATCGCAATGTTTGCCTCTGCACTTCCGACAAAAGATTATGACCTGAGCGTGGATGCGCTCAAGGACGAGCAGTCGCTTTATACCAATAGCCGCGTTATAGTCAAAAACATCGGCAGGCTGCCGCTCACAAATGTACTGGTAGATTATGGCGGTGGCCAAAAGGAACCGGTAATACCGGTACTCCAGCCGGGCAAAACCATGAACTTCTCTCCCCCGGAAGGGGTGCAACTGGACCGCGTCACGGTCACAGCCGAGCCCGGGATAGAGATAGTGCAACCATATCGCAGCCCGATAAAGCTGCCTGGCATGATAGGCTCCTGACTGCGTTTAAATAATGTGAAGACAAGTACCTGACTGGGATGCAAGAAAGGGATGCTCACTCTGACAGTGAAATAATAAAGTTCTATGATCTGAAGAACATTGCAGTGGTTGGTATGTCCAAGAACGAGGGCAAGGCCGCACACTATGTTCCAAAGTACCTTATAGACCATGGCTACAACGTTATACCGGTAAACCCGACTGCAAGCGAAATCCAAGGGCGCAAGTCGTATCCTTCAGTCAGCAGCGTGCCACACAAGGTAGATATCGTTGATATTTTCAGGCCGTCGGAGGACGTGCCTGCAGTTGTAGAGGATGCCCTGAAAAAGGAGGGCATCAAGGTGATCTGGATGCAGGAAGGCATCTACAGCAAGGAGGCCGAGCGCATGGCTAAGGAAAAGGGCATAGAGGTGGTCTACAACAGGTGCATGCTAGCAGAACACGAGCGATTGTTCGGAGACTAGGTTAAATTATTATCCTATTCAACATTGAATAATGGCTGAATGTCAATAGACAGGGTATTGGAGCGAATCATGCTGGTTCTGGAAGAGCTGGAGCGCAGTGAAAAGATCTCGACCAAAGTTGGCGTTGACAGGGACGCTGGCATTATCCGGATCTACGGCGAAGGCTCGGACTATATCAATCGCGCTTCTTCAGGGCTGGAAGAAATGCTTGAGCTTGCCTACACCACGGCAGAGCACCATCCATATTGGGCGGTGCTGTATCACGCAGCTGAAATTTCAAAGGCGGCTCTCGAAAAATGGGAATCCGAGCTCACGGCCGACCAGATAAGCGAAATGTCGTGGCGTTGCGACGAGATTAAGGTGGCTCTTGAAAGGCTGTCAGGCAAATAATAAGGTCCGAGATAAGTATGGGCACGTGACCTACATACAAGTCCTTTTAAAAAGGAAAAATGAGTCGTAGTGCAGTGAGCTCTGCCAATATCAAGTGCCCTATCTGTAGCAAGACGCTAGAGACAGCTGAATACGAGCATGTAAAGGAGCAGCTTGGAAAGAGCGTTTCCCAAAAGTATCGCGAACAGCTAAGGAAGGAAAGACAGGAGCATGCCGACAGGCTTGCTCGATTCAAGAAGGAGCAGCAAAAACGCATACAGGCCATGGCAAAAAGGCAGCAAATCGGGAAAAAGTTGTTGCAGAAAAGGCTGAGCGAGCAGGCAAGGGTTAGCAAGGAGCGCTACAAGCGCGGTCTTGTACAGCTCAAGAAGAACTACCAGATGCAGCTTGAGCACTTGCGCGAATTCTACGGCACCCAGAACGCTGCACTCCAGAACGAACTAAAGGCTTCCTTTGCAAGCCAGCTAGAGGCAATGAAAAAGAACTATGAGAGTCTCTCAGCAAGCAATCAGCAGCAGCTTGAGACTCTACAGAAGTATCTGGAAGACAAGTTGGTGGGCGAATTGAGGGAAAAGGTCAGCCAGCTTGAGCAGGACAAGCTGGCTACTGAGCTACGGCTTGCCGAAGTGGTGCGGCAACTTGATGAACGTAATGCCGAAATCGTGTCAATGAAAGAACGGCTACCCAACATGGATACCTTAACACCCGAAGAACATGAAGTCGATCAGATCACTAGTGAAGCCCCAGAGCAGGCGGCCAACCAAGAGCTGATCAAGATGGTAAGGGAAGTGGCCCAGCAACAGGAGCTTGGCGAACTAAAGGAACTTGAAGAAGGGGGAGAAGAAGATGGCGACCAAGAAGAGGAAAAACACAGGTTCTGGGGATCAAAAGCAGGCAAGAGGTTCGGCCTATTTTAAGAAAATCTTATCCGTTAGTAACGCCATAATAACTTCATGCAAGTTTCAATCCCTGTTTCAAAGCAAAAGAGGTCTGTGCTGGCAGGAAATCCTGCGTTCTTGATTCACGCATCGCTCCTTGGCGGGTTCGTAGCCCTTGTAGGGTACTTTGCAGTAATTGGTTGCCACCACGTGCGCTGATCAGAGTATATATAAATAATAACAAAGAGTGGAAAACCCATGATAAAGATAGGGCTGATTGGTAAGACAAACACTGGCAAGACGACGTTCTTTAATTCGGCCACCTTGCTGTCTGCTGAGATTTCCAACTACCCGTTTACCACAAAGCAGCCAGCAATAGGCAACGCGCATGCAATCACACTCTGCGTCCACAAGGAATTCAATGTGCAGGATCAGCCCAAGAACTCGCGATGCATAGACGGCTGGCGCTTTATCCCTGTTGAGCTAGTGGACCTGCCTGGCCTTATCAAGGGCGCGTGGGAGGGCAAGGGGCTTGGCAACCAGTTCCTCACCATAGCCGCACAGTCCGACGTGCTGCTCCATATTGTCGACGCATCTGGGAGCATCGACGCATCAGGCAAGATCGCCGAGCCAGGATCGGGAGATCCTATAGCAGACGTCGCAGACATTGAAGAGGAGCTTGTCATGTGGTACCTGAAGCTCTTGGAGGGGAACCGCGACAAGATATCACACGCCATCAGCACCGGCACGGAAACAGTGCCTGCCATAACCGAAGTATTTCGCGGCATAGGAGTCAGAGAAGAACATGTCAAGCTGGCCCTTGCACAGAACAACCTGACGGATGTCCCATTTGAAGACTTTGGGCCACAGGAGAGCAAGGACTTTTGCTGGAGCCTGCGCGATATTTCAAAGCCAACGTTGATCGTGGCCAACAAGGTAGACCTGCCGACAGCTACAGAGAACTTTAACAGGCTTCGGGAGGAATACAAGGATGTCATTGTCGTGCCGGCAAGCGCAGACGCAGAACTTACGCTCAGGCGAGCAGAGAGCAAGGGGATAATCCGCTACCTGCCCGGGGACGAGCGCTTTGAAATAAACGACCAGACAAAGCTCAACGACAAGCAAAAGTGGGCGCTTAACTTCATCAGAAAGGATATCCTTGGGGAGTACATGCGCACTGGCGTCCAGTTTGCAATAAACGTAGCCGTGTTCAAGCTGCTAAAGATGAATGCCGTCTATCCAGTTGCAGACGCGCAAAAGTTTTCAGACAAGCACGGCAACGTGCTGCCAGATGTCTACCTAATGAGGTCCGGCTCGACCGTCGAGGACTTGGCGCGTGAGATACACAGCGAGCTGGCAAAGGGCATACTTTACGCGCTTGACGCTAGAGATGGCCTCAGGCTGCCTACCAACTACCAGCTTAAGGACCGCGATGTGTTGTCGATAGTATCTGCAAGGACAAAGAAAAAGTAAGTGATCATAATGGCAGACCTGGTGCACCAAATCGAAGGCATACTGCGGAAGGACCCCTCAAGGATGTACTCAAAGGAAGAGATCCTGAACCTCCTTGCGCCAATAAAGAAGGACGAAGAGATCGAGCGCCTGCTGGCCGAGCTTGAAGTTTCAAGTTCGCTCAAGGAAAGCAAGTCTGATGTATACGCAACTTGCAGGGGCGGTACTGTATACTACAAATGGAACAAGACCTAGTCTTCTTCTTCCTGCGGAAAGACTGCGATACTCTTCAAGGAAGAATAGATTGACAGGTACCTCATGCCTTTTTCGGTGGTTCTGTAGGCCACGTGCCTCTTGTCCTCGTCTGCTAGCTCTGTTATCAGCTTCTTCTCTATCAGGACATCGAGGTACTGCCTCAGCTGGCCGCTTGTAAGGTTGGCGCGAGTGAGAAGTTTTGTCTTTGTTATGCCGCCGTTAGCAGCTTCCAGAATAATGGCCATGATGTCTGGCCTGCTACGGTTCTTCACAGAGAGGAAAAGACATCTGACGATATAAATCATAATTGAAGCAAGTTAGCAGACAAGCTAGTGGAATTAGTTTGATCAGTATATTACCTGCTGCTGTGCCATAATGCCCAAATGCCACAGCCTGAAGCATTCGTTTCGCTGCTCAGGTCCGAGCCCGGCTATATCTCCGGTCAGGCACTTGCAAAAAAGGCCGGCATCTCAAGGAGCGCTGTATGGAAGCAGATAAGGATGCTCCGCAGGTATGGCTATACAATCGAATCCAGGCACGGACTGGGCTATAGGCTTGCTGGCCAGACGGACCTTCCTGTTCCCTGGGAGCTGGCAAGGGTTCTTCGCACTTCATTTATTGGCAAGCACGTCGTCTACAAAGAGACAACTGACTCGACCCAAAATATTGCAATTTCACTTGCAGACAGGTCCGACTCGCACGGCACCGTAGTAATTGCAGAGCAGCAAAAAAGCGGGCGAGGCAGGCAAAAGAGAAAATGGCTGTCGCCAAAGGGAGGCATATGGCTATCTGTGGTATTGAAGCCGGGCATACCCACTGCCAAAATAACGCTCCTACCGTTTGTAGCGGCGCTTGCAGTGTGCGACGCAATAAAGAATGCAACAGGGCTTGATGCGCGGCTAAAATGGCCAAACGATGTCATGATCTCGGGCAAGAAGGTGGCCGGCATACTGCTTGACATCAGCGCAGAGGCGGATCAGATCAACTATGCAGTGATTGGCATAGGCATAAACGCAAACGTTGACTCTGCGGCAATCTCGGCGCGCCTTGACGGGACAAAGATCACTTCAATAAGTGATGAGCTTGGGCACAGCACAAGCAGGTTGGATCTTACAAGGTCGCTGCTTGAGAATCTTGAGCACTATTACTTGGAGATGGAGCAGCAAGGTGTGGGCACAATTCTGCAAAAATGGAAGAAGCGATCCGACATGCTGGGCCGCAAAGTCGCAGTGGTGCAGAACAACAATAAGATAATTCAAGGCATGGCTACAGACATTAACGATGACGGGTCGCTTTTGCTCAAGACAGATGTGGGCGACGTAAATGTTGTTTCTGGCGACATACATGTCAGATACTAGCACGTAAAATCAAGGCGCTTTGCATACTATCGCAATATCGTTTACGTTGGTACCGGTATATCCAGTGAAAATAAGAGAGCGCAACCTCTTGAAGGCATGATAGCTATCATGGTTGTCGAGATACTTTTTCAGATTCATCTTTTTGGCATTGGTGATTGTCTTTGGCGACACTAGTGCGCCAGCCGCATCAGAGTTGCCGTCGATGCCATCCGTCCCCATGAACGCTGCCGCAACATCATGCTGCCGTCGCAGCTCCATCATATACGCCATGGCTGCTTCTTGGTTCCTGCCGCCAGTGCCGCTCTTGGATTTGTTCAACCTGACGATGGTTTCGCCGCCAGTCACTATGGCGAAAGGCTTGCTATTACTAAGGTCTGATGCAAGCCGTGCTAGAAATGTGCCAAAATCTCTGGCTTCTCCGTCAAATTCTGATCCAAGGTGTACTGCCTGCACTTTGCGTTTCTTCAGATAACTGATCGCGCTTGTACATGCGATAGTATTGTTGCCGATCAGCATGTTGTGGACATGGGAAAACACTGGATCCTGTGGCTTGGGCGTTTCTTCAATATTTCCCTTGGCACCATCAGCAATATGTGCAAGCGCGGCATCTGGATCCTTGATGCGGTATTTCTTTAGTATTTTCAGAGCATCTGCAAAGGTGGATCTATCAGCACAGGTTGGGCCTGAAGCGATCACCTCAAGATCATCGCCTACTACATCAGACAGAATCAATGAAACAACGGTGCATGCACCATCGATGTGACGCAGCAGCTGACCTCCCTTGACGGCAGACAGGTGCTTGCGTACAGCATTGATCTCGTGAATGGATGCGCCTGAGCGCATGAGCAGGTTTGTGATCTTCTGCTTGTTGGCCAGAGAAACGCCGGGCGCAGGGAGCGGCATTAGTGCCGAGCCGCCGCCCGAGATCAGGACAAAGATCAGATCGTTTTTCTGCACTTTCTTCAGAACATTTAGGATCTTTTTTGTGCCTTCCATGCCGGATCTATCGGGCACCGGGTGCGATGCATATGTGATTGAGATTCCTTTGATCTTTGCCTTGATGCCATAAGGAACAGTGATCGCGCCGCCAGCCATTCTGTCCTGCAACATTGGGACAAGGGCGCCTGCCATGCCTGCTGTGGCCTTGCCTGCGCCGACGATATATACGCGGTCGAAGTTCCGCAATCTGATGATCTTGCCGTTAATGTCGCGCACAGATAGTTCCTTTTCAAATTTTACTGCATGCTTTACAAGGGCCGCAGGCATGACGCTGTCAACAGCGGCTTCTAGGGCTCCAAGGACCAAGTGGGATGACCTGTCGCTGTGGAAGGTGGTCAGCTCGCGTTTGTTCGTAATCAATCACTTGACAAGAGCTTGCGGCCTTAATTTTCTTTTAGACGGTGAATATCTTTTCCTCACACTATCTTGTTCCTTTGCAAAAAGAGTCCCATTACGCAGTTCATCCGTCACAACATACTAAAGCCGCGTTATAATAGTTCGTTTTGTTCTAGCAGTCAGACAGGGTAGCGAAGAATAATGATTGGCTGCAATATTTATACTAAATATGTTGAAGTATACCTTTCCGTAATCTATATTCTGTTTTTCTTTATCGTGTAGAGGCAAAAGTCGCATTCTTCGCATACGTAGTAAAGGTTGTCAAAGTCGGAACACAACACCATGCTATCATGGCAACGCGGACATTCTATTTCGTGTTCCAGAAATTCTACCTGCTTCTCTTCCTCTTGGATGGCCGTATTCTCTGCAATTACCTTTTCTGCTTCCAGTTTTGGTTCCATGAAAGCAGTATCTTGGCAGTTGTTTTTAAGGTCTGGAACACCCAAAGGGGAGGGGGTATCCGTCTGGCAGCATGCCAGACAAGATGCACAAACCTGCAAATTCTGGATAGCCTTAAGATGCCTTTTTACCTTTCATATACACTCTAGCAATTATTTTATCAAAAAATGATTTGGACATTGTAGATTTTCGCTGGACAAGGTTAATCTGGCGATTTTGCAGAAATATGCGCGCTTTTCTAATGGTGGCTGATCTAAAATTCAAAGGCGGTGTCGGCAAGCGCGGGCTGATGTTCGTGCCCTACTACGGCCGGTCACGTGCGTTCATCGCAAACTATAGCTCGTGGCGGAAATACAGCAGGGAAGGCAAGATAGCCGAAGTGGCCTCATCGCTTTTGAGTCATGAGACGCTACACATTGCAATAAACAAGTTTTCGCTCAGTGCATCAGCAAACCTTGACAACCTCTTTGGTAGGTCGAACAGCTGGGAGCGCTATCATCATGGTCTTGGCGATCTGGACAGGGTTCATCGGCATTCTACGGGCAAGTATGCAAGGAAACACAGGCAGTAGTAATAATAGCATATCTACCTTAGGCCGATCCTCAGAAATGTGTTTGCCTTTTCCCTGACTCCCTTTTCAAATTCCGGCATATGTATCGCATTGATGGGCTCGAGCATATGGTATTTCTTGCTGTAATCGATCCTTTTCTTTGTCATCTGCTTCAGCTGGTCCTGCAGCGCCTTCTTTAAATCCGGGGTACAGATCTTGCTCCCAAAGATCGTGGCAAGCGACGCTTCGAGCATTTCATTCAGGTGTGCCATGCCCTTGTCTTCGTGGAAGTGCGGGTTGCGAGTCTCTATCTGGAATATCTCGACGCCCTTGTCAACTATTTGCGGATATTCCGAAGGCATCAGCCCTCCAAATTTTTCTAGTATGTCGATAAGTTCGCGTGTCTCTATCGAGTAGCCGCTGGTGTAGTGCAGGCACTCTGCAAGTGGCATCGACAGTGCGTGCTCGCCGGCGTTGCCGGTCTTGATGACTTCGGTTTCAAAGCCAGTTATGGCCGCTAAAAGGGCGTTGAGGTTCCTATTGGTGATCTCCGATACCCTGCCCCACTTTGAGAACTGGAGCGCGTTGTTCCTGACCTTTGGCTTGAACACCCACGACACCCTCACGTTGCAGTAAGGCGTGGTCGACATGCCAAAACCGGCTGCAAATATCTTGACGTATTCATTGACCGCGCCGGGGACATAGTTGTCACTGTCAATGAACCCGACATAGTCCTTGTGGTACATCTTTGCTGCAAGGAGGCCGATTATCATGCCTTCGGCCTTGCCGCTCCTTATGTTGCCCTCAGAGTCTAAGATAGAGTCGTAGCCGGTTTTCTTGAAGACTTCTGCAAGCCCCGAGTCCTGCTGGTGCACTATTATCATGCGCTTATCCATGAACCGGCTAAGCTGCCTGACGGCCTCTGACTCCATTGCAAACCTGTCCACGGGGCTCCTTGAGCTGTTGGAGACTATTATGACGAGGCATTCGTTTGGTATGCCGCTGAGTACGCCTTCAAGCAGCTTTAATTTTTCGTTCTTTATCGGGATGACGATAGCAAGATCATGCATAATATTTGAAATTTCATCATAATCAAATTTCCTGACGGTCTGGTGTGACGACTGGAAACCTTTGGATTTTCCAGAATCGAGCTCATAAATGCGCTGCACTGCATGGATGCTGACCGTGCCTAGCCGTTCGGTGTATCTTGGAAAATCGAGCTTCATTGCATATGGTAAAAGGTGATCGTATAAAATATTTTGGCAATTAAAAGTATAGAGATTGCAAAAATCTTTAAAACAGATGTCTGGATATTCTGTCAAATTTAGGGTGTATTAAAAATAGCCAGAACGCTTGACAGCATCCATACAGCCCTTTCCTATGTCAAAGGAAGCCTGCAAAACGTAATAATTGTGCAGGGCGGGGAAAAACATCAGGGGTTCATATTCTCGCTGCTAAACCCTCCAGTCCCGCTTGGCGGCAACATCATCGCGCTTGACATCTATGTCGACGAGCTGCCGATCCCCAAAAAATCAGTCTTTGTTGCAACCCAAGACGATGTGGTTAATGCGGCCGCTCTATCCGAGAGCCAGCCGGTCCCATTCAAGCCCTTTGAGAGCGCAAGGTTCCTTGTAATAAAGGAAGGTGGGTTGGACGAGAAAAAGAAGCACAAGATAGTGATCATGAGCAAGATGGAAGGGTTTGAGCAGATAATGATCCCGTTCACGTTCACGGACTACCCCGGATACCGGAGCGGGAGGATATTCGTCCCGGAAACGGCGCAGGCCCAAGAACCACTCGTACTTAGCGAAGATGGGATGGTCTTCAAGAACTTTACCGCGCCGCTGACGCTATCAGGCAAGAAGGCATACATTGTCTGCTCGTCAAACGGAGCAATTTCTGCCAACTGGACGTGGATGGGCGTGCGATATGACAACGGAGGGCTATACGTGCCGCCAGTAAGGGCGTTTGGGCGGATAATAGTTGAAATATCAATGGACGATGGCGTGCGCAAAAGACTACCTCATTTTGTTGTTGAATCCCGGCACGAAAATGGCATCCTTTACACCCGGCATGAGCTTGCGGGGCTAGAGGTAAAAAGGAAGCTGCTGGTGCCGTTTGACAGCCGGGGATTTATCATGACACTTGAGCTTCGCCCGCTCAGCGGCTTTAGGGCTTTATTGCGCAGAAAAACTGCAAAAAAGCGCAAGATCCGCGTGCACTTTTTGATAGATGGAAACATCACAAGTTATGGGCTTGCTGCTGTATCGCAGAATGTCGTTTCTAAATTCCGAGCAAAAGATAACTGCCTGCAGCTGGGCACAGTGGCACGGGACATTGGAGCGCAGTATTCGGGAGTAATAGGTATTGCACCAAAGCGCCTAAAGCCGAGCAGGATACTGACAGACTCGTACGACAACGATCTGGAAATGTCATACGACATTGAAGTTGAAGCAGGTAAGACTATAGCACTCGCCCTTGTGGGAACCGGCAGCTTCACTGGCCCTGAGAGTTGCATAAAGGAATTTCGCCACATGAGGGACAACTACAGCCAGCTGGTGGAGGACACAGAGAAGGGTTTTGCAGAATATTCTTCCTCGACCTTGAGCGCCCGGCCGCCCCCTGCAAGGCAGAACCTCGGCTTGGCGCGCCTGTTGGCTGCTTATGACAAAGCCAAGGCGTGCCTGCGCTACCTGAAAGCCGAGTATGATGGCTTGGGTGAGGGGATCTGCGCTGGGCTTCCGCGCTTTCCAAATTACTGGGCAAGAGATACCGGCTGGACGCTCCGAGGCTATCTGGCTATAGGCGACTACCGATTTGCGGCTGCGACGATCGACAATTTTCTGCGTCATCAGGCAAAAACCACGACAAAGGCTGCGACCAAGGGGGAGCTCCCCATGATAATCAGCGGCAAGGCTTTTCTCCATACTACCACGTATGGGTCAGCCGATTCGACATTCCTCTTCCCGTGGGCCATAAGGGAATACGTGCTTGGCACGGGAGACATTGGCTATCTGAAAAAGAGATGGGATTCCATAGTGGATCTCGTAAACTATGGGTTCCTAAAGGACGTTGACGGCGACGGGCTGATAGAGCACGGCTTTACCGGCACCGCAGAAAAGCTCCCGATACAGGATTCGACATGGATGGATCACATCGACAGGAGAAAGAGCGCAAACGACATACAGGCGCTCTTTTACGAAAGCCTTCGCATCGGAAGCGAGCTGGCAGCCATGGCCGGCGATAGCGAAAATGAAGCCAGATGGAGCAGCAAGGCAAAAGAGCTCCAAGAAACAATAGACAGAGAGTACTGGAACACCAGTGCTGGCTTTTACTATGACACGATAAGAAAGGACGGCTCAAAGGATCCGAGCATTCGGCCTAACGCTCTGGTTTTGCTCCTATCAGACGTAGTAAGGGAGAGGAGCAGAGCAGACTCGGTGCTTTCAAGGATCGAGGAGCAGGACATGACGACTGCATGGGGCGTGAGGACGCTGAGCAGTAAAGACCAAAAGTACCAGCCGACCCTATACCACGACGGTGCCGTGTGGCCGCTTGTAACAGGCTGGGCGGCGGCTAGCGAAATAAAGTTTGGGAGGCATGAGCAGGCCTTGCGCTACATGGGGTCAATGGCAGAGAGGATCTTGCACGAAAATGGTATGTTTGCCGAGACGTACCGTGGAGATAGGCCGGAGCCTTTCAACTCGTGCATACTACAGGCATGGTCGGTCGGCATGTATGCGTATGCACTTCGTGAAATGATGCTTGGAATGAAGATCAACATGATCGACAACACAATACAACTTGAGCCAAACATCCCAGAATCGCTCAAAGAGACGGCCGTTCCGCTAGATTTTGAGCACTTTATTCCCAGCAAGGACGGGATCGCAAGGCTTTATGTCAAGATCGACCCGCGCAATGAAAAGATATTTGCGACATTTAGGAATTCAGGCAGCAAAAGGCCAGAGATCTTTAGCGACTCCTACTCGCTAAGCCCACTATGATCAAAATGTCATAGATCTGACCCGTGCTAAAGGCATAAATTATCTCAAAATCGAACAAGACCTTGTCAAGATGTTTACGCTATTTACCCCGCAGACTGCAAACAAGGCATTGCCGGAAGTAAGACGTCTCTTTTCAAATATACTGATGTACAAAAAGCAGGCAGTGGCGCTGCAGGAACAGGTTGAAATGATAATCCAGTCAGGCAGCCAGTTCGAACAGTTTGTCAAGAAAAAGCAGGAGCTAAACACTGCCGTTTCAAACTATTACAAGGCAATAGAGCAACTTGAAGCCACGGGGGTCGTGATAAAGGACATCGAGCAGGGTCTCCTCGATTTTCCATCAAAGAGGTTCGACGAAGAGGTGTGGCTATGCTGGAAGGTAGAGGAAAGCGAGATCAAGTTCTGGCATGCAAAGGACGAGGGCTTTATGGGCAGAAAACCCCTTGAAAGCACCGGGATAATAGAGCCGTAAATTTATAGAGTCGTTCAGATGTCCAACCACTGTGCCAATAGACGCCGCCGAGTTTGACGCCCACAAGGACCTAGCCACGATAATCACTCAGTTCCTGTGCAGGAACCGTGACAAGGGCTTTTCTGCCAAAGAGATCGCGCAGGCCACTGGCATTTCAGAAGCGGATGTGAACAGCGCCATGTTCAAGCTGGGCCTTTCAGACCTTGCAAGCGCGATAGCTGGCAGGAAGAAAAAGATAAGGATAGAGGACGTCACAATAGGCGGGACGACCTACTACCGCTGCGTTTCTGACTAACTGATTCAAAAAACATAGTAATGCCTGCCATGGTAGGATAGCACAAGAAGAAGTGCTGTCTAGCTGGCTGCGGGCAATCAGGATCAGGTTTCTCCTAGCGTCAGTTATAGCTGTTAGCAACGGCCTTGCTATCGCCTATTGGAAAACCGGCACCATCGATCCGCTGTACGCCGCCCTGACCTATGTCGGAGTGCTTTTCCTGCATACAAGCGTCGATCTTCTCAATGATTACTGGGACCACAAACGTGGGATCGACAGCGCAACGACGAGGACAAAGTTCAGCGGCGGGACCGGCGTGCTACCTGAAAACCTGCTAACGCCAAGGGCAGTATATGCGGCGGGCGTGATATTTCTGATCCTTGGCGCGTCGATAGGAGCATACTTTGTCGCTGTGCGCGGGGTAACAATAGCAGTAATTCTTGGATTTGCGGTGGTCGCGATCTATTTTTACTCTACAAGCATTGTTAACGCAGGCCTTGGAGAGCTCTTTGTTGCGATCAAGGGCGCAATGATTGTGCTTGGTACCTTTTTTGTCCAATTGGCTGCGATCGAGCCTGCAGCGTTATATGTCGGTGCCATCGTTGGCATCCTCTCTGCAACGGTGCTGTTTGTCAACTCCTTTCCTGATTTTGAAGCGGACCGATCGAAAGGCCGGCGCACCCTTGTCGGAGTCCTAGGCAAAAAGGCGGCCGCAAGAGCATTTCCACTTTTTATATTTGCAGCCTATGCAATGATAGTTGCTGGAATCTTGCTTGGCTTTACAAAGATATATTCTCTGATCAGTCTCGTATCGATCCCATTTGCAGCAAAGTCCATAATGTCGCTGAGGAAGGACCAGCAGAGCATCGATAAGCTGATGCCGGCGATGGCGTCGGCGGTCACGTATTCTCGAATTACTGGTTTTTTACTGGCACTAAGCTTACTCTTTTGAAGAAGAATAATGCAATGTTCTAGTATCATTTTACTATCTGATTTGATGCACTGTCTTGCCAAACCGGCGTATCTTGCCAACCTTATGAGATTTTTCTCTGTCCTACAAAAACCGGCTTGACATCATGACCGATTCCTGCTTGCTGTTGTCGGCCTAGAGGCCTGCGCTCTCTATCAGGCTTATCAGCTGGTCGTACTGCTCGATGAACATCCTGCCCTTGGCAGTTATGGCAACAAGCCCGCTCACTCGGTGGATCATGCCCTTTTCTTCCAGCTCATCAAAGTGGTTCATCATCTTGTCATATGATAGCCGGGTAAAATGCTGGACGTGCGTAGGCCTGGCGACTTCGTTATGCATAGCGTCCTCTTCTATCGCACAGAGGATCTCGTAGAACAATTGCAGTTTATGCCGCTTTTCTTGCCTCAATCTCCATTTTCCTCCTCGAAGTTACGCTGTGCATGATGTACGCAAATAGCGCAAGGCCGGCCATCCTTGCGGCAGCCGAGCCAATGAATGCGATCGCGCTGTTGTCAAAGTACGCAAGGACAAGCGAATACTGCTCAAGCCACAGCAGCGCAAAGGCTGCCGGCACATATAGCAATTTGATGTTTGCTGCCCTGACCAGCGATGCTATGGTGCTCTTGAATATGTATCCTATCACTGCCATGTTGAATATCCTCATGTAAAAGCTGAGGTCTGCGAGGCCAGCATAGTTAAAGTATGGCTGACTTGCCAGTGAAAAAGTTGGAACTAGGAACGGGATTGCTACCATTACCAACGGTAGCGTCGTGACTAGTACGTCCCTTGCACGCACTCTTTTGCCAGACTCGCTTGCATCCGAGCTCTTGTAGTAGTACGACAGAGCGATTAGCGCAAGCGCTTCAGATTGGAGCGACATCTGGATCCAAAAGAATGCAGGGTACAGCAGCGGGTCTGCCCTGTACATTAGGCTTGATAATTCAAATAGGAACGATGCGCCAAGGAAGGCAAAGCCTACTGGTAGGCCAAGCAGGTAGCCAAAGCCGGAAAACGTGTACGACTTGAAGAAGTAGCGCGAAATCATTAGTGACAGCGAAACTGAAATCGCAGTAATTGCAACTGCAAGCGCTGGGGCCACAGCCGGGCTCACCAGTACGAATGGGTTGAGCACGTTTGGGTCCAGCACTGCCATGGCTATTATTATTTCGTGCCCGCACAAGATAAGGCTTGCTCCCTTTAAGGGAGTGGCGAGATTCGATTCGTTATTATTTTCCACCTCTCCTAAATGAGGCATTGTCATCATCATATGAGACGCTTCATGGCCACGCTACGCCCGAGGGCACTAAGAAATACGTCCAGCGCGCTGCCTCGCAGGGCAGGCCGCAGGCCCATTTTAAGACATTTGACGGCCTGCATCTCTCTAGCATCGGTATGGGAACATATTTGGGCCAGCCCACGCAAGAGGACGATCTGGCGGTTGAAAATGCGGTTTACCAATCTGTCAAGTCTGGCGCAGTCAACGTCATCGACACTGCGATAAACTACCGCGCAATGAAGTCGGAAAAGAGCATCGGGAAAGCCCTTTTGCGACTGGTAAAGGACGGGGTGATTTCACGCGATCAGGTGTTCATTTCCACCAAGAATGGATATATCACAAATGACGGCGACTATCCAAATGTCGACGTGATGGAGTACATACATCGCATGTACATCCAGACAAAAGTGATAACGGCAGATGACATCAGCTCCAGCTATAACGTCATGAACCCAAACTACCTTGCTAAGTGCATTGATAAGTCGCTCATGAACATGCACCTATCTACGATCGATCTTGTTTACATCCACAATGCCTTTGAAAGCTGGAATCAAGATGTGAGCAGGCAACAGTTCATGGAGATGCTTGCAAAGGCGTTTGAAGTCTATGAAAAATACCGATCAGAGAACAAGATCCGCTATTACGGGATGGCGACATGGACGTGCTTCCGGGTGCCGCCGGGTAGCCACGAATACTTGTCACTTGAGCAGGCAATCAGGATCGCAGAAAGCGTCGGTGGCAAGAGCCACGGCTTTAGGTTTATCCAGCTGCCATACAACCTTGCATACAGCGAAGCATTGCTGCTTCGGAACCAGTCAGTTGGCTCTGCGAATAACCTCACAATTCTGGAAGCGGCAGCAAAACTCCACGTAGGCGTATTTACAAGTATACCCCTCTTTCAGGGCAGGCTGCTGGGTGCTCAGGTGCCCGATTATGCGGGCATAAGCGAGCCTGTGGGCAAGCTAGTCCAGATTATAAGGTCAAGCCCCTCGGTCATCGCGCCTCTGATTGGGCAGAAAAAACCAGAGCATATCGAGGAAAACCTAAAGGTTGCAAATGTACCGCCGCTCTCTGACAAAGAGTTCAAGGAGGTCGTGCGCGTCCTTACAAGCCAGCAACTATAAAAAATCGGAAAAACACTCCATTGCAGGATGGAGACTACCACAGATATCAAAAAGTTTCAGAGCAGGACTGCCGATGCAGTAAGGGTGCTTGCATTTTTCAAGGCCAAGCAGGGCAAGGGAAAAGCACTTGAAAAAATTCTCTTAACGCTTGTTAGGCCTACAAGGAGCGAACCGGGCAATATTGCCTATGTCTTGCATAGGTCGACTGAAAACCCAGATGAACTTGTCTTTGACGAGATATTTACTTCAATGCATGCATTTGAAGAACACGCTCAACAACCCCATATCAAGAACCTAAATGCAAGAATAGAACACCTGCTGGTTGCTCCGCCTGAGGTAAAGACCTATTCAGAGGTCAGAGTTGAGCAATAGCTTGTTTGATGCTTTCCTTGTCTTCAGCCGCAGGTGTCTGCTCTAGATATTTGACAAGGTCTTCCTTTGCGCCTTGGTTGTTGGCAAGCTGTATCCTTGCTATTGCGCGATTTTTGTAAATCGGCCCAAACCTGACAGGGTTGATGCCTATCGCCTTGCTGTAATATGCTTCTGCAAGCGAGTAATCCTTCTTTTTCAGGTAATAGTTGCCCAGCCCGCGGTAGGCAAGGTAGTATTTTGGGTTCAGCCTGATCGCTCTTTCATAGCAGGGCACTGCCTGTTCGGAATTTGTCTCATTGTACATGCCTGCAAGCAGGCACCAAGCTTGGGCGTTATCTATGTCAATCTCTGTGGCTTTCTGTAGTTTCTCTATGGCATCATTTACCCTGCCTCGCTGGCGAAGCCCTTCAGCTTCAAAGCAGATCCTGTTTGACTTGGCAAACTTTAGACTCTCGTTCTTTAGCAGGTCCTTCATGTCAGAAGGTACGATGATTATCACAGTCATGTCGTCTTGCTCCCAGTCCTGCTCAAACTTGCCTTCTGGGATCGCGCCCACGGTATCAGGTTCTGGCACGTAGGTAAGCATCCTGCGCTCTTCGCTGTTGTAGCCTGATACGACCATCGCATGCTGCACCGTTCCCTGTATACCTGGCATTATTACAATGGGTGGTATGCCCTGATCAATACGTTTTTTCAGATCTTTTGTCGAGCCTTTGTAAATGTACGAGGCAAAGCCACGGCTTTCTGCAAGCATGATGCCGTCGATCATCGCTGCGCCTTTTGTTTCAGCGGCTGTTGCCTGCGGTGCAATGTTCTCTCCCCAGTATTTTGCCACGACATTTATCACCAGCGGTAGACTGGCACTCTCTTCATTCTTGCTTACAAGTGGCAGGCTGAGGAAATGTTCCGGCTGAGACTCCAAGATTGTACCGGCTATTTTTTCAAGCAAATAAAATCCTTCTCATGTCTTGGCGACAAAGTTCTGCAAGAGTGCAAGGCCGTCGCTTCCACTCTTTTCGGGGTGAAACTGAGTGCCAAAAATTTTGCCACTGGCAAATATCTCATGCTCACAATACTGCGAGCTCGCAAGCGATTTGAAGTTCGCAGGGAGCTTGGCAACGCAGTAGCCATGGCTTTCGTAGACAGAGATCAATTTCTTGTCTCCAGTCAGCGGGTTTTGGTCTGATACCGACACCTTAGTTGTGCCCTGCACGTGAGCGGGCATCTTGCGGAGCGATCCTCCGAGCGTGAGCGCTATTATCTCAGCCCCGTAACAGATTCCAAGAAGCGGCTTGCCGCCGTCATGGCAGTGCCTTATTATTCTTGAATTCACCATGTTTATCTCCTTGCTATTCTTGCGCCTTCCTGATAGGATCACCTTGTCACACTGTGCAAGTTCAGGTTCTGATACTTCAGAGAATTTCCTGTAAACATTAGTGATGCCAAGCCGGCCAAGGCAGTCAAGTATGTCCGGCGTAAACGGTGACAGGTTGTCTACCACGAGCACAGGCATTATCCTAGCCTACCTCTATCGAAATATAGTGGTTCTCGACAATGCCCTCAACTTCGCGCAGCACACCAAAGTTGACCGTCGTGCCGTCATGCCATTCAAATATTCGCCCACCTTCCGGCGCAAACTCTTGTATAAAGCTCTGAATGGCTGCTTCTGCTTGGGACAAGTCAGAGTCCGCCCTGTAGACTCCCTGCGCCTCTCTGAACTCTACCGGAGCAGAAACGGCAGTCGGCTTGATTACCGTCAGCCCTGCATCGATGAATACCTTTTCAAGGTTCTGTATCTTGCTCTGCCTGTCAGGTGCCGTCTGGTTGATGACTACTACTGGCGGCTGGTCAGTCGGCGCAACTCCTGAAAGCTTTTGCAAATAGTTCTCAAACGCCTGAGCAGGAGTGTTGCCAAGGCCGACGTAGTGCGTCCCGGTCGTCGAAGCAGCGCCAACTGCGCCCACGATGCCTACTTGCTTGCCACCAGTATCGGCAAAAACAGGGATAAAGTAGACTTCATAATCGCCTACCTTGTAGAGGCTGACCTGTCCAAGCGGCGGGTTGGTGTCGCCAAAAAGAGCTCTTTTGGCTTCTTTGTATTCTGCGCTTCCTGTCAGTGTGGTCTTGGCGGCTGCAGGACTAATGAGTTTCGTTGGCGAATCCCTGGGTATGGAAAAAAATGTCATCCTGCCAAGATCTTCCAGATCGTTCTGGACGGTCATGTATCCTACTAGACTGTTTGATTGCGGCTCCTTAAGCTGCAGAGGCTGGAGCCCCACAAACTCGGGGCTCTCAAATTCTGGCGGTTTTGCATATGCATAATACGGCACAACCTCGTTAGAGTCATCCGCAATAGAGTAAAAGTCCTTTGTTTCAATATATGCCTTGGGATCGGTTACGTGGTACGTGTTAAACTTTGAAATCTGCCAGATGAACATCTCTTCGGGGTACCTTATCTGATCGGCAAGCCACCTTGGGACCTCCCTTGTGGCGCCAATGTCCCTGTATTGCTCAAAGAACATCTGTGAAAAATAGTCATTGCCTGTGACGATTATCTGGACGGTGCCGTCATAGGCATCAATGAGAGAATAGCCGACGAGCTGGAGCATAAAGCTGGTGGAAGTAGCCGAGCTCCAAGGGACGTTTGACGTGTTTATGGCCACGATAAGCGGCATCAGCCAGTAGGTTCTTGTACCATCGGTCACCACAAACGCCTCAACCTCCTTGGGCTGGGGGTTGTTCTGGGTGCAATCAAAACAAAACTCGTAAACAAAGTACGGGTACAACAACTCCATCCTGTCATGTATGTCCTTGTACCTCATGACGTGCACAGGAGTATTGGAATAAGCCATAAAGTTTGGCTCGAACATCCAGCTCAGAGGTGGAGCGACATTCACGCCGCCTGTCCCATTATAAAAGGCCCCGCCGACCTCTTCGCTCCTTGTCCCGGTGACAGGATATGCTGACCAGTAGGTGCTGAACAGGCCGCCGTTACCGCTTTCGCCGTAATAGATGCGGCGCTGATTAAAGAACTGGCTTTCGTCGACAATGTTGCCGGTATCTGCTTCAAGCATCTTCATGCCGACGTCAGAATGTGTATAAATAAAATGCTGGTTGAACCACGTATCCCTTGATGCTACTGTGTTTGGAATGACCGGCACGGTGGTTCCAGTCCAGTACATCTCTCCATTAAACCTGAGTACGTCAAAGTCAAAGTAGCCAAGATCGCTCCTCTGCCCAAGCTGCTGTTTAAGCTTTGCCTCTGCATTTGCTTCGTCCCACAGCCTGATATTTCCCAGTACGTCCCCGTTCTGCTCTACCACAGACTGGATGGCGGAAGGTGAAACCGGCGGCTGCGCGATGTCGTAATTCTTTGTCTCTATTTTGTCAAGCCCGTGCATGAAGCGGTTAACTTCTATCTGCTGGGCAATGTAAGGCCCATTCCATTCTATTTTTCTGGTTTCGGCTATGCTGTTGTTCACTATCATTATCGAACCGGCCAGCCCGATGATTACAGCCGCTGTAAAGAGCCTGGAGTATACTAGCCTCTTTGTCGGGTAGATTATCACCTTTGCATGCCTCCTGTCGACGAATCCAAAAGTTATGAACGCAGCTCCAAGGGTCATTGCGCCGGCGATCGCGTACCTTGTATTGTAGTCGATATTGATGGAAAAGAACATGTTAAATCCGATCCAGAATACGGCCGCACCGGCAATGATCTCTATAGTAGAAATGTAGGATAGGAACTTGGGTTTGCTTTCCTTTGAGTCAATCGCGTACTGGGAGGCGATGTTGACCACGCTAGTGACTCCAACATACAGGAGCAGCCGCAGCCCGACTGCCGCTAGAAGAGGCGGGATCAAAAGCGTGAGAGCAGGGAACATCGGCATTACATTTTGCTGTGCATAACTTCCATCTGTCGTGATATCTGCAAACGGGATCGCAAATATGTTGCCAATCGAGCTGAGGCCAATGTCATTTCCCTGTATGATGTACTCTGCGGCCATGCCAAACATGATATTGGCAAAGAGCGGGGCAAAGAGCACCACCTTGGTCAACTGCCAGAACGCAAAACTTGTTTTGCCCATCTGAAATTCAGAATAGCGGGACATCTTGCTTTGGGATTCGTAATCGCCACGCTTCAGGAAGTTTATCAGCATCTTGATACTGTACCACGTTGCAGAGTGGCGTGCCTTGAAATTCACCCGGACAAACACAATTGCGGCAAGGATGATGCCAGAAAGGATCGAGTAGTACAGCGGCTTTGTAAAGACCTCGCCAAACTCTTCTAAGTTCATGAGGAGGTTTACTGATTGGTTGCTTACCAGGCCAAATATGATGACGCCGATCGCTGCAAATACCGCAATCCGCACTATTCTGCCAATGTCTGTGCGGCGCGCTCTATCTTCATTGTACGTGTCCCACAACTGGGATGATTATCCAAAAAGACCCTTTAATGTGTTTTTTAACAAAAAGAAAGGGAGTTTGATCCCTTCTTATTCTGTGATGTTTACCTGGCCTGTCATCCAAGGATGAAGGACGCAAATGTAGTTGTGCGATCCTTCATTGGAAGGTCACGCTGAACGTCTCTGTCGGCGGGAGCCCTGGCGGAGCCTGACTATGCGGCCGCAAAAAGCCCGAATTGACGTACTTTTCAGTTCCCGTGATCGTATAGTTGCCGTTTGGCGGGAGGTAGATGACTTTGCCGTCAGCATCAATTATAGTCGGGTTCCATGATCTGGCGTTGGCTGCAACAACTATGTTCGAGCCGTTTTCGCTAGGGATTGCCATCGGCTCGGCGTTTGCGCCCGGCACAAGGGGCGTAAAGTTTGTGCCGTTGCCGCTGACAACAAACGGCGCATCAACTGCTGGGAGCTCTCCTCCAAATGTAAAGGTGGCAGTGTGTGGCTCCCCTATGCTAGTCGGATTGTACCAGACGGCTGTCTCGTCGACCTTGATCGGCGCTCTTCGGGAAGAACCATGTCAGGGGTGCCACCGGTCCGCCAGTACCTGCTCTCGCCTTTAAGACGTCGTTATTATAGTCGTGATACTTTTGGTTCAGCTTGTAGAGGTACGAAGGGATATCGTTATTATTGTTGCCCGCTTGATCCTGCTGCGCACTTGCGTTGAACGAAAGGGTCCCAAGCGCTGTAAAAAGAAGGGCGGCTGCAATAACAATGCCCAGAATTGCAAAACATTTCTATAGTGCCTTTTCGTAAGATTCTTACATATAATGTACATTGAGAAAAGATATCTAACTTGCTTCTGCAAGACGTTTGCAGATAAGATAGATCGCTGCATAAGCTGGCAGCTCTGCAGACTCTTTTGAAATGTTGAATGACTTGTTCTTTAGTTTCAACTTGACCTGTGTCTTGACCTTGACACTTAGCTTGCCATCGCCAAGCAGGCATGCATCGACAAAGGGGTCGAACGAATCAATATTGTCGCCGCATTTTATCTTGGCAAGGCCGCTCTTGCTGTTGAGTGTGCCTGACATCCTGAAGACTCTGTGCACATCGGTTGTCACCTGCGGATCTATCCTGACTCCTATGTCCCGGGTCATCCTGTCAAGATCAGCCTTGAATGCTGCGTAGCCTCCCTTTTGCTCGACTATGTGCTTGAGCTTGATCATGGACGAGCCATCGATCTTCAGTTTGTTTGCGACCCTGCCCCTCCAGCCGTACGCAAGACCACTCTTAGGGAACTTTATGAAAAATAGATTTTCTGCATTACCTTTCCTGACGCCGATACTTTCTGCCATGAGACCGGAGCCGGAGAGGTAGCCTACAAGGTCAGAGCGGGCCTGCGGATCAAGCGGAATATATGCTTCATCGCTTACATGGATATGAAAGCCGTTGTTACCGGAAAAATAAATGTGGATATCGCTCCGCTGCATTCCAAGATCTCCTGTCAAGAATTCGACAAGGCGCTTGACCTCCCTTTTTGATCCTTCGATGCACTTGGCGCATGGTATCGAAATATCGTCGGCCTTTTTGCCGCCGCACGCCGGACAGGAGTAATGCTCTTCTTTCCTCTTTTCATCTGGCACGGGCGCTGAAGCGTGTCCGCAGTTTGTGCAGATGGGGTAGGAATGCGAAGGGACGCAAGGCAGGTGGAGATCCTTGCCGTCTATGTCAAATATCAGGTCGGCTCCAAGCCACTGCTTCTCCTGCATAGGATATGTGGGAAAGCGGTAGTATGCATTTGAGCAGTAAATGTCGGAAGGCACTTCTTTCATTATCGTGGCGGTTAGCTCTTTCATACTTTTGAAAGAGAGGTGCCGGACCATGCCTGGTTGCCCAAACTGCATGTAGCCAAATTCACGCTGCTCCATCTTGTCGGGCGCTTCAACCATGTCTGGCTTGAAGTAGTATCCCCTGAACGCACTCTTGACTGCATTGATGGTCTTGACAACCGCGCTCTCCGTCATTTTCTCATCTTCCTGCCAAACTGTATTGGGTTGATTATGCCATCGCACTCTGCAGTGGCAAAGCACAGGTTCTCATTGCGGAGCTTGTCGCACGAGGGGACAGAATACTTAGTCCTGCTGCCCTTCATGCCTGCAAGGTGCTCAACCTGATAGCGCGTTATTTTTTCGTTAAAGTCGGGGGCGTTTTCGTACATCATTACGATTTCATCGACCGGCTTACCAATTGCAAGCATATAGGTGGCAAGCATGACTCGGGCAGAGTGCGGAAGATTTTCTCCCCTGCCCATGACTTCAAGCGCGTGCTTGACGCACGGCGGATAGTCGGTGACTGCAGTGGCGCGGTATTCGTACCGATGAGTCATCTTAGTTCGTAATTCCTCAATTTTTGTTTTGAGTGCTTCTGGTAAAGTCAGTAGTTGCATCATCTTAACCTTATCATATACCAAAGCACCTAATTCATTTCTGAATAACCTGACAGTTTCATCAGCATCTAAATAGACATACCCTTTGTTTACCATCCTGTTAATAAGCTTCCATTCTTGCTCATGAAAATGTGACGCACGTTTTAGATAATCAGTAATTTTTACTTTGAATAATCTTTCGTCATCCGCGTCTATATCAATATCGACATTGAATAATTCTTTAAAGATCTTAAATAAAAGCAAGCGTCTTTTTTGCTCATTTCTTTCTCTTTTTAGATCTTCAGTAAGGAATTTCTCTGCTCGCATGGCTTCAAATAAAGAGTATTTCCGGAGAACTGATTCTATACCAATGGATTTCACTATTATGAGCGTAGCAAGAAATATGAATACTTCCCTTTGGAATCTATCAAGCTTTTCATAGAGTCTCCCACTCGCTTCAGTTTCGATCCTCTCAATTGCTGTTTCAATAATATCTTTAAACTCTGGTCGATTATATTCTTCGAAATCGAAGTGCGTTTGACGGATATACTCTGATACATCATTCAGAAAAGGATATTTTGCTAAATCCTCGTTTTGGAGGGGATCATCAGCCCAATCTTTAGGTCCTATCCTTATAGACAATACAGTTCAGCTATGGATAGCTGAACTGCCATAAAAACGCCATTCCTCCAATAAGTTAAAGTACACATATGCACGCATAGCGAATCATGGGCATCAGGGTGGGCTTCCATGTTTCAATTGCCGGCGGCATATCAAATTCTGTGGACAATGCGAAAAAGCTAGGCTGCACAGCCTTCCAGATATTCAGCAGAAATCCGCGCGGCTGGGCCGCAAAACCGCTTGCGCCGGACGATGTGCAGCTGTTTAAAAGCAAGCTGGCTACAAGTGGCATTGAAAAAAATTCTGTAATAGTGCACATGCCCTACTTGCCAAACCTATCTGGGCCGGATGGAGAGTTTTACAAAAAATCCGTAGAAACACTGACCGGAGAGATCCAGAGGTGCAGCGCCCTTGGAATACCATACCTTGTGATACACCTTGGAAGCCACATGGGCAAAGGGCAGGCAAGCGGCTTAAGTCAGCTAGTAAAGGCCATCGAGTCTGCGCGAGTCAAGTCAGATGGTGGCGCGCCCATGGTATTGCTTGAGAACAATGCGGGGCAAAAGAACTGCATAGGGGGAAACTTTGAGGAGCTGCGCACCATCCTCGACAAGCTGGACGATCCAAAGAAGTTTGGCGTGTGCATCGACACCTGTCACCTGTTTGTCTCTGGCTATGACCTGAGGACAAAGGCAGAAGTGGACAAGACGCTTGAAAAATTTGATAATGTTGTCGGGCTCAAGGAACTAAAATTTATCCACCTCAACGACTCCAAGGGGCCGCTTGGCTCCAACCTTGACAGGCACGAGCACATTGGGCTTGGGTCGATAGGATCAGAAGGTCTTGCAGCGTTTCTCAACCACAGAGCCATCCGGGGACTGCCTGTAATAATGGAGACTCCAATCGACGAGAAGAGGGGAGATGAGCAGAATCTTCAAGTCGTCCTTGGAATGGTAAAATAGATAGAACTATTACTACTACTTCAACCTATGAGACTCTAATCTGGTGTTGCCCTCGTAGTACGTCACGACCAACATGTCGCCCTTGTTATATGGGCATTGATGGATATCTTTTGGCTGTCTATCTGCCGGCTCGACGATACAGACATCTTTGTTCTTTAATGATACTTCAACCTCCTCAGTCACGGTCTGCCTTGTGAAAAGCTCTGCAAGAGGGAAACCCTGTATCATCTGTATGACCATGAAAGCTCCAAAGAATGCAAGGCCAAAGAGTATCGCCAGTTTTTTTGTAGACATCCTCTCAAATTCTGATGAATCCGACTCGTAGCTCATGCTGTAAAGTCGTAAGCACTTCTAAAAAACTTATGGTGTTGTTACTACCGGGTCGATTCTACGGCTTCCTCGATCGCTTCTTCCTGCTCAAGCCATTCATCGAAATAGGCCAACAGAAGATGGGATGCAAGCTCTTCTTTCGTATGATCCGTCTTGAGGTGGATCGGCATATAGTCCGGGGTGAAAAATAGGTTACAAATGTAACAGAACGGGTTCCGTTCATGTTCTGTCAGCAAGATAGCTCACCTAGTTATCTGATTGTCAATATAAGAATATCGATATGTCTGTCTGTAAACATTCACCAGATGTTCTTCATTTTCTATGTCCATGTTTGGATATTCTTTTGCTATCCGTTACTACAACGCGGCCATTGTAGGATGAGGGACATGTATCTGCTTATATGGTCATCAGTTTGTACTACTGCTCTAGATGGAGAACCGAGAGTCGATAATCGCAGACTTGAGGAAGCTGGGGGTCCATATCAACCAGATCCTCATATACCGCCCAACCGACCAGCAGTTGAAGGAAATAAGGGACGGCCTGCTGAGGCTGAACAAGAAAGCAGGGATTCCCCAAATTTAGCCACACGTTTTAGAGTAAACAAGTTATAAGTAGGATAGCAAGAAGGTCTTGATACATATATGGTCTTTGGCAGGGACATCAGGCTTTCAAGGATATTGAAGGACGGCAAGATGTTGTGCATACCCATGGACCACGGCATCAGCAACGGTCCTATCAAGGGGCTAGAGGACATCAACGGTATGATCTACCAGTGCGCCTCTGCTGGGCTCACATGCGTGCTTGTCAACAAGGGGATAATCAAGACCATGCCAAGGCCGCCGGATATAGGGCTTATTGCACACTTTTCCGGCAGCACGTCGCTTGGGCCGGCGCCGAATAGAAAGATGTTAATGGGGAGCGTCGAGGAAGCGATCAGGCTCGGTGCTGACGCAGTGTCGCTGCACATCAACATTGGCGCAAAGGAGGAGCCGGAGATGCTACAAAAGCTGGGCATGGTGGCAGACAAGTGCACCGAATGGAGCGTGCCGCTGGTTGCAATGATGTACCCGCGAGGCGAAAATATCAAGAACCCTCATGACCCGGAGATTGTCGCACATGCGGCAAGGGTGGGCGCAGAGGCCGGAGCCGACATTGTAAAAGCAGTATATACCGGCGACATTGATTCGTTCAAAAGGGTGGTAAAGAGCTGTCCTGTGCCGATAGTTATCGCTGGAGGACCAAAGGCAAACACCGACCGCGAAATCCTTGAAATGTGTGCAGGGGCAATGGCTGCAGGCGCAAAGGGCGTGACTTTTGGCCGCAACATCTTCCAGCACAAGAATCCGCCGGCTATGGTGCGCGCGCTTCGCAAAGTAATAATTGACAATAAACCTGTAAAAGAGGCCCTGAAGGAACTTGACTGACGCCAAGCCAAAAGAGCTGATAGTCCGACCGACAGTAGCAGCAAAGTCTGCACTGGCCGGGTTTATGTCAAAACTGAAAGAGAAGGGCATCACAATCATAAACGCCGACCCTAAGGTGGCCGGCAAAGACTTTCACACGATCTATGAATCAGAAGATGCCGACATGGTGATTTGCAAGACGTTTGATCAATTAAAGTCGCTCAGGTCGTCGTCCGGCAAGAGCCTCGGCTACTTCAAGAAGGTGCTGAGCAACGCCGACGTTGACGAAATCGAAAGGGCATCGCAGGCAGGCGCAGAATTTGTCATCGTAGACGCATCTGATTGGAAGATAATCCCGCTAGAGAACATTATCGCAAAACTCCACAAATCAAAGACCAAGGTGTTCACCACTGCAAAAAGTTCAAGGGAAGTCGCGACAATGTTTGCCGTTCTAGAGCTTGGAGTCGATGGCGTGATATTGTCGACAGACAGCGAAGACGAAGTCGACAAGGCAAGGCAGCAATTGTCGACAGCAAGGTTCCCGATCAAGCCGGCCAAGATAGTAGAAATAAAAGACGTCGGGACAGGCGAGCGTGTCTGCGTGGACACGGCCTCCATGATGGGCATGGGAGAAGGCATGCTGGTTGGAAGCAGGTCGAACTTTATGCTTCTTGTTCATAATGAATCAGTGGGGTCCTCGTTTACGTCGCCCCGCCCGTTCCGGGTGAACGCCGGCGCAGTGTATTGCTACACGATAGCGCCGGACGGCAAGACTCGCTACCTTTCAGAGATCGAGTCTGGAAGCGAGGTCTGGGTCGTCAACAAGGAGGGCTCGGCAAGGAGGGCGGTCGTCGGCAGATCAAAGATAGAGACGCGCCCACTGCGGTTAATACGCGCTGAAATAGAGGGGGAGACGGGTACTGTCATACTGCAAAATGCAGAGACCATACGACTGATAACCAAAGATGGCAAGCTCTTGTCAGTGACCGAGATCAAGGTCGGAGACGAGGTGCTGGGATATGCCAAGCCGGCATCGGGACGGCACTTTGGGATGGAAGTGGACGAATACATCGTGGAAAAGTAATTTTAATTATTAATCCTCCCTTGCAAACGCCACGAATATCCTGTTAAGGCATGTTGGGCAGCACGGCCTGCCGTTGAACTCTGCCATGCTTCCCGTAGTGACCTTTAGCCCCTTGCATATGAAGCAGGTCTTCTCAGACATTGCTATAGACATGAGATATTCAGTAACACCTCATTTAATCCCTATTATGTAAGAGAATTGACACGCTATCTGATACACAAACACGCTGTCGCGATTACCATTTCCGCTCGGAAAAGGAAGCTGGCGATGTAGCGTCTTTTTAGCCTGTTGTTTATTACTTTAAAGTAAGCCGGATATGGATGAACTAGACAAGCAAGCGGACATCCAATCATGCTTGCACAGGAAGAAGAAATTGTAAACCAAATAGTCCTTGGAAATTGCAAGGATGTGCTGCGTAGGCTCCCGGAAAACTTTGTGCAGCTGACCATAACATCGCCGCCATACAGAAACGCGATCGACTATGACATGCACGCATCTGGCAACGGCGGTTATTATCGCGGCAAGCTTAACCTTGATACTAACGACTACCTCAACGACATGGCAGACATTTTCGGCGACAAGGTCTACCGAGTGACAAAGGAGGGCGGCTATTGCTGCATAGTGATTGCCAACGAGGTGGTCAACGGCACGATACTCCCGCTACCGCACATGCTGCTGTCAAGACTAGTGCAGCCATTTGGCAAATGGAACTTGCACGAAGAGATAATCTGGCACAAGGTGACAGGCGGCACGAACCGCTATGGGTCGTTCGTCATAAACCCTTACCCGAAATATTACCGTGCAAACATCATGCACGAATTCATACTGATACTGCGCAAGGGCGACGTCAATAGCGGCCGGACTCAGAGAAAGAACGCTCTGCCAGCAACGCATGAAGAGTGGACAAAAGAAATCGCAAATTCAGTGTGGCATATTGCGCCCGTCCCGCCCGGCTACATCAACCACCCATGCCCATACCCTGAAGAGATCCCGTACCGACTGATGAAACTCTATTCCTATGAAAATGACGTTGTGCTCGATCCGTTCAATGGCAGCGGCCAGACCACAAAAGTGGCGCACCACTTTGGGCGCCGCTACATCGGAATAGACTTGGTGAAGGACTATGTCAACCTTGCCCGGTCTAGGATGGAGCGAGAGCCTCTCCACATACGGGATGAGGCGCTCATCGCCAACTGGAAAAAGATACCCTCTCATTACAAGAAGCACTAGCTAGCTGTTTTTATTGTAGGCTGTGTCTTTATTATTGTATACATGAGCCAAGACACCACTATACAATCAGAGCCTATACGCAAACTCTTTCAAGGCAAGAACTTTGGATTCCTAGCAATGCTGATACCAGATGGGCCGCCGCAGGTTATGCCGACTTTGGGTGGATATCGAGAACAACCACATTATTATCAATACTGCAATGGGTAGGCTAAAGCAAAAGAACATCTCACGGGATCCACGAATCGCAGTTTCCGTATTCGTCAGGCCAACCTGTATGAAAGGGTGACTGTCAGAGGCAAGGTAGTTGAGCAGACCACAAATGGAGCAGATGAACATATTGACAAGATGGCTAAAAAGTATGTGGGCCTAGACAAATATCCCGGCCACGCGCCGGGAGAGAAGAGGGTCCTGCTAAAGATAAAACCGGAAAGGGTGTCCCACATAAAGATACGCTGATCATGATGGGCGTGTGTTGCGCTCTTTGAGCAGCCTGCCAAGTGCCTTCTGCCGAATGGCCGTCTCGACATATTGGTCATCACAACTCTTGCACACAGAGTAGATTGCCGCGCTGTCCTGACTTGGAGTTATTACTTTCTCCCAGCGCAAGCCGGAATCGCTCTTTGAGCAGATGACGCACGCCTTTTTGTCTTCTAGTGCAGAGCCGTCTGCGCCTGTATATATTGCGTACATCTCATAGCCATCATCTGCGAGCGCTCTCCATTCTTTAGAAAACGACTCTATCATCGCGTCGTCAAAGCCAAGCGATTGAAGCCGCGCGGCATGTTCCTCCACAGAGGGCATATGTGTCCATGCTAAATGGGCAGGGATTAATAATCTGTGGGCAGGGTTGTTGTGTAAGCCACAATGACATACACTGGTTTAACTGTCGTTTTTGAGAAATTTTTACCGAGATGCATCCTCACACTAAAAAAGTAGTCATGATGACTGCCATCTCACTCGGCATAATCATGTTTGCATACATGATTCCAGTATTTGTAATCCCGGTGGCTCTGGGCGTTTCAGAGATCACAAACTGTACGGATTATGGATGCACAAGCAGCGCCTTCACAAAATGCGGCGGCTTTTCTTCTTCCTCCTCAGAAGACAGCTCGTCAAGCTTTGATTCTTGGACGAGGGGCATGAAGGGCATGTTGTGCCTGATAGGCCTCGATATGGGCACCTCGGCTAACGCCTTTGCCGGCCAAATCATCCTTAATAAGGTGTAGCAGCTAAAGATAATCATGTCGACTGCAGCCGCGGGCTCTAAAGCTCCAAGACAGCACCGCTGCAACCTCTGTGGCAGGGTTTTTGATTCTGCTGACCTGCTTGAGGCGCACAAACGTATGGATCACAGCAAGAACAGCTCGCCTCCGGCCGGAGTAGGCTAAAACAATTAATCTGGCTGCAAGAGCATAATTAATGCCTTGGCAGCCAAGATCTGCGCGTCGATAGCACCCGATGATGTCCAGTCGATAACAAAGCAGGCAGGCCTGGCCTTTGAGCTTGGAGCCGACTATGTCGAGATCCGGTTCGACTTTCTCAGGCCGGAGCAATTGCAGGCAGCGATCGAGTCTGCAAAGGGCATAAAGAACAGGGCAATCTTTACACTCCGCTCAAAAGACCAGGGAGGCAAATTTGCCGGAGGCGAGCAGGACCGCATAAAATGGCTGTACCGACTTGCCGAGCAAAAGCCGATGCTGCTAGATGTCGAGCTTGACACCCTGGAGCAAAACGACGAGCTGGCAGATTTTCTTGAAGGGCAAAAGACGCCGGTGCTTGTGTCATGGCATGATTTTCAAAAGACGCCGCCAAACGATCAGATAGCCGACATATTGTCAGAGATGAGGATATACAGCAACTATGTCAAGATAGTGACTGCGGCAAATAACGTCGAGGATTCACTGCGACTGCTAGAGATGTACGAAACTGCCATTGGCTTGAACCCGATCTTTTTTGCAATGGGAGAGGCAGGCGTGATCTCTCGCGTACTTTGCACCGTGATAGGCAATGCGCCGTTCACATATGCAAGCATTGAAAAAGCCGTTGCACCCGGCCAGCTCACAGTAAAGCAGATGAAGAAGCTGTACGATAGGATGAAAATGTTGTAGGCCATCCACATACGCCTAGCTTTTTATCCGATGCTGTTCAAACAGTGTTACAGGGTGTAAACCTTCCGTCATATCCCTTTGGAAGACCAGACCATTCAGATCGGGGCTCTGCATACTTGAGGTGTCTCATGCTCGATTTCTTTCAGGTATATATGGCAGACTGGTTGATATTCGCATCTGGACAAATTGCAAGGCTCGATCAAGACATACTGCATCATAGGCGATCCGATCCAACATTCGCTATCGCCAGGGATGCAAAACGCCGCATTTGCGGCGCTTGGACTCAACTGTACATACATTGCTTTCAGAGTCCCAGCGAATGAACTAAAAGAATCGATCGAATCCCTGCGCAGCATAAACATCGCGGGGTTCAACGTGACAGTTCCACACAAGGTGGAAGTGATGAGGTACCTTGACGAGCTGGACGCTTCTGCAAAAAAAGCGGCAGCTGTCAACACCGTCAACAACATCGAAGGCATATTCAAGGGATACAACACCGATATTGATGGTTTTATTGAGCCGCTGCACAGGCGGCATGTGGATTTTGGCGGCATGCAGGTGCTGCTGCTTGGAGCCGGAGGGGCGGCTCGGGCAGTGGTGGCAGCTCTTTCGCAAGAGAGAGGCATTGCCAAGGTAACAATTGCAAACCGCGATGTGCAAAAGGCTGCCGAGCTTGCCAAGATCGGGTCCGGCCTTGGACTCAAGTCCGAAACATTGCCGCTTGAAAATGCGCAGGACGTCTCGCTGGAATGCGACCTGATAGTGAATGCGACGACACTGGGCCTCCACAAAGAGCCTAGCGTTATCGACCACGAACATATCAAGAAGGGGAGCATAGTATACGACATTGTCTACCGCCCGATAGTCACAGATCTGATCGAAAATGCCAAATATGCACAGGCAACCGTTGTATACGGCTACGAAATGCTAATCGAACAGGGTGCGAAGGCATTTGAGATATGGACTGGCCTCCCGGCTCCGCGGGAAGCTATGAAAAAGAACCTCCTTGGAATCTTTGGGGAGCCAGTATGAGAAAGGCAAGGGCAACTATGCACGGGGCCATTTCGATAGTTAACGCCATAGCCACGGGCAACGGCTCGTCGCTTGGCATTTCGCTCAGGGTCACTGCAGAGGCCGAGCTTGGAAGGGGCCGCGGAGTCAGGTTCCTGACAGGCAGGAACGAGGACCGGCTTGTCAATAACATTGTGCGCAACACAATGCCGAAAGAAATGATCGAAAACAACCAGGTAACAATAAGAGTCAAGTCCGAAATCCCGATTGGCTACGGGCTCAAGAGCTCAAGTGCCGTGTCAAACGCGGTGGCACTTGCATGCAGCCGCCTTGCAAGGGATGATGACATCGACGACAACGCCGTCCTTGATGCAGCAGTCCGAGCATCATTGGATGCCAAGGTCTCTATAACTGGAGCATACGACGACGCCACTGCCTGCTACTTTGGAGGCTTTACGGTTACTGACAACTATTCACGAAGGCTGATACGTAGAGAGCCTGCGCCTGATAACCTGTATGCGATCATTTTTCTACCACGCAACACTCCGAGGGGTGACGTACACAAGTTGAGCGCCCTATCAGACCTGTTCACGGATGCCTTCAGGCTGGCTGAGGCAGGTGAATACTGGAAAGCCATGAAGCTAAATGGCGTGCTTGCTTCTGCAGCCTTGTCGTCAAGGTACGCGCCCATAATGGCGGCACTAGAACGCGGAGCACTGGCGGCAGGAATCTCTGGCAACGGTCCGTCAGTTGCTGTAGTGGCGTACGAAGACGAAATAGAAGACATCAAGTCAGCCCTGTCAAAGTTTGACGGCAAGATTATCATCTCCAAGGTTAATAACCAGAAGGCAAGCGTGGAAATTGTGAATGGTTAGCATACTAGTAAGAAAGTCCAAGATAGCTGGAAGTGTTCGATGTCCATCAAGCAAGAGCTACAGCCACCGGGCAATAGCGATCGCGTCGCTTGCAGAAAGGCAGTCGACGATAACAAATGCCCTGCTTGCCCGCGACACTCTGGCAACTCTTGCTAGCTGCCGGGCCCTTGGAGCGGAGATAAAACACGAAGGCACAACGGTGCAGGTTAAGGGCAGGCATACCTTTGAGCCGCCCGAGAACGTGATAAACGCCGAGAATTCAGGCACTACAATAAGGATAATGACAGCAATGTCCGGCCTCGTGAGGACCGGATACACAGTGCTGACCGGTGATGAGAGCCTGCGCAAGCGGCCGATGCAGCCGATACTCGACGCGCTTGCCCAACTGGGGGTTGAAGCGCATTCCACGAAGGGAAATGGCACTCCGCCCCTTATAGTAAAAGGCGGCGGGATAAGGGGCGGAACTACGGTTATCGACGGCAGCATTTCAAGCCAGTTCATTTCGGGGCTGCTTATCGCCGGCATTTATGCCGACTCTGAAATAGTGATGAGGATAAAGGGCAACCTTGTGTCCAAACCATACGTCAGCGCCACACTTGCAACAATGAAGCATTTTGGCGTAACGGTGGATCATAGATCTGACATGCTGGAATACCAGATCAAGAACGCAAGATACTGCGCAACCAAATTCGATGTGCCAAGCGACTTTTCGACCGCCGCATTGATACTTGCTGCTGGCGCGCTTGTCGGCGAAAAACTGGAAGTGAAGGGCCTCAACTTTGCACTGCCTCAGGGCGACTCGCAAATCGTCGACATCCTAAAGCAGATGGGCTGCCCGATAAAGATCGATAAAAGCAAAGGCGAAGTGGTGGTCCAGAAGGCCGAGGAACTCGAAGGAGGAGATTTTAACCTGAACGACACGCCGGACCTCCTGCCAGTAGTCTCGATACTTGCGCTCAAGGCGAAAACCCCTGTAACAATAACCGGCGTAGCGCACGCAAGGGTGAAAGAGACGGATAGGGTTGCAAATATTGCCTCAGAGCTGACCAAGTTCGGGGCGCGCATCAAGGAGTTCCAAGATGGGTTAAAGATTACCGCTCCCAAGCCGCTAAAGAATGCGTCCCTTAAGGCATACAACGACCACCGGCTCTTTATGGCCTTTACAATAGCGTCAATGATGACTGAAAAGTCGGTGGTGGCCGGTGCCGAGTCGGTGGACGTCTCGTATCCTGCTTTCATTCAGGACATGAAGGATCTCGGGGCAAAGATCTCGCCGGCGCCGGACAGAGAATAATAACAAAAAGACAATATATAGAGCAGGCTCAAGTGCACCTACTAGAGAGATGGGTGGCAGTATAATAGGCGAACGCTTTGTCGCCATGAGCTTTGGAGAAAGCCACGGAAGGTGCGTCGGCATTGTCGTCGACGGCTGTCCGGCAGGCCTGCCTCTTGACGAGTCAGACATTCAGGGGCTCTTGGACCTGAGAAAGCCCGGCCAGTCGGTTGTCATGACCCAGAGAAAAGAGGAAGATAGGGTAGAGATAATCTCCGGCATCTTTAACGGTAACACGACAGGCGCGCCCATCTGCATGCTCATATGGAACAAGGATTCTGATTCCAGACCGTACGAAATGATAAAGAACATCCCGCGGCCGGGCCACGCCGACTATCCTGCGATGGTAAAGTACGGTGGCTTTGCAGACTATCGCGGTGGTGGCAGGTTTTCTGGCAGGCTCACTGCAACGCTGGTGATGGCTGGGGCCGTCGCAGGCAAGCTGCTGAAAAGAACACTTGGCATCGAAACAGTAGCCTACACCACAGAGATCGGCACCGTCAAGGCCGGCAACATCACGCCGGCCAACATCGCAACTCGGTACAGCAATGATGTCAGGTGCCCTGATCCGGCGGCCGCAGAAAAAATGAGGGAAGCAATACTGCAGGCAAGAAAGGATGGCGACTCACTTGGAGGAGTCATTGAATGCATCACCAGCAGCCTCCCCGTGGGTCTTGGCGAGCCGATATTTGCATCGCTCGAGTCGGATCTCTCAAAGGCGCTTTTCAGCATACCTGCGGTCAAAGCTGTCGAATTTGGTTCTGGCTTTGCCGGCAGCAAAAGGCGTGGCTCCGAAAATAACGACGTTTACATGATAAGGGACGGCAAGGTGGTTACGAAGACCAACAACGCCGGCGGCATACTAGGTGGGCTTTCAAATGGGATGCCGCTTGTCATCAGGGTTGGCTTCAAGCCGGCAGCGTCAATAGCGAAAACGCAGGAGACGCTTGACATTGCCAAGAACTCGCAGACTTACCTTGAAGTTCCCGGTAGGCACGACCCGTGCGTTGTCCCAAGAGCTCCGCCAGTGGTCGAGTGTGTCGTCTCGATGGTTCTAGCCGACCACGCCATCAGAGCAGGCCTTATTCCACCTGTGCTCAAGTGATGATGATGGCGATGGCCAAGAACGACGAGCTAGAATCGCTGCGCCGCCAGGTCCGCGACATAACTGCGCAGATAATACGTGATGTGCACCGGCGAATGGATCTTGCAAAACAGATCGGGGAAATAAAGAGCATGCTTGGCATCGACGTTAAGGACGAAAAGGTCGAGCACGACATACGGCTCATGGTGCTTTCACTTGCTGACCAAATCGGCATGGGCCGCGACTTTGCGCTGCAGCTGCTCAACATTCTGCTTGCAGAATCTGAGCATGTGCAGGCCCAAAAACGCCCGCAGAAGGGACAGCAGAAACAGACACACCTTGGCATATTTATGAAGGCAAAGCAGCTTGAAGCGTCGGGGAAAAAGATAATCCACATGGAGGTTGGCGAGCCAGACTACTCTCCTCCTGAAGCAGTCGGAGACTCGCTTGCAGAATCGTTCAAGCAACGGCAATACCACTACACAGATACACGCGGAATCCCAAAATTGCGCGACGCGCTTGCAAAGAAAGAGGGTGTCTCTGAAGATCAGGTTGTAGTGACGCCGGGCGGCCGGTTTGCAGTTTTTAGCGCGATCACTTCGTTGCTAAAGGCCGGGCAGGAGCTGATGGTCATCGAGCCGGCATGGCCAGCATACAAAGAGTGCGCCGACTTTATCGGAGCAAGGACCAAAGTGCTGCGGACCACCATTGAGAACAAATGGACACCTGACCTAAAGCAGTTGGAAGAGATGGTGAACCCGAGCACAAAAATGATAGCGCTCAACTACCCAAACAACCCAACCGGCAAGATTCTGGATGGCAAGACAATGGAAAGAATAGTGTCGATTGCCAAAGACAACGACCTCTATATCCTAAGTGATGAAGTCTACGCCGACTATGCCTTCAAGAAATTTGCCAGCATCCACGAATATGACTATGACAAGTGCATTCTGGTGTCGTCGTTTTCAAAGCGCTACGCAATGACTGGGTTCAGGGTAGGCTATGCTGTCGCAAGCAAGGACGTCATTGCCAAAATGTCCAGGGTCCAAGCGGTTGGGATAACAAGCGTTGCAGAGCCCATGCAATACGCCGCTCTCGCAGCCCTCGGGGAAGACCCGTCAGAAAATATCAGGACTATGAAAAAGAGGCTTGATTTTGTTTCCGGCAAACTCAAGGAGATGTCGCTCCAGTTCGTCGAGCCTGACGGTGCGATGTATGTCTATCCCGAGCTGCCAAAGGGCGATGACATCATGCTTGTTGAAAAGCTGCTTGAGAAAGGCGTGGCTATTGCGCCGGGAAGCGGCTTTGGCGATCATTATCGACAGTTTGTCAGGATATCTGCATGCCAGCCCGAAAAGACACTAGAAATGGGCCTTGATATAATGGCGTCAGTCATAAAGGAGTTTGCCTAAGTTGCAGGAAATAGCGATCGTGGGCGCAGCCGGTAAGATGGGGTCATGGTTCACCAATTACTTTGCCCGGCGTGGATTGCACGTCTCTGTATATGATGTAAATAAGGAAACGCTCAGACCTTCCGGTAATGTCAGGGTCGCAAGCGGCATAAGCGCTTGCGTCAAGGGTGCCGACCTTGTGCTTGTCTCTGTTCCTGTGCGCATGACCCCGCAGATCATCAGGGAATGTGCAAAAAGCATGAAGAATGATGGTGCTATCATTTCAGAAATATCGTCAGTAAAGCACAGGACTTTTCAGGCACTCAGGCGAGTACCGGGCCACTTGCGGCCACTCTGCATCCATCCAATGTTTGGACCGGGTGCAAGCGATAAGATGCAGACCAAAGTGCTGCTGGTTCCCGTAAGGAACGAGGAGGCAGAGCTGAAGATCGTGCACGAAATGTTTGAAAATGCTGCAGTAAAGGTGCTGCCGGATGCCCGGACCCACGACAAGGCTATTGCAACTGTCCTTGGACTGACGTACTTTGCAAACATTGTATTTGCCAAGGTGGTATCTGGAAACAATATTTCAATGCTCAAGCAGGTTTCAGGGACAACGTTTGGTCTCCAGTCGCTCATCGCAGAAAGCATATTGACAAACGAGCCAGATCTTGTAATTGCCCTTATCCAAGAAAACCCGTACGCCAAGAAATACATCCAGCAATACCTGAAAAAAGCAGCAGTAGTAGCCAAGATGGCGTCTGCTAGGGACAGCAAGAGGCTAAGGGCCGACCTGAAAAAGGTCAGGTCAAAGATGCAAAAATGGCAGGACCTCCAACAGTCTTATCGACGCATGTACGACATCATTGAGAACATGAAGTAAAAGGAAAAATACGTGCAGCGTGCCAGTGAATATACACATGACACTTCTCTGGCGCGACTCTTGGCTCAAGCCTTTATCGGATTTTGACGTGGGAGCAGACAAGTGCGGCTACTGCAAAAAGGCTTTCCGCAAGATTGACTTTGTAACAGCGTGCGACTTTTGCGACAAAGGGATAATGCACGATGCATGCGCCAACAAGCACATACTGTCTGCTCACAAAAAGCAGCTGGAAGCAAAGATAAACTTGCACAAGGACAAACCACTGCACGACTTCCAATGAAGAGTAACCAACTCATCAAGAGCATCTACAATTTCATTTAGGATCACGACACTCGCATAATCCTGTGCCACCCAAGAATCTTTAATTATTGCTTTTTGCCATTCCAAGGTAATTGTTTCAGCTTGCGCATAAAGAAGTGAAGAGTGAAGGAGCTTTTGTTCATAAAACACTGCCATCCAAAAGTAGCAAGCCGTCGGTAGCATCGACAAGCGCGGAGTTTGCTTTTAAGAACATCAAGATATTTCCAAGCTTTCCCGCGCAAAGCCAGTAGTTGGAAGCCCCGGCGACGCCTACGAGCAAGAAGCCGACAGGGTGGCCCGGGCAGTGACAAGTGCCCTTTTGGAGATGGGGCACCGTCTTGCACAGAGTGGCTCCACATTTTTGCAGCGCAAGTGTACAGATTGCCAAGATCTAAAAATAAACAAGAAGTCTGCCTCCGATCATGCAGAGATGCCTGTGTCGTCGGAGGTAGCCGGCGAGATCCAAAGCATGTCCGATGGTGGCATGCCCTTGATCCGCAGACGCACTCGTTCATGGAGGAGCGTTTTAGAACTGACTTTGGCAAAGTTAGGATTCACACAGGCTTGCAAGCCGCCCGCCTGTCATCCAATCTAAACGCAATTGCATTTACCGTAGGAAACAGCATCATGTTTGCAGAAGGCAAGTACTCTCCCGACAGCCAAGCCGGCAGGCAGCTCTTGGCACACAAGTTGACACATGTTGTGCAACAACAAGGGGCTGAGCTGCATTCCATACAGCGGGCCAAAACTGACACTACCAACAGTTGCTCTGGTCTTGCAGATAGTATGAGCGATGTCAATTCCCGTATAAACAAGGCCCTTGCCAATGCACACAAAGCAGCAGGCGCAAGCCTACCGGTGCAGATGTGGCACAGGAACTTTATGCAGAGCTGGCTGAAAATTCCCTTACGAGCCCAGGGCGAAGATAGAGCTATGGGCAGAGGGATTGGGCGCATCAAAAGTGCGCCTTCCGGCCCAAAGTTCAACCAAGTATGCAGGCGTGACATATCGTCTGTAGAGCAATCCCTTATTTCCGATACTCAATCCGACAATGCGTGTGAACGGAGTCTGTATTGGAAGCGACAAGTTGGATCACTTTTTGCAACAGGATTACGAGTATTTCTTTGATTATTTTGTGAAGGAAAAGACACCTGCCAAAGAACAGGCAGCAGAGGCATACGGAGAATCAACAGAAGCGGGAGGTTATGGGTTGAAAACCACCGGCGTTTTCTCAAATGCCGACCTTGAAGCAAACAAACAGGGGTTGCAGTTTTATCGCGACCTTGATGCCAACCCTAACATGACTTTTGATATTGCCAATTATATCAATAGTAACTGGAACGAGGAAAGCAATCCGAGCTTTTACGAGGCTTCTGTGGGCAAAACTGTATGAAGCAACCTGCTTATGGGAACTGGGCTGGCGGGTTTTCGTTCTCAAGTCCTGGCGTGAATATGCCGATACATGTCACGCTCGCAGTTACCGGCGGGACGAAGGTGACTGGCAGCTACACATATTCTGATGGGACTTCTACTATAGGTGGTACAATCGCCGGAATGATATGCACATTACAGATGTCCTGGGCGCTATAACAGGTGTAAAGATAAACTTTGACTGGCAGGAAGGGGCTGCCTCAGGAAAGGGCATCTGGACTTCATCAAAGGAGAACACACTCCAAGGGACATGGGGCAACGGCAGCTCTGATAATAACGGTGGCAGCTGGGATATTTCAAAATGATTTAAAAGTACTCAGTCAGAAGGCGGCCCAAGATAATCCATACCAGTGCCACTCTTGCGCTCACCGTCAATGGTCGAAACTGTTCTCGTTGACTTTATGCCCGACACCTTTCTCAGCTTGTTGATGACAAAATCAACTGTGTTGCCAACCGGGACCTCAATTCGAACTATTAAGTCAAACTCGCCATACACGCCTTCAACCGACACGACGCCGGGTATCTGCGCTATTTCGTCAAGGACAGGCTTTTCCATCCCCGGTAGCGTATTGACCATGACGTATGCCCCAGGCATATGGCTATCTGTAACTAGTGCCGGATATTAAACGATATTGCCTAGGCTTCGCTCATCAATATCACAGCTTGTTGTTGAACTCGAATGCAAGGCTCTTTTGTTTCAGGGCAGCGCAGAGATCACATTGGCAGTTCTCATCGCTATATCTGCTATCCGATAACACAGAAGAATTCTTCTTCTGTATCTGGCTTGAATCATTGCAAAGTATTCAGGCTCTAGTCAGGTTTGACAGACAAGCCTCATCTTTTATTTTTAGAAGAACGACCACATTGATGTCATCACACTAGAAAGTTCCAACGCGCAAGTTCTTATACAGCGCTCAGTGTCAATACAGCACATGTGTGAATGCTGGCTGAGCCTGCCTAGGAGCGATGACGCCAGAACAACAAATCTTTTCGAAGGAAAAGCAAACAAGCCTGCTTGCCAAGGGATTTAGAGATGGATATGTGGCTTTCGGGCTTGGAGTCGCGGGTATGGATACCCTTAGTGGTGAATCAGCATGATTGTTATACAGTATTCAGGCTTGTTGCATTTGAAAGTTAAAAACTGAAAATATGAATTGAAAAGTGAATTGAGAGCTAAGAAAGTCTCTGCTAGTCAGTAATGTGATGGAGGTTATCTTGTGCCCCTGACCGTTATGCTTCCATCAATTATCCATTGCGCTTGTTCCGATCTATTATTTAGTGAACCCGGAACTGCTATTCTGACATTGTTTAATTCGTATGTCAAAGCAACATTCTCTCTAGTCAACTGGCTGATTATATCGTGAACGAACGATGCTCACTGTGTTGGCATTTCAAGATGCGACTTTTCCTCTTGACGGTTGAATTGAGTCACAATTGGATGTTTTGCTTTATGATATTTAGGGATAATGGGCGATTCGTGATAATGATAAATCTGAACTACCATTCAACAACATGGACCGTGAATCCAGCGCAGCCAGCCGCACGGCACCTTTGAGCCTGTCTCTCTCATGAAGCGCTACTATAGCTGCTATAGAGATCCTAGGGGAGGGATATACATACAGCCCAGATATATCGCTCTCTATTCTCCTACAAGAATCAGTTTGTTGTTAAATTCAAAAGCTAGACTTTTCTGTTTAAGCCTGATACGCAATTCATTTGCCACTTCGGTCATTTTATTTTCGTCAACGTCATTTGTGTGAATTTCGACTCTTGTGTACTTTGTAGGTTCCATTTTGCCCTCAAAGTACCCATCAAACTCGATTAATGACATTCCTTTGTACCTGAAGGCCATATCGCGTACTATCTCTAGATAGCCTTCTACGCGGGGTAGATAAAACTTGACCGAATCATTCAGGATATCAACTTTAAAGCCTCTATCCGTCATATAGTAGCTGCAGCTCATGACCTTATAACAATACCTTCAAGACACCATTTGCGGATGAAATCCCTGCCTGAAGAGGTTCCTCAGATTCTTGTGGTGGGCAGAACTTTACCGAATCGTTAAACACTTTGACGTTCATTATTGCGATGATGCTGTGCGTGCTACATTCTTTGAATACTCGTATCAACTAATTTTATGTTCCAATCTTTTTAAAGAAATGAAGCAAGACAGGGTAGAATTGTCGCAGGTAAAACTATTCATGTTTAACGCAAGCTCCTTCCCTCTGGACCCATCAATCGAGAACTTTTTGAAATCCAAGGGGGCGATATCTCTGGACTTTGGGGCCACGGCATACATCAACTCTGAGGCGATGCCGACAATCCTCTCCGAGCTGGTTGAAAGGAGCAAGATTGATGTCTCTTCAAATGCCGAGCTTGTTGCCCAGCTAAAGGCAGAGATAAGCAGGTATGGTGCTGAGAGGCAAAAGTTAATAGAAGACAATGCCAGACTTGTTACTCGGGGCCGATCATATTCTGCTGAAATTGCTGGACTGAAGGAGCAGATTGCTAGCGCTACCCTGTTGATTGACTCTCTGAGAGCCGAAAATGCGCGCCTCCAGGCCGCACTCAAAAATGCGCCATCCGCACAAAAGACCCAAACAGTCCAGAGCGACGATAAGCTGAAGCAATCGTACGAGAAGCTTCAAAAAGAGTTTCAGGCGCTCCGGGCGCAGAATGTAGAAGCACTGACATCGCTCAAAATACTTGAAGATGAAAACGAGGAGCTCACAAGGGAGCTTGATTTGCTGAAGAGCCAATCCAAAAATGCAGCCGCGCCGAAGGCCGGCTAGGACACATTTGAAGACTTATATAACGCAGTCAAAGTGAATTGGATCGATGGTCGAAAAGATGACAGCCGTCTGGCTGATTATTCTCACTATCCTAGTCTGCGCTGCGGTACCTGGAGTTTTGATCTGGCTTACGACAACTCCTGCGAACATGTTGCTTGGATTCCATCTGACAGACAGCAGCTTGCCAATGTACGCTGCCCTTCACTAAGGCAGTTATAACATCGAGCCTAGCTGATCCTGATGGCATTTGAAGGTCCGGAGAAAAGGAAAAAACTGATATCTTCAATGGTGGTGCTTGCCGCGCTTATTGGCGGTGCCATTTTTGCCACTGCAGCACTTTCAATATACTTTCGCTCTCAAGACCCTGTTAACCAGTGTATAGAAGATCCGACATCGCAGCCTTTCCAGCTGTCAGTTCCAATAACTGTAACAGAAGATGGCTTTCCAGCATTAGTCCCAAGAGGAATTGGTATCGATGACAACTGCATACGACCTGTCCATACTCTTCAGGAAAACGTAATCCATGTAGCATACAGCAGACCACATGATTTTACCCTAGGTCATTTCCTGTATTATTGGCTTGGAAACGACCTTCTGCAGTACAATACAAAGGTGTTTGTCAATGATGTCCAGCACACTGAAGGCGATATTCGTGACATTATACTGATGGAAGGCCAGTCGATAAGGATCGAGTTTACAAGCAGAAACTAATTATAAAATGCGATTTGATGTACCGGGGTGAAAGAACTCCACACAGAGATCGAGATCAGTGCCAGCCCGGAAAAAGTCTGGAAGATACTCACCGACTTTGAAAGGTACGAACAGTGGAACCCTTTCATACACAAGATAATCGGCGAAGCAAAGGAAGGCTCCAGAATAGAGATACACATCGAGACGCCCCGAGGCAAACGCAGAAAATACGAGCCGACAGTGACAAAGGTCGAGCATGGACGAGAGCTCCGCTGGCTTGGCAAGAGCTCCCTCCCCGGCATTTTAAACGGCGAACACATCTTTACCATAGAACAGTTGCAGCCAGGGAGCGTCAGGCTGGTCCATCGAGAGGTGTTTGACGGGCTATTGACTTCGTTCTTCGGCAAGAGCCTTGACACCGACGTCAAGGAAGGCTTTGAAGAGATGAACAAGGCGCTCAAAGAGAGGGCGGAGCGGACTTGATTGAGGTGGTGGTAATGAAAATAATTATTTAGTTGTCCTGCCTTTGGTACCGGGTGCCAAGTTACTACGAGATACTGGGAGTGTCCTCTGAAGCCACGCAGGACGAGATAAAAAAGTCGTTTCGGAATTTGGCACTGAAATACCACCCGGACAAGAACAGGAATTCTGAAGAGTCGAAGCAAAAGTTCATGAGCATAGTAGAAGCCTACGAGGTGCTTTCAGACGATCAGGCAAGGAAGATCTATGACAACAGCACTTTACAGCAAAGGCCCGGGCCCACGCCAAGGTGGACGCCGCCGGCTGACTTTACTACTGTGTATAGCTATGAAGAGATCAAGAGGCGCTACAGGCCAAGCAACATTGGAGGCGGCATGTGGGACATCAGCGACAAGGCCAGCTTTGGCATGTGGAAGGCCACGATGGTGCTGTTTGCGTGCCTTGGCGCGGTAGTGATCTATATCCTGCTTGTCGACTAGCTAGCTATTAGTGTTTGTGGCGGTGGTTCCTGCTGCGCCTGTGCTCCTCTTCTTTGGCCTTCGACCTGTCATACATGGCGTACTTGAACGCAAAGAAGGCGCCCACTATAAAGCCAGGTGCTGAAATAATGAGCATCGAGCCTCCGCCCACCGACAGCGCCAGCAGCACGGCCAACGCGCCAGAGGCCAGCGAAGCGATCATGAGCATCAGAAGCATAGATTTTGTTGCAGCCAATTCATCTGATCTAGCAGGCTACATGGTATAAGTGGTTTCCTGTCCTAGTGTGTAGTTCCCCCATGCGTGCGTTTCTAGTGGAGCATGTGAAGAAAAATGATGCAGCATGTAGCATTTTTGTGCATAAAATGCTACAATTTACAAACTGTGCTTCCAGACGAATTTTGGTGCATTTTGCACCATTTGACGCACGAAGAATAGTGCAATTTACAAGAAGGAATGTAATGCGCACACTTTTTCAGTCCAAAGGAAACTTGCTTAAAAGAACTAGTTAATTCTGCTTCAGCCTAGGCAACAACTGTCCTAAAGGAATAAAAAGGGACTGGAATTAAAGGCGAACGAGATGCGAATAGTCGCAATAGGCAGCCGTGTTTTTGTCACTAGTTTCCAGCTGGCCGGGGTCAAGGGAGTGAAGGTCGAGACGCCGTCAGAGGCGCTTACCGAGATCAACAGGATGGACGAAAACAGCGGGATCGGGCTGGTGCTCCTGAGCGACGACATTGGCAAGGAAATTCGCTACCAGCTGACAAGCCTCCGGGCAAAGAGACCTATACCGCTGATCTTTGAGCTCCCATCGCCGGGAAGCAAGAAAGAAAGGGTCGACTACCGGGCGCTCCTCAAGCAGATTCTGGGCGTCTAGCCGTCATCATCAAGCCAACTGGACACGCCGCCAAACACCTGCGCGATCGTCAGTATCTTTGCCCATTCTTCAAGTGATTCTACTATCGCCCGGGCGTGGTCTATGTCGCTACCGCCAGCGACAACTCCGTGGTTCTTGATCACGACCGCTCTGGCGCCCTTTTTGAATTCGTCTGACACTGCCTTTGCAAGCTCGGCCGAGCCGGAGGGCCTGTTTGTAATGACAGCCGGTTCGCCGACCACCATCTTGGCCTCCCCTATTACGTGCCAGAACCTCTTTGCAGATATCGAAACCCCGATGGTGAAGGGGCTATGTACGTGGACAATCGCATTGATATCGGGGCGCACATTGTAGATGCTCCTGTGCATGCCAAGCTCGATGCTTGGTTTTGACCTGCCAATAGCCTTGCCGGTTTTCAAGTCTACTCTGACAAGGTCAGCTGGCCGCATCCTGTAGCGCGGGACTCCTGACGGCGTGATCCACATCAAGCTGCCGCCAGATCTGATGCTGTGATTGCCCGAGACAGGAGTGGTGAGGCCCATGCCGTACAAGCTCTTGACGCAGTCAACGAGCTCTTTTCTGCTATCCAACAGGTTGGGATAGTTTTTACCACGTTATAAGCGGCACTGGTAGCAGTACCAGTAGTAGGCTGCAACCAGAACTTCTTAATAATTGGGAAGTAGAATATCAAACCTCTGATGGAAAGAAAGCTGGCAATACCTCTTTTGATTATCATCGCGGTGGCGGTGGTGATGGCAGCCGTGTCGATCTCGCTGGGCTACGCCGGGTTGAACAACAATGACACATCTGGGTCGGTGTCTGCAAACGGCACATTCAGCGTCCTGCCAGATCTGAACCCGCCCACGCTTTCTGACGCGGGATTAAGGGTTGAGAAGGTGATAGAAGGGCTGGTCCAGCCAACCAGCATGGCGTTTCTGGATCACGACGATCTTCTGATCCTGCAAAAGAACGATGGCAGGGTGCGCCATGTCACAAACGGGACCCTGCAGCCCGACCCTGTGCACGAAGTATCTGTTGATGGCGTCAGCGAGCGCGGCATGCTTGGCGTAGCGGTGGCAAACGCCACCGGTGACTCAAAGACCGTGTTCCTATATTACACCGAGTCTGACGGCGGCGAAATAAGGAACAGAGTATACAGGCACGACGACTGGAGCGGCTCTGGAAACCTTGGCGGAGGGACGCTTATACTTGACCTGCCCGGCGAGCCCGGCCCGAACCACGACGGCGGTAAGATGATAATCGGGCCCGACGGCATGCTGTACACAGTTATAGGTGATCTCAACAGGAACGGGATGCTCCAGAACTTTCCAAACGGCCCAGAGCCCGACGATACCTCTGTCATTTTCAGGGTTGACCGCGACGGAAATGCGGTCAACAACGGCACGAACAACAAGTACTATGCCTACGGCATACGCAACAGCTTTGGGCTGGACTTTGACCCTCTAACAGGAATCCTGTGGGACACCGAGAATGGCCCGGCAGGCTATGACGAGATAAACGTAGTCGAGCAGGGCTTTAACAGCGGCTGGGAGCAGATCATGGGACCTATAGACAGGACCGGCAGGACAACAGAAACCTTGGTGCAGTTTGAAGGGTCGCACTATGCAGACCCTGTGTTCAGCTGGAGCGTATCGCAGGGCGTTACCGATATCGAGTTCCTAAACTCTACAAAACTTGGGGACAGGTACGCCTACAACATATTTGTTGGTGACATCAACAACGGCAACCTTTACTTCTTTACTGTCAACCAAGACAGGACGGGGCTCGAGATTGGCGGTGCAGGGCTTGAGGACTTGGTGGCTGACAGCGACACAGAAGCACAGGCAGTCACACTTGGCACCAACTTTGGCGGCATAACCGACATTGAAACCGGCCCTGATGGGCATCTCTATGTACTTTCGTTCAGTGGCAGCCTGTATCGTATAGTGCCTGCAAGCTAGCAATGCTTGCTCTTTCACCGTGACTTTGTCACATTTAGAGCATCATATGGCTTAAGGAGATGTTTTACGATCTATTGCAGCCATTCTAGCGTGTCGAACCGAAACTTGCATGCTATAATAGAGATTACATTAGAATACTTTTTTCATTATCCATTATATCGCTTATTGGCACCAAACAGACAGCGATAGAAATGAATGAGCGTGGTATGCCGGTTTGCATAATAGCAGACGATGACCAAGATGTTCTTCGCTTGCTGAGGGGCGCGTTCAAGCTGGCAGGCTTTGAGCCGTATGCCGCCGTGCTGCTCAAGAATGTATTGACCAGATAAAGCAAGTTGGAATTGTCACGGTGGATGTTGTTTGCATGAATGGAAAAATGTGACTTCTGATAGGACTGCAATGCTGATTGTCAACATAAAGAGGTTGAACAGCAAAATCAAGGTCTTTGTAATTGCGGATCGATATTTGGAGGAAACAAAGACAAGAATACTTGACTATGGGGCAGACGAGTTTGTCTTGAAGCCGATCAGCATTCATTCAGTAATTGAAAAGGTAAGTTTGCTATTGCTAGAAGCTGCTACAAATAGCACTAGCAAAAAATCTGGCTTGCTGCTCAAGAGATTTCTTTTTTGCAATCTATTTCTGCATGGAAAGACATTATGAGCAGTCAGCATTGCTGCTCACAGCTAATACTGCCTTTGAACTTGTGAGTGAAGTGTTTGAGCATCGTTGTAATAGTTGCTCTTTGTAAGTATACGCATGAAGATCACAAAATACCACATTTGTCTTGGAGGGATGTTGATAAGCATAGGACTGTTGGCTCTGATTCCTGTACTTGGCATCGCAACATACAGGCCGCTCTAATGTGTGTAGGATGCCAGTAAGGGAGTGGTAAAGCCAACGACTATCTTTTTTGCTAGTCTCTAATCTTTTATGGCTCGTTCCTGTGCTTTAGGAAATCCCGGGTTATGCGAAATAGTTTCAGCTTGTCCATGCGGCATTCTACCGAGTGGTCAATTCCTATTTTCGTAAGGGCTTCTGAAAGGTACCTTGATGCCTGCTTGAGCTCATCATGTGTCATCTTTTTCTGTTTAAGCTCTATGGTGATTTTGTAGGCCACGGTTGGCAAGTGCTGTAAGTTAATCGCATTTAAGGAAAATGGAAGAATATTCCATTTTATGGACAATTGACGGACAGGAGAAAACTGCGGGTGCAAGCAGCAAATCCGTATCAGATGTCCACGCAACAGGATATTTGATATTGCTATCTCAACGACTAATATTTTCTTAAAGCCAAAATATAATTATGTAAGAATCCTGTTGAAAAATCGTTGCTTAACAAGCTGAGGGATTCGCTCCAGCCTATGATGACAAGACTGGGCACGAGCTTTGCCTCAACTGGCATGTCAGCAAACTTTTGGACTGGCGTAGGTCTGGCTATATCCATCGCGGCAGGAGTCGCGTATGCCTCGCCTGCCTTCCTTGATGTGCGCTGGTATTCTCCATACCTTGCGGCAGTCATCGGTGGCGTCCTACTTTTGGTCTCGGCGTTCTTTGACGTTGTCGACGGCAGTGTTGCGCGCGTGACAAAGCAGACGTCGAAAAAGGGGGCCTTTCTTGATTCGTCCTTTGACAAGATATCTGAAGTGGTGATCTTTGCAGGCATCGCCTTTGGCAGCCTTGCAGATCCGTTTTGGTGTCTGGTAGCTCTCGGGGTATCAATCCTTGTCAGCTATACCCGGGCCCGCGCCGAGTCGCTTGGAGTCGAGCTCAAAGGCATAGGCATCGGCGAGCGCGCGGAGCGGATACTCATCCTTGCAATAATTGGCATGATCCCGCTTGATCTAATATCTGGTATGCATTCTGGAATGTACTGGGCAGTGATAATAGTGTCAATAGTGGCAGGCATCACGCTAATCCAGAGGGTAGCGGTGACTGCAAAAAAACTGTCCTCTTCTTTTACCTGAGCTTGCCTGCAGTACGCCTATCGGACTCTGATCTCACTTTTACGACGCCCCTGTGAACTGCGCATGATACGCAATAGAACTTGACGTCAGTAGACATGGGAATGTATGCGCCTGCCGCCCTGAGCTCTTTTGCAAGCGTCGGCTCTACAAGCGTTATCCTTCCTGTTACCTTCTTGGCCTTGTCGCGTGGAACCAGCGCGCCGCACGAGCTGCAATGCACTACGCCAGAGCTGCCCTTGCCGCCCTTTGACCGCCCTCTGCTCGCTCTCTTCTTTGGCATATATCGCGATAAGGTCGCCAGCCATCCTTTAAATCTTGTGATTGTTTTTCATGCCAAAAATACGGTTAGCTTGTCAGGAAAAATTGTCCACAAAGCTTATAGCTTTATCGGGTCACAGTCACACATACAGAGGGCAGCGCCAGTCCAGCAAACCGCCATCCCAAAACCGGTTTTGGGCTGCGCAAACAAGCCCTTTTATTATTCAAAAAGCATATAACTAGACAACCTTGAGAATAGGTATCGCCTCTCATATCGTGCTTGACACAATCAAGAGCGCGGACGGGAACCTGACAGAGAGCGTCGGAGGTCCTCCATGCTACTGCGGCATGACGGGCAGGCGGTTTGGCTTTGATATCCGCCTTGCGACGAGGGTCGGCAGCGACTTTCCGCAAGAGATGCGCAAGGTTCTGCGCGACAACGACTTGATACTGAGCGACAGGCAGGTTTCTTCAAGCGCGCCGACCACGCGGTTTAGCCTCATTTCAGAGAGCGAGTCGCGCCGGCTTGTGTTGAGCGCCAAATGCGATCCGCTGACTGTTGACGAGATCAAGGACATGAAGGTCGACTGCTGGCTGGCAAGCCCGGTGATCGACGAAGTCCCGCCAGACGTCCTTGCCGCAATAAAGCAGAGCAGAGGCAGAAAGGATTTCGTAATGCTCGACCCGCAGGGCTACATGCGGATAGTAACCGCTGCTGGCAGCGATGGGCAAGTTACGCTCAAGGATCGGCTTGACCTAGACCTATCGGGCATAACCGCGATCAAGGTCGATTCGCAGGAAATGTCTGCACTGACAGGAGGGCTGCAGGGCCTTGAGGGAATGCAGGCGCTGCAGTCAAGGGGAATCAGGTTCGTAGTTTCAACCGAGCACCGCGTAATCCACCTCCTTTACGAAAAGACACATTACTGGATCAAGATGCGGGATGTCGACACTCCAGACTCGACTGGTGCTGGCGACATTCTGTGCGCAGCGTTTACCTGCTCTTTTCTGAAGGAAAAGGACCCACTCTGGGCGATCTGCTTTGGGGCAGGCGCAGTCAGGGCTGCCCTTGAAACAAGAAAGGTCGGGCTTGCCAAGGTCCCGTCAATGTCCAAGATAGAGCAGAGCGCCTCCTACTTTTACAACACCGTCGGCTTCCAGCAACTCTCTTAGCTTTAAATCAGGCTCTAGGCAAACACTCCTATAGTAATAGCAATGAAAGTGGTGCTTTCAGGCGTCGACTCGCGAGATGGTGCACTCCTGTCCAAAGTGAAAAAGACGCTTGAATCCCTCGACGTCAGGACCCAGATAATGAAAGACGACGACTACGATACCGCAAAGGAGGTCGATCTCGTGATGGTGGCAGGGGGCGACAGAGGGATACTGGATTATTTCCACAAGGTCAAGACCGACTCTGCGCCAGTGCTTGGCATCTATGAAACAGACTCGACCGGCTTTCTTGCCCAGCTTGAAGTGCGCGACATCGAGTCGGCAATATCGCGCCTAAAGCGCGGCGACTACTCTGTTGACGAAGTATTCCGCCTGTCAGTCAAGGTCGACGGCAAGCAGGTCGATCCAGTATTAAACGACGTGGCAGTTTTCCCGAGCAAGAGCGCGACTCTGATGGAGCACGTCCTGCGCATAGACGGTAACGACATATGGCACGACAACAGCGACGGCGTCATCATTTCGACTCCGACAGGCTCGACGGCATACTCGATGTCTGCAGGCGGCCCGATGGTGCTCCAAAAGGCGCCAGTGTTTCTCGTGGTCTCTGTAAACTCGCTTGACAACACCCGCAGGCCGCTTGTGGTTCCAAACGACAGCAAGCTAGAGATCACCGACATCACCAGCAGGTATCACTGCGAGGTGGTGGTGGACGGGGGCCGCAGGATGCGGATAAAGGACAACCTTGAATGCTCAAAGCACGAGTTTCCTGCGCGCCTTGTCAGGCTTGCTGGTGACTCGTCGTCGGCCGCGTCGCTCATGGCAAAAAAAGTGCAGCTTGCGGAAGACATGCTCAGGATGCCGCCAAGCGCCAAACTGATACTAAAGACGCTAGAGTACGAAGGCGCGCTGAGCCAGAAGGACCTTGCGACAAGGACGATGCTGCCCGAGCGCACGATCAGACTCTCGCTGAGCCACCTCATCAACCAGGGCTACGTCAAGAAAAAGACGTCGCTGAGGGACGCCCGGCAGAGGATCTACGAGCTCAAGATTTAGCTAATGCTGCCGACTTTACGAACGCATCAAACGCCTGCTCTGGCTTGCCCGGCCTGCTGTTGAATTCTGCATGGTACTGCACAGCAAAGTAAAAGCGGTGGTTTGGTATCTCCAGTATCTCCATCCTCCTGCCGCTGTCAGAGTGGGCCGACAGGACAAGGCCGTTCTTGCTTACAAGGTCAAGATATTTCTTGTTGAATTCGTAGCGATGCCTGTGCCTTCTCCTTATTGCAGTAGAGCCGTAAACCTTGGCAGCAATGGTCTTGGGGTTTATTGCAATGTCGTGGGCGCCAAGCCGCATCGTCCCGCCCATGTCGTGTATGTTACGCTGCTCCGGCATAAAGTCTACCACAGGGTTCTTTGTGTTTGGCTCTAGCTCGGTGGAATTTGCATCGCCAAGCTTGCAGACATGCCTTGCAAATGCGACTATGGCCAGTTGGAACCCAAAGCAGATCCCAAGGTACGGGATGTTGTTTGCCCTTGCAAAGTTGGCCGCGCCGATTATCCCCTCGCTTCCGCGCTTGCCAAACCCGCCGGGGACAAGTATCCCGTCAAAATTCTTTAGCATCGACAGGCTCTGCTGCCCTCTGTTCTCAAACTTCTCAGAGTCGATCCACTGTATCTCTACCTTCTTGCCTATGCTGGCCCCTGCGTGCGACAGCGCGTGGTATATGCTGACATAACTATCGGGCAGCGTGACGTACTTGCCTACGACCGCTATCCTGACAGAGCCGCCATACTTTGAAAATGACTCTGCTATGGCCTTCCAGTCGCCCCACTGGGGAGTCGACCTCCGGAGCGCCAGCCTCTCTGAAATTGCCTTGAGCATCCCCTGACTTTCAAGCACTTCTGGCACCTTGTAGATCGACGGCGCGTCGTGGCATGAAATCACGCATTTCTGCTCGACGCTTGCAAACAGCGAAATCTTGCGCCGGGCGTCGTCACTCAGTGGCATCTTGCACCTGACCGCAAGTATGTCCGGCTGGATACCGATCCTGCGGAGCTCCTGAACGCTGTGCTGGGTAGGCTTTGTCTTTTGCTCGCCCACAACGTCAAGCACCGGCGCCAATGTGACGTGTATGAACAGCGTGTTTGACTGACCAAGCTCAAGCTCCATCTGCCGGAATGCTTCAAGGAATGGCAGGCTCTCAATGTCTCCTACGGTCCCGCCGCACTCTACCACCATGATGTCCAGCTTTTCGTCGCTTGCTATTTTACGCAGTGTGTTCTTTATCGCGTCAGTGACGTGCGGGATTATCTGGACGCACTGGCCAAGGTACTTGCCCTCCCGCTCGGCGCGGATGACATCCATGTAGACCCTTCCTGTTGTGATGTTGTGGTCCTTGGTCATGGCTATGTCGATAAAGCGTTCGTAATTGCCGATGTCCATGTCGCATTCGCCGCCGTCGTCTGTGACAAACACTTCGCCGTGCGCGACTGGGTTCATGGTGCCGGCGTCATAGTTGACGTAAGGGTCTATCTTGACGCAGGATATCTTGTAGCCGGCAAGCTGGAGGAGCTTTGCCGTTGAAGAGGTTATCACGCCTTTGCCGAGGCCGGACATGACTCCGCCTGTAACGAAAATGAACTTGCTCCCGTTTGGAGACTTGGACTGCACATTACGGTTTGGAAAGGCACCTTTTTATTCCTTTTTAGATTCGCAAGCGCTATGTTAATATGAAGAAAACGCGTCATAGACGTTGTTCTCACAAAAGATGGACAATAAGCAGATATCTTCTAAAAGACTCCGGGGCAGATCCGCAATAGAAGCCGCCCATGCCAGCGTCACCGGCGAAGACGAAGCAAGGCTTGACGCAACGATATCCAAGCTCTACGGCGTCAAAAGCGACGAAGCTGCAGAGATACACATCAACTACCACATCGACAAGATACTAGAGTCGCTTGCAAGGCGGGCAGGTGATAATGGCATGAAGAGACAGGCCCTTGCAGAGCGGGTGCAGCACCTTGACGTTTCTGGCGCGGCCAGTCAGGTGGCAAAGGGCAAGCTGACAGAAGCGGCAGCTGTAGATGCCCTTTTCAGGAGCCTCTCGACTATAGAACGTGGCGGCAAGACAATCGACGACAGGTTTAGCATCTACGACTGAGTTAGCTTTTTACGCCTGAGCAAGGAACCTTGCCAAAAGGTCTTCAAGGTCGTATTCGCTGTATTTACCATACAGGTTGTTCCTGCTGTGGTGCTGAGCGTCCAGATCGGACCAGAAGACGGCGTCGCAACTCTGGCATATATAGAGCTTCATCATACACAGGTTAAGCGCGCCCTGGCAAATTAACTTGTAGTACGTATTTTTAATATATACACATATATGCATATGCTGCAACCGCTTCCTTTTACGACTGGCCGATGTAGCCGACGTCGTTGAAGAATTCAATCAGCTTATTGACGTACTCGTTTTCACGGTTTATGCCGTACATCACGTTGGCATACTTGCTCTGAGTCACCCAGCCTATCCTTACAAGGTCGTCCAGATTGTTTTTGATATCCTCGCGCTTTAGGTGGGTTTTTTTGTGGAGCACATAAATCGTCGCCAGCTTACTCTCTTCGGCTAGCGCCCGGATTATCTTGACCTTGCCGATGCTGCCAAGCCCTGTCTCTATGATCTCCCTGCTGCTCATTGTTTCTGACGACATTGTTATTTTTCTCCGCCCTTGATCCTGTTCATTAGTGCCGGCTCTAGCTCTGCAAGCGACGCGCCGTGAAGCCCGATCTCTTTGAGCGACCTGATGTCGACAAGCCTCCTTGCCTTTAGGTCGTCAAGGTAGTCTTCGACATCTATCTTTTTCATGCCCAGCCGCTCGGCAAGCTCTGATGCATACAGTCTGACATCCTTGAGCTCGACGTACGGCTTCTTCTTGCTCTTTAGCGCCCGCACAAGCGCCATCAGGCTGACCAGATGGTTCTTTGATAATTGCTCGATCTCCTCAGTTGTTATCGAAGGGTGCACCTGCCCGTGCACCTTGCGGACGTGGTCAAGCGTTACCCTTCCTGTCCCCTGCGACTCGGCCAGGTTGCCTGCATAAAGCAAGAGGTCGAGGGCATACCTCACGTCGCCGTTTACCTCTGGAGAAGCAGTAATCTCTGCAACCTTGTCAATGACATCAGAGCCTATTGCCTTTGGGTTGAACGCCTGGCCTGCGCGGCTCTCCAGTATGTCGCTCACCTGCTCTATGGAATACGGGTGGAACTCCATCGGCACACGACCAAGCGTGCTCAGCTCTGCCGGATCGAGCCTGCTGTAAAACTCTGTGCTCCTTGCAATGAACACCACACCCTTGACATTGCAGGGCTTGTCCGGCTCGAATTCGTTGAGCCTTGTAAGGTCGTAAATGATGCCCGTGTCCTTGCTTGTCTTTATCAGGTAGTCAATTTCGTCCATGATGATCAGCGCGTACTGTTTGTTTTCCCGTAAGTATCTCAGCAAGTAGCGGAGCATCTCTTCTGCGCTCAGGCCCTGAGCAGGCAGCTCCGGCGCTATCCTCTCAAGCAGGAACCTGTAAATCGCATACTTGTTGCCCCCCTGCAGCTTCAGGTTGATATACGCTGTCTTTAGGACGAGCCGGCTTTTTACAAACTGTTCTTCAATAATTTTTGAAGACCGGAGGATAGTGGATGTCTTGCCGATACCTGCCACGCCCACCACCTGCAGGATCGTCAGCGGGAACCTGTCAGGATCCTTTGCTGCGTCAGAAAATACGTGGATTATTTGCTCTATCTGGGCCTGACGGTGCGGCAGCTCTTCCGGCACATATCGTGGTGATAGTTTCGACCTGTCGTGGAAGATTGCGCTTTCAGACATCTCTTCTCCAGCTATAATTGGATACGGGTAGTCCGTCAATATATATCTGAATAGAATTTAATACCTGCAAATCGCTACCTGCCCTGAACGCATGATGAGCAAGTTTGTCAGGACCGGCTTGGGGATAAAGCGCCTCGTAGACAATTCATTCAAGGCCATAGACGAGGGCGCGTACGATACGACGGCGTATTCGCTCACGCACGATGCGATAAGCCTCAGAAAGGCGATCACTTTGTGCCTCCACGCCCCGCTCATCAGTGAGGTAAAGTTCTCCTCGCCTTCGCAGGGCAGGATAAGGAGCAAGACTACTTCTTCGCTGGTAGAGATCGCAACCACTATGATAAAGTCGGGCGCAATCGGCCTGTCAGTCCTGACACAGCCCTATCTTTTTGAAGGCTCGATTGAATATCTGACGGCTATCAGAAAGGCAGTCAGCGCGCCACTGCTCATGAAGGATATCATCGTCAGCACCATCCAGATCGACGCGGGCAAAAAGGCCGGTGCAGATTGCATATTGCTTATCAAGACCATCTTTGATCAGGATTTGGCGGAAGAAAGCATGGAAAAGCTGGCCGAGTATGCGACAAATAAGGGCCTGCAGGTGCTAGTCGAAGTCCACACCGAGCAGGAGTTTGGCGAAGTGCTCAATGCAAAGTATCCATTGATTGGCATCAACAACCGCAACCTTGACAACCTGCAAGTGGACATTGCAACCACCGAGCGCCTGCTCAAAAACCACGACAAGGGTAAGAGCCTGATAATAAGCGAGAGCGGCATTGCCAAGCCAGCAGACATACAGTACCTGAGGAAGGCTGGCGCAGACGCTTTTTTGGTCGGGACGAGCATAATGGAGACAGGCGACATCGGGGCCAAGGTGGCCGAGCTGTACAACGCTCTTTAATTGCGAATCCCTTAATACCCCTTTTCAACTACCTGACTTGACACGCTTGTTGTTAGGCAGCTATCCTGTGGGCGGCAAATTCGGCAGGTACGGGGGCAAGTACATACCCGAGACGCTGGCCCCTGCAGTCGAGGAGCTCGAATCCGCCTACGAGAAGTACAGAAACGACCCTGAATTTCAAAAGGATCTTTCATACTATCTTACTGAATACGCCGGCAGGCCGACCCCTCTCTACTTTGCAAAGAACCTGACCGAGCATATCGGTGGCGCTAGGATTTACCTAAAGCGTGAAGACCTGCTGCATGGGGGCGCACACAAGACAAACAACACCCTCGGGCAGGCGCTCTTGGCAAAAAAGATGGGCAAAAAGAGGATAATAGCAGAGACCGGAGCCGGCCAGCATGGAGTGGGCACGGCAATTGCCTGCGCTGTTCTCGGGCTGCCTGCAGAGATTTACATGGGGGCAAAGGACGTCGAGCGGCAGAGGCTGAACGTCTTTCGCATGGAGCTCCTCGGCGCAAAGGTGCACCCCGTCCAGTCCGGGAGCAAGACGCTCAAGGACGCCATCAATGAAGCGATCCGCGACTGGATAGCCAACGTGAAAACGACCTACTACCTCATTGGCTCGGTGGTAGGCCCGCACCCATACCCTATGATGGTAAGGGACTTTCAGAGCGTCATTGGATATGAAATAAGGCAGCAGATGCAAGAGCTGGAAGGCAGACTGCCTGATGCAATGGTCGCATGCGTGGGCGGCGGGAGCAACGCAATGGGCTCTTTCTACCCGTTTGTTGACGATGCTGACGTAATGCTGTGGGGGGTGGAAGCAGGGGGAGAAGGGATCAAGTCTGGCAAACACTCGGCGACTCTGGCCGCCGGCTCTGAAGGCGTGCTCCATGGCATGTTCACCTATTTGCTGCAGGACAAGTGCGGCCAGGTCATAGAGACCCACAGCATTTCGGCGGGCCTCGACTATCCTGGCGTGGGACCGGAGCACGCTATGCTAAAGGACCTAAATCGCGCCAGGTATGCAGCATCCACGGACGATGAGGCAGTGGAGGGCTTTCTTGCGCTCTCTAGACTTGAGGGGATAATCCCTGCGCTTGAGCCATCACATGCAATCTCGTATGCCATGAAGCTTGCAAAGGAGATGGACAAGGACGATATCATAGTAGTCACACTTTCCGGGCGCGGCGACAAGGACGTCCAAGTTGTACAAGACTATCTTGATAACAAAGGGAAAAACAAAAAGAAGAAAAGACATGCCAAATAGAATCACCGAAAAATTCGGCGAGCTGGCAGGCAGGGACAAATGCGCGCTCATATGCTATGTCGTCGCCGGCTACCCTGACATCAAGACCTCGGAGCAGGTGATCGATGCTCTGGTAAAAGGCGGTGCCGACATTATCGAGATTGGAATCCCGTTTTCAGATCCTATCGCTGACGGACCCACGATACAGGCCGCGTCGAACAGCGCGCTCAAGCGCGGCATCACACCGGAAAAGGCACTACAGCTTGCAAAAAGCGTAAGGAAAAAGCACCCTGAGCTGCCGCTGCTTGCAATGACTTATTCTAACATACTTGTCCACGCCGGCATGGAGAAATTCATGTCGCGGGCCAAGTCGTGCGGTATCGACGGATTTATCCTGCCTGACATGCCTGTGGAGGAGGCAGAATCATACTCTGCAGCAGCATCAAAGCTCGGCCTTGCAACCGTATTCCTTGCTTCGCCCAACACGTCTGAAGTGCGGCTCAAAAAAATAGTTGACAGCACTTCTGGATTTCTGTACTTGGTCTCTGTCTTTGGCATAACTGGGGCCCGCAAGTCGTTTGAAGACTATACACTGAACGCAGTCAAGAGTGTCAAGCAGGCCGCCAGCGGCAGAGTGCCTGTGGCGGTGGGGTTCGGCATAAGCACACCGGCGCACGCCAAGTTCATGATAGAGGCCGGCGCCGATGCAGTCATTGTAGGCAGCGCAATCATAGACATGATAGCCAAGTCGTCTGGCAAAAAGATGCTAGCAGGGCTGCAGGAATTTGCCAGATCGATGAAAAAGGCCTGCAAAAAAAGTAGGACAAGATAAATTAACACAAGATCGCAAAACAAATCAAGCAATGAACGAAAGGCAGCTCAAGTCGCTGTTCTGCAGTGCGCTTGTATCAGGACACATAAAGAATAATGACCTCGTACCGACGGCTTTAGACATAAGGATCGTTCAGGAGGCTCATTCTCGCAGCTTTGACCTGCTAGTGGCGGCAATAACAAAAGAGCCGGCCGAAGATTATGCTCATTATAATAACCTGCTTGTGCGCACGCAGCTGCTGGAGCGGTTTGCAAGAAGCGAAAAATGCAGGATAGACTGCGTCAGTTTTTACCCAGTAGAAGTCAAATCAGACGATGACACACTGGACGATCGCCTGCCAAACCAGATAATTGATGCTATTCTGGCGTTTGGGTTGTCGATAGTGGTGCTTGACAGGAACCATTCAAAGAAAGCGCGCAGCCTAGCCAAGTTCCTGCCTGCAACTATAATTTGCTACACTGGAGTCGACGACCATTTTGAAGTCGTCTCAAAGTTTGACAGGCTTGTATCGACTGGCACTTTTAATCTGCACAGGACAAGCCTTGCAAGGACGCTTGGCCGAACCGACAACAGCAAGGCATACAGCCGGCTGGTTGCGCTGGAGCGTATACTACAGAAACTAACTTTCAACCAGATCTACTTTGAAAATCTTGGTCTGACTGAAGAAGAATTGGAATTTTTGCAGACGCTTGCAGGCGTTAGATTGCCTCCTGACGGCAGGAAAAGGATACCGAGGTTGATAAAAGAAACAGCCAACACCAAATTAACTGACTATTTTTGATTGGCAGTTTTTAAAGTTGCAGTGTCTTCTAACCGGAAGTCCTCTTTAATTCGGTCTTATCTAACATTGTTACTTTCCGTTATTATTCCATGTTTTGAACTAATGATCAAATGAGCCTTCTAGTTGAAGAGCAAGAACAGATGGAAGGAGTTCCGGTGTGTGGCGCAAACCTGTCGTCACCAGTAGTCGACACTGCGTACTACATAGACGAGATCCACTACAGAATAGGAAACAGGATGTACATTGAGAATGCAGACTAAGAAAAACTCTCAGGTTCCAGACATCGACGAAGATCGTGATCTAGAGCTGGAGAACATAATAGGGAACCTGATGATAGCACAGTACCAGGTAGACAAGTTGCGCTCTAGGCTTAGCGAGAGGGTCGGAGGGTACGGCTCCGCCAGCAACAAAAAGGGATCAGCGCACATTTTCAAGCACAACGACAAGTGGTACAAAGTGACAGTTCGAGTCGACGAAATGGTGATAAGCCAGCGGGACATAGCTGCCGACGAAATCAAATAGTGTGCGCTAAACAACGCACCACTTTTTTTCTTCTTCTATGTTATTATCGTCATTCTGGCGTGACAATGCCCGAGTTATCTCTTGCAAAAAGCATGTTGTTGAGCGTGACTTGAAACTTTGTGCCCCTGTGCTCCACAATGACCTCGATGTCGTCAAGCGAATCGGACACCTCCGCGCCTTCGAATTTTTTTATCACAACATGGATAGATTCATGGGATATCAAAGCCTCTATGAACGGCTCGATGAACTGAAAACTCCTGACGCCGGCCTTGGCGTCCCGCGCCGACTGGATTATAAGCATGGTTTCCTTGTGGTAGGTAAAATACGCCGGCGACTCATCTATTGCACACGCCAGCGCAAAATCATTAATCATATGAACGATCAGGATAGGCCGGATGAAAAATTAATCCTTTTCACCGTACAGCAGTTTCAGTTCTTCAAAACTTAGCTTTGATCCCGCTTCCAGTTTTTTCCTAGCTTCTTCCTTTACCTTGAACAGAGCGTCACTTGGCAGACCGTAGCCGTACTCTTCGCGCTGCCTTTTCCTCATCTCAGACATTGCGTCAAGCCGCGCGTTTATGGCATCAAACTGCTTTGCGATTTCATCATACTTGGCAAGATGCAGGTCGCGCTCCGGTGCCAGCTTTCTCTTCGAGTCATACAGCTTGTCCAGCGCGCTATTTATCTCTGATATCTTTGCCCTGAGCGAATCGCGCTCTTCGTCAAGCCGCCTTATAGCACTACTGATGCCGGCTGATTCATGCGTCAGCTGGGCAAGTTGATCCTTTATCGTGCGGGTGGCCTTGATGGCCTCCATCTTCATTGATGCTTCCTTTAACCTTGACAGGATCTCATTCTTTTCGCGCTCGCTCTTGTAGTCTTTGGTGTCCAAGAGCGCCTGATTATTCTGGACAGTTGCCTGCAGTTCTTCCTCTTTTTCAGGAGGAAGCCGGGCCTCCATCATTGAAAGAAAGTTCTTTGACTGAGAGATCTTTTCGCTCACGGCCAAAAGCTCGGCATTGCGCTTCTCGACCTCTGAGCGCACCTGCTTCAGTCTTTCAGTGTGAACGTCAAGGATGCTTCTCTGCTCCTTTATGTTGTCAGTTATGGCGCGTAGCTTGTTTCTGTCAATCTCGACAATCTTGTCTGTTATCTCTTTAAGCTCGCCAGCAAGCTTGCGCTTTAGGGCGACAAGTTCGTCCCAGCCAAGCGATTTCAGATCTCGGGTATCAGCAGCAGACAACGCATTATGCCTTAAAAGTAAAATGATATAAAAATTTAACAAGCGTGCGGTTTGCTTGAATGGTACACGGCTATTGAAAATCGCTGTCAAAATACTGTGATTGGTGCGGAAGCCGTCTTTTGTGGGCGAATTTCCCATCGTGACGGATGCCGATTTCTGGACTTGTTGGTGCATAGAACCGCAACGATTTCCAGCAAATAGGATGCGGCGGGACGAAGCTTTTGCCTAAATTCGTGCTCAAAATTGGCCTCTTTTCTCTTCACAAGAGCTGGATTTTTCAATTTGACCTATAAATTTCCCCAAGTTTGGGCTTATTTTCTGCTTAAACAGAGCAAAACAAGCGTGCATAGAGCTATTCTTATATCCAAGCGCACAAGACCTACGCCTGTTGGCAACAGTAGGATATTGCGTAAAATGCAAAGCAAAAAGGGAAATGAAGGGAGAAAAGCAGATAACTATGAAAAACGGCCGTCCGGCTACAACTGGAGCATGCTCGGTCTGTGGGACCAAGATGTTCAAGATCGGTGGCGGTGGTGGCGGAGGCGTCAAGGCCAAGGCCAAGAAGGCTACTGCCAAGAAGAAGGGGAAGGCCAAGAAGAGAAAGTAAAACTACACATGGGTCTAGGGGCCAGCTCCTAGGCACCTTTTTTATGTTTCAAGTTTTTGTTGTTGCTGCTGTTTTGTCGGATACCCCCTCCCCCTTCAGTGCATCATTCATTATATACTTCCTTTAAAAAAGATAGGGCATAATGGCTAATTCGTCAAAAAATGTGGCAGAATTGGAAATAGAGGACATTGAAGGAATCGGGCCAACCACTGCCCGCAAGATGAAGGAAGCAGGAATAAGTTCGGTGATGGAGCTGGCCACCGCAGTGGCCGACGAGCTCGCTACAGACCTTGGTAGCTCAAAAGAGACTGCTGCCACCTTTATCATGGCAGCTCAAAAGCTGCTGAGAGAAAGTGGCGTTCTAGACAACGAGTTCACCACGGCGGACGTCGAGCTTGAAAAGAGAAAGTCATTGCTACGCTGCAGCACTGGAGCAAAAGCCCTTGACGAGCTCTTGCTTGGCGGCGTAGAAACACAGGCGATTACCGAGTTTTACGGCGAATTTGGAAGCGGCAAGTCGCAGATATGCCATACGCTATGCGTGACTGCCCAGCAGCCGGTAGAAGAAGGTGGGCTTGGCGGAGGCGTGATACTTATTGACACTGAAGGGACGTTCAGACCTGAGAGAGTTGACCAGATTGCAAGGGCAAGAGGTCTGAATCCTGAAGAGATCTTGAAGAGGGTAGCGATATGCAAGGCGTACAACAGCAGCCACTTGGAGCTTATAGTCAAGTCAATGGGCAAGTACATCGACGACTTTAAGGCCAAGATGATAATAATCGACAGCATCATTTCGCTCCACCGCGCCGAGTTTTCAGGCAGAGGAACTCTTGCAGACAGGCAGCAGCGCCTCAACAGCATAATGCACAAGCTGGTAAGAATCGCTGAGATCTATAATATCGCAATCATTGTCACAAACCAAGTCCAGTCAACACCAGACACATTCTTTGGAGACCCGACCAAGCCGGCAGGCGGAAATGTAATTGGCCACGCATCGACCTACAGGGTGTACCTGCGCAAGGCTGGCAACGACAGGATCGCCAAGATAATCGACTCACCATACCACCCATACTCGGATGTCAGGTTCACCGTGAACGAAAAGGGTGTCGACGACATCGAGTCAGACGCGCCCAAAAAGAAATCTGCAAAGGAAAAGGATAGTGACGACTAGCTAGGTCAGAGAAACTTTTTCTCTGCCTCTTTTAATTTTTCTATATCACCGCAGTATTTTATCATCTGCAATAGCTTGTCCTGAGCTTTTCCACTCTTGATCGCATCTCCTGCAATTTCAACGCCATCCTTGAAATCGTGCGCAATCTTGCTCACAACCAGCGCGGCTGCCGCATTGAGAACTACGATGTCCTGCTTTTCCTTGCTTGCTTTGCCATAGATTGATTGCAGAGTGCTCCTGATCGATTCTTCCTTCGAATTCACTACCAACTGTTCCGGCTTGGCCACCTTCATCCCTACTGCCCTTGGGTGGAGGCGTATCCTCTTTGTCTGCCTGTCGCCTGACACCCACAAAACATCATTTTCGCACGTGTTTGACAGCTCGTCAAAGCCGTCGTGCGCGTGGACTATCATTGCTTCGTTAATGCGCCCTTGGCACACTTGGGCAAAGACATCAAGAAGCGTCGGCTCAAAGACACCTATCACCTGACCGGAAATGTTGGTGCAGGGGTTGCTCAGCGGGCCTACCATGTTAAACACGGTCCTGATCCCGATAGCCTTTCTTGCGGCCGCAACGTGCTTCATTGAAGGGTGGAACAGAGGAGCAAACATGAACCCGATCCTGGTGCTTTCGATGCACGACTGCACCTTTGCCGGTGGGGCATTCAGATCAAGACCGACATATTCGAAAAAGTCTGCGCTCCCGGAAAGCCCTGACACCGACCTGTTGCCGTGCTTGGCAACCTTGGCGCCAGCGGCAGATGCCACTATGGCGGCCGCAGTGCTGATGTTAAATGACCTTATAGAGTCGCCTCCCGTGCCGCATGTATCAATGAGCGGGCCCTGCACGTTGGGAGTGATCTTCGTGGCATGATTTTGCAAGGAACACAGGACCGAGCCCAATTCCTCTGCAGTCTCGCCCTTCATTGCAAAGGCAACCAAGAACGCCGATATGGCAGCATCAGGTATGCTTCCACTGAGAATCGCATCAAGCGCTAAGGAAACCTCCTTGTCTGATAGATTGGTCCTCGCAACCAGCTTTCTTATTGCAGGCCGCAAGTCAGGCTGCTGCGCACTCATCTTTTCACCATCGAAAGAAAGTTCTGGAGCATCTTGCGCCCTTCACCAGTAAGGACCGACTCTGGGTGGAACTGGACGCCTTCAATCGGATACTGCTTGTGCTTGATGCCCATTATCTCGCCGTCGTCAAGCGCTTTTGCAGTGACCTTGAGACAATCGGGGATCGAGTCTTGCTCTGCCACAAGCGAGTGGTAGCGCGTGGCCTTGAACGGGTTTGCAACATTTTCAAAGATCCTGTCCTCCTGCATGTATTGTATCGGGCTTGTTTTACCGTGCCTAACCTTCTTGGCATTGATGACCTTGCCTCCAAAGGCATGGACTATGCCCTGATGCCCTAGACAGACCCCCAGTATCGGCGTCTTTGGTCCGAGCTCTCTGATGATATCAGTGCAGACCCCGAAATACTTGCGATCGGCTGGGTGGCCGGGGCCCGGAGATATCACTATCCCATCCGGGTTCATTTCCTTGACCTGCTCAAGCGTTATCTTGTCGTTTCTGACCACCACCGGCTCTGCTCCAAGTTCGCCAAGTATCTGCGCAATATTGTATACGAACGAGTCATAGTTATCAATTACAAGGATTTTCATTCAGAACCCCACTTGAGAGTAGATTGTCAGCCGGAACGTGCCAGTCGGCGCCAAAAATGACCGCCTCTTTGCATTGCTCTCCATATTTTTACATGCTTGCACCGTATTTAAGTTTAGTGCACTGTCTCGGGAAAAATACAGTCAAAATTTAGGAATCTATATAATGCATGGAAACTATTGACAGCATGTTCGCATTTCAGGTGTGATTGGTTTTGGTCAGAGTCTTCATAAATGGTTACGGAAACATAGGCCGGCGTCTTGCCAGCGCGCTCTCTGTCGATAAAGAGATCCAGTTCATCGGGGTGGCAAAATATACAGTAGACGACAAGGTCAAGGAAGCGCTTGACAACCACTACAACGTTTTTGTCCCAAAGGAGATGATAGGCGCGTTCAAGGACAAGGGCTACAACGTGACAGGCGCTGTTGAAGAAGCCGTAAAGCAGAGCGACATTGTGGTGGACGCCGCAAAGGAAGGAGGAGGCTACGACAATAAAAAGAGCCTGTACGAGCCGATGAACAAGCCGGCGATATTTCAGGGCGGCGAAGACCGCCACGGCGAGCATGCAGTGGCAGACATGATCCACAATTCACGTGTAAACTATTCCAAAGCCGCAGGCAAGACCTACGTCATACAGGGCAGCTGCAACGTCTCCGGCATGGGCAGGATAATGCAGCCGCTGATTGAAAAGTTTGGCAACCGAATAAAGCGCTATGACGTTGAGCTCATAAGGAGGTGGGCAGACCTTGAGGACACCAAACCCGTCAAGGACTCGATCGAGTGGGATAGGAACCCGCACCACCAAGAAGACGTCAAGGACTTTATCCCGTCTGCGAATCTTTATGTTGATGCTTTCAAGGTGCCATCCCGCATGATGCACTTGCACCAGATGTTTATCCGGTTCAGCGACCGCGCGCCAACAAAGGACGAAATACTGGAATGCTTTAGAAACGAGTTTGGAGTCGCTATAATCAGCTCCGCCAAGGGCACCGGCGATGTCAGGAAGAAGGCCCTTGAGCTTGGGTTTGCGCACGGCGACACCAACATGGTGCACATACACCAAGACATCATAAGAGTGCAGGACGACGTAGTCAAGATCGGCTATTCTGACGACCAGACTGGCATGGTGATACCGGAAAACCACATGCTGCTCCAGTCCATGGTCTTCAAGCGTCCAAGGGAAGAAGCTCTCAAGAGGACTGACAACCTCTTTCAGGTTTCCAAAAAGCGCAAGATTCTAGAAGAGGAATTCAAGTGACGCAGGCATCAAGGAACTCGCAACTTTCTGTTATGAATTGATTGATGTCCTGTAAAGACAGGTACACGAGCTACAGCGTAAAGTCCAGCAGCTGCACCATGGACACTAATCAATCATATCTCGTGGAGCTTGTCAAATAAAAAGGAAGAAAGGCTAGGGATGGAAGCAACGTCCCTTGCTTGCATTAAGCGCCGGAGCACTGTGTGGTAACCCATTTTGGCATCCTGCCGCTTCTGCTTCTGGGGCCGTTGCAGCACTCATGATGACAACAACTCCAAGAATTCCTAACGCTGCCGCCAATGCTACAATAACAATTGCCGTCTGATTCATTAGTTGTAGGACGGAGCGATTCCTGATTAAGTAGATGTTGGTGTTATCGCGTAGAAAAAAATTATGAAGTCACTATTACTTCAAAATTCTCTCTCTATTTTAATCCCTTGGTTTGTCCTTCCAGTTTTTACTATCACTGAACCTTTAATCTCCTCCTCTGAGCTGTTGTGTATTATAATGGCAGCAGCAGAAACAGGGATCCACAATAACAAAGCCAAGAAGTCTGCTAGATCTGATGCAGCAAATGTGGAATATGTAGTAGATTGCATTTTGCTATTCTATCACCACCGGAAAAATCATGTCAACTGGACCGGTGATCAAGTGGGAGAACTAGACCCTGACTGCCAGTTCTGCAAGCCACATATGGAATTGAAGACATCTGGAAAATGACATCCACAGAGATGGACAAGTCATAACTTTTTTAGAAATCGGTTTCTCTTTAAAAACAATAACCCTCATCTATTCTTCTTCCATCTTCTTCAATTGTCAATATGGCATTAGGAGAAAAGGCGTTTGAAGAAAGCGGCAACGTAGTAGGCTTCAAGGTAACAAAGGTGCACCCAATAGAAGGGACAACGATGGAAGTAAGTTTTGCATATGTGACATTAAGGGCACCATCGCAAGATTCTCAAGTGGCAAAAATGTTGTGGCTCTGTGGCACAATGACACACAATATATACCCACACATCCACATGGCGCAATAGAGATGCAAGCAAGCTATCCATATATGGATTTTTTACGACAGCGGCTGAAGAGGGCGGAGGAGAAAGATCTCGGTTCATGTGGTGCGCTCATGAGAAGAGCAGGGTTTGAGAAGGTAGAAAGAGAAGAAGAGGTTTTTGGTGATGGTCAGCGGATATATATATTATACAAATTCGCAGAAATTGTCATGAATGAATGACCTTATTTTTGCATTGGAATCAGAGATTTTGACTCACCTATGACACAGTGATTCAGAACAACGGCATACGAATGGAAGTAGAAGCCAAGCCCTACTTGCCCGGAGATTGATAGCCGATACTTTGAGCTTTTGGGCTTGGTGTGTGTGCATAAGCCTGTGCCCTTGTTCACTAATAGGTCAGTATCGTTGTTATTTGGTATTCAGGCTTGTTACCCTTAAAAGTTAAAAAACTGATAATACGAATTAGAAAGGTGAATTGAAACTCAATAATAAGCCCGGCCACCACCGTATATGATGATGAGGATGCACCTAATAGCGGCGACCTGGCGAGTCAGATTGTTCAGATCTTCCGTAGCGTATACGACAATCGACTAAATATAACCGGTTTGGAATCTCGTCCTCTCAAATAATTCTGAAATGCAAGTCCTGCTCATGGACTCCTGCCGCCAACCACATGATATATTATCAGTGTCATTCCCGGACGGCGACTTGCGGCTGCAGATAGAAGACTAATTGTCAACATGAATATGAAGACTTGGAAAGTGGATAGCCAAGCACAAGTAGCTATTGTATCCAAAATACCGACGAGTCGACAGAACCCTCAATAGATCCAAAAGGATGCTAGCGGTGAAAGATTACATGCCTCTCTCCGCTAGAATATGCCAATTCAAACTTTACACAAAAGCCAAATGATTCAAGAAAATTCTTTATCCTGTCATAATGCTGCGGATCATCATCTATATTATGAACTTCTATGAGAATGGAGAGGCCGGGGTTATTTGCCATTATTTGCGTCGCCCCTTTAATCACTTCAAACTCGGCGCCCTCTACGTCTATCTTTATCCAGTCTACCCTGCTGATGCCAATTAAATGGAGTATCTTATTCAGCGTGCAAGCATCGACGTCTACATATGCATTCTTGCTGTGAGCTCTGGATGACATGACTGTGTTGTAAATTTCTGAAGAGGTCACTTTGTAAAGCCGCAATCTTGTATCCTCAGAGTAAGCAGCGTAATTGAGTGGCAAAACGTTCGTCAATTCATTTAATTCAATATTGTAATTCAAAATTTTGAAATTGTCCGGATCAGCCTCGATGGCAACGACCCTGCCCATTGGGCCTACTGCTTTTGAGCTGACAATGGTGTATCTGCCGATGTGCGCGCCGACATCTACTACTACATCTCCGCTGCTTGGAGTAAACTTTTGCAGAACTTCTAGCTCTCTGCTTGGAGTATAGTCGCCACTGTTGATCCTGCATAGGTAGCTGTAGCCATACTTTGGGACGCGTACCTTTATCAGTTTGTTTCTATTTTTGCGATGATACAATCTCAATAGATGATAGGATGGGCTTTCGTAATCTGCAAGCCAAAATCGCTGCAGGAATTTTATCTTGTCCCTCCTTTTTTGGCCTAAAAGCAGACGCGCCGATCTCCTTGATGTAAGAAAGATGGCTTTTGGAAGGAACATGATCGCTCTATCGATTTCTGGAACATAGCCTTCTACGTATTCTCCCGTTAGCCAAGAAAGAAAGTGGTAGTGGTGGCCGCTACTGCCTTTTGCCAATGCGAAACAGAATCGCTCACTTTATTTATTTAGGTGCCCATGCCAAAGAATAATCAGGCACTCAAGCTGCCTATAATAACTAATAAAACAATCATGTCCTAAACGGGCGCCCTCCTTTCCTTGCAAGTATGTGCTTCTCGCCGTTATCATATGTCCTTTCAAATTCGATTTCAAATGCATGCGATCTGAGCAGCTCCAGCACCGGCCTGTAGGTCTCCCTGCCGTGGACTTCAATAAGAAGTGAAATATCCTTGCTTGCTGCAAGTATCTGGCTGCTGCCTTTAAGGACCTCATATTCTGCCCCCTCAACGTCTATCTTTAGCCAGTTGATCCTGTCGTGCCCCACCCCTGAGGTTTTGACAATGTAGTCTAGTGTGTGTGCCTGAACCTCGATGTACCTCTTTTCCGCTGCCTCGTGATATTTCGATACAAGGTAACCGGCCATCAAACTGTGGTGCATCGTGTATCCGAGCTGCTCGTCTGGTAGGTACAGCCTGAGCCCTGACTTCTCTTCAGAGAATGCGGCGCAGTTTAGCGCAATTACGTTTGATACGCCATTGAGCTCGATATTCCTGCACAGCATTTTGTAATTGTATGGATGGGCCTCGACGGCTATCACCCTTCCATCCCTGCCTGTGCTTTTTGCAGCCGTTAGCGTGTATCTCCCCATGTGCGCCCCCACGTCTACGACTACGTCGCCGCTTCTCGGACGAAAAACTTGGCGCAATATGTCATCTTCATGCTTGGTCATGACTACAAAGTCTTCCTTGTTGAGCGGGCAGTACGCCCTGTATTTGTCATGGTTGTGAACAGGTATTTCGAGCAGCAGCAACAGCTTGCCGTTGTCCAGCCCAAACAGCCTGATCGAGTGGAACAAGAAATCCTTGAAGTTGATCTGCTTTTCAATAAAGAGCGAGTCCCTCTTTGCCCTTCCAAGCAGAACCCTGAGCGATACCCTAGTCCCGAGGTAGGCCGCCCTTAGCAAATTTATGACAGCCCTGTCGAAAAGGCGAGCGCCTCTGACCTCTTTAAGCCACCATGCGTTGCTCCCGATGTGTTCCAAGCCTCTGTCGACGGTATGCGCGTTAGAACCCACTGCTGATGATCTATCCATATGCATCCCACATAATGTGGCGCTTTTTGCCGCAGCTTCATGATAGTCAACTAAGCTTAAGTGGATTTCCTCAAGATGTTCAGGTATATGCGGGCTTGCTTGTTTTTTCTTGGGCAGCAAAAAGTACATCCTATTGGATTTGCGCTTGCGTCTTCTTTTTTCCTTTAATAATGCCTTTTCCTGCCTCTTCATAGATCTGCATGTGCTGCCTAGCCACATGCTCCCATCGCAGCTTTTGCCGGAATTGTTCTACATTACTAGAATACTTTCCATAGTTCCTGTCCAGTTTGGACAATGCCTTGACAAATGACTTTTGATCTCTGTGCGTGATAATGCCAAGCCCCATTTTGGCAAATTCTTTAAAGAATTCCAGATCTGACGCCACAAATGGAAGGCCGTGCGCCAGAGCATCAAACATCACGCCAGATCCTGACGCAATCTTGTACGGAAGCAGGACTGCGTCGCATGCGAGCATCAATGTCGACAGGTCTTCGTCGCTTAGGAATCCTCTCTGCAGGTCTATGACGTCGCTCCTGCCGGCAAAAAATCCTGTTGTTTCAAGGTTTTCGTTGTTGTAATGGCTTCTTGATGAATTGATCACAAGCGCCCAGCCCTCTGGCATTCGCATCTTTTCAAGGATGTCCCATCCTTTTGTCATAGTCCTAAAGCCAATGACGACAGCCAGCTTTTTCTCGTATGGCAGCGACATTCTGCTTCTGGCCTCCTTTTTGCCAGGGACTGGAGAAACGGTGGGCTCGGCTCCATGATAAACGATGTGCCCGCCGCCCAAGATCTTGGTCATGTAGTGTGAAAAGCATATCCCTGCCTGGCTCAGCGCGAGTTTTTCCTTGTTCAAATCATGAAAAGAATTGTAATGTAGTAGGCTCTTCCACATCCTCACTGCCAGTCGCACAGGGACGCCAAACTTGCCTGTTCTGCCAGTCCTCTTTACGAGAAGCGACTGTCCAACCCATTCCCTAAAAGTGTACGCAGAGTGAAATGTGGTCACGATGGGTACTTTGCAATTTTCATAGAAAGAGTCGATGTACGTCGCGCTCTTCCTTGGATCTACGGCATCAAGAAACAATCCATAAAGTCCGGGCTCAAACTGCACATGCACAATGTCTGGCTTTACGTCGTCGACGATCTTCAAAAGGTTATCCGAGTTTCTAGGGTTTGAAGGAGAAATAGAGCCAGCATAATCTCCCTTTCCCTTCTCGTCGCATACTACTATGACTTTATTAGACCCGTATTTTTCTAGCGCGCGGGTGAGGTTGGCGGCATAGCGGCCTACTCCGCCGGGCATCGGAGGGTATTCTGTCGAAACCATCAGTATTTTCTTCAATGTCACTTATTACTGCTACCTCCTGCGCTGGAGATTCTTCTCTGGCCTTTGAGCATATGTATTTTGCAAACCTTCTAAACGAAACAAGAGCAACCTCTCCTTTTGCAGTTTAAGAAACATTTTTTATAATGCGGATTACTTGTTACGCGCTGCGCCTGTTCATCGATAGAGCTCAACATGCTTGGTATCATGCTAGAGCATTGTCCCTTTTTTCAACACCCTGCCGCGCAGTAGTGGTACTGGCGGCTGGAACTGCTCCAATGGGCAGGCCCTGTGACAATTTCTTCAACTCATTCTTGAATGCGTCGATCTGCTTCTTCTTTTCGTCTGTCAGCATGTTGTTAGCTCTCAGGATCGCCTCCGTAGCATCCAGCTGCAGGATGCCCATCGGTATCATCAGGTCTCTCTCTTTTCCCGGGGCCGCCCTGTACAGGTACGGGTTTTCCTCGATGGCTACCGCCTGCTCTATCCTGAACTGTCTCTTTCTGTGGATATAGTGCCCTCCAAGTATGCTCAGGATAGTGAAAACTACCGTCGCTACAACAAGAAAGACCCATATGTTTGAGAACATTGCATTGAGGATAGGAATATTTTCAAGCAGCAGCCTGTATTGGATCGTTATCCAGTTGGATATTGCGATAAATAGCGCTATGTAGGCTGAATAAAATTGCCTTGATTCCCAGAATCTCCTACCAATCCACTCCCCAAGGCTCATTTTGTTTCTAAAAATAGTTCTCGCTGTCATATTCCTGATCATATTATCAGACAGACTCCGTATAACAGATTTTATGTAAGGGAATAGAAAACTTTAGCCTAAGAATTGTACATCTTTTTTGCTGAACCGTTTCCGTAGCAAGTGATGCACTTGGAATAAAATCTGGTATGCTCCTCCGCAATCCGATCCCACCTCAGCCTTGGCGCAAACTGCTCGACGTTCCTTTTGAATTTTCCATATTCTCCTGCAAGGGTGAAAAGCGCCTTGGCCAATGCAGCCGGGGTCCTTTCGCTCGTTATGCCAAGCCCCATTTTGGCAAATTCTTTAAAGAATTCCAGATCTGACGCCACAAATGGAAGGCCGTGCGCCAGAGCATCAAACATCACCCCGGAGAGCGAGACTACCCTATATGGAAATATGATCGCATCACAGGCAGATAGGAGTTTTGACATAGTGACATCATCCATGTATCCAAGATCAAGGCTGATCGTAGATTCTTTTTTCAGTGACAGCGGCTTTTCTACACCGCGTTCATGGCGCGTCTGCTTGACCACTATCGACCAACCCTCAGGCAGTTCCAGTCTGTCCAGCAAGTCAAAGCCTTTGTACGAGCCGACGTAGCCAAAGGCCAGCAAAAGCATCCTGTTGGTAGGCAGTCCAAACTGCTTTCTAAACTCCTCTTTGTTGTTTCTTGGCATGGCGGCAGTAGTGGTGCTGGTGATTGTAGTCTGTGCTGACACAGTTCTGATGTTAGTGGTTGAATTGGAGGATGGCAGATGGGAACTCGCTTCTGATGACAAAAGGGCGGGCTCTGCACCATGATAAATGACGGTGCCCCGTTTGACTACATTGTGAATCGTCTCTGCAGGACTTATTATCTCAGTAGAGAGGCGAACTACTTGCAGTAGCAGATCATATCTCCGCTCCATCACCCACTTCCTTATGGCTATCCGGAACGGGGTAGGCAGGAATCCAAACCTGCCCTCCTTTCTCCGCGCTCTTTCTTTTATGTAGCCCTGATATTCTTCATAAGGAAAGACCGTATGCAGCGTCGAGACGGTGGGTACGGGGCATGCCCTGTAAAATTTATCAAGTGTTGACCCGTGAAGTATCCTGTTTATGGTATGGCAGACAGTGGTATCGATTTCATAAAGGCCCCTCTCGTACTGTATGTTGACGATATCCGGTTTGAGCTCCTCGACCAACCTGAGCAGCCTATCTGAATTTCTCCTGTCCCCTTTTTTGATTATGCCATATACTTTGTGGCCGTCAAGGCCGGGGTCGTTGACGCCATCGCCGCTACTGTTGCTGTTATTGTTAGCCAGCTTTTCAACAACGGTGCTGGTTGCGACCCACACCTGCTCGATATCCGCCCTCTTGCTCAGCGCCCGTACAAGGTTGCGTGTATACCTCGCAACTCCTCCTGTCATTGGCGGGTATTCGCCTGAAACCATCAGTATCTTCAATTTTTTCTCTCACTCGCACATTCATGCGTACTTGCAATCTTCTTCTTATGCTGCCTCTGCTGGCTGCGACCTTTTGCCAGCCTCGATTGGCACGCTTTTGACCTGCTCTATGTACTTCTTGATCTCTTTTTTGAATTCCTTTGAAGAAAACCGCATTGCCATGTTGCGCATGCGCCGCCGTGCCGTCTTTGAATGATCGCCGCTATCAATAATTCTGGCTATGCGGTCTGCCGCCTCCCTTACTGTGCCGTATTGATACTCTGCTGGAACAATTTCGCTGCATCCCCCATAGGACGGGACAACGGGCACGAGCCCAGCCGACATTGCCTCTACGATCGACATGCCAAAGTGCTCGCCTGCCATCGTATGAAGGTACACACTGCTTTTCGACATGGAATCCAAGAGCTCTTCGTTCGTGGCGTTTGGTTTCAGCCTGACCCTGTTGCCAAGGCCGTGCCGCTCTATCATGTTTTGAAGCGACTTAAAATAGGAAGTGTTGGCCCGCATGAGCGCACCCGCGATTTCAAATCTCGTATCTGGCAAGAGAAGGGCAACCTTGATGGCGTTTTCAATCTGCTTCTCGGGTGAAAACCGGGACACCGTCAGAACCTGTGAGCCGTCTGCAATGTCCGAGTCGCAGGCGTTTGAGAACCTATCGGTATCTACGGGCGGATAGAGAACGCGAACATCGATATCCGGGAAGACCTTTTTTATGGCGTTCTTGCTAAATGCAGAGTTGACAAGGACCAACCCTAGATTATTATTATTCCTCGCTGCGCGCTTTGCAAGAAAAGATGAAATGGATTGATACGGCTTGAAATATGCTCTCCAGAAGAGAGAGTTTTCGTACTTCCAATTCCTGAACTCCTCGGAACTTGTAAGCAGAAAGGCAGGAAAATGCACGTACGAAATCTGGCGTGAGCCTTCAATGTGGTAAGGTAAAAGGTCGCCGTGGGTGTTGAGTACGATGTCTGCGCCGTGAATGCGGCTTGATAGCAGGACCGTCATCAGCTTCTGGTACATGCCAAAATAGTTAGCCTTGAATGGCAGGAGTGATATCATGTGCTTGATTTGAAGGTCTTTGCCGTATGCCTTGGCAACGCGTTCTAGGTCGGGCGGCTGGACAGTGATAAGGTCGACCTCGTATCCAAGCTCGTGAAGCGACTCTATTGCGTCTATAGCGACGGTAGTTTCTCCACCAAGCGTATTGAGTGTATGGTGTATTACGGCAGCCTTCACAAACCATGTCAATCATAATATCGATATTACTACTTGCAAAAATTCGTACATTATCTAATGCTATGAAATACTTCTATTTTGGCGACATTAGACATTCTACTGAAGAAGAATTCAAGCCGGATTCTGGTGCTGTGGTTGCTAGTTAAATAGCCATGATGTCATTGTATAGTTATGAAAAAATTCAACAAAACACAGTCATACGGCAAGTGTGAATGCATCTGCCACAGAAGGCCAAACACCGACTATTGTGGTTACTGCTCGCCTGCACATGTTAGAACGCAAGGATAAAAGGGATTTTACAAATCTCTTAGTTGCTGTTATTGTCATCATCATTATACTTGACGACACAGGACTTTGTTATTCTGCGGTGGGCCGAGTAATAGGCCAATACAAGCAGTCCGATCGCAAGCAGACGGAGCGGAAGCTGATAGTTTGACAGGATGGTTGACGCGGCAACTCCTGCAGTGCCAAAGGTGGTCGCAAGGTAAAAGCCGACTGAAGAGCAGCCCGCGCACACGCTAGAGACAGTACCAAGGGCAGAGCCAGAAAAAAATGATGACGACGATCTGCTCGCTCCTGACTTGGAATTTCTGGCAATATAGACGTTCATGCTGACAATTATGCCAATTAGTGGCACGGTGATGTTTGCCAGGACAAAGCCGGGGATTGCGTCCTGCGGTATTGGATAGTAAAAGTCTAAAGACGGCGAAAACAGCAGCAGGCCGTCCAAGGCGTTGAATATTATCCAGAACCCAACCGTGACTGTGGCAGCCAGTGCTATGTATGGCTTTGAGAATACTATCCTTGCTGAGAGCCCGGCAGGCACCATATTGTTGTTGGGCATGCTAAATGGCCCTACTCCTATTATTCTTTAAGTGGCATGGAAGAATTCAAATAGTGTTCTGAGCCATAGTAGGTTGCTTGGCACAACTACAGTCAAAGAAGGAATGTGCCCTCTGCGGTACGACTCTACCTGTTGGAAGCGAGGTCAGCATATGCAACGAGTGCATGAAGTGCGCCGACTGCTGCGTCGGTCTTGAAAAGTTGAAGGAATAATACATACGTGCTTTGAGCTTATTCACGTTTCGCACCCGGCTACAAATTATGCAACAAAAAATTCCAAAGCAAAAGGCAAGACACCATCTTCTCCTATATGATGTTATAGAAATATCTTCAAAATTTATATACAATAGAAAACGAACAGTTCGAATAGAAAATATTCTGTGAGGAATGGTTAAGATTACAAACCATTTTTCTGCTCTTGATGGCATTGGCCAGCGGCTTTGCCGGCTTGATATCGCCATCGTTGTTTTCTGTGCAGGATTGCCTATGCAGCATCTTTTACTATAGATGACACTCCGGCCAACTGCGAAGCAATACCACTTAACGGCGGCACTAGCAACGTCATGTCGATTACCGCCATCAATACATGGCAGATAGAGACGGCATCCTATCACTTGGTTCGGCTGACTCGCTCACTGTCAATTCAGGCATAAATCTGAGAATAATGTCTACTACCGGCACCATCGACAATGACGGCAGCATCAATATCATCCAGTGCAACTGAATATTCACTGGATCAGTAACAAGTGGTAACGCTCTGGCGGATGCCTGCGCGCCCGTAGCAACCACCGCGTCTATCTCTATAAATGAAGACAACGCTGTGGCGTTTACACTTAACGGCATAAACCCAGACGCCCAGCCAAGCTTTGCAGCCGTGTCGCTACAGTTTTCAGTGGTGTCGGGGCCCTTTAGCGGCACCCTCTCTGGAACTACGCCTAACCTGACCTGTACTCCGAATGCAGGTTTCTCCAGCACTGACAGCTTTACTTTCGGGGTAAACGATGGCGCCAGCAATAGCACGGCTGCCACTGCGTCGATAACCGTCTCTACCAATTCTGGAAGCAGCAGCGACAGTGAAGGAAGTGGAGGGAGCGGCAATGGCAGCAGCCGCAAAGTGATATTGAATCCGCAGACTGGCAAGCCTTCCACCATCACCACTACTACATATCCAGAGAGCTACTTTGAAGAGAACCCGCTTGATAAGATTCAGATACTCTACATTCCTTGACCTGTCTGGAGTCAGCATTTCTCAATCAATCATATGATAGGAGGTAATCATAACTGCTACCCTTGCCAACCCTCAGCAAGTATCTCAAGACCATGCGTTCATTGTACAGATAACCAACAAGCAGGACATTATCTTTTACATAGGCTGGCAGCAAGGGACTGTTGCAAGCGACCAGACTGCAGACGTTTTCGTGTCTTGGAAGTCGGATGCTGCGGGCAGCTATAATGCCAAGATGTTTGTACTGGACTATATTGGCGATACGCCAATGATTCCATCAGAGCGACATCAAAAAGATATAAGTAACATAGCATACCGCGATGCACCATCAATAATCCTCATCTGCAAGGCTGATTGAACTCAACCTAGAACTAGTTCTTTAATAGCAAGTCTAATACACTCTCTCATCGTTGTCAGCCAACGGCAGTTTGCGACAAAGCAACAGTGGAATAATTTTTTGTGGAATATATTCCAAGTCGTGCTCAAATTATTCCAAAACTGGAATAATTTGGAATATTAATCCAATGTAGTATTCCAATCCAAGCGTGCAAGATGGAATAAAATATTCATGTATATTCCAAAAAATGCTGGACTGGAAACGCGCGTACGCATGTGTGTATTATGTGGCTACTACTCTACCATCTTGAGCGTGTCAGTTATCGTGACTATCCCGATTACATTGCCCTTTTCGCTTACCAATATGCACTTTGCAAACCTTACAAGCGGGATCAGAGCCTTGGCAGGAGTCGACACGTCAACGATCGGGGGCGGCGGTTCCATCACCTGCGCCACGTGCATGTTCTTGAGGTCCTCCTCTTCCTTCTCCACCATCACCTTGGCAAGGCCGTCCTCGGTCAGTATGCCCACAACTCGCGAAGAATCAAAGACAGGGATCTGACTTATCGAGTTGTCACGCATGACGTCTATGGCCTTGTGCAGCTTTTCGTCCCTTTGGACAGATATCAGGCGGCGGCTGCAGATGTCGCCGGCCTTCATCGAAGTGCGCCCTTCAAGCGAGCCCAGTATTTCAAAGATTTTCCTTGCAGTATCGTAGCTTGGTTTGCACCTGCCAGACTCGATCTGGTTTATCATGGAGGTGCTGACGCCCGTCAGGGCGGCAAGCTTTCTCTGGGTAATCCCAAGCCTGATTCTGGCCTGCTTAATGTATTCGAGCCTTGGCAGCATGCGACTTTTACATTCCCGACTTCCGCACTTATAAGCTTGGGTGCCACACAAGATTTTTTGATAGCCTTATCTCATCAGAAGCTTAAACAGAAATCTTATCTATAAGAGGTAGGTAGACTCCTATGTCATTTGAATTAGCACATCAAAATAACAAGACCAGCGATGGCAATAGATCGATGATTATCAACCCTTGGGAATCGTCGGGATAATAATCATTTGAAAGATGCCTCTAACGATTTTGTTGATTATCTAGAACAAGACATCAGTAACTCTGCAGTGCAGCAATTTGTATAGCCCCATTATCCAATGAGGTTTGCAAAAATTGGAATACGACCAAAGCTGAAAGTGAGCCAGCAGGGAGACGCGTATGAGCAAGAAGCAGACTACATAGCAAGCAAAGTAGTTGCGGAGCCTGCGTCCGTTCAATCATACCAGAATCTCTCAGATAGAAACCATCGCGTTCAGTATCTTCTTCAGTAACAAACAGAGCACAAGAACATGATACAGGCGAGATGGTAGATGATGATAATATGTTGGGAGCCAAATCATCTTCTATAGGATCTATCGATGCAGCAACAGGAAGATTCATGAAAGAACGCCTTGGATTTAACTTTGACAATGTACGAATTCACACAGACGAAGCAGCAGCCAAATCCGCCGAATCTATAGGAGCTCAAGCCTACACAGTTGGCAGAGACATTTTCTTTGGTCGGAATATGTACGAACCGGGTACAATACGCGGAAAAGAATTACTTGCTTACGAACTGGTACATGTCATACTACAAGCTCAGAGTACAGAAATTAAACCTCATCGCAATTTTGCGAACAGCTCTACAGATAGTCTTAGAGCCGAAGTTTCTCATTCTGCTCCTGCAGATGAAGTGCATTTGAGGCCCGTGACTTTCAACAGGCGTACATTTGAAGTCAGAGATGTAATTCTCAATGCAGCTGCCTCAAGGGATGTTAGAACACATGGAAATCTTTGTGCCTGGCCCAGATCAGGCTCATATTATAATTACAGGAAGTCGGGAACTTGGATATAAAACCACACATAACACTCCCGATGATCCTTTTCGATGACAGTGGCTGAAGGATATAGTAGACAACGGTCATGTCGAAATCAATGCAATAAGCATGACTCAAGATTTTCCGGTTAAGGAAGTAACGGCGGGAACGAACACAGTCCAAAGAAATCTTATGGTGCTTGGAGCATCAGGAATCATTCTTCCGCGTCTCTCTGTGGCGCAATCGATTAAACACTACTGCTATGACCTTTGTAGTTAGCACGAATACAACGAGAGATCAAATCGAGACTGGCGTACAAGGACGGGGAGTACTTGGAAGCAAGTCTTTGGCGCACGAGTTGTTCGGACATCTCGTTATCTATGAAAGAGGACCCTGGCAACATGGCAGGCAACTTACAGCACAATATCTGAGACCCCACGGGCAGACAGTATGTTGGTCGAGTCGACCAATTTATCAGCTCGTTTGTAGGGGCATCGAATACCGCCTTCCAATCTCTCACCCAGCGGGTTAGCATGCTCATCTGAACGATGCCTTGACGTGGATGATGAATAATGGTGCAAATCATCTGAGCTTGAACAATATGGGCATCGGCTCGGTGACTAGCGATTTTGCATTACGATGGGAAACCGTAAGTGGGAATTACGACGTTCTGCGCGTAGGCACCCAAGTCCTGCGGCTCCATCATTGCAATCCGCTTGCGGAATCGTCAATTGGTTCGTAGGCTGGTATAGCGGACTTGCGCCTGACAAAGGACTTTTACCAGCATTTTGTCAGGCATTACAACAAGTTTCTCTAGCAGAAATAGAAGACAGCTAGCTGTTGATGTGCTGAATGCAATACGTGCTAACAATAAAAGGCTTCAGAACCAGCCTCAAACTCCACCACAATCAAACCCACCGCATCCTACCCTATGAAATCAACGTATTTTTTGTTCTCTAGAAATTCTCTACTCTTCAATATCTTGTTATTTTTCTTTCCATACAGAAAGCAGCTCTCTCGCCCACCACACTACCTGTGTGTGCCTAAAACCTCAGCACCCGAAAAACGAATTATTCTTGTTTTATATAGAAAATCATAGTTCAAAGCCTTATATTATGTGCGCGCGAATTTTTCTTTGTTCTAGTCTGCAATGGTCAATAACAATAACAATGGCGATGGCAAGTGGGATTCGGTCAAGCGGTACAAGCTTACAAAGATGATAAACGAACTGTCAAGTATATCTGGCCATGGCACAGAGCTTGTCACCGTTTACATTCCGCCCCGGCGACCGATATTTGATGTCATTGCGCAGCTACGCAACGAGTCCGGCACAGCCTCAAACATCAAGTCAGATCTTACTAGAACCCATGTGCAAGACGCGCTCAGCAGGACGATTGAGCAGCTGAAACTTTTCAAGGAGACGCCTGAGAATGGGCTTGTGATATTTTGCGGAGCCATCCCAAACGACAAAGGGATTGGGAAGGAAAAGATAGAGATATACCCTGTGATCCCTCCTAAGCCGATCCAAATCAGCCTGTACAGGTGCGACGACCACTTTTGGACGGACCACCTGAAAGAAATGATGAAGGACGACAAGGTCATTGGCATACTTTCCATAGATACGCAGGAGACAGGCATCGGCATACTGACGGGCGACCGGTGGGAAGTAGTCGATACCATTACGTCGGGCGTCGCAGGTAAGCACCGGCAGGGAGGCCAGTCTGCGAGGAGGTTCGAAAGATTAAGGGAAAACGAGCTGAACGAGTACTACCACAGGGTAGCCGACCACGTAAAGAAGGTATTTATCGACCAGTACAATGTCAAGGGCATAATACTCGGGGGCCCAGGCCCAACAAAGGAGAATTTCCTGAAGGAAGAATACCTCGATTACAGATTGCAAAAGAGCGTCATAGCCACCATTGACTCGTCGTACTCTGGCGAGGAGGGCGTGCGCGAATTGATAGAAAAGGCGCAAAAAGACGGCATCCTGCAAGAGTACCGTGTAATGGAAGAAAAGCAGCTGGTCAAGAAGTTCATGAGCGAGGTGCACTCGGGCAGGGGCCTTGGCATTTATGGCGTACATGACGTCGTCAGGGCTCTTGAGGGCGGCGTGGCCGATCTTGTCATAGTTACAGATGACATCAGCCACGTCCGGCTAGAGTTCAAGTGCAAGGCTTGCAAGAACGTGCAGACAAAGATAGTCGAACGGGCGCAGGTCATAGCCACGAAGCAAGAGTACTTGACAAAGCCGTGCCCGTCGTGCCACGCCACCGACATTGAACCTGTTGAAAAAGACATTGTTGACTACCTGAACGAGCTTGCAACAATGACTGGTGCCCGGCTTGAAGTCATTTCCAGCAAGACAGAAGAAGGGTCACAGCTTGCCAGCCTTGGCAAAATAGGCGCGATTTTGCGTTATAAGCCTATGTAGGCTTGCACGAGCATTCATCTATGCCCTTGAAGCAGCCAGTGCATACTACAAACATGTTGCACCCCATTGGAGTGCATGCCTCAAAGGTCCTCGAATCCCTGCCGCAACTACACTTGTGCATGCACAATCTGTTACATCTAAACAATATCTAGCTTGCGGAAAAACGACTAGTCGTTTTTTCTATTCTTCTTAATTACTATTTTGTACGAGTGCCGGCATGGCAAAGAACGAGATGTTTTTCATTGTTGGTGGCATAGCGGCTGGTGCCGTGATAGCAGGGTCGTTGTTTTTGTTATACCCTGACACGATGTTCCAGAACACCAGCTTTCAGGCACAACAAAGTGGCGAGCTTCCAGATCTTGGCGGGCCTACAACAACCACTACTGCAAGCGCGGGTACCAACAACGGCACAAACAACTCTACTACGACTGGAAGCACTGACGCCGGAGGAGTGCCGGGATCATCAGCACCACACACAGGGTCGCCATATTAGCCTGTGGGGCATAATTGTGCATCCGCGTAAATAGTAAGACACAAAGAGGCGCGCATGGAAATTCCTGCACGATTACAAACATTCGCACGGCAGCAGCTGACTTCTCTCTTGCTGCCACTCTTTTGATAAACTAGTCAAGATTAATTTGACAAGTATTAAATAAAGGTAAAGAAATATCAGCACTTGAGAGAATGCCTACTGAACTAAAAGTTCACCCATCGTTTTTCAAGGAATTTGCCACCAAGACTTGGGTCTCGCCGACAGAGATTGTCAAGGAGCTTGTAGAGAATGCATTTGATGAGGATGCCACAAGAGTTCTTGTCACCGTTCTGAACAACGGATCTATTGCTGTCGAAGATGACGCAGGAATGGATCAAAACGGGATGGAAAAGTTTCTGCTTTTGGGCTCGCCGCACAAAAAGGTCGAATCGATTTCTCCAAAACTGAAAAGGATAAGGACGGGCAGGTACGGCACTGGAAGGCTATCATTTCTGACATCGTTTGAAAGCATGAAAATAAGGACAAAGCGCGGCAATTTCGCCAAGGCGATTGTCATTGACGCAGACGTTCTAGATAAACTGTACACCGGCAATGCCAAGCTTGACGAACTGAAAGAGCCGGCCCTAAAGCGCGATGGCACCGAGCTTGTCATGACCGGCGCCAAGATAGCTGTCGATATGTTCAGGATCATGAAGGAGATCCGCAAGCTGGCAGTGCTGAGGCAACCGATGTTTGAGGTTTATATTAAGACTGCTGACAAGTTCAAGGAATGGAACTTTGACGGCGCACAGGTGATACGTGCGCCCGACATCCAAGGCCACAGGATACCTGTCAACCTTGATGGTGGCAGGATAACTGGCGAAATCATTATTGCAAGGAGGCCGCTGTCAGATGAAGAGCGCGGCATTGCAGTGATGGTTGGGAACCACATCGTAACACACAGTAACTTTGGTTTTGACACAAAGCTTAACCGCGTCACCGGCTTTGTCAGGTGCGACACCCTAACGACAAGGTTCGCCGACAAGTCTGCAATCATTGAAGACGAGGAATACGCTAAGTTCAACCAGCTAATGAAGACATTTGTAATTGATACTGTCATCCCCGGCCTCACAGAGTACGAGGACGTGTTGATAACCCGGGAAGAATCCAAGATCTATCGTGAGATAGACAAGGTGCTTGGGCAGGCCATGGTAGAGACGCTAGAGCTTGAAGAGGAAGTGCAAGGCTACGAGATGGTGGAGGTAAAGGAGCGCGTCAGGACGCGCAAAGAAGAGGGAGGCAAGCACGAGCACAGGGCACATGCTCATGCGAGCCGCCAGGTGGCTGATTATGAAGAGATCAAGCCGCTCCCTCCGGCCAGCTCTGGTATTTCAAAGGCAGATCATGCGCGGCAGCACACGGTAAGCGAATCTGGCATCATCTATGAAGAAGGAACCGCTCCCGAAATCGCCGGCGAGGTCGTCGAGACAGTGGACGAGGCTCAGGCTGATGGGACAGTAATCAGGACAAGAACAGTGAGAAAGCCGATACTGAAAAAGACGTTTGCGCTCAAGAGGATCGGCTACAAGGTCATACCGTACGAGGACGAGACCGATTCCCGCTATAGCTTTACCACAGACAACATTGTGTTTGTGAACAAGGCCAACCCGACCTATAAAGCAGAGGCCGCAAGGGGAGACGAGTTCCTGATGAGACACGTCATCAGCATCGTCGCCGAGGCGGTGGCGCAAGAAAAGCATCCGGAGGGCAAGGAAGCACTTGAGCTCCAGAACCGGCTCGTTTCAGAAGCGATAAGGATACACGATACTAACGTGCTAAAGCGCTAAGCAGAACATATTCGAGTCTGCCCGCAAGCAATTTTCTTTTCCTCCTCCTCTTCTTTTTCCAATAGAAACGACTAAATCTAACTGGCATCTCGATTTACATATATGGCCTTTGAATTCATGCCCGGAGCGACAGTAGTCGGCATATCGTACAATAATGGCGTTATTCTGGCTGCAGAAAAGAGGGTGTCGTTCGGCAACTTTGTTGTGAACAAGAACATCAAAAAGACATTTTCAGTCACAGATCATGTTGGCGCTGCATGCGCCGGCATGGTGGCAGACATGCAGGTGCTCGTAAGGCAGGTCGAGGCTCTGGCCAAGATTCGCAAGCTTGAGACCAGACGCGACGTGGCGCCAAACTCTATCGCTAAGCTGATGTCTGTCATAATGTTTGAGCGAAGGTACTTTCCGCTGTTGACGCAGGTGATCGTAGGCGGCATTAACACAAAGCCTGAAATCTACACGCTTGACCCGCTAGGCTCTGTCCTGCCTGACGATTATGCCGCCGTTGGCACTGGCGCGGAGATGGCGCTTGGCATCATGGATGCCGAGTTCAAGCCCAACATGACTGAAGAAAAGGCCAAGGAGCTGGCCGTCAGGGCGATCAGGTCAGCAATCCAGCGTGACGCGGCAAGCGGAGACGGAATCGACGTGCTGGTCGTATCAAGGACAGGCCACCGTGAAGAAACAATACCGATCCGCAACGCCTAGATTTCTTTGTAGGCTTCCCACATTTTGTCGCTGATGTAATGCAGGTTCTCAACGACATAGCCTTTTGCCATAGCTTTTGCTGATTCACTGTCCTCCAAGGCGACCCCGACTGCAAGAGCCTTGCCGTGCGTCTGGTCCTTTACCACCACGATATCACCCTTTTTGAAAGAATCAAAGTTAGTAATACCTGGCCGCATAACCTTGGCGCCGTTGCATACAAATTTCACGGCCCCCATGTCAACGGTCACGGACGGAAAGCGCTGGAGCACTTCTGGCTTGCTCCCGAGGAACGGCACGATGCTGTCCTGCACTTGCACGGCAACTGTCTCATCAGCGATCAGCAGGCGCCTGCCCTCTTCAACCTCATATATCTTAATGCTCTTAACCTTCGGCACGACACCCTGTGGCCATACAGAGCCCAGCTTATCCAAGAGCTCGCCAGTTTCGCTTTTTGATAACACGAACGTCTTCAGGCTGATCAGAGCAATAATCCGGGCAATGGTATTAATTCGTTCCATTGCTGTACGAACCTTTATTGCAATTCTATACAACATAGTTCTGTGTATATATGCAGTATCAAATTCTGAAGGAGCCCATGACCATACTTGATGTGCAGATGAGCTCTGGCGAAAAGATAACCGCCGAGTCAGGTGCAACGGTCTACATAAAAGGTGACATCGAGATCAAGACTCGGACGTGCGAAGGCGGGCTCTTGAAAAAGCTCAAGGTCACAGCTCTTGGCAGTGAGTCATTCATTGTCAACAATTATATCGCGCAAGGCGATTGTTCCATAGGTGTCACTGGTCCTCCGCTTGGCGACATTGTGCGCCCAGATATCAAGCCTGGCAGTGACTTTATCGTGCAGTCAGGCTCGTACGTCGCATCCACCCAAGGTGTGCTGCTGGACACCAAGTGGCAGGGCTTTACTAAGGGATTGTTTGGAAGTGAATTTTTCATGCTCAAGGCAATGGGTCAAGGCGACCTGTTCTTTAACGCATACGGCGGCATCATGCACAAGCAGCTGGCTGCGAGCGAGAGAATATGATCGACAATTACCACCTAGTCGCGCTCAGCGACCAGGCTGCCTACTGTGTGACCAAGGTCTGAGGCATGAAAACTACGATACCTGGAGGCGAGGGCTTGCCACTGAAGTCACCGGGCCCGGATCGCTGTACTTCCAGACAAAGAACATCCGCGAATTAATTGACCTGCTTGGGATCAACCAAAGAGCAGAAAGGACATCAGGCTCTGGCGTATCGTTCGGTAGGTTCCGTATTGGCTAGGTTAGGTGTTGGTATGGGTAATCGCCTGCCAACAGTCTAGGCAGTACTCGCCGTTTACTTGGAATATTTCAGCAGGCTTGCTCTTGCAGCGGTTGCATACAAATGCGTCGCCATCTGCAATTCCTTCCCTTTTTTCTGTCTCTACGGTTAAAATTTGCATATTTACCTTATAGAAATTTGATGGTAAGTTGCAATATTTATACCTATTTTTGTTCTGCTGAATTACACAGATTTTTATTTATAAAGAATGAAAACTGACTCTCCCAGCCCTTTAGGACCTTTTTGGTTCAGCTAAAGGTAGTATCGCGTATCTCTATCAGATCACGGAGCACTGCACTTGCAGTCTCCATCCCACCTGCGCCCCTGCCGATTATGGTTTGCTGGCCGGAATGCTCTGATGAAAACGTGACTGCATTGAGCGTGCCGTTGACGCATATCGGGTCTGTCTTGGCGACTTCGCTCGGCGTCACATCAAGCTGCCTGCTGTCGCACGCCGCTATGAGCTTGATCGCATTGCCGCGCTGTGCTGCCTTTTTCACATCGGTGACGGTCACCTTGGTGATGCCTGTACGCTTGACATCTTTCATAGTCACCTTCATGCCCATCACCCAGTTTGCCATGATGACCAGCTTTGCCGCGGCATCAAAGCCGTCGACATCAAGTGAGGGGTTTGCTTCGGCATAGCCTTTTTTTGAGGCATCCTGCAGCGCGCTTTCATACGTCAGTCCTTCTTCCATCTTGCTCAGGATATAGTTCGTTGTCCCATTCAATATGCCCTTGAAGGACGTTATCCTGTCGCCCTTTAGGCAGCGCTTTGCAAATTCTAGAATGGGAGTTCCGCCTCCAACCGTCCCGCTGAAACGCAGCATTACTCCATTATAGTTTGCAAGCTCGATCAATGATGGGAATGCGAGGGCAAGCGGCCCCTTGTTCACACTGATCACATGCTTGCCAGTCCTCATCGCTGTGATTATGTGTGAAGTTCCAGGCTCGCCGTCATTAAGGTTGGTCGGCGTGCACTCGAGCACCACTTCTGCCTCGACGCTTTCGATCACCTGCAGCGGGCTGAATTTGCCTCCTCTTTCATAGGCACCCACAGTCCCCTTGGTCTTCTTTGCATCAAGCAGGCGCTGGAGGTCAAGGCCGGCAGGCGCTACCGCCGAGCCATCGTTGTCAACGCATGCCACTATGCGGGGCTTTATCCCATACTTGCTGTACAGGTCGGCTGATCTGGACAGCAGCAGCTTGGCAAAGCTCTGCCCTACGACTCCAAAGCCGACAACGATTACGCGCAATCTAGCTACCGACTTTTAACATCTTGTGTGGGGTTAATAAAACTATAAAACTGAATGCGAGAAACCCTGACACGCATTGAAAATAGATGAGATGGACTTAAGGCTCTTGAACCTCTTGCAAAAAGACAGCTCTGTCCCGCTTGTGAGAATGGCAAGCAGCCTGCGCGTGACAGAGGGAACGGTCAGGAACAGGATAAAGAGGCTCCGCAGGACCGGCGTGATAAGGAAATTCACAATCTCTGTTGACTCGACGGCCATAGGCCAGAATGTAGTAGCGTTCATACTCCTCAATGCTGCGCCGGGCAGGCTGGCCGATGTTGCAAAAAGGCTCTCAACGATCGACGCAATATCTGAGGTGTACGAGACTCATACCTACAGTGACATGCTCCTCAAGGTGAGGGCAAAGAACTCAAGCGACCTCGCTGATATTATCGCAAACAGGATCAAAACAGTAGGCGGGGTCGTAGGCACTCAAGTGATAACTGTGCTCAATGCATGGAAAGAATGACTTATACTATCCTTAACACTATTCTTATATATAAGCACATTCTGTAAAGAGATGTTGGAAAAGTGCTATCGTAATTTCATCGACACCTGCAAGTCGCCGGTAACCAAGGCAAACTATGACCTCCATCTCTCGCAATTCAAGGACTGGATGAAGGCAAAGAAATACTCTGATCTTTTGAAGTACAAACCAAAGCCCTTGCAGGAAAAAATAATCGACTACATCAACTACATGAAGAAACAAAAGCAGTCGCCAGCGTCGATTTATGCCAAGCTCTCAGGTATCCGTCACTTCTATGTTATGAACGACCTTGTTTTGAACTGGCCTAGAATCAAGAAGTTTGTTGGTGCAAGTACAAAGGTCAAGGTAACTCAGGACCGCATTTACACAAAGGAAGAGATAAGGAAGATCCTTGAAAAGTGCGACGAGCGCAAGCGCGTCCTAGTGTTTCTAATGCTTGCGGGTCTTCGCATTGGAGCGTTGCCGGGATTGAAGATAAAACATCTAACAAAGTGGAAGGAATTCAAGCCAGAAGGTGCAGAGAAGCCAATCCCTCTCAATGTGTATCAGATCATTGTTTATGCTGGCGAGCCTGAGGAATATACCACTTTTACAACAGTTGAAGGTGCACAGGCTATCGACTCTTATCTCGATTATAGGCGCCGGTACGGTGAAGAGATCAAGCCAGACGCGCCGCTTATTCGAGAGCAGTTCAAGCCAGAAAATGCAAAAGAGCCAAGGCCGTTATCGCTGCATGCCGTGAAATTCTTACTTGAGAGAGCACTGCTTGACGCCGGGGTACGACAGCGCGGCAAGGACTACACAAAGCGGCAGGAGGTCATGAGGTTTCACGGTTTTAGAAAATACTTTAACACGATGCTGCAAAAGGCAGGATGCAAGCCCGCGATAAAAGAGATGTTGATGGGCCACAAGATGGGGTTAGAAGATAGTTATCTCAGGCCAGACGATGAAGAGCTGCTCACCGAGTTCTTGAAGGCGCTCGATCTATTGACAATCAGTGAAGAGAAGTTGTTAAAACATGAGGTTGAAAAATTGAAAGCGGCAACGGCAGACCTTGACACAATGAAAAAGGGCTATATCGACATAAAGTTGGAGCTTGAGAAAAAGGAGAAGGAGATGGAAAAGCGATTAGAGGAGCAAGACAAAAAGCACAAAGAGGATCTCGATAAGAGAGTTGCAGAGGCTGTTGAGAAGTATATTCAAACAGTATCAGGAAGGGTTGACTTTAGCAAGCTCAGGAGCCAGTAGATAGCTTACATCATCCTTCTTGTTCTTTTTCTGACTATCTACAAAATACAGCATAGCGCGCCCAAGCTCGTCTCTTATCTCGCCAAGAACAGTCATGAATTTGCGATCTTGTCTTAACAAAGAGCCTTTCTTATGACCTAATGACCGGATAGCTTCAATCTCTGATCTGACCTGATATCGTTCTAGATTCTTATCCTTCCATTTGCCCAGTATTGAAAATGATACTGGTTCCCTACCCATGAATAATATTTCTTCTAAAATGAACATCTTGGCTCTGTATCGTACTCTTGCTTTAAAGAATTCCTCAGAGAATCGTATGCTTTGCAGATCTGATATGAGATCTCGACAGCATTTTTCGAGATACGGTTGAAACGACCCAGGTGACAAATATTCGTCAATCACATAGGTAGAATGTATGAGACTTTGAACTGTTTTTTTCTCAAAATATGGCTGAATAAATGCTTCAACAATAGGATCTGAATCATATCTTTCTTTTAGAATTTCAAAATAGCTCCTGAATGGTATCCGCAGCATTGCCCAGAAATATAGCCAGCCTAACGGTGAGATTTTAAAAGGTCTTGCTCTGGCATGAGGTAGCAATTTATCCTCGACCTTGACGATCAACCCTGCATTTGCCAATTCTTTAAAATGCTTGTTAACATGCGGATGCTTCATTGCCTTTCTTTTCTGAACATAGTGGATCATCTCTTCCTTAGATCGTTTCCGCTTCAGATATCGTTCAATCTCTCGTGCATAGAATATTTCATTGTTTAGTGCATATTCTGTAAGATGTCTGAAGAAATCCTTGTCACTGGGTCTTATGTCAAATGCTAGTCGCTTCTGCAGTACACCCTTTCTCTCAAGCTCTGCAATGTACCTAAATAGATGCAATAGCGTACATACTTACACATCTTATTAATAAAAACTTCTATACCTTATTTATGTCACAAAAGACTGTATTCGCTATCCAGCCATTTGAGATGGGTGGAGGTGGGACACCGCATAGATCGCTAGTCATCGTTATTCCTGCGGCCGTAGTCAAGGCTCTTACACTTTCCAAATCTAGCATTTTAGAGCTTAGACTCGATTCAGAATTAAAGAAGATAACACTACAACCACTGAATACACCAGAGGTGATCGAGGAAAATGCAAGTCCTTGAAACTTGTGCTGGCAAAGGGTGCAATAAGCTCGGCACTATACCTCTCACACTACGCTATCTTAATCTGAGCGGCTATTTCTGCGATGAATGTGCGGATTCGCTAGTAAAAGACGGGCTTGCGGTGGAGGCCGCTAAATAAAAAAGGCGATGTGCTACGCCTGCCAGGGCACAACACATCACTGAGGTGTACAAAATGGAATACTCTAGACTAAATAATAAACTCATTGATAACAACCACCAGAAGAAAGTATTCAACGCGTTTGCAGATTTAGCGAGAGAAATTGAGCGACAAACAGCTAGACAAACACATCTCATTGATGCTAAAATCGGACGAGCAAGGTATCTAGTTGATCAGAAAAAGCGGCTGCAGAAAAAATTAGCTGATGTCGATGCGGAGCTAGATTCAATGCGAGGAGATATTACTTGAGTCCTTTGAAGTCGGTTCTTCTGGTTAATCGCACGCTTTTTCTTGATAATGATCCTAGATGCAACTATCTGTTACCTCTCACAAATGGCATAACGGTCAACGAATTTGCCTCGGAAATCATGAGAGCATGCGCAAATTACGATAAGTCCGTTACTTGGGAAGGTGCAAAATTTCTGGCTCGTGAACTTCTCGAGAGTGATACAAAAGGAGTTGAAATGCCTTGGGTATGACTGGAAAAGAGGCCAGACTGCCAGATTCCATGATACCAGAAGATGCGAGAGCCGTCAAGTCGCTTGACAACTTGCTCGATATCGAGACACCTGGTTTATCTGGTCAAGAGGTACAGGTTCCGGCAACCATTGCCAGCAACAGCATCTCATATACCATACCTGTTATAATGAAGGTAAAATGCTTGAACCATGATGACAAACACACATGCGAGAAGGAAGCCTCATTTGCTGTAGATCTAAAGGATTATCCAAAATTCACTGAAGTGTCTGATTTTGTGAGAGAGCGCATCCTGATCAACCTCTTCAAAAATTCAGAAAACACCGGCTTTAATCATAAATGCAGTCTTGTAGTGAAGGACCCTCAAACAACCACCATAAAGCGAATCCGAGCTAGGCCAGTAGTCAAGAATCTTCTCAGCAAAGATGGCAAGTTTTACGATAGCATGGGCCGCGAATGGAAATCAATAGACATTTTCGTACTGCAAAACGGACTGGCTACTCAACCCGGCAAACACATCGAGCTTACAGGGCTTGTCCTGCCTGATCCACGTTCTTCAAGAATCACCATGATGGCGCGGCATGTCAATGAGGCACAAGAGGCATCAGCTGACATCGAAGAGATGAACCGACTTGCCAAATTATTTGAGAATTGGACAGTCGAGCAAAGAATGGATTGGATCATCAAAAATGTTGCCACCTATGCAAAAGTTGTGAAGCGTGAGAATGTTATCCACGGTGCCTTGCTTTGCTTTTTCTCGCCTCTATACCTGAATTTCAACGGGGAAAAGATCAAGGGATGGATGAAGATAGTAATCATTGGCGATTCTACGGCTGGCAAGTCAAAGACTGTGAGAACTGTAATTAACGAACTGTTCGGTCTTGGGCAGATCATAAGCGGTGAAATGGCTTCGATGGCCGGACTTGCCGCCGCCAACATGCAGGCGTCATCTGGACAATGGATGATAGAATACGGTCCCTTTGTTCTCATGGATGCAAAACTTCTCGCTGTCGATGGTGCTCACAAGGTAAGCGCTAGCGACTGGGCTGCTATTGGTGAAGCTGAAAGAGATGGTATACTAAGAGTTACAAAAGCAGGCAAGGCCGAAGCGAATGCAAGAACTCGCTTAATACTGATCTACAATCCTGTAACTGAAGATAGGCGTTTCACAAGAGCAATGGACACCTTCCGGCGGGGAGCTCAAGCGATTGAGACGGTGATGGATGCGACAAGCATAGCAAGAACTGATCTAGCCATATTTGTGAATGCTTCAGATGTTACGCCTGAAGATATCCACATTGTCCATAAAGGAACTACGGATCCAGAGCTACAATGCTTAACATCGCTATGCAGACACGTATGGACAGGAAAGTACGAGACAATTTTTGAAGATAAAGCCCTTGAGAAGATACTATCTGAAGCAACACGGATTCAAAAGAAGTATTACCTCACTAGGATCCCTCTTGCCAGCCCAGATATTGACAAGAAATTAGCCAGACTATCTGCATCACTCGCCGCGCTCACCTGTAGCTTTTCATCCGATTGGTCAACACTGACAGTCAAGCAAGAACATGTGGATTATGTTGTAAACCTCCTAGAAAGTGAATACGAGAATGCTGGACTTGGCTCATTGGCGATGGATGACAGGCAAGAAGTGACACCTGATGAAGCAGCTACCCTTATTCAAAATATGCAGACAGCGCTCGGACAAAAGGCCCTAGATGATAAGGTAATTCATGAGATGATTAACTGGATTTCCGGAAAGGAAAAGTTCACTCGTGAAGATATGATGCACAAATTCCGGCTATCAGACAAAGAACAACTGCGACCTTTGGTTCACCAAATGAAGGAAGATGGACTCTTAAAACAAGGCAATCGGGGATTCACGGCAACATTGAAGCTCACCAAACTTTCGAAGGTAATAGGTGACAAGAACAATGCTTCATAGGGGTATCTTTTTTGGCCTTGGTAGAGTCGGCAGAGTTGGCAAAACGCCACCAAGTCTGCCAAGTCTACCAACCCTAGAAATGATATCCCCCTCTATGACCACATGGCAAAGCCTCCTCGTGGCGTGGTCGGGTAACGCGAATTTGCCAAGGAAAAGAGAAAAAACATGAGTCAAACAACAACCGCGATCGAAACAGCAGCCGAAGGTACAGCAGCGATGATGTTGATAGAGCCAGCGGCAGAGATTGAAGAGCTGAAACACCACTGGCAGAAAATACAGGAGCTAAAGAGGAGCATCCTTGACAAGTCAGACATTCAGGAAATAAGCGGCAAAGCGTACGTCAAGCGCTCAGGCTGGCGCAAGCTGCAAAGTGCGTTCGCTATCTCTGACAGGATAGTAAGCAAGGAACGCGAAGATCAGGACGACGGCCACTTTCTGTGGCGCGTTGAAGTCGAAGCCTATCATGTCAGAACTGGGCGCTCAGCCATGGGAATAGGGACCTGCAGCACGAAAGAGAGGAAGTTTGCACACCCTGACCATGACATACTGGCGACAGCTCATACCAGAGCGAAAAACAGAGCTATAAGCGATCTCATAGGGTTAGGTGAGCTTTCTTTTGAAGAAATAGACGCTAATCCTGAGCCGGTGGCAAGCCAGCATCAGCCGCCCGCAGCACCAGCACCGACTATCAAGAAGGAAGAGATGTGCAGTTGCGGCCATAGCAGACCTTTACATATCAGCGACGGCAAAGCCCTGTACTGCATGCAATGCGTGAGAGAAGGAAAAGAAGACGTAAAATGCAACCTTCCGATCGTTGGAAGGTAGCTAACCTTTCATTTTTTCAATAATGTGGCATGGCTCACAAGCCTTGCAGCTCTCGCATACCGTCGCCGTACTCCTGCCGCATGACTTGCAGTTCTGGTAATCGCGGTGCAGGACACCAATGTAAGGGTGATTCACGTATGAAAATTATCGTAAATCCAACCGTCAAGTCTACTGACTCGACTTGTACAGCCACATGGATAGACATATCATGAGGACTATACTGCCGTCAATTTGTCGGCTGGTTTTTTCTTCCGCACAATGACAGTCACTTTGTTGTCCTTGATGTTTGCTAACCATTCCAGAACATCGCCTGGCTGTAGCTGTAAAAAGTCCACGACATCCTGCGGTACGGTACTCCGAAGGGAAGGACTTCCTTTTGTTGCCTGGAAAATGACCGTTTCAGACTTGAACCATAGGCCATCTATTGACATGATAGAAAATTATAGTAGTCATCGGCACATGTCTATTGTGCCATAGTTTCTGTGGCAATTTTAGAGTATATGAGTGAACTCGCGCCACAACCACAGCAGCCTGATCAGCCAGTTACAGCGACAGAAGAGCAGCTGCAAGAGCCGATGCAGCAATTCAACATTATCCTAGCCTGCAGGCCGTGTAGCGTAAAAATGAATTTCACTTATCGTAATCCAGATCGCAAGCCTTCCCGGTGCATCTATTGCGGGCGGCGTGCCGAAGAGATGATAGAGAGCGGCTAATCTTCTTTCTTTTCTATCTTTTCGATACACAGTTTGTTTTTCTCTAGTCTGAAACGAATCTTTTCACCCGGCTTCAATGCCATGCCACGCTGAACAGGTTTTGGAATCACAACGCCGAGAGAGTTACCCCACTTGACAAGAGTTCCTTCAAAGATTGCCGACATTTCTTCTATAGCCATCGCTGTATATACACACGTCTATTATATTTATATGTATAGACGGTTAACTAATGGTGAACATATACGTATATATAGACATAAATAGTACCATTTCCCATATTGACGCATGGCAAAACAAGCCAGCACGGCCGTTAGCAGCGGTCAAAAAACCCAAACAGCACGAGAAGACAACGGAAAATCAAAATCCAAAGAAAAGCTGCATTGGACAAAGGTTACCTTGGACCTGACAACTGAAGAGCTAGAAATCTACAAGCAGATAGCAGATCGCTTCGATACACCACTAGCAGACTACTTGGTAAATGAGATTAGGGATTCTAGCAGGGGCTTATGCGAGCCTGAATTTGTAGGCGCTCCATTTGCCCACACATCTAAATCGCGCCTGAAAGCGATAATAGAATTGGCAGAGAAGCAAAAGCCAGACACCGATGATATCGTTACTCTAAGCATCAAGGTGAATAGAAAGCACTGGGATCGTTTTATGAAGTTGCCCGAACCTGTCAGACAGGCATATCTTGAAAGAGTAGTTGATGACACCGTTGAAGAAATCTTTAAGGATCCAAAGATGCTAGGTTACTATATGAATGAATACACTAAGGAGAAGGGCGACCTAAAGAGCTTGGCTTGATACAACCTGTCTGCTGACCCTTTCCTTCTTCTCTTTTTTCAAAACTATATACACGCGTCTTGTGATAGTAGTTGATTTATTGTACTAGAGTGAGCATAATAATGGTCAAATGAGCGAGCGAGCGAATCAAAAAGACAGAATCATTCGGTCTGTAAATCCTGCTCGGTCCATGCTCTCATTGACCGAATCGAATCATTAACCCCTGTCTTTTGCAATTCTGATTCGGTGTTCCAGAGAGGTGACAAGAGGTGCCCTATAACAGTACTATAAGGGGCAGGGTTTGTCAAGCATAACATAACAAAAATAACAAAATGGTTATGGTTTTAGTTACTGTTATGTTATATTGTCTCAACCCTAAGAATATAACAGATCCATGCCTAAAACGGCTTATTGTCTGTTGGCTGCATTGCTGATCTATTTCTCGCGTGTAGCGCGCTAAGGGGTGGGGGGTACTATTATTAACATCTTTGTTACGGCAACGATTTTAACGGTAACAGGTAACAGAACCATAGACTTTGTTACCAGCTGTTACCGTTGCTGTTACCCCGTCTCATGCCAGCAGCACAGAGTTACAGGCATGTTGCAACTGTTACTTGTGACCGAGTTAAAGAAGTCACTGGTCAACTGTCTTGATATCGACTCGGTTAGGGTTAGCTATCCATGTCCTGACGTCCTTTGCCAGCGGCGCTTTTAGAGCCATGTCTGTTTTTTGCGCGTGCTCGGACCTCATTTGCAGGATGTACGCAAGCTGGTTAAGTTCATCTTCGCTCAGCGGGCTATCCTCCATCGCTATCATGTTTTGCAGGCGCTCGTTTGTAATGCCTATCTCATCTAAGAACTCGCGGAAACCTTCAATCTGCTCCTTTTCTTTCAGGCCTATATCAAGCTCGGGATGCTTGCGCTTTAAATCGAGCAGCGCTTCTTCTGGCTCCAAAGTTCTGTCTATCCAATCTGGATCAAATATGTCAGGGTTCAGCTTTTCAAGTTTTTTTACAAAGTTGGAATACAATAAGGGATTTTCAAGCGTTGACAGGCGGGCGCGCTCGGCCCGTGTAAAAATGCGTTGACGCCGCGTCGTTTCATGGCGATGCAAGCCTCTATAGGCTTCCAGACTCATACCGGGATTGCCGCGAACCGTGATAGAACGTCTGCTGCTCTTGGGATAGAATCTACCATCTTTGCGTCTGCCGAATTGCATAAAAGAAAATTACACTAAGAAGCAGGACGCGGCGGGCTGCTACCGCGCCCTGCTGCAATGCAGGAGGGTCATAAAGCGACTGGCAGCCCAGTATGGCAACTTACAGCATATGAAACTGGAGCATGATCAAAGGAAAATTCAATTTTCAAACATGGCCTTTTTAACCAAGATATACCTGATTTTTACTTTCATCGTAGTTGGATCTGTTGGCTATTACGCATGGAATAACAAGCAGGCCGATGTTGTGATCTTTGTATTTGTCCTACTCTATGGCATAATTTCAACGGTAATTTTCAGCTCCTGGCGCAAGCGCGGCAGGGCAGCAACTACTCCTTAATTTTACTGTAGAATGCGCCGCGAAGTTGTACCCGAGCTAAATGCCAAGTGGATGCAAAAATTACACATAGCGCCATTGGCCTTAGATGCCGACCTGATGGATCTATCGCAAGGGTTCCGCGCTAGGCTGTACGAGTCGCTACTAACACATGGGTGGGACCAAAGTCAAAGTTTGGTTCTGGCCTCTTCAGACGATCACCGGCTTGACAACCAGATAATTCAGGGCAGACATCGCGTTGTTCTGATATCAAAGATAATAGAAGATGGTCACAAATTTGATATCTCCAAGATCCTGATAAGGCGAGAGCCGGTTGATAGCATCGACCAGCTAAGAGCCTTGAGAGCCGCCTATGAGACAACGGCCTCCCTGACCAAAGACCCCAGAATGTCTAAAAAGTGGATTGAATCTAACCTCAAGCCCATCATAAAGAACAGGGTGCAAGAGGGCCAGACAAAGATCCTCTCTTATCTTCATGATTGCGGCTTTTATAATGACTCTATAGCAGCCGAATTGATAGAGCGTGAGCTTGAGCAGCTTGAAAAGAAGAGGGTAAAGAAAACAAAACAGCAGCCACAGTCAAGGATTCCAGAGCATATCAAAAATCAATCATGGAATGGACCTGCGCCAAGGACGGTCGATAATGCAACGTCATATATCAGGGAACTTAAGTTCAATTGCGATCATTGTGGAAAGGAGAACAAAAGGAAGGTTCACATAGTGTGCAGCCATGGCGGCGATCTGATGTCTCTTGAGCCCGCAACATAAGGTTTTAGATTAACATGGAGCGAGCAAAAGTTATGGAGCAGGGACAAGATCATGACTGCAGCGTCTTTTCTGCTACTGATTTTGAAACAGGCGAGCAAGTTTGCATAAAGTGCGGCATGGTTACTCAAGAAGCAGACAACCGCGATATCTATGTATCAGACCTAGAAGGCCGCATGATGAATGCAACCTCAAGCTATGCGGGGAACGGCCTGTTAAACTCTGAAACTGAGAACATGGATTATGTCAGCAAAAAGAACCCCGGTCTGGCCTACAAGATCAACCGCGGCGGCAAGGATTTTCAAGGCAGGAGGGTCAAAACATCGCTAAATGATGCTTATCGTTCTGGCTGTATCGCTGGCGGCAAGGAGATGATTGTAAAACAAGATCCCCTCACCGGCGAAGTTTCCCTTAAATTCAATGGCTATGACAAACCCATGCTGCGAATGGTCAAAGAGCGCGCCATGTCTGAGCTTTCCAGATACAATCTCGATACTGTAGAAATGACTATAGTTGCCAAAGAATGCAAGCGAATAGTTAGCCAGCTATTCTTTGGTCCAATGCTAGAATATGCCTGGATGGCCGCCGCTATTAACGCTGGAGTACTAAAAAAGAGGGATGCACTTGCCATTGAAAAAGCCATGTATGACCTGATGGAGCCAATTAGGGTACTGCTGCTGTCGCACGGCGACAAGACTTTAGCGGCTGAACTGACCAAGCCAGCGCAGCCCATTGAAGCAAAGTCATAAAGCAATAATTTTCCTTCATGACTGAAGTATCTGGCTCTCTTACTGTTACGTTCAATGTGAAAAATGCAGGCGACTTGCAGCGGATTCTTGACATTTGCAAGGAATTTGATGGTAGTTTCAACGGTAGCTTTGCACAACCAATGCCGCATGAGCCACAAATAAGACAGCAGCAGCCTAATCCTAGCCCTTCTATTTCAAAAGAAGAAACCTATGACAGGATTATCAAGCTGCTCAAGTCTACATTCCCTAGAGATGGCTTTGCCATGCGTGATGCTGCGACTCTAGTAGCTGAAAAGCTGCACTACCAAAGGACAACTGTAAGAAACGCCATAACATGGGCCAGAAATAAAGGCGAGCTCTTGAAACAGGGCCATGGGTACTATTTTAGAGACTTTATTCAGCAGCAAGTTGCAGCCAAGATCCAAGAACAACAACAATCGCCACCACCAGCAGCAAATAGCAGCAATGACAATGCTGCCGCCGATGGCAATTTTCCAGTTTTACCAATTGGTGAATCGTCATAATGGCATGCCGGGGTATATGCGCGCAGCTAGTCAAGAATAATCCTGTCTGGGAGCAATGGACACCGCGCTATATGAGCGGCTTTAAACGCTGCCATGAGTGTGAGGTGTTCCTGTTTACCGGGGCTCTTAGATGCCCATGCTGCAATTATAGGCTGAGATGTTCGCCAAGAAACAGAGCACATAAACAAAAGTTCATTATGGCTACATGCCGCCGTATCTAATCAATCACACAATAGTCAAAAAAAGGGCGGCATATAACTAGAAAGGCGGTAAAAGTGGCAATTCTGCCATTTGGTGTTTTGGCGGACTAGCGCATTTACGGGAAAAGTTGTAACACGAATAATTTTATCTCAATATGGCATGTCGCGGGCTATGCGCGAGATATGAGCAGAGAGCGCCTCTATAAGCGTAATTTCTTGGTGGCTTATCTTGATGTGGATTGGTGCATTATTGCACCTATTAATTTTGATTTATGGGCACCAAAAAGCATAGAATGACAGTAGGGTTTGACAAGGGCGACATTGACTTTTTGCAGGAGCTTGGGATCTTTAAATCGACCGGCGATGGCATCAGGTTTGCTGTCAAGCTTATGCGGCTGTATTCTATACCCACGCTCAAGGCCATAAAAGAAAAGGAGTTGTCATAATCCTTGGTTTGACAAAAGCTTATAATGAAAGCGTAAGCTTTACCATCATCACTTTCTTCTTTAGAAAAGAGAATGATGCCCCTCCCTCTCCTTGAGGTGCATCTTTGAATATATGAGATGTCGTGAATGACAATTTTACCAAGGAGAAAGTATTAAAGGTGATAATCCCAAGGGATGGAGTGATGGGGACCGCCGACGGAGCGCAGGGTCTTGTGCTCACTGTCGAAGAGCTTCTGGGTCGACCTTTAAACGATATTGAAAAGAAATACGCTCCCAAAATCCTTTACGTCAAAGGATCAATGCGAATTCCTTTACCAAGACCCAGAGTGTCGATAGTGGGTTCTAGGAAGGCATCCGAAGAGGGACTTCATGCGGCCAACAGAATCGCGAGCACCCTAGTAAAAGATGGAGTTGTGATTGTCAGCGGTCTTGCAGAAGGAATCGATACTTCTGCCCACCAAGCAGCCCTAGAATCGCATGGACGAACGATCGCAGTTATTGGCACGCCGCTGAACAAGGTCTTTCCTGCAAAGAATTATCAGCTTCAACAAGAAATTATGAATAACCATCTAGTCATTTCACAATTTCCCATCGGGCATCCAACACGTCCGAAGGATTTTGTTCTAAGAAATCGGACTATGGCACTGATTTCTGACGCCACAATTATTGTGGAAGCTGGTGAGTTTAGCGGCTCTTTACATCAGGGTTGGGAAGCACTCAGGCTTGGCCGCTCATTGTTCATTTGGAAATCTATATTGGAAAATAAAAAACTCACTTGGCCGAGGAAGATGATGCAGTATGGCGCGATGGAGCTTTCCAATCCAGAAGATGTCCTTGAAGTTTTGCCATCAGATTTACAGATGCCTTTATTCCAGTAACTATAATGCGCATCACTAAAATTGAATTCGGTTCATACCTGACATATTCGCCAAAGTGCGATTCAGATGCAGCTAAAGCATCAAGAAACGCCATGAGAGCGTTAAAGGACGACGAAGTTCTTCCAAACTCTCAAATTCTGACATCTGAATTCATTGCGAATCTGATCAGAGATAATCTCAATAGCTTGCCCTTTTCAAATTTCTTTAAAGCCAAGCCTATTCTAGTTCCCACTCCGCGCAGCTCCCTAATTCGACCAGGCACTCTCTGGGTTCCACAACGACTAGCCAATGCACTTGCGCAAAGAGGACTAGGAAAGAATGTTGAGCCTTGTCTTAACCGCTTCAAGGCTGTAAGGAAATCTGCAACAAGTCAAGGAGACAGGCCAAAGGCATTCGAACATTACAATTCGATGGAAGTGCAAAAAATCTTTCCTGAACCCTCAGAAATTCTTTTGATAGATGATATTGTAACGCGAGGTGCCACCCTCTTGGGCGCAGCTAACAAATTGGCAGATGCCTTTCCTAGAGCGCACATTCGTGTATTTGCTGCGATGCGAACGATAAGCCCACCGGATGTTTTTAGATCACTGTTTGATCCGTGCGTAGGTAATATCGAGTTGAGAGGCATCGATACATTTCGACGACCCTAGCTGTCGACCCTTCTAATCTCAATGACGGGTTTCTCGTTCCTCTTAACATATTCAAATTCTACAAGCTCTCCGCCCTTGAGCTCCCATTGCTTTACGATTCTGACAGGAATGGTCACAAATAAGCTTGAGGGATGGTCCTGCCGCTTTCTTACTATGGATCTTGGGTGCTTGGCAAACTTTATCTTGCTCATATGTGTACCAAAATTGCTTTTTGGAGTCCATAACAGGGACTTTTGACCTCTTTTCACTTGAAAATTGCCTCATAAGGATAGTTTAACATACGCATACTGCATGGAAAGAATAATAGCTATTGCAAAGGAATTTTACCCTCCCCGGTTATAACACTGAACCCATAAAGGATGCAGTATTGTCGTGCTAGACCCAATCACCACTATAGTAGTTCTCATTGCAGTTGGCCTTGGGGCCGGAACCTTGGGTTCGATGATAGGGGTGGGCGGCGGCATCATAATGGTGCCGGCTCTTACATTCTTGGGCTTGCCGCCTGCCCAAGCGGCAAGCACGAGCCTAATTGCGGTGACCTCTACAAGCGTGTCGTCGACTATAGAATATTCCAGACAAAAGAGGATCGACTACCGGCTTGGGCTCACAATGTCTGCATTTGCAGTACCTGGCGCAGTGCTGGGCGCCATCCTTTCTGAATCCGTGTCAGTAGAGTCGTTCAAGCTGTACTTTGGCATCTTGCTGATGTTCGCCGGCATCTATGTGCTTTACAAGAATTCAATTCTAAAAGATAGCGCCGCCAAAAAGCGCTCGATGGCCTATGCCGCAGTGTTTCCGGCAACTTTTGGAGCAGGCATCATAGCAAGCTTATTTGGCGTAGGCGGCGGGATAATATTTGTGCCACTGATGCTGCTCGTGCTTGGCCTGACTATGCCGCGTGCCGTGCCAACATCTCAGCTGACGCTCATGACGACTTCGATTGCAGGCATCTTTGCGCACGGTCTCTTGGGGCATCCTGACTACCTGCAGGCAGCCGCTCTGTCAGCAGGCGCGTTTGCTGGTGCACAGATAGGGGCAAGGATATCGCGTACTACAAAAGACGTGCTGCTTCAACGTTTGCTGGGCTTGGCACTGATAGCAGTGGCCATCGAGTTTGTCATCGACTGGTTCGCCTCAAGGTAGTTTGGCTTGTTTTTTGGCAGCCCTAATTTTTGTGGATATATCTTTACTTTCTTGCTTCGTCGACATAGAATATCGCTTCGTTTCTTTTGAGCGCGACGCCAGCTGCCAGGTTCAGGATTGAATTGTGCAGCCTTGCAGCATCAGGCTCTGATCCTTCGCTATTGCCGGCGAGCACAAGATGCAGCTTGATACTTGAGCCAAGGACATCACCCAGCTCTTGGTTCACTGTCGCTGTGTACGGCCGCAGCGCGCCGCGGAAGACATCAGCCCTTGCTCTTAGGACGCCAGAGATCTTTTTGCCCACAGGCGCGTCCGGCCCAACGATTACGACTGTGCCCTTAGAGTCCTTGTACTTTGCAGGCTCTTCTACCGCGCCTTGCGGTGCCATCGCGTTTACCGCTTCCTTTGTGATCAGCCCTGGAATGTAGATAAAGTTGTTGACCAGTGCGTCCCACTGGCTTCTTGAAAGCGAGCTGAATGCGGCATTGTAGTCATAGTCGCCGGTAAAATGAATGACAGAATCGATCTTGCCAAACTTTGTCCTTGCGGTGTTAAAGATGCGCCTCACACTCTCTTCGTCCAGCATGTTTATGGCGTGGTTGTGGAAATCTCGGTATTCTTGCATGTCGCTCTGGTTGTTGGCAAGGACTATTACCTGCTTTGCGCCAGCGCCTTGCGCAAGTCTTGCGACCTGCTTGACCCGCTCGATGTCTTTTTTGGCTGAAGAGCTGGTGGTCAGGATGATGACCTTGTCCTTCAAGTCGGGCTGTGCTGGTCCGTCGACTGAGGTTCCAACTATCGGCTTGACAGGGTAGAACACGCGGTCGTTTGGGATCACCCTGCCGTTTATCAGCTTGCTTATCTTCTCGTCGCAGAGGTTCATGACCATCTCTGCCACGTCCTCCTGCGTCAAGAACTCGCCGTCAACTATCATCTTGCTAGTGTTATTCTGTATCTTTTCGGCAATTTCCTGCATCTTGGCAAGAGCGCCTGCAACGGTTTCCGAAAGTTTCTTTATGTTTTCTTCAGATTCTTCTTGCCCACGCGCCTTGGCAATCTCGACCGCCACCTGTCGGCAGCCGTTTGCGACAACTTCGTCCTGCTCGCCCAGCAGAGGGAGCGCGCCCGCAGTGACCTTCTCGACCTCTATAGAGCTAAGCCCAGGGTAGCCGCCTATGCGCAGAAATTCGGCGGCAGCCTTTGGATAGACTGTCTTGTATATCCTGTCAGAGTGCACCGGCCCAGGGTTGGTGGATATCGAGCGAATGTCGCGCTCTACCAGCTCCCACGCAAGGGCCTCTGCAAGGCGGTTCTTGGCTCCCTGTGCCGCCGTGTATGGAGTCCGAAATCTGTAGGGCCTCTGCTCGTAGCGGTTCTCCTCTGTGAAAAATGTCGCAATCGTGATTATCTTGCCGCCCCTTTCCATCGCGCTCAGACCGCTGACAGAGGTCCAGAACGTGCCTGTCAGGTGGATGGCAACAGCTTCGCGGAACTCTTTGACGCTTGCATTTGTAAAAGTCTTGACAGGTCCTGAAACACCTGCATTGTTGACAATGATGTCGACCTTGCCAAACTGATTCTTCAGGCTCGCAAACATGGCGTTTATGCCGGCTTCATCTGCGACATCAACTCTGGGGAAAACCACGACCTTGCCAGAAGATCCGGCAGAAGCGATTATCTTGTTCAGCATGCTAGCTGTCTGGTCAAGAGGCTCCTTTCTCCTGCCCATGATGACAATGTTGGCACCGTTCTCGGCAAACTTTTTTGCTATTGCCTGCCCGATGCCTGTCCCGCTGCCAGTAATAACAACAGTTTTACCGCTAAATTTCAGATTAGATTTGAGAGAAGACTGCTTTTCCACAAAATTGCAACTTTTTCAGGACTATTAAAGGTAACTTCATGTCCGGCATTAGTTATGAACACCTTTGTGGAATTGCTAGGGCGTTGGTTTGTTGAGTATATGCAGCCGAGTTTTAATGTGCCCCGCAATCCTGTCAGCGATTTCCAGCATGGCCTGGTTGAAAGCAAACGAGTCTTCGTGAATCCATTTGCCATAAATCCTGATGTGGTCGTCCAAGGGGTCAACCCTTATCTCGCCTTCGCGCAGCATGACTTCCTTTAGCATCTCAATCAGCTTGGCGTCCTCTTGCAATACCTCGGCAAACTCGTCCGCGCCAGTCCACCTGACGCCGACTACTTGCTTGTTGCCAAAATGGCCCTTTGTTATGGGCTCACACCTTGCAAGAAAATTGCCGTTCTCTCCGCTTTCTACCTTCAAGATATAGTGTACTTGATAATATTGCAACAGGCCATACGGCAACGGGGTTGGGTCTTGCTTTGGCATATTCTCTCAATTCCTCTGCAACACTTGGACAAAGTCGATATTTTTGCCGTTTACTTTTATCAGGCCCTTGTTAGTCACTAGTCTGGACGACAGCGCAAAGCCGTGGCTGTAGTAGGCTTCTTTGTGCTCTAGCTGGTGCGATCCGTATGGAAGCGCATCGCAATCAATCCCACTTTTCTTCATTTCCTGCGCCAGCTTTTGGTGCGCAGCCACCCTCTTTATGACGATCGGCTCGGCATCACCATGACCACCGTGTTCTTCCTCTTCCTCGTGCGATTGAGCGTGAGAAGAATGATGTGTATGCTCCACGGCAACAGATAGGATTGCCGCCCACAAATAAATTCTACTGCAATCTTTTCAGGTATCTCTTGACGCCTGATTTCTCAAGTATACCTGCCTTTTTCAGCACGCTGGATTCTAGGTCGCGCTTGTATTTTTCGACCTTTCTGGCTATGTCTTGGTGCTTTATCGCCAGAATCTGGCACGCAAGTATACCTGCGTTCTTGGCGCCGTTTACCGCGACAGTGGCTACAGGAACGCCGGGTGGCATCTGCGCTATTGACAGAAGCGAATCCAAGCCGTCAAGGCTCTTTGTCCTGACTGGAACACCGATTACGGGCAGAGGCGTCAGCGATGCCACCATGCCAGGCAAGTGAGCAGCGCCTCCGGCCCCTGCAATAATGACCTCCATACCTCTCTTCTTCGCACCAGAAGCGTAATCGACCATCCTCCTCGTGGTGCGGTGCGCAGACACTATCGTGATCTCATTTGGAATGCCAAACGAGTCGAGAACCTCTTTTGCCTCTTTCATTACAGGCAGATCAGAGTCGCTTCCCATTATGATGCCGACAAGAGCTTTTTTCATTCTGCTCCACCCGTAGGGATAAGCTCGACCGCCTTTCTAGCCTTTGCGGCGCGCGCAAGCGCCTCCTTTACAGTCCTGCCTGTAGCAGTGATATGGCCCAGCTTGCGCTGCGGCTTGGCAGTTTTCTTGCCATATATGTACAGCTTTGCGCCGGGCACTCTGAGCATCTTTGTCAGGCCCTTTACAGCGTATGGCCCGTTTGAATTTTCAGCGCCAAGTATGTTGATCATGACCGCAGGCGATAGCAGCTCTGGTTTTGATAGTGGCAGGTCGAGCACCGCCCGCAGGTGCTGCTCAAACTGCGAGACGGAGCACGCCTCGTTAGTATAGTGGCCTGAATTGTGCGGCCTTGGGGCGATCTCATTTACCAACACGTCGCCCTTTTTTGTTACAAACATTTCAATGCCAAATATCCCGGCGCCGTGCAGCACTTGCATGGTTCTTTCTGCCATCTTTTTTGCTTTTAACTCCACTTTGCGATCAATTCTCGCCGGCACTATAGTGGTGTCAAGGATGCTGTTCTTATGTATGTTTTCCGCCACCGGGAACGACTCTATCTGGCCGCTTGGGTTGCGGGCGACCATTATGGATATCTCTTTTGTGAACGGCACGAACTTCTCCAGCATGCATTCCCTGCCTGCAAAGTAGTTGAAGGCTTCATGCATTTTGTTTTTTGAGGTTATCAGAAAGTTGCCCCTGCCATCGTACGAGTCCTCGCATGCTTTGAGCATGGCAGGGAATCCAAACTGCTCGCATAGTTCGTGCAGGTGCTCTTCAGATCGCACAAGCGCAAAATCCGGCACGGCGATCTTGTGATCTTTCAGAAACGACTTTTGCCGGTATTTGTTCTGTATTATACGCAGGGTCTCCGGCGCCGGCCTGACAGGATAGCTCTTTGCTTCAAGCTCTTTGAGCGCTGCAGAATTCGCCAGCTCGATTTCATAGGTCAGAATGTCGCACTTTTCCGCCAGTTTCATTATCGCGTTTTCGTCCTTAAAGTCGGCAACTATCTGCTCGTCTGCCACTCCAGAAGCTGGGCATCCTTCAGTAGGATCAAGCACGATAACCTTAAGCGACATCCGCCTTGCCTCATGCGCAATCATTTTTCCGAGTTGACCTCCGCCGATAATACCTACGCAGATTGGTCGGCCTATGGCAAGGAGGTCATTGCTAACCATTAACTTGGTATTAGCTGGTTAGTAGCAGTGTTAAAAATCTTTCAATCATAGATAGATTTTTTATTGCATGCACATAGTAGGCATTGCAATGATGAGGCTCCTACGCAAGGGCAAGGTCAAGGACATTTACGAGCTTGATAACGGCAACATCTTGTTTCACTTTTCAGACCGTGTTTCTGCCTTTGATGTCAATATGGCCACTCCCATCCCAAGGAAGGGTGAGGTTCTCTGCAGGTTCGGCCAGTTTTGGTTTGATACGCTTCAAACTCCGCATCACATGGTAAGGATAGTCGAAAAGGACAAGATGGAGGTAAAGAAGCTCAAAATGGTACCTGTGGAATGCGTGGTACGGGGATACTTTTATGGTAGCTTTGTCGACCGATACAAAGGTCATCTTGGCAAGGGTCTGCCATTGGACTTCAAGCCTATTCTGGCAGGTAAACTGCCGCGGCCCATTTTCGACCCTACGACAAAGTCTGAGGAGCATGACACGCCAATAACCAGGCAGCAAGCAATCTTCTCAGGCATTTTGTCTGAAAAGGACTTTGATTACTTGGAAAAAACATCAATATCGCTATATGAGAAAATGAGCAAGATTGTGGAGCGGGCAGGTTTTATCATTGCAGACGTCAAGTTCGAATTTGGCAGGAATGAACAGGGCGACATTGTCCTTGGGGACTCGCTTGGTCCCGACGAGTACAGGCTGTGGCTCAAGACCGACCACCAGCCCGGCAAGGTTCAAGAAAGCTATGACAAGCAACTTTTGCGCGACTGGCTTGCCAAGATAGGGTTCAAGGACAAGGTAGACAGTCTTGCCAAGGAGGGCAAAAAACCTGAATCTCCTGAAGTGGCGCCCGAAGTGGCAAACGAGCTTAGCCGGCGATACATTCTGGCCTACGAGCGCATAAGCGGCCGCAAATTATAGCTCAATTTCAGACCTGCTTTTTGCCAGTTTTTGACCAGTATGCATGCTCATAACGACCGCACAGGCTAGCATGTCTGCCCTGCGGCGACTATCTACCATACTTATTAAATTGCTATGATAGATATCATAGCAATAGTATTAGTATATTAATATTGTATTAATAATCGTTACGTATAGCTATATGTTGGACCGACATGGCAATAGTCATAACATTTAACAATCAGGGCAACAATTACTGATATAACTGCCTTTTACTATGTACGTTCGATTCTGATGCTACAATGGCCGAAACCCTGTTCCAGAAAGATGTCAGGATAAAAAGAGTGACTACACTTGGCTATTCTGCCGCACAGGCACTAAATGACCCCGTCAGGATAAAAATCCTTGAAATCTTGAGCCACAAGCAAATGTCTGCCGATGAAATCGCCAAGGCGCTTGGCAGCTCGGGTTATAAAAAAGCAACAACTACCATCCGGCACCATCTGGACACTCTGAAAAGTGCCGGCCTGATTGAAGCCACCAAGATGGTCGAGGTGAGAGGCGCCGTGATGAAATATTATGCACCAACCCTCCGCGCATTCAGCTATGATGTGCCAGACCTCGAAAAGCATGCCAAGCTTGTTGATGACACAGGCACTAGGCTGCTAAAGGTTTTGAAAAGCGTGCTTGAAGACAAGAAATTTGTCGCGGCGTTTGCAGGAAAGGATGATGTTTGCAGCCAGTGCAAGGGCGACCATTACAAAGAATATGCTGCGCTGGAAATATTAAACGCAGCACTGGCAAAAGCTATGGGAAGAAAAGAGTACGTAGAAATGATTGTTGCAGGAAAAGAGCAACCAAAAAAGTAGCTATTCGATAGTGATCCTGAATATACCCTTTGCGTCCTTATCCTGCAACATTTTGACAATCTTTCTTGGTACGTCAGAAGAAGCCTTGTCGCACCTGACTGACAATGTGCGCGGGCAGACAAAGTTCGTCTTGCGTATCACGATGTCGTGAGGGTTTTGTAGGCTAATCCGTTCGTCGCCTCTGCCATTTATGACAAAGGTCTCGCTGCCCACCATTATCTCTATGCTCACGACAGAGTCGTTTGATGCCAGCCTGCGCTTTAAGGTCTCGTCTAGGTCGGCGCAAGCCTTGCTCGCCCGCACCCCTATTATGCAGTCACCCCTTAGCGTAAGATGTTCATCCTTGGTTATCTCAACCGTCTTGCCATGCAGCGACTGGACATTTGGGTGACCATAGAATATCACTTCGTCCTGAACCATACGGGAATCACTTGGCCGGTACGATATTAAAATCAAGCTTGCGTTTGCTTTTGTGCCGAGCCCTCATAGTTAGGCTTAAATGGAACATTACAAAAATCTAGATTGAATTGTTACCAGCAGCAGCGGGCTATGACCGAGCCATTACCGTATTTTCGCCAGACGGTAGGCTTTACCAAGTGGAATATGCGATTGAAACTGTCAGACGCGGGACACTGGCTATAGGCATCAAGAGCAAGGACGGCGTAATACTTGCAGTAGAAGAAAAGGCAAGAAAGCTTCAGATATCAAATGTAACCCAAAAGATCTTTCAGGTTGACGATCACATTGGCGTTGCAGCAGCAGGCTATATTCCTGACGCGCGCACTCAAGTAGATCACGCGCGCTTTTTTGCCCAGAGCAATAGGCTGATCTATGACGAGCCGGTAGATGTCGAGGGCGTTGCCAAGAATATTGCAGACATGGCCCAGCAGTTCACGCAATACGCTGGCGTGAGGCCATTTGGCGTTGCGCTCATACTTGCAGGCGTTGACAAGAATGGTTCTGCTCTATTCCTGACAGACCCGAGCGGCACATACATCGGCTATGATGCAGTGGCGATAGGCGCCGGTAGCGATCAGGTGACAGAATTTCTTGAAAAGAGCTACAAAGCCGACATTAGCCTTGACGAAGGCGCTGCGCTTGCAATCGAATCCATCTATCTGGTGAGCGAGGAAAAGACTGGCACAAGACACCTAAAGATGGCCATAATTGACAACAAGACAAAGACAATGCGCAAGGTAGAGGACGAGGAGATAGAGAGATACGCTTCAATGGCACGAGACAGGACCTCGAAGCGGGGCACCTGATAAAATTATAAGGAATAACTGCCCAGCTGAATTGCGTAATGGTAGCGAAAATAGGTGCCAAGGCACCCAACCTTCAAATTTCAAGATGGGTTCAGGGCAAGCCCACAAACATTGACAAGGAAAAAGGCAATGTTGTTCTGGTCGAAGTTTTTCAGGTCAACTGCCCCGGCTGCTTTCTCTATGGAATCCCGGAAGCAATAGACATTTACAAAAAGTACAAGGATCAAGGGCTGACCGTCCTTGGCATGGCGACCGCTTTTGAGGATTATGATAAAAACACGCTTGAGAATCTGCAAAAGCTGGTCATGACCGGCGAAGTCATTGGCGAGACATACCGTGCGCTGGCGCAGTACGGCCAGCTAATGGATGGCAACAAGATACCATACAAGATACCATTTCCAGTTGGCATGGACATGCTAAAGAAAGAATCCGGCCAGATGATGACCGACAGCAAGGTAATGGACTTTATCGAGGCCAACATCCCCGACTTTAGATCATATTCCGAAAAGGACAGACATTTGCTGGTTGAGAGGGTAAAGCAATACTTGAGGTCAAAGGAATACAGCGCCAAGACCTTTGAAGAGTATGCCCTGCGCGGGACTCCGTCGAGCATACTGGTCGACAGGAAGGGCATACTGCGCTCCACGTTCTTTGGATCAAACGGCTTTTTAGAAGGCGCAGTTGAAGAGCTGCTGAAAGAATAATGCCCAATCTCTGGGTCGCGATACCTGATTCTTCGCTTTCAGACGAGCAGACAAGGCGCGACAAGAGCATCAAGATTGCGCAGTTTGCGCGCGCCTGCGCCATCTTCCAAGTAAAGAGGATATACATCTACCATGACTCGCTGTCCCAGTTTGAAAGGGACGATCCAAATCTGCTCAAAACGATCCTGCGCTACCTTGACACTCCACAGTATCTGCGCAAGGCCTTGTATCCTAGGATGCACCAGCTGGAATATGCAGGAATACTGCACCCGATCAAGGCGCCGCATCACAAGCCTCCTGAAGACATCAAGCGCGTGAGAGCCGGCGACGTGCGCACAGGAGTCATCACTAAGGTCAAAGGGCAGCTGTTTGTTGAGGCTGGACTTGGGTCTCTCGTGCCGTTTGTCGGTCAAGGCTTTGAAGGCAAGAAGGTAAATGTCAAGTTCATCTCACCGTACCCCAACCTGAAGGCGATCGAGGCTTCTGAGGAGGACATTTTCGAGTACTGGGGATATGAGGTAAAGGAAGTACCGTCGCTTGGCAAGCTGCTGCTTGCAAGCGCAGAAAACACCGAAGTCGTCATCACGTCAAGGAAGGGCAGCTACTTCAAAAATGTAGAAGCCAAGCTTATCGAACGGGCCAAAAACGCGCAAAATATTCTAGTTGTATTTGGAGCGCCAAAACACGGCGTGTACGATATCCTTGCAAAGGAGGGAGCAAGCATTAAGCCTTACGAATTTGTCGTCAACATGTTCCCAAACCAAGGCACAGAGACAGTAAGACTGGAAGAAGCTGTGCTTGGAACTCTTGCCATTCTGAATCATTCTATCGGCAAAAGATAATAAAAGGAGAAGAGAGGAGGGAGTTCGAGGACGCCTGTTGTGACGGCGTCTCTCACACTATGTGTCTCTATTGCGCTACCGCTATGTCCGGCATGTAGAATACGACAGTTACACTTGTGGACACTTGCTGTTCGCCAGGCATGATGGGTGTTGATGATACTGCGCTTTCTGACAATGCGCTGCGGCCATAGAAGATCGGGAAGTTCACATCGTTCAGGTGTATTGATTGGACGCCAGATATGGTGTATCCCAACGCCGAGGCTGCCACTTCTGCCCTGTACTTTGCGCTGTCTATTGCTTCCTTGATCAGGCTGTCGCGGACTTCTTCTTGTCTTTCATCTGACAGGAAGAAGTATATTCCGTTGACGTTGTTGGCACCTGCTTCGATTGCTGTGTCGATTACCTCGCCGGCATCGATTTCGCCATCTACGTCAAGCGTTACGGTGATGCTGTTTACTGCCCTGTAGCCAACAATTTCCTGCCCTGGCTGGCATTTAGGAGGTGGTGGGTAGATCATTATGCACACTTCAGCTGGCTCTTTGTGTTGGTAAACAGGAAACACATTGTAGTTGCTTGTGCCTATCTGATCTTCGGTGATGCCAAGTTCCTTGAGGGCAGCTATGATCTGGGCTATCAGGTCAGCGTTCTTGGAAGCTGCTTCTTCTGCAGATGTTCCATTCGTCTCAACGCCAACGGCGATAGATACTTTGTCTGGCTTTACAGAAGTTGTTGCAGTACCTGTGGCAGAGACTATGGACGTGTTGTTATGAAGTACTGGGTGCTGCAGACCGGATTCTTGTGCGGCAGCTCCTCTGCTTGTCAGCGGGAAGCTCCCGACCAAGACAGCTACCAAAAGTCCTACTGCAAGTATGCCTGCGAATAGGGCTATCTTTGTGTTTTTGTTTACGTTCTGATTTGACGACATATCTTAGGCTTACTAAAGGGTGGCAGATTAGGTAAACCTTGATTTTAGAACGTGTTTCACGTTCCGTTCTACGTTTCAGAACGGCCACATATCTTCGACGATAGTGCATATAGATGAACGGATTCCCTAGAGCTTTTTCCTGCCAGTCATGCCTAGGAATTTCTATTTCTTTCAAGGTTTCCCATATTGCGGTTAACTTATTAAAGGGACAGGCAGAGTCATGCAGTATCTATGGGTCATCGCAAGTATAGCGCCCCGAGGAGGGGTAGTGTTGCCTTTAGACCAAGGGCAAGGGCCAGGAGCCTTGAGGCAAGAGTTAGAACTTGGCCTCAGCTCGCAGCAGAAAAAAGCTCTCTTTTAGGGTTTGCAGGTTTCAAAGCTGGCTGTATTCACGTACTGACAATTGATGACAGGGAAAAGACACCAAACTTTGGCAAGCAGCTGCTCAACCCGGCAACTGTAATCGTGACACCGCCCATCAGGGTTATTGGCATCCGCGGCTACAAGAAAGACATCTACGGCCAGCATGCTATCTTTGACGTTTATGCCAAGGATCTGCCAAAAGAGCTGTCGCGCAAATTTGACGCCAAGTCCAGCGATGAAGCCTTTGCAAAGGCAGAAGGCATGCTTGGCAGCGCAAGCGCCATCATGGCGATAGTTGCGGTCTCTCCAAATTCTATTGGCCTTTCTCAAAAGACTCCGTTTGTTTTTGAAATGGCAGTTTCCGGCAAGGACGCAAAATCACAATATGACTATGTAAAAAGCGTCCTTGGCAGAGAGGTTAAGGTAAGCGACATTTTCCAAGTGGGACAAAACATCGACGTTTTTGGCATAACACGCGGCAAGGGCATTGAAGGCCCAGTCACAAGGTTTGGGATCAAGAGAAAGCAGCACAAGTCGAGAAAGAGCGTCCGCGCTGTGGGAACACTCGGCCCGATCTCGCCTGCGGTGGTCATGTACACAGTCGCAAGGCAGGGCCAGAGGGGATTCCACCAGAGGACCGAATACAACAAGCGCATACTCGTCATGTCAAACACTGAAAAAGACGGGCAGAATTCAATAAACCCATCAGGCGGCTTCAAGCATTTCGGGCTCGTCAAGGGCGACTACATCATAGTCAGGGGCTCCGTTCCGGGCGTTCCAAAGCGCCTGATAAAGATGAGGCAGCCAATACGCAATGTATCTAAGAAGGTGCTCGAGCCAAAGGTTTTGGAGGTTGTAGTTGAATAATGAAGGCCAAAGTAGTTGCAGTAAGCGGCAAGGAAACAGGCGAAATCGAGCTGCCTGTAGTCTTTGATACGCCGTACAGGCCAGAAGTCATTCACAAAGTCTATGTGAACCTGCTGTCACACTCGTACCAGAGGCAGGGTCGCTATCCCGCTGCAGGTGAAATGGTAAGTGCCGAGTCCCGCAACACTGGCCTTGGCATTGCGAGGCTTGCAAGGGCCAGAGGAGAAGGTTTCCCGAGGGCAGGTCAGGCGGCAGGTGTAGCAGGCGTCAGGCACGGAAGAGTTGCCCACCCACCAGAATCGTGGAAGATAATCTACAAGAAAATCAACCACAAGGAAAAGCAGCTTGGGCTTTGCTCTGCAATAGCTGCAACTACCAGAAAGGAGCTTGTGCAGCAGCGCGGCCACAAGATAGGCGACAATGTAAAACTCCCGATAATCGTTTCAAACGACATCGAATCAATCGCCAAGACCAAGGACCTGAAAAAGGCACTGCTGGACCTTGGCCTTGGCGATGACATTGCACGAGCAAGCATGACGAGAAAGGCGCAATCCGGCACCGCAAGACGCAGAGGTAGACCTGCAAGATCAGGCACGAGCGCCCTCATTGTAGTAGGCAACAACTCAAAGCTGGTCGCGCTTTCGCGGTCCATATCCGGAGTTGATATCAAACATGCAAAGGACGTAAGCGTAATTGACCTAGCACCGGGTTCAAAGCCAATAAGACTGACAATATTTTCGCAAAGTGCAATTGACGAGCTGAAGAGCCTGCAGGCACCAATGCACAAAGTAATGGAGCTGATCAACAAATGAGCAAAGAAACAACAACAAAGGCAGCAGCATCAGCGGCAGAGCCCAAGAAGGAAGCGCCAAAGAAAGAGGCCAATGCGACGGCGGCACCAACAATTAGTATGACAGCAGAAGAAGCAACATCCTTGATAATCGCGCCTTATGTAACTGAAAAGACGTTCAACCAGATAGAGAAGGAGAACAAATTGGCTTTCATTGTCGCAGAGAAGGCAAGCAAGAAGGAGATAATCGAAGCCATCCAGATCCTCTACGAGGCTGAAGCGACAGAGGTTAACACTACTAGGACGATCAGAGGCAAGAAGGCGTTTGTGAGATTCAAGGCGCCTGAAGGTGCAAGAGATCTGGCAACAAAGCTGGGGCTGGTGTAATAGTAGCAGCATGATTTTCTCGTTAGATTTAAAAGTGGTCCCTCGAACAAGGAGTGAATGATCTAGTTGGTACGTGAGTTCAAGTTCAAAGGTTACACCCATGAGCAGCTTCAATCGCTGTCGATAGAGAACCTACTGCCGCTTCTTAATTCAAGGCAGCGCAGGTCGCTTGACAAGCGCGTCAGCACTTATATGAATGACGACAAGAGGAAGTTGCGCGAAAAGGTCAAGCTCGCCAGAGAGGGCAAGATGAAGGGCAACATAAGGACACATGCCCGAGATATGATTATTCTTCCAGACATGGTAGGTCTCACTATTCATGTTCATAACGGCAAAGAGTTTGCGCAGGTTAACATCAAGCCGGAAATGATCGGACACTACCTTGGCGAATACGCGATAACAAACAAGCGTGTGCAGCACGGCGCGCCAGGTGTCGGAGCTTCCAGGTCAAGCCTGTATGTCCCATTGAAGTGATTGACATGCCACAGTTTGGTTACGCTTTTCAAAATTATGACAAAACAAAGCACGTGCGCGCTTCAATAAGGGAGAAAGACATCTCGCATAAGCACTCTAGGGAAATTGCTGTCGCCATCAAGGGCATGTCGATTGAAAAGGCGCGCGAATTCCTTGAGAACGTCATCGCCCGCAAGGAAGCCGTCCCATACAGGCGCTACAACATGGAGGTGGCCCACAGGTCAAACATCCGCGACGGATTTTTTGCCGGCAGGTTCCCGGAAAAGGCGGCCGGCGAATTTTTGAAACTTTTGGACAACCTCGAATCAAATGCAGAATACAAGGGCATGGACCTTGATCGGTTGCGTATAGTGAGCGCCGCGGTGCACAAGGGCACAAAGCTCCAGCGTTTTCAGCCCCGCGCAATGGGAAGATCAAGTCCAAAGTATGACACTCTGGTTCATGTCGAGCTTGTAGCACAAGAGGCAAGAGGCGAAGAATAATAATGAGCGCAGTCAAGAACGTCATCAAGAACAACTTCCGCAACATGGAGCTTAATGAGTTCCTTGCCGATGCCCTCAAGGATGCTGGCTATGGCGGGGTCGAAGTGCAAAAGACTCCTGTTGGCGCCAGGATAACCATCTACGTCACAAGGCCGGGCCTTGTAATAGGCAGAAAAGGGACAGGCATCAAGGACCTTATGACAAAGATAGAGCAAAAATTCGGTCTTCAGAACCCCCAGATTTCAGTCCTTGAAGTAACCAACCCTGAGCTGAACCCGCACATCATGTGCAACAGAATTGCACAGCTCATTGAGCGCGGAACAGCTTTCAGGCGAGCAGCCATGTGGTCGCTTAACACGATAATGAACGCGGGTGCTCTTGGCGTTGAAGTCGTGATTTCTGGCAAGCTCCGAACAGAACGCGCTCACTTTGAAAAGCACACCATAGGCGTCGTGCCAAAGAGCGGCGACATTGCAGGCCAGATAGTGACGACTGGCGTGTCTCATGTTTTGACAAAGATGGGCTTAATGGGCATCCAGCTAAGAATTGCATCCAAGGCGGCATTACCGCAGGAATTTGAATTAAAGGACGGATCTGCTGCTGGCATGCAGGCTGCAGCAGCGCCTGTTCCCGAAACGCCAAGCGAAGTTGCAGAAGCAGCAACGGCTGTTGAACAACCAGAAGGAGGAGGCAAACAAGATGGCCAGGCTTAAGCTCAAGACTCTGCGCGAAATGAATGATCAGGATCTGGCCGATAAGCTCGCCGAGCTGAAAGCAGACCTTGCTAAGCTAAAGCTGGAACAGTCGAAAGGTACACTCAAGAAGCAGACAGGCAACATCAAATGGCTCCGGCGCGACATTGCACGCATGATGACTCTTCTTAACGAAAGGAAGGCCAAGAAATGACGAGCCCTGAAAACGTGCTTGTACACGAGATCATCGGCCTTGACGCAAAGATAGTCGAGTCGACAGACCCGACGCTTGAGGGCGTCAGCGGCTCGATAGTCTTTGAAACTAAAAATATGATATCGATAAGATCGGATTTGGATTCTTCAGTAAAACAAATAGCAAAAAGAGCGGCAAAAAAGATCGAGATCAAAACACACTTTGGCGTTTGCTTTATAAGTGGTTCATCATTGATAGGAAGACCTGAGGACCGTATATCGCGATTGAATAATTAGTGTGATGGTTTATGGTTAGAAATATCGGCGTTTCAGTTATATCCCCGCGTAAAACATGCGAGGACGAACTCTGCCCGTTTCACGGCACCCTGTCGGTAAGGGGCAAGCTGCTGACCGGGATTGTATCAAGCGCCAAGGCGCCCAAGATGGTAGTCGTGTCAAGAGAATACCCGCGTCCTACCCCAAAGTTCAAGAGGTTCCAGAGGAGCAGGTCTAAAGTGCACGCATACCTTCCACCCTGCGTGGACGTGAAAGAGGGCGACGAGGTCAGGATAGCCGAGTGCAGGCCACTTTCAAAGACTGTATCATTTGTGGTGATTGAGGTGAACAACAAGGATGGCGACAGGAGCTAAGTCAAGAGCAGTTTCGGCAAAAGGTGTCGAAGAATTCCGCCCGTACATTACAAGGGCTCTTCCCGTCACGGCAGAGCTTGTATGTGCGGACAACACTGGCGCGAAGGTCTTGCGCATTGCCATGGTAAACAGGTATAAGGGCAGGCACTCTAGGATGCCGGCAGCAGCAGTTGGAGATTTCGTTACAGTCACTGTCAAGAAGGGTCCGGCAGAGCTGCGCAAGCAGATTTTTGGCGCTGTAATTGTCAGGCAAAAGTACCCGATAAGGAGGCTCAACGGTGTGCGCGTTTCCTTTGAGGACAATGCCGCAGTACTTGTGACTCCTGAGGGCGAGATCAAGGGCACAGATATCAAGGGGCCAGTGGCGGCAGAAGCTGCAGAAAAGTGGCCAAGGATAGCCAACTTAGCAGGAATGATAGTGTAGTAGGTGGCAATAGTAATTATGGCAGACATTAATCCGAAACTCATCCACGTTTCAAAGCACCGGCGCGACAAGATGCTCGGCGCATCGCTTGCGGACGAGCTGCGCGAGCAGTACAAAAAGAGAACCCTGCGCGTGGTAAAGGGTGATTCAGTCATGGTAGTGCGCGGCGAATACAAGGGACGCGGAGGCAAGGTCGAAGATGTGGACACTGAACACGGGACTCTGCATATTGAAGGCATGCAGAGAGAAAAGATCCGTGGAGGGCAGGTCAAGGTTCCCATTCATGCTTCAAACGTCAAGATAACAGCCCTGAACCTTGAGGACAAGTACAGGTCAAACAAGCTGCAGGGCGGCGGCAAGCCACAGGCAGCTGAAAAGAAGGAAGAAAAAGCGGAGAAAAATGAAATAACAGCAGCTGCTGCCAAGAAAACAACGAAGAAGGAAGAGAGAAAGAAAGAGGAGGCTAGCGAATAATGGGCAAGAAAGGCGGTGACACTAGAGTAAAGAGGCAGATGGCTCCGACGTTCTGGGCAATCAAGAGAAAGCAGAGTCAATTTGTCCTGAGAGTCAAGCCCGGTCCCCATCCAAAGCACAGGGCGTATCCGCTTGGAATGGTGCTCCGCGACGTGCTCAAAGTGGCAAGCACGATGCATGAAGCTCAAAGAATTTTGAACGCAGGCAAGGTCAAAGTTGACGGCACGGTAAGGCGCGACTCTAATCTTGCAGTGGGGCTCATGGACGTGGTAGAGCTTGCAACAGGCCAGGCATACCGCATGGTCCCAAAGAACTCGGCGCTCCTGGACTCTATCGCAATCGAACAATCTGAAAAAGGAGTGAAGCTGGTAAAGGTCACAAGCAAGGCAACCATTAAGGGTAAAAAGATCCAGTACGGATTCCACGATGGCAAGACATTGATAAGCGACCAAAAGCTCAAGGTTGGCGATACATGCGTCATCGACCTTCCAAAGGTTCAGGTCAAAGATCACATTGTCTTTGAGAAGGGTGCCACCGCGCTCATTATCACCGGTGAAAATGCAGGCACAGTAGGCAAGATAGAAGACATCCAAGATGGCATATTCTCGCTTCCAAAGAGAGCGCTTGTTTCATTCGACGGCAAGTCGGTAGAACTTCCGGTTGAAATGGTTATGGTTGTCGGAAAGGACAAGCCAGTGATAAAGGTGAACTAGATTGAGTCAGCAACTACAAGTACAACATGACATGAAAAAAATAAGCGTCGACAAAGTAGTGATAAACATCGGGGTAGGCAAGTCCGGCGAGCCTATTGAAAAGGCAAAGAAGGCGTTGCTAGAGCTTACTGGCCAGCAGCCAGCAGTCCGCGGTGCCAAAAAGACTGTCAGGGACTTTGGCATTCACAAGGGCGAGCCCATAGGCGTAGTCGTGACGCTGCGCAGGGATCCTGCAATAGAGTTCCTAAAGCGCGTCATTGCGGCCAAAAAGAACGTGCTGAAGTCCTCCTCGTTTGACAATTACGGAAACATTTCGCTTGGAATACACGAGCACATCGACATCCCTGGTACAAAGTACAACCCCGAAATCGGAATCTTTGGCATGGATGTCAACATTGTTCTCAGCAGGCCCGGATACAGGATCGCAAGGAAGAGCAGGAAAAGCGCAAAAATTGGCAAGGCCCACAGGATAAATAAGGATGATGCTGTTGCGTTCTTCAGACAGGAATATGGAGTAGAGGTGGAATAACAGAGAAGATGCCAAAGCCAAGAGAATACGAAGTGACTGGACGAAAGAAACTTGCCCACGGCAAGGGCACAAGGTGGTGCAAACGGTGCGGTTCATATAACGGCCTCATCCGCAGTTATAACTTGATGCTTTGCAGACAGTGTTTTAGGGAAGTTGCAAACAGCATAGGGTTTGTGAAATACGAGTAGGTGAAATATGAAGTGCCAGCACTAAACGTCCTATCAAATCTCTTTACAACTATTTACAATAACGAGTCTAGAAGAAAGAGGGAATGTGTCATTGTCCCCGCAAGTAAGTTTGCAAGCGAAGTGCTGCGCGTAATGCAAAAGCATCGCTACATTGGCGAATTTGAGCAGGTGGACGACGGCAGGGCAGGCAAGTTCAGAGTTCAACTGCTTGCCAAGATAAACAAGTGCGGCATTATCACTCCGCGCTTTTCGGTCAAAAAGGATGCTTACTTTGGATGGGAAAGGCAGTTCCTGCCGGCATACAGCATGGGCATACTGCTCGTATCGACCAGCAAGGGGATAATGTCTCACCACGAAGCAATATCAGAAGGACTGGGAGGAGTCTTAGTTGGCTACGTCTACTGATCAGGAGATGATAATGGCAGAAGTGGAAGCGCCTGCCAGCGTTAAGATTACAAAGGAAGGCAATGTCCTTTCGGTAAAGGGCAAGCTTGGTACGGTAAAGAAGGACTTTACAAAACTTCCCGCCACCATAACGGTCCAAGGCAACAAGGTAACGATCAAGCCTTATGGCACGCGCAAGCGCGACCTTGCAGTGACGCACACAGCTCGCAGCATAATTGAGAGCATGATAAAAGGCGTTGAAAAAGGCTACACGTACAAGCTAAAGATCATTTTCGCGCACTTTCCGATTTCTGTCAAGGTAAAGGGCAAAGAAGTCAATGTGGAGAACTTTTTTGGCGAAAGGTCACCCAGGGTCTCCAGAATAGTCGGTGACGCCACCAAGGTCCATGTGGTAGGAGAAGACGTGGTGGTACAAGGCCCGAGCCTTGAAGATGTTTCACAGACCGCTGCCAACATTGAACTATCTACCAGAATAAAGGACAAGGATCAGCGTGTATTTCTAGACGGGCTATACGTCTACTCCCGCGAAGAAGGCATGCAACAGTAGTAAGCGAGCCCAAAGATTTATTTTGTGCTCGGATTTGCTGTAATAGTGCGCCGCTGTAGCTCAGCATGGTAGAGCAATTTCGTAGCGCAATATTGTGCTTTGAAGCTCAACTGGCTGTTAACCAGTGGGTCACCAGTTCGAGTCTGGTCAGCGGCGCTATCATATTTATTGAGAGGGGTTGCAATATGTTTTATAGTAAAATCATATATTGGTGACTCGGCCGCCTTGACCAAAGACATCGAAACGCCTCCTCCAGACGACAGCAGCAAAAAGCTGCCAATTGAAGACCAGCTTAAGGGAAAAACCCTGCAGGTATACATGTACATGATAAAGAAGAAAGAGCCTGTGGGCGTCAGAGAGGTGCAGCGCGACCTTGGGTTTTCAAGCCCAAGCGTGGCAAACTACCACATCGACAAGCTTGTAGAGATGACTCTTATCAGCCAGGACGAATATGGACGCTACTACGTAGTGCAAAAAGTACAAGTGGGCGTGCTCCAAGCTTTCGTCAACATTGGCGGCCTGACGGTGCCACGCCTGTCATTCTTCGCGGCGTTCTTCACTACAGTGCTTATTGCATATGTTGTGTTGAACCTTGAAAATCTTGACATCTATGCGATCGGGTTTGCTCTTGCAGGAACCGTCGCATTCTGGTTTGAAACAATACGGGTGTGGATAAAAAGGCCCGTCACCTGATGATATATATTTCAGAACTCGAGTTTTGAAATATCATTATTAGATCACAATGATGTCAAGCGCAATCGCGTCGGCAAGCAGGTCCAAATGATGGCTGGCAACCACATACCCGTTCTTGATGTCTGTTGATGCAAGCCACCGGTTTGACGAGCTGAACAACCGTTCTTTCTTTATCCTCCTTTCGATTTCTTCCACATCAAGCTCCTTTTCCTCAACCTCCTCGGTTTCTGTGTGCTTGATGGTCAGGAGCACCTTCTTGACAAGTATTCTCTGGCCAAAGCGCTGGGAAAAATCGCGTGCGTTTTCGTCGATTTCGAGCAACTTTATCTTGATCTGGAGCCTGTTGAGCGCGTCCCTGCTTGTAAGGAGTCTCTCGTCAATGAACCGGTCGTAGCTCATATGTGATTTTACTCCGGCCCCGAAGTATATTAATGTCAAGCCTTCGCCGGCGCAAAAGAGTAAAACGCGGTGCCGTCGGGCCTGACTCCACATCTAGTCATTTTTACCTTCATTCCTTCTTTCAGCTGTGGGGTCCCAAAAGATCCGATAAGCTTGATACCAGACATCTCGATCAAGCCAAAAACTCCTTCTTTGCCCTTGATGTGCGAGCTTGAAAATTCCAAGAGAATTCCAGTTGTTTCTATTTTCTTTAATGACGTCTTTGACAGGCAGTATGGGCAGCGATGTGATGGCGGCCATACCTTGCTACCGCAGGATATGCACGTAGGAACCATGAATTTGCCTTTCTTCAAGTGGTCGAGGAATTCCTGCAACCGATCAAGCACCCATAATGATTACAGTTGCTGAAGAGCCGGCAGCCGCCAAGTTGTGGACTAGGCCTGTCTTACATCCCTTTACCTGTCTTTTTCCTGCTTTTCCGGCAAGCTGAGACGCGATTTCTGCCACCTGCGCCACGCCTGTTGTCCCGACCGGATGGCCGCATCCAATGATCCCGCCCCTTGGGTTTATCGCTATTTGATTCTGGTCTACAAACCTGCCGCCTTCTCCTTTCTTTGCAAACCCGAGATCTTCGTACGCCAGTATTTCGAGGATCGTGAATGCATCATGCAACTCTGCAACATCTATCTGCGAAGGCTTTGCCTGGGACATTTCAAAGGCTTGACGCGCTGCGCGCTTGGCCGCCCCGATTGTTGTGAGGTCGCCAGTAGTAGTAGCATTGGCAAAGCTGGCCGAGTTTGTCTGCTGTCCTATGCCCTTTATCCATACGGGGTTGTCCAGCTTCTTTGCCTTTTCCTCTGAAACCAAGAGCACTGCAGACGCGCCATCGCACGGAGCAGAGCAATCAAGTAGCTTGATCGGGTCAGCAATCTTTTTTGAATTTATTACTTCATTCAGGGTAACTTCCTTTCTGAAGAGCGCCTGCGGGTTTTTTGCAGCATTTTTGTGATTTTTGACAGAGACCCTGGCCATCTGCTCTTCAGTTGTCCCGTACTTTCTCATGTGAGCCTTTGCAAATATCGCGGCCCAGTGCGCTGGAAACATGAACGATCCGCGCGTAATATCCCACAGCAACTTGTTGCCCGGGCTGTCTGCCTTTTCTGCGCCAACTACTAGCGCACTATCGCACAGCCCGGACGCAATCATTGCAAATGCAGAAGCAACTGCATTGGTGCCAGAGTTGCACAGGTTGTCTATCCTGTGAGAAATCCTTGGGTGCATGCCGAGCATTTCAGATATTATTGTCGAGCTGTACTGATCGGTCGCGCAACTTGAAAACAGAACTGCGTCGATCTCTTTTCCAGAGATGTCATTCCTCTTCAGGATGTCTGCGCAGGGCTCGCATGCCAGCTCTAGCAGCGGCATCTTGGAATCCTTGGCAAACTTTGAGGTTGCCCACGAAGAGATAGCTACCCTGCGCACTTCAAAAGGTTGACAACATCTCCCTAAATGAACTTTCTGAATCGCCCACAGGGTTCAGCTGGATTATCGGAAGCGTAACTCCTGCAGACACAAACTTTGTAAGCGATTTCCTGCATTCCTCTCCGCTGCCGCAGATTGTAAGAGAATCAAGCATCCTGTCAGAAACAAATTTTGAAGCAGCATCTGCGCCGCCTCTGCCATATTCTGCGGTAATGCTCTCAACTTCATCCCTGAACCCATTTTCTGATAGGAACTTGTTATAGTATTTACCGACTGCAACATAGAACGCAAGAGTCTTTGCGGCGCGCTCGCGGGCCTTTTCAGGCTCCTTGTTCGATAGCGCACAGATAAATGACGAGGCGACCTCAAAACTCTTTTTTCCCTTTGTATTCTGCTTAATGTCTGCCACAGTTTTTTTCAGCTCATCAAGCGGCCGCAAATACAACAGTACGCCGTCTGCCAGTTCGGACGCAAGCTTGACCATTCTCTTGTTGATAGCTGCCATAAAGACGGGGATCTGTTTTCTTTGCGGCTGGTATAGAATCTTGAAATTGTTCACCTTGAAAAATTTGCCACTATAGTTTACTTTTTCCCCGCTTGCCATCAGCTTCAGGCACTCTATGTATTCTCTCATCCTGCTGACCGGCCTTTCAAATTTCAGCCCGTGCCAGTTCTCTACGATGGCAGCCGTGCTTGCGCCTAGGCCGATGATTGTCCTGTTGCCTGAGAGCATGTCAAGCGTAGTTGCCGCCATTGCCACCGTCGCAGGAGTCCTTGCGTAAATGCTAATGATTGAAGTGCCAAGCTTGACCCTCTTTGTCACTTGGGATATCGCGCCAAGAGTAACAAAGGACTCGCGTCCCCAGGATTCCGGAACCCATATAGAATCGACGCTCTGATGCGAATCGGCCATCTTGGCGCATGCAAGAACTTCCTGCATCGACAGCAGTGGACCAAGGCTATAGCCTATGATTGTGGTGGTCATGACATCCTTACGGCCTGCATTTCTTTGGCTGCTTCTTCAATGTCCTTGTGCGAATCGATCGAGCGCCAAAAAACGTTCTGGTATTTCACTGCCTTAAGCTTTCCCTCCTTTGCCAGCGCAGGCAGGGCGGTCACCTCTATGTTGCCGTTCTCCGGCAGGTACCTGAACACTTCCCGCGTAAAGTGGTACACACCTGCGTTGATCCACCTATCGAGTATTTCCGGCTTCTCAACAAAGCCGAGCACTTTGGAATCACTGTCAAGCTCTACCACGCCAAACGGGCTGCGAAGCGGCACAAGCGCGATAGTGTGCGAGCCGGCAAGATTCAACCTGTTCGGGTCAAGCTCTGTAAGGACATCGCCATTTAACATTAAAAATGACTCTTGGTCACTAAGAAGGTCTTGGGCATTTTTCAGCGCGCCGCCAGTTCCAAGAGGCTCCTCTTCAACTGAATATTTTATCTTGGCTCCGAACTTGCTTCCATCGCCAATGTGATCGAATATCTGCCCTCTCATGTATCCAACGCACAGGACGCAATCCTTGATGCCAAACTTCCGAAGCCATCTTACCTGCCATTCAATAATTGGGACATTGAGGACCTCTATCATGGGCTTGGGCCTCTGGTCCGTTAGTGGCTTTAATCGCTTGCCAAAACCACCTGCAAGAATGACTGCTTTCATGATATAACCAAGAGTCGTCCGGTTCGTATAAAACGTTATCATGACAGCGTTTTCTTCTGTTCGCTGCTTGTGAGGAGCCAATGGATCTCTTGGTAGCATTCCTTGCACATATCCTTGCCCTCGGTGTGGTCGCATTGGTAGGCCTTGCCAGTGTCGATGCCACACAGGCTGCATTTCATTTTTGAGCCTGCTCTTTGCCTTTTGCAGCAATTGTTCTCTTATCGATTGCTACTTTCCATGCGCCTAAGCCTATCAAGATAGCACCCATTGCCATCGTTGAGCCTATTGTGCGCATTGCGCCTGATGAGTCTTCAGATGCAAGCGCGCCCTGTGCAATCAGGGCAAGCATCCCTGCGATGATCAGGCCGCCGTTCACGAACAAAAGGGTTGAAACGATTGGTGCATGCTCTTTGCGCGCGATTACAAAGCCAATTATCGACATCACTACTGCGCCTCCTCCAAGCCCTGCTCCCCTTGCGGCCTCGTCAAGCGGCACAAATCCCATTCTGTCTGGGGACGATGCCGCAACTGCGGCGTCTGCGCCATAGATTATCAAAAGTATTAGCGAGGCGACAAGAAGACCTGTTGCGATTCCCTTGGCCATATGAGTAATAATTCATAATCAGATTTAATAAACGTATGCTGCTTGCAGTACTCTGTGCCTGCAGACGTCAAGGACTTGCTGTATTCCGCCATAAACGAAATAGGTAAGGAAAAGATTCGGATGGATATTGCTTCTAATATGGATGTCTGCGAAAAATACTGTGTAGAAATTCTCGGCAAATGCCAAAGCAGGCTGGGCCCTGAAACAAATGATGAAACGCTTGCGACACTGTGTGAGGCGCTACTTCATTTCATGCTTACTGCATCCCTTTTACCGTCTGAGAGAAAGATCAACGTGCACGGAGTAGACCTTGACATCGTCATTCCCTCTACAAGGATGCTAGACAAGAGCCCGGACAAGTCGCTTGTAATACAGGTGGTAAGGGGAAGCGACCCTACTGCAAAGGTAAAGCAGGCCGAATCCGTGCAACAGCGTCACGAAAACATCTGGCTCATATCTGCAAAGCAGCTGCTGCATACCAGGTATAGAAACTACCACCTCGGCTCAGGTGGTCTTCCATATTCACAGATAATTTCTGACATCAGTGTGTTCCTATCTGAAAAGGGAGCTCGCGGGCTGAAACTGCTACACGGACAGTAGCAGGCTATCGAGATCTATTATTTTTTCAAGGATTTTTCCGATAATGGTGTGATTCGCACTTTTTGAGAAGGGCAAGGTCCCAAGAACCCTGATGCCTGTTAGCCTTTCTATCATTTCTGGCGCTTTTTGCTCTGCAATGCTTGGCTTTTTTGGCATTTTGTTAACAATGATACCCCTGATGTTGATGCCAAATTCCTTGCAGGCCATCACCGTAAGCAGAGTATGGTTGAGCGTTCCTATCACCGGCGTTGTGACGATTATGGCCGGCAGCCCCGCCCTCTTTGCAAAATCTGCGACAGACTCGTTTTCTGTCAGCGGCACCATTATCCCGCCGATGCCTTCGACTACCATGAAATCGTGCTTCTTTGCAAGATTCTGCAAAACCTGCAATGCGTTTTCTATACTGGTAGGAGGCTCGCGTCTTAGCTGCCAGGCAAGAAGAGGAGAGGCCGCTACCGAGTAAAAGAAAGGATTCAGCTCACTGTCAGGATCGTCCACACCGGCGGCCTCGGCAAGAATTGCTGTGTCTTGAGACCTGTATTTTTTTGAAAATGTCCTGTTTGCCGTGGCGAATGGCTTCATGACGCCTACATTGACTTTATGCCTTCTCAGGGCCCACACAAGCCCTGCAGATACTGCAGTCTTGCCAACTCCTGTCCCTGTGCCTGTTACGAATATGCCGCGCATGGAAATATTATTAGAGCCATGGCTGGCACCTATATTTAACTGATGAACCTGAGAGATGCAGACAAAAAGTTCGTCTGGCACCCGTATACTCAGATGAGCGACTGGAAAAAGTGGAACAACAGGGTAATAGTAAAGGGCGAGGGGTTTTACCTCGTCGATAGCGAGGGCACGAGGTATCTTGACGGCATTGCCAGCATGTGGTGCAATGTCTGGGGCCACGGCCAGAATAAAGTAGTCGAGGCAATGACAGAACAGCTAAAAAACCTGCAGCATTCAACGTTGTTCGGGCTTGCCAACGGCCCGTCGGCACAACTTGCCGAGGAGCTTGTGGTACGTGCAAAGGGCATGGACAGGGTATTCTATACAGACAATGGATCCACCGCAATTGAAGCCGCCATGAAGATGGCACTCCAGTACTGGCGCAACAAGGGCAGGAACGCAAAGAAGGGATTCATCTCGCTAGAGCATGGATATCATGGCGACACGATTGGCACCATGTCTGTGGGCTACATCGAGAAATTTTTTGGCGCTTACAAGCCATTGCTGACCAGAGTGCACAGAGCCCCAAGTCCTCTCCTCTACGGAAGCCGGTTTGAGAATGAAAAAGATCTGGTAGATTGGTGCCTTGAGAAAACGGAAAAGCTTCTCAAAAAGCGTGGTGACAGGACAGCCGCGCTAGTTATGGAAAGCGGTGCCCAGATCGCTGGAGGTGCGATCATTTACCCTGACGGCTACCAGAGAAAGGTTGCCAGACTGTGCAGAGACTATGACGTATTGCTGGTGCTGGACGAAATTGCAACAGGGTTTGGCCGGCTCGGTAGCATGATCGAATACCTTGCCCAGAGATCAAAGCCAGACATAGTCTGCTTTGGAAAAGCTCTGACTGCAGGGTATTTCCCACTTGCAGTTACGCTTACCACTGATCGCATCTTTGACGCGTTCCTTGGCAAGTATTCTGAAAACAAGCATTTCTATCATGGACACACTTTTACGGGCCATCCTGTCGGCTGCGCAGCCGCATTGGCAAATATCGAACTTTACGAAAAACAGAATCTAATGCAACAAATCAATGAAAATGGCAAATACATAGCGTCAAGGCTGCGCGAATTTGTAAGATCGCCGATAGTGGCAGACATCCGGCACAAGGGACTGCTGGCAGGTATCGAACTGGCAAGGAACAACAAGCCAATTGTCACGCTGAAAAATAAAGAGAGGATAAACTACTTTATCATGCAAGAGTCGTTGAAGATGGGCGTGCATCTGCGGCCGCTGGGCAACATCATGATGGTGATCCCTCCGCTTGCGATCGGGAGAAAAGATCTTGAGAAGCTGCTTGATGTGCAGCTAGAGGTATTGAGAAAAGTGGAGAAGCTATCTTAGCTGCCTCAGCTCTTTGTACAGCGTAGCCTTTGAGACGCCCAAGTTCTTGGCTATTTTTGCCTTTGAGTGGTTCTCTGCCAGCAGTGTGATTAACTGGTTCTTGTCTATCACTTTTTGAGGTCTGCCAATTCCTTTGCCCGCAGCTCTAGCCCTCTCCATGCCGTCTTTTGTCCTCTGCACCAACATCTCGCGCTCTCTCTCGGCAACCCAGGTAAGGATGCCGATCATGAGTTTTCTGACGCTCGGTTCCGTCGTTTGCAGAAAAGATTCCCTCGGAGAACACGAGATTAAAGGAGCGTACTGCTCTATCGCTTTTATGGCATCGAGGGTATCCCAGAAGGTTCTGCCTACGCGTGACAGCTCGTACACCAAGATTGCATCGACTCCTGCCGTTTTGATAAGCTCGAGCATTTCCTGAAATCCGCGCCGCTGCGTAGCAGGGACCTTGCCACTGACAGCGGAATCTTCAAAAAAGTCAAGTATCTGGTAATTGTTTTCCTGCGCCCATTTTTCAAGAGCCAACTTTTGGTTCTGCACAGTCTGCTCTTCGGTGCTTACCCGGAGGTATGCAAAGGCGTATTTCATAGATCCTGCTAGATAAAACAGCTTAACAGGGACATTGTCAACAAAGTGCGATAAACCGTTCAAAAAGGGTGATGACAGTAAATGACCACCGAATGAGCAACCAAGCAAAATCAAAAGTAAAAAAACAGGGCATGTTTTTGACCAATCCAGAAACGGGTCCTTTTTTGAACGGCTTGGCAGTGATCGACAAAATGACGGTTTTCGCCATTTCTGTCCGCTGTCGACAGTCAAAAACGATCTAGCAACATTTTGGCGTTTTTGCACGCAAAACATTGGCTCCGGACGCTGTTTTTTGGCCAGTTATTGATAGATGGTTTTTACGCACGATTTCCAGCATATATTTCTAAACTCGAATTTTGAAATATCATGCCCAAACAGCAGTTGTGAACCAAAGTTTTAATTACCAGTTTACAACTCGACTGACCTGATGATGGCCGATTCAGCATTTATCCGCAGTTGCACGAATAAAGTCCTTGCCGGCGGTTCCATTACATTTGAAGAAGCCGAGCGGCTACTTGCAACTGATGATGTCATGACGCTTGCCGGCTGCGCCAACACCATAACCCGGACGTTTAATGGAGATACGGTGGATGTCGAAGCCCTGATAAACGCAAAATCCGGCAGGTGCCCGGAGGACTGCTCGTTCTGCGCGCAGTCGTCGTTCTATGACACTGGCATTACAAAATATCCGCTATTGCCAAAGGAAGTGCTGGTTGAAAATGCAAGGAAGGCCAAGGAGGCAGGGGCCACAAGTTTCTGCCTTGTATGCGCTTACAGGGAGCCGCCAGAAAAGGACTTTCAGCAGATCTGCGAAACCATCGCAGAGATCCGGTCCAAGGTAGACATCGAGGTTAACGTTTCTCTTGGATTTATGACGCCTGCAAGGGCGCGCAGGCTAAGAGAGCTTGGAGTAAAGCGCTATAACCATAACCTGGAAGCTGCCGAGAGCTACTTTTCCAAGATATGCAAGACACACGACTTTGCTGACAGGGTCAATACCGCAAAAATTGTCAAGGAGGCCGGCCTTGAGTTGTGCTCCGGCGGCATTATAGGAATGGGTGAGAGCAAAAAGGAGAGGTTGGATCTTGCATTCTCGCTTGCATCCCTGCGCCCAGACGAAGTTCCGATAAACATTCTCATTGGCAGAGAAGGAACCCCGATGGCAGGATTTGAGCCGATCGACCCGCTTGAGGCAATCAAGACCATTGCAGTATGGCGCTTTATCATGCCAAAAACGATCCTCAAGATCGCTGGTGGACGTGAGGTGCACCTCAAAGACAAGGACAGGCTTGCACTCAAGGCAGGCGCAAACGGCATAATCACCGGTGGATACCTCACGACAGGAGGAAACGCGCCAAACAAGGACATTGCGATGATAAAAGAGATTGGCCTCAAAGCATAAGAAGACAGCAGCCTTCGTCAAAGAACGACTTGATTTTCTTGAAAGGAATGACCTCTACCGCCGCCTGAGAACAGTTGAAGTCGAAGGCCCTGCTGCAGTAGTCGATGGCAAAGAGGTCATACACCTCTGCTCAAACGACTACCTCGGGCTATCGCAGAATAAACAGGTCATCAAGAAGACTATCAAAGCGCTGCAGGAGGTTTCACAGTGCAGCTCCCGGCTGATCGCCGGCAATCATCCGACAATCATGGAGCTGGAGGGCCTGCTTGCGGACCACCGTAAGACAGAATCTGCGCTGGTATATCCAACAGGTTACAGCGCCAACTTGGGCGCAATCACGGCCATTGCAGGCAAGAGTTCGACGATATTCAGCGACGAGCTGAACCATGCAAGCATAATAGACGCATGCAGGCTGAGCGGCGCAACCGTCAAGGTCTTTCGGCACAATGATGCCGGCCATCTGGACGAACTAGTGCGCCAAACAAAAGGTGGCAGCAAGATCGTGATAACCGAAGGAGTTTTTAGCATGGATGGTGACATGGCAAGGCTGCCAGAGATATGCTCAATAGCAAAAGAAAATGACGCGATAACAATAGTCGATGATGCTCATGGCGACTTTGTCTTTGGCCCAAAATTTTCAGGCATTCCGGCCAAATTCAGAACAGATGTAGACATTCACATCAGCAGTATGAGCAAGGGCCTTGGCTGCTTTGGAGGCTATGTAGCCACCACTGAGCACTTGAGAGAGCTCTTGATCAACACATCGAGGCAGTTCATCTATACCTCGGCGCTGCCCAGCCACCTGTGCTCTGCCGCCATTGCGGCAATCCCACTGGCCAAAGTGGGTGATTTGCAGAAAAAACTCTACAAGAACATCGCTTACTTCATAGATGCGATGAAAAAGCTTGGATTTGTTATTGGCAACTCGTCTAGTCAGATAATCCCTATCATGATTGGTCCGGAGAGATTGGCAGTAGAATTTTCAAAAGAATTGCTAAGGCAAGGCGTTTTCGCCCAGGCGGTACGATACCCGACAGTCAGAAAAGGCTCTGCACGGCTCAGGGTTTCGCTCACTGCAATGCATACGCAAAAGCACTTGGACGCCGCTATCGATGTATTTGGAAAAGCAGGTAGAAAAACAGGCATCATCTAGGATGTTTCTAAACTCGAGTTCTGAAACAAAGTTAATTAACATCCATTTTGCATTATTTCTGTGCCTACAAAGGAGTTCATGTTCAAGCTAAAGCTTTCAGACGAGCAGAGCAGGGAATTTGCGATGTATCTTAACTCGCTTTCACCTTCAGATCTGCTTTTTGGCCTGCGCTTTGCATACAACCGGCATGCGGCAGCAAGTGGCGGCTACCTGATGCCGGGTCGCAAGAGCATGGTGAAAAGAGAGACGCACCTTTTAAGCCAGGATCAGGCAAAGTGGCGCCTCAATAACTGGAAAGCCATGATCAAGACGTACAGGGAGAAAGGATACAGCTATCCTACAATATCAAGGATAAAAAAACAGGTTCAGAAAATAGCAGGTCAAAAATAAAGAGGAAAAGGAGCGGGCAGGCTACTAGTAGCCTGTTGCTTCCAAGTTCTTGGTCATGCTTGACGTTGTTGATGATGGCAAGTCCGGGAACTTGTTCTTCATGTTCATTTCTACTACGGCGCTTGCTTCTTCCATTATCCGTGCGGTATCTTCGTTGAACCCGGTGACCGTTCCGATTTCGTTGTTCGGTATCTGCCCAGAGTCAGTTATGATGTTTCCAAGCAGTTCTGATATCTGTCCAAATGACTGATCTGCTTCCGGCATCATTCCTGCCAATCCACCCTGCAATCCCTTTATTACAGACATTGCCGGGCTCAGCGTTACTACCACGTCTCCAAGCTCTGTTATCGTGTTCAGCCTTAGCTGTATCTGTTCCAGCGCCAGTTTTGCAGAAGTCACCATTTTGTTCATTTTCCGGATCTGTGCCAGCTCTCCTGATAGCACCCTTGCGTGCGAAGCGTCGTGGCTTTGCATCGCAAGCACTACGCGCTTGAAGATCACATGATCTTTTTCTTGCATCCTTGCCGATATTGAATCCAGTTTTGCGATTTGCATTTGCAGCTTTTTCTGTGCTTCTTCTATTCTTGGCTTCAACGGCGCTTGTGGCTTGATGCCCTCGAGCAGCCTGTGACCAACACTTTCCCCTTGTGGCTTTACCCACTTGCTATCAAACGGCATACTATTACCTAGCCATCATGGTATCATCAAAGAACTAAAAGTCGCGATGTACTGCGACCAACAGTAACTGCGGTAACACCAGTCCGCGGTTACACATCTTCTAGAACAATCTCATATGTACCACAAACCTTATCCTTTAGACAAGTTTTTTAAAGACCACATCCCGGGGTTAGTCTGTAGAGATGATAAAGGAAAAGATCAAAGTCAACAATCGCAGCTACAATGTCACTATAAACGAGCAGACGCAGATGTATGCAATGCGATTGCGGAGGCTTTATCAGCAGAGTTACAGCGACATGGACAGTTTTGACGAAGTGAGCTCTGAGATCTCTAGCACGGTGAGCAACCTGCTCAAGCACGCTGTTTCTCCAGAAGTAAGGGAAGACGATATGGATGGAGTCATACAGCAGCTGCTAAAGATGTACGAAAAGGCTGCCAAGAAGTAGTAGCACATTTTATAGCATCTAGAAAACATCTAAATAACAATCGCAAGCGTCCCTTCTCATATATGGACGCCTACGCAATCAAAAAGTGTATCAATCCAGCGTGCGGTCTTACTTATGAAATTAACAACGACATCTACCGGTGCTCCTGCGGCTCGCTCCTTGATATAAAATACAACAAAAAGCCAAGCCGCGATCTTGTCGAAACGTTCTACCAGCGACGCAACCACGGGGGCAACATTTACAACGAAAGCGGTGTATGGCGCTTCCGCGACCTTATCAATTTTGCCGGCATTGACACTGAAAACTTTGAAGAATGCGCACGTGTTTTGGTCTCCCTTGACGGCTCTGAAGGCCGCCTCTCAAAGCCCTACAACATGAGCAAAGCGGCTGACTATGCAGAAATGAACCATGATTCGTTCCTGCTCCAGCCCGAAGGCTACAACCCATCCGGCTCGTTCAAGGACAATGGCATGTCGACCGCGGTGACCCATGCAAAGATGCTTGGAGTAAAAAGGATAATCTGCGCTTCCACCGGCAATACTTCGGCCTCTGCTGCAATGTATGCTGCCAACGAAAACATGGAGTGCGATGTCTATATTCCAAAGGGCGAAATTGCGCCCGGCAAGCTTGGACAGGCGTTCCAGTTTGGCGCGCAAGTGATACAGGTTCAGGGCAACTTTGACGACGCTCTTGCGGCGTCGCTCAAAAATGCCAAAGAAACCGGCGGATATACTGTTAATTCCGTAAACCCATTCCGCCTTGAAGGACAAAAGACTATTGTCTATCGGGTCCTAGAACACCTCAACTGGAACCCGCCTGATTGGATCGTATATCCCGGAGGGGCGCTTGGCAACACTTCAAGCTGCGGCAAGTGCCTGATTGAACTGTACGAATGGGGTTGGATCAAAAAAATCCCGCGCATGGCAATAGTGAACGCAGAAGGCGCAAACACATTCTACGAACTCTATAATGGCTTGTTCGAAGGCAAGCGGCTGACCTGGAACGACGGTAGGCCGGATCTTGCAATGGTTGATCGCTACTACGAGCATTTGGACAAGAAAGGCATCAGGCCAAAGACCCATGCAACGGCTATCCAGATAGGAAAACCTGCCAACATTGTAAAAGCACTGCGCGCGCTCGATTTTACAAATGGCATCGTTGTGCAAGTAAGCGACAAGGAAATGAGCGACGGTATGTCGATAGTCGGGCTCAACGGCTTTGACTGTGAAATGGCGTCTGGAGCTGTGCCAGCCGGCGTGAGAAAGCTACGCAGAGAGGGCTTGATAAAACGCGATGATGTGGTGGTTGGCATACTTACTGGAAGACAGAAGGATCCGGGGCTTGCAGTAGAATATCATACCAATCCAAATAACATGTTTGCAAAGCCGCCAACAAGCCACTAGATTTTTAATTATTGCAATGGTTCTGCATATGTTATGATATAGTCTATACTATAGCGTATTAATATGTAATATAACTGTAATTGCACTATTGTAATGACAGATATCAGAGTGCTACATCAATTATAGTTTTTGGCGGCATTTTTTAGGCCGGCTACTAAGAACCATCCCTTTTGGTGCTTGAACGAGCATAAAAACAGGGCTAAAAGGGTTAGAATGGCCTGCAGGATTGAGCGGAAAATGTCTACTTTGACGCCTTCTTCAGCGCTGACAGCATAGCGTTTGCCTTGTGCTCTGTTTCAGCCCATTCTCGCTCTGGGTCCGAGTCCATGACGATGCCTGCGCCTGACTCAATGTAGCCATTTCTGCCGTTGACAAAAAGGGATCTTATTGTGATCGCAAAGTCGCAGGAGCCGTTGAAGGAAAAGTAACCAAGGGCGCCTGCATACGGACCTCTAAGCGTGGGCTCGAGCTCGTCTATTATCTCCATAGCACGAACCTTCGGGGCTCCGGACACGGTGCCGGCAGGAAAAACCGCCTTCAGAGCGTCGTACGAGTCATAACTTTTCTGCAGTCTGCCTACAACATGCGACACAATGTGCTGCACGTGGCTGAACCGTTTGACCGTCATGAGCTCGTTGACCCTGACCGTTCCAAACTCGCACACCCTGCCAATATCGTTTCTAGCCAAATCTACGAGCATTGTATGCTCGGCGATCTCTTTTTCATCCTTGAGCAGGTCTTGGCGCAGCTCTTCATTCTTCTTTTCGTCTTCCACTATAGGCCTCGTGCCCGCTATTGGAAATGTCTCAACATAGTCTTTTGTTACGCGAATAAGCATCTCTGGGCTGGAGCCGATTATGCATCGCTCAGATATTTTCAGGAGGTACATATACGGCGAGGGATTCACCTCGCGCAGGCTCGCGTACAGATCAATCAAGTTGCCTTTAACTGTGAAGTTCATGCTCTTTGCAAGGACGACCTGAAAGACGTCGCCTTCATAGACATAGTGCTTGGCTTTTTTCACCATTTTTATAAAGCGTTGTTTCGTCATGTTCCTGCGAGGCGTCGAGTATGAAAAGCGCGTAGCTTTGTTCTTGACTTTCGCCATTTTGCGCTCTACTTCTTGCAGGCGCGACTTGTCCAGGAAAAAGTAGTAGGCCTGGTTCTCCTCGTGGTTGTACAGTATCCCATCCTGGTATATACCAAATTCTAGCAAAGGAAAGTTGCTTTGCTTTTTACCCTTGACTGGCAGGTGTTCCCAGAAGCGTATTGCGTCGTAGTTAATGTATCCCACTGCGCCTCCAATGTACCGAAAGCGTTCGTCGTTTACCTTTGGCATCAATTCCCGCAGTTGTGAAAGTGGTTCTGTAACGGGCGAGCTTTGGACGACTTTACCCTTTCTGTCTCTGACTGTGAATTTCTTTGAGTCGCAGGTCACTGTGACTTCGGGGTCAAAGCCGATGACTGACATCTCGGCAAGCTCTTTTGGTCCTATGAGCGACTCTAGGATGAAGACCTTGTCGTAAAGCGAGTAGATCTTTTTGAAAAGTTCAAACTGGTTTTCAGACGTAGCTAGTTTGTGTATCTGGATCGAGCTGCCAGCAAGCTGACCAAAAGTAACCACCTTTGCTCATGTTCTCCTAGCCTATCGGCCTATGTGCCCTGTAAATATCATTTAAACCTTTACTGGCAGTGTTACTGCACCCTCGGATGCAGACTGGACCAGTGATGCATATTTCGCAAGAGCGCCCGTCTTGTAGTGAGGCCTGATGGGCTTCCACTTTTTCATCCTCTTTTTTAGCTCTGCCTTTGATACCCTCAGGTCGATTCTGCTCTTTGATGTGTCTATCACTATTTCGTCGCCCTCCTTTACGAGTGCTATCGGGCCGCCCACCATCGCTTCTGGCGCGACGTGTCCGATCATAAAGCCCCTTGTCGCGCCCGAAAACCTGCCATCGGTGACCATTGCCACCTTTTCGCCAAGTCCCTGCCCTACGAGCGCAGCAGTCACTGCCAGCATTTCGCGCATGCCTGGCCCACCCTTTGGGCCTTCGTACCTGATGACGACTACGTCTCCTTCCACTATCTTGCGCTTTGATATAGCGTCAAACGCCTTTTCTTCTGCATCAAAGACGCGCGCCCTGCCGACGAATCTCTTGCTTTGAACACCTGCAAGTTTCACTACGGCACCGTCTGGCGCAAGCGTGCCCTTCAATATCTTGAGCGTCCCTTCAATCTTGATCGGGTTGTCAAGGTGCCTGACCACCTTGGCGTCAGGACCATAGTTGAACGTCATGGATTCGAGGTTCTCCTTCATTGTCTTGCCTGTAACCGTCATGATGTCGCCATGCAGGAGCCCCTTCTTGAGCAGGCTGTTCAGTATCACCGGCACCCCGCCAACCTTGTCGAGGTCGAGCATGACATACATGCCACCAGGCCTCATGTCTGCGATATGGGGCGTACGCTTGCGGATCCTTTCAAAATCAGACAGCGTTAGCTTGACGCCAACTTCCCTTGCTATCGCAAGGAGGTGGAGCACTGCATTTGTGGATCCTCCAATGGCATTTGCCATCATGATCGCGTTTTCAAACGCTTCAAAGGTCATGATGTCGCGTGGGCGGATGTTATTTTCAAGCAGGTTCATTATGGCCTTGCCAGTATTGTAGCAGATTTCATGTCTCCTTTCGCTTTCCGCAGGAGGAGAGGCACTTCCCGGCAGCGACATACCTATTGCCTCGCTGATTGAAGCCATTGTGTTTGCTGTGTACATTCCTGCGCATGATCCGGCAGCTGGGCAGGCCACGTCTTCAAGGCTCAGCAGCTCTTGCAGCGTCATCTTGCCTGCATCATAGGCGCCCACAGCTTCATAGACATCCTGCACCGTCACCTGCTTGCCATTCCATACTCCCGGCATGATTGTCCCACCGTAGACAAATATCGCCGGCAGGTTGAGCCGGCCCATCCCCATCAATGTGCCTGGCAGGCTCTTGTCGCAGCCAGATATCCCCACCACACCATCATACTGGTGGGCCCTGACCATGACTTCGATCGAGTCGGCTATTATCTCTCTGCTGACAAGGGACGCCTTCATTCCCTCGTGCCCCATGGCAATGCCATCAGAAACTGCAATAGCGGTAAATTCTCTTGGAGTGCAGCCGGCGTCCTTTACCCCGCGCTTTGCGCTCTGCGCCAGCTGACCTAGATGTATATTGCAAGGTGTTGCCTCGTTGCAAGTTGAGGACACTCCTATGAGCGGCCTGTCCAGATCTTCATTTGTCAGGCCCATCGCCTTGTACATGGCCCTGTGAGGAGCCCTCGCCGGCCCCTCGATCGCCTTTCTGCTCTGAAGCTCCATTACAGTTATCGGGGCGCTTTGTGCATATTTTAAGATTCGTTAGTCAAGGGTGGCCGTTATCTTTACCGCGTCTAGCCCCTCTACCTTGAAGATGGTTTCACACATGCCGCACTCTGCGTTGCCGCTTGAAAGGTCTTTGGCGGTCACTTCCTCGTTCAAATAGTCACACTTGGGGCAGCGAAAAGAGAAGCTAATATCAAAGCTTTCAAGCTCAAGTGTTTCGGCCATGTACATGATAGAGTCGGAACTCTGGTGTATTTAAAAATTCGTATATGGACACAATAGCAAAAAATAAACATGCAATCCATGCAAAAAGGCACATTACATGTCCAAATCCTGCATATTCTGCGCCATAATAGCAGGCCAAGAGCCGGGAGCTCTGGTCTACCGTGACTCTAACTTTGTTGTAATCATGGACAAGTACCCGATCAACCCGGGGCATACACTCGTAATGCCGGTGAAACACTACGAGGACCTGCTGCACATGCCTCCTGCCGAGGTAGGCAAGCTTCACGCACTGGTGCCTACAATTGCCAAAGCAGTAGTTTCGGCAGTCAAGGCCGACGGCTTTAACGTCGGCCAGAACAATGGGATAGCGGCAAACCAGATCGTGCCCCATGTCCATGTCCATATTGTGCCGCGCTTTAATGATGATAGCCCAGACGGCAAGTGGCCCGCACGCAGGGTCGCGCCGCAGGAAGAGCTTGCCAAGATAGCGCACAAGATCAAACAGGAAATCACTTTGATCCCTTCAAGATAAGGCCATGACAAACCCAAAGAAGACTGCGATACCGAAGGACTTGGTGATAGAGCTCCACCGCATAATGTGTCCCGGCGCATGCCCAGATTATTCAGTTTTTGTCTATGGCGACGGAAGAATCGTATATGAAGGAAGGCGTTATGTGGCCGTAAAAGGAAGACGTGAGGGACGAATTTTGGGAACTCGGGTGAAACAGCTCCTAGACCAATTTTACAAAGCAAATTATTTTTCGCTTAAAGACAGGTATGATGCAATAGCCACTGACGGCGCCATCACAAAAACGTCAATTTTTGCAGATGGCAAGACCAAGGAGGTTGTCAACTGTTATCCATCGCAAGCACCTGAAGAACTCTATCAGCTGGAGAAAATGATAGACGAAATTTCACAATCAGGACGCTGGGTAAGAGACCAAGCTGGTCAGCCGGTATTAAGAGCCTGATCGCTAAGCATATTCGCAAAAAATGTTTTTACTTTTCAAAAATGGGCACGTATGATTCAGGATGTGGGTTGCAATCAGGACATTCTTCAAAGCAGAGCCTGCCGTCATTTTCAACTGCCAGAATCAACGCTGTTCCCTTGCAGGTACGGCACACGAACATGCCTAAATCACAGTCTTATACTGGTCTTCCCGGCATAAAGCTCTTTTGGTTTTCAGAACTTCTTATATGATGAGGCTAAAGGATATTCACATGTAAAAGCTGAGATTTTTCGACAAATTCTTCTATCTATTGCAGGATTTACATATTCATAAGACATGACTTCTCAATGGCAAATGCTGGCTAATGGGCTTTCTTTTTTCCTTTGCTGGAGGGTTTGCTTTTCTCCTTATCTTGTTTGCTCTCATCAAAAACCTTGATTTCTCCGTATCCTTCAGGGCTTATTCTTTGGCGGCTTTTCATCCTCTTTAAATACTCGGCCATGTACTCCTCAGCTTCATCACGCGTCTCAAACTTGGCCTCGCCTCGAAACGAGCCATTCTGGTCGATCAGGCTGACGGCACTCCACATCCCGTTCTTGCCGAGCCTTTTGACGACAAACATCGCGCTATGCTATTGCGCCGCAGATATTTAAGACAGCCGTTTATGCTCTAATTGCAATTTTGGCAAAAGGCCTTTCACCGGCAACTTAATTAAAAACCTCCAGTTTCATACTGCAAGTGACCAGTTCAGAAGCAAGATTTACGATAAACGTTAGGGAAGGCGTAGTTGAGCTTGAAGGCAAGGAAAGTTTTGTTGACAAGCACCTTGAAAAATTTGAAGAGATTTTCAAGATGGCCGTAAAGGAAGCCATAACGCGCGGTCTTGAGCAAAACATCGCATTGAAAGCGCAGCCGGTACAGGCCGCTCTGCCTCAGGAGTTGCAGCATCAAGAAATTCCAATTGCGGCCGAACAGCAGATGGCACCGGTGCAGCCACAGCCCAAGGGTGGTAACGGCAAGCACACTCCAAGACCGACGGTCACGATCCATCCAATTCCTGTCGACTTGAAGGCTAATGAAAGCAAGGTGGGCCTGCGCGAGTTCTATGCAGAGAAAAAGCCGGCCAACCACTATGAAAAGGCGGCCGTCTTTGTATATTATTTGACGAAATTCAACAAGCAGCAGGAAGTCAGGTTTGGCGAGATCCTATCATGCTACGAAGAAGTGAACGAGAAAAAGCCAAGCATCGTAGACATTGTAAAGAACTCGATCCGCTACAAGGGGTGGCTTGAGCAAGGCTCTGAAAAATACACGGCGCGCTTGACGATCTCGGGGGAAAATTTTGTCAAGTTTGACCTGCCGGCTCAAGGCGAAAAAGTAGCGCAGGCGACACTGAGCTAGGCTATCCTAGGCGCGCCACCAGTCAAAGCCCACATAGTCCACTTTTCTTTCTTTTATTTTCGGGATCGCCAGAATAAACTGTTTTTTCACTGTGGTTGCAAGCCTGCCAGCAAGCACGACTTCTGTCGCTGTAAGATCGTCTGCAGGCCGGAACACCTGCACAAGGTAAGGCGCATGATCGATTCCGGGCCCCTGCTCGTACACTGCAAAATCGCAACCAAACTTTATGCCGGGCGTGACTATGTAGCCTTTGTCACGGAGGTCCTGAAATACAAAGTACTGAGTTTCAAAATCGACGTACTGCTTTTTGCATATCTTTTTTATTTCTGCAAGAGGTACGGCCTTGCCGTTAATGTGGGTTACTTTCAGCTTGTTCTTTTCGACAAGATAGCAGCCCTCTATCAGGTCGAGCACGAGCGGCGCGTCAAAATCCGTCCCTTTTGGCTTTGGAATGCCAAGCGGCTTGCCGTAATAGCCGCTGCCAAAGAGGGTCCTTGAATCTGGTATGTCCCAGATTACAATCCTGCTTTCAACCAGCTTGCCGCTGATCATTTACATGCTCAGTGCCAGTATTGTGAATGAGTCGGACGCTTCTTGGCATTTGTCTACCATGCCCTCAATGCCTTCTACGGCATCTTTTAGAAGCAGGAGATCCTTGGTTGAGGAAATTTCATTCAGTGCCTTAATGATCACAGCCCTGTACTTGGCATCAACTTGGCGCTCTAGCTTTTGCACGTCCTGTGCCAAGTCGATCGCGTTTGCAGGGTTGATGGATAGCGCGCGGCCCATTTCGTTCAGCTTGAAAATCGTGTCAACGACCATTCCGACCAGCTGCTTCAGGTCATCGTCAAATGATGCCTTCTTCAGCGAAGACGGCTTCATGTTTGCAAGCCTAAAGGCGACTCCGCTAATGTAGCCTGCAATGTCGTCGATGATGTAGGCGGTTCTCAAAATGTCCTCCCTGTTTGCCATAAGGCTCCCAATCTCGGCGACCTCTCGAGTTATCTTTCTGCGTAGGTTCTCGACCTCTTCCTCGGTGTTCCTCATGCGCTCAAGGCAGTGCTGTATGTCTTTGTCGTCGCCCTTCATAAGCGAGGCTGTGAGTGTTGACAGATCCCTTGAAGAGTTTAAAATTCTTGTGATTTCATCCTGCAAAACCGCCAGAGCCTTTCTCTTGGCCTGAACTTCCAGTTCCCCGCTGTACATTAGAGCCGAAATACGCTTTCAGGCTAATAATTCTATCGATGCTCCTTTTGGCTGTAGAAGAAATTGTTTTTCATATTGCAAGAATTGTACCAAGAGGTAGAGCTCCACTCTATAATGGCAAATCACAACGAATTACTATGATTCTGAGGCATCTTCTGAAGTTTGAAGAACTTGGGCTTTGCTGCTGTGGGATGCGCGGCGCTACTGCTTATAGTCGCTCTTGAAGCAACTCCTAATGCCAGCAAGGTCCCGACCTGCACCTGTGCCGCCTTTCGGCTAGATGACATTCAAGATTATTTCCTTAACAATGTACAGGTCGAGGTCATGAGTGTATTTGAGCGGCGGGGCCTGAGTCTGACTGTTGGCGTGATTGGCAATCATATTGGCAGCGACCCCATGATCGTCGACTATATCAAAAACAGGACTGGCGATCCCCTTTTTGAAATCGCCAACCATGGCTGGAACCACGAAGACTTTACAGAGCTAAGCCTTGAAGGCCAGTCATCTCTTGTGCAGAAAACCAACAAGAAAATCTTTGACCTGCTAGCGATCAAGCCTACAGTGTTTATCGCGCCTTATAATACCATAAACAACGACACTTTTGCCGCTGTGCAGGAAAACGGCATGCGCTACATCAGCGCCAACATGACATACGATCCTCCTCCCTATGACATCATCAGCAGCAACCAGAGCCTTTACCGGTTCCCAGAGACAGTCCTGATAGGAGACCTGAGCGCAGACGACACCCACTGGATAACTTTTAGCCATCAAGAGGTTTTTGAAGGGATCCGAGAAAGCCTAGACCAGCACGGGTTTGCAGTTGTAACGATGCATCCGCAGGACTTTGCAGCAAGGGACATGCTGAATTACCAGAACATGGTTGACCATAATTACATAAAAGAACTAGAAATGCTGCTGGACAAGATTCAAGAGCAGGGCATCAAGGTGGTGACAATAAGCGAAATTAACCGCCATGTCACTCAAAAGCAAGACATTTTTTTCCTGCAGGCACCGCAGCCGCGCAAAGAAGACTAGATCGCATCTGGCTAAAAGCGTCTGAGAAACTTGGGTTTGAGCATCTCAGGGTGGGACTTTAAACTCCTGACAAGCGTCAAGACCTTGTCCTTATCGTCTGGCATTGTGCCTCCAATAGAGTAGACGTTTGACGCATGGTTTGCCCGGAATACCACCCGTGTTTTTGGGTTGAAATTTGCGACAAGCCTTTCAAGCTCGTCGAGAACGCCCATATCGTCAAGCCCTATGAAAGGTTCGCCAAATTTTGTCATAAACTCGTTGTATATGCCATGTTCCAAGTGCAGAGTCAGCGCGCCCACATAATCCGGCGCTGTTTCGCTCAGTATGCGGGCAGTGTCTGCGATATGCTCCCGGGTATAGGTCTTGCCGCCAAGTCCAAGAATAACCATGCATGACAGGATGTAACCGTGGCGCTTGGCCTTCTGACATGCCTGAACTATTGTCCGGTACGTCGCGCCCTTTGTCACCTTCTTGAGCACGATGTCGCTTCCGCTTTCAATGCCGACATACAGCATGTGGAGGCCGGCGGCCCTCATTTCTTCAAGCTCATCGTCCTTTTTCTTTAGCAAGTTCATGGGCATCGCATAGCACGATACACGTTCAAGTTCTGGAAATTTTGAATATAGGTACTGCAGGATCTGGATCATCCTGTCCTTTGGCAGGTTGAGCGCGTCGCCGTCTGCAAGGAACACCCTGCGCGTATCAGGATAGAATTTTGCAACCATATCGATCTCAGCCTTTATTTCATCCCAAGGCCGTTCAGAGTATTCTTTGGTGCGGTACATATTGCAAAATGAGCACTTGTTGAAAGAGCAGCCCAAGGTGACCTGAAATATCATAGAGTTGGCCTCCGAGGGCGGCCTATAAAGCGGATAATCGTAGATGATCTCCATTTTTATTTAAAATGGGAGGTGGATGCTAATAATTGTTTTATGTATGTCTAGCCCTGCACGTATTTCCACTGGAAAAATGATACAGAGCTGCTGCATTTTACGCACAAAAAATGGTGCAATTCCAAATGTGCGCATACACATGCTTGTACCGATGCAACCTTGTAGTAATTTGGGTCGGTTCGTCGCGAGATCTTCATCGCTTTTGCTCAGTCTGGAGCAGCGAACTCACCTCATCCCCTGTATGCATGCTATGGCGGCGAACCAACTTAAATCTTGGTATACCACTTCAGGTCAGGCGGCGCTTGAGCTGCTTTATGCTGCCTGACATGTCAAGCGTCACAACTGGCGGGTCTGACAGGGCAATGGCAACAAGGACGTTTTCCAGCTGGTTCAGCCTGCACTTGATTATCGTTACGCTATTGTTGTTATTTTCTGACTTGATCAGCCTTATTGCGGCATTTTCCGTCGCAACAGAGCCGAAAAGATCAGAGCAGCGCTTTATGATCGTGTTGACTGCTTCGTTGGCCGGCGCTGTATGCATAATTGACAGATAGCGCCGTTTGGCCCGCCTGTTAAGCACCACTAGACAGACACCCTCCTTGATAGTTTTGCCTCAAGCCAGCTGTTCATTTCGTGCCAGTGCCTTTGTGGGTCGATGTCGCAATTCTTCAGTACAGCGTCCAAGCATGGGCCGGAAACCATTTCATGCATCGATGCCGCGCCGCTTGAGAGGATAAACTGGCACCGGGATGACTGGCAGAAGAGGTACAGCTCTCTAATACCTTCAAACCACCTACCGACGCCTGCGGCGTCCATTTTTCTTGCTGGCGCGACTGCCACTTCAAGGCCGGTTCCTTTTTTTACTTTCTTTTTCAATTTTTCTTTGGCTCTGTAGATGTTGCAGATGTCGCTTATCATAAGAACATCGGCTGCAGGCGCATCTAGATTGTCTGAAACTATCAGGTATGGATATTTTACTGGAGATTCCGGCGCCTTTTTCAGCCTGTAAATGATGCCTTCGCGTACCTTACCGTCAACAAATGGTGGTGACGCCACTTTGCTTATTGAAAGCGCTTTTGCTGTTGCCGCAATGTCAAAGTCGCCGCTGACGCAAAGATCTATTCGGTTGAAGACAAAAGCCCCCTGTAGCTCTCAAGATTGCCCGAAGGTCGATATCTCTTGACAGGCCGGAATCTTATCCTTATTGCGTCTGCCTCTGACAGCGAAACCTTGCCCTGAACTATTCTCTGTTTGTCAAGCCTGAGGTAGAGGTTCCCCTTTTCGTCTGAATATTCTGGTAGCGAACTTGACAGGTGCTCCCTATCGGAGCTATTCAAAAGCGACATGATGCGGCGAGCGAGCTCGCCTGCTTCTTGGCTTGAAAGTATGGCCTTGAGCAATAGGATCTTGTTCTTGTAGTGCCCTTCTGAAGGCGAAACGGAAAAGCGCTCTAAAGGCACAGAGAGGACATCATGTATGGACTGGAGCACCTTGTTGCCGTCCTCCGTGGCATGCAGGACCAAGTTCACCTCTGCTGTAGAAAATTTCAGGTCCTCTTCAGGCATTTGAAAAAATATGGAGAAATACCGGCTAAAAAGCTATGTTATTGGGCCGGCGGGGCGGCTTCGACAGGCTTGGCTTCTTCGATCGCCCTTGACTCTGGCGTAGAGATCAGCTTTGTCTTTTTGATCCCAATGTGCCGAATCACGGTTATCTTTTTCGCTTCGTTCAGTATTTCAGCACCTAGCTTGCTGTTGGTCTCCCTTGGAATGTCCCCCCTCTTGCTTCCCGTGACTTCTTGGACGAACCGGTCAACCGTCAGCTGTGGGATCCTTTCAGACAGGATCTTGTGAGCCACCATTCTGATCTCGTGCTTTTTGGACGAGTTGACCCTCCTCTGGGTAAACGCAACCACGGCGACCCTGAAAGTGTGGCCGTCCATGGTGGTATAATCATGAGTGAACATGATCATAGAGCTTCCTCTGCGAATCAGGCTCCTGAGGAACTCTTTGGCATATTCGTGGCCCTTAAAGATCGTGCTTGCAATGCCGTCGTTAATCTTGTCTATCTGGATAAAGACCTTGATCTGGTGCTGGTCCATGCTCTGGTCTGGGTTACCTTTCATCATATCGTGCAGCGTGTTTTCAATAGTGCGCCCTTTGGCATGCTCAACGTCTGTAATTGGAACATAGTTTACTGGCACTTGCGGCTCAAAGCCGTAGGGCTTGTTTACAACTACCCATTGCTTGTCTCGCCATTTGTCGCGGACCCTGCCACCTTTCTTTGCTCCTTTAACCATTAAACTTCTCTCTCCTTTTCTGACTAAAATATATAATATATACGATGCGTCAATTGCGGGGCTTGATCTCCTTTATGCCGCCCATGTACTTTTGCAGCGCGTCTGGCACTTCGACAGTGCCATTGGAGGTCTGGTAGTTTTCAAGTATTGCCACCATCGTGCGCTCGGTGGCAACAAGCGTGCTATTGAGAGTATGCACAAGGCGCGTCTCCTCATTCGTCCTATCCCTGAAGCGAATGCCTAGCCTCCGCGCCTGATAGTCCACACAGTTTGAGCAGGAAACGATCTCGCGATAGGCATTCTGGCCGGCCATCCACGCCTCGATGTCATATGTCTTGGCAGATATCTTGCCGGTGTCGCCAGAGCACAGGAGCATCACCCGGTTTGGGATGCCAAGCCTGTTATAGAATTCTTCAGAAAGCGCGAGCATCCTTTCATGTTCTTTCCACGAGTCTTCCGGCCTGCAGTAGACAAACTGCTCCACCTTTTCAAACTGGTGCACCCGAAAGATGCCTTTCATGTCCTTTCCGTGCGCGCCTGCTTCTTTGCGGAAGCATGGGCTGTAGCCGGCGTACCTTATCGGCAGCTTTTTGCCGTCAAGAATCTCGTCCATGTGCATGCTTGCGATTGCGTGCTCTGACGTGCCTATCATGTAGAGGTCTTCGCCTTCTACCTTGTAAATGACATCCTGAAAGTCGCCAAGTATCACTGCGCCTGACATCGACTCCCTTCTTATCATGTAAGGAGGCTGGACTAGAATGTAGCTGTGCTCTGACAGAAAATCAAGGGCAAAGTTCACAAGCGCCTGATTCATTTTTACAAGCTCGTTTTTCAAATAGTAAAAGCGCGCGCCGGATACCTTGGCAGCGCGCTCTACATCTACAAGGTCAAGCGCGGCTGCAATATCGACATGATCCTTTGGTGCGAAATTCATCTTTTTTGCGCTGCCGTTCTGCCGCACCACCACATTGTCCTTTTCGTCCTTGCCCGTTGGCACGGACTCGTGAAGCATATTGGGCACGACCATCATCAGCTCTTTGAACCTGCCCTCTGTTTTCACCAGCTCCTCTTCGCTATCTCCGAGGTAGCTGCTGACTTCTTTCATCTGAGCAAGCTCCGAGGAAGCATCCTGCTTGGCCTTTTTCTTGCGCGCGATGGCTTCTGCAAGCACGTTCTTTTTCTGCCGCAGCTCCTGCGTTTCAACGATCAGCTCGCGCCGGCGCCTATCAATAGTTACAAGCTCGTCAAGCGGGAAATTGGCCATGTTGCGCCTGTTTAGCATGTCTTTTACTGCCTGTGGATTTTCCTTCAAAAGTTTCGGATCGAGCATATTAATCAGCCATCACTTTCTTTGATATTGAAATGTGCTCCAGCACTTCGTCAAGGGTGCTGAGGACCGTTGCGGCCGGGACGTTCTTGCCTGTCAGCTGGATTGCAAGAGTAGCACCCTTTGAAAATATTCTCATCGACAGCCCCTTTGGAAAGTTAACATTGTCTGGTATTAATGCCTTCACCACAGCTTTGGCTTCTGCGCTGCTTGAAAACGGGACATCCACCGACACTGTAACATCAAGTTGCCGTTGCAAATTTCGGGTCACTTGTAGCCGCCCTCAAGCTGGCAAGGAAATCTTCAAGAGCAGTAGAGGGTATCCGGCAGCCTGCCGCAGCCGAGTGCCCGCCACCTGCACCCTTGAATGCTTCGGCATGATGCCGCATTATCAGGCCAAGGTTGGCCTTGGAATCACAGCCAAGGCATTTGCGGGAAGAAAATCGATAAGTGCCATCTTTTGTAAGAGTGCGAACAAAGAGCAGCCTGCCGCTAAGCGAAGGCGAACCACTGAGTAGTGACGACACCGCTCCCAGCATATCCTCAGCCAAGAGCCCGTCGCCATTTACAAAGGCATTCTTGCCATCGTCAACAAGCCTCCACTTTTCGCTGAAAATGGTAGAAATGTAGTTACGAAGCGTCGTCCTGTATTCTCCTACTATTTCCTCCCCCGCACTCAGCATGGCATTCCTGTCTCCCATGCATATTGCAATGCCTACGCCTGCCTTACCGATTCTGCCGCATGCATTGAGCATTGTGGAGAACTCTCTTGCGTCCCTGAGCTGGCTCCTCTTGTCCTCGCCCGCAAGCGTGTAGACGTAGCCGATTAGGTCATCAAGCACGCTCGTTGAGGTCTTGTTTGAAGTGGCGACAAACCTGGCTATTGCGTCAAGAACTGCACTCTTTTCCTCCTGCGAAAACTCGGCCAGCACGCGCCACCGGCCGTTGTCCTTGAGCCTTATCCCTGCGTTCTTGAGCAGTGTGTAGCAGGCTTCCCTGTTCCATGTGAGCCCGTCGATGTATGGACAAGAGGTGTATGCAAGAGCCTCGTGAAGCGGCCGTGTCTCCCGCCCTGTCAGCATGATGTCCAGATCTACGCTCACAAGGCCAAGCGACTGGGCGGTTTTCAGTATTTCAGTATTCAGGCCGATAAACGACTTTTTGTCGCCTTGGTCCTGCCTGTCGGCGACAGCGGAAACGACTGCAATGTACGACAGGTCGCGATTCTTCCTATCAAGCGTGCTTGCAACCATGTAGGCCATGCCGCCCGCTGGCACATGCCTGCCACCGTCGATTCCAAATTTCCACGCGTTCAATATCTGGCCGTCGTCATCGGTCAGTATTTCTTCTTCTGGTATTTGGTGGTGGTCAATTATGACCCATTTGTCGCCAAGGCTCTTTCTCAAGTGCGACGCCCAGCCTCCGCCAAGGTCAGTTATGACGTAAAAATCTCGATTGTCAGCTTTCATCCTTTCAATGACTGAAGGGTTCATGTCAGAAATGGTCCGGACAGAATAGCGCGCCCCCATGCGCCTGAGCGCGCTTGCAACTATGCTGCCAGACGTTATGCCGTCGGCGTCAAGGTGTGTAATGACTGCAATCTCGTTGCCATTCTCCACTACTGATCTCAGTTTTTCGCAAAATGGTTTTAGAGCTTCAATAAGCTTGGCGCTGTCGCTCATCTAAAGGAACCTTACTCTAGCTGAGCAATAACCGCGGCGTATTTCCAGTTCTTTGGAAGCTTGCCAATGCTCTTGTAATACTTGGAAAGCCGATGGATCTTGGCCTCTACCAACTCGAGCGAACGAACGTTCCGGTGGTCGCTGTTGTGAACCTTGAGGTGTTTTTGAAGGCCAAGTGCCTTTTTCACTAGCTTGTCTAGATCCTCTGGCATGTCTGGCTTGATGTTGTTTTCAGCCAGAACCTCGGTTAAGCTCTTGCCCAGAACCGGCTTGACAAGAGGGATCCTGTGCTCGTCTCTAAGCTTTAAGCCTATCTCGCTTGGGCTCAGACCATCCTTTGAAAGCTTGACAACAAGTGATGAAACCTGATCCCTGCTCTGGTTCAGCCATGATGGTGAACTCTTTGAGGTAGGACGGGTAGAGTGAGACTTGCCATGAGTGTGAACATGAATTCGCGCCATATATCCTTACCACACTGCACGCACGTCTTATATGTTTACTTGCTTGCATGACTGGCGTTTGAGGTTCGCCAAAAAAGTGTAAAGTCTATTCCATAAAAAGTTAAATAGCAGAATTCGAAGAGGTTAGGTAATATGAACAAGCCAATCATCATGATGGCTCTAGCTGCTGTAGCGGTTTTTGCCACCCCTGTAATTGTGCTCCAGACCGCATACGCTCAGGGCTTGTATGGCGGAGGCGGAGGAACAGCTTCTCCAGAACAACTGAAAGAATGCGAACAGCTGGGAATCGACAGGAACGAGTGCAACGACACGACTCTTCTGGCAAAGAGAAGACTGATAGCGGCACAAGAGAACCCATCCACCGGATCTGGAACACCAATGCTCTCAACTGAGACAGGCCAGATGGCAGTCTTCATTGGCGTTCTCGGTGCAATCTTTGGTGGAGTTGCTGCAGCGTTCTTCTTTAAGGGCAGAGGCGCAAAGCCAGTCTCAACCTAACCCTCCCTCTTTTTGTTTTATTTTAAATCCAGCTTCAATAAGACAGGATGATAATCGTTCTTTAAACTCTCTGCAACCAAAATGTATATATCTTTGGATCCTTTTGCATAAGGATAATGGTCTTCGATAGTCTAATTGGGCAGATAGGTCCAGCGTACGACCCACTCTTCTACGACGTCATGGTCTACATATTCGGAACCATGCTGTTCGCAGTCTTCCTGCTAGGCGTCATCGCCTTCTGGCTGAGGAGAAAAGGTCTCGGCGGTGGCTCTGCAAAAGAAAAGTGGGCACAAGAGCTGGAAAGGTACTTTGAACGCGAGCAGATCGGCCTGATTCCGGACGAAAAGCACCACTGGTAAAAACCCTCGGGCTACGCGCCCATTTTATCTTATTTTCTTTTATTATATCTAACAACAACATAATTACCCGCCTTTTGCATCAAGGATCAGTTGAACGTAGTAGTCCTCATATTCCCTCCTTCCGCTTCTACAAGCAGACGGGCACTTGCCCGCTCCATAAGGGGGCTGGACATCAGGATTTCTAACGAAGGCGGATGCATCATCTGCGAAGGACGCGACCCTACCAAGCTTGCATCAAGGCTGGCCAACCTTGCTGGAGCTGATATCACCACAATAGCAAGAAAAGTACCAAGTCGGTTTTCAAGCATCACAAATGCAATTGTTCAGGCGGGGAGCGAAACAATTTTGCCTGATGAAAAGTTTTACGTCAAAGTGATACAGCAGGCGGCCAAGGCCGACTATGTAGACAGGGACATCGAATTTGCTTCTACCGGCGCGCTTGTTGGCAAGCTGGCAGAAATAAACGCCCTGCCGGCAAAGAGCGAGCAGGAAGCTGACAGGGTGATTCTGGCTATCGTGGGCAAAAAGTCGGCATACATTTGCGTCAAAGATATGACCTGACGATCTGCGCCACGTTGTCAATCCCGTTCAGGTTTTCAGTCAGACTCTGGAGCTCGGCAGCCTTGTTTCTGTATTGAGCATTGCCAAGTACTTGCGAGATTGCGTCTGCAAGCTGTTCTGGCTTTAGCCCCTTTGGATGCAGCATCACGCCCATCCCCAACTCAGCCACCTTGGCCGAATTGCCAAGCTGCTCCCCGTGGTTCTCAATTGGGACAGTCACTACAGGCTTGCCAAACTGAATCGCCTGCGACAGCGCCACGTGCCCACCCCTGAGCACCAAAAGATCGCTCAGAGCAAATATCTCGTCACGGACCGGGCACCAGCCGTAGTACCAGCCCGACTCGCCAATTCGCCGGGGCTCGCTCTCACCCTTTGGGTTTCCTTCAGAGATCACGAACTGGATCTTGGGATCGAGCTTCTTGACCGCCTCAAGTGCAACCCTGATGAGCGCCGGGCGGGTCTGCGCCGGGCCGCTCACGTGTATGAACACCACCGGCCGTGACCGGTCAAGCCCAAGACTGTCGGCCACCTTGTCTACCTGCTCTTTGCTTACATGCGGCTTTGGCGAGGCAAACCCGATGTATTCAAGCTTTTGAGCCGCCGAGCCTACCTCCCATATGTTATGCGCCGCTATAGTATATGGCGGAGGGAGATCCGGCACCAATATGCGGTCTGCCATTGTCCACATCGAGCCGAGGAACTCGCCAACCATGTTTTCAAACAGGCGCGAAACTGCAAGCTCCCGTAGGCGCGGTGACAGCAAGAGCTTGACTTGGTTCAGAACAACTATCGAAGGTATCTTTAGCAGCCTGGCGGCCACAAGCGGCGACAGGCGCGAGTCAGACACCACGATGTCGGGGTTGCACGCAGTCATGTTGCGAGTTTCTTGGTTTACCTGCTTTGAAAAGTTGGCAAACCAGAGCGGTATGTTGGCTAAGCTGTTCTTCACAGAAAAGCCCCCTTCCATGCTCCATGCGAACTCGACTGCCGCAACAGTGACGCATTTGTAGCCTCTCAATGAAACGTAACTTGCAGCCTCGCCGTATGACGAGAACTGGACTTCTGATCCGCCCTCCCGGAGCTGGTCCGCCACCATGACCAGACGGCTAGCATGTCCAAGGCCCACCCCGTATGGAGCAAAATAGGCTACGCCCACGAATGGGACTACTAAGTTTGATTATATAATATTGTCATAGCTCAAGTCTTGTAACCTTGCCCCTTGGCTCTACCTCCTTGAACACTATGGCCTGAAACCTGTACAATTTAGATGCAGGGTCCAGCCATGCGTCAGCCGGCGCCCCGGCCTTGTAGCATATGTTGGCAAGGTATTGGTCTACATTCCACTTTAGTTCCACCGGCACCTGCGGCAGCAAGAGCCCTGAGCCGTAGCGCCAGCGCAGGACGAGCCCGTCCCTTCCGATCTTGATCTCTTTTCTATAATCAGCTGCAGATTTGGTCCTGATCTCCTCAGGCGGGGTCAGGACGCTCACTTCAAAGATTATGCTGTCCAGCTCCTGTTTGTCTACCGGCGGAAAGCGAGGATCTTCTGTCGCAGCAGCGATGGCCGCCTCCACCACAGACTGGTAAAGTTCTTTTTCCGGCAGTGGAAAGCCTATGCAGCCGCGCAGGTGCTCTTCCTTGTTCCTTGTCAGGTAGTTGAGCGTGACAAATACTCCGGCGGCCCTCCCTGCATCCTGCTCAGGCTGGATTATTACTGATTCGCGCAGGTATGTTTCGACGGCCTTTCTGGCCAGCCTGACAAGCTCGGCGCCTTCGCTATCAGAGATCAATACGCGACAGTTCACGCCAGACGGACTAAAAAGTCATATCCTTACGAGTATTTTCTTCCGGTACTCTGGCATGCTACAGATTTTAAACTGCAGCTGCATGATATTGTGTGGAAGTACCAGACGACATCCTGCCGCTTCTTGATGAGGATGAGAAGGTGTTATTCAACATAAAGCAGAGGAAATACAGACCATCGATAAATATCGAGTCTGCCACCATTACCAACAAGCGCATAATACTCCGGCGGCCCTCGATGTTAAGGATAAAAAAGAGCTACGTCGACTACAGCTATGGCGACATTACAAACATTGTCCTTGACAAAGGCCCCCTTAGGTCTACCATAATGCTGAACCTGAAGATGGATGCCAATGATCTGGTGCTAGAGGACATCCCAAATGAAATGGCGCAGCAGGCATTCCGGCTTATTCGGGAAGGCATAGACAGGGCAAGGGAGGCTGCTGATGCGGCTTGATGTAATTTTTAGCAAGGCGGAATTTTTATACTGGACGGGGTGGAATTGTTGGCGATGAAGTGCACCTACTGTAGCCGCGAGCTTGTGTTTTACCCGCGCACGGATAGGGTATCCGGGGCGCAGTTAGAAGTATACCGCTGCATCTACTGCGGCACAGAAATGAGAGAGTACCGGCCCAAGAGGCAGATTGGGCGCTGATAATAATAAAGATATATTAACTGTATTTTATCAACCTACCACCACATATGATGAACTGCCCTTCCTGCGGCGCAATCATGGTGTGGTTGAACGGATCAGTCCTGCACGACCCACCCGTAAAAGAATACAAATGCAGGAGATGCCAGCTATTCGTAGTCAAATACCCCGATGGTAACTATGAAGCAAAGCCCATAGAGCAAAATCAACAGCAGCAACAATAATCATGAAAATAAACAAAGTTGTCGAGACGTGCATCTATTCTTCCGACCTTGACAGTATGAAAAAGTTCTATGTCGAGATCCTAGATCTTCCTCTTGTGCAGGAAGAAAAGAACAAGCTTGTTTTCCTGCGGGCCGGCAAGAGCATGCTTTTGATATTCAACCCTGCCAAGACCAGCATCGACAACTACAGGCTACCAACACACGGCGCGCAGACCCCGCCGGCAAGCATCCACTTTGCCATGGAAATAGAAGAACACGATTATTTGCGCTGGAAGGAATTGCTGGCAAAGAACAGGATCGCAATAGAAAAAGAGGTTGATTGGAATGGCAGTGGCAGTGGGGGTGGCAGCAGATCACTTTACTTCCGCGACCCCGCCGGCAACCTTGTCGAATTGATAACGCCAGGCGAATGGCCGGTGGAAAGCTAATAATATAACGTTCTTGCCTGTTCTCCCCACTGATGGCCAAGAAAGCAAGACTGTTGTCGCTGAAAGAGCAGCTTGAAGATAAAAACAGGATAATCATCCTTCCCGGTGTCTTTGACGCGTTGAGCGCCAGAATAGCAGAGCAGGTGGGCTTTGATGCAATGTTCCAGACTGGGTACGGATCATCAGCCGCGCTGCTTGGGATGCCAGACTTTGGGTTCCTCAACGCCGGCGAGACCGTCGACAATGCAAGGAGGATAATTCGCGCAGTCAGCGTCCCCGTTCTGGTCGACGCCGACACGGGATATGGCAACCCGCTCAACGTCTGGCGGCTTGTGCAGGACCTTGAAAGCCTGGGTGCTGCCGGCATATTCCTTGAAGACCAGATATGGCCCAAAAGATGCGGCCACATGATAGGCAAGGACGTCATACCAAAGGACGAGTACCTACCCAAGCTCAAGGCGGCAGTTGAAGCGCGCAAGAGCAAAGACTTTATCATAGTCGCAAGGACCGACGCCCGCGCGCCGATAAGCCTTGATGAAGCGATAGAGCGCGGCAAGGCTTACAAAAAGGCTGGGGCCGACGTCATATTTGTAGAAGCTCCAAGATCTGTCGAAGAGCTGAAAAGAGTAGCTGATGAAATAGATGCGCCGCTGGTGGCAAACATGATAGAAGATGGGGTCACGCCGACCTTGCCTGCCCAAGAGCTGCTAAAGCTTGGCTACAGGATAGCCGTGTTTCCGCTGTCGGCACTTTACAGCGCCACGTACGCCATGAGAGAGGTGCTAACAGAGCTGAAAAAGACTGGCGCGACAAAAGAGACACGCAAGATGATGGTCACATTCAAAGATTTCAACCGCTTTGTAGACCTTGACAAGTACATGAATCTTGAAAAAAGATACACTTGATATCATTATATTACACTAGTAGAATGATCTCGAATTGGTAAGTAAAATCAATCAATATTATTAATTTACATGGGTCAGCAGAAGGTAGCCATGGTGATACCTATGTGCCAGAAATGAAGAAAATTTTATTATTGACAAGACCCTAACGGCTCTCCTTTCGCTAGCAAAAAGCTTGTACCTTGAAAGTGGAGGAGGTTGTATCCATAATCAGATTTAAAAGGCAACAATGTTTTTCTTGGTTATTGCCCGCCAAAAAGAAAAGAGCAAAAAAACCAAGCGCTCAGGAAGAGCAGTTAGAACTGTTGAGACAGATCCTTGCTGAATTGCAGACACTTAATGCCAACTTTGCTACTGGCAGTACACTAATGAGACAAACCGTAATAGAGCCAGATACACTAACAACAAGTGATCTCGGTGATGACGAAGAGCTGGAAGAATACGAGTAATAACAATCAGTCAGCCAGTATAGGCGTTCCTGTATTCTTGGAGCATGACCTGCTTTACATTTTCTACAAGGTCCCTCATTTCCTTTCTGTCGTTCAGCTCATTCTTCCTCTTTACGTTGATTCCAAGCGAGTCCAGCTCGTTGGACCAGTACCCTTCCTTGTCGAGCTCATCGCCTTGCATCTGATCAAGAATGACTACAACTGATTTATACGATCACGAAAATTTAGCTAGCGTCAGTGTCTCTCTTAAATCTTGCCGGCTTCTTTCAGGCGCGATTGCATTCTGGCATATCCTTCTTTGAAGCGCTTTCTATCGTCAGCCGTCTTGAGTACGAGCTGAGGCACCTCTGTCGGCTTGCCATTTTTGTCAAGCGCAACAGTGGTTACAAATGCAGTCCCCGTGCGGACCCTTGTCCCGTCATCAAGGTTCTCTGCCTCGATCGTCACTTCTACTTCCATCGACGACCTGTGGACGTAGTTGAGCCGGGCAGACAGGATCAGCGCGTTGCCAATGTACACGGGCTTTAGAAATGTCATCCTGTCAATGCTGGCAGTGACGCAGTTTGTGTTTCTCGCATGTCTCTTTGACACAATCCCTGCGACAAGGTCAACATACTTTAGTATCACACCGCCAAAGACATTCCCTTTTGGGTTGGCATCTGACGGAAGCATCATCAACGTCATCTCTGTCTTTGATTCGCTAGGGCTTTTCTTCTTCAAATCGATTTCTTTGCTGTTTGCTTGCTATAAAGCGTTTACCAGTCGCGTCATCTTGTCTAGGCTGACCTCAAAGCCAAAGCGCTTTTCTTCCTTCTTCATGTGACGGTACATGCTCATCATGAGATTTACGTGCTTTATCGTGCTCAGCTTGCCGTCCATCTTGAGCCTAACTATCCTGTAGACATCGTCGTAATAGTCGAACCTATCAAGCACCCGTTTGCGATATTCCTTGAAGTCGAACTTGCCGTTATTGTTGTTACTCCTGCCAAGCACGTCCAGAAATATGTCGCAGCAGATAAGCGATGGAATTATGCCCTCGCCCAGCATCGGAAAAACGCAGCCTATCGATTCGCCCACTCCAATTATGTTGCTGTCGCCGTCGTAAAACGGCTCCATGCGCTTTGGCGGGGCCAGCCTGATCGGCCTGCCTATCTTTTTTACGACCTTTGCTTCCGGGTGCTCCTTGAAAAATTCGTCCACTCCATAGTATTTTTTCTGAACGTCTCCTGCCCCCATGTAGCCCCGTCCGCCGTCAAGCGGAAAATACCAGAAATACCCTTTTGCGCCCTTGTAGCCTATGACGTAAAACTCGTCTATGCCATGCACATTTTCAAGCAGGTATTCGTACGCCGGTATCAAAAAGTCCTGCTCGGATTTTGGAAGCAGGGTCCGGTGGAGGCCTGTGCAGTCTATTACACAGTCGTACTTGTCAAATGGAAATGTCTCGCGTGTGACCTTGACGCCATATGTCACCTTTACGTCCTTTAGCAGGTCGTTTTCCCATCTGTGCTTGTCATAGGTCACAAGGCCCTTCAGGTCCAGATATTCTTCATTGTCGTTTGGAAGCTCCATCCTGAGCCGCTGGCCGACATGGAAAATGTAATTGGCAAAATCAAGACCTGCCTGATCTGAAAACTTTTCAAGCATGTGTCTTGATGCGCCCCACGCGCAGACGGGCCAGTGATGCTCCTTCTTTGATGCCTCAAAGATCTCGACGTCATGGCCGCGCTGCTGTAGCATCTTGCCAAGGTAGCTCCCTGCCACGCCTGCACCCGCTATTGCAAAACGCATCTTCTTCTGCTTTCAATGCCTGCAAGTTTACTTATAATTCTTGTCAGGATTCCGAATACCTGTCCGCTATCCTGTAGCGGACATACTTGTCGTCAGGAGAATACTTTGGTGGATGCGGGTCCGTGGTTGGAGTTTTGCATTTTGGGCATTCGTGCTTGAGCGTGTAAGTATTGCATGAGGGGCACTTGCGTATTAGGTGCTTCATATGACTTAACCTGACTGGTGCGACTTTTTCGACTCTTCGCGAGTAAAATTAAAAGATCCGTGCTGCTTTTCGATTGCGGACCGTATCTTTTCCACAGCATTGTTCATCGATTTCTCGGCTACCTTGAAATTCTCCGCAGTCACCACTATCCTGTACCTTGGTGCGCCTACATAGGTCACAGTGGTGGTCGCGCCTCCCTTGCTGCTTTCGATGCCGGCAAGAGTGTTCTTGATAATTTCAATGCCGTCCGGCTTTTTTGATGATATCTCCATTATGCCCCTTACCTCGACTTGCGGGATCTGGATCTTGTTGCTTTCTTCTTCTATCGCCTGCTTTATTTCCGGCGCAAGGTCGATGTTCTGGATGGCTTCCGGCCCCTTCCTTGCCACCGCCTCAAAAGCGTCGTAAACATAATCATACTTTTGCAGAATCTTTTCCTCTATCTCTGCGACCTGCTGATCAGTAAGCTTCAGCTTTGACTTGATAAAGTCCATGAACGCGGTCGCCTTTTCGTTCTTTTTTACTTCGATCAGCTTGGACTTGCGCTCTTCTCCTGAGACCTGCTTGAGAGAGGTGTCAACTTCTCCTCTTGCCTTGTTGACCCTGATGACCTTGAGGACTGCCTTTTGTTTTGGCCTGACGTATCGCTCGACGTTTCTTATCCAGCCGGTTGCAATCTCTGAGATGTGGAGAAAGCCTGTCATGTTGTTGTATTCGTCAAGCGTGACATATGCGCCGTGGCCGGTGACTTCCTTGACAGTAGCAATCACAATTTCTCCCTCCTCAGGAAGCCTCTGAACCTCATCGGTGGCAGTCATTTGCTGATTATTACGATACACGGTGCAAATGGCATACTTTAAGGTTGCTCCATGCTCAGGCAGACGATGCAAATCGCTTGCTCCGGTCGTGCATTACACTGTCCCTGTTTGCCCTGTACGCATTATGCTGATCAGTATCAGCACTTCCAATGGGTGATTCATACTGGTCTACATTGGCCTTGTCGTGCTGTGTGTTTTCTGGCATTTCACCAATGTATGATGATACGGCAGCCTGCTGGTTCCGGCCGCGCAGCTCCTCCGCGATCATGTTTCTTACCCTGCCAGCAGTCACGGTCTTTTTGCTTTTTTCTTTTGCTTCGGATTTGATCTGCTTTGAGACATTCTTGGCAATGTCTCTGGCTATCAAAAACGGCACCCCCGATCTGCTGGTAGTTGCAGCCATCCGGTCAAGGTCAAACTTTTCCTTTCTACCGCTTGATCGCCGGATCGTGACTGCTGCCGGCTTTTTCCTGGGCCTTTTCTTTCTCTTGGCGGCGCCCTTGCTTTTCCTTGTCGTGCGCTTTTTGACAGCTTTTTTCTTCCTTGCCATGTACCAATATGGCAAACAAGCGCTAAAAGTCGATGCCCTTTTTCGCCTTTATCCCCTTTTGGTAGGGATGCTTGATCTCCTTCATCTCTGTTACAAGGTCTGCTGTCGCAATCACAGGATCGGGCGCATAGTTGCCGGTGAGCACAAGGCTGGTCTTTTCTGGCTTTGCAGCAATTATGTCCAGTATGTCCTGTTCTGAAATCAGGTTAAGTTTTGCTGCATAGTTTATTTCGTCCAGTATCATGATGTCGTATGCACCTGATGCAAGCTTCTCTTTTGCCAGCGAGACTGCCTGTTTTGCGGCGTTTTGGTGATCCCCGATCGGGTGGTCGTCGTCTATTATTCCTACGAACCCTTTGCCGGCTGCTATCAACTCAAATTCTGGCTCGAGTCTTTTTGAGCTTGCTAGTTCGCCATAGTACCATTCTCCCTTGATGAACTGGATCATGCAGACCTTGTAGCCGTGCCCAACCGCCCGAAGCACTATTCCAAGGGCGGCTGTAGTTTTGCCTTTGCCCTTGCCGGTGTATACTATGACAAGGCCCCTTTCTGACATCTGTTATACACGTTAATCGTCGTGAAGATAAAAATCAATCTAAATAAAAAGTTAAAATTAAAACTAATCCAACTCTGTTCTAGTGCAGATCCCAAGAATCGTCATTGCAGGGGTCACAAGCGGAGTGGGCAAGACCACCGTTGCTGTGGCTGTCATGCATGCGCTCCGCAGGAAGGGGGGCCTGAAGGTTCAGCCGTTCAAGGTCGGGCCCGACTTTATCGACCCCTCATACCACACTTTTGTAACAAAGAGGCAGTCACGCAACCTTGACGTCTGGATGATGGGCAAGCAAGGCGTGCTTGATTGCTTTGTTGGCGCCTGCCAAGGCGCAGATGTCGCGGTGATCGAAGGAGTCATGGGGCTGTTTGATGGCATGTCTGGCAAGGACGATTTTGCCAGCACTGCCCACGTGGCCAAGATTCTAGACGCGCCCGTAGTGCTGGTAGTAGATGCTGCCAAGAGCGCACGATCAATAGCAGCTATCATTCTTGGCTTTTTGCAATTTGACAAGAATCTCAGGATAGCAGGGATAATCCTGAATAATGTCGCAGGCGAAAGGCACGCTGGCTACATCACCGACGCGCTGGCCGGCAAGATCAAGGTGCCGGTAGTAGGCATTGTCCGGCGCAACAGCGAGATCAGGATGGAAGAGCGCCATCTGGGCCTCGTCCCTGCGCCAGAGCTGCATGAGGTAAAGAGGAAGGCAATAGTCGCCGCGGCAAAATATGTTGCAGACCAGATCGACATCGACAAGATACTGAAGCTTTGCGGCACAAGCCTACTTTCAGATGCTCCTGTACGTACTCGACTTGATACAAAATCAAGGATCGCAGTTGCTCTAGACGAGTCGTTCAACTTCTACTATGCAGACAACCTTGACGCGCTGAGAAGGAGTGGAGCAGAATTAGTGTTCTTTAGCCCCGTGCAGGAGGCAAGATTGCCTGAATACATTCATGGCATAATGCTTGGCGGCGGGTTCCCAGAGGTGCTTGCAGACAGGCTGGAAAGGAACCAATCGATGATAAAATCCATCCGAAAAGCGGTGTTGGATGGCATGCCGATCTATGGCGAATGCGGTGGACTGATGTACCTCACCCGGTCGATAAGAGGCTACAAAGGCGAGAAAAAGGCGAGGAAAATGGCAGGTCTGGTAGACGCCGACACGCTCATGACGAGCAGGCTCACCCTGAACTATACGGAGGCGGTATGTGATGGGCCCATTTTTGGCAGGACGCGCCTGCGAGGACATGAATTCCACTATTCTTCTATTGAAAATGTTGCGCGCGATTCCAAGTTTGCGTATTCGATGAAAAAAGGCAAAGGCATAACGGGAGACAAGGACGGTCTTGTCGTAAATGGAAGCGGCCTTGCAGCATACATGCACCTGCACTTTGCAGACACAAAGCTACCTGACAGGTTGATGCAGGCGTGCGCTAGATATTCACGCAGATGATGACTACTACTATTGTTGTTTGCTCTGGTACAACAGCAGCATTGCGTTTATTATTGAAGACGCCGCCGGGCTGCCGCCCTTCCTGCCCACGTTTGTAATGAAAGGCACATCATCCATCTTGGCCAGCTCTTCCTTTGATTCTGGCGCAGAGACAAAGCCAACTGGTATCCCAACCACGAGTGCGGGCTTTGTGACGCCTTCCCTTACCATACTGATGACCTCGTAAAGCGCGGTTGGGGCGTTGCCTATTACCACAATGCCTCCGTCCATGTCTTTTGCCGCGTGGCGCATGGCAACCTCGGACCTTGTCCTGCCGGACCTGCGAGCCTCCTCTGCTATTCCACTGTCAGATATGTAGCACGCTGTCCTAAGGCCAAGGTCGGTAAGCGATTTCTTGTTCATAGCGGCAAGCACCATGTCAACATCGGTTACAATGGTGCACCTGTTTCTGATCGCGTCAAAAGCGGATTCGATCGCCCTTTCATGAAAGAGAATTTTGCCCTTGCCTGCAAAGTCAAAGTCGGCGGTCGCATGTATGACCCGCCTGACGATGGCCCATTGCAACTCGTTATAATCGTGGCTCCCGATTTCAGAGTCGATTATTTCAAAGCTCTTTTTCTCAATGTCAAATGCCCTGTTGGACATTGCTCTGCCTGCTGCAGTGCCGCTGTGGTGATGATCAGACGCCAAACCTTTTCTCCACCTCTCTTGCCCTCTCGATCACGAGGTCAACCAGCTTTTCGTCGACGCCCAGATGCCGGGCCATGAACGCACTTGTAAAGCCATGCTTGTCAAGCGCAGCGTTTACGTCCTTGACCACGTCTGTCTTGATGTGTGCTCCTCTGTGCAAAAAGTATGGCATCATCAATATCACTTTTGGGTTCCCGGCAATCGCCTGCCCGATCCCTTCTTCGATGTTTGGATGGTCTAGTTCTAGAAAGCAAAAGTGGACGCTGCGATAGTGTGGCCTTATCATGTTTGCAGCATGAATGAAAGCGTCGCGGGCATTCTTGTCGCTGCTGCCATGCCCAATAAGCACAACATCGCACTCTTTGTCAGGATATGTGATCCCCCTGTCTTTTTTGAGCTCGCTTATCCTGTCGACTATCAGCTGCGCCATCATCGGGTGGTAGGAAAGGGGCTTTGTGATAGCCATCTGCAGTTTCCTGTCCTTTCCTATCTTGGCGCTCTGCTTCACAGTGTCTTTCAGCTTCATGCCTGGGTACAGGAAATATGGCATCACCGTGACAAAGCCGGCCCCGCTTGCCACGCACTTGCTTATGCCTTCTCCGATAAACGGCGGAAGCACTTCAAGGAAGCAATAGTCTGCATAGTCATATCCTGCGCGGCGCTTTGCAATCGAGCAGATCTCTTGCAGCTCCTGCCTTACGTCCGGCTCCCTGCTCCCTCTGTCAACTATCAAAAGCGCCTTTTTCATTTTCAACTACCTGTGCAGATGGTTTGCACGGGCTAATTATCTTTATGCGCGCGTATGTGCGCATTTCCAGTGGAAAAAATGATGCAGCGCAGCTGCATTTTACGCACAAAAAATTATACAGATTACGTACACATACGTGCTTCCAGTCCAGAATGGAAAGATAACAAAGATTTCGAATGGTACCACATTTCTCAGGGATTGGAGTTCGGATGGCAGATTCATAATCGGAGATAACCTCGTAATGATTAGTCCAAATGGTATAATTTTACAAGTTCCGGAAGGCTTGGAAGAGATCTCTATTCCGAGCATTTCACCGAGCAATGATCAACTATTATTTATTGCCAAGCATGAAATAGAAATGGATACAAATTATGATGTTTTCAAGTATAAGCTAAGCGATGGTTCGATACAACAGCTAACAAATAATCCAAAATTGACAGCGCAGGGCTTGGTTGAGCGAATAGTTGGAGCTGAATGGCTTTCGAACGGTAGAATACTGTACGTTCAAAGTGAGACAGATACAAAGGACACCAGTCATCAAACAAGCTCTCTGGATTGCTAACTCTGAAGGAGTATAGGCCGAAAGAGTCTTAACAATATCGGGCAGTATTTCTCAACAGCTAGACGTAAGTACTGATAATAAGGTAGTGTTTGTTAAAATCCAATCGCATCCAGAAATCAAAGGCTTATTTCAGCATAAACTCATGACATTTGACATAAACAGCAAAAAGCTATTCGAAGTCCCTCTAGACTTTGGAACAAGCTGTCTAAGTATGGCAAATGGGCAGCTAATTCACATTTAGTCGTCTACGAAACCCAAACCTGCCACTTTGTGCCGGGTGATTCTATTGAAGTCATAAGCGAAGATGGACAATTTCATGAGAAGATCTACAGTTCTACATGCGACATTTACCGCCGTGGTGGCACCCGACGGTTCCAAGCTCGTCTTTGATAGCAATGGAGTATATCAAATGGGGTTTTCGCATCCTATGCCTGAATTTTCTCCTTTTACGACAATCTTGCTTTTCACATGCTTGCATTTGTTATAGTAGGCCTGAGAAGTAAGTCCCGGCGTTCATTAGGGACTTGCATTGCTAAAGCCAGATTGGCATGCACGTATTTTGCAGCAGGCGTTCTTTGTTATGCGCTAGATTCTAATAGCTTTGCCATAGTTGATAGATTCTGCATATTGCTTTCTGTATCTTTCAACAAGAGATACTTGCTGATCCTTATTCCATTAGCGCTGTCTTCGTTTACGCACCTCTGGAATGCCACGGGCTTTCCAGACCTGTTTTACGACGAGGGCATCTACATGAGAAGAGCAATGAACGTTCTGGAACATCAAATGCTGCAGGAAAACCTGTACTATTACGATCATCCCTTGTTTGGCCAGATCTTTCTGGCTGGCTTGCTTGCTCTTACCAACTATCCGGATTCACTAAATCCGTCAATCTCAGCTCAATCGATTGAATCGCTCTATCTTGTGCCAAAGATATGGATGGGAGTGCTTGCTGTGATTGACACGTTCCTGATCTACAAAATTGCAGACTACAAGTACGGCAGCTCTAGAATTGCGTTTCTTGCTTCGATCCTGTTTGCAGTAATGCCAATGACTTGGCTTACCAGAAGGATACTGCTAGAGTCGTTGCTGCTGCCCTTCCTGCTATCCTCGATCTTGTTTGCGCTCCAGCTGCAGCGCTCGCACAACAAAAGACAGCAGCAGTATTTTGCCATGATGCTTTCCGGAACGTGTCTTGGCCTTGCGATTTTTACCAAGATCCCCGTATTTACAATGATCCCGCTGATTGGCTTTTCAGTCTATACTGGCAGCAGCAAGGAGAAGAACCAGCTGAGAAATGTGGGCCTCTGGTTCATTCCGGTAGTCTTGATTCCGATGATCTGGCCTGCGGAGAGCATTTCCACCGGCTCTTTTGATAACTGGGTCAGAGGCGTTCTGACGCAGACACAGAGGCACAGCGACGGCATTACCACCGCCTTTGCAGGCTTTCTTATCACAGATCCTGTCCTCCTTGCGCTGGGCATCCTTGGATTTGGTTATGCCATTTTGAAGAAGGACCTGTTCGTTTTGCTCTGGGTAGGACCGTTTCTGGTATTCTTGTGGCTTATAGGTTACGTGCAGTACTTCCATGTGATGCCAGTATTGCCAGTGTTCTGCATCTCTGCAGCCCTCTGGATAAATGACGTCATTAACAAAGTCGGACCAGGGCGGCGGCTGATACAACATGGCATAGTGGCTTCCATAGTAGTCTTTGGGCTTGCCAGCACCACGCTGCTGATAACAACTAACGTAACATCGAGCCAATTTGAGGCTGCTGCATTTGCCCTGTCGCTGGCAGACAATGACACGACGATAATTGCAAACCCTGTCTATTCATGGCCCTACAATTTCGTGTTTCATGTGCCTCATGCCATGAATGACTATCGGGATGTCATGTACTCTGCAATCCCAACCGACAAGGTTGTGCTCATTTCCGATCCTCACTTCCGGGGCAGCATCAATGAAGCGCCGATAGTGCAGACATACAACAGCACCACCAGCGTCAGAACCTTTTATGGAAACGCCAGAAGCTACGACCCAGACCTGTACCCTTATACCAGCATGACCCTGAACTATCAGGGAAACGACATTGACGTCAGGCAGAAACTGCCTTGACAAGGCTTTTATCCTCACATGCATTTTGAAGGGACATACATGCTGCAGGTGACAGTTGCCAAGGGAAGAGAGCCAGTAATAATATTTCTGGCTGTCGTGGCGATTGGGCTTGCTGCAGCGTTTTACCTCTATTTCGTAGTTGACAAGTATTCGCTCCTCTATTACTGGGACGCTGTCTCGCATTCAGTCGCGGCCAGAAAGTTCGTAGACTGGGGCGAAAACCCTGGTCTGGGCCAGATCGGAACGGTGTGGATGCCACTTCCGCATTTCCTGCTTTTGCCGTTTACTCTGATAAACGCATTGTTCACGACAGGATTTGCAGGAACTGCCCTCAGCCTGCCATGCTTGGGCCTGACATCCGTGTACCTGTACAAGATCATAAAATCGCTAAAGATGCCAAGCATCGCAGTCATCCCGTCATTTGCGGCGTTTGCAGGAGCGATGCTCTATGCAACAAACCCTAACATCATGTACCTCGGCATCACTTCGATGACCGAAGCTCCATTCATGCTCTTTTTCGTGGCTTCTGCATACTATTTCCAGTCATGGTACCAGAACGGCAACAGGCTGAGAGATCTGATACTGTGTTCAATCTTTCTGTCTTTTGCTACACTTACCAAGTATGAGGCTTGGTTTCTTCCGATCTTTTTGATAATCGTGGCGGCCGTATTTATGATAAGGAGCAAGAGCCAGAGCCCGAACAAACAAAAAATATTTGCGATCCTTGCCTCTGTCCTGTCGCTGTCAAACATAGTATTCTGGCTTGTATGGAATCAGTATCATTACGGCGACGCGCTAGAGTTCAGCAACGCTCAGTATTATTCCGCTTCATGGTACGCGCAGAACAGACCATTTCGGGAGATCTTGTTCCTCCAGCCTGCAAACGTCCTGTCTATCTATGGCGTGACCGCGTTTGCAATGTACGGCCCATTGCTTCTTGGCGCCGGGATACTAGGGTACTGGATCTTTCGCAAAGCCAACGTCAGCGGCAAGAAACTCGTACTGCTGTTTTTGGCCCTACCTCCAATCTTTACGATCACCTCTCTGCTGATTGGAATTGGCGAAATGTCGTACTGGTTCAACTCACGCTTTATGGTGCTCTTGTCGCCGCTTATCATAGTAATAGCGTGCATCTTTCTTGCCAATACGAACAATAATAATAACATCAAAGAAGACAGGCGGCGGATCATCATAATTGGCGCAATTGGCGTGCTGTTTGCGTCCCAGTTGGCAATGCCTGCCTTTTTCACGATTATCACAATGAACGACGCTATCGGCGGCTATTCCGTCAAAGAAAACCTCCTTGCCATAGACACCGGGGAGGCTTTAAAATCGCTGTACGACGGCAACGGAAAAATAATGATCCTGACCGGCTCTGGGCTGGAACACAGGGTAATGATCACCAGCGGGATCCCCCTTGCAAATTTCGACGAAATAATTGAGCATAGCACTTGGAAGGCATCGTTCAAGGAGCCTTGGTCACACGACAGATGGGTGGTCATAACAGAAAAACCGGGGACTGATGCCCTGAGCACCACGCAGTACTGGCTAGACAGGATGGCAGAGCTTGAGACACATTACAGAACGGTATATGAAAACGAATACTACAAGATACTGGTTCTAAGATAATAAGAAAAATGCAAAAGGTTATTTTTCCATCGCAATCCTTCCCTTAACTGTTTGACCAAGACAGCCATCGTCGCCATAACAAAGCACGGGATCGAAATAGCACGCAGGATAAAGCAAAAGATGCCCGAAGTAGAGATCTACGTCCCGGCAAAGCACAGCGACGGCGTGACCGATATCAATTGGTTCTCAGAGCAGAGCACGCAGCTCGTCGGCAGCCTCTTCAAGACGTACGACGCCCTGATCTGCATATTCTCTCTTGGCGCGGTGATAAGGATGGTCGCGCCGCACCTTGTCGATAAAAAGAGCGACCCGGCGGTAGTCGTCATAGACGACAGGGCAAACCACGTCATAAGCGCGCTATCGGGCCATCTTGGAGGTGCAAATGCGCTGGCGAGGCTGGTCGCCTCGTTCCTTGGCGCGCAGCCCGTCATTACGACAGCAGCAGACGTCAACGAGACAATCGCAGTCGATCTCGTGGGCAGGGAGTTTGGCTGGACAATCGAGAACTTCGAAAACGTGACCAAGACGAGTGCATTCATGGTCAACGAAGAAAAGATCGCTATTTACCAAGACGCAGGAGAAAGGAACTGGTGGCACGCACCACTGCCAAAAAATGTCGCTGTTGTTGGCAGTATCGAAGAGATCAAGTCGCCTGAGTTCAAGGCCGGCCTCGTTATTTCCGACAGGGCAATTTCCGATCCTGAAATAATAAGCAAGTCGGTCATTTATAGGCCCAAGTCGCTCGTCGTCGGGATCGGCCTGCACTGGGACACAAGCAAGGATGTCATTGAATCTGGAATCATGACGGTTTTCAAGGTAAAAGGTCTGTCGTTCAAAAGCATAAGGAACATCTCTAGCATCAACCGCGGGGCAAAGGTAAAGGGCCTTGAGGAATTTTCAAAACAATATGGGATACCTATCGAGATCTATGACAAGGACAAGCTGGCGTCGGTAAACGTCCCGAACCCTTCACAGACCGTTCAAAAGTTCGAGGGGACACCCAGCGTTTCAGAGGCGTCGTCGCTGCTGAGCTCAAAGGGCGAGCTTGTCGTGCCAAAGCAAAAGTTCTCGCCAAACCTCACTGTGGCAGTCTCACGCATCAACTTTAACCAAATTTAGATATAAATATTCAATATTTTATAGTAAATATGCGACTTTTTTCTGCTGATGAACTAATTTTAAATATTGCATTGTTGTATCATAATTCTGATATGGCATGTCAGAACCAGTAATACTCCACTGGGAGCGTGTCATACACAAGAACGTGCGATCTAGGGACGGATACGACATCGGAAACATCATTTCAGAAGCTGGCGACACTATAACCGTGATGCAGGGTGCAAGCCGCGAATACAATATTCCAAAATCGGCCGTTGATGGCTTTAACGGGTCAGAAGTCAGCCTTTCAATGACGTATTCAGAAGTTCAAAGCTACAAGGTAGCATAGCTACCTTCTCTATTTTTTGCAGGCGCGGCTAATTTTCTACGAACGGCCAAGAAATAATTCTTTTAAGCAAGTTATTTTCTGGAAAATTCCCAGTTTGACCTCGTAGGTAAATGTATTGCTAGTTGCATTATGCGGAATGCCGTTTGAATACCATGATATTTCCGCATATACCGAATACTTGCCAATCTCGTTTGTCGGATTGTATCGAACAACTAAAGTACAATTGTTGTCTACTTCTGCTTCTACATGATGGTTACATTGAATAATTTACCACTAGGGGTTGCTGTATAGTATACTACCTTGACGACAGGATGCCAGGGTCTTGAATATTCATAGTCCTCATTAGTCGTTGGAACAAATCTGTACATAGCTTTCCTTGGATTTTTTGAGGCTCACCTTTTTTTAGTTCAGAGCTTGCCCAAATAGTAAACGAAGAGGAAACATCGTGGTTGTTTTGAGCATATACGGTTGGAGCAAGTGAAGCTGTCGTTAGAATACAAAATGATATCACTATTATAACAGGAAAACAAGTCGCTTTTCAATGTAAGGTTATAAGATGGATTAGCTATTTGTTACAACGTTGCCTGTCCAGCTTGACGACACCGATGTTGCTATAGTGAAATCGCTGATGGAAGATGGTCGCAAGTCCTTTCGGGCCATATCACGCGAGATAAAGGTAAGCACTCCTACTGTCAAGGCCAGGTACGAGCGCCTTGTTAATATGGGCCTCATCAAGGCAATCAAACCTGAAATTGACCTGTCAAAAGTGGACAAGAAAAGCAAGGATGAATTTGACGACACTCTGGAATCGCTGAAAAAGCAAAAGAAGCACTTTCACGTTTACGTTGAAGGTCTTAAAGTCAAGCTGAAATGCGAGTTCTGCGGAGGGCCCATCCACGGCAAGCCCAAGGTTCTGAAATTTGCAGGCTTTGAGAGGTTCTTTTGCTGCACCCAGTGCAGGGTATCCTACAAGGACAAGCACGGCGGACGTATAGAAATGCTCAAGGAACAATACAAAAAGCGCTAGACATCAAGAGGAGGATGGCGGCCGATCACTTGCCCATCAAACTCAAACATCACTACCTCTATGTCTAGCTGTCTCTTTGAGTGCTCGCTCATCTGCTCGTGTACCTTCTTGCATACAAGATCAAAGTATCCGGCGACATTGTTTTTCGTTATTATCTCTGACACGTGCCGGGCAGTGTTTGCGCCCCTGATCTCTTGAACAACCTCTGGCGGCGCTTTGCATTCGGCTGCAAGGCGCGCCATGAACTCCATGTCAACATGCGAGCCGGCGACATGCGTCTGCTTGACTCCCATCGCCATTTTTGTCAGCTTGCCGATAAAGCCGGCAATGATCGCCTTGCGCAATTTCTTGCTTGCGCACTGCTTTATCGAGTAGCCGGCAAAGTCTCCCATCTGCACAAAGCAGTGATCAGGCAGCTTGAACAGCGTCTTGGCAAAGTCCTCGCTGCGCCCTCCGGTTGTAAGAACGGTAGTGTCCGCACCCATCGCGATTGCCACGTCAAGGCCTTGCCTGATCGAGGCAGCAAACGACGCTGTCGAGTAAGGCAGGACTATGCCAGTGGTGCCAAGAATAGAGATGCCGCCTAGAATGCCAAGGCGTGGGTTGTCGGTCCTTTTGGCGATCTCTTCACCCTTTGGGACCGATATCACGACCTCGACTCCGTGTTTTTTCAATTGATCTTGTGCGACTTCGCGGACTGCCTGCTCAAGCATCTTCATCGGGATAGGGTTGATCGCGGCCTTGCCTATTTCAAGCCCTAGCCCCGGCTTGGTCACCCTGCCAACTCCCTTACCTCCGTCGATGTTTATCTGGCCGGCGTTGTCGCTGAGCGAAACAGTGGAGCATATCTCTGCGCCGTGCGTGACGTCCGGGTCGTCGCCGCCGTCTTTTATCGCGGCACAGGTGGCCTTGTTGCCGTCGATTCTTGTCCACGCGATCTTGATCGTGGCAGTCTTGCCTTTTGGCAGCGACACCGTCACCTGCTCGACTGGCTTCTCAATTAAAGCATAAAGCGCGCCCTTCGTGGCCGCCGTCGCGGTAGTGCCTGTCGTGTAGCCTGTTCTGAGTGCGCCCTTGCGCCTTTTTTCCTCGATCTCTGGCGGCAGCTCTTGTTCCTGCTCTGCAAGCTCTAGATCCTTGTCTTCAGCAAACATATTACAGCAGCACTGTCCCGCCATCTATCACTATCGTGTTGCCTGTCGCAAATGAAAAATCGTCACTTGCCAAGCTTGCGGCAACCTTGGCGACTTCTGACGGGTCGCCCCACCTTTTCATCGAGTTTTCCATCGCCGCCTTTTTCCTTTCAGTCACGGTCATTGAATTGAAGGTGGCTTCGCTAGAGATGTTGCCAAGCGCAAGGGTGTATGCCCGGACGTTCTTGTCCCCGTATTCAAGCGCAATGTGCTTTGTAATGGCGATCACGCCGGCCTTTGCGACCGTGTAGGGCGCGCCCTCGGTGTGCCCTGACACTGCAGGCGTCGAAGAGATGTTGATTATCACTCCCCCGCCGCCCTTGATCATGAACGGGAGCGCGGAAAGGCATAGCCGGAGGGTGCCTTTGAGGTCCACTTCTATCACCCTGTCAAACTCTTCTTCGGCAACCTCGTGGAACCTCTTTGTCCACATGTTGCGGTCAAACGGGTATCCAGCGTTGTTGATCAAGATATCGATGCGCCCGTGCCTCTCTGCTACGTGGCGCACGAATTTTGTCACGCCGGGCGCGTCAGTCACATCCAGCCTTTCAGGGTATGCCTTGCCCTTGATCATGTTGGCAGTCTTTTCTGCGCTTGCGATCTTGCGCGAACACACGATAACAGTGGCGCCGCGCGCGGCATACTCTTTGGCTATCTGGAAGCCAATGCCCCCGCTTGCGCCAGTAACTACTGCAACCTTGTTCTTTAGCAACAACAACTGGAAAGTCTATGCCCTCTGGCTATTTTTAATATTAGCGCAGCTCGAAAGCCTTGTCGGTCTTTTCCCAGGTAAAGTTCTGGTCGTTTCTTCCAAAGTGACCGTAGGCTGCAGTCTTGTGGTATATCGGGCGCTTGAGGTCAAGCGTCTTTATGATGCCTGCCGGCCTCATGTCAAAGACTTTGTGGACCTTGGCTTCGATCTCTTCTTCCGAGGCCTTGCCGGTGCCAAACGTGTCTATCATTATAGAGACTGGTTCTGCCACACCTATCGCGTAGGCCACCTGCACTTCGCACTTGTCCGCAAGACCTGCAGCAACAATGTTCTTGGCCACGTATCTTGCCATGTAGCAGGCAGACCTGTCTACCTTTGACGGGTCCTTACCAGAGAACGCCCCGCCTCCATGCCTCCCCATGCCGCCATAGGTATCAGCAATTATCTTTCTACCTGTCAGGCCAGTGTCGCCGGGCGGGCCGCCTATCACGAACCTGCCTGTCGGGTTGACAAGGAACTTTGTCCTGCTATCAATCCAGCTGCCGCAGACTGGTTTTACCACCTTGTTGATTATCTCTTCTCGCAGCTGACTCATGCCAATGTCCGGCGAGTGCTGTGTCGAGACGACTACCGTGTCAATGCGTTTTGGAACGCCGTCTTCATAAACGACAGAGACTTGGGACTTGCCGTCCGGCCTGACCCAGCTCAGCTCTTTCTTTTTGCGCACTTGTGCCAGCTTCATCGATATCTGGTGAGCCATCGTGATCGGAAGTGGCATCAATTCTGGTGTTTCGTTTGTGGCGTATCCAAACATGAGCCCCTGATCGCCGGCTCCCTGCTCCTTGTTTGAAGTGGCCGTGACGCCCAGGGAGATATCAGGGCTCTGCTCGTGCAATGCTGCGAGCACGGCGCACGAGTCGCAGTCAAAACCATAATCCGGCTTGTCGTACCCTATTTCCCTGATCGTGTCGCGCACGATCTTTTGCACATCCACCCTGCCCTTTGACGTGACCTCGCCGGCGACAAACACGATGCCAGTCGTGGTCATTGACTCTATGGCGACACGAGAGTCAGGATCCTGCCTTAGAAAATCGTCAAGAACGGCGTCAGATATCTGGTCGCACACCTTATCAGGGTGCCCCTCAGTTACGCTTTCAGATGTAAACAACCATCTTCTTACCATTTATAAAATAGCACCGACTTCATGGCTAGAACTCTTTTTCTAGTTTGATGAACAGGACATTGTTGCCCCTTATCACGACCTTGCCATAGTTTGCAAGCACGTCAGAGCCGTTGAACTCTTCGGCGTCTGTCAGGATCAGGTTCATGTACGAGTCGACGTTGTTCATCCTGCCCTTGTATTCTATTTCGCTCTTGAGCCTTACAGCAACCTTCCTGTTGATCGCACGCTGCAGTGTCGACAGGGGGCGCTTTGGTTGCTGTTGTGATGACGGCGAAGATGACAATCTAACTAATCGCTTTTGAAAAATCGTGGCTCGAATAAAAAGGTTCCTTTGCCGCAGGTTCATAAGTGGGTTTTGTACATAGTAGAGATATAGCGAGCTTGGCACGTTGGCTACCACCATTTCTACCGGCTCAAAAGCAATAGATTCGCTCCTTGGAGGAGGCGGCATACGCACAGGCATGCTAACGGATGTTTATGGCGAAAGCGGCTCGGGCAAGTCGCAACTTTGCTTCACCCTTTGTGCCAACTGCGCAAGGGCCGGTGGCACGGCGATATTTGTCGATACCGCCGGGACGTTCCGGCCAGAGCGCATAGTCGAGATATCCGGCTCGCCCGGCGCGCTTGAAAAGATCAATTTTATAAGGGCGCTTAACACGCTTGACCAGACAAACGCTATCAGGAAAATCCTTGACACAGGTCCGCAGCTCGTAGTAGTGGACACACTGACGTCGCTCTTTTCTGCAGAGTACTCGGGGCCTGCCCGGCACCTTGCGGTGATGAAGCACATGCACGAGCTGGCGCTCGCCGCGATAAATGCCGGCTGCGCGGTCGTAGTCACCAACATGGTCAGAAACGCGCCGATAACTGTAGTCGACCAGGCAGGCCGCAACATTGCGCAGGCGGTGGTGCCTTCCCAGCAGCGCGAGTATCTTGGGAGCTCGGTCTCGATCTATTCACATATAAAGGTCAAGCTGGAGATAGTCGACGCGGCCAAATCCTCGTTCAGGGCTCTGCTCGTCCAGTCGGCAGGCAAAGAGCCCGTGCCATTTTCCATAACGCCTCGCGGGATTTCTGATATCATCAATTAGAATAATTTTATACCCCGCTGTTCTATTGGAGCATGTGAGCGCACCAGCGCAGGAAGAGCTGCTAAAGGCCGGCAAGGTGCCGCTGTCTATAGTCCTTCCAACGTACAACGAGTCTCAAAACATAGCCAAGATGCTCGATTCGATAGCCGAAGCGCTCCCTGCAGATACTGCCGCAGAGATTATCGTCGTGGACGACAATTCGCCCGATGGCACCGGCGACATTGCGGCCCAGCACGCCAAGAACATCAGCAACAAAAAAGTGCGCATCGAAGTCATCCGCCGGCCGGGCAAAATGGGGCTCAGCTCTGCCATACTTGCCGGCGTCCAATCGGCCGCAGGCGAGATCGTAGTTGTCATGGACGGCGACTTTTCCCACCCGCCGCAAACGATCTCCCACATGCTTGAGGAGCTCCAGGACCCGAAATGCGATATCGTGGTCGCGTCAAGGTACGTCAAGGGAGGCTCAGTGATAGGATGGCCTTTCAAGCGCAGACTCATGAGCAAGAGCGCGACAAAGATCGCGCAGGTGGGCCTTGGCATCGAAGTGAAGGATCCAATGTCAGGGTTCTTTGCTTTCAGGCGGCGCATCATAGAAGGAGTCAAGTTTGACGCGATAGGCTACAAAATGCTGCTTGAAATTCTGGTCAAGGCAAAGGGCGCCCGCGTCAAGGAAGTGCCTTATACTTTTACCAACAGGCGCGCCGGCGCCAGCAAGCTCGACTCGTCTGTCATGTTTGACTACCTGCGGGCGGTGTGGAGGCTGTACCGCTATGGCAAGTCGCTGCGGGAAAAGGAAAGACGCGCTTCGGTCCGCTTTCTTTCAAAAGCGGCAAGGTTTTACACGATCGGAGCGACTGGGCTGCTTGTCAATTATGCTGCCACTACCCTGTTTGTCGGACTGCTGCCGGGCATCTGGATCCTGTATGCAGCAGTGGCTGGAATAGTATTTTCGATAACTTCAAACTTTTTCCTCAACAAGCTGTGGACATTTGAAGATAGGGACTTTACGGCAAACACGACACTGGTGCAATACGGCCTGTTTGCAGGCTTTAGCTCACCGGGTGCCGCCATACAGCTATCGATGCTATACATGCTGCATGGGAGCCAGCAGGTAAGCTACCCTGTCGCGCTGGTCCTTGCAGTGATGGTTGCAGCCGTTGGAAACTTTTTGTTCAACAAAAAGTGGACCTTCAAGGAGAAAATATGGAGCTAAATTGGCGACCGCGACGATACTATCACGGATTTGATAAATTTACATCAAAAACCTTAATTATTTACCTACACTAACAACATGCAACCAACAAAACGTCCGCTAAATAGGTAGAAGGACCCTCCGTATCAATTAGGGGTATTTGGGGCCCCTGCGATAGGAGGACGACCCTACCTAATTATAGACACACATATAGAGTCTCCATACAGAACGTAGCGTCAAAATGCTTTAATCCGATTTCACCCGACCGTCGCCATTGGATCTGATTGAGGAGTCTACCAAGATCCTGTCGGCCGCGCTGGAAGGCGCGTCGCGCGCCAGAATCGCGGCGCTGCAGCAACACCTAAAGCATAACGAGATAGAATGGCTGCTGAAAATGCTCGTAGACAGGAAGCTGCTCGAGATGGACTCGACATCATCTTCAGCCTACTACTGGACTACCGTCAACGGCGTCAAGCTTTTAGAGATCCGGTTCAACATGGAGCGGATGCTGCAGGCGCAAAAAAGCCTAGTTTGAGCGCCTCTTTCTCGGCTCCATCAGCCCCATCAGCTGGTAGCCGTATTCCAGATTGTGCTTGACGTGGTTTATCCCGTGCGTCCCATGCGGGACGAACTTGCCATCGAGGACGTTTTCGATGTAGGTCTTGGCTTTTCTTATCGAGTTAATGGCGTGCTGCAGCTGGTTGTCGGTCAGTTTGCGCCCAAGCTCCTTTTCAACCTCCTTCTTGAAGGCTGCCGGGCTTGATAGCAGTTTGCTGTACTTTTGCAGGCGCTTGTAGTTTAGCGAAAGATCGGTTATCTTTTTGATGTCTGCTGCTTGCAGGCCGGCAAGCGACTGCTCAAGGTCCTTCCGCGGCCTGCCTGTGATGTGCACGAGGTTTTCCACCAGCTCGTCGCTGTACGAGGGCAGATCCTGTGAGGCAGATGATGCCGGCTTTTCGCTTGTCGGAGTTCCGACATAGGTTGCAGCAGGGTCTTCCAGTATCGCAGTTGACTTTCTTTCCTGATAATATCTATCTAGGCTATAGACTCCGACTGCCTCTCCTCTGGTATCAACCCCCTTGTCAAGTGCAGAAATAGTATCGACAATGATCCGGGGGTAGTGCAGCTTCACCCTGTCATCTGACTTTTGGTAGTTCTCCATGATGTCGACGTAAATGTGAAAAGTGGCGTCGTTGACCGCCTTTGCACCGGCCCTCTTTGAATCGACGCCCTTTGCAGCCACCGTCAAAAAGTCGCACATTTCGGATTGGGAGAACAGCCGGCCGCTGACTGCGCACGAGTCGGCTATTGCCTTGGCCGCGGTTATCCACTTGCCGTACGTGTTCACTGTGCCAAGTGGGACACTTCCTACAAATTCAACCGCCTTTTTTCGCACCTCAGGGTCGTCGATCTTGAGCAGGTCAAGGCATGCAGTAAGCACGTTGCCCAAGGATGGAGAGGAAGAAAAAGACTGGCTTTCGTTTGGCTCTTGGAGGGATGGCGAAGGATGCTGCTTGCTGTTGTTAGCGGAAGGATGAGAAACCATTGTCAAGGCTAATAGGCAAAAATCATGCCTTAAAGCTTTCGCAGGCACCCTGCCATTCGACACCAGTCGGAGAACAAGGCTTTTTACGTAGGCGGCTGGAACTAGCAGGTTGATGGACACCCTTGAAGCCATTTTTTCAATGCAGAAGGAACTTGCATCCATGATGGACCTATCTCGCTATCCAACTTCGGCCGAGGGCAGGGTTTCGGCGCTTTCGACTGCGATAATCCACGAAGCGGTGGAGCTCCAGCGGCTTACGAGCTGGAAGTGGTGGAAAAAGCCGGCAGCCTTTGACAGCATGGCGGCAAAGGAGGAACTTATCGACATCTGGCATTTTGTCGTCCAGGCATCGATAGAGCTTGGCATGAGCCCGGCCGACATACTGGAGGAATACAAGAAAAAGAACAAGGTCAACCGCGATAGGCAGGCTTCAGGCTACTAGTAGCTTCTCAATATCAGTGGTGCCTATCATGTCCAAGATTTCGACCTGTTGCCTGAATGCATCCACATCGCCGGCTGGCGACTCTAATATCGGGTACGGCCCCAGTGCGCCGACTATCCTGCCATTCCTGTCTATGCCGTTTCTGGCAAGCGCAAGCAGGGCCTGACCCGCCCTGTGCCCCTTGACCTCTTTGCCGCAGACGATTATGCGCCTAAGCTCTGGATGATCGAGCGCAAACTTGATCATCGCGTCGATGCCCCTGTTCTCCGAGAGGAGCCGGCCGGCTATTGCGATCTTGTTCATAACAGGATCAGACTTGGATAGCTTTTCCAAGAGATCCATGCTTGACAGAGTGCATATCGCCAGCTCCTTTCCCATGCCAAGGTGGTATTCGTGCTTGATCGGCAGCACGGCTTCACACACCTTACCGGCCACATCGTCGAGTTTTTTCCGGATGCCCATTATTATTAGAGTCCCCAGCTGACCTTGCTTATCGGAGTCATCTTGAGGAATGGCGCTTCGCCTTCCTTCCATGGATCCCGTCTCACCCATTCAAAGCGATCGTGGAATATCTTGTAAAGCCTTGCAAATTCCTTCCCTTTTTCGATTATCTCTGCCTTCCCCTGGATGCACACGGCCTTGTTGCCAACAGAGCTGTAGATGTCAACTGCCAGAGCCACGCGGTTGTTCGCCTTGATGTTTTCGTACTTTTTTGTTTCATAGTCGGTTGCAATGTAAAAGGCGCCGTCCTCAAAAACGTACGACACTGGCGTAATGTGCGGAATGTTGTCATGGCATGTTGCTATCCTGCATGCCTCGTTACGTTCCAGAAACTCGCGCTCTGCCTTGCTGAAGGTCACTCTGCCCAACAGAAGAATCTGGAAATTCCTGCTATTTATAGACGCGTGTTTGAACTCATTAAATAACATGTCTGCGTAGCAATTGCAATGGCATCCAGAGCGAACGTTGCTCAGGTGAGATGCTCGGTCTGTGGAAAGACCTTTCTGACGCAGCAGGAGGCCGACGAGCACACAAAGCGCGACCACGTGCAGCAAACGAGCCCCGCCGGCGTAAGCTAAGAGCCACCACTAGTTTTTTTGTCACTTCTCCACCTGCTGAATCTTACCATGAACACGCCGGCTGCGATTATCAGCAACGTAACTGCAAGGAACCCCGGCTGCACTATTGCGGCTAGTTGCTCCGGCGCCGTCGAAGTGTAGGAGCACCTTTCTTTACTATCTTCGCACTCTTTGATCACTGGGAACGCCAGCAGAACGACTACGAACGCCACCAAGAGTGCGACTCCGGCCGATGACACTATCGCGCCAGACTTGGCAAGCACTTCAAGCGACAATCAGCAATATGCTGCTCATGGGCGCTTGATTAAAGTTCCGCAGGGTCGAGTGTGGCAAAGCGGTACGAATCATCCTTCCGCACCCGCTTGAAGCGGCTATCAAAGTACAGAAAGGGCTTGTCCTTGTAGACATGCTTGTCCCACAGGTCGTGAACCTTGCCAAAATAGTCCTTTTTCGTCTTGCCCTTCATCCGGAGAAGCTCATGCGCAAGGACGTGCGACACCCGGGGGCAGTTATTATCCGCATAGAACACATAGCGCTCTGTCTCAGAGACGCCGCTGTCCGGCCTCTGCCACCATGCCATCCCGATGTTCTCTGCCGTGTATCCCTCGGTATTACAGTCAGTCCAGAACGGCTTGAAATATGCAAGGTAAAAGTGGTAAATATCGTTTCCTCTTTCAGAGTGGTCCCTTACAAGGTATGCAAGCGACATCCTGTCAAACAGCTTGCCCGGGATCACGGGCAGGATGTCGGCTTCGACAGGCAGCTCGACATCGAAATAGCGCTGCGCCCACCACTTGAAGAAACGGGACATAGATGAAACGTAGCCCCAATCCTCCTGCTGTCTCTGCTGCCACTCTTTATTCTTGGCGACATAGATGAAGAAGAGCTTGTCTGCTTTCAACGCTGGCTCAGCCGTCTTTGTGCGTATGATGGCCACCGCAGCTGCACGAGTCATCGCCGCCCACCCAGCCGGTCTTTTTCGGCTGCGGATGGAACTTGCTCATGTGCTTCAATAACTTGTAGTCAGAATCAAAACCCTCGCCGCAGATCGAGCAGTTCTGGAGTATCCGGAATTCTTTCAACGTTCTACGATTAAATTAAAAAGGAATTTAAGCATAACTGCAAGCAGGCAGCGGAATCTACAGTTCATCACATATCTTGGACAATAGGAGCATATTGGCAGTCATCATTCCGCCGCAAAAGCCGGTAGTTTTGATCACATTTTTCACGGTAGGAACAAATGAGGACCACTACCGGAAATAAAAGAGAAATAATAAGTTGTACACATTCGTTATAAAGTGATAATATCGATAGGGTGCAATGATTGATGGATGGCTCACAAGAACCAACCATCAGGAACGAAAAGAAATGCCAAAAAGATGATGACCATTAACGATAAACTTGTCATCTACCTTAATGACGCTTTAGCTATTGAAAATGTCGCTATACCAAGGTTGCAGCAAAGGATAAAGGAAGTCTCCCTGCCCGAAGCAAAAGAGCAATTGAAGCACCACCTTGAAGAAACGAGAGAGCAACAAAGTAGACGAGCAACTTATTTCGAACCTTGGCGGAAAGGCTACCCATGAAGCTGCACTGCTGCCTCTACCTGCGACACCCAAGAGCTTAGCAAACGCAATGAAGCAGTCAGTTATAGAAGCAGAGAAACAGCTGATAGCAGCCAAAGAGGATGTGATAATAGAAAATGCCGAGATTGTATGCACGATACGCTGAGCCAGCTCGCCCAGATTATGGATGTCGGTGATGCAGTGCCAGTATTTGCACAGAATCTTAATGAAGAAAAGGAAATGGCTGATTGGCTAAGAGCGAACCTGCCTGCAATGATAACGCAGCTCTATCCATAGTCTTCGGTTGCCTCTGAAGCTGGCGACAGCCAGACACAACAAGTGGGCGCAGGAACAACTGCTGAAGCGTGATTGATTGATTAAAAACTACGCCAGCCTATTGTTGCGTCGATTCTAGCTTGAGGCAAGGCTTATTGCATTCCGCCTCTTGCGCAAGTAATACTCCAATATAAGTCCAGCGGCGATAGCTCCGCCGGCCACTGCTGCTGTAGTAGCAATGCACATGCGCGCTGGCATTTGTATCCTTCCTTTAACCCCGATATCGTCAGGCATTTCTGCCCGCAGCTCCAAATCTGTTCGAGCAGTTTGCATATCATCATCCCACGTCAGATATTGCCTTTATTGGTTGAGAAAGATGCTTCGGTGCAACGTAAGAAAATAGCAGAAATGAGGCTACTCTGGCTTTCCATTAAGTCACTACCATACCCTTATCATCGATAGCCAGCAAAAGAGCTATTACTTTGAAGAACTGCAAAAGATAGTCAAGTATTACCTGTCCTACCTCTGGGCGTATGTTTTTGCGCCAGTAAAGTCAATGCCTATGCAGGGCTCGTTTCCTTCTACCCATGCATCGTGACCCGGCGGGATTATCGCCACGTCTCCAGGCCCACATTCCATTTCGGTTCCATTGTCCATTCTTACCCTCATTCGCCCAGAAATGATGTACCCGGTATGATGCTGCTGGCAGCTGTCGGTCTTGACTATTGGTTTTACAGATGTTGACCATTTCCACCCCGGTTCAAGCGTGAATCGGCCAATCGATACATCTCCAATATTTGCGATATCCAGCTTACCTTTGTCAAACTTGCGGGTTTCATCTGGCTTGGTGTTAAGGTTTCTTTCTTCCAGCCTTCCCATGCTTTGAGTTGAACTCATATTGTAGGCAGGGTGCAAATGTGCTTTATGGTTACTGGTGTTGTTTACGATAAGATTTCGCTGTCGTCTGCTTTCAGCTACTATCCACGATCTTTTCTGTTTGTCAAAAACAGTTAGAATATTAATTTCAAGCTAGAACTTCTTATGTGGCGGTAATGATGGCCGCAGGCTACGATCCTGTCAAGTACAAGATAAGCTCAATTCAAAACTGGAACACTGTCGCACCCGGCTACCACAGCGACTGGGCAAGCAAGGAAAGGGGCCCCTTCAGGTCGACTGCCGAGCTGATCAAGGCGGCTGACATCAGGTCGGACGACTATGTGCTAGATGTAGCATGCGGCACTGGCGCAGTGTCAATGCATGCTGCGCGGCTGCTTGGGCCTTCAGGGACACTTGTAGGAATTGATTTTTCAAGAGGCGCCCTTGGCATCGCTAAGTCATCTGTCCCGACTGGCCACTTTGCCGAGATGGACGCCGAGAACATTGGATTTGATGTAAAATTTGACAGAATAGTGTGCCAGTATGCCCTGATGTTCTTCCCGGACCCTGTACGGGTTCTTAGCCAGCTCTGGGCACTTTTGAAAAAGGATGACGGCAAG